>CAVZEV010000005.1:0-1076576 GCA_963774405.1 uncultured Solirubrobacterales bacterium | reverse complement strand
TCTCGGCGAAGGACATGTCGCAGAGGCCGAAGAGGCCGCTGATCCGCTCCGCCAGCTCGTCGCCGGTCGCGCCCGAACGGGTCTGGAAGCGCCAGTGCTCGACCAGGCGCTCGCCCTCGAAGGCGCCGAGATGCGTTTGGGTGTTGCCGACGTCGGCCGCGAGGAGCACCTCGCGATTATCGCCGACGCCGTAGGATCGGCGCCGTGGAGGCGCGTCTTTACACGATTCCGGGCTCGCATCCGGGGATGGCTACGCGGGCGATGCTGGAGCACAAGGGCATCGCCTACAAGCGCACCGACCTCTTCCCGGTGATCTCGAAGGGGATCGTGCGCGTCCTCGGCTTCCCGGGCAAAACGGTGCCGGCGCTGAAGATCGACGGGCGCAGGGTGCAGGGCTCGCGCCCGATCGCCCGCGAGCTGGAGCGGCTGCAGCCAGAGCCGGCCCTCTTTCCCGAGGACCCGCGCGCCGCGCTGCGGTCGAAGAGGCCGAGCGCTTCGGCGACGAGGAGCTGCAACACCCGATCCGCCAGATCTCCTGGTGGTCGATCAAGCGCGACAGCTCCTCGCTGCGCAGCTACTCAGAGGGCGCCAAGCTCGGCATCCCGATTGGCCTCGCGGTGCGCACGGCGGCGCCGATCATCGCCCTCGCCGCCCGCACCAACGAGGCGACCGACGAGAACGTGCGTCGCGACCTCGCCGCCCTGCCCGGCTACCTCGACAAGATCGACGCCTGGATCGAGGCCGGAGTTCTGGGCGGGGAGCAGCTCAACGCCGCGGACTTCCAGATCGCGCCGAGCATCCGGCTGGCGATGACCCTTCAGGACCTGCGCCCGGCGATCGAAGCTCGCCCCGCCGGCAAGCACGCGCTGCGGGTGATCCCCGATTACCCGGGCGACGCTCCCCCGACCCTGCCGCCGGCCTGGCTGCAACAGCTGCGCGACGGAACCGCTGCCGCTAGCTGAGCGAGCCGACCCGGTCGGCTCGCTGCCCCGGGCCCAGAGCCGCCAGTGCCTCGTCCAGGCGTAGGCCGTCAGGCAGCTCCAGCGCGGGATCGAGCTCGAGCAGCGGTGCAAGGACGAAGCGGCGGCTGGTCACCTCGGGGTGGGGCAGGATCAGGCGCTCGGTGGAGAGCTCGAGGTCACCGAGCAGGAGCAGGTCGACGTCGAGCGGGCGCGGGCTGTGGCGGGGGGCGTCGAGGGCGCGGCCGCGGGCGACCTCGATCTCCTTGCAGAGGTCGAGCAGCGCCTCGGGCTCGAGCGCGGTGCGGATGCGGATCGCGGCGTTGAGGAAGTCGGCCTGGTCGAGCACCTCGCCGACCGGCTCGGTCTCATAGGTCGAGGAGACCGCCTCGACCTCGACCTCGCGCTCGCGCAGCAGCTCGATCGCCGCCCGCAGGTGGGACTCGCGGTCGCCGACGTTGGAGCCGAGGCCCAGGTACCCGGTACGCACCGCGCGCTAGGCCTCTTCGGCCTCGTCGTCGTCCTCTTCGGCGCGCTCGTGGACGACCTCGACCGCGACCTCCTGGATCGCCAGCGGCAGCGGCGGCTCGGGCTTGGCGGCGCGGACCCGCACCGACTCGCAGCCGTAGCGCTCCATCAGCCGCCCGCCGACAACCTGGGCGAGGCGCTCGAGCGTGCGGTAGCTGCGCTCGGTGGCGGCGAGGGCGACGATGTCGCAGACCTCGGCGTAGTCGACCGTGTCCTCGATCCGGTCGGTGAGCACCGCGTCGCAGTCGGGCACGTCGAAGGAGATGTCGAACTCGAGCCGCTGGCCGACCTCCTGCTCGGAGTCGCTGACGCCGTGATGAGTGTAGATCGAGAGCCCGCGCAACTCCACCTCAACCCGTGAATCGAACCCATTGCCGTGTGCCTCCATGGGTGGAACCTACCCAAGCACCGCGTTCGTCACCGCAAGCGCCTGCGCCATCTCGGCGACGTCGTGAACCCGCAAGACATCCGCCCCCTCGGCAGCCGCGAGCACCGACGTGGCAATCGAACCGCCGATCCGATCCTCCACATCCGACCCATCCACCTTGCCAATGAAGCTCTTGCGCGAGGTGCCGACCACCAACGGCCGCCCCAGCTCGCGCAACTCCCCAAGGCGCCGCAGCAGGTCCAGATTGTGCTCCAGCGTCTTGCCAAAGCCGATCCCCGGATCCAGCCAAACCCGCTCTTCACCGATGCCCTGACCGACAGCGAACTCCATCCGCTCAACCAGAAACGCCTTGACGTCGTCAACCACGTCCCCGTAACGCGGGTCGTCCTGCATCGTCCGCGGATTCCCCGGCATGTGCATCAGCACCACCCCCACCCCCCGCTCAGCGCACAGTCCCGCCATCTCGGGATCGTGCTTGAACGCAGTCACGTCGTTGACGATCGAGGCCCCGGCATCCAGCGCCGCTTCGGCAACCGCGAGCTTCGAGGTGTCAATCGAAACGGTCGTCCCACCAGCCAGCGCCCGAACAACAGGCTCGACCCTCCGCAACTCCTCCGCCTCCTCGACCTCAACCGCCCCCGGCCGCGTCGATTCCCCGCCCACATCCAAAATCGCCGCCCCATCCCTAACAAGCTTTTCGCCGTGCCGAACGGCCGCATCGGCATCGAGATACCGCCCGCCATCGGAGAACGAATCTGGGGTGACGTTGACGACGCCCATCAACTTCGGATTCATGGACGAAGTATCGCTACCTGTCGAGTGGGGCCGTGGGGTGGCCCTCGAACTGGCGGATACTCAAAATGCCGGTCTAATTAGACCGGCATTTGTCAGGGCGAGGGCCACCCCACGGCCCCTACCGGTCAGCTTGCGTCTCCGCCAGCGAACCCTGGTCGGGGTCGAGGCTGCGCCACCGGCCCTTCGCGCTGCGCCCGTTCCGGCTCCCGCGCCGGCTCGACCGGCGGCGTCGGCTCCTCGTCGTCGACGAAGACCTCCTCTTCGGACTTGCCGTCGAGCAGGGCGATGAACTGCTCGGCGTCGATCGTCTCCCGCTTGAGCAGGATCTTCGAGATGGTGTCGAGGTTCTCGCGACGTTCGGTGAGCAGGTCCTTGGCGGTCTGGTGGGCGCTCTCGACGATGCGGCGGATCTCGTCGTCGATCTCGCGGGCGATCTCGTCCGAGTAGTCGGGCTCGGAGGAGAACTCGCGACCGAGGAAGGGCTGACCGCGGTCGTGGCCGAAGACGCGCGGGCCGAGGCGCTCGGACATGCCAAAGCGCATCACCATCTGCTTCGCGGTCTCGGTCACCTTTTCGAGGTCGTTGGAGGCGCCGGTGGTGATCTCGCCGAAGACGATCTCCTCGGCGGCGCGACCGCCCAGGGTCATCGCCATCGTGTCGGTCAGCTCGGCGCGCGAGGTGAGGAACTTGTCTTCGCCGGGCAGGCTGATCGTGTAGCCGAGCGCCTGGCCACGGCTGATGATCGAGATCTTGTGGACCGGGTCGCAGTTGGGCAGCAGGTGGCCGACGATCGCGTGGCCGAGCTCGTGGTAGGCGGTGATCAGGCGCTCCTTCTCGCTCATCACCCGGGTCTTCTTCTCGGGGCCGGCGATCACGCGCATGATCCCCTCCTCGAGCTCCTGCATGGTGATTTCGCGCTTGCCCTGGCGAGCGGTCAGCAGGGCCGCCTCGTTGATCAGGTTGGCGAGGTCGGCACCGGTGAAGCCGGGGGTCTGGCCGGCCAGCGCGTCGAGGTCGATCACCTTGGCCAGCGGCTTGCCGCGCGTGTGCACCTCGAGGATGTGCTTGCGGCCCTTGCGGTCGGGGCGGTCGACGACGACCTGGCGGTCGAAGCGGCCGGGCCGCAGCAGCGCCGGGTCGAGGATGTCGGGCCGGTTGGTCGCCGCGATCAGGATGATGTTGTCCTTCATCTCGAAGCCGTCCATCTCGACCAGCAGCTGATTGAGCGTCTGCTCGCGCTCGTCGTGGCCACCACCCATGCCGGCGCCGCGGTGGCGGCCGACGGCGTCGATCTCGTCCATGAAGATGATGCAGGGCGAGTTCTGCTTGGCCTGCTCGAAGAGGTCGCGGACGCGGCTGGCGCCGACGCCGACGAACATCTCGACGAAGTCAGAGCCGGAGATCGAGAAGAAGGGAACGCCCGCCTCGCCGGCGACGGCGCGAGCGAGCAGCGTCTTGCCGGTGCCGGGCGGGCCGTAGAGCAGCACGCCCTTGGGGATGCGCGCGCCGAGCGCCTGGAACTTCTTCGGGTTCTCGAGGAATTCCTTGATCTCCTGCAGCTCCTGCACCGCCTCGTCGACCCCGGCGACGTCGCGGAAGGTGATCTTGGGCGCGTCGACCGACATCCGCTTGGCCTTCGATTTGCCGAAGTTCATAACCCGCGAGCCGCCACCCTGCATCTGGTTCATCAGGAAGATCCAGAAGCCGAAGAAGAGGACGAAGGGCAGGATGTAGGTGAGCAGCGAGAGGATGCTGGAGCCGCCGGTCCCGTGCACCGTCGTTTCGACGTTGTGTTCGTCGATCAGGTTGAGCAGCGACTGCTCGGTGTTGGGCGGGTAGCCGGTCGAGAAGCTTTCGCCGTCTTCTTCGGGATTTTCGCCCTTGAGAGTGACGTCAAGGGAGTTGTCCTTGGTGTTGATCGTGACGCTTTTGACTTCGTTGTTGGCGATCAGCCCGCCGTTCGCCTTCGATCCCACGAGCTGGTTGTAGGTCGGGGCCTTGCTGCTGTCGGGGCTGCTGATCACCTTCTGGGCAACGAAGGCAAGGATCACCACCAGCAGGATCGGGAAAGCTGCGCTCTTGAAAAAACGCCTCACAGGGAAAAATCAGCGTACCAGGGCGGATTCGGCATCTAATCGTCCAACGCGGCCACGTAGGAGAGGTTGCGGTAGCGCTGCGCGTGGTCGAGGCCGTAGCCGATCGCGAAGCGGTTGGGGATCTCGAAGCCGACGTAGCGCGGCGAGAGGTCGACGCGGAGGCGTTCCGGCTTGGTCAACAGGGCGCAGACCTCCAGCGAGGCGGGGTTGCGCGCCCTCAGGTTGCGCATCAGGTACTGCAGGGTGAGGCCGGAATCGATGATGTCCTCGACGAGCAGCACGTCGCGGCCTTCGATCGGCGCGTCGAGGTCCTTGAGGATGCGCACCACGCCCGAGGAGTCGGTCTGCGAGCCGTAGCTCGAGACCGCCATGAAGTCGATCTCGCAGGGCACCTCGACGTGGCGCATCAGGTCGGCGAGGAAGAGGACGGCGCCCTTGAGCACGCCGACCATGAAGAGGTCGCGCCCGGCGTACTCGGCGCTGATCTGGCGGCCGAGCTCGGCCACGCGGCGCTGCAGCTCCTCCGTGGAGACGAGGGTCTCGCCGATCGAGGGCTCGGTCACGCGGCGCAGTCTAGATACGAAGCCGCCGGAGGGTCAGCGCTCGGTGTGGAGGACGCCGCGGACCGCCACGGCACGCACGCCCGCGCCGAGGTCGAGCATCGCGGTGCCGGTGCGGCGCAGGCCCGCCACCTGGTCGGCGTGGTTGGCGGCGCCGGGCACCGGGCGGCCGGCGGCGCGGTCGGCGAGGCGTTGGACGACGAGCCGGCGCAGCGCCGGCGGCAGCTCCGCCAGCCGGCTCAGCTCGATCGTGCCGCGCTCGGAGCCGTTGGCGCCGAGCTCGGCGTCGACCAGCGCGTCGAGCACCTCGGCCTCGTCGCGCAGCAGCTCGGCCGTACGCAGCACGTTGCGCGCCGCGGCAGGGTGGATTTCGGCGAGCGCCGCAGCTAGGCCGTGGCGAACGCGATTGCGGGCGTAGCCGGTTTCGGCGTTGCTCGGGTCATCGCGCCAGGCGAGCCCGCGCTCCTCGCAGTAGGCGGTCGTCTGCTCGCGGGTGAAGCCGAGCAGCGGGCGCACCAGGCTGCCGTCGCGCGCGCGCATCCCCAGCAGCGCCCGGCGGCTGGGCGAGGAGGCCAGGCGGTAGAGGATCGTCTCGACCTGATCGTCGGCGGTGTGCCCGGTGGCAATCAGCGCCCCCCGGCCGAGCGCCAGGCGGGCAGCGGCGGCGTAGCGCGTGTCGCGCGCCCAAGACTGCAGGTTGCCCGGCCCCTCAGGCCGGCGCGGCCGCTTGAGCTCGAGCTCCACGCCAAGTCGCGAGCAGAGCTCCGCGCAGTGCTCCTCATCAGCGTCGGAGTCGTCCCGCAGGCCGTAATTGACGTGGACGACCGAAACTGCGTCGGAGCCAAGCAGGCGGACCGCGAGGTCGAGCAGGCAAACCGAATCGCGGCCGCCGGAGAGCATCGCCACCACCGGCGTCCCCGCCGGCAACAGCCCGCCCTCCCGAACCGCCCCGAGCATCCCCTCGCTCTCCATGCCCTAAGTGTCGCGCGCCCGCCGGTTCCGGTGCGCTTTATCCCTCTATATCGGGGATAAGGCGCACCGGAAGGTCAGTCGCCGGAGCGGACTACGTAGAGCGGGGTTGGGGTTGGGAAGCCGCGCAGGGTGACCTCGCCGATCGGCTCGCAGGTGAGGCCGCGTCCTCGCAGGGCTTCGCTGACGCGGTCGGTGACCAACACCTCGCCGGCCTGGGCGCGGTTGACGACCCGGTGGGCGAGGTTGACGTGGGTGCCGAAGTAATCACCGTCGCGGTACACGGCCTGGGCGTAGTGGATGCCGACGCGCGGCTGAGGGCGCAGGGGGAACCGGCCCATCAGGTTGACCGCCCACTCGGTCAGCGTGGCCGGCTCGGGCGAGACGACCATCACCTCGTCGCCGATCGTCTTCACGATCGTCGCCTCGGGCGGCAGCGTCGCCTCGACCGTTTCGACGAAGTTCTCGACCACGTCGAGCGCCTCGAGGTCACCCTCCTCCTCGGTGTAGCGGGTGAAGCCGGTGAGGTCGATGAAGCAGAGGGTGACCGGGACGTGGTGCACCTGCGACTCGGCCATGCCCAGGTCGCTCTCCATGTGACCGACGACGTCCTGCTCAAGGAAGAAGCGCAGGTAGCGGGTGTGGAGGTAGTCGGTGAGCGGCGCCGCCAGGGGGAGGATGTCGCCGGCCAGCTCGCCCATCTCCTCGGCCATCTCCAGCTCCGGCACCGCGTCGCGGATCAGCGGTTCGTGCACGTAGAGGTGGAAGAGGCGCACCTCGGCGTCGGCGATCCGCCGCAGCGACTGCACGTAGACGCGGACCAGCTGGAGGAAGGCGACGAGGGGGAAGCCGGCCGCCAGCACCCGCGCGCAGTGGCGCAGCGCCCGGACGTCCTCGGGGCTGAGCAGGCGCTCCTGGCCCAGCGGGGTGCCGAGGATGACGAGGATGCGCTCGGCAAGCTCGGGCTCGAGCCCGGTCTCGCGGGCGGCCTCCGCGAGCGTCGTCTGCTCCTCCTCTTTGGGAAAGAGCTCCTCGGTGAAGCCGAAGGCGAGGCGGCCCTCGCGGCCGGCGCGCTTGAGGTCCTCGAGCGAGTGGCCGCGCTCGCGCATCCGCGCGACGACGCGGGCCTGCGCCGCAGCGGCGGCCGTCCAGCGGCCGCGGCGCACCGGCAGCACCTTCTCCTCGGCCCAGCGTTTCAGCGTGCTGGCGGAGACGCCGGAGCGGCGCGCGGCCTCGCTGAGGGATATCCGTTCGTCGGCGGCCACCGACCGCGAGGCTACGCGCTAGGCCGAGATCTCGGACTCCTCGTGTGCCTGCAGGACCGGCTCGCCGCCCTCGCCGGTGCGGATGCGAATCGCCTCCTCGACCGGGAGAACGAAGATCTTGCCGTCGCCGACCTCGCCGGTGCGGGCGTGCCTGAGGATCGTCTCGAGGACCAGGCCCTTGTCCTTGTCCTCCACCACCACCTCCAGCTTCAGCTTCGGCCGCACGCTGATCATCAGGGCCGAGCCCCGGTAGTGCTCCACCTCACCGCGCTGGCGGCCGGACCCCTTGACCTCGAGGATCGAGAGCGAGGGCAACCCCTTGTCGAGCAGCTCGGCCCGGATCGGGTCGAACGCCTCGTGGCGGATGAAGGCCTCGATCTTCTTCATCGGCTAAATCCTCCAACGGGGAGCGCACCCGTCGCATTGGACAGATGGCGAAGATCTGCGCCCGGCCACTCTCGCGAGTGTCAGTGACCGGGTCGCGCGATTAGGGTCCAGCGATGCCCTCGCGGCTGCGACCCACCGCCCCGATCGCCGCCGACGCGGTGCTGGTCGGGGACCCCGGGCGGGCGCTGCTGCTCGCCCAGGAGCTGCTCGAGCAACCGAAGATGAGCAACCACGCTCGCGGCCTCTGGGCCTACTTCGGCACCACAACGGCGGGGGACGAGTTGACGATCCAGGCGACCGGGATCGGCGGGCCAAGCGCCGCGCTGGTGCTCGGCGACCTTGCTCAGCTCGGCGTGAAGCGGGCGGTGCGGGTCGGCACCTGCCTGGGGACCGACCCCGGGAAGGAGCAGCTTGGCGATCTGCTGGTCGTGCGCGAGGCGATCGCGCACGGCGGCAGCGCCACCGCGCTGGGCGCGGAGCCGGGAGCCGCCGTACTGCCGGCCCCTGGGTTGACCGAGCGACTTCGCTCGGAGCTCGGCGACGAGGCGAAGAGCGCAGCGGTGGCGAGCGTCGACGCTCACCCCGCCGAGCATGCCCCGGTCCCCGGAGCCGCAGGGCTCGACATGCAGACGGCGCCGCTGCTTGCCCGTGCGAGCTCCCTGGAGGTGGAGCTCGCCGCGGTGCTGATCGTCAGCGAAACGGCGGGCGGCGGGCGGCGCCTGGAGAAGGAGGCGCTGGAGAGCCTGGAGCGACGGGCCGGGCAGGCCGCTGCCTTCGCACTCTCAGGGTGAAGTCGAGGGTTAGGCTTCGTCCTCGGCCCGCTCGCGCGCGACCAGGCGGCGGCGAATGTCGCCGAGATCGCGTGAGACACGATCGATCTGGTCCTCGACCTCTTCCAGGCGCTGGGAAAGCGAGCGAACCCGGCGCTCGAGCCGTTCGAGGTCGCCGGCCGAGGGCAGGTTGAGCGCGCTCATCGCCGCGTGCTGGGCATCGAGCGCCTTCTCGCGGGCGCCGAAGGCAGCGGCGACGGCGTTCTCCAGCACCTGGCTGTCGAGCAGGGCCTGGGCGAACTCGCCGATCGCCTGCTCGCTGCGCGCGCGCAGGCCCTCCTGGTCGTCGTAGTCCGCGTTCGCGGTCAAATCGGCAGCCTCATTGACATCAGCTTAACCAGCGCATCCGGCCCGGCTGAAATCCTCCTGCGCTGCAGGCATGAGAGAGACCTTGATTAAGGGCTTGTTGGGGGCAGCGGTCGGCCGTTGCGTGCCCCTGTGCGAGCCAGTAGCTTGGGCGGGCCTGTTGCGCAGGGAGAGGGCCGGCATGGGCTGCACGTGCACGAACTGTGTCAGCGGGTATGGGTGCGCCGTCATATGAGAAACAAGCTTGCACTGATCATCGCTCTGGCCAGCTTCGGCGTCGTAACGGCGCTCGGAGTCGGCTTCGCCGGCGCGGACGAACTCTCGACCACGCCGAGCGAAGCGACGACGCCGCTGACGACGACGCCCGCGGTACCGGCGGCGACCCCCCCGGCCTGCTCCAACGGAGTCGACGACGACGGCGACGGCCTCGTCGACATGGAAGACCCGAACTGCGAATCGCCGCAAGACACCACGGAGGAACCGACGCCGCCGGCGAGCCCGACCACCAACAGCAGCGTCGAAGCGCCCCCCGCGGCGGCTCCGGCGCCAAGCGAAGGCCCAAAGCAGGGCGGCGGCTTCAAGACTGGCGCGACGATCGGCTCCGGCGGCGCCAAGGTCCATCACAACGAAAGCCTCGGCGACGTCAGCGGCGGCGGTGAGAACTCGGGCGGCGGCGTGACCGCCCCCAGCGCCACCGCCGGCCTCCAGCAGACGGACACGACCAACGGCGGCTCGCAGTACACCAGCGGCGGCACGCCGACCCAGGCAAACCCGACGACGACGATCGCCCCCTTCGGCCCCGCCCCGATCGGCGTCCCCAACTTCGTCATCGACTCCTTCGAGATCCCGCCCTTCCTGCTGCCGATCTACCAGGCCTGCGGGACCGAGTACGGCATCCCCTGGGAGGTGCTCGCCTCGATCAACAAGATCGAGTCGGGCTTCGGCACCAACATGGGCCCCTCCAGCGCCGGGGCGATCGGCTGGATGCAGTTCCTGCCCTCCAGCTGGGAAGCCTTCGGCCTCGACGCCAACGGCGACGGCAAGAAGGACCCCTACAACCCGGTCGACGCGATCTGCGCCGCGGCGCACTACCTGAAGCTGAGCGGCGGCGATCACGACCTCTACAAAGCGATCTACTCCTACAACCACGCCGATTGGTACGTGCAGGAGGTGCTCGGCTACGCCCGCGCCTACGGCAAGCTGCCGACCGACCTGGTCGGCTCGCTGACCGGCCTCACCGAGGGCGCCCACTTCCCGGTCGCCGCCAACGCCAGCTACGCCGACGACCTCTCTGCCCGCGAAGCGCTGAAGCGCTCGGCCCCGGGTGCGGAAAAGGCCTACGGCGCCGCGGCAGAAGTGATCTCCTCCTCGCCGACGCGACGCGGGATCAACATCTTCGCCGCCAAGGGCGCGCCGGTCGTCGCCGTCAACGACGGCGTGATCGAGAAGCTAGGCAGCTCCCCCCGCCTCGGCAAGTACGTGGTCCTGCAGGACGCCTACGGCAACCGCTACACCTACGCCGAGCTCGGCCAGATCGTGCGCAAGCACCGCTCGGTGGTGATGCCGACCGGCAGGGAGCGGCGCCTGCCGGTCGAAAGCGAAGACCTGCGGCCGCGATTGCGGGCCCTGCCGAGCCGGGCGAGCGGCGCCGTCGCCAAGAAGAAGGCACCTGCGACCGACAACCCGACCGACGGAACCCTAAGGGTTGGGTCGAAGGTTATAGCTGGGACGGTCCTCGCCCGCGTCGGCGCCGCCCAGAACGGCGTCGACCCCCACATCAACTTCGCCATCCGCCCGGCCGGCAGAGGCGCTCCCGAGATCGACCCGAAGCCGATCCTCGACGGCTGGAAGCTGCTCGAGGCGACGGCGATCTACCGGGCCGACGGCAAGAACCCGCTCTCCGAAGACCTTGGCGGCGCCGGCGTCCTGCTGCTCTCCAAGGAAGCGCTGCAGAAGCGCGTCCTCGCCGACAAAGCCCTCGACATCTACCAGTGCGGCCGCGAAGACATCGCCACCGGCCAGATCGACCGCCGCGTCCTGGCGGTGCTCGAGTACCTGGTCTCCAAGGGCTTCACGATGACGATCACCTCGCTCAAGTGCGGTCACAGCATCATGAGCTCGTCCGGCTACGTCTCCGAGCACAGCACCGGCGACGCGGTCGACATCGCCGTGATCGACGGCATCCCCGTGACCGGCCACCAGGGCCCCGGCACGCTCGTCGATCAGCTGATCCGCGACGTCCTGCAGCTGCAGGGCACGATGCACCCCCACCAGGTGATCTCGCTCGAGAATCTGCCCGGGGAAACCAGCTTCGCCCTGCCCGACCACTACAACCACGTGCACATCGGCTACCGGCCGCTGAGCGGTCCCTTCGACCAGCAGTTCAACGCGCTGCTCAAACCGGACCAGTGGCAGCGGCTGACCAAGCGCCTCGACGAAATCAAGAACCCCCGCGTCTCGCCAAAGCCGTCGCCGTTCGCTCTGCCCGACACACAGGGCAAGGGCAAGAACAGCGGCAACGGCAAAGCGGCGGCGCCGGCGACTGAGACCGCAGGCAGAATTGGGTCTTTGACCCGCCTCTTCGGATTCACCCAGTTCGACTTCGCCGGCCCGCTGGCGCTTGCCGACGGCCGCTACCTGGTCCGCGACGGCGAGCGCGAGCAGGTGCTCGTGATCGAGACGCTCGGTGCCCCTCCCCCGGCCCGGCGACGACGGCGCCGGCCGCGCGACGCCGAGATCGCCGAACCGCCGCCGGAGCTGCCGGTGGCACGAGCGACGGTGGTGCTGGCCTTCAACGAGTTCGACGACGAGCCGGCGGCGGCCGCCTGGCTGCGGGAGACCGTCGCGGCCGAGGACGACATCGACCGGTTGGTCGAGCAGGGAATAGACGAGCTGAACCAGGCCCTGCATGCCCAATCGGTGGCCAGTGGCGACCCCTACCCGCAGACTGTGACCCCGGCGCGAGCGGTCGTGATCAGGATCGGCTTCGGCAGCGGTGAGGCTCTGGCCGACGGCGCCTTCTCCTCGGCCCATCGGGTCGACCCTGGCCTCGGCCCGGCCTCCCGGCGGCGCCAACGCGACGAAGAGCTGCGCCCCCAGCAACGGCTCGCCGCCGTGCTTGGCGGCCGCGAGCAACTCGACGCCTGCGAGACCCTCCTCCTCCGCGCCCGCGCCGACCTCAACGCCGGCCGCAACCGCGAGGCCGCCCTGCAGCTTCGAGTCGGCCTGGAGGCACTCCTGGCCGAGTTGAAGGGCGCCCTCAGCAACGACGATCACGAAGTGGACATGGCGACGATCCAGGCACGGCGCCACGAAGTCGGCGACCTCGCCAACGCCGCCCTGCAGGGCGACCTTGACGCCGCACAACTCCAATTGCTTCAAGACGCGCAGGCTCTCTGCGAGCGCGTTCTCCGCCGCCGCCGCATCCTCGGCAGCTAAAGGACCAGGTGGCGCGCAACGACGGCGTCCGACAGCGATCCGGCGATCGCGTGCGCTTCCGCCAGCTCGATTCCGTCAAGTGAGGGAATCCCGATCACGGTCAGGCCCGCCGCGCGAGCGGCGGCCACTCCGGTCGGGGAATCCTCCAAGGCGATCACAGCGGGGCCGGGCTCGACCCCAAGGCGACGGCAGGCCTCCAGATAGGGGTCCGGCGCCGGCTTCGGTGCCGCCACCTCGTGGGCGCTGAGCACGACGTCGAAGTGGTCGACGAATCCGACGATCTCCAGCGAGCGCTGGACGAAGGGCAAGGGCGAGTTGGAGACAAGGCCGATCGGGGTGCCGCGCCGCTTCAGTCGCTGCAGCAGCTCGGTCGCCCCCAGCATCGCCTCGACCCCGTGCTCGAGCTCGGCGACGACCAGCTCGTTCAGCTCCTCGATCAGCGCCGCGGCGCGGCCGGGCTCGCCGAGGCGGCGCTCGAGGATGCCGCCGGCGATCTCGGCCGAGGTGCCGACCAGCTCATGCTTGTGCTGCGGGGTGAAGGCGAGGCCGCGCCGCTCGAAGAGGTCTTCCTCGGCGCGGGTCCAGACCGACTCGGTGTCAAGCAGCAGGCCGTCGTTGTCGAAGACGACGGCGGCGGGCAGAGGCGTCTCCATCGCCGTGAGCATATGGTTGTCGCGTGGCCTTCCACGTCGAGCTCAGCAGCGGCATCAAGCACGCCCGCTCCTTCAACCTCAGCCGCGAGCAGCTGATCGCAGCCGTGATCGCACCCTGGCTGGAGGATCTGCCGGTGGAGCTCGGCGAACAGGAATGGTTGCCGGCCGAGAGCAAGCTGAAGATCCTCGAGGGCCCGCATCTGGACGGGCCGGATCTGGCCTTCGGCCAGGGCTGGTCAAACGCCGAGCGGGCCGGCGAGGAGGTCACCGAGCGTGAACTGGCAGCGGCTCCCCCACCCGATCTGCCCGACGCTTTCGTGGTCGAGGCGGAGCGCTCCGACGCCTCCCTCGGCAAGCTGCTCGAGGGGGAGGCGGCGAGCCCGATCGCCTGGACCGAGGCGCGCGACCGGATCGACGGCCGCGATCCGGCGATCGCGGCCGTGATCCTCGTCGTCAAGAAGCCCTAGGCAACCGCCGGCTCGCTCGGGCCATCGGAATCGCCGGAATCGCTGGGCGAGCCGGGCGAGGCCGAAGCGAACTCGACCGAGCGGCCGCGCGGCACGACCAGGACCGGGAAGCCGGCGGTCTCGACCGCGTAGTCGCTGGCGGCGCTGAGGGTGACCTTGCCGGCCGGGGACTCGGGGCGCGAGCCGACGACGAGCAGGTCGATGTGGCCGGCGCCGGCGCGCTCGGCGACCGTGGCGCCGAGCGCCGCGGCGAGGCTCTCCGCCGTCTGGCGGGCCGCCGGGTCGCCCTCGTCGATGACGCCGATCGTGTTGATGCTGACCGAGGGGTTGTCGCGCAGGCCGGCCGGAGCGACGGCGATCGCCGCCGGGCCGCCGAGCAGCAGCTTGTGGGCGGGAATGCCCGGCTTGACCGTGCCCGGCGCCGTGCGGTACTCGGAGCCGAAGACGATCACGTCGGCGCCCTCGCGCTCGGCCAGCTCGGCGAGGCCGACGCTGGTGCCGGGGTTGACGACGACATGGCGCGGCATGTCGGGGGCGCCGACCGATTCGGCGCCGCGGGCGAGCAGGTCCTCGGCCTCCTTCTCCTCCAGCGCGCCGCCCTGGGAGTGGCGGACGTAGGCGAGCGAGAGCTCGGCGCCGCTGAAGGCGAGCAGGCGCCCGAGGGCGAGCGCGTCGCGGTCGTTGTCGGTGTCGTCGTAGGAAACGATGATGCGAGTGGCCATCGGGAATCTCCTTGCTGGGAATGGGTCAAGCGGGAAAGTTCGAACCGATGCTGCCACTCCCACTCGATAATCACAACTGTTAATACCTATACGATCGATAAGCTTTGCTTATGTTGAATGCCGCTCGCCTCAACGTCCTCCGCGAGGTCGTCGACAGCGGCTCGTTCTCGGCCGCGGCCGACGCGCTCTCCTACTCCCAGTCGGCCGTCTCGCAGGCGATCGCGACGCTCGAGGGCGAGGTCGGCACGATCCTGGTCGAGCGCGACCGCGGCGGCGTGCGGCCGACCGCGGCCGGAGCCGCGCTGGTCAGCCACGCCGAGGGCATCCTCGGCCGGATGGAAGCGGCCGAGACCGAGCTCGCCGCGATCGCCGGCGGCGAGGCCGGGCGACTGCGGATCGCCTCCTTCCCCAGCGCCGGCGCCACCCTGCTGCCCCAGGCGATCGCCGCCTTCAGCGCCGGCCACCCCGGCGTCGAAGTGACCCTGGCCGAGGGCGAGCCGGAGGAGATCGCCCCGCGCCTGCGCGGCGGCGAGTTCGACCTCGCCCTGCTCTACGAATTCGAGGGCGTTGGCGAACGTCTCGGCGCCGGCATCCGGCGCTTCGAGCTGCTCGAAGACCCCCTCCACCTCGCCCTGCCCGCGGCGCACCGGCTCGCCCGCCGGCGGCAGATCCGGCTCGAGGACCTGCGCGAGGAGTCGTGGGTGCAGACCTCGGTCTCCGGCCCCTGCGCGCGCCACGTGGTCCGCTCCTGCCACGCCGCCGGCTTCGAGCCGCGGGTCTCCTTCGAGAGCGACGACTACCAGACGGTCCAGGGCCTGGTCGCGGCCGGCGTCGGCGTTGGCCTGATTCCGCAACTGGCGCTCTCCGCCGTGCGCGCCGACATCCGCATCCGCGCCCTGCACCCGCAGAGCCCGGTGCGCAAGGTTTTTGCCGCGACTCGCCGCGGCGCGCCGGTGACGCCGGCGGTGGCGACTCTGCTCGACACCCTGCGCGAGGTCGCCCGCTCCCACGCCAAGGCGACGGACTGACCCCAGACATGGAACCGCCCCCGGGAGAGTGCGGGGGCGGTTCCTGTCTCCTCTTGTCTCCGGGCCGCCAGCCACGGCCCGGCCGTCTTGGTTAGACGCTTCCCCCGGGGCGGCCGGGGTGGCCGCGGCGACGCCATCGGGGTAGCCCAGCGATGGCACGTCGGAGGGGTAGACCTCGTGGCCGTGGACGGCGATGTCGCCTTCCTCCATTTCGGCCTCGCTCATCCGCAGCGGCACGAACAGGCCGACCAGCTTGAGCAGGATGAAGGTCATGATCGCGGAGAAGACGATCACCCAGGCCGCCGTGTAGGCCTGGACCCAGAGCAGGTGCAACCCGCCGCCGGAGATCAGGCCTTCGTGTTCGCCGCCCATCAGGTTGTTGGCGAAGATCCCGACCAGGAGCCCACCGGCCACACCGGCGAAGCCGTGCGTGTACACGACCCCGAGCGTGTCGTCGACGTTGCGGAACGGCCGCACCCGGCTCAGGTAGTTGAGCGCCAGGTAGACCAGGGCCGAGGAGATGACGCCGATGATGATCGCGCCCCAGCCGTTGACGAAACCGGCGCCGGGGGTGATCGCGACGAGGCCGACGATCATGCCGTTGACCGATCCGATCAGGCTCGGCTTGCGGCCGGTCATGTAGTCGAGGGCAACCCAGACCAGGAAGGCCACGGCGGTGCAGAGGTTGGTGTTGAGCACCGAGGCCGAGGCGACTTCGCCGGCGCTGTACCAGTCACCGCCGTTGAACCCGTTCCAGCCCATCCACAGCAGGCCGGCGCCGACGGCGACCATCGCCAGGTTGTTCGGCGCGTCGACCTCGCGGTCGCGCTGCAGCCGCGGCCCGATCACAGCCGCGGCGACGAAGCCCGAGACGCCGGCGGCGAGGTGGATCACGTAACCGCCCGAGTAGTCAACCGCGCCCTGCTGGGCGAAGAAGCCACCGCCCCAGATCAGGAAGGCGTTGATCGTGTAGCAGAGCAGCGTCCAGAGAGCGACGAATGGGATCCACGCTTTGAAGTTGATCCGGCCGAGCACGGAGCCCAGCATCAGGATCGGCGTGATCGCCGCGAAGACGATCTGGAAATAGGCGAGCGTCGATTGCGGGAAGAGGAATTCTTCTTCCGCGAGCTCTGGGATGTGCGCCTGCTGCAGCAGATCGTGGCTGCCCAGGATCGATTCCGGCTTACCCCAGAAGTTTCCGAAGAAACCGCTGTTGGAGATCGCGTGAATCGGCTCGCCGAAGCCCATCTTGAAGCCGACAAGCACCCAGAGAATGAGCACGATCGCGAAGGCGACGAACGCCATCATCATCGAGTTCACCGACCACCGCTTTTGCATCACCCCGCCGTAGAGCACGACCAGGCCGGGAATGCTCATAAGGCCGACCAGGGTGGCGGCAGTCATCTGCCATGAGTTGGCGCCTTCGTTCACCGCTTCCATCCATCCCATAAGACGAGTTGGTTCCTTTCTCAGCTTGACGCTTCTCGGACCACTGAACCCTCCCGCCATGGGGTCGGCGCCACTACGTACACGTGTCTAAAGATCGGCGCGAAATCTTCGCCACGCTGGCGCCAACGGGGCCAAACGGGCCGGATAACCTGCCGCCCATGCCACTCGAAGGACATTACGAACGACAGACAACGCCCCTGTACAAGCTCAGCTCGCGCGAGATCAAGATCGCCGCGATCACCCTGCTGGTGACGATCGCAGCGATGGTCGCGGTCGTCCTGGCCACGGTCGGCGACCGCAATCCTCCGACCCCACTGGGCTGCATCCGCGCCCAGACGGCGGGGATCGTCGGTGCCGAAACGATCAGCGGTTGCGGCGCCGAAGCGGTGGCGAAGTGCATTCATGCCACCCGCTTCGACTCGCCGCAAGCGCAGACGGTCCTCGCCGAGTGCGAAAAGCAGGGCGTCAGGTTCTGAGCCGCCCCCGGGCCGCGGTCCTGCCTAGCGCAGGGCTGCGGCCAGGGCGCTCAGCTCGGCGTCGACCTCGCCTTCCAGCTTGAGCGCGGCCTCGCCGTCGTAGGGCGTCGGCCCCTTGGTGACGATCGCCAGCTTGCCGCCGCCTTCCAGGGTGACGGCGGGGAGGCCGGCGACCGGGTAGACGGCCAGCGAGGAGCCGGCGCAGATCAGCAGCTCGGCGGCTTGCGCCAGCTCCTGGGCGCGGCGCATCGCGGCTTCGGGCAGCATCTCGCCGAAGAGCACGACGTCGGGCTTGACCGGGCCGCCGCAGGCGGCGCAGTGCGCGACGCCGTCGGCGTCGAAGAGCGGCTCCACCTCCGCCAGTCCATAGGAGGCCTCGCAGCGCCGGCAGGAGGAGGTCGCGATCGAACCGTGCACCTCGACCACCTCGCGCGAGCCGGCAGCGCCGTGCAGGCGGTCGATGTTCTGCGTGATCACGCCCTCGATCAGGCCCCGCCGCTCGAGCTCGGCGAGCGCCTCGTGGGCGGCGTTGGGCCGCTTGTCGCCCAGCGATTCGAAGCGCGGCCGGTAGTAAGACCAGAAGCGCGCCGGGTCGCGCTCAAAGACATCGATGTGGGCGACCTCCATCGGGTCGACGTTTGCCCAGAGCCCGGTCTCCGGCGTGCGGAAGTCGGGGATCCCGGACGGAACCGAGACCCCCGCCCCCGTCAGCGCCACGGCCGACCGCGCCTCCCGGATCAACTCCGCCAGCCGCTCGACCTCGGCCGACGGGCCTGAAACGTGACCTATTGACACGCTTTCGGCCCGTCGGCCCCTACTTGCCGCTCCATTTCGGGGTGCGCTTGCCCAGGAACGCCGAGATGCCCTCGTTGGCGTCCTCGCTGCGGAAGGCGGTGGCGAAGGCCTGCTTCTCCGCCTCGATGCCCTCGTCGAGGTCGCCGGCGTGCGAGACGCGCTTGATCTGCTCCAGCGCGAGCGGCGCCTGGGCGGCGAGCTTGCGGCCCCACATCAGCGCCGTCTCGAAGAGCTCGTGGTCGGGGACGACGCGGTTGAGGAGGCCCGCTTCGAGCGCCTCGCCGGCGAGGATCGCATCGCCGATCAGGTTCATCTCCAGCGCCTTGTTGGGGCCGACCAGGCGCGGCAGGCGCTGGGTGCCGCCGAAGCCGGGGATGATCCCCAGCTTGATCTCGGGCTGGCCGAAGACGGCCGCCTCGGCGCCGATCCGCACGTCGCAGGCCATCGCCACCTCGCAGCCGCCACCGAAGGCGATCGCGTTGACCGCGGCGATCGTTGCCACCCCGGCCTGGCCGAAATCGCGCAGCAGGGCGTGGGCGGTGTGGATCAGCTCCTCGCCACCGGCCTCGTCCATCTGGGTGAAGGCCTTGATGTCGGCGCCGGCCGAGAAGACGACCGGGACCGAGGAGGCGATCACCATCGCCCCCACGCCGTCCGCCGCCTTGACCCGCTCCCAGACCGTCTTCAGGTCACGGATCACGTCGGGCGAGACCGCGTTCATCGGCGCGTTGGCGAGCCAGGCGATCGCGACCTCGCCGCGGGTCTCCAGTTTCACCGTCTCGGCCTGATCGCCCTCGTCGGGCTGCGGGTAGGGGTAGAAGCCCTGGCCGGCCTTCATCCCGTGGCGGCCCTGGGCGACCAGGCGCCGCAGCAAGAGCGGCGGGGCGAAGCGATCGCCGTGGCGCTCCTGCAGCCCCTCCATCCGCTCCAGCACGACGTCGAGGCCCTCGATGTCGGCCTTCCAGAACGGCGGCAGTAGGCCCCGGCGCGGGTCGAGGCCGGCGCCGGCCATCATCCCCAGGTCGATGTCGCGGACCGAGCAGACGCCCTCCTCGACCAACAGGCAGGACTCGATCAGGGCGCGGCAGGTGAAGAGCGCGACCAGCTCCTCGGCGTCGGGCTCGGCCTCGCCGGGGATGGTCTGCTCACCGTCCTTGAAGAAGCCCTCGCCGCCGGACTTGGCGCCGAGCTTGCCGTCGGCGACCAACTGCTGCAGGCCCTTGTGGACGTAGAAGGTCTCGCCGTAGGACTCCGCGAGGTGCTCGGCGACGTGGCAGACGGTGTCGAGCCCGAGCAGGTCGGTGAGGAAGAAGGGGCCCATCGGCGCCACCTGGGCGGCGGCGATCGCCTCGTCGATCGCCTTCAGTGAGAGGCCCTGCTCCTCCTGGACGCGCCAGATCTCGCCGATCGTCGCCATCAGGATGCGGTTGACGACGAAGCCGGGGACCTTGCCGCAGACGATCGGCTGCTTCTTGATCGCCTGGGCGAAGTTGTAGGCGACGGTGGCGGTCTCCTCGGAGGTGTCCTCGCCGGCGATGATCTCGACCAGCGGCATCACCGAGGCGGGGTAGAAGAAGTGAAAGCCGACGACCTTGTCGGGGCGCAGCGTGTTTTCGCCCATCTCGGTGATCGAGAGCGAGGAGGTGTTGGAGGAGAGGATCGCGTGGCCGGGGGTTGCCGCGTCGATCTCGCGGAAGACCGCCTGCTTGATCTCCATCCGCTCGGGCACCGCCTCGATCACGAAGTCGACGTCGCCGAACTCCTCGTAGGTTGTGGTGCCGGTGACGAGGCCCATCACCTCGGCGAGGCGGGCATCGGCCTGCTCCTGGGTCAGCTTCTCCTTCTTGACCAGGCGGGCGAGCTGGCCCTCGGTGACGGCGCGCGCCTTCTCGACCGCGGCGTCGACGAACTTCTGGTCGATGTCCTTGACGACGACGGGGATGTCGGCTGCGGCGATCGCCTGGGCGATCTCACCGCCCATTGTGCCGCCACCGACGACGGCGGCCTTGGAAACGAACATTGGCTTGGCTTTCCTCCGGGGGTTTAGGGGGCCGCGGAAGGCTATAGGGGTGGAGCCGACAGGCGGTACAAGGTGCCGGAGCGATCCTTGTACCCGAGTACAAAGGCATCTTCGAGCCACGGGTACTAGGCTCTTTTGGCTCTTATAAAGGGAGTGGACCGGTAACCAACCGCACCTGCCGACCGGGTGCGACGCCAAGCGAGGGACGACCAGAGCGATGACCCGTATCCGCCAGCAGAACGTGACCGCAGCCCAGTGGAGCGCCAACGGGGGAGCCCTCGGCGCGATCGACCTGACCCTGCCCGAGAACGAAGCGTTCGGCGCCAACGTCTTCTCGGTCGCGGTCCAGCGCGAACGTCTGCCCGACGGCGTCTTCGAGCAGCTGCAGGGCAGCCTCGAAGCGGGCGAGGCGATCGAGCTCGAGGTCGCCGACGCGGTCGCCTCGGCGATGAAGGACTGGGCGCTGGAGAAGGGCGCCACCCACTTCACCCACGTCTTCCAGCCGCTCACCGGCTCCACGGCCGAGAAGCACGACTCCTTCTTCGAGCCCGCCGGCAGCGAAGGCAAGGCGCTGGCCGGCTTCTCCGGCAAAGAGCTGATCCAGGGCGAGCCCGACGCCTCCTCCTTCCCGACCGGCGGCGTGCGCGAAACCTTCGAGGCGCGCGGCTACACCGCCTGGGACCCGACCAGCCCCGCCTTCATCCTCGAGAACCCGAACGGCTCGCTGCTCTGCATCCCGACCGCCTTCGCCTCCTGGACCGGCGAGGCGCTCGACGCCAAGATCCCGCTGCTGCGCTCGATGGACGCGCTCTCGGGCTCGGCGATTAGGGCGCTCGGCCTGCTCGGCGACACGGAGAGCAAGCGCGTCTTCACCACGGTCGGGCCTGAGCAGGAGTACTTCCTGATCGACGAGCAGTACTTCTTCGAGCGTCCCGACCTGGTCTCCACCGGCCGCACCCTCTTCGGTGCCAAGCCGCCCAAGGGCCAGGAACTGGACGACCACTACTTCGGCACGATCCCCGAGCGGGTGCTCGCCTTCATGATGGAGTCCGAGCTGGAGATGCGGATGCTCGGCATCCCGGTCAAGACCCGCCACAACGAGGTGGCGCCGGGGCAGTACGAGATCGCGCCGGTCTTCGAGAACTCGAACGTCGGCTCCGACCACCAGCAGCTGACCATGCGGGTACTGGAAAACGTCGCTCGCCGCTACGGCCTGGTCTGCCTGCTGCACGAGAAGCCCTTCGCCGGGGTCAACGGCTCGGGCAAGCACAACAACTGGTCGATGGGCACCGACACCGGCAGCAACCTGCTCAACCCGGGCGACACGCCGGCCGACAACGTCCACTTCCTCTTCTTCTGCGCGGCGGTGATCCAGGCGGTCAACAAGCACCAGGGCCTGCTGCGCGCCTCGGCCGCCAACATCGGCCAGGACCACCGCCTCGGCGCCAACGAGGCGCCGCCGGCGATCATCTCGATCTTCCTCGGTGCCGAACTGGACAAGGTCTTCGAGGCGATCGCGACCGGCGAAGGCGACCCGCACACGCCGGCCTCCTTCCTCGACCTGGGGGCGACGGTGCTGCCGCCGCTGCCCAAGGACGGCGGCGACCGCAACCGCACCTCGCCCTTCGCCTTCACCGGCAACAAGTTCGAGTTCCGGGCGCTGGGGTCGAGCATGTCGCTGGCCTTCCCCAACACGGTGCTGAACACGATCGT
Organism: uncultured Solirubrobacterales bacterium; assembly: GCA_963774405.1. Classification (GTDB taxonomy): domain Bacteria; phylum Actinomycetota; class Thermoleophilia; order Solirubrobacterales; family 70-9; genus VRUE01. The sequence goes on along the minus strand of CAVZEV010000005.1, from coordinate 1,054,732 downwards.
CGCCGAGGCGATCGACGAGATGTCCGACAAGCTGGAGGCGAAGACCGGCGGCGGCATGGACGCCACCGAGGCCGCGATCGAGGTGGTCAAGGAGGCCTACGTCGACAACAAGCGGATCTGCTTCAGCGGCGACAACTACTCCGAGGAGTGGCACGCCGAGGCCGAGCAACGCGGGCTGAAGAACCTCAAAACGACGCCGGACGCGCTGCTCGAGGTGATCGCCGACGACTCGGTCGCCGCCTTCGAGAAATACAGCGTGCTCTCAAAAAGGGAGCTGGAGTCCCGCTTCGAGGTCTGGGTCGAGCAGTACGCGCTGCGGGCCAACATCGAGGCCGAGACGACGTTCTCGATCGCCAAGACGATGCTGCTGCCGGCGGCGCTGCGCCACCTGGCGCTGATCGCCGAGGCCGGCGTATCCAGCCTCGAGGGTGAGGTACGAGGCCTGATCGAGGAGCTCTCGACCGCGCTCGACGCGCTGGAGAAGGCCAACGCCGAGCCGACCGAGCTGGAGGGTCTGGAGCTGGCGCTCTTCGCCCGCGACGAGCAGCTGGCCAAGAGCGGCTCGGTGCGCGAGGCGGCCGACAAGCTGGAGAAGGTCGTCGCGGACGATCTGTGGCCCTTGCCTAAGTATGAGGAGATGTTGTTCATCAAGTAGCGGCGCGGCGGGGACCGGTAGGGGTTCCGCTTAACTTTTTGGTTCTTGCAAATTAAGCGGGGAGGCACAGCATGGTCCCTTCAGCCACATGCTACGAGCACCCGCTCCCGAAAGCTCTCAAAGCTCGGCAGGCCGTAGGCGCGGCGCTTGATCACCTTCACCTTGTTGATCACTCCCTCCGCGTAGCCGTTTGAGGCAGGCTTATCGAAGTAGGCGAGGATCTCCTCGCGCCAAGACCCGATTCCATTGACGTATGCCTCAAAGGGCTGGTGGCCGCTGCGAGTCACAGCGGCGAAGAAGCGGTCGAGCCGCTGCGTGGCCTGGGCACGGTCGGTGGCGGCATAGACCGAGCGCAGCAGCTCCTTCAGCCACCAGGCCTCGGCGATCACCGGATCGTGGGCAAAGAGCTCGCAAAGGCGCCGGCGCTGGGACTCGGTGAGTCGCTCCCTGCCGCGCAAGAGCAAATGGCGGGCGCGGTAAAAGCGCGGGTTCCAAGTGGCGCGCAGGGTCTTCCGACCCTGCTCCTTTGCCCGCAGCCGGCGCTGGCGGATGCGCCGTACGCTGTCAAGCGCCTCCCCGGCGCCGCGCACGATGTGGAAGGGGTCGGCGACGATCTTGGCTTGGGGGAGCTTTGCTCGCACCGCATTTCGGTAGGGGTCATAGGGATCGATGCAGACCACCTCCACGGCATCGCGCTCGGCCTCGCTCAGGGAGCCGAGGTAGCGCTCCACCACTGCCCTTGAGCGCCCGTCGAGCACCTCGTGCACGCGGCGGCGATCGAGGTCTGAGACGACCGTGGCCAGGTTGCCGTAGCCCTTGCGGTGGGCGGCCTCATCGAAGGAGAGCCGTCGCGGCAGCGCCGGGCGGGAGCCGATCGCCTCCCTTGCGGCAACCCTCAACGCGCGGGTGACCTGGTAGCGCGAGGTCCCTCCTCCTCGCGGGCAATCTCTGCGTGGGCGCCGCCCGAGCCGGCCCGCTCGATCAGCCGGGCCCGGAAACGGGATGTGAGCCGCTGACGCGGGCGGCCCTGCTCACAGCTCTCGGTGTGGGTGCGCCGGCATGCCTTGCAGCGGTAGCGGCGCTTGCGCCAGCGCAGGGTGGCCCGGCGGCCACACAGCGGCAGGTCCCTGAGGGTGACCACCGGCCGCTCGTGGACCTCCAGCTCCACACCTGAGCAGTGGGGGCACGATGCCGCTCGCGCGACCAGCTCGACCTCGAGGTCGAGCTGGTCGCCCCTCTCGATGACGCCTCTCACCCTGAAGCCGTTGACCGGCCCCCGTTTACCGGTCCACCCTCAGTGAGAGTTCGTGGTCGGTATCAACCTGCACGGTAGCGGGGTCGACCGCCGCCTCGCGGAGTGAGCCCGTAGGGCGATCGGAGCGAGGCGGCGGGGCGCCGTTCTCCTCCCGCCAGCGCTCGGCGAAGCGCGCCGGCGGCAGCATCCCCAGGGACGAGTGCGGGTGTTCGGTGTTGTAGGCGACGAGCCAGTCGGCGAGGATGACCTTGGCCTCGGCCAGGGTGAAGAACAGCTCGACGTCGAGCACCTCGTCGCGGGTGCGGCCGTTGAAGGACTCCACGTAGGGGTTCTGCCAGGGCGCGCCCGGCTCGATGTAGGCGGTGGCGGTCTTGCCCAGGCGACACCAGTCGCGCAGGGTGTGGGCGATCAGCTCGGGGCCGTTGTCGCAGCGGATGTGCTCGGGAGCGGCGCCGCGGGCGGCGACGAGGCGCTCCAAGAGCGCAACGGTGTCCTCGGCGGTGATCGAGCGCGCCACCTCGCTCGCCAGCGCCTCGCGGGTGAACTCGTCGATCACGTTCAGCACCCGCAGCTGACGCCCGTCGGCTGTTTCGTCGCATTGGAAGTCGAGCGCCCAGACTTGGTCGGGGCGTTCGGCGTGCAGCTCCTTGGCATCTGCATTGCCGCCCAGCCTGGCACGCTTTCGCTTGCGTCGGGGCACCCGCAGCCCCTCATCGCGCCAGAGGCGCTGCACGCGCTTCTTGTTCACTTCCCAGCCCTCTTCGAGCAGGCGGGCGTGGGCGCGGCGGTAGCCCCAGCGCTTCTTGAGCTTGGAGATCTCGCGCAGGCGCTGGCGCAAAGCCGCGTCATCTGGGGCGACCTGCGGCTCATGTCGCTGCGTCGATCGGTGCTGGCCGGCGATCCGGCACGCCCGGCGCTCGGAGAGGCCGAGGCGGTCCTGGAGCATCAGGACCGCTCGGCGCTTCCGGGACGGGCCTAGAAATTTCCCTTCGCGATCTCCTGGTAGCCGCGGATGTCGAGTGCCTGGTCGGCGACGATCTGCTTGAGCTGTCGATTCTCCTTCTCGAGCTCCTTCAGCCGCTTGACGTCCTCGGCCTTCATGCCGCCGTATTGGTTGCGCCAGCGGTGAAAGGTCTGCTCGGAGACCCCCAGCGCCTTCGCCACCTCCGGTACCTGCTTGCCTTCGCCGAGCATCCGCTCGGCCTCCCTGAGCTTGCGGATGATCTGCTCGGGGGTGTGTCGCCTTCTCTTCACTTGCGTCGGTCCTCCTTGGCCCATTGTCGTGGGCCGGAAGAACTCTCACAAGGGGCGGACCGATTTCAGGGGGTCATGCCACCGTCCAAGCCGACGAGACGGCTAACTTGATCTTGCATCCGCTGTTCCTCCTTGACTCCGCGTTTTAGAACCACGCAGAGCCTTCTGAGGGCAGCGGATGTCTTCTATCCGGGTCTCATCCCCGCTTGTTTTGCAAGACCCAACTTTTTCGGTGGAGACGCACTAGCTGGCGCCTCCAGGAATTGCCGAAAAAGTGCAAGACGCTCCGGTCCCCGCCTCCCATCAGCTTGAGGTTCAACTCCCCTGGGTAGACCGGGTCACGGTTCTCCGCTCGATAGCTCCTTAGTTCACAGTTGCGCAGATCGCGTAGATCCTCAGGTCGATTGAGGTGTCTATTGATGTTGAGTTGTTGAAGAGCTGGACTGACCAGGCGGTGCCGGTGCCGTTGGGGGCGCTGAGCGAGACTGTTACCTGGCGCTGTTGGCCGTTCTGGGTCTCGTTGGTGCCGAGGTCGGTGCCGCCGCCTATTGCTCGCTTGCCGGCCGGGCATGAGACCGTCTTGACTTCGCTCAGGCCGCGGGGGCTACCGCTGTTTTCGATGAAGACTTCTTTGAAGGTCTGGTTGACGACCTCGTAGCCGGAGACGCCGTCCGCGCCCGGAGCGCCCCTGTCTCCCTTCTCGCCCTTCTGACCGCGCGCACCCTTCTTGCCCCTCGGTCCCTGGGGGCCCGGGCGGCCCGCGGGCAGGCGGCCGAAGAGGCGGCAGGTCACCTTCTTATGTCCGGCGAGCACACGGGATGGGCACTTGACCTTGACCTTGCCGGCCCTCGAGCTGGTCGCGTGGCCGGCGGCCATCGCTACCGCGGCGATGCCGACCACCGCGATCAGCGCGGCGGCGCCAATCGGAAACACACGACGGAGCAAGCCTGATGGGCTTCGCATCTGTCCCTCCTTAGGTGGGGTTCGCCTGCTCCCTACCCGCCATGGCGCGTGGTCAAGCGTCGCTCGACGGTGCGGCTACTCCTCGTCGGATTCGTCGTTGTCGCGCACGGCGCGCCAGATGATGTAGCCGACCGCGAGGGCGCCGAGGATCGGGATCATGCCGCCGAAGAGGACCGGCTCCCAGGCCTCTTCGGCCCGCACGAGGAGCAGCGCGATCGTCAGCGCCTCGCTCATCTCAGCTCCGGCAGGCCGGCGCCGCCGGCCAGCGGGTTGAGGTCGGCGAGCAGCTCGAGCAGGCGCGGCTCGGGCTCTTCGTCGTCGATCGCGACCGCGGTGCCGGGCCAGGCGTAGCGCAGGTAACGGCCGTAGGCCTGGCGCGAGGAGAGGTCGGGCTCGTAGATCCAGGAGCCGGAGTTCCAATAGCGCGTGCGGGGGCGCCCGGCACAGCGCACGTCGGCCAGCGGCTGGTGGGTGTGGGCGAAGACGATCTGCTCCGCCCGCTCGTCCCAGCCGAGGTTGGCGGTCACCTTGGCGAAGGCCTCGAGCGCGCGCTCGGAGGGGTCGCTGGGCGAGATCACCGAGGCGGCCGGGTAGGCGGGGTGCGGCCAGGCGGCCTGCGGCGCCGGCTGCTCGCGCCGCTGGCGCTCGGCCTCGGCCCGCACGACGGAGTCGAAGTGGGACTCGCTGGGCAGGGCATCGCCGCCGGGCCCGGCATCGCCGAGACCGCGGTCGCGCAGCTCGGCGGCGAGGCGCTTGACGCCGCGCGCGGGCAGGCCGAGGGTCGCGGCCAGGCGACCGGCACGCTGCACGGCGCGGAAGACGTTCTGCTGGGCGTGCGTCCCGTGCGGCATCTGGGCGGCGATGTAGAGCCACTCGGTCAGCAGCGTGATCGTCGACTCGTAGTCGGCGATCGTCTTCGGGTCCTCCGGCCCGCCGGTGGCGATGCCCCAGAGGATCCGGGTGAGGATGCGGTCGCCGCGCGAGCCCGAGAGCCGGGCGTGGGGGTCGAGGTAGTGGCCGTGGGTGCAGAGGACGCCGGCGAAGCTGTAGGTCGGGTAGGCGATCTCGACCTCGACGCCGGGCAGGCGGCGGGTGAGGAAGGAGCGAAAAAAGCCCGGGCCGGGGGCCGCGGACTCAGGCGCCGGCTCGCCGCTCAGCAGCGGCGCCCGCCCCGCCGCCAGCTGGGCCTCGAGCCGGTTCTCGAAATCGCGGTGAACGAGATGGTGATCGTGGTTGCCGGCGAGGAAGACCAGGCGCTTGCCGGAGAGGTTGGCGGCGATCAGGTCGAGCAGGCCGGCGGAGGCATCGACGGCGTCGCCGACCGATCCGAAGAGGAAGTCGAAGAGGTCGCCGAGGAAGATCAGCTCATCGATGCCCTCGAGCTGGGGCGCCAGCCGCTCGAGGAAGAACTCCTCGCGCAGCAGGTCGCGCCCGGTCCAGGCCCCGAAGTGGGTGTCGGAGATGACCAGTGCCCGCATCCTGCGGGCAGGCTACTGACGCGGCAGCACCCGCATCCGCAGGCCGCCCCGAGGCGAGAGGGTCGGCATCTGGCGCACCGTCATCGTGCGGCCCGGCATCGCGTCGAGGCGCAGGCGCGCCAGCAGCATCGTCGCCACCAGCTTCACCTCGGTCTGGCCGAAGCGCTTGCCGATGCAGATCCGCCGGCCGCCGCCGAAGGGCACGTAGGCGCCGCGCGGCAGCGCCGCCTTGCGCTCGCGGGTGAAGCGCTCGGGGATGAAGGCCTCCGGCTCGGGGAAGACCTCGGGCAGGCGATGGCTGGCCCACGAGCAGTAGTTGACGTAGGCGCCGCGGGCGACCCAGTGGCCGCCGAACTCGAAGTCGCGCACGGCGCGGCGCGGGCCGATCCAGGCGGGTGGGTAGAGGCGCAGGACCTCGTCGAGGACCATGTCCAGATAGGGCATCTGGCGCTCGAGCGCGTCGATGCCGGGAGGCGCGCCGCCGAGCACCTCGTCCTGCTCGGCGCAGAGCTTGGCGAGCACGTCGGGGTGGCGGGCCAGCTCGTGCATCATGAAGGTCAGGGTCGAGGTCGAGGTGTCGTGACCGGCGAACATCAGCGTCATCACCTGGTCGCGGATCTCCTTGTCGGTGAAGCCCTCCCCCGCCTCGTCCCGTACGCCGACCAGGAGGCTGAGGATGTCCATCCTGCTCTCGTCGGCCGCCGCCCGGCGCTGGGCGATCTCCGCGTAGACGATCTCGTCGAGCACCGCCCGCGAGCGCGTCATCTTCGACCAGGGCGAGCCCGGCCCGCGCAGCAGGCGCAGGTGGAAGTCGGTGCCGTAGAAGCCGAGCGCCTGCTCGAAATGCTCGGCGGCGGCCGCGCCCTTGCCGGCCTCGTCGGGATCGAGCCCGAGCAGGGTCCGCATCGCGATCCGCATCGCCAGGCCGCGCATCCACTCGTAGACGTCAACGACGTCGCCGGGGCGCAGGCGCTCGATCGCCGGCGTCGCCTCGGCGACCATCGCCTCGACCGAGGCGGCGACCTGCTCGCGGTGGAAGGCGGGCATCATGATCTCGCGGGCGCGGTCGTGGTAGGCGTCGTCGATCGTCAACAGGCCGTCGCCGAGCAGCGGGATCAGGTCGCCGAAGCTCGACTCGCGCCAGTGGAAATTCTCCGGCTCGGCGACGGTGACGAAGTGGTTCGCCTCGGGCCCGATCATGAAGATCACCGGGCTGTGCAGGAGGCGGACGCTGAAGATCGGCCCGTGCTCCTCGTAGAGCGAGAGCAACAGCGGCAGCGGGTCGCGCGCCGCCTGCAGGGTCCGCGCAAAGCTGAACTCCTGCGGCCCCGGTGGGTAGGGACCGCGGCGGCGCACGCCGAGCTCCGAGACGACGTCTTCGGCAACGCGCCGGACCGGGTTGGCGCTCAGCTGCGGCGGCGGCTCAACGCGGGCGACAGGCTTGGCGGCGCTCCCGGCGGGCACGGCCGAATCGTAACTGGCTGCCCAGCCAACCACCGAACTGCATCAAATTCCCTACCTGTCAGACCGAGAATTTGATGCAGTTCGCATTCAGGTGCGTGACGCCGCCAGCTGGCCGCAGGCGGCGTCGATGTCGCGGCCGCGGGTGAGGCGCACGGTCGCGGTGAGGTGGTGCTCGGCGAGGATCGCGCGGAAGCGCTCGATCTGCTCCGGCGGCGAGCCGTCGTAGGCGCCGGTCGGGTTGTAGGGGATCAGGTTGACCTTGTAGGCGCGGGAGTCGAGCAGAGCGGCGAGCTCGCGGGCGTGCTCGGGATGGTCGTTGACGCCGTCGAGCATCACGTACTCGACGAAGACCTTGCGCCGGCGCCGGGCCCGGTAGCGCTCGCATGCGGCCAGCACCTCGGCCAGCGGGTAGCGGTCGTTGACCGGCATCAGCTGCGAGCGCAGGCCGTCGTTGGGGGCGTGCAGGGATAGCGCCAGGCTGACCGGCATCTCGCACTCGGCGAGGCGGTCGATGCCCGGTACCCAGCCGACCGTCGAGATCGCCGTGCGGCGGTGGGTGACGCCGATCTGTGGCAGCGCCTCGCAGGCGGCGAGAACCGCGTCGAGGTTCATCGTCGGCTCCCCCATGCCCATGAAGACGACGTGGTCGATCGCTTCGCTGCGGCGAAAGTGCAGCGCCTGGTCGAGGATCTCGTCGGCGCTGAGGTTGCGGCCGAACTTCATCTTGCCGGTGGCGCAGAAAGAGCAGGTCAGCGGGCAGCCCGACTGCGAGGAGAGGCAGACCGAGCGGCGGCCGTCGCGGTAGCGCATCAGCACCGCCTCGATCGCCCGCCCGTCGGCGGTGTGAAAGAGCGCCTTGACCGTGCCGTCGTCGGACTTCGCCTCGGCGCGCAGCTCGAGCGTGGAGAGCGGCACCTCGGCGGCGAGCCGCTCGCGCAGCGCCGCCGGCAGGTTGGTCATCTCCTCGTAGCCGCGAGCGCCGCGCGCGACCCACTCCCAGATCTGGGAGGCGCGGTAGGCGGGCTCGCCGGACGCGGCAAGCGTGCTCTCGAGCAGGGTTCGGTCCACTGCGCGAGTTTAGGGGTGGCGACTTATTCCCCCGCGTAGGGGAAGAAGTCGCCACACCCGCTCAGAGCCCGGCGGCGTCGGCCAGCAGGTCGACCTGGTCGGGATCGCTGGAGGACGGGAAGAGGATCAGCTCACCGCAACCGGCGGCCTCGAACGCCTCCAGGTACTGGCGAACGGTGTCGGCGTCCTTGGCCGCGCTGGAGGCGATGTAGCCCGCCACCTCCTCGCCGAGGAAGGCGTAGTAGTCCGTGAGATAGGCCTTCGCCTCCTCCTCGGCCCGCTCGCCGAGCGAGTAATAGCCGAGGCCCATCAGCCGCGGCTCGCCCTCGCGGCCCGCTTCCGTCCAGGCAACCTTCGCCTTCGCAGCCATCTCGGCGTACTGGTCGGGCGGCGCGCCCCCGGCGATCCAGCCGTCGCCGAAACGGGCGGCGCGGGCAAACGAGGCATCGACGGAGCCACCGACGACGAGGCCGGGCGAGCCGCTCTCCGAGGGGCCGATCCGGTCGTCCTCCCAAACCTCCCTGATGCGCTCGAGCGCCTCGTCGAGCTGCCGGCCCTTGCCCATTGGATCCACGCCGCTGGCCTCGTAGTCGTCCTCGCGAGCGCCGAGGCCGATTCCCAGGGTGAAGCGCCCGCCGGAGAGGGCGTGGACGCTCAGCGCCTGCTTGGCCAGCTCGGTCGAGTTGGTGCGCAGCGGTCCGAGCAGCACCGAGGTGCAGAGTCCGATCCGCTCGGTCACCGCCGCGGCGGCGGCCAGCGCGGTCAGCGGCTCGTAGTTGCCGTAGACGACGCGATCGATCGTGCCAAGGCTCTTGAAGCCACGGGCGTCCGCCCGGCGCGCCCACTCGACGAGCTCATCGCCACTCGTGCCCGGCACCGCGTTGGGCAACCCGATCGATACGTCCATGCCTGCCTCCTCAGCTCCTCAGCTTCTCTTCCAGTGTTCCGTCTACCCGCACCAGCTTGTCACGAGACTTCTGTCCGCGGACCACGCTCACCCGCGACGGCGCCACGAGGGCAGCAGGCAGACTCTGCTGGGCGTATCGCTCACCTGATGAAGCGCTATGCGGATCGCCCGATGGACCTCGCCGACGCCACCCTCGTCGCACTCGCCGAGGAACGCAACTCAAAGCGCATCTTCACCCTCGACGATGATTTCTCGATCTACCGCCTGCACGGCCGGGCCCGTTTCGAAACGGTTCCTCAGCCTGCTTGACCTGGGGCAGTACTAGATCCATGTCGGACAACTCCGCCAGCAGGCGATCGACCGCGTCGCGAGCGTAGGTGAAGACGACCGGATCGCCGCCCATGCGAAAGCGGGAGTTCGCCCCCATCACGACCGAGTAGACCTCAAAGGCGAAGCGAGCGGGATCGGGGGAGCCGGCGATGCGCGCCTGCCGCTCCAGCTCGCCGAGCCAGGCGTCGAGCGACGCGGCGATCGCGTCGCGCACGGGACCGGGCCGATCGTCGTACTCGGCCGAGGTGGCGGCCCAGAAGCAGCCGCCCGGGTAATAGTCGTCGTCCGCGAGGTGGGCCAGGTAGGCGGCGGCCATCGCGCGCAGGCGAGGCGTGCCGTCGGGCGCCGCCAGCGCCGGCTCGATCACCGCGGCCCGGAAGCGCTCCGCCGCGGCCCCGACGGCCGCCAGCTGCAGCTCCTGCTTGGAGCCGAAATGGGCGAAGACGCCGCTCTTGCTCATCTCCAGCTCGGCCGCCAGGCGGCCGATCGTCAGTCCCTCGAGGCCTTCCACGGAGGCGAGGTCGAGAGCGCGGGAGAGGATCGTGGCTCGGGTGCCGGCGCCCTTGCCCGGCGACTGCACCGGCGCGGCTGTCTGTGTGGCTCCCACTGGGAGCGAGTCTACAAAAAGCACGAACGTTCGTATTTGGCTAGGCTGCGCGATGCGCCGGCCAGGCGCGCCAACCAGCGACTTGAGGAGGAGAGATGGGGGACTACGCGGTGAAGAAGATCGACGACATGGAGGGGATCTACCGGGGCGCCTTCAAGCGCGCGCGGGCCGAGCTCGGCGTCGAGTCGTTTGGCATGCAGGTGATCGACATGCCACCGAACTACGAGAACTACCCCGAGCACGACCACACCCACGACAACCAGGAGGAGGTCTTCCTGGCGCTGCGCGGCGGCGGTGAGATCGAGATCGCCGGCGAGCGCTTCCCGCTCGACTCCGACCACATGGCGCGGGTCTCATCGGGAATCAAGCGCAAGATCTGGCCCGGGCCCGACGGCGTCCGCCTGCTCGTCCTCGGCGGGGTGCCGGGAGAGGCCTACGAGGCGGCTGACATCACCAAGCTCGGCGAGCCCGACCCGATGGCCAGCGCGACCTGAGCCCGCCCGGAGCTACCCGTCGTCCCGGCGCCGCTCGTAGCCGGGACAGGCGGCCACGGGAACCCGCGGATAGCGGGGGTAGCGCGGGTCGGTGCGCGAGCGCCGGCAGAGGGAGAAGACCGACCCGCGCGTGTTCGGCACCAGCTGCTGGTGCGCGCAGCTGTCGCAGAGACCGTGCTTTTTCTCCCCGTTGCTCATCTTGACGGCAGGCTAGCTTTGTCTCCCATGGACGGCACGGCCCCCCTCTTCGACGCGGATTCGACCGCGCACTCGAGCACGGTCGAAGTGCTGACGGTCACCTACAGCGCCGAGGACGGCAGCTACGCGGTGCTGCGGGCCGAGGACACCAGATCGCGCGAGAGGATGGTCCTGGTCGGTCCAGTTGCCCACCTCTCGGTCGGCGAGCAGGCCGAGGTGAGGGGCGAGTGGACAACCCATGAGCGCTACGGGCGCCAGCTACAGGTCAGCAGCGCCCAGCCGCTGGACCCGACCGACCGCGAGGGGCACATCCGCTACCTCACCTCCCTGCGCAACATCGGCACGGCCCGCGCTGAGCGGCTCGCCGACCTGCACGGGGAACAGGTCCTGCGGCTGATAGCCGAGGACCCCCACCGCGCCTTCGCCGCGTTGCCGGGAATCAGCGACGACCAAGCGGCCGAGGCGGCCGAGGCGTGGAACGAATCCCGTGCGATCCGCGATCTCTACGTCCAGCTCTCCCCCCACGGGCTGGCCCACCTGGCAAGCTCGATCCACGCCCATTTCGAAGACCAGGCGCTGACCGTCCTGCACGACGACCCCTACCGGCTGACCGAAGTCGAGGGCGTCGGCTTCCTTCGCGCCGACCGCATTGCCCTGGCCGGGGGCGTGCCGCCCGAATCCGACAGTCGTTCTCAGGCGGCGGCCGTCTACGCCCTCGCCAAAGCCGAGGAGAGGGGGCACACCTACCTTCCGGTCGACGAGCTCACTCGCCAGGTCGGCAGGCTGCTGGGGCTGGAGCCCGATCCCGATGTGCTCGTCGCCGCCAACGGCCTGCTGCTCGACGAGGGGCGCGCTTACCGCCGCCGCACCCTGGAGAGTGAGCGAGCCGTGGCGAAGACCCTGGCCGTTCGCCTGGCGGCCCCCCCACAGCTCCGCCACGAGCCGGCCGAGGAGCCGCCGGAAGACGCCGAGGGCCACACGCTGACCGATGAGCAGTGGGCGGCCGTGCGCGGCGCTTTCGCCGCGCGGGTATCGGTGCTGACCGGCGGTCCCGGGGTGGGCAAGACGGCCTGCACCCGGGCGATCGTCGCGGAGGCCGTGGCAGCAAAGCTCAGCTTCGCCCTCTGCGCCCCGACCGGGAGGGCCGCCCGCCGCCTGCAGGAAACGACCGGGCACGAGGCAGAAACCATTCACCGCCTGCTCGGCTGGGCGCCCGGCCGTGAGCCAGATTTCAAGCCAGGCAAACCACTGCCCGCCGATCTCGTCGTCGTCGATGAGTCCTCGATGCTCAACCTGCGCCTGATCGAGATGCTGCTCGGCGGCCTCGCCGAGTCGACCCACGTGGTCTTCGTCGGCGATGCCGACCAACTGCCGCCGATCGGAGCGGGCAAGCCCTTCGACGACCTGATCGCCTCAGAGCGCGCGCCGGTGGTCCGCTTGACGCAGATCTTCCGCCAGGCGGCGCAGTCGATGATCACCACGGCCGCGCACGAGATCAATGAGGGCCGCGTCCCGCACCTCAAGCCGGAGGAGGATCAGGAAGAGGACTTCTTCTTCGTCGAGAAGCGCAATCCGGTCCAGCTTCGGGAGGCGGTGGTCGAGATGGTCGCCGAACGGGCGCCCGGCCATTTCGGTGTCGACCCGATCCGCGAGATCCAGGTTCTCGCGCCGGTCTACAAAGGACCGGTCGGCATCGATGCCCTCAACGAGCAGCTGCGCGAGCGCCTCAATCCCGACGGCAAGCGGGTTGACGAGCGCTTCCGCATCGGCGACCGACTGATCCAGACCCGCAACTCGCACGAGTTGGGACTGATGAACGGCTCGATCGTCTTCCTCGAAGGCGTGGACCGAGAGCGCGAGACCGTCACCCTGCTCACCGACGAGGAGCGGACCCTGACCGTCCCCCACCAGGAGACCGGCACCCTGCGCCTCGCGTATGCGATCTCGGTCCACAAGTCGCAGGGCTGCGAGGTGCCGGTGGTGGTCGCCGTCTGCCACAGCTCCAACGCCGGAATGCTCACCCGCCCGCTGCTCTACACCGCGATCACGCGAGCGCGTCGCGCCTGCGTTCTGGTGGGCGACCGGATCGCCCTGAAGGGCGCCGTGCGCCGCGATGACAGCGGCCGGCGCTTCTCCGGCCTGGCCGAGCGCCTGCGTGGATAGCCGCCCACCCCTGGCGGAGCTCGCCATCACCCTGGCGGGAGTTGGGCTGCTGGCGGGCCTGGTCTTCGCGGTCCCGGCGCTGCATGAAGCCGCGCTGGCTGCGGTTCACGGCGAAACCGACAAGGTGCAGAGCGAGATCGCCGGCCTCGGCCTGGCGGGGCCGCTGCTGATCCTCGTCCTCACCCTGCTGCACGCCGTCGTCTTCTACCCGGCCGAGATCGTCGACGCGGCGGCCGGCCTCGCCTACGGATTCATCCCGGCCCTGGCCCTGATGATGCTCGGCTGGCTGCTCTCCGGCCTCGCCTGCTTCTTCGTCGGCCGCTCGGTGGCGCGGCCGCTGCTCGATCGCTGGTTCGGCGAGGAGCGCTTCGAGCGGCTCGAGGCGCGGATCGAGCGCGGCGGCGCCAAGGCGCTGCTGGCGACCAGGTTGATCCCGATCTTCCCCTTCAGCATCGTCTGTTACGCCGCCGGCGCCGCCCGGGTGCCGGTCTGGCGCTTCACCTGGACAACCGCGGTCGGCTACCTGCCGATCACCGCGGCCTCGGTCTACTTCGGCACCCAGCTCGGTCTGCTCAGCGGACTCTTCTGACCCTGAAGCGATAGATCGCCGGCGACAGGTCGGCTTCCCCCGCGCTGTTGCGGGCCACCACCTTGATCACGTGGCGGCCAATCGGATACCGCCGCGCCAGGCGCGCCGGGCAGAAGCGGAAGAAGCCGCCGTCGATGCGACAGATGAAGAAGGCGCCACTCTCGTTTGAGCCGAAGCGGAAGACGACCTTGGCGCGGCGATGCCGGGTGCGGACGACCTTGGCCGGTCTGCGCACGAAGAAGGTGCGCAGCTCGCGAGCGCGCTTCGTCGCTTCTTCCACCTCTTCGACTTCGGGCGACGGGGCGGCCGGGGTTGTGGTCAAGCGTCCCGCCGGCGAGGGCGGCACTTCGCTGCCCCAGTCCCCCGGCGCCGCCGCTTCTTCGGGGTTGACTTCGGATTCGGGCAGCGCGCAGACCGGGCCGGCGCCACCGGTGTGAGCGAGGATGTCTTCAACCGCGCCCACGGCGTCGACCAGTCCGGCGCCACCTTCGCAGGGACCGTAGGTCGTCGTCCCGACTTTCAGCTCCGCCGCGCTTGCGGTCAGCGCGGCGCGCACCTCGGCGGGCCCGGCGGCCGGTTCCGCGTCGAGCATCAGTGCTGCCACCGCGGCCGCGTGCGGTGCCGCCGCGGAGGTGCCGCAGAAGTGCCAGAAACCGGAGAAGAGGAAGGCGAAGAACGTCGTCTTGCCGCAGTCGGTCGCGGTCAGGTCGGGCTTGCTGATCACTTCCCCGGCGGGGCCGAGCGACGGGGCGGGCGAGGTGCCTTCGACCGGGCCAAAGCCGTGGACCACCGGCCCGCGCGAGGAGTAGGGCTCGGGTTCGGACCTGCTGAAGGGGGCGGCGGCGACGGAGATCGCGCTTGGCGAGCCGCTGTGGCCGAAGATCGTCGGCCCGACCACGTCTCCCCCGCTCGAGCGGGGGTACTCGGTGGCAGCGACCCCGCTGCCGTTCTCCAGCATCGCGAGCTTGACCCGCGGGGCCCCGCCCGAGACCCGGTTGACGACCAGCTGGACCGTCTTCGTCGAGCTGCTTTCGTTGGCCCATTCGAGCACCTCGACCGGCATCTGGCTGACGCCGATGTTGTTTTCGCGGGATTCGGCGCCTGCGATCCGGTTGCCGCTCGCGTCGAGCAGGAAGGCATCGAGGTCGGTGCCGACGCCGTTCCACGGTTCGTCCCACTGCAGGTCGAGAGCCAGGGTCGCGCCGGCTTCGACCTTGACGCCGAAGGTCCGATCCACCGCCGCGCCGGGGTTGAAGTCCAGGCAGTGGGAGCCGTTCTCGCCAGGGACGGCCTGCACCGCCGGCGGGCAACTCTGAGAATCACGGTATTCGGGGGCTTCCCAGGAGCCGATGTCGTGGCCTTCTTCGTCGATCAGGTTGTCGTTGCCGGCCGCCGAGAAGTAGGTGGCGCCGGCTTCGACCGCTTCCCTCACCGCCACGGCCACCGGGCCGTCCTGGAAGAAGGGCTCTTCGTAGTAGAAGACGTCGTCGGCGATCACCTTGGCGTTGGCTTTGGCCAGCAGCCCGATGTTTTCGGCAAACGCGGTTTCGCCGTTGAAGGCCGACGCGAACTCGAGGTTGGCGCCGGGCGCGAGGTCGTGGACGATCTGGGCCATCGCCCGCCCCTCGTCCGAGGCTCCTGAGGCGCTCGCCTCTTTTTTGAGCACCGCAACCGGCGTCGTGTAGCCGCATTCGTTGCCGAGGCCGGGAAGATCGCCGCTTTTCACGTCGTCGGGCACTTTCGTCGCGATCGGGTTGCCTTCCTCGTCGACGCTCGCCTGGTTGAACGAGTCGGAGAGGATGCCGACGGTCACGCCGCTGCCGTCCACGCCCGGGTTGGCTTCCCGCGCCGCCCTCGCCCGCAGCTGGGTGTCGCCCTCGGAGACGATCGATCCCGACGGGCAGGTCGCCGCCGCCGTGACGGGCGCGATCACCGGGGTGACGCCGGCGACGCCGGGGACCGCCGCGATCGCGTGCAGGCGCTGGGGCGCGATGGCGACCGTAACCCGCTGATCGCGGCCGCTTGCCGCGATCAGCTCAGAGCCGGCGTGGCGCAGCTCATCGCGGGCAGAGAGCGCACCGTCGTCGAAGCGCACGTTGACCAGCACGCGGTGGCCGCGGCGCGACAGGCCGTCCTCCGTGAGGCCGATCGCCTTCGCCTGGCGAGCCGGCGGAGCGTCCCGCAGGCCCGGCGACGCCAGCCTGGTGAGCCTGGGCGAGAGCCTCCCCTCGGTGCGCATCGCGCTCGCCGAACCGGGCATCACGACAACCGCGAGTGCCACGAGCAGGATCGAGAAGCCGCCCACCCTCGCATGGGAACTGTGCATGCGCATCATCTGAATCACCGTATCGACCGGTCTCCTGGCTTCCTCAAACACGGCTGGACGGCGATCCGAGCGCCGCGCTCCCCGCCTGAACCCTGCTACGGTCCCCGCGTTAGGTCGGATTGGTATCCGGCAAAAAGTCGTGTCTAGCGCTCGCGTCGTTGCTTTACCGAAGCCTCCGCGTTCGCAGCACATCAAGTGGAGGCAATAAATGCCGACTGGAACAGTCAAGTGGTTCAGCGACGACAAGGGCTACGGGTTCATCACGCCCGATGACGGCTCGAAGGACGTCTTCGTCCATCACAGCGCCATCCTCGGTGAGGGTTTCAAGTCCCTCGCGGAGGGCGCCAAGGTGAGCTACGAGTCCGAGGAAGGCCCCAAGGGCCCGGCCGCCGCGAGCGTTCAGCAGACTTCCTAGTCACGCACCGCTCTTAGCGTCCCGACGGGGCCCACCGAGTCGGTGGGCCCCGTCTTTTTTTGCGCGCCATGAACCTCCGCTCAGATCTCCGCAATATCGCGATCGTTGCCCACGTCGACCACGGCAAGACGACGCTGGTCGACGCGATGCTCTGGCAGTCCGGCGCCTTCCGCAAGGGCCAGGACGTCGCCGAGCGGGTGATGGACTCGATGGACCTTGAGCGCGAGAAGGGCATCACGATCCTCGCCAAGAACACGGCCGTCAACTACAACGACGTCAAGCTCAACATCGTCGACACCCCGGGCCACGCCGACTTCGGCGGCGAGGTCGAGCGCGGGCTGACGATGGTCGACGGCGTGCTGCTCCTCGTCGACGCCTCCGAGGGCCCCCTCCCCCAGACCCGCTTCGTCCTGCGCAAGGCGCTGGAGGCAAAGCTGCCGGTGATCCTCGTCGTCAACAAGGTCGACCGGCCCGACGCCCGCATCGCCGAGGTCGTCGACGAGGTCTACGAGCTCTTCCTCGACCTCGGCGCCGACGACGAGCAGATCGACTTCCCGATCGTCTACACCAACGCCAAGGCCGGCTGGGCCGCGCTCGAGGAGGGCGTCGAGGGCAGCGACCTCGCGCCGTTGATGGACCTGATGCTGGAGAAGATCCCGGCGCCGGAGTACGACCCGGACCACCCGCTGCAGGCGCACGTGACCAACCTCGACGCCTCGCCCTACGTCGGCCGCCTGGCGCTCTGCCGCGTTCACAACGGCACGATCCGCTCCGGCCAGCAGGTCGCCTGGTGCCGCGCCGACGGCACGGTCGAGCGGGCGACCGTCTCCGAGCTCTACATCACCGAGGCGCTGGAGCGGGGCCCGGCCGAGGAGGCCGGGCCGGGCGAGATCATCGCCGTCGCCGGGATCGAAGAGATCACGATCGGCGAGACGCTGGCCGACCCCGCCGACCCACGGCCGCTGCCGGTGATCACGGTCGACGAGCCTTCGCTCTCGATCGTGCTCGGGATCAACACCTCGCCCCTGGCCGGCACCGAGGGCAGCAAGCTGACCGCGCGCCAGGTCCGCGACCGGCTCGACGCCGAGCTGGTCGGCAACGTCTCGATCCGCGTCCGCGACACCGAGCGCCCCGACGCCTGGGAGGTGCAGGGCCGCGGCGAGCTGCAGCTGGTCATCCTGCTCGAGCTGATGCGGCGCGAGGGCTTCGAGCTGACCGCCGGACAGCCGCGCGTGCTGACCCGCGAGATCGACGGCAAGCTGCACGAGCCGGTCGAGCGGCTGGCGATCGACGCACCCGAGGAGCACGTCGGCGCGATCACGCAGCTGCTGGCGGGCCGCAAGGGCCGCCTCGAGCAGATGGCCAACCACGAAACCGGCTGGGTGCGGATGGAGTACCTGGTGCCGGCCCGCGGCCTGATCGGCTTCCGCACCGAGTTCCTCACCGAGACCCGCGGCACCGGCGTCATGCACCACGTCTTCGAGGACTGGGAGCGCTGGGCGGGCGAGCTGCGCCTGCGCCCGACCGGCTCGATCGTCGCCGACCGCCGTGGCAAGAGCGCCGGCTACGCTCTGATCGGGCTGCAGGACCGCGGCACGCTCTTCATCGGCCCCGGCGAGGAGGTCTACGAGGGCATGATCATCGGCGAGAACGCCCGCGCCGAGGACATGGACGTCAACGCCACCAAGGAGAAGCAGCAGACCAACATGCGCGCCGCCAGCGCCGACGTGCTGGAGCGGATGGCGCCGCCCAAACGCCTCTCCCTGGAAGCCGCGGTCGAGTTCCTGCGCGAGGACGAGTGCGTCGAAGTGACGCCGGAGTCGGTACGGCTGCGCAAGGTCGAACTCGACAAGCTGAAACGCCAGAAGACCGCCCGCTCGGGCAGCCGGTCGAGCTAGTCAGGTCGTCTGTCGAGAGGCAGCTCGAAGCAGAGCAGGGCCGACAGCACCGGGGTGCCCTCCTCGCCGCTCTCGGCCAGCCGTTCGGCGCTCGTCGCCTGAACCGCGAGGACACTCTCCAGCGCATCCTGCTTGATCCGAGTCAGCTCTCTCCAGCCCTGCTCGTCGACGCGCAGGGCCGTGCGACTGGCATGCGAGTCCTGGCGCTTGGTGTAGGTGCCCTGCTCGATCGCCGCGTGAGCGTCGGACTCGATCATGCCCAGGATCCAGGCAGCCAGCCGCTGCTGCTCTTCCTGGCTCAGCGCTGCCCAGTCCTCGTCATCCCAGAGCACACGCATCAACGTCTTGTAGCGCGGCTCGACCGCACCCCGATTGAGCACCTCGCCGACCACCTCGACCAACCCGGCGTCGTGCAGCGCATCGAGGTGGCGAGCCGCCACGGAGAGATCGATCCCGAGCTCGGCGGCCACCTCGCCGGCGCCCGCCGGGCGCTCGTTGAGATGGGTGAGCACTAAGCGCCGAACGGGTTCGGACGCGAGCTGGAGCAGTCGCCGGTCGACCATCGGCCCACCATAGACGCAAACCCGAGGCCGCTCAGAAAAGGAGCCGCCGGAAATCCTTCCCGGCGGCTCCTTGACCAGGGCCCCTGCCCTAAGCGATGCGGTGCGTCAAACCGTGGCGGCAGCCTGCTCGGACTGGCTTTCCTCGGCCTTTTTGGCGAGCGCTTCAGCCTCGGGAGTGGGCTCCTCGACGCTGCGCGGCAGCAGCACTTCTTTGGCGATCACCAGGCGCTGGATCTGGCTCGTGCCCTCGTAGAGCTGCATGATCTTGGCGTCGCGCATCAGCTTCTCCACCGGGTACTCCTTGATGAAGCCGTAGCCGCCGTAGACCTGCACGGCGTCGACCGCGATCTCCATCGCCGAGTCGGCGGCGAAGCGCTTGGCCATCGAGGAGACGCGGCTGTTGCGCACGCCCTGGTCGAGCATCACGGCCGAGTTCCAGGTCAGCAGCCGGGCGGCCTCGACCTTGGTCGCCATGTCGGCGATCATGAACTGGATCGCCTGGTGCATCGCGATCGGCACGCCGAACTGGACCCTTTCCTTGGAGTACTCGGTGGCGAACTCGAGCGCCGCACGGCCGATGCCGACCGCCATCGCCGAGACGCCGGGCCGGGTGCGGTCGAGGGTCATCATCGCCAGCTTGAAGCCCTTGTTTTCCTCGCCGATCAGGTTCTCGGCCGGGATCTCGACTTCGTCGAAGGAGATGGTCGCGGTGTTGGAGGCCCGCTGGCCCATCTTGTCCTCCTTCTTGTCGACGCTGACTCCGGGGAGGTTGGCGTCGACGACGAAGGCGCTGATCCCGCGGTGCCCGGCCTCCGGGTCGGTCTTGGCGTAGACCGTGAACCAGTCGGCGTAGGTGCCGTTGGTGATGAAGCACTTGGAGCCGGTGATGACGTACTTGTCGCCCTTCTTCACGGCCTTGGTCTTCATGCCGGAGACGTCGGAGCCGGCGTCGGGCTCGGTCAGGCAGAAGGAGGCGAGCTTGGGGCTTTCGGTCAGCATGCCGAGGTACTTCTTCTTGGTCTCCTCGGAGCCGCCGAGGGTGACCGGCGCGGAGGCGAGGCCGTTGGCCATCAGCGAGGTGCCGATGCCCGAGCAGCCCCAGCCCATCTCCTCCTCGATCAGGCAGCCGGAGAGGTAATCGAGGCCCGGTCCGCCGTAGGCCTCGGGGAGGTGGGTGTTCATCAACCCGACCTCCCAGGCCTTGTCGATGATGTCCTGGGGCCAGGTGCCGTCCTTGTCGTACTCCCAGGCGACCCTGCGCATCTCTTTCTCGGCGAAGCTGTGGGCGAGCTCGCGCAGATCTTTCTGCTCGTCAGTCAGGGTGAAGTCAACCACTGGTCGGGCGCTCCTTAATGTCGTTGCCAAGCCTTTTGATGCGGCCTCGCCAGGAGGCGACGACCACCGATTGACTGGTCAGTCAATCAAGCAAAAGGGTACCGGATAGCGGCGCCAGAGCAATAGCCCTACCCTTGACTCAATGGTCTGCCTGATGGGATTGACCTATCTGCAGAGCGGCTACCTGCTCGCCGCGATAACCCTCCTCGTCCTGCCCGTCGCCGCCTTCAGCTTCATTCGCTCGGGGCCGGCCTGGAAAGAGCTCGGCAAGGGCCGCTTCGGCGTCATGCAGTCGATGCCGCCGCCGCGCCTGGCCCAGCCCTCGCCGGAGATCGATCTGGCGATCCAGGCGGCCGAGGCGCGCCAGATGCTGGAGGCCAAGTCCTACCGGCGCTTACGGCGCGGCGAGGAGCCGCTCGACGTCGAGGCCGAGATGGCGGCCCTGCTCGACACCGAGCTGGGCGGCAAGAAGAAGCGCAACCTCGACGAGAAGCTGCGGGCCGAAGTCCGCGATCTGGTGATCGCCCGCAACGAACGGCGCATGCGCCGCGGCGAGGAGCCGCTCGACGTCGATGCCGAGGTCGAGCGCCAGGTCGCCGATTTCATAGGATTGGGTAGCTGATGGCCGGAGCCGCCGAGGAGAACCTCTACGAGGTCGAGGAGCTGCTGATGCAGCCCGGGACCTATTTCAACCCGCAGACCGAGGTCGCTGGTCGTGGTCGATGACTCGACCTCGCTCGACCAGGAGGTCTTCAACATGGAGGCCTACGAGGGCGCCGAGTGGGTTCGAATCTCCGATGAGGTGCCGGTCGACGAGGATGGCCGCGACCGCGCCCTGGAGAGCTTCCAGACCAGCTACCACCCCGGCGCAACCGGCTCCGTCTCCGAGACCGCCCTGGAGCAGGGCGACGACGAGCTCGACCAGGACGAGAACGGCCAGGACCCCGGCCGCGACGATCCCGTCGAGTAGCGACGACGCTCGAGGCCGGCGACAGAGCACCGAGCTTCGAATAGAACTGCGTCAGGCTGCCACGACGTCGACCGGCCAGGCGCCTGAGCGCACGCGCTCGTAAAGCGTGTCCGGCGCGAGGTCGGCGCCTCCGGGCCAGGCGACCTGCACTCAGGGCTACTGTGCACGCTGATTCTCGCTCAGCTAAGAGCCAAAACCAGTGAGAGAGCCTCGTCAACCTCTCGCATCTCGGCTGCACCCAGCCGTCCCGCGAACTCGTCGAGGCGCTGGACGTCAAGCGCGCGCAGTTGCTCAACCATGACCCGGGTGAGCGAACCGGCAACCTCCACCTCGGGCCGAAAGCTTGCCGCAAGCACGCTGCGCGACGTTGGCGCCACCAGCACGGTGGAGAGTCCAAGGAGCTCGTCCGCCTGAACCAAGACCGCGTAGCGAGCCCCGCCTTGCTCGTGGCCGCGGCGGGGGGCAGCCGCACTCGGTAGACATCGCCGCGCGTCACTCGGGCCAGTCGCTGGCGACGGCTTCCATGTCGGCCCTGACGCGCTCGCGCTCGGCGCGGTCAACCGGATCTTCTGCCAAGCGAGCCACCTCTGCCGCCAAGCCAGCGCGACGGCTCTCGCGCTCGGCCGTCTCGGCGATCGCCTGACGGGCAGCCTCAGCGCGGGTAATACCACGCTTGCGGGCGATGACCTCCAGCGCCCGTTGGCCTTCGGCGCCGAGCCGAAGTGAGAGCGGCTGAGAAGCGGAAGCCATATGGAGAGTGTAGCGCGATATGCGCTACGTGGATGCGGATCCTCTAATTGGAGTCCGCACTATTCGGCCGGGAGTTGAGTTAGCCTCCCGCGCCGATGCTCCAGGCAGGCGACAAGGCCCCCGACTTCGAGTTGCCCAATCAGAGCGGCGATCCCGTCAAGCTCTCCGACCTCAAGGGGCAGACGGTCGTCCTCTACTTCTATCCCCGCGCCGACACGCCCGGCTGTACCACCCAGGCCTGCGGCATTCGAGACCGCCGCGCTGAGTACAAGGAAGCGGGCGCCCGCGTCATCGGCGTCTCCCCCGACGAGGTCGAGGCCGTGGGCAAGTTCGCCGGCAAATTCGATCTCGACTTCACCCTGCTCGCCGACGCCGACCACGCAGTTGCCGAGAAGTACGGCACCTGGGTCGAGAAGTCGATGTACGGCAAGAAGTACATGGGCGTGCAGCGCGCCACCTTCATCATCGACCCGGAGGGCAAGATCGCCAAGGTCTTCCCCAAGGTCTCGCCCAAGACGCACGACGACGTCGTGCTGAAGGCGCTCAGCGAACTCGCCCTGACTTGATATCGCCACCCGTGGGGCGAATTTTGCTTGTCTCCGAGTGGATTGGCAAGTCGACTTCGACAGCCGCGCCGTGCTCGACTTCGAAGAGGTCAAGTCCCGCGGGGATAGAACCGCCGTATTCAACGCAGTCGAGAAGTTGAGGGTGCTGGGCCCTCGACTGCGGCCCCCTCACACCAAATCATTGACCAACGCGAGCGGCCTTCTGGAGCTGAGGCCAAAACAGGGCCGCTCTCCCGTCCGTCTTGTGTATGCCCGCGTCGAAGATCACTTCTCGATCCTCGCGGTATCAGCGAAAAAGTCAGAGCTGAACCGTGCCATCCAAAGCGCACAGCAGAGGCTGAGGCCCAAGATCTGATAATACTATCGTTATCAGTGGGCAGCGGAAACGACGGGAAGGGTTTCTATGACCAAGACGAAGAGTTTCGATTCGTTGCTTGCCGAGGAGCAGTTGGCAAATCCGAGCTTCCGCGCCGAATGGCAGCGACTCGCTCCGGCGCGGGCGTTTTCGATCGCCCTGCTTCGGTATCGAGCCGACAACGACCTCAATCAGCGACAGCTGGCCAAGCGTCTCGGCGTGTCTCAGCCCCGCGTTGTCAAGCTCGAGGCGGGGGAACACAATCCAGAGATCGACACGGTCATCAACGCCGTGCGAAGACTGGGTATCGAGTTCTGCTTCGATGTCTCTCCAGCCGGGCGCAAGCCGGCCTTGGTCAGCTCACGCGCGCTGCGCTCGGAAGCAATCGACCACGAAGAAGTCTCTGTGGTTGCCGCTTACGCGGCCTGACCGATTGAGCTCAGGCGTAATAGAAGGCGATCCCGAAGACGACGTAGACGGCGAGCAGCTGGAGACCCTCGAACCAGGTCGACTCGCCGTCCTGGGTGACGTAGTTGGCGATCAGCACGGCGAGCAGGATCGCGCCCAGCTCGAAGCCGTTGAAGACGAGGGCGAGCGGGTGCGGGCCGAGGAAGAACGAGGCGAGCACGAGCACCGGGGCGACGAAGAGCGCGACCTGGGCGCTGGAGCCGATCGCGATGTTGACCGAGAGGTCCATCTTGTCCTTCATCGCGACCAGGACCGCGACCCAGTGCTCGGCCGCGTTGCCGACGATGGCGACGACGATCACGCCGATGAAGAACTCCGAGAGGCCGATCGCGTGCGAGGTCTCCTGGATCGAGCCGACCAGGATCTCGGACATCACCCCGACGAGGACCCCGGCGCCGGCGAGCATGAGAACCGATTTGCGCACCGACCAGCCCCAGCTGTCCTCGTCGCCGTACTCGGGGTTGAAGAGCTCGCGGTGGGTCTTCAGCGAGAAGAAGAGGCCGGCCACGTAGGTGAAGATGAGCACGATCGCGACCAGCAGCGAGAGGTGCTCGGCGGTCGAGCCGTAGTCGACGATTTCGGCCCCCGGCAGCGGCAGGCCCTTGCCGTCGACCAGCTCGAAGATCGCCGGCATCAGCAGCGCCGCGGCAGCGAGCAGCAGCATCGAGGTCTGCACGCTTGCACCGGTGCGGCTGAAGGTCTGCTTCTCGCGACCGATGCCGCCGAAGAGCATCGCGGCGCCGAGCACGAGCAGGATGTTGCCGATGATCGAGCCGATGATCGAGGCCTTGACCACCTCCTGCAGCCCCTGGCCGAGGGCGAAGAGGGCGATGATCAGCTCCGGCGCGTTGCCGAAGGTGACGTTGAGCAGGCCGCCGATGCCGGGGCCCGAGCGCGCCGCCAGCTCCTCGGTGGCGCGGCCCATCAGGGCAGCCGTCGGGATGATCCCGAGCGCCGAGGTGGCGAAGACCGCCCCGGCGGTGGCGCCGGCGAGATCCAGCGCCACCGCCAGCGGGATCAGCGGCGTCAGCAGATAGGGCCAGCCATATGGAGTGCGGAGGAACGCGACTACTGGAGCAACCCCGTGCAGTTCTGGATATCGACCGGGGTGTGCGCTTCGCCCAGGCATTCGTAGTAGGACTGCCGGCCGCCGCCTGAGCTGCCGCCGCTGCCCTTGGAGCCGCCGCCCGAGCCACCGGCTTCGCCGAGGCGTTCGAGCAGGCTGCCAAGCCCCTGCGAGCCGCCGTTCTGGAGCTGGCCGAGCAGTTCGATCGGGTTGATGCCGAGCTTGAGGAAGAGGTCACTGAGCGGCTTCGAGGCGGCCGGCGCGGAGATCGTCTGTTCTTCGTTGACCCCGGTCAGGGTCAGGTCGAGATCCACTTCGACCCGTTTCGCGCCGGATTTGGAGGTCTTCGGCGGTTCGATCGTCGCCTGCGCCACGATCCGCCGCACGATGTGGTCGTCGCCGACGTAGAGGTCGACGTGAGCCGACTTGAGCGAGCTCTGCACCGTGCTCTTTGCCTTGTCGAGTTCGGCCGCCGAGGGCAGCGGCCCGGCCGCGCTCAGCTGTTCGCTGCACTTGGGGTCTTCGACCAGCGTGCTCACCGCTTCGACCGCAGCGGTGGCGTCGAGCTCGCCGCTGACCTTGGTCGTGCTCGTGCCGCCGACCTCGGCGCTGCCGTCGCTCTTCAGGCTTTCGACGAAATCCGAGAGCTGGAGTTCTCCCGCCGCTTCTGTGCAGGCGGAAATTTCACTCCCTTTGCCTTCTCCCCCGCCCTGCTTGAGCATCGATTTGACGAAGTTGAAGGTGGTCGCGTCGACTTCGTACTCGGTTCCTTCATAGCCCACGTAGGCCTTGTTACCGAGCAGGGTGAGGCCGCCTTCCCGGTTCAGGTCTTTGCCGCCGAGCGAGCCCTTGCTCGAGAAGGTGAGGTCGAGTTCGGGGTATTCGGCTCCGCTTTCGCCGCGGAACGGCCCGGCGAGGGCGGCTTCGACCTTGCCGCCTTTCTTGCCCTCGACGTTGAGGTCGAGCGCGAGGTTGAGCTTGCCGCTTTCGATCCCTTTCAGGGTCGCTTCTTCGACCACCGTCTGGGGGTCGCTGCTGCTGCCGCCACCGCAGGCGGCAAGGGCCGCGCTGAGCGCGATCAGCGCGACGAAAACGGAAAGGATGCGAGCTCGGCTCAAAGCGTTTGGCCTCCTGGACGAGACGGTCGGGTTGGCGTGCTCGTAAAGCTAGCGGGTGCGCCCCTCAGCGAACCGTTTCCAGCGCCCTCTGGCCTTCTTCGGGCGCTTCGATCCTGCCCGGGCTTTCCTGGGTGAAGTTGACCGCGACCGGGAAGAGGAAGGCGCCGAGGAAGATCAGGATCACCCCGGCGGCGACCAGCCAACGGGCCGAGCTGAGGTGGCCGAGGATGCCGACCGCGAAGCCGATCAGGACCAGGGCGATGTAGGGCGTGGCGCTGTGGGGCAGCAACGCGGCGAGCGGCAGGGCGAGGTCGGGCACAGGGCCGATTATCATCGCCCCCATGGCCGACGGTTCCGCAGCTGAGGTTAAGCAGGCGCTCGCCGAGGTCGGCTACCTCGCCGACGAGCCCGCCGCGCTGGTCTCCTTCCTCGCCCAGCGGCTGGGCAAGCCGGTCCTGGTCGAGGGCCCGGCCGGGGTCGGCAAGACCGAGCTGGCCAAGGCGCTCTCCCGCGCCACCGGCCGCGAGCTGATCCGCCTACAGTGCTACGAGGGCCTCGACGAGGCCAAGGCGCTGTATGAGTGGAACTACCGCAAGCAACTGCTGCGCATCCAGGCCGGCGGCGAGGACGGCTGGGAGGACGTCCACGGCGACATCTTCGACAAGGAGTTCCTGCTCGAGCGCCCGCTGCTGCGGGCGATCGCCAATGCCGAGCCGGTGGTGCTGCTGATCGACGAGATCGACAAGACCGACCAGGAGTTCGAGGCGATGCTGCTCGAGCTGCTCTCCGACTTCCAGATCACGATCCCGGAGCTGGGCCAGGTCTCGGCGACGACGATGCCGATCGTGATCCTCACCTCGAACAACTCGCGCGAGCTGACCGAGGCGCTGAAGCGGCGCTGCCTCTATCTCTGGCTCGACTACCCCGAGCTCGAGCGCGAGATGGAGATCGTCCGCCTGCACGCCCCCGAGCTCTCCGAGGCGCTGACTCGCAAGCTGGTCGAGGTGGTCCGGATGGTCCGCGACCTCGACCTGAAGAAGCCGCCCTCGATCGCCGAGTCGATCGACTGGGCCCGCACGCTGCTGCTGATGGGCAGCGAGGACATCGACCGCGAGACCTTCGAGCAATCGATGTCGGTCATCGTCAAGCACCGCACCGACATCGAGCTGGTCGCCGAGCGAGTCGGGGTGAAGCTTGCCGAGCCCGTACGGCCCCAAAGCTGAGGCCGGCCCGCCGGGGCTGGCGGCGAAGCTGCTCGGCTTCTGCGAGGAGCTGCGCAGCGAGGGCGTCTCGGTTGGCACCTCGGAGATCCTCGACGCCTTCGCGGCGCTGGACGAGGTGCCCTGGACCTCGCGCGAGGACTTCCGCGAGGCGCTGGCGAGCACGATTGCCAAGTCCCAGGAGGACCGCCGCCTCTTCGAGCTGCTCTTCGACCGCTGGTTCTTCCGCGCCGCCGAGACCGAGGCGATCTCGCGCGGGATCGAGGAAAGCGGCCGGCGCGGCGAGGGAGCGGAGCGACTCGACATCGACGAGCTGCGCGAGCAGATCCGCCAGGCGATCATCGAGGAAGACGAGGGCACGATGCGCGACCTGGCCCGCCTGGCGATCTCCGCCTTCGGCCGCCAGGGAGAGGGCTCGGGAGTGGTCGGCGTCGACGTGCAGCGGATCCGCCGCACCCTGGGGCTCTCGGCCGGCACCCAGGCCGAGGCCGAGGACGGCGCCGGCGAGCTGCCGCCGATCGAGCGCGACCAGCTCAACGCCTTCGAGCGCCACCTGCGCCGCGAGCTCGAGCGCGACCTGATCGAGCGCACCTCCACCCTGCCCCCCTCGCGGCCGCTGGCCGAGCTCGACCGGGCGCTGCCGACCAGCCCGACCCAGGACCTCGCCGCCGTGCACCGCGCGGTCTCGCAGATGAAGCGACGCCTGGCGACGCTCGGCCACGAGCAGCGCGGCCGCCGCCGCGGCCAGAGCATCGACGTGCGGCGGACGATGCGCGGCTCACTGGAGACCGGCGGCGTGCCGATGAACCTGCGCTACCGCCCCAAGCGACCGCGCCGGCCGGAGATCTACGTGCTCTGCGACGTCTCGACCTCGGTCACCTCGGCCAGCGTCTTCTTCCTCTCGGTCCTGCACGCTCTGCACGACTCCTTCCGCAAGCTGCGCAGCTTCGTCTTCATCGAGCGCATCTCCGAGGTCACCGACGTCTTCGAGCACGAGCGCGACTTCCGCGTGATCGCCCAGCGCATCTCCAGCGAGGGCGGCGTCGCCGATGTCTCCGGCTACACCGACTACGGCCGCGTCTGGCTCGAGTTCCTCGGCGAGATCTCCGACGACCTCGACCCCCGCTCGACCGTGATCGTGCTCGGCGACGCCCGCACCAACGGCCGCGAGCCCCACGCCGAGGTCTTCGCCCAGGTCTCCGAACGCGCCGGTCGGCTCTTCTGGCTCAACCCCGAGCCGAAGCTCTACTGGAACTACGGCGACTCGGTGATGGCCGCCTACGAGCGCTACTGCGACGGCGCCTTCGAGTGCTGGACCACCCGCCACCTGGAGAACTTCGTCAACGTAGTCGCCGGCGGCGTCCCCGCAGCCGACTAGGCGGCCTTCTGCTTGGCTCGCTCCCGGCGCCGATCTCGGCCGTCGAGAGCGTGGAGCACGATGAAACCGGCTGCTATCCCAATGACCGTCACGATCTGGATCGCGGTCCCGCCAAGGCTCTGCACCGCGAAGCCCCCACCGAAGAGGATCACCGCCATTACGGCAATTGAGATGTAGATATTCCTCGGTCCCACAGCGCTTACCCTATCGCGTCAGTAGATCCAAAAGCAGACAAAGAATTCCGGCAACTCCCCCGATGTAGCCGTCTCTCAAAGCTGTGTCCTCGACTTCCCTACGCGAGCGCCTACTCAGCATCGCGCCCGTCGCTGCGACGAACCCTCCAACAACGACCCCAGCGCCAATCGACGTAGCCGCAGCCTCAAGCGATACCGCGAGGCCAATATGCGCGATCGGGTCCAGAAGCATCGGCCGAGGATGACGGCGTTCGACGCACGCGTGGTGCGCAATTCGCGCCGAAAGACGAACGAACGGAGAGCCGAGTCAGCTTGGAGCGTTTCGCTAGCGGGCGGCCCAGGCGTCGGGCTCGGCGGCAAGGGCCTTGACCTCGCCGGGCAGCTCGCCGCTGACCAGGTCGGCGAGGGTGACGTGCTCGAGCACGGTCCGCAGGCTGGCGCGTACGGCGATCCAGACCTCCTGCAGGTGCTCGGCGTTGCCGCGGTACTCGATCGACTCCGGCGGCGCCGACTGCACGTGCGCGATCGGCCCCTCGACCGCGCGGACGATGTCGGCGATCGTCACCTCGTCGGCGGGCCGCGCCAACCAGTAGCCACCCTTGGCCCCCCGCCGCGCCCGCACGATCCCCGCGTGCTTCAACTCCAAGAGGATGTGCTCCAAGAACTGCAGCGGAATGTCCTGAGAGTCAGCGAGTTTCTCGCCCTTGACCGGCCCGTCATCGGCGGCGGCGAGCTCGGCAGCCGCCCGCACCGCATAGTCAGCCTTGGCTGAGACACGCATAGATCAGCAGTTAATCAGTCGCGGGCACGGACTGGCTCTGATAGAAGCCCTTTGTGCAAACTCGTCCAAGCGGTGCGGAACTACTCCGAAGGTTCGGACCGAAACTACCCGCGCCACCAGCCACATCGGCGAGCGTAAAGGCAGTGATGATCGGGAACCGTGGGAGGGACACTCGACCCGAGCGACTCATCAGGTCACTGCTCCACCAATCCGGTCTACGTTTTCGAAAGCACGCACGACCGGAGAGGGGCTTGCGCTGCCAAGCAGACATCGTCTTCCCACGGGAGAAAGTCGCTGTTTTTGTAGATGGCTGCTTTTGGCACGGCTGCCCCGACCACGGTCGGCTGCCAAAGAAAAACAGCTCGTATTGGGCGGACAAGATCGCGCGGAACGTCGCTCGCGATCAGCGCAATTCGGAAGTTCTCGCGGAAGCCGGCTGGCTCGTCCTTCGCTACTGGGAACACGAACCACCCATCGCTGTGGCCAACGACGCGCGTAAGGCCCTCCTGGCCCGCCGACAACGCTCAAGACAACTGAGGTAGCCACTCATGACCAGCCCAGCGTTGAGACGAAGAGATCTAGAGGAACTCATGCCCAGTGACAAGTTCGAGGGCATCGTCGAGGAGACCGATCAACTCCTAGAGCGTCGCCTAAAAAAGGCGCGCGAGTTGATAGACGCAAGAAGCCCGGACGTCAACATAAATCCTTTTTTGATGCTCGCTCTTGCACCCGCCTACAACATCTTCTCTCCATTTGAGGCCGCCGAGTACATCCAAAATTCAAAGCTTCACCACGGCGATGCAACGGCCTTTGGCAAGTTCATCGAGGACAAGATCTTGCCTCCCTTTGGAGTAATCAAGCCAGCCGAGAAGAGCGCAGAACCTGATCTATATAGCCCAATCGACGTAGAGACGACCGTCGAAGGCTCTCGTTACTTTTTGAGCCTGAAGTCCGGCCCGTGGACCATGAATCAGTCTCATGCCAACGAGATGATTGCTTCATTCCCTAAGATTCACGAACAAACGGGCCACGACATCGTGATCGGGATCGTGTACGGAGTGCGAGAACGACTCAACAACAAGCCCGCACTAGTGGAAAGAAGCACCGGCCCTTACGCTCACACACTTATCGGACATGAGTTTTGGGAGTTCATCACCGGAGTGCGAAACGCTCACAAAGAGATCTTTCGCGCGATACGCACTGCTCAAGCTAGATTCGCCGAACGACACGGGGGAAAGACGTTTTTCGAGCAGATGATCGAAGCGCGCCTAGCGCTCGCTGCCTCCTTCCGAGATGCCTTCGAGCTAGAGGGCGAGGAGGCGGAGATGTGGGAGAAGATCTTCGAGGGTGCCTTCTAGGCAGCCACGGCGACATCGCGCCCGTCCTGGCGGACGAAGGCCTCGCCGGCGCGGTACCACTGCCGGGTGCGTACATGCGACTTCAAGTAGACCCGCTGGTACGAGGATAGGCCAGCCTCAGCACGACCGGCGGTGCGAATTGCATCAGCCGCGAGTCGGCCCAGTCTGACCGGCACCGCGTTCCCCACCTGCTCGTACTGCTCCGCCACGCTGCCGACGAACTCCCAGTCGTCAGGGAACTCCTGGATCCGCGCGCACTCCTTGAGCGAGAGAACGCGCACCTGCTCAGGATGGCAGAGGGAGCTGCTGGCGTGGTTCGGCATCGTCATCACGGTGGGGCTGGGGAGATCCCAGGACAGGCGCCGCCACCAGCCCGACCTCCCCCCCTTGGCGTGATAGGCGCGGCCCATCGATTCACGCTGCAAGCGCTGGGGCAGGGCCCGCCAGTTGCCCCCCGGCGGGACCAGCTCAAGAAAGCGCTTCTTGCGCGGGCTGAAGTCCAGGTGAACCGGCTCGGGATCGGCCAGGCCCGCGAGCGCGTCGCGTAGCGTCGAGAACGGCAACAGGCCCGCTTCGATCCCGTGCGTCGGTTTGGGGAAATCGACCACCTTGCCAAGTCGGTTGCCGAAGAAGAGCACCCGCTCGCGCAACTGCGGCGCCCCGTAGTTGACCGCGTTGACCTCGAAGCAGTCAACGCGATAGGAACCGACGGCCTCGAGGTCGTCGAGCCACAATCCCAGGACCGAGCCGGGCTCCTCGTCGGGGGCCAGTGGCGGACCCCCTTTGTTCGGCCTCCGCGCGATCGGGCGGTGCATGATCGCCGCCGAGAGGAGCCCCCGAACGTTCTCAAGCAGGAACCACTTCGGCTTGAACTCTTCGACAGCGCGTAGAAAGGCCCAGAGCAACTCGCCGCGTGGGTCTTGGATAGTGCCGCGGCGACCCGCTGTGCTGAACGACTGGCAAGGTGGCCCGCCGACGAGCAGATCCAACTGGCCCTTCCTCATCCCCAGCTTCCGACGCAAGGCGGCGAAGTCGAACTCCGCAAGGTTCTCGTTGAGGACGAGGGAGGACGGCGAGCCCAGGCGTCCGGCATCCCGGTTCTTGACCAGGGCGTCGCAAAACACCGGGTTGGAGTCGATGTAGGCAAGGGTCGTGCAGTGACCCGCCTGCTCAATGCCAATGTCAAGGCCTCCGGCACCGCTGAAAAGACTCAGTGCCTTGAAGGCATTCCTGTCAGAATTTGCCGCCAATCAGATCACCCTACTCAAGGGGTCGGCCGTTGATGCGGCCAAAAATGCCCGCATCAACAGGGCATTCCGCAACTCAGTCAGCCGGTCGCGTCCGGCGCCAATGCTGCGTCGCGAGCGGCGGCTTGCGCTTCGCGCTCGCGTCGGCGGTGCAGCCAGCGCGGCGCGGCGAGGATGCCGCCGAGGCCGAGGGCGGCGACGGCGGCGGCGATCGGCCAGACGTTGGGATCGCCCTTCTGGATCGTGACGATGCCCGAGCCGACCAGGACGACGCCGAGGGCGGTGCGGATGAAGCCCTGCGGTGCCTTGTCGGAGAGGGCGGCCCCGATCACGACGCCCGGGACCGAGCCGATCAGGATGTTGGCGGCGAGGGTGAAGTCGACGTTGCCGCCGACCCAGTGGGCGATGCCCGCCGCCCAGAGCAGGATCGCGGCGTGGAAGACGTCGGTGCCGACCACCTTCTTCGGCGCCAGGCGGTAGACCGCGATCAACAGGATCGCGATCACGGTGCCCGAGCCGGCCGAGGTGATGCCGATCACGAAGCCGGTGGTGGCGCCGATCATCACGGCGGCGACCTTGTGGCGGCGCTCGACCTCGAAGCGGTCGCGCTCGACCACGAGGTCGCGCAGGATCAGCGCCCGGGTCAGGGTGATCACCCCGACCATCAGCAGGGTGCCGCCGAGCACGGCGTAGACGAGCGAGTCGAGGCGGTCTTCGCCGATGTGGTCCTGAAGCACCGAGACCAGCGCGACGCCGAGCACGGCCGCCGGCACGCTGCCGAGGGAGAGCCACTTGACCAGCTCCATGTTCACCGTCTTCATGCGGAAGTGGCGCCAGCCGCCGACCGTCTTGGTCACCGCCGAGTAGAAGATGTCGGTGCCGATCGCCGTCGTCGGCTGGATGCCGAAGATCAGGATCAGCAGCGGCGTCATCAGGGATCCACCGCCCATGCCGGTCATGCCGACGAGTACGCCGATTCCTAGTCCGAAGACGATGATTGCCGGGTCCATAGAGTGCTCCGCGGTACCGTTATTCGACTTTCCTGACCTTCTTGGTCAGGAGCGCGAGTGCGCCAGGATACCAAGATGCCCGCGGAAACAGGTGAATTCGCCGGCTCGATCGCATCGCCTGCCGCGGCGATCGACGACGGGGCCGCGGTCTCGATCCGCGATCTGGGCCACTCCTACGGCGAGCTGACGACGATCGAGCAGCTCGAGCTCGAGCTGCCGGCGCACGGCGTGCTCGGCCTGGTCGGGCCGTCGGGGTGCGGCAAGTCGACGCTGCTGGAGTTGATCGCGGGGCTGCAGGAGCCATCGCGGGGGGAGATCGAGGTCGGCGGCGTCGCCGGCGCGGCCGGGCGACTGGCCCAGTGCGCCCTGATGCCCCAGCGCGACCTGCTGCTGCCCTGGCTGGCGGCGATCGACAACGCGGCGCTGGCGCTGCGCAACCGCGGCGTCCGCCGCGGTGACGCCCGCAAGCAGGCCGCGCAGCTCTTCGCGCGCTTCGGCCTGAGCGGCTTCGAGCGCGCCAGGCCGGCCGAGCTCTCCGGCGGCATGCGCCAGCGCGTAGCGTTCCTGCGCACCCTGATCGCGGGCAAGCCGGTGCTCGCCCTCGACGAGCCGTTCGCCTCGCTCGACGCGATCACGCGAGCGGAGATGCAGCAGTGGCTGGCGGGCGCCCTCGGCGAGGACCCGCGCACGGTCGTGCTGGTCACCCACGACATCGAGGAGGCGCTCTACCTCTGCGACAGCGTCGTCGTGCTCTCGGCCCGCCCGGCCCGCACGGTCACCAGGCTCAGCGCCCCCGCGCCGCGCGCGGCCGATCGCGACGAGGCGGTCACCGACCCCGCCTTCGTCACCGTGCGCGAGCACGCGATGCAGGCGCTGCGGGAGGGCTGCGGATGAGGCGCCGGCTCCTCCCCGCCCTGTTCCTGGCGATCCTGATCGGCGCCTGGCAGCTGGCCGCCTCGAGCGGCGCCCTCGCCGATCTGCTCAAGCTCGAAAGCTACGCGATCGCCTCGCCGCTGGAAATCGCCGAATCGCTCTGGCAGAGCCGCTCGCTGCTTGCCGAAAACGCCTGGGTGACGCTGCGCGAGATGCTGCTCGGCCTCGGGCTCAGCCTCATCGTCGGCGTCGCGATCGCCTTCGCCATGCACCTCTCGGGCCTCGTCAGGGACACCCTCAACCCCCTGATCGTCGTCTCGCAGACGATCCCGATCCTGGCAATCGCGCCGATCCTGATCATCTGGCTGGGATTCGGGGTCTGGCCCAAGGCGATCGTCGTCCTGCTGATCTGCTTCTTCCCGGTCGCGGTGGGCACCTTCGCCGGCCTGGGCACGGCCGACCCGGAGGCGACCAAGATGATGCGCAGTCTCGACGCCTCGAGGCTGCAGATCCTCTGGCGGCTCGAGACACCGACGGCGTTGCCCTACTTCTTCACCGGCGCGCGGCTGGCGGTGGTCCTCGCCCCGATCGGAGCGGTCTTCGGCGAGTGGGTCGGCTCCAGCGCCGGGCTCGGCCACCTGATCCTCCAGGACAACGGCCAGCTGGAGACCGCGCGCCTCTTCGCCTCAGTGGCCGTCCTCTCGACGATGGCGCTCCTCCTCTTCGCCCTGACGGCCCTCGCGCAGCGCCGCATCGTCACTTGGCGATAGAAAGCAGGGGATGAAGCGCGCCTCGACCCCGGCGGTCGCCCTTGCAGTCGCCCTGCTCGCCCTGGCGCTCGGCCTCGCCGCCTGCGGCGAGAAGAGCGAGGACACGAGCGGCAAGACCGAAGCGCTCAGTCTCACTCTCGACTTCTATCCCAACCCCGATCACGCCGGGATCTACATGGCGCAGAAGCTCGGCTACTTCAAAGAAGCCGGGCTCGACGTGAAGATCCAGACCCCGTCTGACCCCGCCGCGCCGCTGAAGCTGCTCGCCGCGGGCCGCACCGACCTGGCGATCTCCTACGAGCCCGAGCTGATCCTTGCCCGCGAACAGGGCCTCGACGTCAAGGCGGTCGCCGCGCTCGTCAACCGCCCGCTGACCTCGATGATCTGGTTGAAGAAATCGGGCATAAAGGGCGTCGGCGACCTGCGCGGCAAGACGATCGCCACGGCCGGGATCCCCTACCAGGACGCCTACCTGAAGACGATCCTCGGCCGGGCGAAGCTGACCCCGTCCGACGTCAACTCGGTCAACGTCGGCTTCGGGCTGCTGCCGGCGCTGCTCGGCGGCAAGGCGCAGGCGATGCTGGGCGGCTTCAGCAACGTCGAGGGCGTCGACCTGCGCCTGCGCGGCTCCGACCCCGTCGTCACCCCCGTCGACAAGCTCGGCGTGCCGACCTACGACGAGCTCGTCCTGGCCGCGCGGGAGGCGCGGCTGGAAGAAGACCCGCAGGCGATCCGGCTCTTCATCGCCGCCCTCGCCCGCGGCACCGCCGCCGCAGCGCAGAACCCGGGAGCCGCGGCCAAGGCCCTGGAAGAAGCCAACCCCGACCTCGACCCGAAGCTGACCAAGGCCGAGCTGGCGGCGACGCTGCCGCTGCTCAACCCGCCGCGAGGCAAGCAGCCCTACGGCTACATGTCGCCGGATCAGTGGCGCGAATTCAGCGGCTGGATGCGCGACAACGACCTGATCAAAGGCTTGCCGGAACCGTCGAGCCTGCTCAGCAACGCCTACCTGCCGGGCGCGATCCCCGAATAGAGCGGCGCCCCTTCGCCGAGCAGCGCCGAGATCTTCTCCGGCGGCAGCGCCCGCGAGAAGAGGTGACCCTGGGCGTAGTCGCAGTCGAGCCGGCTCAGCTCCAGCATTTGCGGCTCGTTCTCGACCCCCTCGGCAATCACGTCGAGTGAGAGCGCCCGGGCCATGCCGATGATCGCCTCGACGATCGCCGTGCGCTCCTGTTCGACCCCGAGCGCGTCGACGAAGGAGCGGTCGATCTTGAGCGCGTCGAAGGGGAAGCGGTTGAGGTAGGCGAGTGAGGAGTAACCGGTGCCGAAATCGTCGAGGACGAGGCCGACGCCGAGGTCGCTGAGGGCTTCCAGGGTGCCGGTGGCGGTTGCCGACTCCTCGACCAAGACGCTCTCGGTCACCTCGAGTCGCAGGTGCACGGGGTCGAGCCCGGTGTTGGCGAGGATCTCGCCGATCGAGTTGGCCAGCTCGCGGTTGGTCACCTGCCGCGCCGAGAGATTGACCGAGACGTCGAAGGGCCGCTGGTCAGGGCGCAGCTCGTGCCACTCGAGCACCTGGCGGCAGGCGCTCTCCTGCACCCAACGCCCGATCGGCTCGATCAAGCCGCTGTCCTCGGCGATCGGGACGAAGTCGCCGGGGTCGAGCAGGCCGCGCTCGGGATGGCGCCAGCGCACCAGCGCCTCGAGCCCGGTGATCTCGCCGCTGCGCAGGGCGATAAGCGGCTGGTAGTGGAGCTCGAGCTCGTTGCGCTCGAGCGCCTGGCGTAGCTCGCGCTCGACCTCCAGCCGCCGCAGGGCCCCCGCCCGCATCTCGGCGTCGAAGAGCTCGCAGCGGGCACGCCCGCGCTCCTTGGCCCGGTACATGGCGGCATCGGCGTCGCGGATCAGCAGGTCGGCGTCGATCGGCTCGCGGGTCGAGGGCCGCGCCACGGCGATGCCGACGCTGGCGCTGACGAAGTGATCGACGCCGCCCATCGCGTAGGGCTCGGCGAAGGCGGCGGCGATGCGATCGGCGATCGCGACCGCCTCGTCCTCGTCGGCCAGGCGGTCGACCAGGATGCCGAACTCATCGCCGCCGAAGCGGGCGACGATGTCGCCGGGGCGCAGGTGGGCACGCAGGCGGGGCGCCACCGCCCGCAGCAGCTCGTCGCCGGCGTGGTGGCCCATGCTGTCGTTGATCAGCTTGAAGTTGTCGAGGTCGAGGAAGAGGATCCCGACCGGCGAGCCGGAGACGGTGCTGCGCTTGAGCGCGTCGTCCAGCGAGTCGACGAAGCTGAGCCGGTTGGGCAACCCGGTGAGCGGGTCGTGCAGGACACGGTGGCGCAGGGCCTGATCGGCCACGTGGCGCTCGATCGCGTCGGCGAGCACGTTGGCCGAGGCCTGCACGAAGTGAACGTCCTGCGGGGTGAAGCGGCTCGGCTCGGTCGAGTGGATGTCGAGCACGCCGAAGGGTCGCTCCTTGCCGTCGATCACGACCGCAAGGCTGCTGCGCACGCCCATCACCCGCAGCGCCGGCGGCATCGAGAAGCGCCGCTCGGCGGACCAGTCGTCGACGATCACGTGCAGCCGCGAGTCCAGCGCGGCGCCGGCGTGCGAGTCGCGAGCGGCCGAGGCGCGGGCGGCGCCGACGACGCGGTCCTCGAGGCCGGCGCGCAGACCGAGCCGGCGGCCGTCGCGGCCGACCTCCCAGATGCAGGCCGCGTGCACGCCCTCGATCTCCTGCAGCAGCGCGACCGCCTCGCGCATCAGGCCCTCCGGGTCGCCGTCCTGCAGGGCGCGGCCTCCCAGCTGCGCCACGGCCGCCTGCTGCGCCGCCGCCCGCTGCAGCTCCTGCTCGGCGTTCTTGCGCTCGGTGATGTCGTAGAGGACACCGTGCCAAATTGGCGTGCCCGATTCATCGGGCTCGAGCACCGCCTCGTCGAGGATCCAGACGGTGCGGCCGTCGCGGGTGACCATCCGGTAGTCGACCGGCGGCGGGTTGCGGTCCCCATCGTCTTGCGGGTCTCCTGTGAGATTGCGCGCTCGCGATCGTCGGGGTGCAGGAGACGGGCCCAGAGGCCGGGGTCGGCAAGCCATTCCTCCGGCGTGTAGCCGAGGATTTCCTCGACCTGGGGACTGACGTAGCGCCAACGGCCGTTCTCGCCGAGCTCGGAGGCGTAGACGATCGCCGGCAGTCGCTCGACCAAGCGGCGGTAATCCTCACCGCCAGAGGAGATCTGGTCGAGGAACTCGTTGACGCGTTTGTCGGGCCAGGCACCGCCCCGTTTCGAGCTCTCCATTTGCTCGCTTATCGACCGTTGCCACGCACGCTTGAGTTTGGCCGCGAATGACCCTCTAAAGACCGGTCGTCCAAGCTCCCGCCAGGCCCCGGAAAGGCGCGTAGGGAGCGTAGAACTCCTCCACCTCCTCGACCGTGGCGCGGCGGCCGAGTCGGGCCAGGCGACCGACCAGCTTGAGGTAGATCAGGTCGCCGGCGGGCAGCGAGTCGGGGTCGCCGCGACCGAAGAGGCCGAGGCACTGGACGGTCCAGGGGCCGATCTCGCGGATGCGCAGCAGGCGGCCGTCGGCCGCCGCCTGATCGAGCTCGCAGCGCCCGCCCGCGACCTGGCCGGCGACCGCGCGCAGGGCGATCGCGCGCTTCAGCGCCAGCCCCATCGACTCCAGTTCGACCGGGGCGCGGCCGGCGATCAGGCCGGCGGTGGGGACGTCGCGCAGGCCCTCGCCGCGCGGCCCGAGCCTCGGCCCCCAGCGGCCGACCATGCGGCGCTGGATGCGGGCAGCGCGGCCGGTCTCGATCAGCTGCTTGACCACCGCCCAGGCCAGCGCCTCCCAGGGCCAGGGCCGCCGGCGCGGGCGCAGGTGCGGCCGGCGGCGCAGCAGCGGCCCCAGCAGCGGGTCGCGCTTGAAGCGGCTGTAGAACTCGCCAAGGTCGTCGTCGACGGCGAGGGCGAAGCGCATCCGCTCCAGCGCCAGCGCCAGCTCGGCCGAGCCGGCGCGGCGGTCCGACAGGGTCACCGCCGGCCCCGGCGCGGCGATCGCCCCGGGGTCGAGCGCCTCGGCCCGCAGCGCGACTCGGTCCTTGCCCGGTTCCCAGGCCCGCACCAGGACGGGGCTGCCGCCGACGTGGAGGAGCCGGGAGACGACGCCGCGCTGCACCCGCATCGTGCCGTCCTCGCTGCCGTGGGCCGGCAGGCGAAAGGGCGAGGGCGGTCGCACCTCTACTTCAGCGCTCACCGACCCAGCAGGTGAACGTCGACCAGGAACGAGCGGCTGGCGACGACGTTGTTGGGGCGCTCGCGGCGGATGAGCCGACGCGGGCTGCGTTTGCGACTCGCCACGGCGCCGACCGCGCGCACCGCGGCGACCGTGGCCGCACCCGCCAGGACACCGCCCGCGGCGGCGATGACCGCGGTCTTCGCCTCGTTGCGGACCGCCAGCGCCCCGGGCTCCTCACGCGGAAATGCCTTGACCGGAACCACCTCCAACTCGACCTTGGACATCGTCCGACCTTAGCGACGGCCGCGGCGCGCAACCGGAGGCATCCCGCACCTTGCGTAGATCTAAAACCGCCGCTCGAAGACCCGGTAGCGCTTGACGATCTCGCCGCTCATCGCTTCCAGGCCGCGGTTCATCGCCTCGTTGGTCTCGAGGATCCAGCCCGCCTCGCCCTTGCTCTGCGGCGTCCGCGCGGCGGTGTCGAAGTGCTCGACGTAGAGCGAGGCGGCGACGCCGGTGTGCTGGTGCTCCGGCTTGACGCCGAGGAAGCCGACCCGTACCCGGTCGGCGATGCGGTTGCGCTTGAGGAAGTGCCACCAGCCGAGCGGCAGCAGGCGCCCCTTCATCTTCTTCAGCACCTGGTTGGTGTCGGGCAGCGTGATCGCGACGGCGATCGTCTCACCGTCGCGTTCGGCGACCATGAACCATTCGCGCGAGAAGACCAGGTGCATGTCGAGCGTGTAGGCGTCGAGGTCCTCCTTCGAGTAGGGGACGAAGCCCCAGTTGCTCGCCCAGGCAGCGTTGTAGATCTCGGCGAAGCGGTCCATCTCCTTGCGCAGATGGCGGCGCGACATCTTGCGGATCGTCACGCCGTGCTCTTTTCGGGCGCGCTCGTCGAGCTCGAACATGATCGGCAGCATGTCCTCGCGGTCGCTGATGTCGAGCGCCCAGGAGTAGAGGTCCATCGCCTTCTCCAGGCCCGCCCCCTCGCAGAGGCGCTGGTAGTAGCGCGGGTGCCAGGGCTGGCGGATCAGCGGCTCCAGCTCGAAGCCCTCGATCAGGACGCCGCTCTCCTCGTTCATCGAGAAGTCCATCGGCCCGACCATGCGATCGCAGCCGCGCTGCCGCAGCCACCCCTCGGCGGCGGCGAGCAGCGCCTCCATCGCCTCCTCGTCGTCCTCGAGCTCGAGGAAGCCGAACATGCCCCAGCGGCTGTCGTGGAACTCGTTGAAGGCGCGGTCGATCTGGGCGCTGATGCGGCCGACCACCCGATCGCCGCGCAGGGCGAGGAAGTACTCGGCCTCGCCGTGCTTGAAATAGGGATTGAGCTTGCGGTTGAGGAAGAGGCGCCGCTCGAGTTTCAGCGGCGGGACCCACGGCGTGCCGGCGTGCAGGCGGTAGGGAAGGTCGATGAAGCGCCTCAGCTCGCGCCCCTTGCGGACCGGGATGACGCTCACGCTTGCCATGGGGTGCTGAACCTACACTCTGGCAATGAGCGAAACCGCCAAGACCCCCGTCGACGTCTTCGAGAAGGCCCGCAACCACGACCGCCTCGAGCAGCTGGAAGCGGCCAAGCAGCACGACCTGCTGCCCTACTTCCGCCTGCTCACCTCGCAGGCCGGCCCGGTGGTCGAGATGGAGGGGCGCGAGACGATCATGCTCGGCTCCAACAACTACCTTGGCCTGACCGGCGACGAGCGGGTCAAGCAGGCGGCGCGCGACGCCCTGGAGACCTACGGCACCGGCGTCACCGGCTCGCGCCTGCTCAACGGCACGACGCCGCTGCACGTGGCCCTGGAGAGCGAGCTCGCCGAGTGGATGCAGGCGGAGGACGCGATCGTCTTCTCGACCGGCTACCAGTCGAACCTGGGCACGATCGGCACGATCCTCGAGCCGGGCGACACGGTGATCGTCGACTCCGGCGACCACGCCTCGATCCTCGACGGCTGCCGCCTCTCCGGCGCCAAGCTGCGGCCCTTCCGCCACAACCGCATGGACAAGCTGGAGAAGATGCTGCAGCGCGCGGCCGAGGACGGCGGCGGCGTCCTGGTCGTCGTCGACGGCGTCTTCTCGATGGAGGGGGACGTCTGCGACCTGCCCCGCATAGTCGAGCTCTGCAAGGGCTACGGCGCCCGCCTGATGGTCGACGAGGCGCACGGCGCCGGCGTGCTCGGCGCCCGCGGTGCCGGCGCCTGCGAGCTCTTCGGGCTCGAGGACGAGGTCGACCTGCGGATGGGCACCTTCTCCAAGAGCCTCGCCTCCTGCGGCGGCTTCGTCGCCGGCCCGGCCGACGTGATCGAGTACCTGCGGATCTCCTCGCGCTCCTTCGTCTTCAGCGCCTCGGCGGTGCCGGCGGCGGTCGGCGCGGCGCTGGAGGCACTGCGGGTGATCCGCTCCGACGGCCCGCGGCTCTTCGAGGCGCTGCTCGACAACGCCTCCTACCTGCGCGAGGGACTGCGCCGGCTCGGGCTCGAGGTGATCGAGCCGGGCACCCTTCCCGACGGAACCGTGGCGACGACGCCGGTGGTGCCGGTCGTGGTCGGCGACGACTGGCAGGCGGTGCTGCTTTGGAAGGCGCTCTTCGACGCCGGCGTCTACACCAACGTCGCGATCCACCCCGCCGTGCCGCCGGGCGGTGCCCTGCTGCGCACCAGCCTGATGGCGACCCACGAGCGCGAGCACCTCGACGGCGCACTGGCAACGATCGCCAGAGTGATCGAGAACTTTCCCGATCTACCCCGGTCGGGGTAGTTTCGGGCCTGTCCGAAACGGGGCAGCTCAAAACGTTTACAAAAAAGGTGCTCTTAGCGACCGCCCGGGGGCGACTTTCCATCCGACGGGGTTGACGGTCTCCACTCCGAACGCATAGCTTGCCCTCGCGCCGACCGCATCCCGGGGCAGGGACGCGAATGGTGGAGAACTCAACTCAGCCAGGCCGAGGTTCGCCCCTCCGGTTCGGTGCGCAGAGCTACCCAGTTAATGAACCTCGAAGGGAGGAGTCCCAGTGGATGCTGCTTCAATCGCCCCTGCTCAGACGACCGCTTCCGTAATCCAGGCCCCGCAGCACATGCAGGCGCTTGCTCGCGCCAACCGCGTGCGACTCGCGCGGGCAGAGCTCAAGCGCTCGATCGCACGGGGTGACGTCGACGCGGCGGACGTTGTGCGCGAGTGCCCCTGGGAGACCGAGAGCATGACCCTGGCCGAGCTGCTGACCAGCCAGCGCCGCTGGGGCCGCACCCGCGCCCGCAAGTTCCTGATCGGCCTCGCCCTCAACGAGAACAAGAAGCTGGGCACGCTGACCTCGCGCCAGCGCTCGCTGCTCTCTGCTGAACTGTCTTCACGGGAGTCGGTTCTGGTCTAGACGGCCTAACTTGGCAGGGGTTCCGCTTAACTTTTTGGGCTCTCCTGACGTTTCCGTGGGTCATGTCACCGTGACCCGGCCGGGCAAAGGTGGACACAGGCCGCTGAGCTTCAGCATCGCCAGGGAGATCAGCGCCTGGGGAGTGTGAAACCCGAAGGCCCGGCGGGCGATCAAGCGGATCTGGGTGTTGATCGCCTCCACCCGGGCGTTGGAGAGCCCGTGGCGAATCGCAGCGAGGATCCCCGCTCGCTGCGCAGTGATCGTGCGGGCGAGCTTCACGAAGGGCTTCAGGCGGCAGCGACGTGCCCAGGCAAGCCACCGATCCAACAGGCCGACCGCCGCCTTCGGCCCAAGCCTGTAGATCTGGCGCAGTTGCTCCTTCAGCAGGTAGGCCCGGTAAAGCGGCCGGTTGAGCCGCTCGATGTCGGAGAGCTTTGACTGCTGGCGGGCCGTCAGGTTCTCGGGGTTCTTCCAGAGCGCAAAGCGGGCGCCCTTGAGCTCGCGGGCAGCATCGGCCTGTCCCGCTCGGCGCGCCTCGTTCCAGACCTCGCGGCGGACCTTGTCGAGCGCGTCGGTGGCGAGCTGGATCACATGGAAGGGGTCGACGCAGCGCTTGGCCTTTGGGCAGCGCCTGTCCAGCACCGCCTCGATCCAGGGCGCCATGTCGCAGGAGACCAGCCGCAGGCGGTTGGTGCGCCGGGGGCCGAGCTCCTCGAAGAAGGCCTCGACCGTCTTCTTGTCCTTGCCCGGGGCCGCCCAGACCAGCCTGCCGGTGTCGTGGTCGACGACCACGGTCAGGTAGCGGTGGCCCTTGCGGTGGGAGATCTCATCGATGCCGATCCGCCGCAAGCCGGCGAGCAGGTCCGCCTTGCGCCCAGCCTCCTGAGCGACCCGCTCGCAGATCGCCCCGACGCTACGCCAGCTGGTCCGCATCAGCTCTGCGACGGCGCTGGCGGAGGTGTTCACCGCCAGCCAGGCGACCTGCTCCTCGAAGGCGCGGGTGAAGCGCGAGTCGTGCCGGGCCCAGGGCACGGCGCCCACGACGACGCCGTGCTCTGGGCAGCTCACCCTCGGGGCGTCGGCCTCCAGGTGGGCGATGGTCGTGCCGAGGTCCAGCGCCCGCCAGCGCCGCCGTCCCACGCCGCGGTCAAAACCCGGCGAGCGGCGCCCGCAGAGGCCGCAGCGGTCCCGCTCTGGACGGTGCGGCCTGACCGCCGCCACCACCTGCCCTTCGTCGTCGATCTCGACACTCTCGATGGCCGCCCGCTCCAAGCCGAGCAGGCGTGCCCATACCCTTTCCTTGCGCACGTCGTTGCCACTCCTTTCGATTTCCAGCCTTCGAGAAGCCGGAAACCTAGGCGCGGAGCGGCGTGCGCCTCTTCTCAGTGCCTCGCTTTACCCACGGAAACGTCAGGAGAGCCACTTTTTGGATGTAGCGGAGCCTGCTGGCGCCGCAAGGTTGGCGCCCAAAAAGTGCAAGACGCTCCACCCCTGCCAAGTTAGGCCTTAGCTGCCGAAACGCCCCACCTTGAAGGACAGGCCTCCAGAGGCCCTTTGGAAGGCGCGGCGGAGGAGCAGGAAGGAAGCGAGAAAAGCGGCGGCCCCAGCCGCCAGGCAGATCGCCAGGATCAGGCCGGCGAGGTAGAAGAGGCCGCCGGTGAGGAGGACGAAGACGGTGCCGGCGAGCAGGGTTGTGTGGGAGCGGTAGCCGGCGAAGTGCTCAACCGCCGCGGTCGCCATGCCGCCCAGCCCGGCGAGGACGACACCGAGGGCGATCGCGGTCACGCCGCCGCCGAGGAACCCGACCACCAGGGCGACGATGCCGGCAAGCACGGTCAGCTCGGCCAGCGGGAAGCTCCCCCAGGGCGCCGGCGGCCGCTCCTCTGGACCCGGTCTATCGCTCAACGGCCGCAAGCCGCCCGGATAACGGAC
This sequence comes from uncultured Solirubrobacterales bacterium, assembly GCA_963774405.1. Taxonomy (GTDB): domain Bacteria; phylum Actinomycetota; class Thermoleophilia; order Solirubrobacterales; family 70-9; genus VRUE01. The sequence continues at coordinate 1,011,117 of CAVZEV010000005.1, read as the reverse complement.
ATCCGGAGGAGACCTTGACCCGCCACCAGCCCATCAGCATGCCGAGCGGCCCGAGGCGCGGCCGTGAGTGCCAGTGGCCGCATCCCGGTTGGCCGACGTCGGCGCGCGAGATCCGCATCCACTTGTGCTCGGCCGGCGCCGTCAGCATCCGCTCGAGCAGCTCGCGGTTGCGGGTCTCGAGTTCGTCCTGCTCGCGCAGGGCCTCGCGGGCGACCGAGATCCGCTCGGCGAGGGCGTCGCGGACCTGCTCCAGCTCCTCGAGCCGGGCGACCCGGGGTACGGCGAAGCTCGCCGGGACCTCGGTCTCGAGGGTCAGGCGCGGAAAGGCGTCGGCCCGGAGGCGCGACAACTCGTGCTCGAGGCGGCCGATCTGACGGCGCAGCTCAGCGCGCGCGAGGCGCTCGTCGCCTCCCACTCGAAACGTCTTGAACGTGTCTCGATCGAGCAGATCCGGCATAAAACCCGAGTCGAGTGTAGATCACACCGCCGCGGCCGAAAACGATTAACCGGTTAAGGAGCGCCCAACGCGCGTCAGGCGGCGAGCGCCGCGCCGGCGATCCAGAGCGCCTCGTCGACCGCGGCCTGTGGAACTCCCTTGACCTGGACGGCGACGATCGCGATCTGCGTCGGCTCGGAATCGAGCTCGCGATCGATCGGCGGCCCGCCGAAGAGCAGCGCCTGCGGACCGCGACCGTCGGCAATGGTCAGCGTCCCCTGGGCGAGCTCGGCGACCTTGCCAGGCAGGGCCTCGCCGTGGGTCGAGTCGCGGATGCAGAGCTCACCCCGCAGGCGGGTCGTGTCGAAGACCCGCAGGGCCACCCCGGTCTCGACCGTTGCGATCGTCAGGGCGTCGGCGGGCATGCCGCGACTGACGAAGGCGCCGTCGTGGAGACGGTCGAGGGCAAGCTGCTCGATCGGCGTGCGGGTGTGGTCGGGGTCGAGGCCGATCTGGCGGAAGAAGACCCGGTAGGCCCAGGGGATCGGCCGCTCGCGCATGTGGATCGCGTGCGAGCCGTAGAAGCGATCTGAGAGGTCGCGCAGGCGGCGCCGAACCGGCTCGGGGCTGTTGCTTCGCCTGTTCTCGAGCTCCACCCAGGCAATGCCGAGGCCGGGGAACTCGGCGGCGATGTGCGGGGCGACCCAGCCCTGCCGGGGCAGGGGCTCGGAGCCGAGCTCGGCGCGGCTTGGATCGGCGTCGGCCACTCAGGCCCCTTCCGCCGCCCGCGTCGCTCGCAGCAGGTCGTCCACCCGCGCTTCCAGCTGGGGAGCGGTGAGCGCCCCGATGCTCGCCTCCTGCAGGGTGCCGCCGGGGTAGACGTAGGCGATCGTCGGGCAGATGCCGACCCGGTAGAGCCCGGCGACCGCCCCGTCGCGGTCGTAGCCAACCGGCATCTGCCAGTCGTTGCGCTTGATCAGTTCTCGCACCGTGCCGCGGTCGTCGCGAATGTCGAGCGAGAGGAAGTTCACCCGCCCACGGTAACGCCGGTAGACGCGATCGACCACGTCCTGCTGTTCGGTGCAGGTGCTGCCGCCCTTGGTGAACCAGAACGAGAGCACCAGCGGCCGGCCGAAGAGATCGCAGACCCGGATCGCCCCGTGCGTCGAGATCCGGCAGGCCGGCTCGCGGCGAGCCGAGGACGGGCAGGGCGTCTGCGAGGTTTCGCAGTCGTCCTGGGCGACGTTCGCGTCCCCTTCCAGCGAGCCGTTGGCCCGCGGCACGGCGAACTCCGGCAGCGGCCAGCGACTGGCGAGCTTGTCGAGCCCGAGCGTGCCTTCGTCCTTGTGCTCGAGCGTGTTGATCACCGCGATCACGATGATCACCGCGAAGATCAGGCCGACGACGAGCGAGTAGCGATCCCTCACCGCTCCTCCAGCCAGACCAGCGCCGCCGGCAGCGCCACCATCACCCCGAGCAGCGCCACGCCGAGGTCGATCACGGTGACGAAACCGAAGTCCCGCAGCATGCTGACGTCAGACGCGATCAGGACCGCAAACCCGGCAAGGACGGTCACCGCCGAGGCAAAGACAGCCGGACCGGTACGAGCGTAAGCCGCCTTGATCGCCTCAGCGGCGCCCAGGCCCCCACCCCGCTCCTCGCGAAAGCGCGCGGCGAGGATCACGCTGAACTCGGTAGCAATCGCAATCGTCAGCGCCCCAAGCGCGGCCGACATCGGGTTCAGCGGGATCTGACTCAACCACAGGACCAGCGAGGACCAGCCGGTTGCGAGCAGCACCGGCACCAGCGGCACCAGCGCCCGAACAAACGAGCGGTAGGCCGCCAGCAACGCAAGCGCCACCGCGGCGAGCCCCGCCAGGGTCAGCCAGTAGCGATTGCTGGAGAGATCCGACCCTGCGGCGGCGGTAATCACCGGCAACCCAGCGAACCGAACCTTCACACCGGCCGGCGGCCCTCCCGGCGACCCGGGCTCCCCCACCTCCGACCGCACCCGCTCGATCACCGCCTGCTGGTCTTGCAGGGACTGCGCCCGAACCCCGAAGCTCAACAGGGCAAGGTGTCCCGGCAGTCCTGTCTTCGGGTTCACAGGTGCGAGCTGTTCGAGGTCATACGGAGGCAGTTCCCTCAACGTCACACGGATTTCACTCCGTTTCAGTTGTTCTTTTCTTTTTCCGCTGACCAGAAAGTCGGACAGCGCCGGCCCCGGACAGATTTCAGCCTTGAGGCAACCGGCCCGCGGGCCAGAGAACCCGTTTTCCTCCAGCACCCGCTGCTTGAAGTCGGCCATCCACCTGATCACCGCCGGATCCGAGAAGTCCGGAGCTTCGACCGCCACCTGCAGTTGGCCTGCCACTCCGGTCGCGTCCTGCACCCGTTCCAGGTCCTTGATCTCCCGCAGTCCCTGCGGCCCCAGCGACTGAACATCGGACACCGTGTCGATCTGAGTCCCGACGCCCCACCCAATCACCGCCAGGGCGGCCCCGACCGCAAGCACGCGTTTTGGGTGGCCGAGCGCGAACCCCACGAGGCGCTCAGAAGGGAGGAGGGGGTGCCCCGGATGCGCGCGGCGTCCTGTTTTTCGCACAGACCACTCAGCGAGAGCCGGAAACCCCGCGGCGAAAAACCCAGCAAGCGGAGGGGCACCCCCTCCTCCCTTCCGTGGTCTCAGGCTGAGAGCCGCGAACCCCACAGTAAGCGCCAAACCAAGACCGAGCGCGATCCCGAGGATGAGCAGGATCCCGAAGCCGCGAACCATCGGAATCGGCGAGAGCTGAAGCGCGAGGAAGCCCGCGGCGGTCGCGAGGCAGGCGATCGCAATCGTCGGCCCGGCGCGGCCGGAGGCCGAACGCGCCGCCTCGAGCGGCCCGGCCCCGTCCTCGCTCGCCTCATCGAAGCGCGCCTGCAACTGGATCGCGTAGTCGACCACAAGGCCGATCAGGATCGGCAGCGTCGCGATCGAGGCGATCGTCAGCGAGCCGCCGAAGAGCTCCAACAGGCCGAAGGTGAGCGCCGCCGTGGCAAGGGCGATCGCCAGCGGCAACAGGCGCCAGCGCGAACGAAAGACGAGCAGCAGGACGATCCCCATGACGACGATCGCCACCGCGAAGAGAATGAGGAGCGCTTCCTTCAGCGCCCCGGTGATTCCTTCGAGCACGATCGGTGCGCCCGAGACCGTGTAGCTGCCGTGATGCAGGGCAAAGCAGGCCTGCGGCTTGCCGTTGTAGGAGCAGGCGTGACGCGGCGTCGTGTCGAAGACCGCTTCGCGGATCAGAGCGAGGGCGCGAGTGCGTTCGGCGTCGCTGAGGTCCGGGCGCAGGCGCAGGACGATCTGGGCCGAGTGGTCGTTGGGGAAGAGGTAGGCGAGCTTGGACTTCGGGGTGCCGCGGGAGCGGCGCAGGTCGAAGACGACGGCGGCGATGAATTCGGGGTTGCCGATCGCCGGGGCGCTGGTGATGCCGTAGCGCGCCGCCACCTGGAGCAGGAATTCGCGCAGCTGGTCGGGCGGCACGCTCTGGGCGAGCCGCTGCAGCTGTTCGTCGATCTGGATCACCGCCTCGTTGAGGAAGGTGCCCGGCCCGGCCAGGTACTGCACCGGGTGCATCGCGGCTATTTCCGCGCACGGGCCCGGGATCGGCTTGGCGCCCTTTGGCACCTTGCCCGAGAGGCAGCCCTCAAGCCGCAGCAGCTTCTCCAGGTTGCGGGTGAGGATCAGTTCCTGCAGGTCCCCTTCGGCAACGACGACGACCGGTTCTTCGCCGAAGACTTCGCGCACCCGTTCGGTGGCGCGATAGCTCTCACTGCCTCGGTCGACAAGCGTGTCGGTGCCGGCGTCGGTCGAGAGCTGCGTCGCCGCAACCGCAGCTCCGATCGCGAGCAGTGCCGCAACTGCCAGGACCGGCCGCGCGTGGCGGACGGCCCAGGCCGCGATCGCGCTCAATCCATCGAGAGCGGGCCGGTCACGTCCGCATTGAGGAACTGGTTGACGAACCGGTTTTCGGAGTCGAACAGTTCCTCCTTCGGGCCCGACTCGACGATCTTGCCGTTCCAGAGCACGGCGATGAAGTCGGAGACGCGACGCGCCGTGTTGAGGTCGTGGCTGATCACCAGGTAGCAGCCGCCGTTCTCCTCGTGCACCTCACGGACGAGCTCGCAGAGCAGTGCCGTGCGCACCGGGTCGAGGCCGGAGTCGGGCTCGTCGAACATCACGATCGCCGGTTCCAGCACCAGGGCGCGGGCGAAGCCGGCGCGCTTGCGCATGCCGCCGGAGAGCTCGTTGGGCATCTTGTAGATCGCCTCGCTCAGCCCCACCTCCTTGAGCCGGCGGTTGCAGATCTCGCCGATCTCTTCCTCGCTCTTGTCAGTGTGCTGGCGCAGCGGGAAGGCGGTGTTGTCGTAGATGTTCATCGAGCCGAAGAGGGCGCCGTCCTGGAAGAGCAGGCCGAACTTCTTGCGCACATCGAAGAGTTCGTCGTCGGTCATGTTGGGGATCGATTCGCCGTGCACGAGCACGTCGCCCGAGTCGGGGTAGAGCAGGCCGACGATGTGCTTGATCAGCACGCTCTTGCCGGTGCCCGACGGGCCCAGCACCATCGAGATCTGGTCCTCGGGCAGGCCGAGGTTGAGGCCGTTGAGGATGCGGGCGCGGCCGAACTGCTTGACCAGGTCGATGATCTCGATCGCGTCCTCGCCGCCGTGGTCGCGCTTGCGGCCGGTGTGGAAGCGGTAGGGATCGGACTCGGCCGGGTCGACGCCGGGGATGACGAAGTCCTTCCCCATCGTCAGGCCGTCCTCGCTTACGTAGGGACCGCTCTGCTCTTGCTCGTCCATTGCCATAAGCGTACTCAGCCTCCTATCGGCGCGCGCGGGTTGGCTCCCCAGAAGATCAGGGTGCCGAGCATCCCGATGATGTGAACCAGAGACGATGTTGAGGACCATCGACTTCGCGGTGGCGGTGCCGACCCCAACCGGGCCGCCCGACGCCGTGTAGCCGTAATAGCAACCGACCATGACTATGGCGGTGGCCATGAACATGCCCTTGATCAAACTGAAGAGGAGATCGGGAGGGTTCTGGAACATCCAGAAGATCAGCAGGTAGCCGCCGGAGGAGACGTCGCCGATCTGCTGTGACGACCGCCAGGTAGCTGGCGAAGTACATGATCCCGATCCCGCAGAGATACATGAAGGGGAAGGCGATCCAGGCGGCCAACAGCCGGGTCGCGCAGAGGAAGGTGACGGGTGGCACGCCCATCACCTCGAGCGCGTCGATCTCGTCGGAGATCCGCATCGCGCCGAGCTCGGCGACGATGCCGGTGCCGACCTTGGCCGAGAGCATGTAGCCGAAGGCGTAGGGCATGATCTCGCGCAGGTCGCACCAGGCGGAGAAGACGCCGGCGTAGGCCGGGGCGCCCTGGGCGCGCAGCAGGTAGGCCCCCTCGATCCCGCACTGCAGGCCGAGGATGAAGACGAGGCCCCAGATGATCAGGGCCGAGCCGAGGATCAGGATGCCGGCCTGGCGCAGGCTCTCACCGAAGAAGCGCAGCACGCGGCCGCTGTAGACGAGGCCGGCGACGCGCGAGCCGAAGCGGGCGATCTCGCCGAAGGAGTCGAGCCAGCCGCGCGGGACTTCGAGCCAGGCGTTCATCGAATCGTCTGCAGGTCCGGGTTGGTGGCGAGCAGGGTCTGGGTGAAGGCGTAGTTGAAGGCGAAGACGCCCATGAAGGCGATCACCACCGCCTGGTTGACGGCGCGGCCGACGCCGGCGGCACCGCCGGACGCGGTCATCCCCTTGTAGGAGCAGACGACGGCGATGATCGCGCCGAACAGAGTGCACTTGAGCACCGAGCCCCAGAGGTCGGTGATCGAGGCGTTGGAGAAGAGCGTGGCGAAGAAGCCGCCGAGCGACTGGTGGTAGAGCAACTCGGCCCCGATCCCGCCCGAGATGCCGAAGACCAGCGCGTAGATGTCGAGCAGGCCGGTGATCAGCATCAGCGCCAGGAAGCGCGGCACGACCAGGTTCTTGATCGGGTCGACGCCGAGCACCTGCAGGGCGTCGAGCTCCTCGCGGATCTTGCGGGCGCCGAGGTCGGCGGTGATCGCGGTGCCGGCGACACCGGCGACGACGACGGCGGTGACGAAGGGGGCGAACTCGCGGATCGAGGCGAGGACGAAGAAGCCGCCGAGCCGGTCCAGGGCGCCGAAGAGCGAGAGGAAGTTAGAGGCCTGCAGGCCCGGGGCGCCGAAGCCGAAGGCCACGGTCGAGATCAGCAGCGGGAACCAGCAGAGCTGCAGGGCGAAGAGGAACTGGCCGATGAACTCCTCGCCGTAGGGGTAGGGAGGCTTGACCGCAGAGACGAGCGTTCGAGCGGTGAGGATCATCATGTCCCCGACTTGCTCGAACAGCGACTTGGCGGGCAGGAACGCCCTGTTGACCGCAGATCCGACCATCATCCTCCTCCTCAGCCGAGTCTATGTGATGCATCAGCGGGCTCTGTTGAGTTCGGGCTAACCCGCTCGGGAGCAGGGCAAACCCCGTGGTATGTTCCGGCCGCTTTGGGGGGGCACGCCAGACAGGTCTCGCGTCACCGCCACCGTGCTGCGGTCGCCGCTGCCCTGACCGCGCTGCTGGCGCTCTCGCTGGCCGCCTGCGGCGGCTCGTCCTCGGACTCCAACGAGCCCGAAGGCAACTACGCAGTCAAGGTGACCGACGCCAAGTTCCCGCACCGAGCAGCACCTCGGCCAGACCTACCTGCTCAATCTCGGCGTCCGCAACACGGGGGACAAGACGATCCCGGCCCTGACCGTGAACGTAGCGATCAAGGGCAAGCAGGGCGCCGGCTCCACCCTTCCCTTCGGCTTCCGCGACCCGCAGCCGGACCTTGCCCAGCCCGACCGGCCGGTCTGGGTGCTGGCCGCCCACTACCCCAAATTCGCCGGCTCGAGCGCCAACGGGGGCGCCGAAACCTCGAACCCGAAGACCTTCGACTTCGGTCCGCTGAAGAAGGGCGCGACCGCAAATCTGGTCTGGAAGCTGAGCGCGGTCAAGCCCGGCACCCACACCGTCGTCTACGCGGTCGAGGCCGGGCTCACCGACGCGACCAAGGCCGAGACCGGCGGCGGCGCGGCCCCCGGCGGCTCCTTCACGGTGAAGGTCAGCTCGGCGCCCCGCAACACCGAAGTCAACGACAGCGGAGAAGTCCTCGAAAAGTGAAGCGGGCGCGCCCTCGTAGCGGCCCTGCTGCGCTCGCGCGCTGAGCTTCCGGCCTGCGGGTCGGCCGCGGAAACGACGGCACGAGGGGCACACACCGCAGCTCGCGCTGAAGCGGATCGGCAACTTCGACGAACCCACCTACGTCACCGGCGCTCCGGGATTCCCCAAGCTGCTCTTCGTGGTCGAGCAGCCGGGCACGATACGGGTGGTGCGGGGTCACCGAGTCGCAGAACGCGCCTTCCTCGATATCCGCAGGCTGGTCGGCGACGGCGGCGAGCGCGGGCTGCTTTCGGTCGCCTTTCCGCACGACTACCGCAGCAGCGGCCGCTTCTACGTCTACTACACGGACAACGCGGGCAACATCCGCATCGATGAATTTCACCGCCGCGGTCCGACTCGCGCCGATCCCCGCTCGCGTCGCCCCGTGATCGAGATCCCGCACCCGGTCAACGCCAACCACAACGGCGGCCAACTGCAGTTCTTCGGCGACCTCCTCTACCTCGGCACGGGAGACGGCGGCTCGGCCGGCGACCCGCCCAACAACGCCCAGAACAGGCGGAGCCTGCTGGGCAAGCTGCTGCGCATCGATCCGCGACCGAGCGGCGGCAAGCCGTACTCGACCCCGGCAGACAACCCCTTCGTCGGCAAGCCGGGCCGCGACGAGATCTACTCCTACGGCCTGCGCAACCCCTTCCGCTTCTCCTTCGACACCACAAGCGCCGCGCAACCGCGGATCGCGATCGGCGACGTCGGCCAAAACCGCTTCGAGGAGGTCGACTACACGACGCTCAGCGGCGCCGCCGGCGCCAACTTCGGCTGGGACGCCCTCGAGGGCTACCACCGCTACGAAGAAGAAAACAGCGGCACACCAAACCCCGGTGGCACGACCAAGCCGATCTTCGCCTACAGCCACGCCCGCGACGGCGGCAGCTGCTCGATCATCGGCGGCTACGTGGTCGGCCCCGGCGGCCCGCGCCCCCTGCGCGGCCGCTACCTCTACGCCGACTACTGCTCCGGCGTCGTGCGCAGCCTCGCTGCCCCGCCTGCACCGCGCCGGCGACGACCGCCGGACCGGCCTCAAGGTCGCCTCCCCCACCTCATTCGGCGAAGACGACCTCGGCCGCATCTACGTCGCCTCCCAGGAAGGCCCCGTCTACAGACTGGTCTCCAGGTAGCGGTACTCCCTCTGCAAACGAAGGGCAGGGGCATGGCTCGACATCATCAAGCACCCAGATCTACGGCGAGTGAGTCACGGTCCTTCTCGACCAGCCCGAGCGGCACCACGTCGTCATCGAAGACGGCGTTGACCTCGATGTGGCCGCCGAGGGCGCCCACGTAGTCGGCGAGCGTGCGCAGGTAGAGGTTCTCGGTGTGCTCGATCCGGGAGATATTGGCCTGGGTCATGCCCAGCACCTGGGCAAGCTCGGTCTGCGTCTTGCCGATCTGCGCTCGCAGCTCCGCCAAGCGAACCGCAGCGACGATCGCGTTCTTGCGTGCGTCGACCTCAGCGGCGGCGCCGGGGCGCTTTCTGACCTCTTTGCTCAGCTCGCCGAACGGCTTTTTTTTCATCTTTGGCATCTTTGTGCTCCTTGCCGCCCTCGTGCTCGGTGAGCTCGCGAAGGTGGCGATCATAGATCCGGTCGGCGACCGGAATCATCTTCTTGTAGAAGCGCTTCGTCTTCCCCGCCTTGTCCCCCCTGCAGCCTCCACCGAGGCGACGACCTTGCGCTGCTCTTGGTCCGTCAGGCCTTCCCACCACTCATCGAACTCGTCGGTCCTCTCGGCAGACCAACTCACGGGAGCATTATAACGTCTGCGTTGTAGAAGTCCAACGTTATAAGGTGGCCACCGCCGACCACTGCTCCGGCGTCGTGCGCAGCCTCCTGCCACACCTGCACCGCGCCGGCGACGACCGCAAGACCGGCCTCACGGTCGCCTCCCCAACCTCATTCGGCGAAGACAACCTCGGCCGCATCTACATCGCCTCCCAGGAAGGCCCCGTCTACAGACTGGTCGCCAGATAGCGGCTACAGTTGGCTGACCAGCCAAACGGGTCGAGGAGGAGTGACAGTGGAGAGCGGAACGGTCGAGACGAGCACGACGGCGATCAACGGCTCCAACGGGGGCGACGCAGCGCCGCCCGCCGCCGAGCGGATTGATGTCCTCAATCCGGCCACCGGCAGCGTCGCCGGCTCGGTCCGGGTCAGCACGCCGCAGGAGGTCGCCGAGACGGTTGCCCGGGTCCGCGCCAACCAGCGCGAGTGGGAGGCAATCGGCATCGAGGGTCGCTACCACTGGCTCGGTAAGCTGCGCGACTGGCTGCTAGACAACTCCGAGCGGATCCTGGACACGATGCAGGCCGAGACCGGCAAGGTCCGCGCTGACGCGGCCAACGAGCCGACCTACCTTGCCGACCTGATCAACTTCTACGGGACCAAGGCGGCGCAGTTCATCGGCGAGGAGTCGGTCCGTCCTCACTCGCCGCTCCTCGCCGCGAAGAAGCTTCGGGTCCAGTACCGGCCGCATCAGGTCGTCGGCATCATCAGCCCCTGGAACTTCCCGCTGGTTCTCGCCCTCGGCGATGCGATCCCGGCGCTGCAAGCCGGCGCTTCGGTTTTGATCAAGCCCTCAGAGTTCACCCCACTCGGGCTCGACGAAGTGATCAGGGCCTGGAAGGAGGAGATTGGCGGTCCGGATGTCTTTGACTGCGTGCACGGGGTGGGCGAGGCCGGCGGCGCCCTGGTGGACGCGGTCGACTTCGTCCAGTTCACAGGCTCCGACCGCACCGGTCGCAAGGTGATGGCCCGCGCTGCCGACACCCTCACTCCGGTCAGCCTCGAGCTCGGCGGCAAGGACCCGATGATCGTGCTCGCCGACGCCGATCTGGATCGGGCCGCCAATGCCGCGGCCTGGGGCGGCATGTTCAACTCGGGTCAGGTCTGCATCTCGGTTGAGCGCATCTACGTCGAGGAGCCGATTTACGACGAGTTCGTTACCAAGCTGACCGCCGAGGTGGGCAAGCTCCGTCAGGGCGCAGACGGGAAGAGCTTCGGCAAGGACGTCGGCGCGATGACCTCCCCCAACCAGATCGGCATCGTCGAGGATCACGTTAACGACGCCGTCTCCAATGGCGCCAAGGCGCTGACTGGCGGCAAGCGTGTTCCCGGGCCTGGCGATTACTTCGAGCCCACTGTCCTGGTCGACGTCGATCACTCGATGAAGGTGATGCGCGACGAGACCTTCGGCCCGGTCGTCGGGGTGATGAAAGTGCGTGACGCCGAGGAGGCGGTGCGCCTCGCCAACGACAGCCGCTATGGCCTCTCGGGCTCGGTCTTCGGTGAGAAGGAACGCGCGGAGCGGGTGGCAAGGCGAGTCGAGTGCGGCGCAATCAACGTCAACGACGTGCTGGTCAACTACTTTGCGATGGACGTGCCGATGGGCGGCTGGAAGGAGTCCGGCATCGGCTACCGCCACGGCGAACCTGGGATCAAGAAGTACTGCCGCAGCGAGTCGCTTGTCATCACTCGCTTTGGCGGCAAGCGCGAGCCGACCTGGTACCCCTACACCCGTACACGCCGCGGCTTGGTCAACCGCATCGCCCAGGCATTCAACGCCCGCGGGTGGCGACGCCGCTTGGGCCTTCGCGGCTGACCTGAGCATCGGGGCGAAAGGGGTCAGGGCACCCTCCACTGGAGGCTCAGGGACCACGCACTGAATCGCCTACCCGACCTGCTGCGCAACGGTCTCCAGGGGAGGGTGCCCTGACCCCTTACCCTCCTAGGTTCATGCCTGACCGAGATTTCATAGCCGCGGCCAAAGAGCGCGTCGTCGTCTTCGACGGCGGGATGGGCGCCACGCTGGAGCAGTTTGAGCTGACGCAGGAGGACTACGGCGGGCTGGAGGGCAAGTGCCACGAGGCGCTGGTCCTGAACCGTCCCGATGTGATCGAGGGTGTGCATGCCTCAATGCTGGAGGCGGGGGCCGAGGTCGTTGAGACCGACAGCTTCCAGGGGTCGCGGCTGAAGCTCGAAGAGTGGGGGCTGGGCGAGCACACGCTGGAGATCAATACGAAGGCGGCGGAGATCGCCCGCAAGGCCGCGGGGCCGGATCGGTTCGTGGCGGGGTCGATCGGGCCGACGGGGTTCCTGCCGGCGTCGACAGATCCCACCCTGGGCGACATCTCCTTCGGCAAGCTGGTCGAGGTCTTCGCCGAGCAGGCTGGGGGGCTGGTCGCGGGTGGCGCCGACCTGATCATCATCGAGACGGCGCAGGACATCCTCGAGGTCAAGGCGGCGATCTTCGGGGCCCGTGAGGCGTTCAAGGAGGCCGACCGCACGCTGCCGATCCAGATCAGCGTCTCGCTGCTGCCCAACGGCGGCAAGATGCTGCTCGGCACCGATATCCAGGCGGTGCTGACGACGCTGACCGCTCTCGAGGTCGACGTGGTCGGCCTCAACTGCTCGACCGGGCCGGAGGACATGCGCGACGCGATCCGCTTCCTCGGCGAGAGCAGCCCGCTGCCGGTCCACTGCATTCCCAACGCCGGCCTGCCCCTGCAGGGGCCCGACGGCGAGACGATCTTCCCCGAAGAGCCCGGGCCGCTGGCGGCGACGCTTGGCGAGTTCGTCGAGCGCTACGGCGTCGGCATCGTCGGCGGCTGCTGCGGGACCACACCCGAGCACATCGCCGCGATCCGCGAGCGGGTCGACGGCAAGGTGCCGGGGGCGCGGCCGGGGCCGGGGCCGATCGAGGTTTCCTCGATGATGACCTCCACCCCCCTGGTCCAGGAACCGCGGCCGACCCTGGTCGGTGAGCGGGTCAACTCGCAGGGGTCGCGCAAGGCGAAGGAGCTGCTGCTGGCCGACGATTACGACGGCCTGGTCCAGGTCGCCGAAGACCAGGTCGAAGGCGGCGCCCACGTGCTCGACGTCTGCGTCGCCCTGACCGAGCGCCAGGACGAGGACGAGCAGATGGCGGCCGTGGTCAAGCGGATCTCGCTGACCCAGCCCTCGCCGATCCAGGTCGACTCGACCGAGCCGGAGGTGCTGAAGGCGGCGCTGGAGCAGATCCCGGGGCGGGCGATCGTCAACTCGATCAACCTCGAGGCCGGCCGCGAGAAGGCCGACCGGGTGATCCCGCTGGCCAAGGCGCACGGCGCAGCCCTGATCGCGCTGACGATCGACGAGGTCGGGATGGCGAAGACGGCCGAGCGCAAGGTCGAGATCGCCAAGCGACTGCGCGAGATCGCCTGCGATGAGCACGGCCTCGACCCTGAGGCGCTGATCTTCGACGCGCTCACCTTCACCCTGACCACCGGCGACGACGAGTGGAAGCCCTCGGCCGTGGAGACGATCGAGGGGATCCGCCGGATCAAGGCCGAGCTGCCGGGAGTGAAGACCTCGCTCGGGGTCTCCAACGTCTCCTTCGGCGTATCGCCGCGGCCGCGCGCGGTGCTCAACTCGGTCTTCCTCCATCACTGCGTCGAGGCCGGGCTCGACCTGGCGATGGTCAACCCCAACCACATCACCCCCTACTCCGAGATCTCCGAGGAGGAGCGGGCGCTGACCGACGACCTCGTCTTCAATCGCCGCGAGGACGCGCTGGAGCTCTTCATCGCCCACTTCGAGTCCAAGGGCGAGGAGGCCGCCGAGGAAGCCGCCGACCCGACCGCCGGGATGGAGCCCGAGGAGGCCCTGCACTGGCACATCCTGCGCCGCAAGAAGGACGGGGTCGAGGAGTGGATCGACCGCTCGGTGGAGAAGATCGGCGCCGTCCCCACCCTCAACGAGGTGCTGCTGCCGGCGATGAAGGAGGTCGGCGACAAGTTCGGCGCCGGCGAACTGATCCTGCCCTTCGTCCTGCAGTCGGCCGAAGTGATGAAGCGCGCCGTCGCCCAGCTCGAGAACTACCTCGACCGGATCGACGGCCACACCAAGGGCAAGGTGGTGATCGCGACCGTCTTCGGCGACGTGCACGACATCGGCAAGTCACTGGTCAACACGATCCTGACCAACAACGGCTACACGGTGATCGACCTCGGCAAGCAGGGCCCGGTCGAGACGATCATCGAGGCCGCGGTCGAGAACGAGGCCGACGCGATCGGGCTCTCGGCCCTGCTCGTCTCGACCTCCAAGCAGATGCCGATCTGCGTGCAGGAACTGCACCAGCGCGGCCTCGGCTTCCCGGTGCTGATCGGCGGCGCCGCGATCAACCGCGACTTCGGGCGGCGCACGCTCTACCCGCGGGGCAAAGAGTCCGACGAGGTCTACGAGCCCGGCGTCTTCTACTGCAAGGACGCCTTCCAGGGCCTCGACACGATGGACGCCCTGGTCGACCAGCAGGCGCGCGATGCCCTGGTCGAGCGGATCAGGGCGGAGGCCCAGGAGCTGCGCGAGAAGCCCGCGGTCACCGACACGGGACCGCCGACCAGTGACGCCAGCGTGCGCTCGGCGGCGCGCACCGACGTCGTCATCCCCGAGCCCCCTTTCCTCGGCGCCCGCGAGGTCGAGATCGACCTCGACGACGTCTTCCCCTACCTCGACCGCCACGTGCTCTTCAAGCTGCACTGGGGCGGGCGCGGCGTCAAGGGCGAGGCCTGGCGCGAGCTGGTCGAGGGCAACGGCGAGGAGGAGGGCTTCGCCCCCCGCCTCGAGCGGATGTGGCGCGAGCAGGACTACCTGCACCCGCGTGCCCGGCTCGGCTACTTCCCCTGCAACGCCGAGGGCAACGAGCTGATCGTCTTCGACCCCGAGGATCCCGAGCGCGAGCTCGAGCGCCTCACGTTTCCGCGCCAACCCCGCCACGACCGCATCTGCCTGGCCGATTTCTTCCGCCCGCTCGACTCCGGCGAACGCGACGTCGTCGCCCTGCAGGGCGTGACGGTGGGGCCCGAGGTGACGGAGCTGATCGAGCGCCTGGAGCGCGAAGGCGAGTTCGCCGAGCAGCTCTTCGTCCACGGCCTCGGCGTGCAGGCCGCGGAGGGACTGGCCGAGTGGCTGCACTCGCAGGTCCGCGCCGAGCTGGGGATCGCGCTCGACCAGGGCCGTCGCTACTCCTGGGGCTACCCCGCCTGCCCCGACCAGTCCGAGCACACCAAGGTCTGGCGCCTGCTCGACCTGGAGGCGATCGGCATGGGACTTTCCGACGGATACGCGGTCACACCCGAGCAATCGACGGTGGCGATCGTCGCCCACCACCCGCAGGCGGTCTACTTCGGGATGAAATCCGGGTTCATTCCCGAGGACGCATCACCCGACGAACTGATCGCCGGAACCGAGCGCGGCGGCGAGCTGACACCCAGTGAGCCCGCAAAGTAGGACGAGTTTTGTCTGCATTTAGTGGAAACTTCGCTATTTGCGTTCTATGCTCTAAGTGCCACGCGGGCTTCGGTCCGCTGGTATTGAGTTACGGTTAGCGCCGGGGGCCTCCTCTCACTTGGGGACCCGGCGCGACATCTTTTGAAGGCGCGCGGGAGGGGCGAAGCCAACAGGCTCCGCCCCAGCACCCGCCGCTCGCCCCCCTGCTGACGACGATGGGGGGTCGATCGTTGGCTTTCGCCGTATGCCCGGCTCTCCACCTGACCGGGAGTAAGGTCGCACCGCGAGTCCGTTCGTTCGGCGCCAGCGGGCCGGCTGGCTCCCCTTCGTGGCCTCGGGCGTGCATTGAATAACAGGCCGCGATTTCGCGGTCAAGCGCTACAGATTATTCACACTAAACCGTAACCAAACCGGTGGAGATGGTGCGTTATTACCCTGCAAATTTCGGGAGGTCAGAGAAGCGCGCGCGCGGTTAGGCGCAACTCAGGGACCGAAGAGCGAAGTGTGCAGCCGGCCGATCAACTCCTCGGCGAGCCTCGACTGGTCGCCTCCGAGGCGCAGGCGTTCGGCCCTGCCCTCGAGGATCGCCTCGACCCATGCGACGGTGGAACCCAGGGCCCAGGTTCGGGGGTTGGACTCGAGGCGGGAGCTGCAGGTGGTGATCGTTCCCGCCTCCACCTCGACGTGGACCCCGGCGAGGCGGTCGCCTGCCCGCGCGGAGCCGCCGGAGCCGGTGTCGACGGCGAGCAGGCAGCCGCCCGAGCGATTTACGTCGAGGTCGACGAGAGGGACCGAGAGGAGAAAGATCGCCTCGATGTCGATCCGCGCGAGCGGTTCGGTGGAGTTGGCGAGGTGCTTGCACTCACAGTGCCCGGCGGCGACGATCGGCGCGACCGCCTGGCGGGTCCACTCGGTGACGGCGTAGGGCTTGGCTCCCCTCTCCCCGTCCGGCCTCGGCTCCAGCTGCCTGGCGGCGCGCATCGCGCTGAGGCGGCGCTCGAGCGCCGGGTAGGAGTGGTCGTTGATCACGCTGCTGAGCTCGGTCAGCGAGAGCGGGCGGGCGGCGAGAGCGCGCAGCATCGTCGACCCCCAGCCGCCGACCAGGGCGCGGATCGCGCCCTTGGCCGACTCGCTGCCGAGCGGAATCGGCCCCTGCGGCGCGCGGGCGAGCCACGCTTCGACGACCTCGGCGACCGCCAGCACCCCCGTGCCCACCGGGGTCAGCTCGTTCTCGACCGTGTAGGGCATGCCGCTGCGGACGCGGCGTTCGAGCGCGCCGATACCGCGCAGGTTGCCGACCTGGCCGCGCAGGGTCGTCTGGGCGGCGCCGCCGATCCGTTCGCGCAGGTCGGGGAGGCGCAGGGGGCCGTCGAGGTGAGCCCTGAGAATCGGGACGCTGAGCGGCGCCGCGATCAGCGAGAGCACCGTGCCGCCGGCTCGAACCGGCGCAGGGACCGCTGTGCTGTCGGCATGCATCATCGAGGCATTTGGGTATTCGCGGAGTACTCTAAGAAAACTGCCGTCAGCGGCATGCACCCTATTGGGTGTCCGCGAGAGGCGCTAGCCCGAGATGCGCTCGCCGAGGCTCTGCAGCATCTCCTCGACGCGAACGAACTTGACCCGCGGGCGGCCGTGGGGCTCGCCGCGGCCGACCTCGGCCTGGTCGATCGCCTGCCAGTCCTCGAAGCTGACGTAGCGCACGCCGCGCTCGGCGAGCAGCGACTCGACGGCGACAGGATCCGGGTTCTCCGGCCTCAGCAGTGTCTGCGACTCGACGTCGGCGAAGAGGTGCTGGACGGTCTCCAGCGCGTCCTTCTTGTTGGTGCCGATCACTCCGGAGGGGCCGCGCTTGATCCAGCCCGCGGTGTAGTGGCCGACCTTGTGGCCGGAGTCGTGGGAGTCGAGTACCCGGCCGCCCTCGTTGAGGATCAGGCCGCGCTTCTCGTCGAAGGGGACGCCCTCGATCGGCACGCCGGTGTAGCCGACGGAGCGCAGGATCAGGCCGCACTCGAGCTCCTCGCGCTCGCCCGAGTCCTTGGCCCGTAGCGTTCCGCCTTCCTCAACCAGTTCATTGCGGCCGATCACGATCTTCTCGACCTTGCCGTCGCCCTTGATCTCGACCGGCGAGGCAAGGAAGCGCAGGACGATGCGAATCTGCTTGCCGCTCGGCCGGCGCTGGGAGAACTCGCGCAGGGTCTCGACGTTGACCCTGGTCGTCTTGTCGGCCTCCTCGGACTCCAGGTAGGCGGCGCTGGCGGGATCGAGCTCGACGTCGGCGGGGTCGACGATCACGTCGGCGTCCTCCATCTCCCCCAGCTCCTTGATCTCGGGGTTGGTGAAGGCGGCCTGCACCGGGCCGCGGCGGCCGAGGACGACGATCTCGCGGATCTTGCTGCGGTCGAGCATCTCGATCGCGTGGTCGGCGGTGTCGGTCTGGCGCAGCTCGTGGTCGGTCAGGGCCAGCATGCGGGCGACGTCCATCGCGACGTTGCCGTTGCCGATCACCACCGCGCGCTCGCAGGAGAGGTCCCACTCGTCATCGGCGTAATCGGGGTGGGCGTTGTACCAGCCGACGAAGGCGGTGGCGGCGTGGCTGCCGGGCAGCTCTTCGCCGGGGATGCCGAGCTGGCGGTCGGTCTCGCAGCCGACGGTGAAGACGATCGCGTGGTAGAGCCGTTCGAGGTCCTCGACCTCGATGTCGTGGCCGATCTTGACGTTGCCAAAGAAGCGGAACCCCTCGCGGGCGGCCGTTTTTTCGTAGACCCGGATCACCGACTTGATCTTGGGGTGATCCGGGGCGACGCCGCCGCGGACCAGCCCAAACGGGGTCGGCAGGCGGTCGAAGAGATCGACCTGGGCGTGCAGGTCGCCGTCCTTGAGGATGTGCTCGGCGGCGTAGAAGCCGGACGGGCCGGCGCCGACGATGGCGACGCGCAGGGGATTGTCTTCGGTTCCGACCTTGCTCATGGCGAGCGCGAAAGAATAGGGAACTCGGCCGCTCGCGCGTCTACGCGGCGAGCAGCATCGCGTTGCAGTCGGGGCAGACGCCGTGGCTCAGGGCCGGCAGCTCGGAGCGGTTGAAGAGCCGTAAGCGCCTCGCCGCCTCCTCGACCTCGACCCACTCGCCGCCGACTTCGAAGCGGTCGCACCAGCCGCACATCTCGACCACCTCCAGGCTGCGCGGCGCCGCGGCGTCGAGCAGGGGCTGGGGCACGTCGCGCTTTTCTTCGGCGCGCAGCCGTGCCGAGAAGAGGACGACGCGGCCGGCCGGCCGGGCGACGATGCGCATGTCCATCTCGCGGCGCACCGCCGGGGCGTCGCAGCGGAAGGGCAGCTCGACGTCGCCGACCCCGTCGCGGACCCGGCGGACCAGCAGCCGCTGCAGTTTCACCAGCTCGCGGCCGGCGACGTAGTCCCAGAGCAGGCGACCGAGGCTGCTGCCGGCGTCGGCCCAGCCGTTCTCCTCGGCAAAGCGGTAGTAGCCCTGGTCGACCCGGATCAGGTGGTCGTGCTCGTCGATTGCGTAGCTGAGGGTCTGGGTCATGCTCCGGCGGCTACGGCACTGGGGACGCCGTCGAGCGCGTCCAGCGCCTTGCGCAGCGAGAGCGCCACGCAGGTGAAGATCGGGGTCTCGAGCTCGGTGAACTCGCTTGACTCGGTCGGGCGCAGCTCCTGCACCAGGTCGAGGAACATCCCCGGGTCGTCACCCTCGAATGCGACCACGAACTCCTGGTCGTCGAGGCCGAAGGAGTAAGAGGTGTTGATCGTGATCTCGGGATAGCGCCGGCCGACCTCGATGTGGCTCTTCATGATCCGGCCGCGCTCCTCCGGCGCCAGCCCGTACCAACGGCGCTGCTTGACCATCGGGTAGAGGAACATGTACTTGCGCTCCGAGACGCAGATCTCGGGCCGCGCTTGCTCCTCGGAGTAGGGCGAGCGCTTGGTCATCGAGAGGAACGAGTAGGGCGTCTCCATCCACTTTGCCAGGCCGCTCTGGCCGAGCACGACATGAAATGTGTGCAGGTCGTCGAGGTTGGGGCTCTGGCTGAGCAGCACCAGGTCGACGTCGCCGCGCGTTCCTATGGTTGAGTAGGCGCGCAGCGAGCGGTCGAGGGCGAAGTCCTCGCAGGCGGCGAGGAACTCTTGCTTGTCTGTCGCTCGAAGATCGGCGTCGCGGCGGCGCCAAGCGGGATCTACCTTGAAGAAACTGAACTTCGCGAACGTGCGGTCGGCCATTGGGGTCACGATAGCTATTGGCCTCCTTGTGGCGGGGATCGGGTGGGGGTCTTCACTTAACTTTTTCGGTGGGACCGCGGTGGCTGACCGAGTTTCGCCCGCCGAAAAAGTGCAAGACGTTTCGACCCCCACCCGATCCCCGACTACGAAGGTCACGATTGCTCTCGTGCCCCAAGGGACCGAGGTGGAGCGGCTTGCGCGGGTTCAAGGCGTTTCGCCAGGACTGCTCAGCGCTGGGCTTGGGAGCGTTCCGGCGGCACAGACCTATCTCGACATCAGCCAGGGGAATCGGGTGTTCGATTCGCTCTATGGCTCGGATTTGCCGCGTCATGTTGGCGGAGGGATTTGCGGACCGGCTTATTCGAAGGCGGTCGTGGAACGCGCGGAATCGGCTCCGGCGGAGATTGTTCCCGGCCTGCTGGCGGCGACCCTGGCCGAACATGGGCAGACGTGCGAGGTGCGCTCGGTCGGACTCCGGGAGCTCTCAGCGCTGGCGCGGAAGCTGCGAGGCAACGACCTGCTGATCGCGATCGGGCGGGCGCCGCCGGTCAAGAACGGGGCTCTGGCGATCGGCGTCGCGGGACGGGGGTTCGGCGGGGATCTGACCTCCGACAGCACGCGGACGAATGGCTACGTGCTCTCGACCGACGTCGCGCCGACGATCCTCTCGCGGCTCGGGATCGCGGTGCCGTCGCAGATGTCGGGGCAGCCGATCCGCGCCGAGGGCTCGGTCGATCCGGCCGCGATCGAATCGCTGGGGGCGCGGATGGCGACGATCTCCGAACGGCGGGGGCCGGTGATCGGGGTCAGCCTGCTCGTCTGGCTGGTCGTCTTCGGCCTGGCCGCCCTGGTCAGCTCCGACCGGGTCGGCCGGATCGCGATTCGCCTGGCCGGCCTCAGCATCGTCTACCTGCCCCTGCTGCTGATGGCGGCGGCCGCGCTCGAGCCCGATCAGGGCACCGAACAGCTGCTGGTGCTCTTCGCTGCCCCCCTCCTTGCCGCCCTGACCCTCCTCCTGCTCGATGGCCTGCGAGCGCTCGCGGTTGCCTCGGGCCTGGTCGTCGGGGCCCTGGCGATCGACGTGATCGCCGGCTCGCCGCTCACCTCGCTCTCGCTGCTCGGCCCCAACCCCGGGCTCGGCGTGCGCTTCTACGGGGTCGGCAACGAGCTCGAGGCGCTGCTCGGCGTCCTCGTCGTCGCCGGAACCGGCGCCGCCCTGGCCGGCTTCTGGCCGCGGCTGGGCAGGCGCCGGGCGGCCGTGGCCTTCCTCGCGGCCGGCCTGCTCAGCGCGATCGTCTTCGCCGCCGGGCGCTTCGGCGCCGACGTCGGCGCCGCGATCGTGCTGCCGGTCGGCGGCGCCGTCGCCGCCGCCGCGATCGCGGCCCAGCGGCGGCGCGCCGCCCTGCTTGTGATCGCCGCCCCCGTCGCCGTGCTGGCGCTGATCGCCCTCGCCGACCTCCTCACCGGCGCCAACGCCCATCTCACCCGCTCGGTGCTCGACGCCGGTGGGCTGGGAAACCTCGCCGACGTCGCCCAGCGGCGCCTGCAGCTCTCCGCGCACAGCTTCGGTCGCCCGATCCTGGTCTTCTTCCTGCCGCTCGTCGCCGCGCTCGCCGCGCTCGCTTACCTGAGGCGCGACCGGCTGCAGGCCTGGCTGGCCCCGCTTCCGGCCCTGCGCGCCGGCCTGGTCGGGGCGATCGCCGCAACCGTGATCGGCACCCTCGCCAACGACTCCGGCGCCCTCCTGCTCGAGATCGGCGCCGCCTACATCCTGGTCTTCCTCGCCTACGCCTGGTGCGAGCGATCCGCGTGACTTACGCAACGAATCACCTCTGAGGAATCAACTACCCTTTGTGATTCGTGCGGATTGCTCTCGTCTCGCCATATTCCTGGTCCTACCAGGGCGGCGTGAACCGGCACGTGGAGGCGCTTGCCGAGGAGTTCCTCGGGCGCGGCCACCACGTTCGCGTGCTCGCCCCCTTTGACCCCCCCGGCCGGCTCAGCCGGGGCCCTGCACCGCGCCGCGCCGGAGTCGCGCGAGGTGCCCGACTACCTGGTCCCCTTGGGCCGCACCGCCGGCTTCCCCTCCAACGGAGCGATCTCGAACCTGGCGCCCTTCCCGGCCGGCGGGGTAATCGCCCCGCGCCGCGAGCTCAGCCGGGGCGATTTCGACGTCGTCCACATCCACGAGCCGATGGTGCCGCTGGTCGGCTGGAACGCGGCGCTGGGCACGGATGTTCCCGCGGTCGGCACCTTCCACGCCTACTCGACCAAGGCGGTGCCCAACTACATCGGCTCGGCCCTGGGAGCGCGGCGCGTCTTCAACCGGCTCTCCGCCCGGATCGCGGTCTCCGAGGCAGCGGCCTGGACCGGGCGCCGCTGGTACGGCGGCCACTACGAGGTGATCCCCAACGGGGTCGACGTCGCCGCCGCGCCGAGCGAGCCGAAGCCGGCCAGCGATCAGCTGCGCGTGCTCTTCGTCGGCCGGCCGGAGGAGCGCAAGGGCCTGCCGATCCTGCTCGCCGCCTTCGGCGCCCTGGTCGAGCACGTGCCCAGTCGCCTCACCGTGATCGGCGCCGAGCGCGAGGACGTGCTGCGCTACCTCGCCGATCCCGAGACGATGCAGTTCATCGACGTGCGCGGCCGGGTCTCCGGCGAGGCGCTCCACAGCGCCATGCACGAGGCCGACGTGCTCTGCGCCCCCTCGCTCTCGGGCGAGAGCTTCGGCATGGTCCTGACCGAGGCCTTCGCCGCGGGCACCCCGGCGATTGCCTCCGCGATCGCCGGCTACAGCGACGTCGTCACGGACGGTGTCGACGGCGTCCTCGTCCCCCCCGGCGACGCCCAGCGCCTGGCCGAGGAGCTGCAGCGGGCCCACCACGAGCCGGAGCGGCTGGCGGCGATGGGCCGCGCCGCTCGCCAGAGCGCCGAGCGCTATGCCTGGTCCCACGTCGCCGACCGGGTGACCGGCGTCTACGAGCGAGCGCTCGCCGTCCCCGAGCCGGCGAACAGGCTGGAGCGAGCCGCCCGCTGGATGGGGATTCAGCCCTCGGACGGCCTGCCGCCCCAGCCGCCGCAACGGCTCCCCTCGCTCGATCCCGAGCCCGCCCAAACCGGCAAGCGCAAGCGCAAGTTCGCCCGCCGGGTCGGGTTGGCGGCAGCCGGGGTGACCGGCATCGGCCTGACCGCCTTGGCGGCGCAGAAGATCGGCGTCGACAACGTGGTCGAAAGCATCGTCCGCTCCGACCTCAGCTGGGTCTGGGTTGCCTGCGGCCTGATGGCGCTCTCGCTCTTCTTCCGCGCCGCCTCCTGGTACTGGATCGTGCGCGCCGCCCTGCCCCTGGCCCCGGTCCGCCGCCGCGACGTCACCTCGGCGACGATGATCGGCGTGCTGATGTCGGCGACGCTGCCCGCCCGCCTCGGCGAGCCGGCCCGTGCGATGTCACTGGCCCGCCGCATTGGCCGCATGCGCGAGACCTTCCCGGTCCTGCTCGGCACCCTGGTCTCCCAGACCGTGCTCAACCTCTTCGCCCTGGCGATGCTCGGCGTGATCATCGTCTCGACCACCGACCTCTTTCACTCCAGCACCCAGAAGCTCTTCGCCTTCAGCTTCGTGCCGCTGCTGCTGTTGCTCGTCGTCCTGCTCGGCCCGCCGCTGATGCGGCGCAACGGCAACGGTCGCCTCGCCCGGCTCGGCGCCACCATGCACGCCGCCCTGCTGCAGGTTCGGGCCGGCCTGCGCATCTTCCGCAACCCGCGCCGCGGCGCCGCGGCCGCCGCGGCTCAGCTCGGCGCCTGGGCGATCCAGCTCTCCGCCTGCTGGGCCCTGCTCGCGGCCCTTGGGCTCAGCGGCCAGGCCGGGATCGGCGCCGCCGCCGCGGTGCTCTTCGCCGTCAACGTCACCGCCGTCGTGCCCGCCACCCCCTCGAACATCGGCGTCTTCCAGCTCGCCGTGATCAGCGTCCTGCACACCGGCTTCGGCGTCAGCACCGCCGACGCTCTCGCCTACGGCGTGATCCTGCAGGCGGTCGAGATCGCCACCGCGGTCGCGCTGGGGCTGCCGGCGCTGGTCCGCGAAGGGCTCACCTGGAGCGACCTGCGGGTGCAGGCCCTCTCCTCCACTCCGGTGCGACTCAAGCCCCACCCGGTGCCGCGCGACTCCGGCACCCGCGAAGGCGTTCGCGCCTAAAGCCCTCCCGGCTCGGCCCGCTTAAATCAGCTGAGAACGTCTTTCGAGACGCTGCCGACGCCGAGCAGGCCGGGGCCGACGTGAGCGCCGATCACCGGGCCGATCTCGGAGATGAAGGCGGCCTCGCAGCCGAAGATCTCGCGACAGTCGTCGGCCAGCGCTTCGGCCGTCTCGGGGTCCTGGATGTGCTGCACGACCCAAGCGTCGAGGCCCGACTCATGGCGCTGGCGCGCGTAGTCGCGCAGGCGCTCGATCGAGCGGGCCCGGGTGCGGACGCGCTCGACCGGGGTGATCTCCTCCTCCAGGGTGAGGATCGGCTTGATCTTCAGCGCCGAGCCGATCCAGGCGCGGGCGCCGCCGATCCGCCCACCGCGGCGCAGGTACTCGAGCGTGTCGATCGCGAACCACATCTTCAGCTCCTCGCGCGCCCGCTTGGCGCGTGCGAGCGTCCCGGCCGCGTCGGCCCCCGTCGCCGCCGCGGCGGCAGCGGCGACGACCGGAAGGCCCATGCCGCCGCAGGCCGAGCGCGAGTCGAAGAGGTGGATCCGCTCGCCGCCCTTGTCTTCGGCGATCAACCGCTCGCGGGCCTGGGTGGCGGCCTCGAAGGGCCCGATATCCCCGAGGAGATGTGGATCGAGACGATTTCGCGCCCTTCGTCCAGCAGCGGCTCGTAGACGGCGTTGAAGTCGCCGATCGAGGGCTGCGAGGTCGTCGCTCCCCCCTCAGAGGCCCGCAGCCGCTCGTAGAAGCCGGCGTAATCGGCGATCTCCGACTCCCTCTCCTGCCGACCGTCGACGGAGACATAGAGGCTGACCATCTTGATCCCACGCGAGGCAACGAGCTCGCTCGGCAGGTAAGCCGTCGTGTCGCAGACAACCGCAGTTTCAGCCGAGGAACTCAAGCAAGGCGATTCTGGCAGACCCCGCTGGTCTGATTGCCCTGAGCGAATCGGTAGGGCGCGAGGCCGCCGTAAGTTCCATGGGGTGACTGCCGAGGAGCGCTCGGAGGCTGGCCGCCGAGCGGCTGAGTCACGCTGGTCCCAGGGCCAGCTACGAGCGCCCGGCCGTCAAGCAATAGCCGGGGAAAACTCGTCCCGGTCATTCTCGCTGCCGGGAGCCACGCGCGGCATGAAGGAGAGCATGACCTCCCTGCGCGCTCGAATCCCTTTCGGGCCACGTTCGATCAGTTCCATCTGCTCAAGTGCGTTGAGGTCACGGGTGACGGTCTTGCTTTTCTTAGTTGCGTAAGCCTCGGCCAGGCTCGGAGTCAGCGCCGTCAATTTGGCCCTCGGAATGAAGTCATCGGAGGGCAGCGCCAAGACGAGGTCTCGTTGTCGCTTGGCCATGGCGGTGGGGTCCGTGAACAACGAGTGGACGTAGTTCGTCCACGTAGCCCGAAGAATCCAATTGTGCACCGAGTTGAGCTGTTGCTGAAGTTGCTCAACGAAGCCCTTGGCGGCGTAAGCGAGAAGGGGGGTCAAGTCACCGCCGGATTTCGAGGCATGCTCAAGCTGCCGGTAATAGCTCGTGCGCGTCTGGTTGTAGTGATTCGAGAGCAGGTGCGCAGCAACAGAGGGGACGCCGGCGGCAGCGAGGATTCCGAACTCGACCAGGCGGGCGGTTCGGCCATTCCCATCCCCGAACGGGTGGATCCATGCGATGTAGGCATGGGCAATGACTGCCTTCAACATGGCCAGTAGGAAATCTTTGGCGTGATCTCCCCCGTCGGGGCTGAAATCAGGCCCGTTGAGCCAGTCGCACATGGCTTGGACGAGATAGTCACAATCCTGGGCCGGTGCGCCCCTGTAAACGGTTCCGACGAGGATGCCCGGGGTGCGAAACTCACCCGGTACCACGTGATCCTCTAGCTCCAGGCCGTCGAGCACGCGTCGATTGAGCTCGCGCAGGACCTCTGGAGAAATGTCGAAGCGCCCGCTTTGGTGGACCTCGTTTTCGATGTCGGCGAGAGCACCGATGACGTTGTCAAGCTCCTGCTTGAGGTACTCCTGACTCTCAGGCACCTCCAGCTTGCCTTCGACAGCCGCCACAGCCTGCTCTTCATTCAGGCTGTTCCCCTCGATGGCCGCGCTTGCCCGAGCACCCTTCGCGAGGTAGACCTGTTCCATGTCGCGAGCCATCGCGGGCGGAAGCGGGGGCCCTCGCAAGGTGGCGGCACTTTGAATGCGCTTCGCCGATGTGATTCCAAAACTCCCAGGTTGCGGATTTCAGGTCGAGCTGGAAGCGAATCCAGGGGTGGGACGCCTCATAGTCCCGGGGCTTGTCCATGAGAGTGTCCGCTTGAAAGTCCCTTCTATTTGGCTTCAATACTGCTGTTCCGGGACTATACAGGCTGGTAGTGGCAAAGACAATGTCCCTTCCAGTGTCCCCCTGGAAAGGCCTTGCCGCTCCCTGATCCCAGCTCCAAGTGCCCTCGAAGGCTTTGATCTGGCTGCCAAAACGCGAGCGATCAGTGACAGGCCGGCGTTTGATGCAGGGCCGAGGTCTCGGGAAGGTGCGGGCGCTCGCTACACTTTGTGAAGTGACTGACGCGACCAGTGACACGCCGCAGACAGCGATTGCCTTGACCGACAAGGCGGCCGGGAAGATCGCCGAGCTGCTCGGCTCTCAGGAGGACTCCGAGGGCCAGGCTCTTCGGGTTGCGGTTCGCGGGGGTGGATGCTCTGGATTCCAGTACGCGCTCGCCTTCGATCGGGCCAAGGAGGACGATCACGTCTTCGAGGTCGACGGCGTCGCGGTGATCGTCGACAAGGTCAGCATGCAGTTCGTCTTCGGCTCGGAGGTCGACTACGTCGAAGGCCTGCAGGGCGCCGGCTTCCAGGTCAACAACCCGAACGTGGTTGCGGCCTGCGGCTGTGGCTCGTCCTTCCAGGTCAAGGACGACGCGCCCGCCGCCGAGACCGCCGCCGTCTAGTCGTTTTGTCGACAAGGGCGTCGTCGATTGGCGAGCCTTTGATAAATTTCTCCTGAATGGGAGGGATTTGGCTTAGTGATCGCCTTACCGCGGTAGTCGCGCTTGCGGCGACGGCTGCGATCTTGACCGGCGGCTGCGGTGGTGGCTCTGCCGCGATCGAGGTCCAGACGGGCTCTCTGTCAAAAGCCGAATTCATCAAGAAGGCCAACGCCGTCTGCACGAAGGGCCAGGAAAGAGGCGCCCGCGAACTTGCCGTCTACATGCGCAAGAACCACATCACCCTCACGGGTTCCCTGCCTAACGCGGTCGCGACCGGGCTCTTTGGATCAGTGATCGAACCGACCTATCAACGGGAGATCGCCGAAATCAGCGGACTCGGCGCCCCCGAGAAGGACGCCAAGAAGGTGGCCGCAATGCTGGAAGCCATAGAAGCCGGCCTTGCGAAGGCTCAGCGCGACCCCGCCGG
Organism: uncultured Solirubrobacterales bacterium; assembly: GCA_963774405.1. Lineage (GTDB taxonomy): Bacteria > Actinomycetota > Thermoleophilia > Solirubrobacterales > 70-9 > VRUE01. Next base: position 984,315 of record CAVZEV010000005.1, on the reverse strand, counting down.
CGCCATCGGCCGCAACGAACTCGTGCCGAACGCCGGCGAGTTGGCCCGGGCCTACGGCCTCGCCGTGTGCGGCGAACTCTGGGTCTGAGCGCCGGACTTCTTGCGAGCGGCACAGCTGACCCTAAGGGCCGGGTGCAGGGCAGCCCTTCTGCCATTTTGAGCCGTGAGCTTGGCGGTCACCTTGTGGGCGTGGCTGCAGAGGTTTTCCGAGTTTTCGATCAGGCCCTTCTTGCCGCCCGGGAGCCTGGTGATGATTTCTCGTATGGGGGCATCGGGGACGGTGTCGAATGTCGTGCGAATACCACCCCGTATGGAATCGATCCTCCCCACCGCATTGACTTCTATCGGCATCGTCGAGGGGCCCCTCAGCGCGACGACCAGATCCGGCAGCAGATGGCTGGACGAGCGCAGGTAGACAGGGCCTCTGAGCGGAAAGTCGAAAAGTGGGGTCTTGACCGTGGCGCGCCCGTAAATCGACCCCTTCGGACAGTTGTGGGACGCGAACTGAACCCTGGTGCAGACCGTGTCGATATGACCCTGATCGAGGAACTCCGAGTGCGGTAGGGCGATCGAAAACCTGTTCGAGTTGGCATCGCCGGCCCGCGGCCGCACGATCGCCGTAAGCCCAGGGTGCGCCCCGCGGTGAGTACCGCCATGCAGGGTGAATCTGGCCCTCGGCTTATAGGCGAGATTGGCGCAATTGGTGGAGGCGTAAGGGGAGGTGGGACGCGCCACGGCGCCCCCGGGCGAGGTCAGCGTCGCCACCGTCTCCTTGGCCTTGCAGGAGGTCGGGTTGAGGGAGAAGTCCGGCCGATCGAGCATGACGTTCAGGGTCTTGTAGAGAAGCGGGATTCCTTCGACGAACTGCGGCAGTGGATCCGCGTTTGCGGTCGCTTGGGCGGTTTCGGGGTCGATGTAGATCGCCGAGCGCACCACTTCGTCGCCGAAGTCGAAGGGACCGGCCTGCTTGGGAACGACGGCGATGATCGAGGTCGGCGCACCCTTGTAGGGACCGCCGAGGTAGACGGCGGTCGGGCGCTTGTCCGCCTGAGGCACCCAGAGCGGGTTGGGGCCGGCACCGACGGCGGCGGTCACCATGCCGATCCGCGAGCCGGGCGGGCAGCTGCCGCTCACCGCAGCGGAGCCTTCGCAGCGCGTCACCCCGGCGAAGGAGGCAGCGAGGCCCCTGGGCAAGGCGAGGGCGAGGCCGGCGATGTTCTGTTCGCCGTCGGAGCGAGTGACCGTGAAGGTGAAGGGACTGAAGGCGCCACCCTGCGCACTGGTCGAGCCCGCCAGTAGCGCTGGTTTGAAGCCGCCGGTATCGCAGCCTTCGGTGATCTTCATCGGGGTATCGCCGACAGCCGGCGGCCCGCCCGACCAGGGAATGAATTCGTAGTGGGTGACGAAGGTGCCGCAGCGATCAGGGGTGATCAGGGGCGCTCGGAAGCCGGACTTCAGCAGTAGCTTCACTTCCCGCAGCGGCGCCTGCGGGATGCCTTCGAGCTTCGGCGCTCCGAGCACGATCGAGTGAACCTGGCCGGTCGACTTATCGACTCCCAGGTCGCCGGGCAGCTTGATGTGCAGGCCAAGGTCGTCGGCGACGATCCAGACCCTGAAGGGATCGCCCGGTTCGGGCTCGCGCAGGTAGATCGCCCCCTTCAGGTTGCGTTCCAGCACTGGCACGTCGAATTCGGTCGCGGCGAGCTTGGCGGCGTCGGGGCAGTGGGAGGCTTCGTCCGTTTCGAATCCCACCTCGGCAGCCGAGCAGGTGCCGAGCCCATCGGCGGCGCCGTTGTCGATCGCCAGCCCGGGTGGGAAGTCGATCCGCATATAGCGGATCTGGGACGGTTCAAGCACTTCCACGCCTTCGGAGGCCGGCAGCTTGATCGTCAGGTCGAGGCCGGTCGGGGTCGAGGTGTGGTGGCTGGTGGGCACCGCTTCCAGGCTCGGACCAAAGGGCAGGCTGTCACAGCCGCTGATCGCGGGCATCGAGGTGCGGGCTTCGTTGCCGGGCTTGAACTCGGGTTCGACCCAGCTGGAGGCGTTGACCCCGACTTCCAGCGGCACGCCGCAACGGGTCGGGTTGGTGAGGAAGGGCAGAACCTGGCCGCCGGGCGGGCGTTTGGGCAAGTTGGCGCACTTTTCTTCGAATGCCTCAAGGGCCGTGCAGCGTTCGGTGTCGTGAACGGGACTCGCCGGCACACCCCACAACGTCGTGTCGAGCTCGACCAGCCTGGCGACGGCGGGGGCGTCGACGACTTCGGCGGTGAGGCCATAGTCGGAACCCGAGCGCAGGCGCAGGTCGATGAAGATCGGGAAGGTGCCGGCGAACGTGCCCAGGCGGGCCACCACGTCGCCGCCCGGCGGGGTCATCATGTATACGGGCTCTTTGAACTTTCCGGTCAGCTGGTAGGCGAAGATCGTCGAGATGCCGACCTGCGATCCGTTCGGGCAGCCGCCGCTTTCTTCGGTGAAGGCGCCGGAAAGTTGCTGGGCGGTGCACTGCTGGGGAAGGCCGAAGACGTTGGGGTCGCCGATCAGCCCCGGCGGTGTCTCGATGCGGATGTTGCGGGCGGCCGCGTAGGAGTCCTTGAGCCCGAAGACGTTCGGTTTGCTGAGCGGGTTGCGCTTGACCGACACGTCGAGGGTAAGGTCGGGGTGGGCGCCGGCCTGCGTCGTCGAGAGCGATGCGCTCACCGATTCGACCCCGAAGCAGGCGGGACTGGATTCTGCGTCGCAGCCTTCTGCCGCATCGGCACCTGCCGGCGCGGCAAGCGCGATCAGCACGCCGACCGCGAGCAGAATTGCGTGACGGCGGATCATCGACTCCTCCCTGTGTGGCGACCGGTCTTCGGATGCCCACGGCGATGGTGGTGACGCTTGTCACGCCGGTGGCGCGCCTGCTTGACGCAGCGCCTCTTGCCGCGCCGGCCGACCGGGTGGCGACCCTTTGGGCAGCGGCCTCGCTTCGCTTTTCCGAGGTTCCCGTCTCCCGCACCCGTGGTGGCGGGTGCGGGCAGAGAGGGCGCCTCGGTGCCCTGTCCCTGGCAGGCATCACCCGCACAGGGCGCCGTCGTGGCTGTTTCCGGAATGCCGCCGTCTTCGCGGGCGTCGTAGATCGAGACGCTGCCCGCGACGTCCGCGCCCACCAGCCGCTCGAGCGTGCGGAAGAAGACGTCGTGCCCGTCGGCGCTCATCGCATAGAGGTAGCTGTCTCGTTCGCCCTGCCCGGAGGAGATCAGGGCAAGACAACCTCCGGCGCGCCCGCAGGTGGGGGCGCCCGCGCCACTGCCCCAGTGGCTCCCCCGCGCTCGCCACTCGTAGACGTCGGCAGCGGAGTTGGCGTCCTCCGGCAGCAGCCTGTCGCTGCTGGTGAAGACGAGGGCTGAGCCGTCTGCGGTGAGATTCGGGATCACCGTGTGGGCGATCGTCGCGGTGGTGTCGAGCTGCTGCAGCAGCGCGTCAGCCGCCGACGGAGCACCGCTCGGGTCACAGGAAGGACAGGTGAGCCGCTCCCCCGGTTCCGCACCGGGGTCATAGCGGTAGATCTCCCCCACCCCGTCGTTGTCGTAGGCGGTCAACCGGGCATGTGACTGGAAGGCGAGGACGGTGCCGCTTGGCGTCGAGCGAATCGGGGCGTAGGCGCGACCGCTTTCCGCAGGCGGGGGACCGATCGCGCGCGTCCAGGCGGCGAGGTTCATGCCGCTGATGCCGCCGAAGGCGGCGCCGGCGAAATCAGCGGCAGCCAGGCGAGCGACGAAGCGAGTGTCGCCGCCGTCCCAGGCGTACATGTTGCGCGCGCCATTCTCGGACGCTTCTCCGTTTTCATTTTCTTCCGAGCCCGTGAGCGCGTCTTCGGAGCTGAAGTAGACGACCGAGCCGTCGGTTGATACGTCGGCGAAGATCCCGGCCGTGGCGATCTGGGTTGGAGACTGAGCGCCGGAGCCGGCGCAGGGGCCGGCTTCGACTTCGCAGACGTAGAGCGCGGCGGGAGCTTCGCCATTCGCGGTAGCGGCGTAGAAGACGCGCCGGCCGTCCCCGGAAACCCCGGCGAAGGTGGCCGGAGAAGCCGCAATCTCGACCGTGGTGCCCCCGCGACGCTCGTAGATAGCTCCGCCTACCCCAAAGACGACAGCGGTGCCCGCTTCGTTGGCGCCCAGGTAGGTCGCGCCTTGCGTGAAAGCCGAGCCTGAGGCGTCCAGAGAGAGGACTTCGGCGTGCGCGGCACCCGCAGCGCGGTCATAAAGGGCCGTGGTTCCGGCCGCCGGCGCGGCCGGCTCGAGGTGGGCAGAGGAGGAGAAGATCACGTGAGCGCCGCCCTCGCTCAGGTAGCGGCCTGCCGCGCTGAGGTCATCGCCGAGATCGCCGCGGCCGAGCGCTTCGAAGCCCGCCGGGGTGCGCAGGTAGGTGCCCGTTTTGAGTTCGGCAAAGGATTCGGCCGGTTCGACCAGCCAGATCGCGTAACTCTGGTCGGAGGAGATGCCCTGCATGAGCAGGCTGTGGTTCAGCTCGGGGTCGGCCTGCGCGTAGGTGGGACCGTAGAGCGAGTTCTGCCACCCGAGAGCCGGATGTTCGCCGGCGGCACGAGCGGCACGGTAGCCATCGATGACACCGTTTCCGACGAAGCCCGGCAGGGTCCCGGCGGTGATGTAGGAGAGACTCTGACCGGCGGCCGCGCCGCGCGGCGGGGTCAGCCATTGGTCGAAGCCGCGATCGGAGGTGCCGGCGTCGGGAGCGCGGGGCGAGAGCCCGTTCGTCGCGGCCGGAGTGACGAGCTCGTAGGCGCGGCAGTCGGGAAGTTTCGCCGAGAGCCCGGTGCGGTATTCGGCGTTGGGGCAGGATTCCGCAGCGCGGCGTGCAAGCGTCACCACCTCCTGATCAACCCCGGCGACGACCCCGGCCACGTTTTCGGCGACGACCCGGAGATGGTAGGCCGTGCCTTCGGCGAGCCCGGAGAGCACGCACTGGACCTCGCTCTCACCGGCATCTGGGGCAAGTGGTTGCGGTGGCGTGGCGTGGTCGTATGCTCCCGCGGCTTCCCCGTATTCGCAGCGGTAGTCGGTCGGCAGACCCCCCGGGTCAACCTTTGCCCGCATGGTGATTTCGGTGTAGTGGACCGGGCGGGCGGGTTCCGCTTCCACGCTTGGCGGTCCGAAGCAGAGCGCTTTGTCTTCGGCCGGGCCGAATTTGTTCGAGGCCACCAGGCGCACGCAGTAGTGGCCTCCGGGGTCAAGGCCCGCAACCGTCGCGTGCACATGGACCGACCTCTGCCCAGTGCCGATTTCCGCGGCGCTCTCCGCGCAGTTCGCCGACGCCGCGCCGATGAACCCCGGTTCTTCGGCCTCGACGTTCGCCCGGTATTCGCCTTCCGGTAGGTACTCGAATTTGCAGGCTTCAACCTCGATGCCAAGCGGGTTGAGAGCACCGTTCAGAGTCGCCTGTCCTCCGCCAATTTCGCTCGGCGTCCCGGTTTCCGCTTTCGGCGGGCCACCGTAGGTGAGAGGGCCGAAGGCGGTGACGTCATAGGGCGGATGTTCGGGGCTGGTGTCATCGAAGGCGACATAGGTGTTGCCGTTGGCCGGGTCGTATTCGGCGCAGGTCGGCGTGGTCGTTTCGTCAAGCGGTTCTTCTTCCCCTGTGTTCGAATTGACGTGGAGCGAGCAGGCGCTGTCGACCGCGATCCGAAATCCCCTCCCCACGAGGTTGGTGAAGTGGCCGAATTCGGCCACGCAGGCTCCCGCTCCGTCGTACTCGCGCGCCGCTTCGTCAACCGCCTGGAACTCGAACACATGGCCGTCCGCCTGATCGACGGCCAGCCCGCGAGTGCCGGCGGCTATCGCCCCCTGCGGGCAGCCTTCCCCGTCGGTTCTCCCAACCACTTCGCTGCCCGCTCCGTTCACACTCTGGATCGTCTGGAACCCGCCTGCGGTGACGAAGATCGTCGCCTGTCCGCCGTTTCGGGCGCTTGCCCCCCGCACTGCGATCGCAGTCATCGGGCCCGCCAAGAGACCCGCACCGAATTCGGGGACGAGCACGCCCGATCCTTCCCTGGCGGGCTCGTAGACCCGGACTATTCCGTTGGTGGCGAGAAAGAGCCTGTCCCTGCCCACCCCGGGCCCCGGATCGACCGCGATCGCCCGCAGAGCATCGCGTCCACTGGGGAAATCCCCGGATTCGGCCACCGCCGGCTCGTGCCTGGCATAGGTGGTTCCTTCCTGCGGCGGGTACTGGCTTGGCGTGTAGTAGTGGACCGATTCGCTTGTCAGCGGCGCAATTTCAAGCACGTAAACGTTGCCATCGGAATCGACCGCCAGATCGCTCAGCGTGGGATGGGGGTCTTCGAAGCCGGCCAACTCGTTCCCCCCCGGTCCGTAGATGTGAACGAAGCCCCCTGCTGCCGCGTACACATCCCCGTGGTCGTCCGTCGCCACCGCTCGGGCGTTTTCCAGCAGGTGCGAGAGGGGTTCTTCCAGCGCCGGGCGGCTGGGCGCCGTCAAGGGGCCAAAGGCTGGCGACCTTGGCACCCGCACCCGCACCGACGCCGAGGAAGATCGTGCCGTCGGCCGCGTCGCCGGAGCGATCCACGCCGATGCCGCTGGGTTCGGCGTCGGCGAGCTCGGGCCCGCTCATCCGGTCGAGGTATTCGCCGGCGGCATCAAACTCGTCGAGCGCCGCGTGACCGGCGTCGAGGAGGAGCACGTGCCCGGCGGTGCATGCCTGCTCAGCGACCGAGGCGCACTTGGGGCCACCGGCTTCCTTGTTGCCAGGGTCGACGGCGAGCTGGGCTCCAGCCGCGCCGAATTCGAAGGAGCCGTCCGGAGTGGCAGCACCCGTGATCTCACGTCGCAGCTTCAGGCCGGCGACACTTGGGCCGCTGAAGAGCGCCAACTCATCCGCAGCAACGCCACGGGCATCGGCGACGAAAACGCTGTGATAGCCGCTGGGCGAGGTGTAGGCAGCGACGCCCGTAGCTTCGCTGAAGGCCCCCCCGGCGATGTGATCGCTGAGACCCCTGCTCGTCTCGCTCACGTTGACCCGGGGATTTTCTGAGCCGACGAGCGAGTTGCTGCTCCCCATCGTCGGCACGTCGGTGAAGGCAAATTTGCCAACGAAGAAGACCGAGAAGGCCCACGGAGATGGCTTGACGATTTCAACGTTGCCAACACCGATGGTCGACAGTGCCGTCAGGGCAGCTCGCATTTCGCCGGCGGTGGCGTTATAGGGAAGCGGAGCGGTCTCCTGGCCCCCAAATTCAAGCGTGAAGGTGCCCCCGGTGATATTGCCGTTGAGAGCGACCGTCTGCAGCTCGTTGACGTAGATCGCCACCTGTTCTTCTTCGGCCACGTAGAGTCCGCCGTCGTAGCGGTCCACCGAGATGCCCCTGGCTTTGCCTGAGGTGTCAATGGCCACCGGGGGGCCGTATGACGGGGCGCCCGTAAATGGATATTCGGTGGGGTGATACCTGACCACTTCGCCAGTCGCCGTCTCGGAAACGTAGAGATTGCCGGTGGGGTCGACGGCAATGCCACAGGGCTGACTGGAGTTCGGAATTTCGCCCAGCGGAATTTCATGGTCCGCGGAACCGAATATCTCGATCTTCGATTCGCCGCCGCTGGAGGCGTAGAGGTTGCCCTGTGAGTCAACGGCGACCCCGCAGGCGCGATTGAGGCCTTCGACATCGAGCCCGGGATTGCGCGAATGGATGGGCGGCCCGGCGAATGCCGTTGGCGCGCTCAAGAGCACCAATGCGAACAGCCCGAGGACCGGAGCCCACCGGATTCGCCTAACAAAAGCGCCCATGCCAAACACCCCTTGATCTCTCCTCTCCCTGGCGACGACCCCAAAAGCCACCGGAGGCGAGAGTAGAGAACCTATAAGTACCTGTCAAGAATCCAATGCGTTCCCGAAATCCCGGCCGCCCCGGCAACCCGGGGCGGCCGCACTTCATCTCGAGTCGCCTCTCGGCGTCTCCGCGTCGCCTACGAAGAGATGTAGGTCGCTTCTAACGGCGTGGTTAACAGATCTAAGAATGCAGATTCGGGGCAGCTACCGCTAACTATGTGCGTTTCCTGTCCCTCAATTCTTACTTCACCGTTTTTCTGTGTCGATAATAATGGCCCTAAGCCGTGGCCCTGAAGCCCAGTTCCGTTGTACACGCATTTGACGAAACCAAAGAGGCAACTCAATTTGACTTCGCCTTTGCCGGTCACGTCAGCTAATTCGTGACCTAACCTTAAGACTTCGATTACAGACGGTCCGTTCTGTTCTTTGACCGTACATGAGTTGTTACAGCTGCTGTAGGTGAATGTGCCCGTCACCGTCGCCGGGTTACCTAATGTGGCGGTGCCCGAGAATAAGACGTTGCATTCGACGTTGATGCTCGAGCTTAAGAGGGTCGCCTTCCCAACGGATTCTTCATGGATGGAGCCAAAAAGGTTTCCCGCCGCACATTTGCTTTCATCCGCTTTGCACAGAGCCGTACTGCCTTCGGCCATGGCCGAAGAGGCACCGACAATCGCCATTGCCGTCAGCGCAGCCAGCGCGGTCAGGCCTATGAGCTTGATCGTTCTCACTTTGATCTCCCTTCCCGACGGAAGCCGCCGAGATCGTTTGGAAATCCGCGCCACGGTTCGGGCGCGGGGGCCAAGCATAAAGTTTTGCTAAAGGAAGGTCAAGTAATCGCGATTGCGGAGACCGCGGCGACACCGAGCTCGGGGCGCGTGCCACCGAGCTCGGTGTGCCGACCTAGCTAGGGGGCCGCGGGGGCGGTAACGGCGTAGGTGGCCCCGATGGTGTCGAATATTTCGCTGGCTTGCGTGGAAATCAGGGCTCCGGTCCGGCCGGCTCCGCTGCTTTCTACAAGGGGGTTGAACACGGTGATGAGTTTGGCTTCTGTTTCAGTTTCGAATACTTCGCTGAAGCTGCTGTTGTAGGCGCAAAGGTAGCCGGGCGCCGCTTTTGGATCGGCGACGGTCCCACCTGCGCATTCCGTCGGCACCGGGTCGCCGACGTTGATGATCTTCACGTGAGAACCATCGAGTGCCGCGGGCAGGGGGATGGGGAAGGAGATCGGGATGAATCCGGCGCTGGTGCCTCGGCCCCCGATAAGGCCGGTCTCGGTCTTTTCGGGCGGGAGCACCCCGCCAACCGTCCAGGGTGAGCCGTCTTCGCCATCTTTACCGGGGTCGCCCTTTTCGCCCTTTGCGCCGGGGGCGCCATCGGCGCCCTTGGCGCCAGGAGCACCGGCTTCGCCCTTGGGGCCGGCCTTGGCGAACTTCTTAGAGAACTTCTTCGATTCCTTCTTGATGAGCTTCTTCTCGGCGCCCGAAAGGCCACCGGAGGCGATCGCGGTGCCGCCAAGAGCGGCGATCAGGGCGATCACGGCAATGATCATTCCAGGGGTGCCGAGGGATCCGCGGATGGCGCGAACCGGGCGGCGTAGTTTCGAGAACATCAGGATGCATTCCTCCCTTGAAGGCCGGCGCCGATTCGGGATCGAGGCATCCCGCCTCCCAAGAGCACTTCTCCCACTTGACTCCCCTCCCCAGCACCAGCGTTTAGCTGATTGGGGACACGCTAACGTACCAAGTTGGTCTTCGCAAGTACTGAAATAGAGCGCTACGCGTCCGGCGAAGTGTTCGGGACTAGCCGTTTCCAGGTCGGTTGCGGTATTCGACCCGACGGTCGGGCGGCGGTTCCATGCCAACCAAATCGACGACGTAGATGCTGACGTAGGGTGCGTATCCCCAGCTTGGCTTCCAGCGGGGATAGGCCAGCTTCGGTGGGACGATCAACTCGCGGCGACCGCCGACCTTCATTCCGGTCAGGCCACGGACGAGGCCCCTGCTTCTCCCTTCGAGCAAGACCCTTCTAATGGGTATGCGTCCAAAGATGTGACCTTCGCGAGCACCGGTGTAGCTGGCCTCGAGCAGTCTCATGACCACCTCCTCCCTGTTGGTCACCCAGTCGCGGCTGGGCACCCCCGGGCCAGAGCCCTTGCGGAGATCGATCACCACCAGGTGGTGGGGCGGCGGTCCAGTGGGTTTACGCACGTTCAGGGGCGGAATCCGGGCGATTTCCGCCCTCGTCATCCTCACCGTCGGAGCTCGCGGTGGGAGCTGTCTGCGCGCCGCGGTCACGTCGACTGTCCCCTGATCCGAGCCGGCGCGCCCGCACGCCGCGAGACCCAGGGAAAGAAGGCACGCTGCCAGCGTGGCGGTCTTCATCAGGGAGTCTGATCCGCCCCGCCGCGTTCGACGGCCAGCAGATCGATCAAGTAGATGTCGACATACGGCTCATAGCCCCAGCTCGGCTTCCAGCGCGGATAGACATACCGTGGCGGAAGAATCAACTCCCGCCGACCGCCGACCCTCATGCCGGGCAGGCCGTCTTCCCAGCCTTTGACCACTTCGTTGAGGCCGAAGCTGCGGGGCCCATAACGGCCCGTCCGGCTGTGCTTGACCGCTTCCGGATAGCTCGCGACGTAGTAGCGGACGTAGGCGGCGTCGTTCATCGTCAGGGCGGTTCCCGAGCCCTTGCGGAGATCGATGACCTCGAGATGTTTTGGCGGAGGACCACTCTGCTTGGCGATCGTCAGCTTGGGCAGCCTCGCGATTTGCTGCTTCGACATCTCATCGCCCGGACGAGGCACCTGCACGAGCTTGCCGCTGCGGCCGATGTGCAGCTTCCCCTGCTGGGCGTTGCTATTCGTCGAGGACGTCTGAGCAGTGGGGTCGTTCGAGCTCTTCCCGCAAGCAGCCAGAAGCCAAACACTTAGAAATGCCATCACTACTACGGAAAACTTCATGCGATGATCTTAGGGAACGATGCTCCGTGCACGCCTCTCCATCGACCGCAAGAAAATTGGGAGATGGGGAATGCTGTGGCCACTGGCGATGGTCGCCGCTACCCTGGCCCTCGCCGGCTGCGGAGGCGCATCGCCGGACGCACCGGCCCTTTCGGCGATCAATCTCAAGAGCTCGGCGTTGCAGGCCAACGGGCAGCTCAAACCGAGCACTCGTTGCGGTTGGGGCTCTCTCTGGGTTCCGCTTCAGTGGGGAAAGGTTCCCAAGGGCACGAAGGAACTCGCGATCTATCTCGGGCGCTTCAAGTACGCAGGCGAGCACGAGCACGGCAAGCGAAGGGTTGTCGTGCAGTTCGCCGATCTCGTCAGCAAATTCAGCCCCACCGAACGCCGGCTTGTCGCCAACGTGCTTCCCGAAGGCGTCAGCTGGTCTTACTTCGGGACAAACTGCGTAACCGCGCAAAGAGGCCAGAAGCTACTGCTCGAGGTCTTCGCGCTGGATCGAATCGCCCCACGACAGATCACTCGTCCCCAGGCGACGCGACTGACAGAAGAAGCGCTGGCGCATCCCCGGTCGGCCGCCGGAGCGCCGCCACCGGGCAAACCCCTGCACGGTGCCACAGCCGTGGGCCGCCTGATCACCGGATACACCACCGGCCCTCACTAGGCAGGCCGGGGAATCGCGCTTATTCGATCTGAAGCGGTGGCGACTGCGCCGGAGGTGCGGCAGCGGCCGGTGCAGTCTCGGGCTGCTCGGCGCCGAGCGCCTCGGCCAGCTCGCCGGAGTCGAACATCTCCTCGACGATGTCGGCGCCGCCGAGCAGCTCGCCGTTGACGTAGAGCTGGGGGAAGGTCTGCCAGTCGGAGATCTCGGCGGTGACTTCGCGCAGCGGTTGCAGCGCGGGCAGGACGTCGATCGCGCCGTACTCGACGTCCAGCGAGTCGAGCACCTGCACGACCCGCATCGAGAAGCCGCAGCGCGGCATTTCCGGCGTGCCCTTCATGAAGAGCAGCACCGGGTTGGCGGCGATCAATTCCTCGATCTTCTGTTTGAGCTCGGCGTCGGCCATTGGCACAGAGTAGCTATCCGGGCAGCCCGGTCTTCAGCGAGAGGGCGTGGATCGTGCCGTCGTCGAAGCGCTGCTTGACCGCGGCCTTGACCAAACGGTGCTGATCGAGCCGCGAGAGGCCCTCGAACTGGGCCGCCGAGACGGTTGCCCGCAGATGGTCGCCGCTGCCGGTCTCGTCGGTCACCTCGACCGCGGCGCCGGGCAGCGCCGCCTCGATCAGCCGCTCGATTTCAGCCAGGTCGGCGGGCACAACGCGATTGTATGGAAGCCGGCGCGTAGGATCGTCGTCGTGGAACGAGAGGACGTCGAGTTCGCATCGGGAGCGGATCGGTGCGCCGCCTGGCTCTACCGGCCGGCGGGGTCGACGGGCCCCACGCCCTGCGTCGTGATGGCGTCGGGCTTCTCCTGCGTGCGCGACCAGGGGCTCGACGACTTCGCCGCGCGCTTTGCCGCCGCCGGCTTCGCCGTGCTCGCCTTCGACTACCGCTACTTCGCCGCGAGTGGCGGCGAGCCGCGCCAGCTGGTGCTGGCCGAGCGCCAGTGCGACGACTGGCGCGCGGCCCTCTCCTTCGTGCGCTCGCTCGACTGGATCGAGGCGCGCCGGATCGCGATCTGGGGCTTCTCCGCCGGCGGCGGCCACGTTCAGCAGCTTGCGCTGACCGAGCCCGGCATCGGCGCGGCGATCAGCGTCGCTCCGCTCGTCGACGGCGTTCGCACGCTCCTCTACATGGGCGGCATCCCCCTCCTCGCCCGCCTCGCCCTGGCCGGAGCCCGTGACGGGTTCCGCGCCCTGCGCGGCGCCGAGCCCTACCGGGTTCCCGCCACCGGCCCGCCCGGCTCCGGCGCGGTGATCAGCAGCCCCGAAGGCTTAAGCGGCTTCGAATCGGTCACGCCGCCGAGCTCGAGCTGGCGCAACGAGGTCTGCGCCCGCACCTTCGTCGCGCCGCCGTACCGGTTGGCGCGAAAGGCCCGCCGCATCCCGATCCCGATCCTCTACTGCCTCGCCGAGGACGACGACGTCAATCCACCGGCGCTCGGCATGGAAGCCGCCCGGCGAGCGCCGTTTGGCGAGCTGCGGACATACCCCGGCGGCCACTTCGCCCCTTTCCACGGCGAGACCCTGGAGCGCATGGCGGCCGACCAGGTCGACTTCCTCACGCGTCGCCTGACGGCCGGTTGAGCGAGACGCGGCGCTAGCGGCGGCGGCGCAGCATCATCAGGCCGCCGATCGCGAAGCCGGCGATCGCCGCGCCCGCGATCAGCTGCGAGCGGTGCTCGTAGGCCTGGCGGCGCCAGTCGGTCAGCTCGGTGACGCGGCCGCGCAGCATCTCGACCGAGCTGCCCAGGTCACGCCGTTGCAGATCGATGTCGCGGCGGATCTCCGCCGCCGAGCGGCCCGGCCTGCCGACGCTCGAGGGACGAACGGGATCGGGTTGGGCGCTCATTCGCCACCTGCCTTTGCTCCGGATTCCAGCGTTTCCTTGGTCAGCTTCGCCTCTTCGATCGCCTGCTCGGGCACCGGCGGGGCGCCGGCCTGCACCGAGCGGTAGGCGATGAAGCCGGCCGCTGCCGCGATCAACAGGAAGGCCGCCGCCTCGACGAAGAAGCCGGGCCAGGCGTTGCCGTCGAAGACCTCTTCGGCGAGCAGCCAGGCGATCCCCTCCATCACCAGGATCAGCGCCAGGAAGGCGAAGACACCGGCGGCGATGCCGACGACCGAGCCGCGCAGGATCTTGCCGACCTTCTCGGAGACCTCCGTCTTCGCCAGCTCGATCTCCTCGCGCACCAGCGATGAGCTCTTCTCGGCGACGTCGAAGACGAGCTCACTCACCGAGCGCTCCTCGGGCGTCTGCGGCGGTATGCCGGGACCGTCGGCCACGCTACTCGGGCGGGTCCTCGTCGAACACCCGCCGCCAGACGAAGGCGGCGACGCGCGTCGCGGCGATGCTGGCGAGAGCACTGGCGCCGGCGAGGACGCCGCTCCAGACGAGACGTTTGAAGATGTCGTTCTCCATCAGCTCGACCATACCTATCGGGGCTCGAGACCGTCGCAGATCGTCGTCACCAGCAAGGTCTTTGCCTGATCGAAGTCGCTGTCGGCAGCCGGGATCACCTCGAAGATCCAGCCCGAGAGCAGCTGCTCGACCGCGCCGTAGAAGGCCATCGAGGCGAAGGTGGGGTCGATGTCGCGACGAAAAACGCCGGCCTCCTGGCCGTCGGCGACGATCTTGGCGATCGAGTCATAGGCGCGGCGGATCTCGGCCAGGTGGGTGCGGCCGAAGGAGTTCGCCGCCCGCGTGACCTCGACGATGATCACCTTCATCAGCTCCGGGTCGTGCCGGTAGGAGTCGACGATGAAGCCGGCCGCGGCTTCCAGCTTGGCGCGCGGCGAGTCGCCCTCGCGGTCTGCCTCGTCGATCGCCGCGATCAGCAGCGACCAGCGCTCGCGAAAGAGCTCGTTGAGCACCTCGTCCTTGGACTTGAAGTAGTGGTAGACGAGGCCGTAGGCGACCCCCGCCTCGTCGGCGATGTCGGAGACCCGGGTCGAGTGGAAGCCCTGACGGGCGAAGACGCGGACCGCCGCGTCGAGGATCTGGCGGCGCTTGTCCACCGCGGCTGTCGGCGCCTTGGCCATCAGGCGCGCGCCTCGCTCAGCTGCGGCCAGGCGTAGGCGCCGGGCCTGCGGTTGGCGAGCGAGGGCAGCGTCTCGCGCACCCTCTCCTGGGCGGCGAGGTCGAGCTCGGCGGCGACGAAGCACTCCTCGTCCGGGGCGGTCGCCAGCACAACCCCCCAGGGGTCGACGATCATCGAGCGCCCGTTGGAGCTGAAGTGCGGCGGCGCCGTGCCGACCTGGTTGGGGGCGAGCACGAAGGCCTGGTTCTCGATCGCCCGGGCGCGCAGCAGCACCTCCCAGTGGTCGCGGCCGGTGGCGAGGGTGAAGGCCGAGGGCACCGTGAGAAGCCTGGCGCCGCGCACGGCGAGGATGCGGAAGAGCTCGGGAAAGCGCAGGTCGTAACAGACGCTGAGACCGACGATGACCTCGCCGAGCGCCGCGGTGACGATCTCCTCGCCGGGCTCCTCGTGGGCCGACTCGCGGTAGGTGACGCCACCTGCCTCGACGTCGAACATGTGGATCTTGCGGTAGACGGCGAGGCTCATCGCCGTTGGCGTCGATCAGGACCGAGGTGTTGAAGGCCTTCTCGCCCGGGCCGTGCTCGGAGACGCTGCCGGCGAGCAGGTTGATGCCGAGCTCGCGAGCCCAGCCGCGGGCGGCGCTGAGGCTGGGGCCGTCGAGCGCCTCGGCACCGGCCACCAGCTCCTCGCCGCCGGCCAGCAGGTTCCACTTCTCCGGCAGGGCCACCAGCTCGGCGCCGTCGGCCGCGGCGGCGCGCACCAGCCGCTCGGCGGCTTCGAGGTTCCGTGCCTTCTCGCCGGTTGAGTTGAGCTGTACGACGGCTGCGCGCAAAAGGTCCCCTTTTTGACTGCCTGATTGACTGACCAGTCAATCGGTTGCTCAGTATAGGTGCATGCGTAAGCTTGAGTTTTCATGAGTGAGATCGCCCATGCCGGCGGCGAGCGCAAGCAGGTCACCGTCCTCTTTGCCGATGTCCAGGGCTCGATGGACATGGCCGAGGGCCAGGATCCCGAGCAGTGGCACGCGATCATGCAGCGCTTCTTCTCCACCCTGGCCGACGCTGTGCACCGCTTCGAGGGAACGGTCGACAAGTTCACCGGCGACGGGATCATGGCCGTCTTCGGGGCGCCGGTCGCCCACGAGGACCACGCACGGCGCGCCAGTTATGCGGCGCTGAAGATGCTCGACGACGTCGGCGAGTACGCCGCCGAGCTGCGCCGCAAGCACGGGCTCAACTTCTCGACCCGGATCGGGATCAACTCCGGCGAGGTGGTCGCCGCCGAGGTCGGCGAGGGCGGCTATACCGCGGTCGGCCACACGGTCGGCTTGGCGCAGCGGATGGAGGCGCTGGCCGAGCCCGGCAAGGCCTACCTGACCGAGAGCACCGCCGAGCTGGCCCACGGCTACATGGAGCTGAAGGACCTCGGCCACTTCGAGATCAAGGGCGCCAGCCGGTCGGTCGGCGTCTTCGAGCTGGCGGGGGTCGGGGCAGCGCGGTCGCGGCTCGACCTCTCGCGCGAGCGCGGCTTCTCGCGCTTCGTCGGCCGCGACGAGGAGATGACCGTGCTGGAGGCGGCGCTGGCGCGGGCCGAGCGCAGTGAGGGCGCCGCGGTCGGCATCGTCGCCGAACCCGGCGTCGGCAAGAGCCGCCTCTGCCACGAGTTCGCCGAACGCTGCCGCGAGCGCGGGATCGAGGTCTTCGAGTGCCAGGCGCAGGCGCACGGACAGTCGATCCCCTTCATGCCGGTCCTGCAGATGCTGCGCGCCTACTTCGGCATCGCTGACGACGACCCGGAGCGAATCGTGCGCGAGAAGATCGCCGGCCGCGCCCTGCTGCTCGATCCCGACTTCACCGAGGACCTGCCCCTGCTCTTCGACTTCCTCGGGGTTCCCGATCCCGACCGGCCGCTGCCGCAACTCAGCGCCGAGGCGCGCCAGCGGGCGCTGCGCGGCGCCGTCTGCCGACTCGTGCGAGCGCCCAACCGGCGTAACCCGATCGTCACCCTGGTCGAGGACCTGCACTGGATGGACGAGGGCAGCGCGACTCTCCTCGGCGAGCTGATCTCCTCGGTCGAGGGGACCAAGACCCTGGCGATCGTCAACTTCCGCCCCGAATACGACGCCGGGCAATGGGCCGCCGCGCCTACCTATCGCGGCATCTCGCTCGAACCGCTGGGGCGCGAAGGCAGCCGCGAGCTGTTGCGCGATCTGGCCGGCGAGGATCCCTCGCTCGACGGGCTCGCGGACCTGATCCACGAGCGCACCGCCGGCAACCCCTTCTTCACCGAGGAGATCGTCCGTGGTCTCGCCGAAGCGGGCAACCTCGAGGGAACGCGCGGCCACTACCGCCTGGCGCGGCCGGTGGAGGACGCCGGCGTGCCGGCGAGCGTGCAGACGATCCTCGCCGCCCGCATCGATCGGCTCGGCCCGACCGCGAAGCAGCTGCTGCAGGCCGCCTCGGTGACCAACAAGGAGATCGGCGAGCGGGCGCTGGGAATGGTCTCCGGGCTGAGCGAGAGCGAGGATTACCGGGCCGCGCTCTGCGAGCTCACCGACGGCGGCTTCCTCTTCGAGACCGAGGTCTATCCGGAACGGGTCTTCTCCTTCCGCCACCCGCTGACTCGCGAGGTGGCTTACAGCACGCAGCTGGCCGATCAGCGCGCGGCGACGCACGCCGCGACCGCCCGCGCCCTGATCGAGCTCAATCCCGACCGCCACGACGAGCTGGCGGCGCTGATCGCCAACCACATGGAGGCCGGCGGGGAGACGCTCGAAGCCGCCCGCTGGACCGGGCGAGCCGCTTACTGGGCGGGCAGCAGTCGCCCTCAGGACGCACTGCGGCTCTGGCGCAAGGTGATGGAGCTGAGCGAAGATCTCGAGGAAGGCGAGGAGACGACGGCGATGGCGGTGATGTCACGCCTGCTGCAGCTCGACTACGCCTGGCGCCTCGGCATGGACAAGGACGAGGAAGCACGCCTGATCGCCGAGGCCGAGGAGATCGCGACCACGACCGGCGACCTGCGCTCACTCGCCCTGCTGCGCACCGCGACCTCGACACGGCCCGGCATGCCCCACCACGCCGATACCTGGCTCGCCGCGGTCGCCGAGACCAACCGCCTCGCCGACGAATCGGGCGACCTGCACCTGCGCATCGCGATCCGGGCCGCCGGCTCCTACGCCCACCTCTGCGCGGGCGACTTCGACGGCTTCGACCGGACGCTCGACGAAGTGCTCGAGCTGGCGGGGGACGACCGGCGCGCCGGTGCCGGGATTGTCATCGAGAGCCCCGTCGGTTGGGCGACGATGGCCAAGGGGCTGGTGCTGCGCGAGCGCGGCCGGCTCGACGAGGCCGAAGCGCAGTTCAACAAGGCGCTTCAGATCGCCACCGAGGAGGGCGACCCGGAGATCGCCAGCTGGACCCGCAGCAACCAGTCGCTGATGCTGGCGATGCGGGGGGAGCTCGACGCCGCGATCGCCATGGCGCGACGCAACTGCGAGCTGACCGAACGGCTTGGCGACGTCTTCTCGCGCAGCCTTGCTCGCTCGAACCTCGGCGGCACGCAGATCGCCGCCGGCGATTACGCCGGTGCGCTGGACACGCTCGAAGAGGCCGAGCGGGTCTACCGCGCCGCGGTCAGCGACGGCGATGAGATGGAGGCCTGGCGCGCCGGCCTGCGCTCCGAGGCGCTGACCGGAGTCGGCCGCGCCGAGGAGGGGCTGGAGCTGGCGGAATGGGCGGCCGCGGTCGCGCGCGAACGCGGCATGCTCTGGTCGCTGCCGCTCGCCCTGCAGGCGACGGCGATCGCCCGCACCGCGCTCGGCCGCGACGGCGCCGAGCAGGCGCTTGACGAAGCGGCAGACGTGGCCAGGGAGACCGGCGCGATGATCAGCCTCGAGGCGGTCGAAACGACGCGCGCGACGCTCGGCGCCCCGCGTTAGGGACGGCGCTGTCAGATACCCATGGCGCGCGCCACGATCCGATCCACCACGCGGTCGGGCAGGAACCGGGCCAGCAGCGCCTGCCCGCGAGCGTCGGCTCCGACCAGGTATCGCGTTCGGGGACGCCGGGCGGTGAGCGCGTGCTGCACGGCGGCAGCCACCTTTTCCGGTGGGATACCGCGCGCGGCGGTGCGCCGCACGGCGGCGCGGAAGCTCTCGATCTTCTTTCCGTAGAGCTGCTCCTGGGCGGCAGGGGCCCGGCCGGCGAGCTCGTCGGCAACCCCCTCCCCCCGCTCCCAGATCGGCGTGTCGATCGAGCCCGGCTCGATCGCGACGACGTCGATCTTCCACGGACGCAGCTCCTGGCGCAGGCAGTCGACCACCGCCTCGATCCCGTACTTCGAGGCGTGGTAGGGAGCGCCGAACGGCATCGCCATGCGCCCGCCGATCGAGCTGAGGAAGACGAGTCGGCCGCGGGCGGTGCGGATCAGCGGCAGCATCGCCTGCGTCACCGCGACCTGCGAAACCAGGTTGACCTCGAGCTGCTTGCGTAGATCATCGAGCGGAATCGTCTCCAGCGGCGACATCACCGCCATACCGGCGTTGTTGACCAGGCCGTCGAGACCGCTTGTCCCGACCGCGTCGCCGATCTGCTGGGCCACGGCGGTGATCTGATCCGCCTCGGTCACGTCGAGCATCAGCGGCACCAGGCGCTCCGATGCGGCGTCGCGCAGGTTCGCGGCGTCCTCCTCGCGGCGGACGCTGGCGAAGACCCGCCAGCCCTCGGCGTCCATGCGCAGGGCACTCGCCCGGCCGATTCCAGTCGAGGCGCCGGTGATTAGGACCGACTTCATCGGAGCCAGGCTAACAGCGCCCAACTAGAGGCTTTTCGTCTGCGAAGTGTTTAAGCTGCATACTTCTGTATGGTGTGCAGACGGTGGCAGGGAGTTGACTGCCATGAAAAGCCTCTTGCTCTCGGATCGGGCACTCCCCAAGGTTTGTCCCCGAGAGGAAGGAGGTGGAAATGAACAGCTATCAGGCCCTGTACCTATTGCTTGTCTGGATGATCATTCAAACAGTGAGGCAGTAGGGCCACCGGCCCCGGTGTCGTTGTGGCGGCACCGGGGCGTTTCACCAAGAAGGCCCGCCAAAGCGGGCCTTCTCAAAGGAGGTCAATGAACAGTCACAGACCCTCCACCTATTGCATTTGCATTTTACACGGGAGAAGGGGATCACCGATACCGCTAACCCCGACTCGCCCGGTGCCGCTCCAACTCGGCCACCATCAGCTTGGTGTGGAGGGCGGCGATCAGGTCCTGGAGCGGTTGGGCACCGCTTTCCAGCATCTCGACCACACGCTCGGGGGAGACCTCGCCGGCGAGGCGCTCCATCACCATGCCGACCTCCTCGCGGACCAGCGCTTCGATTGCTTTCTTGTAGCGCAGGGTGTCGTAGACGGTGAAGCCGATCTGCTCGTCGTAGCCGCCGGCGCGGAAGCGGCCAATCGCCTCGATGATCTTGATGTCGGAGGGCGAGTAGCCGCGGCTGTTGGGGCTGAGCACCTCGATCTCCTCGAGGCGGTCGAGGACCTCCTTGGGGACGCCGTAGCGCTCGCGCACCTCGGCGGCGCTGGTGCGGGTGCGCTCGCCGGCCAGGGCGCGATCGAGGATGCGGTCCTCCAGGTCGACCAGGGCGCGGGCCCGCTCGGGGGCCTCGTCGAGCACCGATTTGATCGCCCGCAAAGGCATGAAGCGCTCCTCCTGCAGCTGCTTGATCAGCTTGATCCGATCGACGAACTCGGGCGGGTAGTAGGCCATGTTGCGGCTCGTCTTCACCGGCTCCGGCAACAGCCCCTCACGCAGGTAGTGCTTAATAGTCGGCACCGGCACCCCCGACGCCTCCGCCAACTCCCCCACCCGCAGCAGCTCACCCCGGGGCCGACGGGCCGAAACAGTGTCGATATGTCCCGCTTTAGGCCCGTCGGCGGTCATGCGCGGAACTCCACGTGGCCGCTGGTGGGGCCGGCGGCGGCGCCGGACTCGAGCATCGCGGCGATCTCCTCGTCGCTGTAGCCGGCCTCGCGCAGGACGTCCTCGGTGTGCTCGCCGAAGGCGGGTGCAGGACGAGTCGGGTCGGCGGGGGTGCGGCTCAGCTTCACCGGATGGCCCAGCTGGCGCACCGTGCCGAGCGCGGGCTGCTCCATCTCGACCACCATGCGGCGGGCGCGGACCAGCTCCGAGTCGAGCGCCTCGTCCATGTCCAGCACCGGCTCGATGCAGCAGTCGTGCTCGTCGTTGAAGGCCTTCCACTCTTCGCGGCTGCGCGAGCGGAAGACCTCGGCCACCTTCTTCCATGCCTCGGAGCCGGGCGCCTCGAACTGCACCTCGATCAGGTCGGGACGTTCGACCCCGTTGCAAAAGGCGGCCCAGAACTTCGGCTCCAGCGCGCCGCAGCTGACCCAGCCGTCACTCGCCTCATAGGGCAGGTAGCAGAGCAGCCCGCCGGCGAGCTGCTGCTCGCCGCGCCTCGGCACCTCTCCGTCGCAGAAGTAGCGGCCGGCGACCATCGCCAGCCAGGAGAGGGCGCCGTCGGCCATCGAGACGTCGACCATCTGACCCTCGCCGGAGCGGTTGCGCTCGTGCAGGGCGGCCATCACGCCGAAGGCGGCCATCAGGGCACCGCCGCCGAGGTCGGCGATCTGGCCGCCGGATTGGACCGGCGGCCCGTCCTTGGCGCCGGTCAGGCCGAGCAGGCCGACGAGGCCGAGGTAGTTCATGTCATGGCCGGCGCGCTGGCTGTAGGGGCCGTCCTGGCCGTAGCCGGTGATCGCGCAGAAGACGACGCCGGGGTTGGCCTCGCGCATGCGCTCGTAGCCGACCCCGAGCCGGTCGAGCACCCCGGGCCGGAAGCCGTCGAGGACGACGTCGTGCTGCTCGACCAGGCGCAACAGCGCCTTCCGCCCGCTTTCGCTCTTAAGGTCGAGCCGGATCGAGCGCTTGCCGCGGTTGAGCGAGAGGTAGAGCGCCGAGCGCGTGCCCAGCTGCTGCTGCTCCTCCGTGCCGTAGTAGGGCGGCGCCCAGCGGATGTAGTCGCCCATGCCGGTGTCCTCGACCTTCAGCACCTCGGCGCCGAGGTCGGCCAGCAGCAGCGAGCAGAAGCCCCCCGGCAGCAACCGGGTCAGGTCGATGACCCTGACGTCGCTAAGCGGCAGCGCGGTCACGCTTCGGCACTCCCAGCAGCTCGCGCGCCTCGGCCACCGTGGCGGCGCGGCGGCCGACGTCCTCGGCCATCTGCCGCGCCTTGGCGATCAGGTCGCCGTTGGAGCGGCACATCTCCCCGTTCGGCAGGTAGAGGTTGTCCTCGACCCCGGCGCGGATGTTGCCGCCGAGGACCAGCGCCGCACCGAGCAGTTTCCACTGGTCGCGGGAGATGCCGATCACCTGCCACTGGTTCTCGCCCTCGGCCCCGCCGGGGACCTGGTCGGACATGAAGGTGACGTTGCGGGGCGTCGGCCGGATGCCGCCGTTGACACCCATCACCAGCGAGATCTGCAGCGGCGTGCGGTCGAGCAGGCCCATGTCGATCAGCGGGTCGAGGTTGGCGACGTGGCCGGCGTCGAAGCACTCATGCTCGGGCTTGATTCCCAGCTCCTTCATCGCGGTGAGGAACTCGATGATCGTGTCGAAGCTGTTCTCGAAGACCGCCTTGAAGACGAAGTCCTTGCGGCGCGAGGAGTACTTGGCGTAGTTCATCGAGCTCATGTTGAGCGCGGCGACGTCGGGCTTCAGCTCGCGCAGGTATTCGAGCCGCTTCTCGATCGGGATGCCGATCGCGCCGGTCGAGTAGTTGACGATCACGTCGCCGACCTCGGCCAGGATCGCCTCGGTGATCGCACGGAAGTCCTCGACCTCGTATGAAGGGGTGCCGTCGGGCTTGCGGGCGTGGATGTGGAGCTGCGAGGCGCCCTCGTCGACCGCCCGCCGCGCCTCCGCCGCGTACTCGTCCGGCGTATAGGGGATCGCCGGGCACTGGTCGCGGTTGGCGATCACGCCGCTGATCGAGCAGCTGATCACCACCGGATCCTCGAAACGACTCATCGCTCCCCCTTCCGGTGCGCTTTATCTCGGTATATCGGGGAAAAGGCGCACTGGAAGCTCATACCGGCATCACCCCGTGGCGCTTGCGGGGCTTCCGGACGTGCTTGTTGCGGGCCATCTTCAGGGCGTTGGCGATCGTTGGGCGGGTCTCGCGCGGGTCGATCACGTCGTCGATCACGGCGTTGCCGGCGGCGATATAGGGGTCGATCTGCTCGCGGACCGCGTTCAGCATCGCCTCTTTGGTCGCCTCGGGATCGTCGGCGGCCTCGATCATCGAGCGGCCGATGATGTTGACCGCCCCCTCGGCGCCCATCACCGAGATCTCGGCACCGGGCCAGGCGACGATCAGATCGGGCTCATAGGCCTTGCCGCACATCACGTAGTAGCCGGCGCCGTAGGCCTTGCGCACGATCACGGTCACCTTGGGCACGGTGGCGCGGCTGACCGCGTAGAGCATCTTCGCCCCGTGGCGAATGATTCCGGCGTGCTCGACCTTGGCCCCAACCATGAACCCGGGCACGTCCTGAAGGAAGACGAGCGGGATGTTGAAGGCGTCGCAGAGATTGATGAAGCGGGCGGCCTTGTCGGCCGAGTCGTTGTCGAGGATCCCGGCCAGCTGCTTGGGCTGGTTGGCAACGATCCCGACCGGCTGGCCGCCGAAGCGGGCGAAGCAGGTGATCAGCGTCTTGGCGAACTTCGGCTTGAGGTCGAACC
The DNA here is from genome assembly GCA_963774405.1 of uncultured Solirubrobacterales bacterium. Taxonomy (GTDB): domain Bacteria; phylum Actinomycetota; class Thermoleophilia; order Solirubrobacterales; family 70-9; genus VRUE01. The sequence continues at coordinate 961,056 of CAVZEV010000005.1, read as the reverse complement.
ACTCGCCGTCGTCGACGATCTCGGCGATCACGTCGTACATGTCGTAGGGCCGGCGCGAGGAGTCGGGGACGATCTCCATCAGCTTCTCCGACTTGCGATCGATCGGGTCGGAGACCGCGCGGATCGGCGGCTTCTCTTCCCAGTTGGACGGGAAGAAGGAGAGGTAGGTCTTGATCGCCGCGATGCACTCCTCGTCGTCCGTCACCTCGAGGTCGCCGACGCCCGATTTGCGGCAGTGCACCTTGGCCCCGCCGAGCTCCTCCATCGTGATGTCCTCGCCGGTGACGGCCTTGGTCAGGTGCGGGCCGGCGAGCGCCATCGCGCCCTGGCCGGAGACCATCGGCACGAAGTCGGCGAGCGCCGGGATGTAGGCGGTGCCGGCGGCACAGGGGCCCATCATCGCCGCCACCATCGGGATCACGCCCGACATCTCGACCTCCTCGCGGAAGAGGTGGCCGGAGCCGGCGAAGAGCGAGCCCGCCGCCTCCTGGATGCGAGCGCCGGCCGAGTCGAGCAGCCAGATGAACGGCATCCGCTTGGAGAGCGCCATCTCGCGCAGGCGGGTGACCTTGAGCTCGCCGGTCATCCCCATCGAGCCGGCCATCACGGTGAAGTCGTAGGCGGCGATGCAGCAGGGGCGGCCGTCGACGTCGCCCCAGCCGGTGATCACGCCGTCGGCCGGCGCCTCCTTGCCGTCCATCGCCCGCTGGGCGAAGTGGGGGCGGCCGTGGATGCCCATCTCGACGAAGCTGCCCTCGTCGACCAGCAGGGCGATCCGCTCGCGGGCGGTCAGCTTGCCGCGCTCGTGCTGCTTGGCGATCTTCTCCTCGCCGCCGCCGAGCCGGGCCTTGTCCCGGCGCTCGTGCAGCTGCTCGGTGAGGTCGCTGAGCGGCGCCGTGCCCGGCAAGAGGTGTTTCTGCTCTACCTGCTCGGCCACTATCTGCCTTTCCACTGCGGGTCGCGTTTCTCGAAGAAGGCGGTGACGCCCTCGACGATGTCCTCGGTGGTGAAGGTGAGCGAGAGCTGCGAGCGCAAGTAGTCGAGCGCGTCGTCGACCGCCATATCCTGCTGGCGGTACATCGCGTCGTGGCCGAGACGCATCAGCACCGGGCTCTTCGAAGCGAGCTTCGCCGCCCAGTCGGCGACCGCGGCGTCGAACTCCCCGGCCGGGACGACCTTGTTGGCGAGTCCGTACTCGACCGCCTGCTCGGCACTCAGCCGCTCGCCCAGCAACATCATCTCGTTGACCTTCTTGCGCGGGACGTTGCGGTAGATGATCGCCATGATCATGTAGGGGAAGGCGCCGACGTTGATCTCCGGCGTGCCGAAGGTGGCGCCCTCTTTGGCGATCAAGAGGTCGCAGGAGAGGGCGAGCCCCATCCCGCCCGCCAGCACGTGGCCGTTGGCGGCGCAGAGGCTGGGCTTGCCGAGGCGTGGCATCAGCCGGAAGAACTCGAGGAAGAGGTCGGAGGCGAAGTGTTTGGCGACCAGCGGAACGTCGGCGGCGAAGCCACCGAGGTCGGCACCGGCGCAGAAGACCTTGTCCCCTGCCCCGGTCAGCACCACCGCCCGCACGTCCTCGGAGTCGCGCGCTGTCTTCATCGCGTCGACCAGCTCGCTCAGCATCTGGCCGGAGAGCATGTTGCGCTTCTCCGGGTTGTTCAGCGTCACCGTGGCAACGCCCTCGGCGACCTCGTAGGCGACCAGCTCGTATTCGGCCATCAGCTCGTGCGCTCCGCTCTCTCGACGCTCATCGAGCCGGGACCATAGCCGAACTGTGCTGAAAGTAGGAAGTGCTACTGTCCACAGCGGATTTCCGGCGGCCGCGCCGCCCATCACGAACCCGCGAACGAGGAGAGAGACAGTGGCGACCGCGACGACCAACGGCTCCAAAGTCATCAAGCCCGACCACGAGGCCGGGCGCAAGCACTTCATCTTCAGCCAGGAGCACGAAGACCTGCGCGAGTCGATGCAGTCGTGGGTGCAGAAGGAGCTGTGGCCGCACCGCAACGAGTGGGAGGACACCTACTGGGACTCGGCCGCGATGAAGCGCGCCGGTGAGCTCGGTTTCCTCGGCCTCTGCTTCCCCGAGGAGTACGGCGGACAGGGTGGCGACTACTTCTACTCGCTGGTCCGCGCCGAGTGCATGAGCTACTCCGGCTCCGGCGGCACCAACATGGGCTTCGCGGTGCAGAGCGACATGGTCCTGCCGCCGATCCACCTGCTCGGCACCGAGGAGCAGAAGCGCAGGTACCTCGAACCCGGCCTCAAGGGCGAGAAGATCGGCTGCATCGCGATCACCGAGCCGGGCGCCGGCTCCGACGTCGCCGGCATCCGCACCACGGCGATCCTCGACGGCGACGAATACGTGATCAACGGCTCCAAGACCTTCATCACCAACGGGCCCCGCGCCGACTTCATCGTCCTCGTCACCAAGACCGACCCCAGCGCCCGCCACGAGGGCATCACGCTCTTCGTGCTGCCGCTGCGCGACGAGGAGGGCAACCACGTGCCCGGCTTCACCGTCTCGGCCGAGCTGGAGAAGATGGGGATGCACGCCTCAGACACCGGCGAGCTCTCCTTCGAAGACGTCCGCGTGCCGGCCGACGCCGTGCTCGGCGAAGTCGGCAAGGGCTTCTACCACATCGCCTGGGAGCTCCAGGGCGAGCGGCTGGTCGCCGCCGCCGGCTGCCACGCGGGTGCGGAGCGGATGATCGAGAAGACGATCGAGTACGCCAAGGAGCGCGAAGCCTTCGGCCGCCCGATCGGCAAATTCCAGGCCCTGCGCCACAAGATCGCCGAGATGGCGACCAAGACCGAGGCCGCCAAGCAGTTCACCTACGCCACCGCCTGGCGCTTCGCCAACGGCGAGTACCCGGTGCGCGAGATCACGATGGCCAAGCTCTACGCCTCCCGCATCGCCTGCGAGGTCGCCGACGACGCGGTCCAGGTCCTCGGCGGCTACGGCTACATGAAGGAGTACGAGATCGAGCGCGCCTTCCGCGACGTCCGCCTCAACCGCATCGGTGCCGGCACCGACGAGGTGATGCTCGACGTGATCGGGCGGAGCTACGGGCTGTAGGACCGGCCACGCGGGGGGCCCGGGCCCACAACGTCGCGAGCTCAGGTGTTCGTAACGACCGCCGCGGCGATGCTGGCGAGGATGCCAAGCATGGTCGGCCCCCAGAGCATGAACATGAGCTGGCGGAGGTCGCGGACCTCCGTCCGCAGGTCACGCAGGTCTCGATCGATCCGTTCGACGGATCGATCGAGGCTGTCGAACCTCCGATCGATCCCGTTGAACCGCTCGTCGAGGCGCTCGTCAGTCCACATCGTGCGATCCATGGTAGCCACGCTAGCCGATGCGTGCGCAGACAATGTGTTGCTCGAATTTAGATCCACGCGCGAAAGCGCAACAAGGCACACGGAACGATCAAACGCGCGGAAATGGCTACTCCACCGGCAGGCAGATCGCGCAGAAGTCCTCGCCGAAGGGGGTGAGGACGATGCTGCGGCGCACGGTGCGGGCGGTGCGCCCGCCCTTCTCCAGCGCCTCGGTCACCTCCGCTTGCGCCTCGAGCACCTGGTAGCGGCGGGCGTCGCGCAGAGCCTCATGTGAGAACCAGACGAGTCCGAGCCGGTTGAGGTTGTTGAGGTAGGCGTAGACCCGGTCGGCGTGCCGGCAGCCGGCCTCCTCGGCGATCATCGTGCAGCCTTGGGCGACCAGCTCGGAGGCGAACGGCAGCCCCGCCCGCACGTCGACCGAGGGCTGCTCCCCCTCCCGCGCCAGGAAGCGCAGGATGCGCGCCTCGTCCGGCGCCAGGGCGTCGAGGATCCGCATGTAGGCGGGGTGGGAATCGACGTCGACGCTGACGTCGGCCGAGCGGCGCAGCAGCTCCTCGCCGCGGCTGCGCAGGGCCTCCGCCGAGGAGTCGCCGGTGGGACGGGGCCGCGTCCCTTCCTCGACGCCGATCAGCTCGCGCAGGTAGGCGCGCAGCTCGGCGGTGGTCTCCTGGACCGCGTCCGCGGTCGACTCGCCCCGAGCAGCGGCACGCACCACCCGCGAGGCGCCCTCGACGTAAGCGTTGGCGATCTCCGAGGCGCCCTGCCTGGCCATGTTGGCGGCGATCCTGGCCAGGCCGGGCGCCGCCTGCAGCAGCTCTTCCAGCGCCTGCTGCCCGGTCGGGCCGGACGTTCGCCGCGGCCCCTGCGTCTCTCCGCTGTCGTCGTCGAAGCTCATCCGAAGATCGCCAGGTGTAGCAGTCCGGCGCCGAATCCGAGCACGGCCCCATGCAGATAGAGCAGCCACTCGTCCTCGCGCATCGCCGTGCGCAGCATCTCCGAGAAGTCCGCCGGCCCCATCGCCCGCACCTGCGTGGCGACGAACTCGCTCACGCCACTGCTCTGCCTGGCGTTGAACTCCTCGTCGGCCAGCGGCGTGACCGCGTAGTCGGCGGCCTCGGTGGCGAGCGAGGTGCGGATCGTCTCGTAGTCGCGGCTGCCGACGGCGACCCGCACCGCCGGTCGTGCCCGGCCGAGCGCCCGATCGACCGCGGGTCGCAGCGAGTCCTCGATCAGCTGCCGGGTGCGATCCGAGTTTGGCCCGTGCATCAGGTCCTCGGCGACGTTGGTCATCGTCACAACGTCCTCGGCGATGATGTCGGCGTAGACCCCGGCCACCTCGGGCTGGCGCTTGAGGAAGAGGCCCTGAATCTCAAAGGGGCCGACCCGCCGCGGCCGCACCGGCTCGAAGATCATCCGGATCCCCAAGAGGTTGGTCGTGTAGCCGATCAGCACCCCGGCGATCGGCAGCAGCCACCACTGGGTCAGGATCTCCTGGGTGAGGAAGGCGGTGGGGATGCCGAGCAGCAGGCCGAAGAAGAAGCCGAACCTGACGATGAAGCGCAGCTCCTTGCGGCCGACCTCGAGGAAGATCCGGTTGGCCAGCGCCGGGTTGGCCTCGAGCCGGCGGATAACCATCAGCTTGACGTCGATCAGCTCGTCGGCGTGAGCGCCGATTTCATCGGTGATCGTGCGCACTATCTCCGGCAACTGCTCCTCCACGCGGGCGTGGACGGCGGCGCGCACGCGCGGCGGCAGGTCGTGCCAGAGCTGGGGGCGCTCGCGCTCCATGATCCGCTCGACCACGTCGTGGATCTCCCCCTGGGCCGTCGCGAGGATCTGCGCGGCGATCGCCTCGGGGTCGAGCTGACGATAGAAGTCGCCGGGGCTGCCGAGCTTCGCGATCCCCTTGTCGACCGCGATCGAGCCCATCTTCGCCGCCCGCGAGGGCACGATCCCCTGCCAGCCGAGGCCGCCCTGGCCGAGCCCCGGGATCTGCTGGATGCGCCGCGGCATCACGTTGGCGAGCGGCGCCAGGCCCGGCACTTTGACCCCGGCGAAGCGCACCGGGTAGAAGAGCATCCAGACCCCGCTGAGGTTGGTGACGTAGCCGATCGCCCCGGTGAAGAGCGGGATCGTGATCAGGCTGAGGGTCGTGTGGTCCATCGCTTTTAGGGGATGATGTGCGGCGAGGCAGCAATGACCGTAATCAAGGACACGGGAACACGCGCCACGCTGCCGCCCTTCGGCGAGGAGCACGAGGAGCTGCGCGAGACCGTCCGCCGCTTCGTCACCAGTGAGATCGCCCCCAACGTCGACGAGTGGGAGGCGGCGCGCGAATTCCCCCGCGAGCTCTTCTGCCGCTGCGCCGAGCTCGGCTTCCTCGGCCTCAAGTTCCCCGAGGAGCTGGGCGGCCAGGGCGGCACCCACCTGCACGACGCGATCTGGGTCGAGGAGCTGGCGCGCAGCGGCGGCTCCGGCGGCGTCGCCGCCGGCCTCAACGCCCACACCTCGATCGCGATGCCGCCGATCTTCAACTTCGGCACCGACGAGCAGAAGCAGCGCTGGCTGGTGCCCGGGATCGCCGGCGAGAAGATCGGCGCGCTGGGGATCACCGAGCCGGGCGCCGGCTCCGACGTCGCCGGCATCTCCACCTTTGCCGAGAAGGTCGACGGCGGCTACGTCGTCAACGGCTCGAAGACCTTCATCACCAATGGCGTCCGCGCCGACTTCCTCGTCTGCGCGGTGAAGACGACCAAAGAGGGCGGCCACGGCGGCATCTCCTTCCTCGTGCTCGAGCGCGAGATGCCCGGCTACGAGGTAGCGCAGAAGCTGGAGAAGATGGGCTGGCACTCATCCGACACCGGAGAGCTGGCATTCACCGGCGTCGAGGTGCCCGCGGAGAACCTGCTCGGCGGTGAGAACGAGGGCTTCAAGCTGATCATGGCCAACTTCGCCTGGGAGCGGCTGCTGATGGCGATCGGCGCCGTCGGCGCGATGCAACGACTCATAGAGACCACCGTCGCCTACGCCCTCGAGCGCGAAGCCTTCGGCCGCCCGATCGGCAAGTTCCAGGCGATCCGCCACCACATCGCCGAGATGGCAACCAAGGCCGAGGCCTCCCGCGCCCTCACCTACAACGCCCTCCGCCTCTTCCACGAAGGCCAGGACTGCATCCAAGACGTGACCATGGCCAAGCTCGTCACCCAGCGCGCCGTCCTCGAGATCGCCGACCAATCCCTCCAAATCCACGGCGGCTACGGCTACATGCGCGAGTACGGCATCGAGCGCGCCGTTCGCGACGCGCGGCTGGGTCCGATCGGCGGCGGCACGGACGAGGTGATGAAGGAGATCCTCGGCAAGCTGATGGGGTTGTAGAAGCCAGCTGCGGACGGTGGCGCTGCGAGCGCGCCGAGTCACGATGGCAGGCGAGGCTCCGTCGATTCGACGAACTCGGGTAAGCCGCGGTCGAGGGTCATTTGATAATCTGCACCTTGTAAGGTGCAGATTATGACCACGAAGGCCGCAACATCGCCTCTCCTGACGAGAAACGAGATCGCTGAGATCAGCGGGGTCTCGGTCAACGCCGTTAACAAGGCGCTTGAGCAGCGTGTCGCGAAGGCACGACGGAGCAGGGGGCGGACGCTGCTGGCGGCCGACGAGGCGGCGGCTTTGGCCCTTCTCTCGGAATTGCCGATCAGCCTCTCGATCAAGCTCAAACGTCAAGTCAGGAACTGGATCGTCAAGCGGAACCCCGCTAAGGCGGAGGAGTTCGAGCTTTCGCGTGCGCTGCGCGTCGCAATGACCGAGAACGCTGCTGATGTCGCGAAGCGAGCTTTTGACTACGTGCGGTTGCGCGAGAGGTACGTCGAGACCGATCCGGCCAAGATGGGTGGTGTGCCGGTTATCCGAGGCACGCGTGTCCCGGTGCGGACCCTGGCTCAGCTTGTCGAGGGCGGTGAGAGTCGCAGGGTCTTGAGGGAGGACTATCCGCACATCCCGGAAGAGGCGTACGAGGTTGCCGCGCAATGGGCAAGGGGCAACCCCCGGCGGGGGCGGCCGGTGAGGAAGTCGACCGACGACACTGCAGCGTGAAACTCTGGGTCGACGAGTGCCTGTCCCCCACTCTCGTTCAGCAAGCCAATGATCGCGGCTACTGGGCGACCTGCAATCGAGATCGAAATCTGCTTGGCGTCCCAGACCGAGCCCTCCACAAGACTGTTATCAGTGAAGAGGCCGTCTTCGTCACAAACGACCAGGCCGACTTTGTCGCCCTCTACCGACAGGTCGACCTGCACTCTGGGCTTCTGATTTTGCCGCAGACAGAGGGACGTGAGGCGCTGTGGCCCCTGCTCGATGCGGCGCTCGACTACATCGAGCGGCAGGCGAAAATAGAAGGCGAGACGCCATCTGAATGGATGCTCAACAAGCGCGTCGAGGTCGATCTGGAGAGCTCGATCAGGCACGTCGATCCAACGTGAACACTTGGGCCTCAATCGCTGTCATTGCCGCTGCCATGCTTCTCCCTGGGGTAGGCCACGCGAATCAATCCGCCACTCGTTACGGCGCGGCGTCCCAGTTGCGCCCGCACATCATCAAGCGATTGATCCCCTTCGGCCCCAAGCGCAAGCGGCAGATGGCGGCCTACTCGGAGCGACACTACGGGGAACACACCTGGCGGCTGAAGCACCCACAGGTGATCGTCGAGCACTGGGCCGAAGCCGGCACCGCCGCTTCGGTCTACAACACCTTCGCGCCCGATCATCCCGACCCGGAGCTGCACGAGCTGCCGAACGTCTGCGCGCACTTCGTCGTCTCGGGGGCGGGGCGGATCTATCAGCTGGTCTCGACGCGGATTCGCTGTCGGCACACGGTCGGGCTCAACTGGACCTCAATCGGGATCGAGCACACCGGTTTCAGCGACGCGGAAGTGCTGGGAGACAAGCGGGAGATACATGCCTCGCTGGCGTTGACGCGCTACCTGCGCTGTCGCTTCCACATAAAGCTGCGCAACGTGATCGGGCACGCGGAGAGCCTCTCCTCGCCCTACCACCGCGAGCGGGTCGCGAGCCTGCGCAATCAGACCCACGGAGACTGGCGGCACGCCTCGATGCAGACCTACCGCCGCCGGCTGCATCACCTGGGTGGATGCTGAGCCGACTCAGCGCGAGTTCCAGCGCTGAGTGATCCAGGCGACGACCTGCGGCCAGAAGCGCAGCAGGACCACAACCGCGACGAGGGCGACGACCACGATCCAATTGCCCCTCGAGATCTCCCGATAGAGAAAATGGCCGCCGAGCGCGAGAGGCATTGGAACGATGGTACGCGGGCATTCGCCGCCCGCGTTGCGGCCGCGGCTCCGCCCACTTCGTAGGATCGGGGCGGTGATCTACCTGCTCCGACACGGCGACGCCGAGGAAGGCCGGGGCGACGATGCGGCGCGGCGCCTGACGCTCAAGGGCGAACGCCAGTCCGAGGCGGCGGGACGGGCGCTGGCGGCGCTCTCCGCCAAGCCCGATACCTGCCTGACCAGTCCCAAGGTGCGGGCGGCCGACACCGCCCGGCTGGCCTGCGAGGCGCTCGCGCTCGAGCCGGAGGTCAGCGAGGAGCTGCGCGGCGGCCCCTTCGACTCGCTCGCCCTGAGCGCCGGGCGCGGCGACGTGCTCCTGGTCGGCCACGAGCCCGACTTCTCGAGCGAGGTGGCGCGTCTCACCGGCGCCAGGGTGAAGCTGCGCAAGGGCGGTCTGGCGATCGTCGACGGCGGGGTGCTCGTGGCGCTAATGCGGCCGAAGGACCTGGTCGCGATCGCCGGCCAGCTCCCGGGCGATTGACACCGCCCAGCTGCGGATCTCGTCCCAGTCGCGGCGGTCACGGTACTCGGCAGGAGTGCCGGAGACCATCGCCTTCTCGATCGGGCCATGCGGCTCGATCGGCACGCGCCCGCCGAAGACGACGTGTTCGCGCGCGCCCAGCTTCTCGACCGCCTCGACGATCTTCGGCGGCTCGGTCCACTTGGGATTGTCCTTCTCCGGATCGCCCACGGGGCCGGAGCTGAAGACCCAGAAGGGAAGCGCGGCGAGCGCTTTGCGTTGCTTGCGCAGGAGGTGCCGCGCTTCCCCGCGCCAGTGCATCATGTACACGGCGCAGCCAAGTATCACGGCGTCGTAGCCATCGAGGCTGTCGACGTGGTCGGTGCCGATGCAGTCGGCCTCGAGGCCCTCCTCGCGCAGCGTGCTCGCCACCGCCTCGGCGATCTCCGCCGTCGAACCGCGCTTCGACGCGTATGCGACCAGCACCTTCATCGGTACAAACCTGACAGCGAACGCCGCGCCGGTCATCGGTGCTGCGCCACAACGCCGGCGTGGGGCCCTACGGATCCGCAGAACCGGCTGTCACCGTGCTGCCGGCGTAGAGCCGGCGCCACTTCTTGCTCGCCATTGCGTAAACGGACGTCCAGACGTCGAGTAGGGTCTTCGCGACCTATTCGACGCGGGGAGAAACGAGGGTTACATGGCTTACGAAATGCAGCTCAGGGAGAGCGGCGACAATGTGAAGGTCCGCAGTCCGTGGGCGGCGGCGCTGTTGCCGATCATCACGCTCGGCATCTATCACCTCGTCTGGTGGTACCGGATCAATCGCGAGCTGCGCGACTACGGCAAGGCCAAGGGCTTCGACCTCGGCCAGAACCCGACCAACTCGGTCCTGGCGCTGTTTCCCGGCCTGTTCATCATCGTGCCGCCGCTGGTCAGCTACTGGCGCGGGACCAAGCGCGTCATGGGCGCCTCCAGGGTGGCCGGACAGACGCCGCTCAACGGCTGGATCGCGATCATCCTCTACCTGATCATCTCGCCGGCGCTCTGGTTCTACATCCAGTCCGAGCTGAACAAGGTCTGGCAGGCCGAGGCCAACCCGGTCGAGGGCGAACTCGCACCGCCCGCCCCCGCCGACCCGATGCCGCCGCCGCTGCCCGAGCAGCCACAGGCAGGCGAGCCGCCCGCCGACGACCCGCCGCCCGCGGGGCCGACGGTCTGAACCGCCCGTGAAGCAGCGCGTCAACCTGATCACCCTCGGCGTGGGGGACCTCGGGCGGGCGCGCCGCTTCTACGAGGCGCTTGGCTGGAAGACCGGCGCGGCGCCCGGCGACGACGTCGTCTTCTTCCAGGCGGGCGAGATGGTCCTCGCCCTCTGGGACCGCTCGCGCCTGGCCGAGGACAGCGCGGTCAGCGACGGCGGCGGCTGGGGCGGCGTGACCCTGGCGCTCAACTTCGGCTCGCCCGCCGAGGTCGACGCGACGATCGAGGAAGCGCGGAGCGCCGGCGCGACGATCGGCCGCGAGCCCGCCGAGACCTTCTGGGGCGGCTACAGCGGCGTCTTCATCGACCCCGACGGCCATCCCTGGGAGGTCGCCCACAACCCGCACTGGACAGTGACCGAGAGCGGTGGCATCGAGCTTGGCCGCTGACTCGCTGCAGCGCGCCCACCTCAACCTGGTCGACAGCTCGCGCCAGTTCTTCGAACTCGACCCCGGCGCCGCGGTCGAGGCCGAGCCGGGCTGGCTCTTCGGCGCCGGCTGCTCCACCCACCCGGTGATCTCCAACGGCGCCTTCCGTCGCGACGACAGCGTCGACGCGAGCGAGTTCATCGCCCGGGCGAAGCAGTTCTTCGCCGCCCGCGAGCGCGGCTTCAGCATCTGGGTGCGGGCGGGGCGGGCCGAGGACCGCGATCTCCTCGCCGCCACCGAAGCCGAAGGCTTCCAGCTCGTCTACGAAGAGCCCGAGATGACGCTCAGCGCAGCGCTGGAGCCGCCCGCGCTGCCGCCGGGCGCCGAGCTGCGCCTGCTGACCGAGGTCGGCCAGGCGCCCGACTTCTGGCGCGTCGCGACCGCCTCCTACGCGGACATCGGCTTCCCGCCCGAGGTCTTCGCCGGCTACACCGACCACGCCGGCCTACTTGCCGAGAACACCGTCACCTTCATCGCCCTGCTCGAGGGCGAGCCGGCCGCGATCGCGATGACGATGGTCAGCCACGGCGTCGCCGGCATCTACTGGGTCGGCAGCCTCGAGCAGGCCCGCGGCAGGGGCCTCGGGCGGGCGGTGGCGGTGGCCGCGACCAACGCGGGCTTCGAGCTCGGGGCCGACATCGCCGCGCTGCAGGCCTCGCCGATGGGCAAGCCGATCTACGAGGCGCTGGGCTACGAGACCGCCTTCGAGTACCGGATGTTCATGTCGCCTACGCCCTGAGCGGGCACGTGTCGATGGGGTGCTCAGGCCGGGAAGTCGTCCGGAAGGAGCCGGAACGGGCGCCCGCCTGGTCCACGCATTGCCCGGAAGTGACGCCGGTCGAAGGTGAGCACGTCGGCAGTCCCGTGGCGCTCCGCCAGAACGACGATCGAGGCGTCGGCGAGTCCGATACGGAGATCGGCGTAGCGGCGCATGACCGCCGCCGCCTGCTCGATGTCGGGCCGACCGAACTCGGCAAGCTCGTAGGCACCCTCGGCGACCTCAGCCAGGAGGGCAAGCTGCGCACCCTGTCCGTGGCGCGTGCCGAGCATGTAGTCCAGCTCGGCGAGCACGAACGGCGAGAGCAGGAACGGCCCGCTCACCTCATCAACGACTCGCTTGACGTCGGCATGGTGGCTCGCCGTCGAGCTGGCCATCTGCAGCACCGCATTTGTATCGACCAGGATCAATCTTCGCCAAATCCCTCGAGCGCCTCGTCGGCCCGGCCTGGGTCGTCGAGCAGCGGGTCGTTGAGGGCAAAAAGCGCCTGCGGCTTGGGTCGCCGCGGTCGATGCTCCTCGATCACACGATCGACGCCCCCCCGGATCAACTCAGCCTCGCTGAGAGCGGTGCGCGCCGCGATCTCCTCCAGTTGGCGCTTCTGGTCGTCACCCAGATAGACGGTCGTCCGTTTCACGCCATACATCGTGACATACGCGGCCTCCATCCTTCCCCAAGGTCAGGGGAAGGTGATTCTCTCCCCCTCCAGTGGCACCGCCCGACTGGCCAGTCAACCAGGGCGGTTGGTTCCTTGTAGCCTCCCGAGCCGAATTTCACTGAATCCATAAGGAGAGAGCGACTGATGGGACTTCTTGACGGGAAAGCGGCGATCGTCACCGGATCGGCGCGCGGGATCGGCCGGGCGACCGCCGAGATGTTCGTCCGCGAGGGCGCCAAGGTGCTGATCAACGACCTCGACGCCGACGTCGCCGAGCAGGCGGCGAGCGAGATCGACGGCGAGACCGCCGTCTTCGCCGGCGACCTGACCGAGACAGATGCCGCCGACAAGCTGGTCGCGGCCGCGGTCGACGCCTTCGGCTCGGTCGACATCTGCGTCAACAACGCCGGCTACACCTGGGACAGCGTCGCCCACAAGATGACCGACGAGCAGTTCCAGGCGATGCTCGACATCCACACGATCGTGCCCTTCCGCGTCGCCCGCGCCCTGGCGCCCCACTGGCGCGAGGCGGCCAAGGCCGAGCGCAACGAAAGCAAGGAGGTCTTCCGCAAGATCGTCAACACCTCCTCGACCTCGGGGATGATGGGCAACGCCGGCCAGGTCAATTACTCGGCGGCCAAGATGGGCGTCGTCGGCCTGACCAAAACGCTGGCCAAGGAGTGGGGCCAGTTCAAGATCAACGTCAACGCGGTCGCCTTCGGCTTCGTCGAAACCCGCCTCACCGCGGCCAAGGAGCAGGGCGGCGAGATGACCGCTCCGGGCGGCGAGAAGATCGAGCTCGGCATCCCCGAGCAGATGCGGGCGATGGCCTCGGCGATCATCCCGCTCGGTCGTCCCGCCACCCCCGAGGAGGCCTCGGCCCCGGTCCTCTTCCTCTGCTCGCCGCTGGCCGACTACGTGCACGGCCAGGTGCTCAACGTCACCGGCGGCATGTTCGGAGGGATGTACACCTGAGCCGAGAGCGCTGCAAACCGGCGCATCTCGGGGTCTTCGGTCGGCCGGCGCGGGTCACGCACCAAAAGTGCGCTCCCCGCGCCAGCCTTCCCTGCATCCCCCGACCTGCTTGGTTTTCGCGCCCTCAATGCCGATGAACTACCTCGATATAGCCGATCGGATCTGGCCTGCCCTCACCCGCTTCATGGGCCTGCACACGGCCCTCTACCGCGCCAGCGGCGGCCGCCTCGGCGGCGCCGTGCCGGGCACCGGCATCCGCATCCTGCTGCTCGACCACGTCGGCGCCAAGAGCGGCACCAAACGCACCGCCCCCCTGCTCTACGTCAAAGACGGCGACAACCTCGCGATCATCGCCTCCAAGGGCGGCTACCCCAAGAACCCGGCCTGGTTCTACAACCTCAAGGCCAACCCCGACACCACCGTGCAAATCGGCGGCGAACATCGCCCCGTCCACGCCCGCGTCGCCGAACCTGAGGAGCGAGAGCGCATCTGGGCAAAAGCGGTCAAGGTCTACCGCGACTACGAAAGCTACGCAGCCCGCAGTAAGGGTCGGACGATCCCGGTGGTCGTTCTCGAGCCACGCTGACGTAGGGGGTACCGCGCCCCTCTCCCAGAGACCGTTGCGCAGCAGATCGCCCGTTTGGGTTCAGGCGTGGTCCCTGAGCCTCTGGGAGAGGGGCGCGGTACCCCTATTTCGGACGCCGCTCCTCGGCGACAGGGTCGCCCGACCTAGTTGCGATTGCGTCAGGAGGCCAAGGCCCCGCCCAGTTGTCACGGGCACCGTCGATCGTGATGGTTGTGCCGGAGACGAAGTCGCCGGCGGGCGAGGCCAGGTAGGCGACCAGCCAGGCCATCTCCTCGGCCCGGCCGGCGCGGCCGATCGGGATCGAGCGCTCGAGGTTGTCGACGACGACCTGCGGATACTTGGTCAGCAGGGTCTCGGTGGCGAACTGGCCGGCGGCGAGGGCGCAGGTCCTGATCCCGAAGCGGGCCCACTCGACCGCCAGCGTCCGCATCATGTTCTCGACCGCGGCTCGCGCCGCGCCCGAGTGCACCATCCCCGGCATGCCGTTGTGGGGCGAGAGGGTGACGCTGAGCACCTTGCCACCGCCCTGCGGGATGAAGGCCTTGGTCGCGGCGGCGTGGGTCATCAGCCAGGTGCCCTCGACGTTGAGCTCGATCACGGTGCGGAAGCCTTTCGGCGTGATCGACTCGGCCGGGGCGAGGAACTGGCCGCCGGCGTTGTTGACGAGCACGTCGAGCCGCCCGTGATCGGCCAGCACCTGGTCGAAGAAGCCGTCGACCGCCTGCTCGTCGCGGATGTCGATCGCCGCGTGGGTGAACGACCCGGCCAGGCCGGCGGCCAGCTCGGCGGTCTCCGCCAGCGGCTCCTCGCGACGCCCGCAGCCGACCACGACCGCGCCGAGGCGGGCGAGCTCGAGCGCGGTCTCGCGCCCCAGGCCGCTGCCGGCGCCGGAGACCACGCAGACCTCTCCCTCGAGCAGACCCTCCCTGAAGATGCGCGAATGCGGGCTTTCACTCATCGGCGCGCAAGCCTATAGGCGGCCGCTCACCGTAACCTCAGCAGCGATGAAGGTCAGCGTAGAGCCGAAACCGCTGCACGAGCCGCTGGCCGGGGGCACCCCCGGCGCGACCGTGACGGTCGAGCCGCTGGTCGCCGGCCACGTCACCTGGCCGCGGACGATGATGGAACGGCCGGGCGGGCGCCTGGAGACACTGAAGCTGCTGCGCGCCCTGCTCAGCGGCAACCCGGCCGCGACCGTCCCCTGCCCCGCCTTCCTGATCCGCCACCCAAGCGCCGGTGCGATCCTGGTCGACACTGGCCTGCATCCCTCGGTTGCCAGCGACGGCCGGGAGAACTTCGGCAGCCTCGGCAACCGCTTCGGCAAGCCCTCGCTCGAGCCCGGCGAAGACGTCCCGGCCCAGCTGCGCAAGCTCGGCCTCGACCCCGGCGAGATCCCGATCGTGGTGATGACTCACATGCACCTCGACCACACCTCGGCGATCTCGGAGTTCCCCAACTCGACCTTCGTCCTCAGCGAGGTCGAGTGGCACGCAGCGGCGACGGGCCCGCGGCCGTTGCTCAACGGCTACCGCCACACCCACTACGACTACGCCTTCGACTACCGCACGGTCGACTTCAACCGCGCCGGCATCGACTCCTACGCTTCCTTCGGGCGCTGCTTCGACCTCTTTGGCGACGGCTCGCTGCGGCTCGCCTACACACCGGGCCACAGCGCCGGCCACATCTCGGTGATCGCGCACCTCGCCGAGCGGGACTTCGTGATCGGCGGCGACGCCACCTACACGCAGGCCCAGCTCGAGGGCGACGCGCCGCTGGCGCCGCGCCCCTTCGACGAGCACAACTACCGCCGCTCGCTGCAGGAGCTGAAGCTGTTCAGGCGCGAGTACCCCGACGCGATCGTCACCCCGGGCCACGACCCGGAGTTCTACGCCGGCCTCAACGCCCGCTACGAGTAGCCGCGTCGATCCCCTCATACATCTCGCGCACCTGCGCGAAGACCTCTTCGGCGACCTCGAGCTGGCGCTCGCGACTGGGCGAGTCCTCGCGCTCAAAGCTCAGCGGCTCGCCGTACTGGACCGTGACCCGGGGAAAGTTGAGCCGCTTCCAGCGTCGCACCTTGGCCGAGCCGTGGATCGCGACCGGCACGATCGGCGCCCCCGACTCGAGGGCGATGCGGCCGATTCCAGGGCGCGCGACGCCGAGCTCGCCGCTGCGCTGGCGCCCGCCCTCGGCGTAGACGAGCAGCATGCCGCCCTGGTCGAGGATCGTGTAGGCGGTCTTGAACGCCTCCTCGTCGTGGTTGCCGCGGCGGATCGGGAAGACGCCGCCGTGCTTGAAGATGTAGGTGAGGACGGGCGGGCCGAAGAGCTGGGACTTGCCCATGAAGCGGATCTTCCGCCGCAGGTAGAGGCCACAGAAGAAGTGGTCCATCTGGCTCAGGTGGTTCGGCGCCAGCACCAGTGGGCCCGACTTGGGCACGTTCTCCCGGCCGATCGCCCGCACCCGGTAGATCAGCAGCGTCGGCAGCGAGACCAAGGCGCGGACGAAGGTGTAGGTCCAGCCGACCCCCCTGCGCGCCGAGGCGTGGAACTGGTCGAAGTACTCCGCCGGACGTTCGTCCCTGTAGTTCTGTGGCTTCATGTCTGCCATGGCGACGACGGCCTGCGGCCGTCGCTACGCGGTACCCCCGCCGGCGGCGAGGGTTACGGCCCCTCTTTGCCGGGTCCCGGCGCCGCCCAGCCCCTGGCCCGGTCGAGCGCGCGGTGCCACTCGGCCAGCAGCGTCTCGCGCTCGTCCTCGCTCATCGCCGGCTCGTAGCGAGCCGCCTCGCGCCACATCTCGCCGACCCGCTCGAGGCTCCAGCGACCGGTCGCGATCCCAGCCAGGTAGGCGGCGCCGAGCGCCGTCGTCTCGGCGATCTCGGGGACGACCACCGGGCAGCCGAGCAGGTCGGCCTGGAACTGCATCAGCCAGCGATTGGCGACCGCGCCGCCGTCGGCCTTGAGCGCCGGCAAGCGCTCGCCGGCCGCGGCCTCCTGGGCCCGCACCGCGTCGACGGTCTGGAAGGCGATCGCCTCGAGCGCGGCGCGGGCGAGGTGGGCGCGGCCGCTGCCGCGGGTGAGGCCGACGATCGTGCCGCGCGCGTAGGGATCCCAGTGCGGCGAGCCGAGCCCGGTCAGCGCCGGCACGAAGTAAACGCCGTCGTTGCTCTCGAGCGAGGCCGCAAGCGCCTCGCTTTCGTCGGCCCGCTCGATCACCCCAAGGCCGTCGCGCAGCCACTGCACGGCGGCGCCGGTGACGAAGATCGAGGCCTCGAGCGCGTAGGCCGGGCTCTCATCGGTGCCGCAGGCGACGGTCGCCAGCAGCCCCTCGACCGGCTCGGGCGCCTCGGGCCCCGTGTTGAGCAGGACGAAGCTGCCGGTCCCGTAGGTGTTCTTGGCGTCGCCGGGGCGGTGGCAGGCCTGGCCGAAGAGGGCGGCCTGCTGGTCGCCGCCGATCCCCGCCACCGGAACCTCGCCACCGAACTCGCCGGTGGTGCCGTAGACGTGGGCCGAGGGCAGCGCCTCGGGCAGGCTCGCCGGGTCGACTCCGAAGAGGTCGCAGAGCTCCTCGTCCCAGGCGCGGCGGCCGATGTCGAAGAGCATCGTGCGCGAGGCGTTTGTCTGGTCGGTCGCGTGCCGCCCGGTCAGCTTGAACAGCAGCCAGGAGTCGATCGTGCCGAAGACCGCCCGCTCGGCCCCCTCGATGTTGCGCAGCAGCCACTCGATCTTGGTCGCCGAGAAGTAGGGGTCGATGACCAGGCCGGTGCGCTCGCGCACCAGCTGCTCGTGGCCGGCGGCGCGCAGCTCGGCGCAGCGCTCGGCGGTGCGGCGGTCCTGCCAGACCAGCGCTCGGTGGATCGGCTCGCCGCTCGCCGGGTTCCAGGCGACCACGGTCTCGCGCTGGTTGGTGATCCCGATCGCGTCGAGCTCGGCGCCCTGGATGCCGGCGTCGACGATCGCCTCGACCGCGACCCGGCGGCTCACCTGCCAAATCTCGGCAGCGTCGTGCTCGACCCATCCCGGCCGCGGGAAGTGCTGCTCGAACTCCGAGTAGGCGCGGCCGGCGATCTGCCCCTCCTCGTCGAAGACGAGGCAGGTCGTCCCCGTCGTCCCCTGGTCGATCGCCAGGATCAGGGGGCGACTCCGCGGAAGATCGTGAGCAGACCCGCGGCGACGCCGGAGGCATCCTCTCCCGTCGCCAACCGGCGCAGGCCCATCCCGTACATCAGCGCCACGATCGTGCGGGCGTGGCGCTGCGGCTCCGGCACCTCGAGCATCTCCAGCGCCGTGGCGGCAACCCCTTCGTAGGCTTGAAAGCAGCGCAGCGAGGCCTCGCGCAGGGCCGGGTCCCGAGCCGCCTGCAGGTGCAGCTCAACCTCGGCCAGCTGCTGGACCCGGTTGGTCGACTCGCCGACGACGCGCTCGACTTCCACCGCCACCTGCTCGACACTCGGTTCGCGGCGACGCAGGTCAGCGGCGATCTCCTCCTGGCGGGCCACCTCCTCGCCGATGAAGAGCAGGAAGCTCTCTCGCAGCAGATCCACCTGGCTGGGGAAGTGATAGGTGAGCGATCCCAGCGCCACTTCGGCCGCCGCGGCGACGCGCCGGTTGGTCACCGCCGGCACCCCCTCTTCGCCGATCAGCTCGACCGTGGCGCGGAGGATCCGCTCGCGCGTATCGGAGGGGGCGACGGTGGCCACGAAGCGTCAGCCTACCCCTTGCCCTTATCGTTCG
Organism: uncultured Solirubrobacterales bacterium; assembly: GCA_963774405.1. Lineage (GTDB taxonomy): Bacteria > Actinomycetota > Thermoleophilia > Solirubrobacterales > 70-9 > VRUE01. The sequence goes on along the minus strand of CAVZEV010000005.1, from coordinate 942,480 downwards.
TCCGAACGAACGAGATGCCCGGCGAGGCGAAGGAGACGACCGATGGCGACGAGGACAGCGACCGAGACCCCGGGTCTGTGTGAGCAGGTACAGCTGTTGAGGGACGGGGACGCAACCTCCCGCGAGCTCGTCGAGGAGGCGGTCGAACGGGCCGAGGCGAGCCAGCAAACCCTTAACGCCTTCCGCGTGATCTGCGCCGAGGAAGCGCTGGCTGCCGCCGAGGAGGCAGACCGCCGCATTGGCGCCGGCGAGAGTGCGCCGCTGCTCGGCGTGCCCGTGGCGATCAAGGACGATGTCGACCTCGGCGGCCACACCACCCCCTTCGGCTGCGGCGGCGGCAGCCCGGCGGTGCGCGACGCCGAGGCGGTGCGCCGGCTGCGCGAAGCGGGCGCGATCGTGATCGGCAAGACCCACGCGCCCGAGGTCGGCCTCTGGCACTTCACCGAGACGCCCCTGCACGGCGCCACCCGCAATCCCTGGAACACCGACCACACCCCCGGCGGCTCAAGCGGCGGCGCCGCGGCCTCGGTCGCCGCGGGCGTGGTGCCCGCCGCGATCGGCTCCGACGGCGCCGGCTCGATCCGCATCCCCGCCGCCTGGACCGGCCTGGTCGGGCTGAAGCCACAGCGCGGCCGCATCTCGACCTGGCCCGACGCCGAGTCCTTCAACGGCCTCAGCTGCTTCGGGCCCCTCACCCGCACCACGGCCGACGCGGCGCTGCTGCTCGACGCCGTCCACGGCAACGTCCCCGCCGATCTGCACAAGCCCGCGCCGCCGACCGAGACATTTTCCGCGGCGGTCGAGCGCGAGCCCGGGCGCCTGCGCATCGCCGTCTCCTTCGCCACCCCGTTCGGCGTCTCGAGCAGGGTCCACGACGAGCAGCGGGCCGCGGTCGAGGGCTTCGCCGGGCGGCTCCGGGAGCTCGGCCACGAGATCGTCCGCGTCGACCCCAACTACGGCCTGACCGGCCCGATGATCGTCGCCCGTGGCGAGGCAGGCGTCGAGCAGTGGCTCACCGCCCACGGCGAAGACCGCTCCAACCTCGAGCCGCGCACCCGCGCCGCCGCCGCCATCGGCCGCGCCCTGCAGGGACTACCGCTGCGCCTCGCCCGCGCCGCCGAGCCCAGCCTGCGACGCCGGGTCGGCCGCGTCTTCGAGCGCTGCGACGTCGTCCTCACCCCGACCACTGCGAAGCCACCGCCCCGCGTCGGCGCCCTCGACGGCGACGGCTACTGGAAGACCGGCAACACCGCCAGCGCCACCTGCCCATTCGCCTTCGCCTGGAACGTCGTCGGCTGGCCCGGGATAAGCGTCCCCGCCGGCCTCACATCCAAGGGCCTGCCGATCGGCGCCCAGCTGCTCGGCCGCGAAAACGACGAGGCGACGCTGCTCTCGCTTGCGGCGCAGGTTGAGCGAGCCGAAGGCGGTTGGCCGACACCCTCCTGAGGGTCGCCCGCGGCACCGATGCGGAGGGAGCGTCGGGGGTGGTCTCCGGGCCGGCCTTCGGCCGGGAGTTCCCGGAGACCCACCCCCGACGCTCCAACTCGTTCCGGTGCGCCTTTCCCCCGATATAGGGGGATAAAGCGCACCGGAAGCGTTAGGAGCGGGCGCGGTCGGCGCGGATGAAGTCGAGGAGCTGGTGGGCGCGGTGGAGGAAGCCGTGGAAGCTGCGGCCCGTGGCGCGGTGGGAGAGGTCGAGCTCGTACTCGGCGACTCGGTAGCCGGCGCGGACGGCGTCGACGGTCATGCCGATCTCCATGCCATAACCGCCGGCGAAGGGCAGCACGGCTCGCAGGCACCTCGGTGCGCATCGCTCGTTGGCCGGAGATCGGGGCGGTCGCGTCGAAGCCGCAGCGGCGGCGGATCGCCCAGTGGGCGAAGCCGAGGGCCAGGCCGAAGCCGCCGCCGACCCGGTTGGCGAAGGCGGCCACCGCTAGATCGCAGTCGCCCCTCTCCACCGCCTCGACCAGCGCCACGAGCTGCGCCGCCGAGCCGCCGAGGTCGCCGTCGCAGAACAGGACCAGGGCCGGGGGTTCGCCCTCGCTCAGCACCGCCTCGGCCGCGGCGCCGACGTTGCCGCCCTTGCCGTGGGAGCGGCCGCGGCTGACGACGCGGGCGCCCGCGCTCATCGCCAGCTCGGCCGTGCCGTCGCTGGAGGCGTCGTCGGCCACCCAGACGACCGCGCCGGGCAGCGCCTCGCGCACGGCCTTGACCGTCTCGCCGATCCGGTCGGCCTCGTTGTGGGCGGCGACGATTGCCGCCAAGGAGTCGGGCACGGCGGATATTGTCCCCCGCCATGAACATCGAGGCTCACATCACCGGCAACGTGTGGAAAATCGAGGTCGCGGTCGGGGACACGGTCGAGGACGGGGACACGGTCGTGATCCTCGAGTCGATGAAGATGGAGATCCCGGTCGAGAGCGAAGACGACGGCACCGTCAAGGAGATTCGCTGCGAGGAGGGCCAGTCGGTCAGCGAAGGCGATGTCCTCGTAGTGCTGGAGTGAACGAGAACGAGCAGCTCGCCGGGGGCAAGCTGCTCCTCGACTCCCCGGCTGAGGCGGTGGTCCGCCTCCGCATCTCCAACCCGGAGCGTCGCAACGCACTCGACCACGAGATCCTCGACGCGATCGCCGAGACGCTGCCGCGGCTCGACCAGGGAATCGAGACCCGCTGCCTGCTGATCACCGGCGCCCCGCCGGTCTTCTCGGCCGGCTACGACCTCGCCGCGATCCCGGCCGAGACCTTCGAGCGCGACGCCGAGGCGCTCGTCGCCCACCCCTTCCACGCCGCGATGGAGGCGCTCGCCGCCCATCCCTGGCCGACCGTTGCCGCGATCAACGGGCACTGCATCGGCGGCGGCCTGGAGCTGGCGGTGACCTGCGACCTGCGGATTGCCGCTGCCGAGGCCAAGCTCGGCATGCCACCGGTCAAGCTCGGCCTCGTCTACGGCCACACCGGCCTGCGCAAGTTCCTCGACACGATTGGGCCGGCACGCACCAAGGAGCTCTTCCTCACCGGCCGCAATCTCAGCGCGGAACGAGCCGCGGAGATCGGTCTCGTCCACGAAGTCGTTTCCGCCGACCGCCTTGAAGAATCCTCGGTCGCCTTAGCGGCCGAGATCGCTGCCAACGCGCCGCTCTCGATGCGAGGCAACAAAAGCGCGATCGACCTGCTCACCGCCTCACCGGTCCTCAGCCCACAGCAGGAGGCCGGCCTGATCGCCCTGCGCGAGTCCTGCTTCAGCTCGGCTGACTTCCGCGAGGGCATCGAGGCGTTCGCCGAGAAGCGCAAGCCCGAGTGGAAGGGGCGATGAGCGCGAAGGCACGCAGGCAGCTCGCCGGCGGCGACCCGACGATGGCGGCGCTGATGGCCCGCATCGGTGAGATCGACCTGGCGACGCGGCTGGCGCGGCGCAACGAGGAGCGCCCGAACGACGCCTACGGGGCGCTGCTGCGGGCAATCGTCGGCCAGCAGCTCTCGACCAAGGCGGCGCGGACGATCTACGGACGCGTGCTCGAGCTCTTCGGCGGCAGCACGCCCTCGCCCGAGCAGCTGCTCGAAGCCGAGGAGTCGGACCTGCGCGCCGCCGGCCTCTCCGGCCGCAAGGTCGAGTACGTACGCGACCTCGCCTCGCACGTGATCGAGGGTGAGCTGGAGCTCGAGCGTCTCGATCAGCTCGACGACGCCGAGGTGATCGAGGAGATCGTCGCCGTGCGTGGGCTCGGCGTCTGGACCGCGGAGATGTTCCTGATGTTTCACCTCGAACGGCCCGATGTCCTCTCCGGCGGTGACCTCGGCATCCGCAAGGCGGTGCAGATCGAGTACGGGCTGGAGGAGATGCCGACCCCCGCCAGGGTGCTGGAGATCGGCGAGGCCTGGCGCCCACACCGCAGCCTCGCCTCGCTTTACCTCTGGGAGTCGCTTGCAAACGCGCCCGCGAATTGAGTGGCGCCGGTGAGCCGCCGACAATAGGTTCATGCGCCTCCGTTTCTGGCTTGGATTTGCCGTAGTCGCCGCGATCGCGGTTGGCTCGATCGCGGTCGCGCTGGTCGTCCACGGGCGCGAAGAGAACAGCTTCGAGGGGCGCCAGCGCGGAGAGGCACTGCGAGCCGCGCACCAGGCCGAAGCCCTGGCCGCCCTCTCGGTCGGTCAGCTCTCCAGCGCCTCGGCCTTCTACCAGGCGGAGGGCAACTTCAGCCACCACGAGTTCAACGTCGTCGCCCGCTCGCTGCTGCGCCCCGGCGCGCTGCGGGCAACCGCCTTCATCGGCTCGGTGCCGGCCTCCCGGCGGGCGAGCTTCGAACGCGCACACGGCGTTCAGATCCTCGAACGAGGGCCGCTGGGCAACTTTCGCCGCGCCGGCCGGCGCAGCCACTACTTCCCGATCATCTACGTCGCCGCGCGCGGCCTGATGGTGCACTCCCCGATCGGCTATGACGTCGGCTCGGACCAGTTCCGCGGTACCTACCTGCTGCAAGCGCGCGACAGCGGCAAGCCGGCCGCAACGCCGGCGCTGCGCCTGCCCGTCGGCGGCACCGGAATCAACGTCTTCCGCCCCGTCTTCCGCGACGGAGCGCCGACCCGGACGGTGGCCCAGCGCCGCGCCGCCCTGATCGGGTTTGCCGGCGGCTCCTTCCGGATCCCGGATCTGGCCTCGGCTGCCGGTGCGGCGCTGCCGGGGGGCGTCGACGCGTCCTTCGTCGAGCACGGCACGACCATCTCCGGCGCGAAGCTGGCCCGCGACGAAAGCGCCACCGCGCCGATCCGCATCGCCGATCGCACCTGGCTGCTCGTCGTGCGCGACCCGGGTCGCCCCGGCGTCGACCTGGCGGTGATGATCGCAATCGTCGGCCTCTCGCTGGCAGCGCTGCTGGCAGCGCTGGTCCTGATCTGGAGCCGCCACGAACGGATGCAGGAGCTCGCCCTGCAGGCCAGCCAGGACCCGCTCACCGGGCTGAAGAACCGGCGCCGCTTCGAGGAGGACCTGCGAGCCGAGCTGGCGCGCAGCCACCGCTACGGCGTCGCCGGGGCGCTGCTGATGCTCGACCTCGACCACTTCAAGCAGGTCAACGACACCCTCGGCCACCCGGCCGGTGACCGGGTCCTCGCCGAGATCGCCGCGGTGCTGCGCGCCCGCGCGCGCGAGACCGACGTGCTGGCCCGAATCGGCGGCGACGAGTTCGCGATCGTGCTGCCGCGCTGCGAGCCGGCCGAGGCCGAGGAGGTGGGCACCGAGATCACCGTGGCGATCCGCGAACGCATGAGCGCCGACCCCGAGGTGCCGCCGCTCACCGCCAGCGTCGGCATCGCCGCCTTCGGCGCGGGCGAGCGGCTCAGCTACGAAACGGTGCTGGGCCGCGCCGACGCGGCGATGTACGCGGCGAAGGGATCGGGGCGCGACCGGGTGAAGATCTTTGACGAGACGACGCCGGAACCAAAGCCCGGCGAAGTCAAGATCACCGTCGGCGAGCCGCGTTAACCGCCAGGGCGTGGCGCAGGCGCAGGACCCTGCCGGCCGAGGCCTCGAAGCCGGCTCGGGTCTCCCGCCCACCGCGCAGCAGGCCCGAGAGCGCGCGTCCGGCGGCAAGCGCGGCGCGGTAGTCGGTGAAGAGGAGGAGATCGGTGCCGGCCGCTGCCGCCGCCCGCGCCGCCACGGCCGGTCCGCCGAAGTCGCGCACCGCGGCCGATTCGAGCGCGTCGGTGATCGAGACCCCGTCGAAACCGACGCGGCGGCGCAACTCGCCGGTGGCGACCGATCGGGCAAAGGCGGCGGGCCTCGGCGAGAAGGCCGGATAGACGGCGGTGCTCAGCATCACCAGCTTGCCGCCTGCCGCGGCGAAGCGGCGGTAGGGACGCTCGTCGACCGTGCGCAGCGTCCGCTTCGGCAACTCGATCCGCTGCGCGGCGAAGTCGGTGTTCTCGGCCGCAGCTCCAAGACCCGGGAAGTGCTTGGCGGTGGCGGCAACGCCACCGCCCTGCAGGCCGGCGGCGAACGGCACCGCCGTCGCTTCGACCGCGGCAGCGGTTGCGCCAAAGCCCCGTTCGGTGCCGGCGATCGTGCCGCCGGGCCGGGCAACGTCGAGCACCGGGGCGAGGTCGACGTTCACGCCCACCCCTCTCAGGCCGGCCGCGGTGGCCCGGCCCTGGTCCCGGCTGAACGCCGCGCCGACGGCCCCCATCCGCGCCGCTGAGTCGCTTGGCGCGGCGGCGAGCCGCTTCACCTGGCCACCCTCCTGGTCGACCATGACCAGCAGCGGGTCACGCAGCCCGGCCGGGCGCCGGATCGACTGGATTTCGGCGACGAGGGCCCGCGCCCTCGCCCGACTCGGCAGGTTCTCGGCGAAGAGGATCACGCCCGCCAGGTCGCCCCTGCGAATCATCCGCCGCAAGGGGACCGGCACAGTGGTGCCGGGGAAACCGCCGATCAGGCGCTCGCCGACCAGCCGCGACGGCGAGAGCAGCGACGCCGGGCCGGGCGGCGGGGACGAACCGCGCTCGCCGAGCACGGTGCCAAAGGCGAAAGCGCCCGCAGCCAACCCTGCCGCGATGCCGATCGCCGGCCTCCTGCGCCTGCGCTTCGCGCCGCTCACGCGTCTGACCTTATGGGCCGGACGGATCGCCGAGGGCAGACACGCGCAGGCGTCCGGGCGGCTGCCTAGCCTTGCGCCCGCATGCCCTCCCTGATCACCTTCGAGGAAGCGCTGGCGCTCGGCGAGTTGACCGACCACCAGGAGATCGGCGACCTGGTCGAGCGCGCCTGGGCGGTGCGGCGCGAGAACTTCGGCGACTCGACCGACATGTGCTCGCTGGTCAACGCCAAGTCCGGCGGCTGCGCCGAGGACTGCGGCTTCTGCGCCCAGTCGCGCTACGCCGAGGCGGACACGCCGATGCACGCGATGATGGAGCCCGAGCAGATCCTCGAGCACGCCAAGGCCGCGGAAGCTGCGGGCGCGCACCGCTTCTGCATGGTCACCCAGGGCCAGGGGCTCTCCAAACGGGACTTCGAGAAAATCCTCGAGGGCGCCAAGCTGGTCGCCGAGCAGACCAACCTGAAGCGCTGTGCCTCGATCGGCCACATGTCGGGCGAACGGGCCAAGAAACTGCGCGAGGCCGGCATCCAGCGCGTCCACCACAACGTCGAGTCGGCCCGCTCCTACTATCCGGAGGTCTCGAGCACGGTTCGCTACGAGGGCCGGCTGCGGACGATCCAGGCGGTCAAGGAGGCCGGGTTGGAGACCTGCGTCGGCGGCATCCTCAACCTCGGCGAGTCGCCGCGGCAGCGGGTCGAGATGGCCTTCGAGCTGACCGAGATCAACCCGACCTCGGTGCCGATCAACCTGCTCAACCCGCGCACCGGCACCAAGTTCGGCGAGCGGCCGCTGATGGACGCCTGGGACGTGGTCAAGTGGGTGGCGATCTTCCGCCTGATCATCCCCGGCGCCCTCTTCCGCCTCTGCGGCGGCCGGGTCGAGAACCTCGGCGACCTGCAGCCGCTGGCGGTCAAGGCCGGGCTCAACGGGGTGATGATGGGCAACTTCCTGACCACGCTCGGGGCCGAGCCCGAGGACGACCGGGCGATGTTCGAGGAGCTCGGCCTCAACGTCGCCCGCCAGCCCGACAACGGCGCCAACCCGCGCCCCGACAACCGCGACGGCTGGCTCGACGGCGAGACCCCGGCAACGCCGATGGACGCGCTGATCGACCACCAGGACGAGGCCAACTTCTGGGATCCCTCGACGCAGCTGCGGGTGATCAAGAAGACCAAGAAGCCCCCGCCGTATCCGGCGCGCCAGACCGCGGCATGAGCGAGATCGCCGAGCGGCTGGAGGAGCTCCGCGACCGCGGGCTCCACCGGCGCCTGCGGCTGATCGGCGGCCCCCAGGGCCCGCGCGTCACCCTCGACGGCAAGCAGGTGCTGCTGCTCTGCTCCAACGACTACCTCGGCCTCGCCAACCACCCCAAGGTGCGGGGTGCGGCGGCGGACGCGGCGATGCGCTGGGGCGCCGGCGCCGGCGCCTCGCGCCTGATCTCGGGCAACATGCAGCCGCACTCGCGCCTGGAGAAGCGGCTCGCCGCCTTCAAGGGCTATGAGTCGGCGCTGCTCTTCGGCTCGGGCTACCTCGCCAACACGGGCACGATCGCGGCCCTGGCCGGGGACGGCGAGGTCGTCTTCTCCGACCAGCTCAACCACGCCAGCATCATCGACGGCTGCCGCCTCTCGCGGGCCGAGACCTTCGTCTACCGCCACGGCGACCTCGAGCACCTCTCCTGGGGGCTGCGCAAGGCCGGCGGGCGGGCGGCGCTGATCGTCACCGACGGCGTCTTCTCGATGGACGGCGACATCGCCCCGCTGCCGGGCCTGGTCGAGCTGGCCAAGCGTCATGGCTGTCGCCTGATGGTCGACGAGGCGCACGCCACCGGCGCGATCGGCCCGGGCGGTCGCGGCTCGGTCGCGGCGGCCGGCCTCAGCGGCGAGGTCGACGTGGTGATCGGAACGCTGGGCAAGGCGCTCGGCTCCTACGGCGCCTACGTCTGCGCCAACCACGAGACGACCGACTACCTGCTCAACACGGCACGCTCCTTCGTCTTCTCGACCGCATTGCCGCCCTCGGTCGCCGCCGCTGGGCTGGCGGCGCTGGAGCTGCTCGAGTCCGCAGCCCGAGCGGGTCGAGCGGCTCGCCGCCAACGCCAGGGCCCTGCGCGAGGCACTGCGTAGCGAAGGTCTCGAGACGGGCGGCTCGGAAACGCAGATCGTGCCGGTCCCGGTCGGCGAGGCCGGCGCCGCGATGGACCTCTGCGAGCGGGTGCTGGAGGGCGGCGTCTTCGCCCAGGGCATCCGCCCGCCAACGGTTCCCGAGGGCTCCGCGCGGCTGCGCCTGACGGTGATGTCGACCCACCGCCGCGAAGAGCTGGAGCGCACCGCCAGGCTGGTCGGCGACGCCGCGCGTGCGCTCGGCGTGGGCGCGGGGCATCCCGCGGTCGCCCGGCTCGCCGCCTGATGCCCGTCGCGAAGGGCTTCTTCGTCACCGGCACCGGCACCGAGGTCGGCAAGACGGTCGTCGCGGCGGCACTGGCCCGAACGCTGCGCTCGCACGGCACAGTCGCCGTCTTCAAGCCCGCGGTGACCGGACTCGACGAGCCCGGCGAGACCGACCACGCCCTGCTGCGCCGCGCTTCGGGCTCTGAGCAAGGCGACGATGCGATCGCGCCGTACCGCTACGGCCTGCCCGCGTCGCCGCACCTGGCAGCAGCCGAAGCGGGCGAGGCGATCGACCCTGAGCGTCTGCGCCAGGCGGCGCAGACCGCCGGCGGGCGGGCCGACGCCTTGATCTGCGAGGGCGTCGGCGGGCTGCTCGTCCCGCTGGTGTGGCTTTGTTCCCCACATAGGGCACAACACGCCACCTACACCGTGCGCGACCTCGCCGTCGAGCTCGGCCTGCCGCTCGTCGTTGCCGCCTCGCCGGGGCTGGGCACGATCAACCACACCCTGCTGACGATCGAGGCGGCGCGCGCGGTGGGCCTCGAGGTCGCGGCGGTCGTCCTCACCCCCTGGCCGGGCGAGCCGAGCACGATCGAACGCTCGAACCGAGAGACGATCGAGGGCCTGGGCGAGGTGCCGGTCCGGACCCTGCCCCGCGCTCGACCTCAGCGAACCGGAAAGCTGGCCGGAGCTCGAGGTCGATTGATCGATTGACCCTCTGACCCGGTGGTCAATCGATCAGTCGCTGACGATCACGTCGAGGCTCGCCGGGGTCAGCTCGACCTCGAAACCGGCTTCGGCCGCGACCGCGGCAATCTCCTCCGGCGTCTTCGGCTCCCGTTTGGCAAGCAGCAATGCTCGCGCGATGTGGCCGCGCACGGCCTTGGCCATGTGGGAGACCGCCTTGCGCTCGCCCTTCTCCTCGCGAAAGGCACGAACCGCCAGCAGCGTGGCCTGCTTTGGCTTCCAGGCGCTCGCGTAGGCGCCGGAGCGCATGTCGACGATGGTCTCGCCGGGCTCGTCGGGCATCGCCGTTGCCAGCGCCGGGCGCCACCAGGCGGCGAGCGGCCCGATGCCATCGAGCTTGGTCGACGGTGGCAGCTTGTAGTACGGGATCCGGTCCGTCGGCCGCAGGAAACCCCAGAGCGCGCTGGCAATCAGCACCCGCTTCGCCGCCCGGCGACGGGCAGCCGCGGGCAGTCCGCCGAGGTCGAGGCGCTGGTAGAGCACGCCGCTGTAGACCTCCGCAGCCGGCGCGGCGGGCGCCTTGCGCAGCTTCGGGTCGACGGCCCGCAACAGCTTCTGTCTCTGCTTGCGCAACTCCGCCGCGAAGACGAGTGAGTCGAGGTCGACCGGCTCGCCGCCCTCGGGCTCGGCCTTGCCTTCCGAGGGCGGCAGCAGGATCAGCATCGCGGCCGCTTCTCAGGCGGCGGAATCGCCCGCGGCGACGGGCTCGCGCCCGGCCACGACCTCGGCCCCGGCGAGCTCCTCGCCGCCGAAGTTGAGCGCCGCCTCGGCGGCCTCGTCGCTGAGCGTGTCGCGCTTGGCGCGGATCGCCACCGCTCCGACCAGGGCGCCGAAGGCAGCGACCCCGGCGCAGATCGCCATCGCCTGCCCGAGCGCGTCGACGAACTGCTGCGGGCTCGCTTCGGCGAAGTTGGTCGTCCCCACCGAGCCCTGGAAGATCGCGCCGGTGACGGCGACGCCGAGGCTGCCGCCGACCATGCGGAACATCGAGAGCACACCAGAGGCAATCCCCGCCTTCTCGACCGCGACCGCGTTCATCGCCGCGCTGGTCATCGGCGACATCGTCAGGGCGATGCCGATGCCGAGCAGCATGAAGCCGGGCAACAGGTCCAGGTAGCTGGAGTCGACCGCGATGCCGCTGAAGCTGTAGAGCGAAGCGGCGACGATGCCGAGCCCGGCGGCGATCAGCCAGCGCGGCCCGAAGCGATCGGCGAGCCGGCCGGCGACCGGCGCCACGCCGACGATCATCAGGGTCGAGGGCAGGAACCTGACCCCGGCCTCCAGCGGCGAGTAACCGAGGATGTCCTGCATGTAGAGGGCGAGGAAGAAGAAGACGCCGAGCATCGAGAAGGAGACGATCAGGGCGACGACGACGGCGCCGAGGAAGTTGCGATCGGAGAAGAAGCGGAATTCGACCATCGGCACCTTGACCCGCAGCTCGACCGCGACGAAGGCGGCGAGAGCGATCGCCGAGCCAATCAGCAGGGCGACGATCTCGGTTGAGCCCCAGCCCCATTCGTTGCCCTCGACCAGGGCGAGGATCAGCGCCGCCAGGCCGGCCGTCAGCGCCGCAACCCCGGCGAAGTCGACCTCGCGGCCGACGGTGTCGTCGCGCGACTCGCGCACGGCGAAGAGCGAGGCGGTGACGGCGCCGATCGCGACCGGGATGTTGAGGTAGAAGATCGCCCGCCAGCTGACGTGCTCCGTCAGGGCGCCGCCGACGACGGGGCCGACCGCGAGAGCGAGGGCAGAGACGCCGGCCCACATCCCCATCGCCTTGCCGCGCTCTGTGACGGGGAAGGCGTCGGTGATGATCGAGAGCGTCGCCGGCATCATCAGCGCCGCGCCGACCCCCTGCACCACGCGGCTGATCACCAGGTCGGTCTGATTGGCGGCGAGGCCGGCGGTCGCCGAGGAGAGGGCGAAGATGACGACGCCGAAGAGGAACATGCGGCGCCGGCCGAAGATGTCGCCGAGCCGCCCGCCGGTCGCCAGCAGCACGGCGAAGGAGAGCGTGTAACCGTTGATCGTCCACTCGAGGCCGGAGATCGAGGCCCCGAGGTCTTTCTGGATCGACGGCAGCGCCACGTTGACCACCGTGTTGTCGAGCATGATCATGAACAGCGCGAAGCACATCGCTCCGAGCGTCCACCACTTGCGGTTCTCGTCGGTGATCAGGTGGGCGTAACGGCTCAAGCTGGTCCTACCTCCTTCAGGTGTGCGAAAGCTTCGGCGATGTCGTCGCGGTCCATCAGCGAGTCGACGGCGGCATCGAGCTTGCGCCGCTGCGCCGCGGTGAGGCTGGCGGCGAAGGTCTCCATCCCCGCCTGGCGCACGACGACGAGGGTGTCGACGAGCTTCTTGCCCTTGGCGGTGATCGCGACCCGACGCACCCGCCGGTCCTCGCGATCCTCAACCCGGCTGGCGAGCCGCTTCTTGACCAGGCCGTCAACGGCCCGACTCATCGAGGGCACTGAGACGCCGAGCGCCTCGGCCAGCTCGCTCACCTGCCGCGCCTCCGCCGCCTCGCCCAGCCCGCCCAGCTCCAGCAGGGCCTTGGACTGGGTCATCGTCAGGCCGCTCTCCTCGATCACCCGCAGCACGTTGCCGCGGTCATAGAGGAAGAGGTGGCGCAGCAAGGCGCTGATCCGCGCCGCCGTGGCCTGAGCGTCCTCGCTCACCTCCGGCGTCGCCACCTCCTCGATCAGCGCACCTATATCGCTCGCTTGCATTCCCCTGATAGTTGCATAATTGCAACTATTAGCCAAGCGGAACAGTTGTTCATGTGACCACAATCACACGTCGCGGCACTGCCGCCCAGGCCGGGAACAGCCGGAGTGCGACTACTTGTAGATCGCGATCGGGAGGATGACCGCGCCGCGCCTCTGGATCTTGGTCTGCTCTGTCAGTGCTTCCAGCGCCCAATCTTCGGAATGTTCGAGAGCCTGCCGGCGCCCGCCCGGGTCGAGCCGGGAGCGCTGCAACGAGACGCATTTCGGGTCGGTTCTGCACAGCAGCACCAGCGGCGCGCGAGAGAGAGGCTGCGCCCAAGTCTCGAGCGTGGGCGAATCGACGTAGGCCGGATGTTCGTCGTCGCCTCGCTCGGGAAAGCTGCGCACGAGCTTGCCAACCACCGTGAATTCGCCGCCGCCGAACTTGATCAGGCTGCGCTCCTCGGTGATCAAGCGGGCGTCCATTGGCATCAGGTACTCGACGTGGTTTTCCGCCAGCGCTTTTTCTTCTGCGGGGCCGAGCTGTTCTTCGTTCGCTGCGGTGCCACCGCTCTTGGCCGCCTTCCGTTCGTTCAGTTCGCGTTCGTTCGGCGGGTACAGAGCGAAGACGACCCGCGGGTCTTCGCCGACGCTCTGGCGGAAGTGCCTCGCCGCCTCCCGCTCGGCCAATATCCGTTCGCCATCCGGATCGCCCTTCGGCGGCATCGGAAAAAGAGTCGCAAGCGTCTGCCGCTGGCGCACTGCCAAGTATGGGTTCAGGTAGACCGGCGGTCGCAGGGAATGGGTTCGGAACATGACGAACTGACCCTCCGGAAGTTTGTGGACTTCGCGGCGAAAGCGGCCGAGCCCGATTTCTCCAAGCCGCCGTGGCTTTCGAGCTTGGCAAGCAGTTCGACGAAGTTGCCGGCGACGGTTGGGGCGATTTCACGCGTGACGGACTGTTCTTCCGCGGTTTCCTCGCCCAGTTCGATTGCGTTCTCGATCGCCAGCTTGCCGCTCTTGCTGTTTGAGAGCTTGCTGGTCAACTGCTCGCTGGTGAAGTTGCCACCGTCGAACTGGGCGAGGTAGGCGAGCACGCGAGCGCCGTCGAGGTAGAGGTATTCGGCCGGCTCGTCGGATGGCACTTGAGCGTCATGCGAGCGATCGCCCCCTAGCCGTGAAATGACCGCCAGGACGATCAGGGTCAAGACCACACCGGCGAGGAGCGGGACCAGCCAAGGCCGAGCCTTCCCCAGGGCCGAACCCGCCGTGGTCTTGAGGTTCATGGATCAACGCTATGCACGCGTTCCCCCGAGTTCCATACATAAAACTAGGAATACTTAGAAAATATTTTTTGTTTTCTAATCGATCCGGCGTGCTCGGCTTCCGACCTAGATTCCGCCGCCCCTGGGTCTAGGGTCGTTGGCAGCGATGGCAGCCGACCACGCTCAACTCGATCGCGACCACGTCTGGCACCCCTTTACCCAGCAGCAAGCCTGGGTCGAGGAGGAGCCGTTGATGATCGAGGCGGGGGCCGGCTCGCACCTGGTGGCGAGCGATGGGCAGCGCTACATCGACGGCGTCTCCTCGCTCTGGTGCACGGTCCACGGCCACGGCCACCCCGAGATCGACGCCGCCGTCGCCGCCCAGTTGGAAAAGGTCGCCCACACGACGATGCTCGGCCTCTCCCACCCAGGCTCCGCCGATCTTGCGGGGCGACTGGTCAGACTCGCACCGCCGGGCCTGAACCGGGTCTTCTACTCGGAGTCGGGCTCGACCGCGGTCGAGATCGCGCTCAAGATGGCCTTCCAGTTCCAGCAGCAGCGCGGCGGCCAGCACCGTCGCCGCACCTCCTTCGTCCACCTGCGCGACTCCTACCACGGCGACACGATCGGCTCGGTCGCGGTCGGCGGCATCGAGCTCTTCCACTCGACCTACCGGCCGCTGCTCTTCCAGACCCACGCCGCCGAGCCAGGCGACGCCGCCGACCTCGAGCGGGTTCTTGCCTGCCGCGAAGAGGAGATCGCCGCGGTGATCGTCGAGCCCCTGGTCCAGGGCGCCGCCGGCATGCTCACCCACCCTGCGGGCTACCTGCGCCAGGTGCGCGAGCTCTGCGACCGCTACGGCGTGCTGCTGATCTGCGACGAGGTGGCGACCGGCTTTGGCCGCACCGGCACGATGTTCGCCTGCGAGCAGGAGGGCGTCGCGCCCGACCTGCTCTGCCTCGCCAAGGGCCTCACCGGCGGCTACCTCCCCCTGGCCGCGACCATGGCGACGGAGCGGATCTACGAGGGCTTCCTCGGCGCCCCCGAGCAGTACCGCACCTTCTTCCACGGCCACACCTACACCGGCAACCCGCTCGCCTGCGCCGCCGCCCTCGCCAGCCTCGACATCTTCGAGCGCGAGCGCACGCTGGAACGGCTGCAGCCGAAGATCGCCCTGCTGCGGGCGACGCTCGCCGAGATCGAGGCGATGCCGGAGGTGGCGGAGGTGCGCGGCCGCGGCTTCATGGCCGGGATCGACCTCGGCGAGCACGAGCCGGCTCTGCGCATGGGCCACCGGGTGACGCTTGAGGCACGCGAGCGCGGCGCGATCATCCGGCCACTCTCCGACGTCGTGGTCCTGATGCCCCCGCTCTCGATCTCCGAGTCCGACCTGCGCCGCCTGCTCGAGATCACCCGCGAGTCGATCGAAGTCGCCTGCGCGACCGCGGCTCCGGCGCCGCTTGCCCAAGCTGCCTAGTCTGCCCGTGTGACAGATCGCCGCCTCGCTCGTAGTAAGGACATGAGCGAGGCAGCCGCGGTCACCGAGGTCGAGAGCCCCCGCCGGGGCGAGCTCGACTTCGAGCGCCTCTACCGCTCCAGCCGCGACGACGTCTACGCCTACGCGGCCGGATTGCTGCGCGACCGCAGCGCCGCGGAGGACGTGACGGCGGCCGCCTTCGAGCGCGCCTACCGCAAGCGCTCTCGCTTCAACCCGGGGCGGGGCAGCGCCCGTGCTTGGCTCTTCGGCATCGCCCGCAACGCGGCGCTCGACGAGCTGCGGCGCCGCGGTCGCCAGGCCGAGCTCAGCACCGACCCGGTCGACGCCGCGAGTCAGCCGGACAGGGGCGACCAGCGCAGCGAGCTGCGCCTGCTCCTCGACGGCGCCCTGGGCAAGCTCGAGCCGCGCGAGCGCGAGCTGGTCGCGCTCAAGTTCTTCGCCGGTCTCTCCAACGCGGAGATCGGCCGCGTGATCGGCACCAGCGCCTCGAACGCCGGCACCAAGTTGCACCGAACGATGGACAAGCTGAGGGAGGCATGCGATGGAGCGCTCTAGGGACCACGACGAGATCGCGACAGCGCTGGCGGAAGCACGGCCGGCTCCGCGCGATGACTTCGCTGAAGAGCTGGACGAACGTGTGAGCGCGGGCTTCCCGCGGCGCTCGCGCGCCAGCCGTTTTCCCCTGGCGAGGCTCGCAGACCGGATCGGGGCGCACTCGCCAATGCGACTGTCGTTCGCCGGCGCAGCCGTAGCCCTGGTTGCCATTGCCGTTGCCACGGTCCTCATCGACAACTCGGGATCAAGATCGAGGACGATCGCAATCGACTCGGGGGCCACTGTCCCCCGGCCACGGCCCCACCGCGTCCAGGGCTCCGAGGCCGCTCCTCAGGTCGCGGCACCCGAATCGTCCGGGGGCGTGCAGTATTCCGAAGTCATTCCGTTCGCCGCCGCGGCCGGATCATCTGGCTCCGGATCCGGTGCCGAAAGCGGCGCCGCACTTGATTCCAACGCCAGCTTCAACAGGGCGAGCCTACCCGGCAAGCACGGAGGTTTCCTGATCCGCCCTCGCAAGATAGAGCGCTCCGCCGAGATCGGCCTCCTTGCCGACCCAACCGATGTCTCCGAAGACTCCACCAAGGTCTTCGCCGCGGTCCACGACGCCAACGGCATCGTCCTGCACTCGTCGACCAGCTCGGGCAAAGGGGCCGGTGCCCGCTTCGAACTGCTGATCCCCAGCGCCAGGCTGGGCGATGCCCTGGCCGCCTTCTCCTCGATCGACGAGGTCAGCAGCCGCCACGAGGCGACCGACGACATCACCAAGCCCACCGTCACCACGGAAGAAGAGCTGCAGGACGTCCAGGCAAGAGTCGACAGCCTGCTCGCCCAGCTCTCCGGCGCGGAAACCGAATCCGAACGGGAGGCGATCGCAGCCGAGCTGCACGCCGAGCGCGGCCACGCAGCGCGCCTGCGCAGCCGGCTGGCGCGGCTGCAACGGCGCACCACCTACTCGCGCGTCCTGGTCCGGATCCAGAGCGGCGCCTCGACCGAATCGGGCGGCGCCTGGGGAATCGGCGACGCCTTCCACGACGCCGGCCACATCCTCGGTATCGCGGCCGGCGTCACCCTGGTCGGCCTCGCCGTCATCGCCCCCCTTGCGCTCCTCTGCCTGCTCGCCTGGCTCGCCCAGCGCCTCTGGCTGCGAAGCCGCCGCGAGCGCGCCCTCGACGCGTAGCCGACCACCGTTCCGGTGCGCCTTATGTGGCTGTGGACCACATAAGGCGCACCGGAGGCTGGGCGGATGCGTGCCGGTATGGTGGCTCGGTGGGCGAGGAGAGACAGCGCGGGCCCGCGGAGGCGCCGAATCTGGGTGAACCCTCGGAGCCGCGGCCGGCCGCATCGGTCGTCCTCTTGCGGCGCGGCGGCAAGCACGCCGACCGGGCGCTCGAGGTGCTGCTGCTGAAGCGGACCGAGAAGGCGCGCTTCATGCCCAATGTCTGGGTCTTCCCGGGCGGCGCGGTCGACGACGAGGACGGCGAGGACGAAGCGCGCTTCAAAGCCTGCGCGGTGCGCGAGCTCGAGGAGGAGGCCGGGATCGCTCTTCCCGAGGACGAGGAGCTGGTGCTCTTCTCGCGCTGGATCACGCCCGAGGTCGTCTCGCGCCGCTTCGATGCCTGGTTCTTCCTCGCCCTGGCGCCGGCCCACACCCCTCCCCGCCCCGACGGCGTCGAGACCACCGACGCCGGCTGGTTCGAGCCCGCGGGTGCCCTGGAGGCCCAGGCCGCCGGCGAGCTCGTCCTCGCCTTCCCGACGATCAAGCAGCTGGAAGTGCTGCTCCCCTTCCGCACTTCCGACGAGGCGATCGAGGCCCACCGCGGGATCGCGGTCGAGCCGATCCTGCCCAAGGTGATCGGCACCGCCGAGAACAACCGGGTCGTCCTCCCCGGCGATCCCGAGTACCCCGCCTGAAGTTCAGTCAGTCGAGTCTAGGACTCCGGGAACGGTTCGAGGCCGGCGTGCCAGGGGCCCGGCGGATAGGTGTGGATACCGCTCTCTTCCATCTCGCTCTGCAGCCGCCGGAAGAGCTGCCCGGCGTTCTTCAGCATCGCCTTCAGCTCCTCGGCGCTGCGCTCGCGCAGGTGCCAGAGGAACCAGAGCTGGCGGTCGTTGATGCCGAAGTCGACCTCGCCGGTCATCGTCGTCGTCCAGCTGAGGAAGCCGGGGCTGAAGAGCTCGCGCAGGGCGACCGGGTCGTACTCCTTCGGCACCGTCGCCGAGAAGCGCTTGTTGAAGTCGATCGACTCGAACTCCACCTTGCGAGCGAAACGCTGGGTGACCACCTCGTGGCCCTCGATCGACTCGACGTTGAAGGCGGGCACGACCTGGGCCAGATCGGGCATGTGCGCCTTGGCCAGCAGGGCGGTCGGCAGCACCGCCTTGTTGAAGAGGCTCCCCATCTCCTTCTCGTCGGCATCGCAACACGAGCCCCAGAAGCCTTCGACGAGCTGCCCGGTGAGCCGGTTGCTGCCGCCGACGCAGAGCGCGACCGGCGCGTCGACCGGATTGATCCCACCGACGGGCTCGTATTTGAGCCGATTGCGCTCGCCGTACTTGCGCACGGTCTCCGCCCAGCCCTGCGCTTCCTGCTTGGCGCTCATCGCCGCCGATCCTATGCAGTTGGCCGGGCAGCCAAGTAGCATGGGCACATGGTCATAGCCCTCATCGTGGTCGTCGCGATCATCGTCATCGCGGTCCTCTACTACATCGCCAAGCGCAACTCGATCATCTCCTCGCGCAACAGCGTCGATGAGTCCTGGAGCGGGATCGACGTGCAGCTGAAGCGCCGTCACGACCTCGTGCCGAACCTGGTCGAGACGGTCAAGGGCTACGCCGAGCACGAGAGCCAGACCTTCGAGAAGACGACCCAGGCGCGGGCCGCGGCGATGGCGGCCGAGAGCGTCGAGGAAACCGCTAAGGCCGAGCAGAAGCTGACCCAGGCGCTGGCCGACGTGCGCGCCGTCGCCGAGAACTACCCGACCCTGCGGGCCACCGAGAACTTCCAGCAGCTGAGCCGCAACCTCTCCGAGCTCGAGGACGAAATCCAGGCCTCACGGCGGATCTACAACTCCAACGTCAAGTCCTACAACACCGAGATCGAACAGTTCCCGGGCTCGATCATCGCCGGCCAGGGCGGCTTCGGCAAGCGCGAGTACTTCGAGATCGAAGACGCCGCCGACCGCGAGCCGGTCGCGGTCGACTTCAGCAAAGACTGAGTCACTAACCTTTGTTGTCATGACGACTGCAACCGAGCAAACCCTGTGGATCTGCGAGAGCTGCGGCTTCATCTACGACCCGGCGATCGGCGACCCCGACGGCGGCATCCCGCCCGGAACCAAGTTCGAGGACATCCCCAAAGACTGGTTCTGCCCCGTCTGCGGAGCACGAACTTCCGACTTTCGGCCGTTGGAGCCCGGCGAGGCTTGATGCTGTCGACCGCGGGCGTCTAGCCATGCACGACTACGACTGGATCGTGGTCGGATCCGGGTTTGGGGGCTCCGTAGCCGCGTTGAGGCTTGCTGAAAAGGGGTATTCCGTCGCGGTATTGGAGTGCGGCAGCCGCTTTCGCGACGAGGACTTCGCCGAGTCCAACCTGAAGCACCCGCGGCGCTACTTCTGGCTGCCTCGCCTCGGCTTCCGCGGTGTGATGCGGATAACGTTCTTCAAGGACGTCCTCATTCTCTCCGGCAGCGGCGTCGGCGGTGGCAGCCTCGGCTACGCCAACACCCTCTACCGCGCCCGGCCCGCCTTCTTCGAGGACCCACAGTGGGGCGAGCTGGGCAACTGGGAGCTGGAGCTGGCACCGCACTACGACACGGCCGAGCGGATGCTCGGGGTCGTCGAGTACGAGGGCATCGGCCCGGCCGACGGGCTGCTGCGCGAATACGGCGAGGAGATCGGCGTCGGCGAGACCTTCACCAACACCCGGGTCGGCGTCTTCTTCGACCAGCCGGGGGTCGAGGTCTCCGACCCCTTCTTCGGCGGTGAGGGCCCCGACCGCACCGGTTGCATGCGCTGCGGCAGCTGCATGGTCGGCTGCCGCCATGGAGCGAAGAACACGCTGATGAAGAACTACCTCTGGTTCGCCGAGAAGCTCGGGGTCGAGATCCAGCCCCAGCGCCAGGTGACCGATATCCGCCCGCTCGGCGCCGCGGACGGATCGGACGGCTACGCGGTTACCAGCGAGCGCTCGGGCTCCTGGCTGCGCAAGCGGCGCCGCACCCAGACCGCCCGCGGCGTGATCGTCGCCGCCGGCGCACTTGGCACCAACAACCTGCTGGCCAACTGCCGCCACTCCGGTGCCCTGCCGCGAATCTCCGACAAGCTCGGCGACCTGGTCCGCACCAACTCGGAGTCGATCCAGGCGGTCACGGCGCCCGACGACGAGCGCGACTTCAGCCGCTCGGTGGCGATCACCTCGAGCATCTACCCCGACCCCGACACGCACATCGAGGTGGTCACCTACGGCACCGCCGGCGACGCGATGTCGGGCACCTTCACCGCGATGACCGGCGCGGGCACGAAACTGACCCGGCCGATCAAGTGGCTGGCGGCGATCGCGCGCCACCCGCTGCGCACGGCGCGGATGATGATCCCCCACCGCTGGTCCCAGCGCACCGTGATCCTGCTGGTGATGCAGACGGTCGACGTTGCGATGCACTTCCGGCCCAAGCGCAAGATCTTCGGCTCCGGCGTTCGCCTGCAGACCGAACAGGCCCCGGCCGCCCCAACCCGACCTACATCCCCGCCGCCGAGAAGGCCGCCCGCTGGTTCGAGCGACGCACCGGCGGCGTCGCCCAGAGCGCGCTCACCGAGTCGATCCGCGACATCCCCTCAACCGCCCACATCCTCGGCGGCGCGGTAGTGGGCGAGGGGCCCGAGCACGGCGTCGTCGACAGCGCCAACCGAGTCTTCGGCTACGAGAACCTCCTGGTCACCGACGGCGCCGCAATCCCCGCCAATCCCGGGGTCAACCCCAGCCTGACAATTACCGCCAAGGCTGAGCACGCAATGAGCCTGATTCCGCTGAAGGAGGGATCAGCGCCTCGCGACCTGCCGGAGGCCGCGAGGCCAGCTGTCCCAGTCAGTCCCTAGAACGGGCGCGAAAACCAAGCAGGTCGGGGGATGCAGGGAGGACGGTGAGGGGAGCGCACATTTGGTGCGTGACCCGATCCGGACGACTGAAGACCCCGAGATGCGCCGGTTTGCAGCGTCCGCTATTGGGCCTGGGAGAACCTCTCCGCTACGTAGTCCCAATTGACCACGTTCCAAAACGCGTCCACATAATCCGGCCTTCTGTTTTGGTACTTCAGGTAGTAGGCGTGCTCCCAGACGTCGCAGCCGAGCAGGGGGACGCTGCCGTCGGAGATTGGGGAGTCCTGGTTCGGAGTCGAGACGACTGCCAGGCCGGAGCTGTCCTTTACGAGCCAGGCCCAGCCGGAGCCAAAGCGGGCGATGCCGGCGTTCTTGAACTCGTCCTTGAAGGAGTCGAATGAGCCGAAGGCCTGCTCGATGCCGGAGGCCAGCTCGCCGCTCGGCTCGCCGCCGCCGTCGGGGCTGAGCATCTGCCAGAAGAGCGAGTGGTTGTAGTGGCCGCCTGCGTTGTTGCGGACCGGGCCCTGCTTGTCTCCGGGCAGGCTCGAGAGGTTGCGGAGCACGTCCTCGACCTCGCGGTCGGCCCACTCGGTTCCCTCCAGGGCGGCGTTCGCCTTGTCGACGTAGGCCTGGTGGTGCTTGTCGTGGTGGACGCGCATCGTCGCCTCGTCGATGTGCGGCTCTAGCGCGTCATATGCGTAGGGAAGGTCGGGTACCGAAAAGGCCATGGGGTCTCCTTTGGATCGTTATGCGGAAGGTCGGCGGGGAGCCTAACGCCGCCACGCTCTGCGTACCCGGTAGGTGGCGCGGCAACCAGCCACCTCTGCCCACGAATGCCCACCTGGCCTCCAGGCCGGCCCTGCTAGCGTTGACACGGCTAACGGCTGCACGGCCCGGGGGGGCTCGAGGGCGGCATGCACAACCCGACCACCCACGCCCTTGCTCGAACTCGATGGCAGCTAGACGCGACACCGACGGTAGCTCCGCAGGCTCCGCCCCGCTCGGGGCGGACGAGCAGCTGGCCGGGGAACGTGAGCTCTGGGAGCGCTTCGCGCGCGACCGCGAGCCCGCCGTGCGCGAAGAGCTGGTGCGGCGCAACATGGCCTTCGCCAAGCGCCTGGCACTGCGCTACCGCGGCGCCAGCGAGTCCTTCGACGACCTGCTCCAGGTCGCCAATCTCGGCCTGCTGGGCGCGGTCGACCGCTTCGACCCCAAGCGCGGCATCCCCTTCACCGCCTTCGCCTCGCCGACCATCCTCGGCGAGCTGAAGCGCCACTTCCGCGACCGCGTCTGGACCGTGCGCGTCCCGCGCGGCCTCCACGACCGCATGGCCGAAGTCGACAAAACGATCACCGAGCTGACCAAGAAGCTCCAGCGCTCGCCCTCGGTCGGCGAGATCGCCGAGCGGCTCGGCCTCGAACAGACCGACGTGCTCGAGGTGATCGAGGCAAACCACAACCGCCGGCCGCTCTCGCTCGACCGCCCGGCCGGGGCCGAGGACTCCGACGAAGCGCCACCCTCGGAATGGGTTGGCGAGGAGGACAACCGCTTCGAGCTGGTCGAGGGCCGGATCGCGCTCGAGGCGGCGCTGCCCTACTTGGAGGAGCGCGAGCGGGTCGTCCTGCGCCTGCGTTTCGTCGAGGACATGACCCAGTCGCAGATCGCCGAGCGCATCGGCCACTCCCAGATGCACGTCTCGCGCATCCTGCGCCGCGCCCTGGCGCGAATTCGCGAGCGGATCGAGGAGGAACGCGGCCTGGGCGGAGAGCCGGAGTAGCTAGGCGGCCGCGAGGCCGGCGAAGCGAACGATCAGGTAGTCCCCATCGCCCGATTCGTCGACCGCAAGCTCGTCGGCAAGCGCCTCCAGCGAGCCCCCCACCGCGGGCAGCTCGAGCTCGCGCCGGATCGCCGCCGCGGCGCCCTTTTCCATCGGCCCGAGGCGCAGCTCCAGCCGGTCCTCGCTCTCGCCGAGCCCGACGCGGACGCGGCCGTCGGCAAAGCGCCCGGGTGCCGCCCCGGCGATCGCATCGGTGACCAGGACAGCGTCGGAGACCCGCTCCACGGTGAGCTCGCGGCGGGCGGCGAGCGCCCCGACCAGGCTCGCCAGGACCGGCTCGAGCAGCTCGGCCCGGCCGACGGTCACCTCCGTGCCGCTCGTCTCCAGCGAGATCTCGGCATCGTCGGACCCGCCGCCGCCGACGATGCCGCCCTGAAGCGGCAGGCGCATCATCACCTCGGTGCCACGATCGAGGCCGCCGGAGATGCTGAAGCTGCTGGAGAGGGCGGCGATCATCGAGAGGCCCAGTTTGAGGCTGGAGCGCTCGGAGTTGGCCTGGGGGCTGATCCCGGCGCCGCTGTCGCTCACCTTGACCGTGAGGCCGTCGGTGTCGGGTTCCGCCTCGACCATCAGCGGCCCGGTGCCCTCGGGGTAGGCGTGGACGACGACGTTCATGCAGGCCTCGGTCACCACCGTCTTCAGATCGGCGATCCCGGCCTCGTCCATGCCGATCTCCTCGGCGAGGCCGGCCAGCGCATGACGAATGACGGCGACGTTCTCGGCCTTGGCCGGAAGCCTGATCTGAAGCCCGCTCTGCTTCTCGTTGGTCGTGGAACCGTTTGGCATCGTCGCTTCGTCTTCCGCTGGAGAGCCCGGTCCCCGCGCTCAGCGAGCATAACCGTCTCGTCCTAGGCCCCCCGCTACCCGTGGGCACCGGGCGCAAAACGGCCCGTTCCGCTCGCGGCGCTCAGGCCCGAGCACGTGCGAAGCGGCTGACCGCCTCGTCGGGATCGGCGAAAACCTCACCCCGCACGAAGAGGCCGTCCTCGACCTGCCAGATCCAGGCGACTGGCATGTCGCGGATGCCGAGCTCGCGATTGCGGACGAAGACGCGACCGGCGACGAGCAGGAGATCGTCGCGGCGCTCGACCCGGCCCGGCGTGACCAGCAGCTCTTCCCAGAACCGCTCGACGTCCCCGAGGTAGTCGCGAAGCCCCTCCGGCCCGACGTAGGGCGCGCCGCGGCCGACCTCCTCGGCGGTGACCGCGAAGAACTCCATGCGCGGCGAGCAGAGCTCGACGAGCCCGTCGATGTCGCGCTGGTTGAAGGCGTTGAAGAGGCGCCCGATCAGGGCCTCGGGCGACTCAGCCACCGGCACCGACCTCGCGGCCGGCCGGCACCGCCGGTGCCGGGACGGCCGGCGCGCGCGCCACCGCGAGGATCGCCACGTCATCGTCGAGCGTGTCGGCGGTGAAGGCGCGCAGCGCCCCCTCGAGGCGCTGCACGGCCCCGGCCGGGTTGCCGGCCCCGGCGAGCTCGGCGCGCAGCCTCTGCTCGCCGAAGCGCCCGCCCTCCCCCTCGGCCTCGACGATCCCGTCGGTGGCCATCACCAGCTGCTGGCCGGGCCCGACCGCGCTCTCGCCGATCCGCCACTCGCCGTCGGCGAACGCTCCCAGGACCTGGTCGCTCGCGGCCGCCTCGCGGACCTCCTCGCCGTCGATCAGCAGCGGCGGCAGGTGGCCGGCGACGGCCATCCGCACCGGCCGGCTCGGGTCGTCGCTGAGCGTCAGCGCGGCCATGCTGCAGAGCGAGGTGTCGTGGCGGGCGAGCAGGGCACGGTTGAGCGTCGCCAGGGCGATCTGCGGGTCGTTGGTGAGGGCCGCCGCGGTGCGCAGGGTGTAACGGGCGAGGGCCGTGATCGAGGCCGCGCGGGCGCCGCGACCGGTGACGTCGCCGATCACCAGCATCCAGCCGTCGGCGACCGGGAAGGCGTCGTAGAAGTCACCGCCGACTTCGTTCTCGGCCCCCGCCGGCCGGTACATCGCCGCCAGCGACCAGCCGGGGATATGGGGCAGCGGCGGCGGCATCAGGCCTCGCTGAAGCGTTTCGGCGATCTCGGCCCGCGCCGCTTCGGCCCGCTCGAGATCGGCGAAGAGGCCGCTGTTGTCCAGGGTCAGCGCCACCCGGCCGGAGAGGATCCAGGAGAAGCGCACGGCGTCGCGACCGTAGCGCCGGCCCGACCAGGCTACGCCGAGGGTCAGCGTGCCCTTGACCTGACCGCGCGTCTGCAGGGCGAGCGTGATTGCCGAGCGCATGCCGAGGCCGCGCAGGAGCTCGAGGTGCCTCGCCCTCGTCATGGGCGAGCTCGCGCAGATCGCTCTCGGAAACCCGCTCGTAGAAGCGCGGCTGCAGCGAGCCGTCCTCGCCGCGCACCATCCGCTCCGGCAGCGACGGGGCCCGCGCTCGCAAACCCGGCTCCGCACCGGAGGGAGCCCCTGGAGCGACCCGCACGGCGACCCGCTTCGGCTCGCCCTCCTCGATCACGTCGATCATGCAGAAGTCGGCAATCTCGGGAACGAGGATGTCGCAGATCTTCTCGAAGGTGCTCTCCAGCGAATCGCTCGACTCCGAGACGGCGGCGATGCTGCCGAGGATCTCGAAGCGGCGCTGGGCGCGGCGCGCGCGCAGGAGCAGGACCACGACGAGCCAGGCGCAGACGATGGCAAGTGCCGCCTCCGCCATGGATATGTCGATCCAGGTCATCGTCCCCCGTGTGGTGATACCGAAAAGAACGTAACTCGGGTTACGCCATAAGTCCATACCGACGCAGGCGAGTGCGCCGGGATGGAGCGGGTATTCGCCGCGCCGACTCAGGGACCGCTGCGCAGCGCCCGGGCCGATGCGCGGGGGACGGTCGAGGCGTCGCCGCCGGTCCAGGCGTTGAAGCGATACCAGGCGGGCTTGGCTTCGCGCTTGTCGGTGAGCAGCCCGGCCGAGTCGCAGAACTGGCAGGAGCCGGCCTGGTCGGTCCAGGAGAACCACCAGACGCCGCCGATGCGCCAGCGGCGGCGATTCTCGCTCAGCATCGCGAAGGCGCGATCGAGTTCGCGTGCCTGACCCCGCGGCCCTCGCTCCCAGCGCGACTCGAAGCCGGCCGAGCCCCAGCCCATCTCGGTCACGTAGAGCGGCGTCGCCGCGTCACCGTTGAAGCGCATCACTTCGCGCAGGTTTTCGATCTCCCCGCGCATCGCGCGGGCGGCGGCGACGTAGGGGTGCAGCGCGACCCCGTCGAAGTACCGCTTTATCCCCGGCTCGCGATAGAGGTCGGCGAGGAAGCCGGCCGACTGCACGTTCGGGGGCGTCTGCAGCGGCCGCCCGAAGAGACCGCCGAGAATCACCTTCGAGCCCGGCTCGGCCCGGTGCAGCAGCCCGCCGGAGATGCGGACCAGACGCGCGAAGCGAGCCGGGTCCGGTTCCTTGGAGAAGGTGACGATGTTCTCCTCGTTCCAGATCTCCCACTGGCGCACCGGCAGGCGCGGCAATTCGCGATGTTCGCGCCAGAAACTGCCCCGCGGCCCGTAGTGGAAGACCGCAGCACGCAGGAACTGCAGCCAGGCGCGCCGTTGGCGCGCCGTCGCGACGGGTTCGCCGCCGAGCTTGGGAGAGACCCACGAGGGCGTCCCCCAGACGAACATGAAGGGGCGCATGTGGTTTTCAGCGGCGTAGGCGACCTGTTCGTCGAGCGCTTCCCAGCGCGGCGCGAAGCGGTCACGGGCTTCGGGCTCGATTCCCGCCCAGTTCATCGGCAGCCGCACCGAGGTGATGCCGGCCTCGTGCATCAGTTCGTAGTCGCTGCCGTCCGTCGCCCCCTGCGGCGAGATCCCGATGAAGCCGCGCGGCGGTCGCGGCAGCGCCCCGGCGATCGCCGGGGGCAGCGCCAACAGCGCAATGAGTAGCGGAATGAGCAGGAGTCTTCGCATGCGTCCCAACACTTGACCCGGCGGATCGGAGGAAGTAGCGCTCCGGTCCGACTGAGCCGACCCTCATCGGGGCGCCCGGATTTGAACCGGGGACCTCACCGACCCGAACGGTGCGCGCTACCAGGCTGCGCCACGCCCCGAGAGGCGGCGATTATCCCAGGTCTGGGCCGCGACTACTTGACGGCTTTGATCGCGGCTTCGATTTCGGCCAGTTCGGGGCTGTCCTGCAGGGTCTGGGTGCCATGCGGCCCGTTGAGGATCATCGCCTGCCCGGTGCGGATGCCGAGGTTTTGCCCGAGTTCGTCGTAGCTCTGCAGCCGCTTGCTGATCGCGCCGCCTGAGCCGCCGTGGTCTTCCAGGTATTCCAGCCATTCGGGCTCGTTCAGTTCCTCGATCCCCCCCGCCACCGAGTCGAGGAAGTCCTGGTCGATGCCGAACTTCTTCGCTTCGTCCTGGTTGCGGAAGAAGAGGTAGGTGTACTGCCAGCCGTAGCCCTGCTGCGCCGCCGCCTCGGCGCCGTAGAAGCCCAGCTCCTGCGGGCTTTCGCTGTTGGAGTAGTGGCGGTAGAGCAGCTTCACTTCGCCGTTGCGGACGTAGGAGTTGACCAGCGGCGGGATCGTGCCGAGGAAGGCTTCCTGGCAGCTCGAGCACTGCAGGTCGTTGAAGACCTGGATCGTCACCGGCGCGTCGGAGGAGCCGAGGCGGTCGTCTTCCTGCGGCACGCCGCCGAAGATTTCCTGCGCTTCCGTGATTCCCGCCAGGTGGACGAGGGCGCGGCCGGCCTTCTGGGTCGAGATGTTGACGATCGCGTAGCCGAGGAAGCCGATGGCGATCGCCAGCGCCAGCACGATCCAGATCCGGCCGCGGCGGGGGATCGGCACGACGGCGGGCTCGGGCCCCGACTTCTCGGCGGTGGCGGGCATCGGGGCATTATCGCGACTCGGAACCGCGGGCCTGTCAGTGGGGCGGCCGGATCGTTTGACACGTCCGCGATCAGGGGTAAATATCCCCCTACCCAGTTTCAACTACAGAGGGAGGTCCGCAGTGGCCAATCACCTGACCCCGTCCGAGCTTGCCGAAGAGCTTCACATGAAGCGGCAGGAGGTGATCGGCAAGTGCATGCAGATGGGCGTCCCGATCTTCCACGGACGCATCGACAAGTCGCTTTTCGAGACCTCGTTGCGCAGCGTTTCCGACCGGGGCCGGCGACACCAGGCTCGCCCCAGCTAGCTCTTAACTAGACTCCCTCCCCGCATGGAGCGGGGAACCAAATCGTCCACCCTGGCGGACCTGCTGCCACTTTCCGCCCAGCGCTACGGCGACGCTCCGGCGCTGCGCTTCAAGCAGGACGGCGCCTGGGTCGACCGCAGCTTCGCCGAGGTACGCGAGGTGGTGCGCTCGCTCTCGCTCGGCCTGATCGACCTCGGCGTCGCCAAGGGCGACAAGGTCTCGATCCTCGGCAACACCCGCCCCGAGTGGACCTACTTCGACTTCGCCGCGCTCTCGGCCGGCGCCGTGGTGGTGCCGATCTACCAGACCAACTCACCCGAGGAGTGCCAGTACGTGCTGGAGAACTCCGACGCCAAGGTCGTCGTGGTCGAGGACGACGAGCAGATGGAGAAGATCCGCGAGATCCGCGACCGGCTGCCCCTGCTCGAGCACGTCGTGCGGATGACCGGCTCCAGCGAGGACGCGATCTCGCTCGAGGACCTCGCCGCCCGGGGCGATGCCCGCGAGGCCGCCGAGTGGGAAGCCCGCTGGCAGTCGGTGGGCAAGGAGGACATCTGCACCTTCATCTACACCTCGGGCACGACCGGACCGCCGAAGGGCTGCATCATCAGCCACGGCAACTACCGGGCGATGCTCGACATGGTCAACCAGACCAGCGTGATCGAGGAGGGCGACCTCACCTACCTCTACCTGCCCCTCGCCCACTCCTTCGCCCTGCTGATCCAGTTCGGCAGCTTCGACCTCGGCACCACGATCGCCTACTGGGAGCGCGACCCGCAGAAGATCCTGCCCAACCTGGGCGAGCTCAAACCGACCTACTTCCCCTCGGTGCCGCGCATCTTCGAGAAGATCTACACCGCCGCGACCAGCGGCATGGAGAAAGAGGGCGGCCTCAAGAAGGCGATCTTCGAGTGGTCGATCAAGGTCGGCGGCAAGATGCGGGCGAGCGAGCGCGCCGGCCGCAAGCCTGGCTTCCTGCTGCGCAAGCAATACGAGTTCGCCGACAAGCAGGTGCTCTCCAAGATCCGCGGCCTCTTCGGCGGCAACATCCGCCTGGCGGTCTCCGGCGCGGCGCCGATCAGCCCCGACATCCTGCGCTTCTTCGACGCCGCCGGCGTGCTCGTGCTGGAGGGCTGGGGCATGACCGAGACCTCGACCGCGGCGACCGTCTCCTCGCCCGAGGAATTCAAGGTGGGGACGATCGGCAAGCCCTTCCCCGGCTGCGAGGTGAAAATCGCCGAGGACGGCGAGATCCTGGTCAAGGGCCCGAACGTCTTCCAGGGCTACTACAAGAACGAGGAGGCGACCCGCGAGACGATCGTCGACGGCTGGCTGCACACCGGCGACATCGGCGAGATCGACGCCGAGGGCTTCCTCAAGATCACCGGCCGCAAGAAGGACATCATCATCACCGCCGGCGGCAAGAACATCACCCCGGCCAACCTCGAGAACGAAATCAAGCAGCACCCGCTGGTCTCCCAGTGCGTCGTCGTCGGCGACCGCAAGCCCTACCTGGTCGCCCTGGTCACGCTCGACCCCGAAGACGCCGCCGCCTACGCCAAGGAGCACGGCCTCCCCGAGGACCCCGCCCAGCTGGCGGCGAACGCCGACGTGCTGAAAGCGATAGAAGCCCACGTCGACACGATCAACGAGAAGTTCGCCCGGGTCGAGCAGGTCAAGAAGGTGGCAATCCTCCCCCACGACCTCTCCCAGGAAACCGGCGAGCTAACCCCCACCCTCAAGGTAAAGCGCGCCGTAGTCGCCAGCAAGCACGAACAGGAGATCGAGGCCCTCTACGCAAGCTGAGCCGGCCCCTGCCGCGCCAACTCAGCTCTCGCTATCGATATCGAGCTGGATTGAGGGTCCGGTGCCCCTCCCAAAAACACTCAAGCGCGGCTCCGCCGCGCGTTTTTGGGAGGGGCACCGGACCCTCTACCCGGCTGGGTAACTAGGACGCTTCGCCGCTCTGCCGCAGCAGCGCCGAAGTCGTCTGCTCGAGCACCCGCCGCCAAGTGGAGTTCTGCTCCTGCTCCTCTTCAGATGCCCGCTCGACCACGCGGTTGACGCGACGGCCGGAGATCTCGAGGCCGTGCCGCTTGGCGATCTCCTCGAAGCGGTCGTAGTCCTTGGCCAGGGTCGCGGTCACCGATTCGAAGCCGTGGCGGGCGATCCTGAGCCGGCGCGAGTAGTCCATGATCGGCGTGCCGAACATCAGCTCGTCGTTGGGCTCGGGCTCGACCAGGATGATGTCGACGCCCGGGTAGCGCTCCTGCCAGACCTCGACCGCCTGGTGCAGGCGGGCGTGGGCGATCAGCCGGAAGGTCTGGTTGGCGATCGCCGGCAGGCCCATGTCGGAGACGCGCCGCACCCGCGTGCCGAAGACGGTCGGAATCGTCTTCTCGAAGTCGTTGATGTAGGGCACCAGCGGGTTGACGACGACGATGAACTTGGCGCCCTTTTCGACCGCGATGTCGACGTTGGTGGTCGAGCGGATGCCGCCGTCGACCATCTGGCGGCCCTTCAGGTCGACCGGCTTGTAGACGATCGGCAGCGCGGTCGAGCACTGGATCGCCTTGGAGATCGGCACGTCGTTCCAGCCCTCCTCGCCGAAGACGATGCGCTCGCAGGTGTCGAGGTCGGTGGCGGCAAGGTAGAGCTCTTTGCCGAGCAGGCGGAAGTCGTCGACGCGGTCCTCTTCGCTCAGCGCCGCGGCGACGTAGTCGGCGATGCCGCCGCCCGAGTAGAAGCCGGTCGGCAGCGCCTCGGCCAGGCCGACACCGACATCCATCGCCGAGAAGCGGCCCATCCCGACCAGGCTGCGGGCCAGCTCGAGCGTGCGCAGCGGCAGCATCGCCGCCTTCTCGACGAAGCCGAGGTAGTTGGGCTTCAGCACCGTGCCGAGGTCGAGGTCCTCGAGCTCGGAGGGGATGCGGCGGTTGATCACCTGCATCATTTCGTCCGGCGTGACCCCGTTGGCGAGCATGCTGGCGACGAAGGAGCCGGCGCTGGTGCCGACGTAGACGTCGAAGTTGTTGACCGTGCTGTTGACCGCGAGCAGGTCGAGGGCGCGCAGCGCGCCGATCTCATAGACCCCGCCGGTGAAGCCGCCGCCGCCGAGGACGAGAGCGGTCTTGGACGGGCGTTTACGGCTGCGGCGGCGACGCGGTTGCGACTCTATGTCCACAACTTTGCCCATAAACATGCATTATCCCACTAAGTGAGGCGTCACTCGGCAATCTCCGCCGCGATTTGTGCGCTGCTTGCGGCTCTCTTGCTGTCCGCGGCTGCACAGGCGGCTACCCGCAGCGACCGTTGCGCAACCATGCGTTCTCGCTTGCTGCGCGGTGGCGGCGGCTCCAGCGGCCTTCTCGTCATCGACGGCAAGACCGGCAAGGTGCTCTGCGCGCGGGCGCCGAGACGGCAACGCCCGCTGGCCTCGAACATGAAGCTGTTCACGACCTCGACCGCGCTGGCACGGCTCGGCCCGGAATCGAGGATCCCGACCCTGCTCGAGACCGATGGCGGGATCGACCGCCACGGCGTCCTGCATGGCAGCCTCTACCTGGTCGGCGGCGGCGACCCCGCGCTCGGTACGCCGTCCTTCTACCGGCGCTTTCTCGGCGGCCTCGGCACCAACGTCTTCCGGCTCAAGCGAGAGCTGCGCGAAGCCGGGGTCACCGCGGTGACCGGGCGCCTCTACGCCGACGACAGCATCTTCGACCGCCGGCGCGGCGTCGCCGACTCCGGCTACGCGACCAGCCCGGAAATCGGGCCGCTCTCCGGTCTCTCCTTCAACTCCGGCTACAGCACGCCCAGCGCCACCGGATTCGCCAGAGACCCCGCGATCACCGCGGCCAAGGTACTCGACGCGAGCCTGCGCAGGGCCGGCGTCAGCATCTCCCCCACGGTCGCGCTGGGGACCGCGCCGCCCTTCAGCACCGAGCTTGCCCGGGTCGAATCGCCGCCGCTCTCGAACATCGTCAACACCACCGACGTCTACTCCTACAACTTCTTCGCCGAGATGCTGATCAAGCTGCTCGGCGCCCGTTTCGGCGGCGCCGGCACGACGGCGGCGGGAGCCAAGGTCGTTCAGGCCTTCGCCCGCGGCCACGAATCGGGGGTGCACGCCGTCGACGGCTCCGGCCTGACCCGCTCCAACCGCGCCTCACCGGCCCAGGTGGTGGATCTGCTCAAGTCCATGCGCGGCACCGACGTCGGCGACGAATTCATCCAGGACCTCGCCCTGGCCGGCCACGAGGGCACGGTCGCCGAACGCATGCACGGCACCGCCGCCTACGGCCGCTGCCGCACCAAGACCGGCACGATCCGAGCCGTCAGCAACCTCTCCGGCTACTGCTTCAACCGCGACGGCAGGGTGATGATCTTCTCGATCCTGATGGCAAGCGTGCGCGATCTCGGCCTCGCCCACCTCGAGCAGGACCTGATCGCAGGAGAAGTGGCGTCTTACTGAGCGCGTTTGCCGTTGCGGCGCTGGGCGCGTGCATCGAGCCACACGCCAAGCGCAAGGCCTACAAACATCGCGACGAGAACGGTCGCCTGCATCGCGGCCTCGCTTGAGTTTCTGAACGCAATCACCCCGGCGATCAAGATTGCGGTTGCAACCCCCAAGCCGATGTTCATGTAGCGCATGCTTCCCATCTCAACCTCCGCCATGCAGACAATTAGTTACTGGATACCGTAGCGAAGAATGACGTCCACCAAGGCCAGGACGGCGCCAAATCCTCCGCCGAAGTAGCCCCCTTTCAGCGCCCAGCTCTCCACCTCGGCCATCGGCCTGCCGGCCGCGATCCCCCAAATACCCACAGCCACGCTGCTCAGAACGACACCGGCACCAACCGCGGTAGCGGCGGCCTCGGTCACGCTCGTCAGGATGCCGATGTGAGTCAAACCCATGAGACGGACGCTTTCAGAGGTCGCCTCACGAGTGGCGCGCAGAGTGTGCCGTTACCCGCGTTTCAATTACTCGTGGGCCACGCCACCTAGAATCGAGCGTCGTGCGGGTGCTGCTCACCAACGACGACGGAATCTCCGCCCCCGGGCTGCAGGCGGCGCGGCGGGCGCTGCGCGAGATCGACGGGGTCGAGGTGGATGTGATCGCTCCGGATTCGAATCGCAGCGCGACGGCGCGCAGCATCACGACGCGCTCGCCGCTGACGGTCGAGGAGGTCGAGTTCGGCGACGGGGACAAGGGGTATGCGACCGACGGCACCCCCGTCGACTGCGTGCGCTTCGCCGAGCTGGGGCTGGTCGGCCACCGGCCCGATCTGATCTTCTCCGGGATCAATCACGGCGCCAACCTCGGCGACGACATCACCTACTCGGGCACCGTCGCCGCAGCCTTCGAGGGAATCGTGCTCGGCATCCCGGCAGTTGCCTTCTCCCAGCAATCCTCCAGCGGCGGCATGGGCTACGTCAGCGGTCGCTTCGACTTCGGCGCGGTCGCACCCTTCGCCGCCGAGCTGGTCCGCCACCTGCGTGACCGGCCGATGCCCGAGGCGACGCTGATCAACGTCAACTGCCCCGCCGGCGAGCCGCAGGGGGTTGAGGTGACCAAGCTCGGCAAGCGGATCTACAACGACGAGCTGAAGCTGATCGGCGAGGCCGACGGGCGCCGCCACTACGAGATCTACGGCTGGCAGCCGGGCTACGAGGAGATCGACGGCACCGACCTCAACGCGGTCGCCGCCGGTCGCATCTCGGTCACGCCGATCCACTTCGACCTGACCGACCACGGCGGCCTCGAGAACCTGCGCGGCTGGGGGTTCGAGGCGATGCTGGCCGCCAGCGCCCCTTCCTCGGTGTGAGCAGGACGCCCGAGCAGCAGCGCGCGGCCGAGCTGCGCCAGGAGCTGGCCGAGCACAACCACCGCTACTACGTCCTCGACGACCCGACCGTCGACGACGACACCTACGACGCCCTGCTCGACGAGCTGCGGGCGATCGAGGCCGACCATCCCGAGCTGCGCACCCCGGACTCGCCGACCCAGCGGGTGGGGGCGCCGCCGCTGGAGCGCTTCGAGCAGGTCGAGCACGCCGAGCCGATGCTCTCGCTCGCCAACGCCCGCAACGAGGAGGAGCTGCGGGCCTGGGAGACGCGCGTCCGCAACCACCTCAAACGGCTCGACATCAGCGCCGCCGAGTTCAGCTACACGAGCGAGCCCAAGATCGACGGCCTGGCGATCTCGCTCACCTACGAGGAGGGGGTGTTCACGCGCGGAGCGACGCGCGGCGACGGCCGCGTCGGCGAGGACGTGACCCAGAACCTGCGCACGATCGGCTCGATCCCGCTGCGCATCGAGGACGCGCCGCCCCTGGTCGAGGTGCGCGGCGAGGTCTACCTGCCGATCGCCGACTTCAAGGCGCTCAACGAACGCCGCGTCGAGGCGGGCGAGCCGGCCTTCGCCAACCCGCGCAACTCGGCGGCCGGCTCGATCCGCCAGCTCGACCCCAACCTCGCCGCCGAACGGCCGCTCTCGGTCTGGTGCTACGGCATCGGCGCGACGAGGGGCCTCGACCTGGCCACCCACAGCGAGGAGGTCGAGTGGCTGCGAAGCAAGGGCTTCAAGGTCAACCCGGACACCGACCACCACGCGGGAATCGAGGCGGTGGTCAAGCGCTGCCACTGGTGGGAGGAACGACGAGATGAGCTCGACTACGAGATCGACGGGGTCGTGGTCAAGATCGACGAGCGGGCGCTCTGGCGCGAGCTCGGCGTGGTCGGCCGCGAGCCGCGCTGGGCGATCGCCTGGAAGTTCGCCCCGACCACGGCGACGACGAAGCTGAAGCAGGTCGTCTGGAACGTCGGCCGCACCGGCCACCTCGTCCCCTTCGCGATGCTGGAGCCGGTCCACGTCGGCGGCGTCACCGTCTCCACCGCGACCCTGCACAACGAGGAGGACCTGGCGCGCAAGGACGTGCGGCCGGGCGACGAGGTCGTCGTGATGAGGGCGGGAGACGTGATCCCCCAGGTGGTGGCGCCGTTGATCCAGCGCCAGGAGAAGGGCAAACGGCGTGGGCCGAAACCCAAGCCGCCGGCCAAATGCCCCGCCTGCGACACCCCGACGATCAAGCCCGAGGACGCGGTCTTCACCGTCTGCCCCAACCGCGCCGGCTGCCCCGGCCAGTCCTTCCAGCACGTCAAACACTTCGTCAGCAAGGGCGCGATGGACATCGACGGCCTCGGCGAGAAGCAGGCGCTGCGCTTCCTGCAGGAAGGCCTGATCGCCGACGTCGCCGATATCTACGAGCTCGGCGAGGAGCAGCTGGAGGGCCTCGAGGGCTTTGGCGAGGTCTCGATCCGCAACCTGCTCGCTGCCATCGACGCCTCACGCTCGCGCCCCTTCAAACGCGTCCTCTACGCGCTCGGCCTGCCCGGCGTCGGCTACGTCACCGCGGAAGCGCTCGCCGACCACTTCGGCTCGATCGACGCGCTGCACAGCGCCGACCCCGAGCAGATCGAGGAGGTCGATGGCGTCGGCCCGATCATGGCGGTGCAGATCGCCGAGTCGCTTGCCGACAAGCCGACCTGGGACCTGATCGAGAAGCTGAAGAGCAAGGGACTCCGGCTCGAACAGGACGAGTCCGAACGGCGCGCAAGCGGCGGCCCGCTGGAAGGCAAGACATTCGTCCTCACCGGCACGCTGCCCGAGCTGACTCGCGAAGAGGCCGGAGCGCTGATCAAGGACACCGGCGGCAAGGTGGTCAACTCGGTCTCGAAAAAGACCGACTACGTGGTCGCCGGCGAGAACCCCGGCTCGAAGCTCGCCAAGGCGGAGAAATACGAGACCGAGATCCTCGACGAACCGGCGCTGCTCAGCCTGCTCGGCAAGTGACCACGGTTCGGCTGGACATCGAATACGACGGGTCCAAGTTCCGCGGCTGGGCAAAGCAGCCCGGGCAGCGGACCGTGCAGCAGGAGCTGGAGAGCGCACTGGAGACGGTGCTGCGGGAAGCGGTGGAGCTGACCGTGGCCGGGCGCACCGATACGGGGGTGCATGCGGAGGGACAGGTGGCGAGCTTCGTCACCGCTGCGGAGGTGCCGGCGAAGCTGTCGCAAAGGCTCAACGGACTCGGCCCGCGAGACATCGCAGTTACGTCTGCGACCCCGGTCGAGGGCGCCTTCGACGCCCGCCACGACGCCACCTCGCGCACCTACCGCTACCGCATCCTCGCCCGCCCCAGCTCCAGCCCCTTCGAGCAGAATCGCGCCCTCTGGTGGCCCCACAGGATGGACTACGAGTCCCTGGGGGCGTGCGCTGCGGCCATCGTGGGCACCCACGACTTCACCGCCTTCACCCCCACCCAGACCGACCACGTCCACTTCCACCGCAAGCTCCTCAACGCCGCCTGGTCCCGCGAGGGCGACATCGTCAACTTCCACGTCACCGCCGACGCCTTCATGCGCAACATGGTCCGCATCCTCGTCGGCACCCAACTGGAGGTAGCCAGCGGCCGCCGAACCCCGGAGAACTTTCGCGAGCTCCTACGTGGAGCGCCCCGCCCCGAAGCAGGCGAAACGGCACCTCCTCACGGTTTGTACCTGGAGTCGGTCTCGTATGACTGAGCGTCAGCTAGAGCTGCTGCCGTTGGGAGGGGCGGGGCATCGCCCGAACTGGCGGATACTCAAAATGACGAGCTCATTAGCTCGTCATTTGT
The DNA here is from genome assembly GCA_963774405.1 of uncultured Solirubrobacterales bacterium. Classification (GTDB taxonomy): domain Bacteria; phylum Actinomycetota; class Thermoleophilia; order Solirubrobacterales; family 70-9; genus VRUE01. The sequence continues at coordinate 905,966 of CAVZEV010000005.1, read as the reverse complement.
CAGGGCGGGCGATGCCCCGCCCCTCCGAGCTACACCAACTCTAGATAGACCATCTCGGTCGAGTCCGACTTGCGGGGACCCAACTTGACGATCCGCGTGTAACCGCCGGGGCGCTCCACGTAGCGCGGCGCGACCTCCTCGAACAGCTTGTGCACGATGAACTTGTCGTTGTGCAGCGTCGCCAGCGCCTGGCGGCGAGCGTGCAGGTCGCCGCGCTTGGCCAGCGTGATCAACTGCTCCACCTCGGGCTTGACCGCCTTGGCCTTGGCCTGCGAGGTCTTGATCCGTTCGTGCTCGATCAGCTGCTTGGAGAGATTCGAGAGCAGGGACTCGCGATGCGCCGCGTCGCGGCTCAGCTTGTTTCGCTTCTTGCGGTGGCGCATCGGATCGTCAACTCCCCTGCCTAGTCTCCCTGAAGATCGAGTCCGCGTGCGTGCAGGGTCTCGATCACTTCCTCGATCGACTTCTGACCGAAGTTGGGGATCGCGTTGAGCTCCGAGCGCGTCTTGCGCACCAGGTCGCCGACCGTCTGCACTCCCGCCCGCTTGAGGCAGTTGTAGGAGCGCACGCCGAGCTCCAGCTCCTCGATCAGGATCTCGTCGAGGCCGTTGTTGGCGGCAACTCCGTCGCCGCCGGCGCTGGGACCCGGCAGCACGTCGGCGGTGTGGGTGGGAACCGGCTCGCGAGCGGTCAGCTCCTCGACCCGGTCGGCGTCGGTGAAGATCGCCAGGCTCTTGATCAGGATCTCGGAGGCCTCGCGCAGGGCGGCGCCCGGCTCGATCGAGCCGTCGGTCTCGAGGTCAAGCGTGAGCTTGTCGAAGTCGGTGCGCTGGCCGACGCGCGCCGTCGCCACCGCGTAGGAAGCGCGGCGGATCGGCGAGAAGATCGAGTCGATCGGGATCACGCCGATCGGCTGCTCATCCGACTTGTTCTCGTCAGAGGGCGAGTAACCGCGACCGCGGCCGATGGTCAGGTAGATCTCGAGCTTGGTTTTCTTCTCCAGCGTCGCGATCGGCGCCTCGGGGTTGAGGATCTCGACGCCCGAGGGCAGGTCGATGTCCTTGGCCTTGACCTCGCCGGGGCCGGTGGCCACCAGCGGCGCCTCGACCTCGTCGGCATCGGTGTGCATGCGGACGACGAGGTGCCCTTGAGGTTGAGGACGATATCGGTGACATCCTCCTTCACCCCCGGCACGGTGGAGAACTCGTGCGCGACGCCCTCGATGCGGACGCTGGTGACGGCGGCGCCGCCCAGCGAGGAGAGCAGGACGCGGCGGAGACTGTTGCCAAAGGTGTAGCCGAAGCCCTTATCGAGGGGCTCGACGGTGAAGGTACCGCGGCGATCGTCCACCTTCTCTGAGGTGATACGAGGGACCTGGAAGTCAGTGGTCATGAGTTCCTTGCGTGTGGGTGTTACAGAAACAGGGTCCGGTTACTTGGAGTACAGCTCGACGATCAGCTGCTCCTGCACCGGCGCCGAGATCTCCGCGCGCTCTGGGTAGCGCAGGACCTTGGCCGTAAGCGAGTCGTGGTCGGCCTGCAGCCAGGCCGGCACGGTGGAGACGAGCTCGGTTGCCTTGCGAATCGTGTCGCCGGCCGCCGAGTTCGACTTGATCGAGATCACGTCCTCGGGACGCACTTGGTAAGAGGGGATGTCCACCCGGCGGCCGTTGATCAGCCAGTGGCCGTGGCGGATCAGCTGGCGGGCCTGGCGCCGCGAGGCGGCGAAGCCGAGCCGGACCAGGACGTTGTCGAAGCGCGACTCGAGCAGGCGCAGGAGGTTCTCGCCGGTGACGCCGTCCTGGCGCGAGGCCTTGTCGTAGTAGGCGCGGAACTGTTTCTCCAGCACCTGGTAGTAGCGGCGGGTCTTCTGCTTCTCGCGCAGCTGCACCCGGTACTCGGACTGGCGCATGCGGCCGCGGCCGTGCTCGCCGGGCGGGTAGGAGCGGCGCTCGACCCCGCACTTGTCGGTGAAGCAGCGCTCGCCCTTGAGGAAGAGCTTCTGGCCCTCGCGACGGCACTGCTTGCACTGCGGTGAGGTATCGCGAGCCATTAGACGCGCCTCCGCTTCTTCGGGCGACAGCCGTTGTGGGCCTGCGGGGAGACGTCCTTGACGGTGGTGACGTCGAGGCCGGCGGCCTGCAGCGAGCGGATCGCCGTCTCGCGGCCGGAGCCGGCGCCCTTGGCGAAGACCTCGACCTTCTCGAGGCCGTGTTCCATGCCCTTCTTGGCGGCCGCGTCGGCCGTCACCTGCGCGGCGAACGGGGTCGACTTGCGCGAGCCTTTGAAGCCCGCCGAGCCGGCCGACTCCCAGGCGATCACGTTGCCTTCGGTGTCGGTCAGGGTGACGATCGTGTTGTTGAAGGAAGTCTTGATGTGCGCCTGTCCGTAGGTGACGTTCTTCTTGACGCGCCGACGGGAGCGCCCTTTGGCGGGTTTTTTCGCAGCTGCCATGAGTTCCCTAGACCTTGCGCTTGCCGGCGACGCTCATCCGGCGCGGGCCCTTGCGGCCGCGCGCGTTGGTCTTCGTCCGCTGGCCGCGGACCGGCAGGCCGCGCCGGTGGCGCAGGCCGCGGTAGGAGCCGATCTCCATCAGCCGTTTGACGTCCTGGGAGCGCTCGCGCCTCAGGTCACCCTCGACCTCACGCTGATCGACCGCGTCGCGCAGGCGAATCACCTCGTCCTCGGTCAGGTCTTTGACCATCGTGTTGGGATCGACTTTCGCCTCCTCGAGGATCTTCTGGGCGGTCGAGCGCCCGATCCCGAAGATGTAGGTGAGCCCGATTTCGACCCGCTTGCCGACCGGGACGTTGACTCCTGCGATACGTGCCATGCGCGCGCCGCCCTAACCCTGACGCTGCTTGTGTCGGGGGTTCTGGCAGATCACCAAGACCGCGCCGTTGCGGCGGATGATCTTGCACTTTTCGCACATCGGCTTTACAGAAGCTCTGACCTTCATCGCTCCGGTCTTCGTATCGACTACAGGACTCCTGCTGGTCCCAGGAGTTGGACAGCAGGCACAAATCCGGCCCCACTGGGCCGACCGAGAAAGATAGCAGGGGGCGTGTTTCGGGGCGCCTTGGGGTGGGAGGTCCGGGGTGCATCCCCAAAACGCGCGGCAGGAGCCGCGCTTGAGTGTTTTGGGGATGCACCCCGGACCTCCTCTCCACACGTCCCGAAGCACGCCGAGGGAAGCTTCCGATGGGACCAGCGGGCCCGATGGAGCTGAAGACCCCGCTGGAACCACCAAAGCTCCAGCGGAGCCGGGGCGGACGACCGGAGCGCTTCGTTCCCTAGCTCGAAGAGGCCTCGGGGCGTGTTGAGTTTGGCGGCGGGTGGCCCTCCCCAAAACACTCAAGCGCGGCTCCGCCGCGCGTTTTGGGGAGGGCCACCCGCCGCCCTTCCCACCAACCTCGTCCCTAGGACTCTTCGTGCCAGGGAGTGAGAATTCTCGGGCCGTCGGCCGTCACGGCGACGGTGAACTCGAAGTGGGCCGCCAACGAGCCGTCTTGGGAGTAGACGGACCAGCCGTCGTCGCCCATCCGGACCAGGGCGCCGCCGGCGTTGACCATCGGCTCGATTGCGAGGACTGTGCCCTCCTCGAGGACGGGGCCCTTGCCGGGGGTGCCGAAGTTGGGGCCCCTGGGGTCACTCGTGCATCTCGCGGCCGATCCCGTGGCCGACCAGGGTGCGGATCACCGAGAGGCCCTCGATCTCGACCGCCTTCTGGATCGCGGCGGAGACGTCGCCGAGCTTGTTGCCGGGCTGCATCTGCTCGACTCCGGCAAAGAGCGAGGCCTTGGTCACGTCAAGCAAGTTGCGCGCCTCGGGCTCGATCGGGCCGATCGGCACCGTCATCGCCGCGTCGGCCACCCAGCCGTCCTTGATCACGCCGACGTCGATCGAGAGCACGTCGCCGCGCTTGCACTCGTAATGGCCGGGGATGCCGTGCACGACCATCGAGTTGGGCGAAGCGCAGATCGATCCCGGGAAGCCGCGGTAGCCCTTGAAGGCCGGCTCTGCCCCCTGCGAGCGGATCAGCTTCTCGGCCGCCAGGTCGAGCTCCTTGGTCGTCACCCCGGGGCGCGCCTTGGCCTCGAGCATGTGCAGGCAGCGGACCAGGATCTCGCCGGCCGCGGCCATCTTGTCGACCTGCTCGGGGGTCTTGCGGATGATCATCCTGTACACGCTGGTGCCGCTCTCCCTGGCACTCGCTAGATCGCCTCGTCGGCCTCGAGCCGCAGCGTCGCCAGGGTGCGCTGGATCTCGTCGGCGACCGCGTCGGGCGCTGCGGCGCCCTCGATCCGGCGCAGCAGGCTCTTGCTGTCGTAGTGCTCGATCAGCGGCGCTGTCTTCTCGTGGTACTGCTCGAGCCGGTGGCGGATCACCTCGGGCTTGTCGTCGTCGCGCCTGATCAGCTCGCTTCCATCGATGTCGCAGACGCCCTCCTGCGCGGGCGGGTTGAACTCGACGTGGAAGACGTGGCCGCTCTCGACGCAGGTTCGGCGACCGCCGAGGCGGCGCACGACCTCCTCGTCGCTGACGTCGATCAGCAGCACCGCGGTCAGCCGGCGCCCCAGCTCACCGAGCTTCGCCGCCAGGGCCTCGGCCTGCGGCGCGGTGCGCGGGAAGCCGTCGAGGATGAAGCCGTCAACCGCCTCGCTGGAGTCGATCCGCTCGCCGATCATGTCGACGATCACCTCGTCGGGAACGAGGTCGCCGCGCTCCATGTAGTCCTTGGCCGTCTTGCCCAACTCGGTCCCGTCGCGCACCGCGGCGCGGAGGATGTCGCCGGTGGCGTAATAGGGCAGCTCCAGTTCCTCCTGCAGGCGCTCGCCCTGGGTGCCCTTCCCCGACCCCGGAGGGCCGAGCAGGACCAGATTCAGTTCCGCCGACAAGCGCCGCGGCCTATTTGAGGAAGCCCTCGTAGTTGCGCATCATCAGCTGCGCCTCGAGCTGCTTCACGGTTTCCAGCGCGACCCCGATCACGATCAGGATCGAGGTGCCGCCGAAGGCGAAGTTGGCCGACGTCTGGCTGAGCAGGATCGTCGGCAGTGCCGCCACGGCGCCGAGGTAGAGGGCGCCGGGGAAGGTCAGCCGCGAGAGGATGCGGTCGAGGTACTCGGCCGTGGGCCGCCCGGGACGCACGCCGGGGATGAAGCCGCCGTACTTCTTCAGGTTGTCGGCCTGGTCGACCGGGTTGAAGGTGACCGCCGTGTAGAAGTAGGTGAAGATGACGATGAAGAAGACCTCGCCGACCACGTAGGCCCAGCTGCTGGGACTGAAGAAGGCGGCGAAGTCGAGCGCGGCCGGGGTGTTGAGCAGCTGGCCGATCGTCGGCGGGAAGGCCATGATCGAGGCGGCGAAGATGACCGGGATGACGCCGGCCATGTTGACCCGCAGGGGCAGGTAGGTCGAGCCGCCCGAGGTCATTTTGCGCCCGACGACGCGTTTGGCGTACTGCACCGGGATGCGCCGCTGCCCCTCCTGGACGAAGACGATCGCGACGATCACCGCGAGCGCGATGAAGGGCATCATCACGACAAAGACCTGGTCGGGATTGGACCACCAGGATTGGATTCCCTGCGGCAGCCTGGAGACGATCGAGGCGAAGATCATCAGCGAGATGCCGTTGCCGATGCCGCGCTGGGTGATCAGCTCGCCGAACCACATCAGCAGCGTGCAGCCGGCGGTCAGCGAGATCACGATCAGCAGGATCTTCGGGCCGCCGAGATTGCCGAGGAAGTTGTTGCCGCCCTGCTGGCCGAAGGAGCGGAAGAGGAAGACGTAGCCGAAGGACTGGCCAAAGGCCAGGCCGACGGTGAGGTAGCGCGTGTACTGGGTGATCTTCTGCTGCCCGACCTCGCCTTCTTTCTGCAGCTTCTCGAGCGCCGGCACGACCACGGTCAGCAGCTGCAGGATGATCGAGGCGGTGATGTAGGGCATGATCCCCAGCGCGAAGAGCGAGAGCCGCGAGAGGCTGCCGCCGGAGAAGGTGTTGAGGAAGTTGAGAATGCCGCCGCCGGCGAAGTTGTTCTGCAGTTCCTTGACGGCGTTGAGATCGACGCCCGGAGCCGGAATGTAGGAGCCGAGCCGGTACAGCAGCAGCATCGCCGCCGTGAAGGCAAGCTTCTTGCGAATGTCGGCGACGCTGAAGGCGTTCGCAATAGTCCGGAGCATTACGGCTCCAGAGTGTGGCAGGAACCGCCGGCCGCTTCTATCTTCTCCTTGGCGGCGGCACTGAACCCATGCGCGTGCACTGACAGCTGCTTAGAGATCTCGCCGCGGGCGAGGATCTTGACCGGTTCCGAGCGCTTGGCCAGACCCTTCTGCTTGAGGGTCTCGGGCGTCACCTCGGCGCCGGCGTCGAAGCGCTCCTCGAGGTCGGCAAGATTCACCGGCTGCGAGGTGGTCCTGAAGTTCTCGAACGGCATCGACTGCTTTTTGTGCGGCCCGCGAAGCTTTCGCATCCGCATGTGAATCGGGTTCTGACCGCCCTCGTAGCCCGGCTTCCGTTTGGAGCCCGAACGCGAGCCGGCGCCCTTGTGGCCCCGACCGGAGGTCTTCCCCAGCCCCGAGCCCTCGCCACGACCAATCCGCTTCCGCGGCCGCCGCGACCCGGGCTTGGGCTTCAGGTTGTGCAGCCCAATCTCCTCCGAGCGCTCTTTGTCAGCCATCGTCAACCTCAACCAGATGAGAGACCTTCGCCAGCTGCCCCTTCAACTGCGGCGAATCCTTCCGCTCCACAGCCTTCCCAATCCGCCCCAACCCAAGCGCGCTAAGCGTCGCTTTCTGAGCCGGATTACAGCCATTGGCAGACCGAACCTGCTTGACCTTCACCGCACTCACGAACCCTCACCCTCCGAAGCTTTCGCCTCCGCAGGAGCCTCATCAGCTTTCGCCTCCGCGGCGGGCTCTGCCTCTGCGGCCGGGGCCTCCTCAGCTTTCGGCTCCTCGGCAGTTGCAGCCTGCTCAGCCGCCGGAGCCTCAGCGGGCTTCTCCGGAGCCTCATCCCTGGGAGCCTCAGACGCTTCGTCTGCGGGTGGCGCTGTAGGGGGTACCGCCCCCGAGGAAGCTTTAGCTACCGCAGGGGGCGGTGGGGCCCCTGCAGCGACAGGCCCCGCAGCCGAACCGTTTGAGCTCACACCCAAAACCTGCGAAACGGTCAACCCACGAAGCTCAGCAACCTCCTCAGGCCGCCGCAGACGAATCAACCCGTCCATGGTCGCCTTCACAAGATTGATCGGATTCTGAGTCCCAATGCTCTTGGTAAGCACGTCCTTGACCCCGCCAAGCTCGAGCACCGCGCGCACCCCGCCGCCGGCGATCACGCCGGTACCAGGGCTGGCCGGCCGCAGGACGACATGGCCGGCGCCGTAGCGGCCGATGATCTTGTGGGTGATCGTCTGGCCGTATTTGGGGATGCGAATCAGGTCCTTGCGGGCGTTCTCGACGCCCTTCTGGATCGCCAGTGGCACCTCGCGAGCCTTGCCGTAGCCGATCCCGACGACGCCCTCTTCGTCACCGACGGCAACCAGGGCGGTGAAGGAGAAGCGCCGGCCGCCCTTGACCACCTTGGCGACGCGGTTGATCTCGATCACGCGCTCCTGCAGGTCGAGCCCACGCGGGCTCACCGTCTCGACGTTGGTTGTATCCATTCCCTTCATAAGCAGCGGTCCAAGGTAGCGAACTGGCGCTAGAAGACCAGGCCCCCCTCTCGTGCTCCTTCGGCCAGAGCCTGAACCCGGCCGTGGTACTGGTAACCGCCGCGGTCGAAGACGCAGGTCTCGACGCCGGCCTTCTTCGCCCGCTCGGCCAGCAGCTCTCCGGCCCGCTTGGCCTGCTCGCTCGCGCTCAGCTTGCGCAGCTCGGGCTCGATCCAGTTGACGGCGGCCACGGTGTGGCCTTTGCCGTCGTCGATCAGCTGGGCGAAGACGCCTCGGTTGGAGCGGTAAACGGAAAGGCGGGGACGCTCAGCCGTGCCCGTGATGCGGGCGCGAACGCGGCGGCGACGGCGCAGGCGGCTCTGCCGCTTGGTGAGGACCGTCATGCGCGCTTACCCACCTTGCGCATCACGTGCTCGTCGCGGTAGCGGATGCCCTTGCCCTTGTAGGGCTCCGGCGGGCGGCGCTTGCGGATGTCGGCGGCAACCTGGCCAACCAGCTGCTTGTCGATGCCGCGCACGATGATCTCGGTCGGCTGCGGGACCTCGAAGTCGATGCCGTCGGGAGCCTCGATTGAGACCGGGTGCGAGTAGCCCAGGGCAAGCTCGAGGTTTTTCCCCTTGAGCTGGGCGCGGTAGCCGACGCCCTGGATTTCCAAGCGCTTCTCGAAGCCATCGGTGACGCCCTCGACCATGTTCGCGATCAGGCTGCGGGTGAGGCCGTGCAGAGCACGGTGCTCGCCGCGGTTGGTCGGGCGCTCGACCGTGAGCACGCCCTCGGCCTGCTCGACCTTCATGTCGCTGGAGAGGGTCTGGGCGAGCTCGCCCTTCGGGCCCTTGACCGCGACGTGGCCAGGGCTGAGCTCGACGGTTACAGCGTCGGGCACGGCGATCGGCTTTCTTCCTATCCGGCTCATCGTGTGCTCACCAGACGTAGGCGACAACCTCGCCGCCGACGCCCTTCGCCTTGGCTTCATGGCCGGTCATCACGCCCACCGAGGTGCTGACGATCGCGGTGCCGGTGCCGCCGAAGACGCGCGGGACCTGCTTGTGGTCGACGTAGCGACGGCGACCGGGGCGCGAGATCCGCTCCAGGCCGGCGATCACCGGGCGGCGATCCTCCGTGTACTTGAGCCGGATCTTGATCTCCTCGCCGACCCGGGCCGGCTGCTTGCCGAAGTCGAGGATGTAGCCCTGCTCCTTGAGGATCCGCGACATCTCCAGCTTCAACCGCGAGGCGGGAATCTCCACCTCGTCGTGGCCGGAGCCGAGCGCGTTGCGGATCCGGGTCAGGTAATCGGCTATCGGGTCAGTAAGCATGTTTCTCGGTCTCTACCAGCTGGACTTGGTCATGCCGGGGATGTGTCCCTCATGGGCGGCCTCGCGTAGACAAATGCGACACAGCCCGAACTTACGGTAGTAAGCCCGCGGCCGCCCACAGCGTCGGCAGCGGTTATACCTGCGGGACGAATACTTGGCCTTTCGTCCCTGCTTCACCTTCAGCGAAGTCTTGGCCATCTTATGCGTCCTCCTTGGCTTCGTCAGCGTCCCCCGAAGCGGCTCCTCCGGCGGGTGGCGCGGATGAGGGTCCTCGCCCGCAGCGTCGTCCCGCGAGGACGAGGACCCCTCATCGGCGACGGGCCCCGCCGGCTGATCCTCTTCGGCAGGCTTTTCGTACGCCTCAGGGTTCTCTTCCTTAAGTTGGTCGAGCGCGGCTTCCTCGGCCTCGGCCTTGAGGCGGGCCTCCTCCTTGCGCTTCTCCTCCTCGGCCGCTTCCTGGGCCTCGATGTCGGCGTCGGGTTTGCCGGGGCGGCCCTCTTTGGCAAAGGGCATACCCAGTGCGAGCAGCAGCTCGAAGGCCTCCTCGTCAGTCGCCGCGCTGGTCGTGATCGTCACGTCCAGGCCGCGCACCTCGTCGATCGAGTCGTAGTCGATTTCGGGGAAGATCAGCTGCTCCTTGACGCCCATCGAGTAGTTGCCGCGGCCGTCGAAGGAGCGCGGGTTGAGGCCGCGGAAGTCGCGGATGCGGGGCACGGCGATCGAGCAGAGGCGGTCGAGGAACTCCCACATGCGGGCCCGACGCAGGGTCACGGAGAGGCCGACCGGCATGCCCTCGCGCACCTTGAAGGAGGCGATCGACTTGCGGGCGCGGCGGATGCTCGGCTGTTGGCCGGCGATCGTCGCCAGCTGCTCCTGCGCGGCTTCCAGCATCTTGGCGTTCTGCTTCGCCTCGCCGAGGCCCATGTTGAGCGTGATCTTCTGCAGGCGCGGGGCCTGCATCGGGGTCGAGTAGCCGAACTTCTGCGTCAGCGCCGGCAGGATCTCCTGCTCGTAGCGCTCGCGCAGGCGCGGCGGCGGAACGGCCTGTTGCACGGTCGCGGACTCCATTAGAAGGTCGCCCCACTGCGCTTGGCGAAGCGCTCGCGCTTGCCGCCTTTGTCGCGGCGCACGCCGACGCGGGTCGGTTTGTTGTCTTTGGGATCGAGCAGCATCACGTTGGAGACGTGGATCGGCCCCTCCTTCTCGACGATCCCCCCGGCCTGCGGGTTTTTGAGATCGGTCTGCGAGCGCGGCCGTTCGTGGCGCTTGATCATGTTGAGGTGCTCGACGTAGACGCGGTTGCGCTTCGGCTCGGTGCGCACGACGCGGCCGGTCTTGCCGGCGTCCTTGCCACCGATGACCATCACCTGGTCGTCTTTGCGGATTCGCATTCCCTTCGCCATCAGAGAACCTCGGGCGCGAGCGAGATGATTTTCATGAAGTTGCGATCGCGCAGCTCGCGGGCGACGGGGCCGAAGATGCGAGTGCCGCGCGGGTTGTTGCTGGCCGGGTCGATCAGCACCGCGGCGTTTTCGTCGAAGGAGATGTAGGTGCCGTCGGGGCGACCGAGCTGCTTCTTGGTGCGCACGACGACGGCCTGGACGACCTCGCCTTTGCGCACTCCCCCCTGCGGGCTGGCCTGTTTGACCGTCGCCGTGATCACGTCGCCGACACCGGCGTAGCGGCGGTGCGACCCGCCCTTGACGCGAATGCAGAGGATCTCGCGAGCGCCGGAGTTGTCGGCGACTTTCAGTCTCGACTCCTGCTGGATCACTTGGCCTTCTCCAGCACCTCGACCAGGCGCCAGCGCTTGGTCTTGGAGAGCGGACGGGTCTCGACGATGCGCACGGTGTCGCCCTCGCTGGCCTCGTTGCGCTCATCGTGAGCGTGCAGCGTGCGCGAGCGGCGCACGACCTTTTCGTAAGTCGGGTGCCGGCGAGCGATGTCGATCCGCACCGTGATCGACTTCTCGCCCTTGTTGGAGACGACGATCCCCTGCCGGGTCTTGGCCGCAACCGCCTCCTTCTCGGCCACGGGCGTGCCCGTGCCGGCGGTCCTGCCCTCTTTCGCAGCAGCCCGTTCTTTGCGCCGCGAAGCAGCCTTGAGCTTGCGCTCCGCAGCGCGCTTGGCAGCTCTTTCCTCAGGCGTAAGAGTCGGCCCGGCCTTATGCGGCTGCCGCGAACGCTGCAGCCTGCGCCGCTCCTTCCAGGGAAGGTCGTCCTCAGGGTCGGGCTCCGCCTGCTCAGCCGCAGGGGCATCCGCGGCTGCCTCTTCGGCAGCCGGCGCCTCCTCGGGAGCAGCCTCGTCCTGGGGCGTCTCCTCAGTTGTCTCGTCTTTTTTCGTCTCGTCCTCGGTCATCTCTTCAGCTCTCTCTCAACGTCAATCCCGCGCTCCTTGGCCACTGTCAGCAGGCGCGCCACGTCGCGCTTGGCCTGCGACACCCGGGCCGTGTTCTCGAGCTCTCCGGTCGCCTGGCGGAAGCGGAGGTTGAACTTCTCTTCCTTGGCGTCGATCAATTTGGCGATCAGCTCATCGTCTTTCAGGTCATGCACCTCGGCGGCCTTCACTGCGAATCCGCCCCCTCGCGCATCACGAACTTGGTCCTGACGGGAAGCTTGTGCCCAGCCAGGCGCAGGGCCTCGCGAGCGAGGTCCTCGGGAACGCCCGCCAGCTCGAACATCACCTTGCCCGGCTTGATCACAGCGACCCAGCCCTCCGGGTTGCCCTTGCCCGATCCCATCCGGGTCTCGGCGGGCTTCTTCGTGTAGGGCTTGTCGGGGAAGACGTTGATCCAGACCTTGCCGCCACGTTTGATCTTGCGGGTCATCGCCACGCGCGCGGCCTCGATCTGGCGGTTGGTGATCCAGCCGCGATCGAGCGACTTGAGGCCGTACTCGCCGAAGGCAACCGTGCTGCCGCCCTTGGTGTTGCCGCGCATGCGACCGCGCATCTGCTTGCGGTGCTTGACCCGCTTCGGCATCAGCATCTAGCGACCACCTCCACGCTGACCACCACGACCGCCGGGGCCTCCACGACCACCCGGGCCACCGGGTCCTCCACGGCCGCCACGACCGCCGCCGCGGCCACCGCGATCTCCGGGCGGGCGACCGCCGCGCTGGCTGCTCGGCGGCGGGCTGTCCTCGTCGGTGAGCTGGTCGCGGAAACCCTCGGGCATCACCTCGCCCTTGTTGATCCAGCACTTGACGCCGATCCGGCCGGTCGTCGTGCGGGCCTCGAAGAAGCCGTAGTCGATGTTGGCGCGCAGCGTGTGCAGCGGCACGCGACCGTCGGAGTAGCCCTCGGTGCGGGCCATCTCGGCACCACCGAGGCGACCGGAGACCTGGACCTTGACGCCTTTGGCACCGGAGCGCATCGCCGAGGTCAGGGCGCGTTTCATCGCCCGCCGGAAGGCGACGCGATTCTGCAGCTGCTCGGCGATCGACTGGGCGACCAGTTTGGCGTCGAGCTCGGGACGCTTGACCTCGCGGATGTTCACCTTGACCGGTTTGCCGGTCAGCTTGTGCAGGTCTTTGCGCAGCGCATCGACTTCGCTTCCCGACTTGCCGATCACGATGCCGGGGCGGGCGGTGTGGATGTCCACCGCGATCTCGCCGTGGCGCTCGATCGTGATGTTCGAGAGGCCGGCGTGGGCAAGCTTGTTTTCGATGTGGTCGCGGATCTTGAGGTCCTCGTTGAGGACGTCGGAGAAGTCTTTCTCCTCGAACCAGTTCGACTTCCAGTCCTGGATGTAGCCGACGCGGAATCCGCCCGGATGGATCTTCTGTCCCATCTTCTAGTCCTCTTCTTCCGGGCTCAGGGCCACCGCGATGTGGCAGGTTCGCTTGTTGATCCGTGAGGCACGGCCGAGTGCGCGCGGCCGGTAACGGCGCAGCGTCGGGCCTTCGTCGACGGTGATCTCGGAGATCAGCATCTCGTCGGCGATGAGGTCGTGGTTGTTCTCGGCGTTGGCCGCGGCCGACTCGATCAGCTTGCGGATGTCTTCAGCCGCGCCGCGGGGCGAGAACTCGAGCAGCGCGCGAGCTTGCTCGATGTGCATGCCGCGCACCTGGTCGGCGATCAGGCGCGCCTTGCGCGGCGCCACCCGCACGTAGCGGGAGCTGGCGCGAACGACGACGGGTGCTGCGGCCACGCTACTCACCCTTGCCCGTGCCGGAGTGGGAGCGGAAGGTGCGGGTGGGCGCGAACTCGCCCAGCTTGTGGCCGACCATCGACTCGGAGATGAAGACGGGGACGTGCTTGCGCCCGTCGTGGACGGCGATCGTGTGCCCGACCATGTCGGGGAAGACGGTCGAGCTGCGCGACCAGGTCTTCAGCATCTGCTTGGTGCCGGACTCGTTCATGGCATTGACGCGCTTCATCAGCGCCTCTTCCACCCACGGGCCCTTTTTGGTGGAGCGTCCCATCAGCGACCCTTCTTCTTTCCGCGGCGGCGGCCGCGCACGATGTAGCGGTCAGACTGCTTGCCCTTCTTGCGGGTGCGGTAGCCGAGCGTCGGCTTGCCCCAAGGAGTGACCGGGTGGCCGCCCGGAGTGTGGTGAGCCTCGCCGCCGCCGTGCGGGTGGTCGACGGGGTTCATCGCGACGCCGCGGGTCTGTGGCCGCTTGCCCTTGTGGCGGTTGCGCCCCGCCTTGCCGATCTTGACGTTCTGGTGCTCGGCGTTGGAGAGGACACCGACGGTGGCGCGACACTCGGCGCGCACCTGGCGCATCTCCGAGGAGGGCAGGCGCAGGGTCACCATCTCGCCCTCCTTCGCCGCAAGCTGAATCGAGGTTCCGGCCGAGCGACCCAGCTTGCCGCCCTGGCCGGCCGTGAGCTCGACGTTGTGGACGATCGTGCCGGTCGGCATTTCAGACAGCGCCAGCGCGTTGCCGGGCCGGATGTCGGCGCCCGGGCCGGACTGGACCTCGTCGCCAACCGAGAGGGGGGCGGGGGCGAGGATGTAGCTCTTGGCACCGTCGGCGTAGTGAAGAAGCGCGATGTAGCAGCTGCGGTTGGGGTCGTACTCGATGCTCGCCACCTTGGCGGGCACGCCGTCCTTGAGCCGCTTGAAGTCGATCTGGCGATAGCGCCGCTTGGCGCCGCCGCCGCGATGGCGGGCGGTGACGCGACCGTTGGCGTTGCGGCCACCGGACTTGCGCAGGCCCTCGGTCAGCTTGCGCTCGGGGCTGGCCGCCGTCAGCTGCTCGCGCAACGGGTAGGTCGCGAAGCGGCGCCCGGGGCTGGTCGGTTTTGTTTTTCGGTTCGGCATTCCTATTCCCTATGCAGTCTCTGCGCCCTCGAACAGCTCGATCCGTTCGCCGGGAGCAAGCTGGACGATGGCCTTCTTCCAGCCACGCGTCTTGCCCTGGTGCAGGCCGCGGCGCTTCGGCTTGGCCCGCACCTTGGAGGTGCGCACGGCGGCGACCTTGACGTCGAAGATCTCCTCGACCGCGTGGGCGATCTGGGTCTTGTGAGCCCGGTCGTCGACGCGGAAGGTGTACTTGCCCTCGCCGATCAGGGCGTAGCTCTTCTCCGATACGACCGGGCGGATGATCGTCGTGCGCGCGTCCATCAGGCCAGCCTCTCCTGCAGTTTCTCGAGCGCCTTCTCGGAGACGACCAGCGATGCGGCGCCGATCACGTCGGCGACACCGACGGCGCTGACCTCGGCCACCTCGACCCGGGGAATGTTGCGGAAGCTCTTCGCCGCGCCACCCTCGTCGGGGGCAAGCACGATCAGGGTCGAGCGCCTGGCTCCCCATTTGTCGAGTGCCTCCGCAGCCGTCTTGGTCGAAGGGGTGTCGAAGCCGGCGGCGTCGAGCAGGGCGACGCTGTCGCGCTCGGCGTGAACCGAGAGCGCCGAGCGCAGCGCCTTGCGGCGGGCCTTGCGGTTGACCTTGACCGTGTAGTGGCGCGGCTTGGGGCCGAAGGCGGTGCCGCCGCCGTAGCGGGTCGGCGAGCTGAGCGCGCCGACGCGAGCGCGGCCGGTGCCCTTCTGGCGCCAGGCCTTGGCGCCGGTCATCGCGATCTCGCCGCGGGTGCGGGTCGAAGCGGAGCCCTGGCGGCGCGAGGCGAGGTCGGCGCGCGCTGCCTCGTCGACCAGCGAGTGGTGGAAGGGCTCGGCGAAGAGCTCTTTGGGCAGGTCCGTCTTGGTCGTCTTGCCGAGCACGGTCGCTTTAGCCATCGGTCCTCACCTCGACCATCGCGTTGCGCGAGCCCGGCACCGAGCCTTTGATCAACAGCAGGTTCTTCTCGGCGTCGACCTGGGCAACTTCGAGGCCCTTCTGGGTGATCCGCTTGTTACCCATCTGACCGGGCATCCGCATCCCCTTGAAGACGCGGGCGGGGAAGGTGCTGGCGCCGATCGAACCCGGCGCCCGCACGTTGTGCGAGCCGTGGGAGACCGGGCCGCGGCTGAAGTTGTGGCGCTTGATTCCGCCCTGGAAGCCCTTGCCGATCGAGATGCCGGCGACCTTGACCTTCTGGCCCGCCTCGAAGGACTCGACCGTGACGTCGTCGCCGATCTTGGGGCCCTCCTCGGCGCCGAGATCCTCGTCGCGGAACTCGACCAGGTGTCGCATCGGCGCCGCGCCGGCCTTCTTCAGGTGCCCTTCCTCGGCCTTGCTGAGCTTGCCCTGCTTGGTCTCGCCGAAGGCGAGCTGGACGGCGGCGTAGCCGTCGCGCTCGGGCTCGCGAACCGCGGTCACCTTGCAGGGACCGGCCTCGATCACGGTCACCGGGATGACCTCGCCGTCCTCGGCGAAGACCTGCGTCATCCCAAGCTTCTTTCCGAGAATCGCGGCCATGGCGCTAGAGACGGATCTCGATGTCGACGCCGGCGGGCAGCGAGTCGAGGCGCTGCAGCGAGTCGACGGTTTTCGGCGAGGGCTGGAGGATGTCGATCAGGCGCTTGTGCGTGCGCATCTCGAAGTGCTCGCGCGAGTCCTTGTCCTTGAAGGGCGAGCGGATCACGCAGTAGACGTTCTTCTCGGTGGGCAGCGGCACGGGGCCGGAGACGCTGGCGCCGGTGCGCTCCGCGGTCTCGACGATCTCGCGGGCAGCCCGGTCTATGGCGTCATGGTCATACGCCTTCAACCGGATCCGAATTTTCTGTGCCGCTATCGCTGCCACGTGTTTTCGTCTTTCCCGCGCGTCTTACCGCGCATAAAGGGCGGGGCCCCATTTGGTGGGGCGCCGCCCCGGTCGTATGTCTTTGCAGTTGTCTCGCCGCCCGCTGTGGGCAGCGAAAGGGCGGGCCAAGGCCCGCCCCTGGGTGAATCGCCTACTCGATGACCTCGGCGACGACCCCCGAGCCGACGGTCCGGCCACCCTCGCGGATGGCGAAGCGCAGGCCCTGGTCCATCGCGATCGGCTGGATCAGCTCGATCGTCATCTCGACGTTGTCACCCGGCATCACCATCTCCGTCCCCTCGGGGAGGTTGGCGATCCCGGTCACGTCGGTCGTGCGGAAGTAGAACTGGGGCCGGTAGCCGGAGAAGAACGGAGTGTGGCGACCACCCTCCTCCTTCTTCAGGCAGTAGACCTCGGCTTTGAACTTGGTGTGCGGAGTGATCGAGCCGGGCTTGCAGAGCACCTGGCCACGCTCGATCTCCTCGCGCTTGGTGCCGCGGAGCAGGGCGCCGATGTTGTCGCCGGCCTGGCCCTGGTCGAGCAGCTTGCGGAACATCTCGACCCCGGTCACCACGGTCGTGGTGGTGTCCTTGATGCCGACGATCTCGACCTCGTCACCGGTGTTGACGATGCCCTGCTCGACGCGGCCGGTGGCGACGGTGCCGCGGCCGGTGATCGAGAAGATGTCCTCGATCGGCATCAGGAAGGGCTTGTCGAGCTCGCGCACGGGCTCGGGGATGTAGGAGTCGAGCGCGTCGGCCAGTTCGAAGATCGCCTTCTGGGCCTCTTCGTCGCCCTCCAGCGCCTTCAGCGCCGAGCCCTTGACGATCGGCGTGTCGTCGCCGGGGAAGTCGTACTCGTTGAGGAGTTCCTTGACCTCCTCCTCGACCAGCTCGATCAGTTCCTCGTCGTCGACCTGGTCGACCTTGTTGAGGAAGACGACCACGTGGGGGACGTTGACCTGACGGGCGAGCAGGATGTGCTCGCGCGTCTGCGGCATCACGCCGTCGGCGGCGGAGACGACCAGGATCGCCCCGTCCATCTGGGCGGCGCCGGTGATCATGTTCTTGACGTAGTCGGCGTGGCCCGGGCAATCGACGTGGGCGTAGTGACGGTTCTCCGTCTGGTACTCGACGTGGGAGGTCGCGATCGTGATGCCGCGCTCCTTCTCCTCGGGAGCGTTGTCGATCTCGGCGAAGCTCTTCGCCTCGGCGTCGCCCTTGGTGGCGAGCGTCGTGGTGATCGCGGCCGTCAGCGTCGTCTTGCCGTGGTCGATGTGACCGATCGTGCCGACGTTCACATGCGGCTTATCGCGCTCGAACTTCTCCTTGGACATCTCTCTCCGTTCTACCTTTCGAAGTCGGGTTCTGTCTGCGTTGACTGATTAAGTTTGCGGTGCGCGTCCGGCGGCAGTCGATCTTGCGACAACTGCCTGCGGGCGAACCTGGGAAATATAGCTAGAACAACCGTGTGGCCCACTGCCGGTCATGAGGTTGCCCCCACCGGCTCACCCGAGCGGTGCTCGACGATCTCCTCGGCGATGTTGCCGGGGACCTCTTCGTAGCGCTCGAACTGCATCGTGTAATTGGCTCTGCCCTGCGTCATCGAGCGCAGTTCGGTCGCGTAGCCGAACATTTCGCCGAGGGGCACGAAAGCTTGAACTGCGAGCGCGTTGCCGCGCTGGTCCTGACCCTGCACCTTGCCGCGGCGGCGCGAGAGATCGCCGATCACGTCGCCGAGGAAGTCCTCGGGAGTGACGACCTCGACCGCCATCACCGGCTCGAGCAGCACGGGGTTGGCTTTGCGGGCGGCGTCCTGGATCGCCATCGAGCCGGCGATTTTGAACGCCATCTCCGAGGAGTCGACGTCGTGGAAGGAGCCGTCGATCAGTTCGACCTTGACGTCGACCATCGGGTAGCCGGCCTTGACGCCGTTCTCGAGCGCCTCTTTCATCCCCTGTTCGGCCGGGCCGATGAACTCGCCGGGGATCACGCCGCCCTTGATTTTGTTGACGAACTCGAAGCCCTCGCCGGGCGCCGGCTCGACGTTGATGACGACGTGGCCGAACTGGCCGCGGCCGCCGGTCTGGCGGACGAAGCGCGCCTCGACCTTCTTGACCTCCTTGCGGATCGTCTCGCGGTAGGCGACCTGGGGCTTGCCGACGTTGGCCTCGACTTTGAACTCGCGCAGCATGCGGTCGACGATCACCTCGAGGTGAAGCTCGCCCATGCCGTGGATCAGGGTCTGGCCGGTTTCCTCGTCGGATTCGATCCGGAAGGTCGGGTCCTCCTCGCCGAGCCGCTGCAGGGCGTTGCCCATCTTCTCCTGGTCGGCCTTGGTTTTCGGCTCGATCGCGACCGCGATCACGGTCTCGGGGAATTCGATGCTCTCCAGCGCGATCGGCGCGTCCGGAGCCGCCAGCGTGTCCCCTGTGCCGGTTTCTTTGAGGCCGACGCCGGCGCAGATGTCCCCGGCGTAGCACTCGTCGATCTCCTCGCGGCTGTTGGCGTGCATCATCAGCAGCCTGCCGATGCGCTCGGTGCGCCCGGTCTTGACGTTGAGGACACGGCCGCCTTTCTCCAGCTTGCCGGAGTAGACGCGGAAGTAAGTCAGCTTGCCGACGTAGGGATCGGTCATCACCTTGAAGGCGAGCGCGGCGAAGGGGGCCTCGTCGGAGGCCGGTCGCTCGTCCTCGACGTCCTCGGGCCGGCCCTTGCCGGCGGGCACGACGCCGGTCACCGGCGGCACCTCGAGCGGCGAGGGCAGCAGCTCGACGATCGCGTCGAGCAGCGGCTGCACGCCCTTGTTCTTGAAGGAGGTGCCGCAGAGCACCGGCGTGACCTTGGTGTCGAGGCACGCCTGGTGCAGGGACTTGGCGATCCGCTCGTGGGGAATCTCTTCCTCGCCGAGGTAGGCCTCCATCAGCTCGTCGTCGTAGTCGGCGCAGGCCTCGATCAGCTGCGTGCGGTATTCCTCGGCCTGCTCCTTGAGGCTCCTCGGGGATCTCGATCGTCTCGTACTCGGCGCCGAGCTCGTCGGTCCAGACGAGACCCTTCATCTCGATCAGGTCGACGACGCCTTTGAAATCTTCCTCCGCCCCGATCGGCAGCTGGATCGGCAGCGCGTTGGCGCCAAGGCGGTCCTTCATCGTCTCGACCGAGTTGAAGAAGTCGGCGCCGGTGCGGTCCATCTTGTTGATGTAGGCGAAGCGCGGCACGCGGTACTTGTCGGCCTGGCGCCAGACGGTCTCGGACTGGGGCTCGACCCCGGCGACGGCGTCGAAGACGGCGATCGCGCCGTCGAGCACGCGCAGGCTGCGCTCGACCTCGACCGTGAAGTCGACGTGGCCGGGCGTATCGATGATGTTGATCCGGTGTTCCTTCCACTCGCAGGCGGTGGCGGCGGAGGTGATCGTGATGCCGCGCTCCTGCTCCTGCTCCATCCAGTCCATCACCGCAGCGCCCTCGTGCACCTCGCCCATCTTGTGGGTGCGGCCGGTGTAGTAGAGGATGCGCTCGGTCGTCGTCGTCTTGCCGGCGTCGATGTGCGCCATGATGCCGATGTTGCGCGTCTTCTCTAGGGGAAAGCTGCGTGCCATGTGTTCCTAAGGTAAGGGTTTGGTCGTGAAACGGGGACGGGACAAAAGCAAACGATCTGGCAAGAGCCGCGATCGGCGCATGAAAAAGGCCCTCGCGGGCCCGGCGAAACGAACTTCGAACCGCACTTCGAAAGGACTGCCTGAGCGACGCGCGATGATAGCAGCGGCGCGGCGGCGCATCGGCGCGGTGCTCTCGGGCGCTGCCAAAGCCACCCGCCGGGTGGACAGGGCGCTCGCCCGTCGGATCGAGTCGGCGCGGCCGAAGCTGGCGAAGGGATTGCGGGCGCTGCGCGCCCGCAGCGCCCGCATCGCCAAGGCGGTCGGCAAGCGCCTGCGCCCCCTCGCCGTCCTCGTCCTGCGCGGCTTCGGCCGCGGCGAACGGCTGCTGCGCCGGCTGTCGGCGATCGCGGCGCGCGGCGCGACCCGGGCCGGCGCGCTGCTCATCCCCTCGCGCGGCATCGCCCTGCTGATCCTCGCCGCGGCGATCTGCCTCGTCGTCTCCCAGTTCGTCACCTACAGCAGCATCGAGATCGGGCAGCCCGCCTACGCGGGGCTGACCTCGGCGGCGCCGCCGACCGTCGCCGGCGAAACCGCGGGAGCCGCTCACTCATATGCGCTGGTCCCACTCGCCCTGCTCGCGGGCCTCGTGGCGTTGGCGATGCTGCACAGCGAGCGTCGCGGCCTGGCCCGCATCGTCGTCGGCCTCGGCCTGCTCTGCATCGCTCTGATCCTGATCGTCGATCTGCCCGCCGGCACCGACGTCGGCGCCGAGTCATCGCGCTTCTCGGGCGCCACCGCGGTGCTCCAGGGCGGCTTCTACGCCGAGCTCGCGGCAGCGGCGGGGCTGCTGATTGGCGGACTGCTCTACTATGCGCGGCCGTGCCGAATACCAATCAACTTGTCAGGAAGGGCCGCAAGCGCCCGAAGAAGAAGACGGCGACGCCGGGACTCAAGTCCTCGCAGGGCCGCAAGAAGGCCGTCGCCGCGCCGCAGCGCCGCGGCGTCTGCACCCGCGTCGCGACCGTAACGCCGAAGAAGCCGAACTCGGCGCTGCGCAAGATCGCCCGTGTGCGCCTGACCAACGGGATGGAGGTCACCACCTACATCCCCGGCGAGGGACACAATCTTCAGGAGCACTCCGTGGTGCTCGTCAGGGGTGGTCGAGTCAAGGATCTGCCAGGCGTCCGCTACAAGGTCGTGCGCGGCACCCTCGACGCGGCCGGCGTCTCCGACCGCAAGCAAGCTCGCTCCCGCTACGGCGTCAAGGCCTCCTAATGCCACGCCGCTCCGCTGCAACCATCCGACCGGTCGAGCCCGACGCGCGTTTCCGCAACCGGCTCGTCCAGCAGTTGATCAACAAGGTGATGAGCGACGGCAAGAAGCAGCTCGCCGAGCGGATCGTCTACGACGCCCTCGCGCTGGTCGGCGAGCGTTCCGGCGAGGACGCGATCGAGACGCTCGAGGCCGCGATCAAGCAACTCACCCCGGTGCTCGAGGTTCGCTCGCGCCGCGTCGGCGGCGCCACCTACCAGGTGCCGGTCGAGGTGCCCGCGCGCCGGGCCCGGACGCTGGCGATCCGCTGGCTGGTCGACTTCGCCCGCAACCGCCGCGAGTACTCGATGGCCGAGCGGCTGGCGGGCGAGATCCTCGACGCCACGCAGCAACAGGGATCGGCGTGGAAGCGCAAGGACGACATTTATCGCATGGCGCAGGCCAACAAGGCCTTCGCCCACTACCGCTGGTAGACCCGCCTCGGCCCATGAGCCGACCGATACTCGCGATCGATATCGACGGCGTCATCTCGCTCTTCGGAGCTGAGAATCCTCCGGATCGGGCGTTTACGAAGCTGGAGCTGGTTGATGGGGTGCCGCATTTGATTTCGCTGCCCACCGGGGACAGGCTGCGGCGGCTGGAAGAGCACTTCGAGCTGGTCTGGGCGAGCGGCTGGGAGGACAAGGCGAACTTCTACCTGCCCGCGCTGCTGGGGCTGCCGGAGCTGCCGCACGTGACCTTCGACGGGGCGGTGCGCGAGGGCGCGGCGCACTGGAAGCTGGGGCCGCTGGAGGAGTTCGCGGCGGGCCGGCCGTTGGCCTGGATCGACGACAACTTCGACCAGAGCTGTTACGAGTGGGCCGAGCGGCGTCAGCCGCCGACCCTGCTCGTCCTCACCGAGACCCACCTCGGCCTCGAGGAGGCCCACGTCGAGGCCTTGCGGCAGTGGGCCCTGTCTCTACACTGAGCCCGGTGGAGGGCTTCTGGCCAATCTTCTTCCTGCTCGTCGTCCTGAAGATCCCCGTCTTCGGCGCCCTCTGGCTCGTCTGGTGGGCCGCCAAGGAACCCGAGCCCGAAGGGGCGGCAGCAGACGATGGCGACGGCGGCTTCAAACGCCGCAACCCGGAACCAAAGCTCCCCCGAGGGCCCCGCCGAGCCCACGGCGGTGGCGCTGCGGTGGTCGTCGCGAGGAGGAGGCACGGTGCCCCTCTCGCGCAGCGGCGTCCTGCTTTTCGCACAGCCCACTCAGCGAGCGACGCTGCGCCTCCGGCGAAAAGCCCAGCAAGCGAGAGGGGCACCGTGCCTCCTCCCCCCGCTCAAACCCGCTGAGCTGCTCGCTTCCTCTCCCGCCGCAGCTCCCTCAAATAAGGCTGGAAATCCACCTGAATCGTGTGCCGCTTGGAAGCCACGTAGCGCTTCCTCATCTTCCTTTCCGCCGCTGAGATCTCCGCCCGCATCTCACTCGGCGATGGCAGCGTCCCCCGGCCACTGAGCAGATCGGCGACCCACTCCGCCTGCGCCTCGGCCAGCGGCATGATCGCCCCCAGCGGCTGGATCAGGCCGATGAAGTAGAGCCCCGGGTGCTCGACCGAGACGACGCGGCGGTAGAGCGGCAGGCGGTTCTCCTCGGCCGAGACCAGGTCCGTCGTCGAAGAAGGGGAAGCTGATCTTGTAGCCGGTGCAGTAGACGACGAGGTCGATCTCCTCCTCGCTGCCGTCGACGAACCTGACCGTGCGTCCGCCGCTGAAGCGATCGATGTTGGGCTTGACCTCGATGTCGCCGTGGCCGAGGCGGGAGAGCAGCTCGGCCGAGACCGTGGGATGGGCCTCGAGCAGCTTGTGGTCGGGCTGGGGCAGCCCGTAGGCGGTCATGTCCCCCGCGGTCAGGCCCACCATGCGCCCGAGCACGAAGCGCTGCACCGCAAGCGGCATCATCGTCAGCAGCTTCGAGGCCGCCTCGTCGGTCGGCTTGCCGTTCAGGTACTTGGGCATGACGTAGGCGCCGCGGCGCATCGCCAGGAAGGTGGCATCGGCGATCCGCGAGGCCTCGACCGCGATGTCGGTCGCCGAGTTGCCGATCCCCAGCACCAGCACCCGCTTGCCGCGCAGGACCTCCGGCTCGCGGTAGTGGTGGACGTGGATCTGCTCGCCCTCGAACTCCTCGGCGCCCGGAAACGGCGGTTCCGGCCAGCGCGGGTCCCAGTGGTGCCCGTTGGCAACCAGCACGGCGCGGTAGCGGTGACTCTCCTCGTCCCCGTCGCGCTCGCGCACCGTCACCTCCCACTCGCCGTCCACCGGCACGACGCTGAGCACCTCGGTGCGGAAGCGGATCCTCTCGCGCAGGGCGAAGTGGTCGACGTAGTCGTCGAAGTAGCGGGCGATCTGAAAGTGGTTGGGATAGTCCGGATAGTCGTCCGGCATCGGGTAGGTCGCTGTAGACCATCAACCCGCGCGAGGTGTTGATGTGCAGCGTGCGGTATGCCGAGGAGAGCTCGTTGTCGTTTTCGTAGCGCCAGTTGCCGCCGACCTCCGAGCCCTTCTCGAAGCAGTCGAAGGCGATCCCGCGAGCGCCCAGCACCTGGCAGGCGGCGATCCCGGACGACCCGGCGCCGATCACGCAGACCTTCTGAGCGGCTGGCACAGGTCAAATCTACCTTCCGGTGCGCCTTTCCCCTCCATATCGGGGAAAAGGCGCACCGGAAGGGGTGAGGAAGACCACCCCTGGGGTCCGTAGAGAGAAGGGGCGATCGATTCGAAGCTTGGTCCATCGGATCAAACACCCAACGAAAGGAACCTCCGATGACCAAGAAGACCCGCACATTCCGTCCCTCCCCCGCCCTCGTGATCGCCTGCCTGGCCCTGTTCGCCGCCCTCACCGGCAGCGCCTTCGCCGCCGGCGTCGTCGGCAAGAACACTGTGCGCTCGCCGCAGATCGTCAACGGCACGATCCGCACCGTCGACCTCCGCGACAACGCGGTCGCCGCCGGCAAGATCGCCCCCAACGCGGTCGACACGACCGAGATCGCCGAAAACGGCGTCGAATCATCCGACGTCGCCCCGGACAGCCTCACCGCTCAGGACCTGGCGCCCGCCTCGGTCGGCTCCTCGGAGGTGGCGGATCAGTCGCTCACCGCCAACGACCTCGGCCCCGACTCGGTCGGCTCGAGCGAGCTGCAGGCCGGCTCGGTCCGCGCCTCAGAGCTCGGCCCGATCATCCAGGTCAGCAACAGCACCCCGATCGCCGCCGGCGCCAACGGCAGCGTCTCGGTCCAGTGCCCGGCCGGAACGACCGTAATCAGCGGCGGCGCCCAGCCCGCCAACTTCGGAGTCGAGATGACCTCGAACCTCCGCAGCGGCAACGGCTGGCAGTACCAGGCGAAAAACCAAAACGGCTCAGCCAGCACCCTGACCGTCTTCGCCTACTGCCTCACCGGCGGCAGCAGCAACTAACCACCCCGCTCCGGTGCGCCTTATGCACCCCCCAGGTGCAAAAGGCGCACCGGAAGCTGGGAGGAGCTAACGGCCCGGGCGATCTCGTCCGGGCCGTTTTGCGTGTTGAGAGAGGGGCCGGGGTGCCCCTCCCGCGCAGCGGCGTCATGTTTTTCGCACAGCCCACTCAGCGAGTACCGCTGCGCGCAAGGCGAAAAACCCAGCAAGCGGGAGGGGCACCCCGGCCCCTCCCCCCACCACCTAAGACTGCCCGGGCGACTTCTCCTCGGACGTCTGCTCGATCTCGTGCGCCAGCTCCTCGAGCTCCTCAGCAAACGACGGCCCAAAGCTCTCCACCGCTTCGCCGTCGTCGAGCCCGAGCTCGGCCGCCAGCTCCTCTTCGTCGAGCAGGCCATCCTCGCTCGGCGGCTCGATCGGCACGGCCGGCTCCACCGTCAGCGTGCGGTAGTGCTTGAGGCCGGTCGCGGCCGGGATCAGCTTGCCGATGATCACGTTCTCCTTGAGGCCGACGAGTTTGTCTCGCTTGCCCTCCAGAGCCGCATCGGTGAGCACCTTCGTCGTCTCCTGGAAGGAGGCGGCAGAGAGGAAGGACTCGGTGGCCAGCGAGGCCTTGGTGATTCCGAGGATGACCTCCTCGGCCTTGGCCGGCGTGCCGCCGTCTTCCTTCGTCTTCTTGTTGAGGCGCTTGAGCGCACCGCGGTCTTCGAGCTGGCCCGGCAGCAGGCTGGTCGAGCCCTTGGACTCGATCCGCACCTTCTTCAGCATCTGGCGGGCGATCAGCTCGATGTGCTTGTCGTTGATGTCGACGCCCTGGGCGCGGTAGACCCGCTGCACCTCGGCCACGAGGTAGAGCTCGACGTCGGTGCGGCCGCGGATCGTCAGCAGGTCGGCCGGGTAGAGCGAGCCCTCGTTGAGCTGCTGGCCGACCTCGACCTTGTCGCCGTCCGCCACGTGCAGGCGCGTACGGGGCGGGAAGCTGTAGGCGTGCTCCTCGCCGCTGGACTCGGTGACGTGCACTTTCAGCGCTTTGTCGGTTTCCTCGACCGAGACCTTTCCCGCTGCCTCGGCCATCTGCGCCAGGCCCTTCGGTTTACGCGCCTCGAAGAGCTCGACGATGCGCGGCAGGCCCTGCGTGATGTCCTGGCCGGCGACACCGCCGGTGTGGAACGTGCGCATGGTCAGCTGCGTGCCGGGCTCGCCGATCGACTGGGCGGCGATGATGCCGACCGCGTCGCCGATGTTGACCATGAACCCGGTAGCCGGGGCGACGCCGTAGCAGGCACGGCACACGCCGGAGTCGGCGTCGCACTTGAGCGCCGAGCGGACCGGCACCTTGACCTCGTCGTCCTCGAACGCCTCGGCGATCGCTTCGACGTCGGCCAGGGTGATCTCCTGGTTGCGCTTGAGCAGCTCGCGGCCGCGCTTGGTCTCGAATTTCTTCGCGGCCAGGCGGCCGATCAGGTTGTCGTTGAGCGAGTTGTCGTCCTTGCGGATCGCCATCTCGATGTGGTCTTTGGTTTTGCAGTCCTCCTCGCGCACGATCACGTCCTGGGCGACGTCGACCAGGCGCCGGGTCAGGTAACCCGAGTCGGCCGTGCGCAGCGCCGTGTCGGCGAGTCCCTTGCGGGCACCGTGCGTGGAGATGAAGTACTCGAGCACCGAGAGGCCCTCCATGAAGTTGGCCTTGATCGGCCGCTCGATGATTTCGCCCTTCGGATTGGCCATCAGGCCGCGCATCCCCGCCAGCTGGCGGATCTGCTTGAAGGAGCCGCGAGCGCCCGAGTTGGCCATCATGAAGATCGGGTTCAACTCGTCGAGGTTGTCCTCCATCGCCTTCGCGACCTCGTCGGTGGCGTTGTTCCAGTGCGACGTGACCGCCTCGTGGCGCTCCTCGGCGGTGATGTAGCCGTCGTCGTACTGGCCCTGGATCTCGGCCGTCTGCTTCTCGTAGCGTTCGAGGATCTGCTCCTTGTCCGGCGGCGAGACGACGTTGTTCTTGGACACCGTGATCCCCGCCTGGCTGGCGTAGTGGAAGCCGAGGTCCTTGAACGCGTCGAGCACCTGCGAGACGGCCGGGGCACCGTAGGCCTCGACCAGGTCGAAGACCATTTCGTTGATGTTCTTCTTCTTCAGCGAGAAGTTGACGAACTCGAACTGGTCCGGATCGAAGTCCTCGCCAAGCGCTTCGGCGAGGGCGCGCTCGATCTTCTCGTTGAAGATGATCCGCCCGACCGTGGTGAGGAAGTGCCCGCGCCCGGCCCGCCGGTACTCGGCCTGGTCGTGCAGCTTGCAGCCGCCGTTCTCGTAGACGAGCTCGGCCTCCTGCGAGGAGCGGAAGACCTTCGGCGATGAGCCGTTGCGCTTGTTGCCCTGGCCCGCCTTGAGCTGCTCGTCGATCTTGGCCAGCTCCTCGGCGTCGGGACCGTAGGTGAGGTAGTAGATGCCGAGGACCATGTCCTGGGTCGGCGTCGCCAGCGGCGAGCCGTGGGCCGGCGAGAGGATGTTGTTCGCCGAGAGCATCAAGATCCGCGCCTCGGCCTGAGCCTCGGCGGAGAGCGGTACGTGGACCGCCATCTGGTCGCCGTCGAAGTCGGCGTTGAAGGCCGAGCAGACCAACGGGTGGACCTGGATCGCCTTGCCCTCGACCAGCACCGGCTCGAAGGCCTGGATGCCGAGGCGGTGCAGGGTCGGCGCGCGGTTGAGCAGCACCGGGTGCTCGTGGATGACTTCCTCGAGCACGTCCCAGACCTCGGGGATCATCGACTCGACCATCTTCTTGGCCGCCTTGATGTTCTGCACGGCCTTGCGCTCGACCAGCTGGGCCATGATGAACGGCTTGAAGAGCTCCAGGGCCATGAGCTTGGGCAGGCCGCACTGGTGCAGCCGCAGGCTCGGGCCGGAGACGATCACCGAACGGCCGGAGTAGTCGACGCGCTTGCCGAGCAGGTTCTGCCGGAAGCGCCCCTGCTTGCCCTTGAGCATGTCGGAGAGCGACTTCAGCGGACGGTTGCCGGGGCCCGTCACCGGGCGGCCGCGACGGCCGTTGTCGAACAGCGCGTCGACCGCCTCCTGCAGCATCCGCTTCTCGTTGTTGACGATGATCTCCGGCGCGCCGAGATCGAGCAGGCGCTTGAGCCGGTTGTTGCGGTTGATCACGCGGCGGTAGAGGTCGTTCAGATCCGAGGTCGCGAAGCGGCCACCGTCGAGCTGCACCATCGGGCGCAGCTCCGGCGGGATCACCGGCACGCAGTCGAGGATCATCCAGTCCGGTTTGTTCTCCGAGTTGAGGAAGGCCGAGGCGACCTTCAGCCGCTTCACCGCGCGGGC
Organism: uncultured Solirubrobacterales bacterium; assembly: GCA_963774405.1. Taxonomy (GTDB): domain Bacteria; phylum Actinomycetota; class Thermoleophilia; order Solirubrobacterales; family 70-9; genus VRUE01. The sequence goes on along the minus strand of CAVZEV010000005.1, from coordinate 878,207 downwards.
CTGTTTCTGGCCTTTGGAGCTGTTGATCACCTGCTCCAGTTCCTCGCAATCGGCCTCGAGGTCGACCTGTTCGAGCAGGTCGCGCACCGCCTCGGCACCCATGCTGCCGCGGAAGTACTCGCCCCAGCCGAACGGCGAGCCGAAGCGGTCCTTGAGCTCACGGAAGACGGTCTCGTCGTTGACGACGTCCTTCGGCTTCATCTCGGTGAAGATCTTCCAGACTTCACCCATCCGCTCGATCGCCTCGTCGATGTAGGCCTCGGTGTCGGAGATCTCGGCCTCGAACGTTTTGCGCAGCTCTTTGATCATCTTGGCGCGCTCGTCGTCCTTGAGCTTGCGCAGCTGCGCGGCGGTCAGTTTCAGCGAGTCGGCCCAGATGTGGTCGTCGTCGTCGAACTTGGTCTGGCTGCCCTCCTCGAGGTACTTGATCCGGCGCTCGAGCGACTCGCTCAGCTCCTGAGTCCTTTTCTGCCGTTCGGCCTCGTAGGAGTCGGTGACCTTTTTGACTTCTTTCTCGAGCATGCCGAGTTCCTTGTCGCGGGCCTCGACGTCAACCCAGGTGATCATCGACGCGGCGAAGTAGAGGGCCTTCTCCAGCTCCTTGGGTGCCATGTCGATCAGGTAGCCGATGCGGCTCGGCACGCCCTTGAAGAACCAGATGTGGGAGACCGGGGCCGCCAGGTCGACGTGGCCCATGCGCTCGCGGCGCACCTTGGACCGCGTCACCTCGACGCCGCAGCGCTCGCAGACGATGCCCTTGTAGCGGACTCGCTTGTACTTGCCGCAGTAGCACTCCCAGTCCTTGGTCGGACCGAAGATGCGCTCGCAGAAGAGGCCGTCTTTCTCCGGCTTCAGCGTGCGGTAGTTGATCGTCTCCGGCTTGGTGACCTCGCCCCAACTCCAGGAGCGGATCTTCTTCGACGACGCGAGGCCGATTTCAATCGCGTCGAAATTGTTGATGTCGATCATCAGTCCTCCACCTTCGCCTCTTCGGCCTCTTTCTCTTTCTCTGCCTCAGCCCCGCCGGTGCCACCCTCGCCCTCGGCGACGGTCTGCTCCTCGCGCTCATCGGCCGCTCCGTTGGAGCCGTTGCCCTCGGCACGGACCCCGGTCAGGTCCATGCCGAGCTCCTCGGCTGCCTTGAGCAGGTCGTCGTCCTCCTCGGCGATCTCGACGTCGCCGCCTTCGGAGACGACGTTGGCGTCGAGCGAGAGGCTCTGGATCTCCTTCAGCAGAACTTTGAAGGACTCCGGGATCGACGGCTCGGGGATGTTCTCCCCCTTGACGATCGCCTCGTAGGCCTTGACCCGCCCGACCGTGTCGTCGGACTTGACGGTCAGCATCTCCTGCAGCGTGTAGGCAGCGCCGTAGGCCTCCAGGGCCCAGACCTCCATCTCGCCGAAGCGCTGGCCGCCGAACTGCGCCTTGCCGCCCAGCGGCTGCTGAGTGACCAGCGAGTACGGGCCGGTCGAACGGGCGTGGATCTTGTCGTCGACAAGGTGCAGCAGCTTGAGGATGTACATGTAGCCGACCGTGACCTTGCCCTCGTAGGGCTCGCCGGTGCGGCCGTTGTAGAGCTGCACGCTGCCGTTGGCGCGGGCGCCGGGGCGCTCGCTCTTGTCGATGCCGAGGTCGATGCCGCGCTCCTCGTTTTGGTCCTGCCACTTGACCAGGGCCTCATCGACGTCCTCGACGCTGGCGCCGTCGAAGACCGAGGTCGCCACGTAGACGCGACCGTCGCCCTCGTCGGAGTGGGCCTGTTTGTAGGCCTCCGAGCCATCGTCGTACCAGCCGTTGCCGGCAACCCAGCCGAGGTGGGTCTCGAGGATCTGCCCGATGTTCATCCGGCTCGGCACGCCGAGCGGGTTGAGGATCACGTCGACGGGGGTGCCGTCGGCGAGGTGGGGCATGTCCTCCTCGGGCACGATCTTGGAGATCACACCCTTGTTCCCGTGACGGCCGGCGAGCTTGTCGCCCTCGGCGATCTTGCGCTTCGTGGCGACGAAGACGCGCACCAGGTCGTTGACCCCGGCGGCCAGATCGTCGCCGTCGTCGCGGCTGAAGGTGAGCACGTCGATGACGACGCCACCCTCGCCGTGGGGGACCTTGAGCGAGGTGTCGCGGACCTCGCGCGCCTTCTCCTTGAAGATCGCGCGGATCAGCTTCTCCTCGGCGGTCAGCTCGGTCTCGCCCTTGGGCGTGACCTTGCCGACCAGGAGATCGCCCGAGACGACCTCGGCGCCGACGCGGACGATGCCGCGCTCGTCGAGGTTGCGCAGGCTCTCCTCGGAGCGGTTGGGGATGTCGCGGGTGATCTCCTCGTCGCCGAGCTTGGTCGTGCGGGCGTCGATCTCGTACTCCTCGATGTGGATCGAGGTGAGCTCGTCGTCCTTGACCAGGCGCTCGGAGAGGATGATCGCGTCCTCGAAGTTGTAGCCCTCCCAGGACATGAAGGCGACCAGGCAGTTCTTGCCCAGGGCGATCTCGCCGCCGCCGGTCGAGGAGCCGTCGGCGAGCACGTCACCCTGCTTGACCTTCTGCCCGCTGTTGACGATCGGGCGCTGGTGGATGATCGTGCCCTGGTTGGAGCGCATGAACTTGTGCAGCGGGTACTCGAGTTTTTTCGCTCCGTGGCTGACCACGATCCGCTCCGAGTCGACGTGGGCGATTTCCCCGTCGGCCTCGGCGAGGACGACGTCCCCGGTGTCGACCGCGGCGCGGCGCTCCATGCCGGTGCCGATCAGCGGCGGGTCGGGCTTCAGCAGCGGCACAGCCTGGCGCTGCATGTTGGAGCCCATCAGCGCCCGGTTGGCGTCGTCGTGCTCGAGGAAGGGGATCAGCGCCGTGCCGACCGACCAGATCTGGGTCGGTGAGACGTCCATCAGATCGACTTCCTTCGGCGAGGCCGCGGCGTACTCGTCCTCGCCGGCGCGGACCAGCACGGTCGGGCCTTTGAGCTTGCCGTTGGAGTCGACCTCGGCGTTCGCCTGGGCGATCACCTTGTCCTCCTCCTGGGTGGCGTCGAGGTGGACGATCTCGTTGGTGACGACGCCGTCCTTGACCAGCCGGTAGGGGGTGGTGACGAAGCCGTGCTCGGAGACCTCCGCGTAGGAGGAGAGCGAGCCGATCAGGCCGATGTTCGGACCCTCGGGCGTCTCGATCGGGCACATCCGCCCGTAGTGAGTCGGGTGCACGTCGCGCACCTCGATCGGGGCCCGCTCGCGGGTCAGCCCGCCCGCGCCCAGCGCCGAGAGACGGCGCCGGTGGGTGAGCCCGGCCAGCGAGTTGGTCTGGTCCATGAACTGCGAGAGCTGCGAGGAGCCGAAGAACTCCTTCATCGCGGCCACGACCGGCCGGATGTTGATGATCGTCTGCGGCGTGATCGCGTCCGAGTCTTCGGTGGTGAGGCGCTCGCGGACGACGCGCTCCATCCGGTAGAGGCCGATGCGGAAGGCCTCCTGGATCAGCTCGCCGACCGTGCGCAGGCGCCGGTTGCCGAAGTGCTCGTACTCGTCGAGGTGCTCGTTGACCGGCTCGCGGGGGTAGCTGATCGCCTCCGCGGCATAGTCTTTGATCGGGTTCTCCTCATCGATCTCCTCGGGGATGCCGAGCAGCTTCGGGAGGCTGACCAGCTCCTTGACCAGGGCGATGATGTCGTCGTGGGTGAGGACCCGGGTGTCGAGGTCGATGTCGAGGTCGAGCCTCGCGTTGAGCTTGTAGCGGCCGACCCGGGTGAGGTCGTAGCGCTTGGGGTCGAAGAAGAGCTGCTCGAGCAGGTTGCGGGCAGCGTCAACTGAGGGCGGCTCGCCCGGACGCTGCTTCTTGAACAGCTCGATCAGGGCGCCCTCCTCGGTGCGGGTCGCCTCGGTGTCGGCCTCGATCGTGTGCCGCATGTAGATCGAGTTGTCGAACATGTCGAGGAGCTGTTTGTCCTCGACATAGCCCATCGCACGCAGCAGCACCGTCACCGGCAGCTTGCGCTTGCGGTCGATGCGGACGAAGACTTTGCCTTTTTTGTCGATTTCCAGCTCGAGCCAGGAACCGCGGGCCGGCATCAGGTTGGCGATGAAGACCTGCTTTTCGGCGTCCTTCGGGGCCATCACGTAGGCGCCCGGGGAACGGACGAGCTGGGTGACGACGACACGCTCGGTGCCGTTGATGATGAAGGTGCCGCGATCGGTCATCCACGGGAAGTCGCCCATGAAGACGGCCTGCTCGCGGATCTCTCCGGTCTCTTTGTTCTGGAAGGCAACCGTCGCCGAGAGCGGGCGCGAGTAGGTCATGTCCTTCTCGCGGCACTCCTCGATCGTGTGCGGCGGCTCCTCGAATTTGAACTCGCCAAAGACGATGGCGAGGTTCCCCGTGTAGTCCTCAATCGGGGATATGTCGTCAATCGTCTCTCGCAGCCCACCCTTCTTCGGATCCGTCAGCTCTTCGAAGGAGCGGCGCTGGATATCGATCAGATGGGGGACTTCGAGGGGATTCTGTAGTCGGGAAAAACTCCTGCGGGTTACGGGGGCAGCGTTCGAACGTGCCAAGACGGGCGACTCCTCGGAAGGTCAGAGGGACGTTAGGTACAGCGCGGATATCGGGCAGGGGACAAAACTGAGCGCGACCGCGAAAAATAACACACGGCCACGCTCTGCCGCGAGTTTGGCTCCCTGCCTAGGGTTCCAACCGCGGTTGATGCGAGATTTATTTGAGCTCGACGGTGGCGCCGGCCTCCTCGAGTTCGGCCTTGAGCTTGTCGGCCTCCTCGCGCTCGACGCCCTCCTTGATCGCCTTCGGGGCCTCGTCGACCATCGCCTTGGCCTCTTTCAGGCCAAGCCCGGTCGCGGCGCGCACGACCTTGATCACGGGGACCTTCTGGCCGCCGACCTCGGCGAGGACGACGTCGACCGTGGAGGACTCTTCCTCGCCGCCACCGTCGCCGGCGGGGGCGCCGGCAGCAGCCGGAGCGGCAGCGGCGACGGCCGTGGCCGAGACGCCGAACTCCTCCTCGAGCGCTTTGATCCGCTCGGAAAGCTCCAGCACCGAGATGCTCTTCAGCTCCTCGATCCAGTCATCTGTTGAAACCTTGGTTGCCATCTACTCTTCTTTCTCCTTTTGCGCTTGAAGCTGCTGAAGTTGGATCGCCACGCCCTGGATCATCGAGCCTAGGCCGCGGACCAGGCCGGTCAGGGGGCTGGCGACGACGCCGGCGAACTGGCCGTTGAGGACGTCGCGGGAGGGCAGCTTGGCGATCGCTTCGAAGCCGCCCTCGTCGACGTCGGCGCCGTCCATGAAGCCGCCCTTGAAGGTGAGCACTTTGTGCTCTTTGTTGAAGGTCGAGATCGCCTTGGCGGCCTGGGCGGTATCGCCGCGCACGAAGGTGAGCGCGGTCGGCCCTTGCAGCAGCGCGTTGAGGCGCTCGCCCGCGCCGGCTTTGTCGGCGGCGATTTTGGTCAGGCGGTTCTTGACGATGCGGAAGCTGGCGTCGGATTCGCGCAGTTTCGCCCGCAGTTCGGCCGCCTGGGGGACGCTGATGCCCCGGTAGTCAACCGCGAAGATCGCCTCGGCCGCCGCGATGTCAGCGGCGATCTCCTCAATTGCAATTGCCTTTTCGTCTCTATTCATGTCTCACCTACACCGGAGTTCCACTGCCGATGGGCCTGAAACGTGTCGATATGTCACGTTTGAGTCCCGTCGGCGGCTGCCGGTGGTCTCGGGTTGCGCGGCGGGGGAGTTTAGGCGACCGCCGGCTCCTCTGCCGCCTGGGGTGCGGCGGCGACTTCGTCGCGGTCGCCGACCTTGGAGGCGTCGACCCGGATGCCGGGGCCCATCGTCGTCGCCAAGGTGCAGGTGACGATGTAGCGGCCTTTCGCCGCCGAGGGCTTGGCGCGGATGATCTCTTCCATCACCGCGTTGAAGTTCTCCAGCAGCTGATCGGGCGCGAGACTGGCCTTGCCGATCGCCATGTGGACGATCGCCTGGCGGTCGGTGCGGTATTCGACCTTGCCGGCCTTGGACTCGCTGACCGCCTTCTCGATGTCGTCGGTGACGGTGCCGACCTTGGGGTTCGGCATCTTGCCCTGCGGGCCGAGCACGCGGCCGAGCTTGCCGACCGTCCCCATCATCTGCGGGGTCGAGATCGCGACGTCGAAGTCGGTCCAGCCCTCCTCTTCGACTTTCTTGGCGAGGTCGTCGCCGCCGACGAAATCGGCACCGGCGGCCTCGGCGTCGCGGGCCTGCTGGCCCTGGGCGAAGACGGCGACGGTGACGTCCTTGCCGAGGCCGTGGGGCAGGGCGAGGGTGCCGCGCAGCTGCTCCTCGGCGTGGCGGACGTTGACGCCGAGCAGCACGTGCAGCTCGACCGTCTCGTCGAAGTTGGCGCTGGCGGTCTCCTTGAGCAGCGCGATCGCCTCGACCGGCGGGTAGGCCTGGTCGCGCTGGACCTTGTCGAGCTGCTTGCGATAGCGCTTGCCGTGGGCCATGGCTGACGGTCTCCTAGTTGACGTCGACGCCCATCGAGCGGGCGGTGCCGGCGATGATCTTCGAGGCGGCGTCGAGGTCGTTGGCGTTGAGGTCGGGCATCTTGCGCTCGGCGATCTGGCGGACCTGGTCCATCGAGATCGTCCCCACCTTGTTGACGTGGGGCTCGCCCGAGCCCTTCTTGATCCCGATCGCCTCCTTGATCAGCACCGCCGCCGGCGGCGTCTTGGTGATGAAGGTGAAGGAGCGGTCCTCGTAGACCGTGATCTCGACCGGGATGATCGTCCCGCCTTCGGACTGGGTCTGGGCGTTGAAGGCCTTGCAGAACTCCATGATGTTGACGCCGTGCTGGCCCAGCGCGGGGCCGACCGGCGGCGCCGGGTTCGCCGAGCCGGCGGAGATCTGCAGCTTGATCTGGGTGAGGACTTTCTTTGCCATCGGGATCGGAGAGGGTAGCGGGCGGGCGCCTAGATCTTCTTGACCTGGTCGTAACCGACCTCGACCGGGGTCTCGCGGCCGAAGATCGAGACCAGCACCTTGAGTTTGGCGGCGTCCTCGTTGATCTCGGCGATCTCGCCGGAGAAGTCCGAGAGCGGGCCGGAGATGACCTTGACCGACTCGCCGATCGAGAACTGGGCCTGGGTGCGCGGCCGCTCGGCGGTCTCGCGGTGCAGCAGGCGGTCGACCTCGGGTTTGGAGAGCGGCACCGGCTTGTTGCGCGAGCCGACGAAGCCGGTCACGCCCGGCGTGTTCTTGACCAGGCCCCAGGCGTCGTCGGTCATCTCCATGTTGACCAGCACGTAGCCGGGCATCGTGCGCTTCTCTTTCGGCTCTTTCTGGCCGTCCTTGCCCATTTCCATCACCTGCTCGGTGGGAACGACGACCTGGCGCACGTTGCGGTCCTGGCTCATCGTCTGCACCCGGTGCTCGAGGTTGTGCTTGACCTTGTTCTCGTGCCCGGAGTAGGTGTTGATCACGTACCAGCGATACATCGTCTTAGGAGCCTTTGTTCGGAGATCCGCTAGAGGATCTGCTTGACGAGGAAGTTGAAGGCCGCGTCGAGCGCGCCGAGGTAGGCGGCCGCGACGGCGACGAAGATGATCGTGACGGCGGTCGCCTGGACCAGCGTGTCGCGGTCGGGCCACTGGACCTTCTTCAGCTCGGCCCAGCAGGAGACGAGGAAGCCGATGACGCCGCCGCGCTGGCGCTCGGCCTGCGCCTGCTTCTGCTTCTTGGCGAGCTGCTCGCTCTCGCTGGCGCTTCTGCTCGGCGCGCTTGCGCTTCTCGGCTTCCTTCGCGCCTTCGCCTCGGCGCGCTTGCTCGGCGCGCGAGGCTCTGTGCGGGGCGTCGGGGGTCTCCAGAGCCGCTTCCGGCGGCGCCGGCCGCCATCCCGGCCTCGACCGCCTCGATCTCGGCGATGTCGCCGGAGACGCGGCACCTGGGTGTCGTGCTGGGCGCGCGACTCGCCGTCGCGCGTCGTCGCCGGAGCGCTTGCGTTCCTGCTCTTCGCGGGCCCGGCGCTCGGCCTTGCGCTGTGCGCGGGATCTTGGCCATCGGGGCTAGCGCGTCTCCTTGTGCGCCGTGTGCTTGCCGCACCAGCGGCAGTACTTGCGCAGCTCGATCCGGTCCGGCGAGTTCCGCCGCGACTTGTTGGTCTGGTAGTTGCGCCGCTTGCAGTCTTCGCAAGCCAGCGTCACCGCGATGCGGACATCTCCGCGAGCCATTTCTCCCTCGATTACTCCGCGCCATTACAAGGAAAAACCCCGGGCCGAGGCCCGAGGCTGAACCGAAGATAGCGCCCTTGGACCTGCGGGGCCGGGCCGCTTACACGGCCCAGGGCCGGGGCGAAACCCTCTGAATACAGTGAGGCGGTGAGCGCGACTCCCTACGACCGCCTGGGACGAGGCTACAGCCGCGTGCGCCGGCCCGACCCGCGGATCGCGGCGCGGATCGATGCCGCTCTGGGCGGGGCTCGCACCGTGCTCAACGTCGGCGCCGGGACCGGCTCCTATGAGCCGCGGGATCGCGAGGTGACGGCGGTCGAGCCCTCGGCCGAGATGATCGCCCAGCGACCGCCGGGGTCGGCGCCGGTCGTGCAAGCGAGCGCCGAAGAGCTGCCCTTCGGCGATCACAGCTTCGACGCCTCGCTGGCAGTGCTGACCGTCCACCACTGGGCGGATCTCGGCGCCGGCCTGGCCGAGCTGCAGCGGGTGAGCAGGGAACGGATTGTGATCGTCACCTTCGACCCCGAAGCGCTCACCGACCTCTGGATCCCCCGCGATTACTTCCCCGAGATGCTGACCCTGAAGCGGCGAGCGGGGGCGACCAGCGCGACGCTGGCCGCACGGCTGGCGGGGGCCACGGTCGAGCCGATCCCGGTGCCGCGCGACTGCACGGACCTGTTCTTCGCAGCGCTCTGGGCGCGGCCCGAGAAGCTCTTCGACGAGGAAGTCCTGAGGCCGATGTGGGTCTGGCAGAGCATCTCGGAGGAGGCGCGGCGCGAGGGACGGGAGCGCCTGCGAGCCGACCTCGAGAGCGGGGCATGGGAGCGCAGCCACGGGCACCTGCGTGCGCTGCCCGCGCTTGACGTCGGCCTGCGGCTGCTCTCGGTTCCCTGCACCGGCGGGAACAAAAGGCTGAGTCCGGGTACGGTGTCGGCCATGAACTCAGAGCGCGCCAAAGAACTGCTGGCAAACGAGCGAGCCCAGGTCGAACGGGAGATCGCCTCGATCGAGGGCGAAGGCACCGAGGAGAGCGACGAACGCCGTGAGCCCGGCGACATGGACTCCGAGGGCCTCTACCAGGACGAGTTCGACGCCGGCAGGCTCGAGGATCTGCGCGGACGCCTGGCGGCGGTCGAGCGGGCCGAAGAGCGGTTGGCGGCGGGCACGTACGGGCTCTCGATCCGCAGCGGCGAGCCGATTCCCGACGAGCGGCTCGAGGCCGTCCCGACCGCCGAGCTGACGGTCGCCGAGTCCGAGCCCGGCGCTGCCTGAGCCGGCCGGCTCGCCTCGGTGACCATCGCGGCCAGGACCAGCGCGTAGGAGTCTCGCTTGCTCATGCGGCCAAGTTAGGCCCGCCACCTTTAAGCGAGATGTGTATTTCCTAAGTTCTTTTTGTGGGCGGGGCCGCGGAAGCGGAGCCTGCAGGCGCGCGACACCAAGGCGGCGAAGCGGGCCTGCCCGACGGCTCAGCACTTCGGCTGCGGGTTGGCGAGGCTGCCGTCGGGCATCGAGGTGTTGCAGAGGGTCGCGCCGGCGGTGAAGCCCGGGGTCAGTTTTGGCGCCGGTCAGGATCGCTTCGGTCAGGTCGGCGCCGGTGAAGTCGGCGCCGCGCAGGTCGGCGCGGATCAAGGCCACCCCTTCGAGTCGGCGCGTCGCAGGTCGGCGCCGCGCAGGTCGGCGCGGGTGAAGTTGGCGCTGCGGGCATCGGCGGCGCGCAGGCTTCGCGCGGCGCAGGTCGGCGCCGACGAAGTCGGCCAGGGTCAGGTTCGCCTTCGCCAGGCCGGCGCCGGTCAGCTTCGTCCCGACCGCGGCGCTGCCGGCCAGCACGGCGCCGCCGAAGTCCGCCCCGGCGAAGTTCGCGAAGGAGATGTTGCCGAGCGTCAGCGAGGCGTTGCGGAAGCTCGCCTTCCGGGTAGTCGGCGTAGGAGAGGAACGCCGCGTGCAGGCTGGCGCCGCGCAGGTCGCCGCCGGGGCAGGCGGCCGAGGGGGCGACCACGCAGCCGCGCACCCGCGTGCCGGGCAGCGCCGGGGTCGAGCCCGCCGCGGTCAGCACCGTGTAGACGGGAGCCTGGGGCGGGATCGGGATCGTCGGCCCGTGCAGCTTCGGCAAGGTGAGTCGGGCAGTGGGCGCGCCTGTTGCGCACCGTGCCGCTGGGCATGATCGTGTTGCAGAAGCTCGCGCCGGCGAGCCTGGCCCCGCGCAGGTCCGCCCGGTGCAGGTCGGCCACGGAGAGCGAGGCGCCGCGCAGGTCGGCGCCGCGCAGGTCGGCCCCCGCCACCAGCGCCCCGGTCAGGTTGGCGCCGCGCAGGCTCGGCGCCGCGCAGGTTGGCGCCGCTGGCGTCGGCGCTGAAGAGATTGGCACCGCTCAGGTCGGCGCCGGCGCCCGCATCTCGGCCAGGGCGCCGAGGGTGAGCTCGGCCCGAGAGAGGTCGGCGCGGTCGAGGCGCGCGTAGCTGGCGACGAAGGCCGGGGCGTTCGATCCCGCGCAGGTCGGCGCCGCTGCAGGTCGGGCGAAGGAGACGGTCGACGCCGCCGAGGGTCGCCCGCGGCGCGCCGCAGGCCGCGCAGGTCGGCAGCCGGCGAAGCAGCGCCTGGGGAAGCTTGGCGCCGCCGAGCTCGGCCCGCGGGCAGCTGGTCAGCGGCTGCACGGTGCAGCCGCGCACCGTCGCCCCCGCTTCGACCGAGCCCTCGCCGAAGGCCTCGATCACCGGATAGAACGGGTTGCTCGGCTTGACCATGAACGGCTTGGCGCTCGCGCCGGGAGCGATCCCGGCGGCGAGGAGAACGAGCGCGGCGGTGGTCGCGACGAGGCGCCTCATCGGGCCGCCCGCCTTACCTTCAAGCGCCCGCGCAGCGTCGTCCTCGTGCCGTCGGCGCCGGTTGCCCGAGCCTCGATCTTCAATCTCCGCACTCCTTTTGCCAGTGGACAGCAGCTCGCCGCCCGGCCTTGGTCAGCTTCAATACCAGCACCCGGTTCGAGGCGGCGCCCCGCCGGCGGCCGCGTGCCACCGTCGTCCTGCCCGACTTGGCGGTGGCGATGACCCGGGCGCAGCCGCCCGGACAAATGACGCGGCCGAGGGGAATCGGCCGGCGACGAGCGGCGAGCGCTTGCGGAACCTGGCCTTGGCGCGCCCGCCTCGGCGCGGGGCCTGCGGCCTCGCGGCGCCCCCGGCGGCCGCGGGCGCGGCGGCGCCGCAGTCGGAGCTGCCGCCGGCGACCGGCTGCGCGTTGCCGGAGTCGGGCAGGATCGTCAGGCTGCAGCTTCGCCACTTCGCCGCTGTCGACCGGCTGGTCCAGCGCGACCGCGACCTTCTTCGAGGCGTCGCTGTAGGGGTTGCCGTAGACGTCGCTGTGCTGGTTGATCACGGCGGCGTACTGCTCGCAGGTCGGGAACGGCGAGAGGGCGGAGCGGGCTTCGCCGAAGCCGGGCCGGTTGAAGCCGTGCGGGCAGTAGCTGCCCTGCGCATCGACGATCGGGTCGGTGCAGAAGGAGAGCGCGTCGTTGCCGTAGCGGCCATTCCAGAAGCCGGAGCTGAAACCGGCGAGGAGATCGCGGCGGATCGCCCCTTCGACGTTGTTCGGCGTGTTGGCGCCGGTGTAGATGTCTTCGATCAGCTCCGACCCGGAGATCGCGATCTGCGGTGGCGCGGCGCCGATCGGGTTGGTGGTCCCGTTGAGCACGATCGAGCCGTCGGGGGCGAAGGTGCCGGAGTAGTGGGTGGTCGTGAACGGAGAGCCGAAGAAGGCGGTGTGCAGGGAGATCGTCTCACCGGCCAACGAGCGCACGTACTCGCCGAGATCCGGGTAGGCGCTCGAGTGCAGCGGCGAGAGCACGCGCAGGATGTTGCTGTTGCCGTCGCGAACCGTCGACTGCGGGCCGCCGGGAATTTCCTGCAACGCGGCGAAGATCGTGTTCGAGTTGGCGGCGCCGACCGTTTCCAGGTGGCCGCCGGAGCCGTTGAAGGTGTCGAGCCGCATGCCGATCGCGAACTGGTCGACCGCGGTCAGGTTGGCGACGTCTTCGGCCGACGGGGGTGACGGTCAGCTCCGCCCAGTCGAACCGGGTCGGGGAGTCGAACGGCACTCCTTCTTCGACGCCTGCCCCGTAGGAGATGTAGACCCGGCCCGAGATCAATTCGTTGATCGTCACCACGCCGCCGAGTTCGCTCAGCTTCGTGGGCTTGTCCTCGGCAACTCCGGGTACGTCATAGGCGCCGTTGGCGACGACCGTGACGAAGACTTCGTCATCTTCGCGCCCGCTTTCGTTGACGACTTCGAGCTGCAACGCCTGCGCCCGTGGAGCAAGCAGGAGACCGCCGAGAATCAACGCCAGAGCTGCCGCCCAGAGCACGAGGCGTCGAGTGTCCGTACCGGCGACCATGCCGCCCTATCGGCCGGTGCCCAAGCCGACTTGAACGCTGAACCGCTCGTCGTGATCAGCTGGCAGCTTGAAGGTGAGGGTGGGTCAAGCGTCTTGATCGGCGGTTGAATCGTCTTCCGAATGGGCCAGCCGTTCGATGGTGGAGGCGAACTCGCGCAGATCATCGAGATGTGCGAGTGAGGCGAACACCGCGCGATCATCGATCTCCAGATACAGGTGAACTATGAGATTGCGCTGCTTGGCCGCGTCGGAGAGGCGCTGCGCAAGTTGGCTTGGGATAACGCCCTTCTGCCCGAGGATCGTGAAGACATCGGCATAGTCGGATGGAGGCCGCGCCGATTGCTCGATGACGAGCTGGGTACCGAGGTCGATGCAGATCTGGACCGCAACCTGCAGCCAGCGCTCGGTTGCGGCACGCTCCTGCTCGTCGGCGAGATAGGCGTCCTCGCCGGCTCGACGCACCTCGTCGAGACGCTCGATCAGCCCCTCGAGCCTCTGTATCCGGGCTTCAACTCGATCAGCGTCGACCAAGCGGCCTTCTCGCATCCGGCGGCGCACCCCACGGCCCAACTCATCACGGAGCGGAACGGTGTCGAGGTAGTCCAAAATCGCCCGAGTCTCCAGCCGCACCCGTTCGTCGTGATCCCGCTCGACCAGGCGCTTGGCGTCGCGGATGGCGCGATGACACATCAGCGGCGGCGCGTGGTTGAGCAAGACGATGTCGATCTCATCGGTGCTCAGAGCCCGCCCCGCCTCAGCGGCAAGTTTCAGTTGAAGATCGAGGCGAGCACGGGAATTAAGAGTTGGCTCATGCCAAACCGCGATGTCCACGTCCGAGAGCGGACCGACGGTTCCACGCGCCTGCGATCCGATCAGCATCGCGGCAACGACGCCTTCCTGGTCCAGGGCGTGACTGAGCCGCCCCAAGGCGACCTCGTCAATCGGCGGAACTCGCGATTTCTCGTTGACGACGACCATCGACCACATCGTCCCCGATCCCCCGGACCGAGTCCAATCGAACTCTCGACCTCCGGTTTGAAAGGCTGAGGGTGGGCCGCTTGGCAGAGCGGTTTGCGGGGGCTATGCGACCGGGATGAAACTTCCGAAGTTGGCAGAACAGCGGGCCGCACCTTGAAAGGTGCGGCCCGCCCTGAGGGTTAGCCGTGCGGCCCCTTCCACCGAGGCGGATTGGGACCGACGCCCGCACCCTGAATCGCAAGGTTTCCGAGGAAATCGGAAACCGGCGGTCGCGGGTCCGGTCCATTATGGCCGTGACCCAGACCGGGATGGCCAGGGATACCCGGAACGGTCGGGTGCCCGCCCGGATGTTGAGGCTTGTCCGGATTGACAATGCCGTGTCGACCAGGGTTCGCAAACGGACCCTCTGGGGCTCCAAACGGATTGCTCATCGTGTTCACCTCCCTTCGCCAGTTTCGCGTCGACGCCCAGTCGTCAACGGTTGCCAAGATTCTTTCTCCTTGCCCCAACACGTGCATCGGCGAATCCTGGGTCTAACTGCGTTCTCGTCATGCAGCTAGCGATCAGATATGCGCGTCGAAAACGCATAACGGCATCGACTTATGCGATATTCAGGCGCAGATGAGCCGGTCCAGTGCACCTCAGTGGCCGGTCATGCATGCGCTACTTGCCCAGGGTGCCAAGAAACCGACGCACGCCCGCATAGCTGAGCTCGCGTTCGTCAACAAGAAGACCGTCTACAACGTAGTGAGGGATGGCGGTACGAACGGACATCTGATCGGCGGCCGTCCGGCCCGTTTCGGGCCTGGTCTCGGCCTTGTCCTAAGCCTCTCCCTGGGATCGGAAACCCTACGTGCCGGCTTGGTTGACTGCAACGGGATGATCCACTGCCAGTCGGAAGCTCAGCGAGATCCGAACCAACTATCTCTAGCGCCACGGGCCCTGATGCGCCGTCTCGGTGCAATAGTTGTAAAGGTCTTGGAGCAAGGTCTCACGACTGATCAATGCTGCCACGACATCGGAGGCGGAATTCGCCTTCTCGGAATTTCTAGCTCTTGGCCCTCTCCAATCGATCGCACCAAGCGCATTCGAGGCAAGGCGATCCGAGATGGCTCCTGGCGCCGTACCGACCCCAAGAGCAAGCAAATCCCCACTTTGCCGGAGCGGCTTTCGAGCTACCTCGGCCCCCCCTTCACCTCAGATAACTGCCATGCCCTTAACGATGTCAGCGCTGCGGCTCTCGCTGTAGCGTTTGAGAAAAGCCGAAACCAAGCCGAAGACGCGGACGATGATCAGTGGCGAGTTGGCCTGGTTGTCCGAGTTGGTGGAGGTCTCGGCTCTGGCACGATTCTCATGGCGCCTCACAAACGCCGCCGCCTTTCGTTCATTGACTCGCTTCTAGTCGAGGGAACGAATGGCCTCGCTGGCGAGCTAGGGCATTTGCCAATTGGCAGGCGCGTCGTGGAAGAGATGAACGAGGAGTGCGAGGCTGACGACCTAGCCCCCATGGACTACGACGATTGGGTGTGCTCATGCAAGCGCAAGCACCATTTGGAGGCCTTTGCTAGTGGCACCGCAGTTCTCCGACGACTCAAGAACAGTGGCTATGAGCTTCCGGCTGACGAAAGACCCTTCTCAAGCGTTATCCGAGAGGCTGTAGAAAATGGAGATGACCCTGGGGTCGTTCACGCGGTTCGTGATGCAGGCCGACTTCTGGGTCGGGCACTCACTGGCCCGATTCTTATGCTTGATCCATACAGCATCACCGTGACTGGTTCGCTCGCAAGTGAACATTTGGTCGAGGGGATGAGGCGGGAGCGAGACAAGTGGGCAAACGCCATTGAGGACCGAGTCCAGATTGACTTCCGTGCGGGAACCGAGGGGGCCTATATCGGCGTTCTTGGCGCGGGGCTAGCTGTAATCCGTCGGGCTGTCTATAGAACGTATTTGGACCAGCGCACAGCTGCACCTACAACCTTTTTGCTTTCCCGCGCCGATCTTGACTCTCTCCGCAAACGATTGGCACGCGCAGCTCGGACAACGTAGATGAGCAACCAACTGCTTCAGAAGCGGGCACACGAATGCTCATTACGGTGCGATGGATCTATTGCTCACCCGCGAAGGATCGCCTGCACGACGTTAAGATCGATCGGGCGGGTGAATCTCGGCATCGGCCCATTCGATGGCAAGCGAGGCCCAGCATAGAGCATCTTTCGGGTTGACCGTTCCTGGATCGCCGAGGCCATAGCGAATAGCTGCCGCATATGGACTGAGCCGATCCGCGTCGGAAAGTGCAGCAGGCAAATCGAGGCCGACATCCCCGCATAGCTGCATAAGAAGACCAAGGTCGTGGCTGAAGGGGAATTCCCCACCGCGACTTGCGATGGCCGCCTTCAACGGCGATGGCCGCCTTCAACGCCTTCTCCACCGCTTGCTGAGCGTGGAATCCCACCGGCGAATCGGAAATTCGCTCTGCCCTGTGCAGGGCTTCGGCGGAGGCAAGATCCTCGCGTGCCAAGGCGAGGAGATCCCCCTGCAGGTCCGGCTCGCTGCTCATCCGGCAAGAACGCGGCCCTGCGAGAGAGCCGCATGGACGAGGCCGCCGCGCACATCGCGCCAGCGGTCCGCATAGTCGCGGCTGACGACGATGATATCGGCTGGCACCCGCAGGTCACGTAGCGTGCGATGGAGACGCACCGCCTCCTCGGCCTCGTTGGCGACCTCGGGCTCGACGACGAGGAAATCGACATCGCTGTGCGGGCCGGCCGCGCCACGCGCGTGCGACCCGAAAAGAATCACCTGCACCTCGGGCGCGGCGACGGCCAAGCGGCGTCCCGCCTCCGCGATCACACGCTCGTCAATCACTTGCATACCCGAATCGTAGCCGCAACCGAAGCCCGTCACGCCCTACCGACCTGTGGCTGGAGCTTCCAGCCGTCCGATACATCCGCAATGTCGTCAGACAGAATGGCTACCTCTGTCGCCTTAGTAACACGATGCGCTGAGTAGTTCAACTCGAATGATCTGCGCCGCCGATCGCCATACAATTCATGCACCCTCGGAACGTCGTCATACGTCAGCAGCCATGATCCCGCTGCATTGGCATTGAGTGTCTTGGCCAGTCGTTCATGATCCCGTTCGTTAAACGCGTTTAGATAGAGTGAACCAGCCTTTTCAAAGTATGGAGGGTCTGCATAGATAAACGTGTTACGGGCTCCGCCATACTTTTCAATTACCTTGCGACCATCGCGTGAACTCACGGCAATTCGATCAGCATAGAGACCCAAGATACGAACTCTCTCTGCTAGCTGTGGTCGATTGAATCGGGCATCTATCTTGTAATTCCCAGACTGATCAAGGCCACCAATAGGTCCTCCATTCAACACGCCAGAACGGTTCGTCCTATTGAGATAGAAGGTCGCGAAACCCAAAGCTTCTATATCTGAAATATCGCCTGAAGCGAAGATCGCCCGCTGTCGCTCCCATTCCGCAACTGACAACTCCACATTTTCAATCATTGATATGAGCCAATGGGGATCGTCTACAAGCGTCCGCCAAAACGCATAAATCGCAGGGTCAAGATCATTGATCACCACACGCTCGATCTGCCCTGTCACCAAGAGAGCCATAGCCGCCCCAGCACCCCCGGCATAAGGCTCCACATATGTGCATCCTGCGAGATCACAGTCTCGGATCAGGCTACGCAAACGAGAATAGAGGGCGCCCTTACCGCCCGGATATCGCAGCGGAGATGCCAGCATCCGAACGTTTCCGTACGTTGCGCCCCCTGAGCTCATACCTTAATTACAAAACGCATAATCGGATCCAAGGCATCCCACATATTCAGCGCCTCCACTGGATCCACACTGAACTGATGATTGTGGTTCACGGCATTCAGTGAGTCGCTGCTTGCCATATACACCAACGTGCCATCACGTATGCGCTGGATTGGCTGGATCATGTTCTTTGGTCCCTCCTTTTGCACATGCTGGAGCAGCCACTTCAGGGTATGACCAAGCTGCACCCGGCCTTTGACATTCGCCACGCTCTTGATGTCGGCGCCCTTTGCTTCTGCGAAGGCCTTTACGTTCTTCTCCAGTACGGCCCTCATCAATAGGAAGGTTGCGTTGGGGAATTTCTGCACATCGAGAGCGGAAAGCTCCTCGACGCAGCGCTTCGTCGCGACCGGATAGCTCGCCGGAAGAATAATTTGGCTAAGGTCTAGGTAATGTCTCTTACGGCCTAGCTTCGACTTTGGCCCACCCGAACTCTTGCCATTGTTGGTCCCTGTTTTTTTGACCGGTCCCTTACCCCGTTTCTTGCTAGACGAAGACCGTGTCGGAGTTGCTATCTCGCGCAATTCGCTCATAAGAAGCGTGAACCGTGGGCTTTGCACCGTATTGAGGCTTCGGGTGTTCAAGCTGCCCGACCGCATTTCCTCCACGATGACTGTTGCCATCTTGTTGAACTTGGCTTGGGAAATAGACTTTGTGAGTTTGCCCTCGTCATCCATTTTGAATCCTGTAAGTTCCAGGAACTCGCGGGACTCATAGATGCGGGCCAATACGGAAAGACCCCTAGTCCATTCCTTGGATGCCAGATAATCACGAAGCGCGGGGTCCCTAAATTTCGCGGAGCGAAAGGAATTTAGGACGTGTGCTCTAAATACGAATCGCCTGACGTCAATTGTTGGATATCGATCAAGCAAGGTCTTGAGCTTCTTCCCGCTATCTATCTGCGCTTGAAAGAAGGCGGCTTGTCGAGTGGGGCTCCAGCGACGCCGGAGGTTTCCAGTATGAATTGCCGCGACCAGTTGATCGGCTGCGGTCTGATTTGGAGCGATCATTACTCGAATTTTGGAAAGGCTCGCGCGATCTTCGAATTGATCTGCGAGAGCAGCAATACGGGCTTTGTGGCTAGGGACTAGCTGGGGGTTCTGAATTGCCTTCAACGCTGCAAGGCGACGATTCCCCTCGACCATGATGAATTTGCCTTCTCTCTTGATTGCTACCGGCACATCATGCGTTAGGTAGCCGACCGTGCAGATCGCTTCGACAAGGCCCAATGCGTCCTCGTTGAAAAAGAGATCCTCCAAGATGTCGGCTTCAACCTTGGGGTTGGCATGACCCCCTGAAATCGGTCCGCCCCTTGTGAGAGTTCTTCCGGCCCACGACAATGGGCCAAGGAGGACCGACGCAAGTGAAGAGAAGGCGACACACCCCCGAGCAGATCATCCGCAAGCTCAGGGAGGCCGAGCGGATGCTCGGCGAAGGCAAGCAGGTACCGGAGGTGGCGAAGGCGCTGGGGGTCTCCGAGCAGACCTTTCACCGCTGGCGCAACCAATACGGCGGCATGAAGGCCGAGGACGTCAAGCGGCTGAAGGAGCTCGAGAAGGAGAATCGACAGCTCAAGCAGATCGTCGCCGACCAGGCACTCGACATCCGCGGCTACCAGGAGATCGCGAAGGGAAATTTCTAGGCCCGTCCCGGAAGCGCCGAGCGGTCCTGATGCTCCAGGACCGCCTCGGCCTCTCCGAGCGCCGGGCGTGCCGGATCGCCGGCCAGCACCGATCGACGCAGCGACATGAGCCGCAGGTCGCCCCAGATGACGCGGCTTTGCGCAAGCGCCTGCGCGAGATCTCCAAGCTCAAGAAGCGCTGGGGCTACCGCCGCGCCCACGCCCGCCTGCTCGAAGAGGGCTGGGAAGTGAACAAGAAGCGCGTGCAGCGCCTCTGGCGCGATGAGGGGCTGCGGGTGCCCCGACGCAAGCGAAAGCGTGCCAGGCTGGGCGGCAATGCAGATGCCAAGGAGCTGCACGCCGAACGCCCCGACCAAGTCTGGGCGCTCGACTTCCAATGCGACGAAACAGCCGACGGGCGTCAGCTGCGGGTGCTGAACGTGATCGACGAGTTCACCCGCGAGGCGCTGGCGAGCGAGGTGGCGCGCTCGATCACCGCCGAGGACACCGTTGCGCTCTTGGAGCGCCTCGTCGCCGCCCGCGGCGCCGCTCCCGAGCACATCCGCTGCGACAACGGCCCCGAGCTGATCGCCCACACCCTGCGCGACTGGTGTCGCCTGGGCAAGACCGCCACCGCCTACATCGAGCCGGGCGCGCCCTGGCAGAACCCCTACGTGGAGTCCTTCAACGGCCGCACCCGCGACGAGGTGCTCGACGTCGAGCTGTTCTTCACCCTGGCCGAGGCCAAGGTCATCCTCGCCGACTGGCTCGTCGCCTACAACACCGAACACCCGCACTCGTCCCTGGGGATGCTGCCGCCGGCGCGCTTCGCCGAGCGCTGGCGGGAGGAGAACGGCGCCCCGCCGCCTCGCTCCGATCGCCCTACGGGCTCACTCCGCGAGGCGGCGGTCGACCCCGCTACCGTGCAGGTTGATACCGACCACGAACTCTCACTGAGGGTGGACCGGTAAACGGGGGCCGGTCAGGGTCAATCTCCAGCCGCACGTTACGGGGATCGAGATGAAGCTCCCGAAGGACATCCAGCTTTTTCTCTCGCCAGTTCGTTGTCTTGAGCACGTTTCCGCCTTTGCCGCGAAACCCACGTAGTTTCTAAAGGCTTTTCGGCATCCATGGCCATCGCGGTAGATCCTTGAAAAATATTGCCCGATTCGGTCGCTACTTCACGGCGAATCGGACTGCGTCGAAACTCTGGTGCATCGCATGCGTATACCGCGCCAGCATCGTCTCTACGCGGTGCCCGGCGATCTCGGCCAGGTCGGCGTCGTTGATGCCTGCGGCGCGCAGGTGGGTGACGTAGGAGTGGCGGCACTCGTGGGAGCGGATGTCTAGGCCGGAGGCCTTCTGGCCGGGTGCAAGAGGTCGCGGTAGAAGTTTCGCTCGCGCCACATGCGGCCGGTTGGGGTCGTGAAGAGGAGGTCGCAGTCCTCGCCATTGAGGCGCATCTGGGCTTCGATCATCCAGGCGAGGGTCGCTGGGACCGGATGGCCCGATCGAGGCGCAGGGTCAGGCGGCCCTGGTCGATCAGCTCGCGCAGGCGGCCCGAGACGATCGTGCGGAGGCGCTTGGCGTCGATCCGCTCGGTCCAGCGGGTCAGCTCGGTGCGGTCGAAGGAGCTTGGCAGCGAGAGCTCGGGAAGATGTGCGCGGCTGCCGCTCGCGGCCCGAACGTAGACCAGGTCGAAGAGCGCCTTCTCGGGGCGAGCGAGGTAGCCGGTTTGCTCCGTTCCTTCGAAGCCTCCGAACAATTTGGGCGCGACCTGATGGACGACGAAGACGCCGAGGGTGGTCACGATCCGCCTTGGCCGGCCAATGGAGACGAGGGAGACCTGGCGTGGGATCTGTTCGATCATCCCGTGGCGGGCGAGGGCCGAGAAGAGCGACAGGTAGGAGGGCATGGGCGCGGTCAGATGCGGGCCGACCACCTCCGGGTCGATACCGGGATCGAGAGCCCAGAGGCCGCGCTGAATCCTTCGGATCAAGCCGTTCTCCTCGAGCGAGTTGAGCCGGCGACTCGAGGTCGTCTGCTCCGAGCGCCACGCCGCGGCCGCCTCCCTGGTCGTGAAGACCTGCTGGCCAAGACTGCGCAGGTCAGCGTAGGCCTGGAGGGGCTTCATCGACCGGCCTCGAGGCGCTCTGCGACGAAGGACTGCATCTGTTCCCAGGCGGCCGGCGTTGCGAGCAGCTCGGCGGCCTCGGGCTCGAGGAAGGGCAGGACCTGATCGCGGAACGTCGCGTAGTCCTGCTCCATTGCCCTCTCCACCGCGCTCTCCAGCTGCGCGGGCTCGACGATATGGCTGCATGAGTACAAGTAGATGGCATTTATTGCCATTTACTTGTACTCCAAAAGGGCGACAGCACGATTCCCCGACCCGGAAGCACTCTCAGGCCAAAGGCGAAATGCGCTCGGAGAGAATCGAACTCTCGACCTCCGGCTTGAAAGGCAGGGGATTGGGTCAGGGTCGTTGCAGTCGTAGTGCCCGGAAGCAACTCGTCGACGATTGCGATGCAGCTAAAACGTAGCAACCGCGCGGCGAGCCGACCTGTCGTCTCGCGATGGCCTTCCGGTTGCCGATCGTCAGGCGAAGGCGGAGAGAAGCTTCCGCAGCTCCTCATTCATCGTGGGAGGTCCGCTCGAGTCCTCACAACAAGGCGGCTTGTCGGAACGCCGGCGACCGACAGTCGCGAGGCCGGCAATGCCTCGGCGAGGTGGGCCGTGGGGTTGCGGCTTCGGTCGTGCTTGTCAAGCGCGACGATCACAATGCGCTCGTCGTCGGGGAAGGCGGTGAACATGCGCCACGCGTAGGCGAGGTGGCGGCAGCAGAGCGGATAGTCGTCGCCGTCGACCGCGGCCAGACGGTAGCCGCCCGCTTTGCAGCCTTCTCCGCGCAGGGCGTCGCGCGCTGCTTCGTAGGAGCGCTTCTCCCGTGCGGACATCCTCCGAAGCGCCGCCGTGACCTCAGGCGTCCGCAGAACTTCGTAGGGCATCAGGCAGGCTCGAGCTGGCCGCGCTTGAGCTGGGAGAGTCCCTTTCGCAGCGCGGCGCTCTCGCGCGCCTCGCGGTCGTGCAGGAGGTCGACTACGGCCTGCAGCCAGTCCCGGTCTTGGCCGCGCTCACGCAGCTCTGTCAGCGCGCGACTGACTTGGTGCAAGCTCTCGAGCTCGATCTGCATCGGGCTGGCTTTCGGCACGGTGCTCAGCGCCCCACGCTTGACCCAGCTGCGAATCGTCGGCTCTGAAACGCCGAGCCGCTCACTGGCCGCAGCCACGCTCACGCCCGGCGTGTGTTTGACCGAGATCAGCACCTCCTGGGCCTCGTCGAGGGCATCAAGCGCCGCGTCACGATGACCATTCGCGACAGCCTCGCGCGCATCGACAAGCGTGTAGAGGGCCTTGGTCACCAGCTGTGCGTCTCGCTTTCCCATCCAAGGATCCTAGCGCACACTTCCGGAAAATAGGCCGATTTTCGGAAGTCGATCGCATCGATCCAGCCGCGCGGGGACCGTGGAGAAGGCGGCCCACGGGATCGTCGGCGGACTGAACATCTCGACAGCTCGCCAGAACTCGATGACGTTCTCCTGCTCGGGCGCCGACGATACCCGAGCGAAATGCGCCCGGAGAGAATCGAACTCTCGACCTCCGGCTTGAAAGACCGGCGCTCTTTGGGGCTCGTTAAAACCCCGTTGACCACTGAGCTACGGGCGCTCACGCATCCCTGCGTGGGCAGATTATGCCTGTCTCAGAGACCGAATGTCTTGGCGATGATGTTGCGCTGGATCTCGGAAGTTCCGCCGTAGATGGTCGAGACCAGGGCGGTGCGGACGAGGCGCTCCATGTCGTACTCGGAGGCGTAGCCGTAGCCGCCCATCATCTGCATGCCTTCGAGCGCGGCGCGCTTGGTCGTCTCGGTGACGAAGAGCTTCACCATCGAGGCCTCGCGGGGCAGCATGCGGTCGGGGTCCTCGTCGACCAGGGTCGCCACCCAGCGGGTCATCAGGCGGGCGGCCTCGAGCTCCGTCGCCATGTCGGCGATGCGGTGCTGCAGCGACTGGAAGGAGCCGATCGGGCGGTCGAACTGCTTGCGCTCCTTGACGTAGACGATCAGGTCGTCGAAGACGCGCTGGGCGATGCCGAGCATCGTCGCGGCGAGGATCAGGCGCTCGACGTTGAGGCCGGCCATCAGCTGGGTCCAGGCCTGGTCGACCTGGCCGAGCACGGCGCCGGCGGGCGCCTCGACGTCGGTCAGGTAGAGATGGTTGGTGTCGCGGCCGCCCATCGTGTCGATCGGGACGATCTCGAGGCCGTCGGTCTCGCGCGGCAGCCAGATCATCGTCAGGCCGTCGTGCTTGGACGGGGAGCGGGTGGTGCGGCAGACGACGAGGATGTGGTCGGCGATGTGGGCGTTGGAGCAGAAGACCTTCTGGCCGTTGAGCACGTAGCCGCCGTCGACGCTCTCGGCGAAGGTGGTGAGCGAGCCGACGTCGGAGCCGGCCTCAGGCTCGGTCATCGCGATCGCCTCGACCGCGCCACCGGCGATGCCGCCGAGGATCTCGTGCTTCTGCTCCTCGGTGCCGAAGCGGTTGGTGGCGCCGGCGACGATCAGCGTCGTCGCGTAGCCGCCGATCGGAGCGAGGGCCCGCGAGGTCTCCTCCATGAAGATGCAGGCGTCCAGCATCGTGCCGCCGGAGCCGCCGTACTCCTCGGGGATCGTCAGCCCGAGCCAGCCGAGCTCGGCCATCTCTTTGTAGATCGTGAAGTTGTGGTGCTCGGTGTAGCCCTCGGTCAGGCGCTCGCGCTGATCCGGCGTGCCGCACTCGTGGTCGCAGTAGCGCTGGATCGCGTCGATGAAGTCCTCTTGCTCGTCCGTCAGGGCGAAGTCCACGAAGCGGCAGCCTAGCGGTCGGGAAAGGCTGAGGATTGACCGGCTGGGCGCCTGATCAGGGCGCTCAGCGCGAGAAGCCCAGGACGAGACTCGAACTCGTGACCCCATCCTTACCATGGATGTGCTCTACCAACTGAGCTACCTGGGCGGACGGCATGTGTGCCTGGTGAGCGATCTTAGAGCTTCCGGAGCGTTTGCCCATTTCCGCCGTGGCACGTGCGAACCGCCAGCCGATCCTCTATAAACCGAGTTGTTTCCTCAGAGAGGGCTTCTAGAAACGGCGGGGGGCGAGTATCGGCGTGCTCGGAACATGGGTCAAAGCGGTAATTCTTCTCGTTCTCGTCACCGGACCGCCGATGTTCGACTACGTCCTTGCGACGAGGGTCAAGGGGTTCGGGGTTCGCAGCGACGACCCTGAACTACGGCGCATGTTCTTCCTCAAAATGGCGGGCGACGTGCTTGCGATCTCAGCCGCCCTGCTCGTCACCCAACTCGGCTGGCCAGGGGCCCAATGGAAGTGGCTCATCCTCGGGCTTGCCGTGACCTATGCGGGGGTCGGCTTGCGCTACTGGGCCATCCTCACGCTGGGCCGTTTCTTCCACTTCGTGATCGCGATCCAGGACGGCCATCGGGTCGTCACCAGTGGCCCATATCGCTTTGTGCGTCATCCTTCGTACACGGGGCTGATGATGGTGCAGTTCGGAATCGGCATAGCGCTGGCGAACTCCCTGTCGCTGGTGCTCTGCCTAACCGTCCCGATGCTCGGTCTCATTCCTCGCATCCGGCGCGAGGAGTCCACCCTGCTCGGGGAGCTCGGCGCCGAATATGCCGAATACGCCGCGAAGACCAAGCGACTGATCCCAAGGCTCTGGTGACCTGCCCGCGGAGCTTTGCCCCGCACTGAGCGAAGCCTTGGGGCAAGTCGGGGTTTAGCAGTCTGACAAGCTGCCGATAGAGGAGCGATGGGGCGACTGCTGAGAATCAAGCGACGGATGCTGCTCGTGGGACTGGGCTTCGTACTGGCGTCGCTGGCCACGGCCACAGCCGCAGGCGCATCTCCCGGCGCTACCGCCTCGATCGTCGGCGGCACCACCGCGCTCAGCGAAGAATGGCCCTGGGCCGCCTTCGTCCTCGCCGCCGACAAGAAGGGCGAAGGCTTCAGCTGCTCGGGCACGGTGATCTCCCCCAATCTCGTGCTCACCGCCGGGCACTGCGTGGAGGACATCGAAACCGGCAGGAAGACGCCCGCGGCCCAGTACCTCGTCGTCACCGGCAGCTCCGACATCCGCGACCCGGCGCTGCGGCAGGTCTCGAAGGTGAGCCGCACGATCATCGACCCCAACTTCAACCGCTTCAAGGTCCACAACGACGCCGGGCTGCTGGTGCTGGCGACGCCGACCACGGTTCCGGCCGTCACCCTCGCCGGGCCGACCGACGCGGCGCTGCTCGCCCCCAACACGCCGACCTGGATCGCCGGCTGGGGCCTCAGCGGCACGCTGCGCAAGCTGAAACGGACGCCGGTCCTGCGGCGCGGCGCAACCTACGTGCAACGGCGCATCTACTGCCGCAACCACGTCCGCGCCTACTACCCCTTCTTCAACTGGTCCTCGCAGCTCTGCACGATCACCCCGCCCGGCTTCTCGGTCGGCACCTGCCACGGCGACAGCGGCGGTCCGGCGCTCGCCTTCCGCGAAGACGGGACGCCGGTGCAGATCGGGGTGACGAGCCTGGGCGCCGCCGATTGCGACACGCACCTGCCGGACATCTTCACGCGGATAGACCGGATCTATCCGTGGCTCGCCGAAGAGATCGCCGCGACGGCGACGGGCTAGCCGCCGCCGTCGCAGCCGATCGTCCTCAGCCCTGGATCAGGTGAACTTCGAGGGTTCGAAGCGGCAGTACTTGAATTCGAAGGCGAGGACCTGGTTGTTGGCCTGGTTGGCGTTGTGATTGAGACGGATCACGGTCGCCTGGGCAGCGGTCTTGTTGCCCGCCTTGAGCTGCTTGGCGCCCTTGAAGAAGAGCTTTTCCTCTTCGCCGACGTACTTGAGCCACTTCGCCAGCTTGGCTTCGTCGGCAGGGGGCTGGGCGATGGCCTTGAGCTGCACGATCGCCCGGTGAAGCGCCTTGCCGGCCTTCTGGAACTGAATTCCCGCGGCCTTCAGCTTGCCCTTCTGCACCTTCTTGCGAACGCCCTTGAGGATCTTTTCGTTGGCTTCCGTATTGGTCTTGCAGATCGGCTCGACCGCTTCTTTGTAGCTTTCGCGCGTCACTTCGGCTGCCTCGGCGAACGGCGCCGCCAGCATCGCGAGCGTAAGGACGACGGTGCTCAGCGCGGCAAAGATCTTCTTCCCCACCAGATACCTTTCTCTCGTTCCCAGTTTCCCGTTCTCGTTCCCAATTTCCCCGGGCTTCTCATCTTCCCAAACACACGCGGGTGCCCAGGGACTCGGCAGCTTAGGCGATCGTTAAGCCGTCCCGTCAGATAGCGGAGGGGGTGGGATTCGAACCCACGAGCGCCTTGCGACGCCAACAGTTTTCGAGACTGCCCCGTTCAACCACTCCGGCACCCCTCCGGGGACTCAGTCGCGGCCGATTCTACGGTTGTCGAGCCGGCGGGAGCGGCGAGGAGCGTTCTGCCCTCAAGAACCAGCGGGTTTACGCCGATGCAGCCGCGTGGAAAGCACCGCCCAGACCCGACTCGGGAGCTTCTTCGACCGCCACACGCTGCTGCTGCGCACGCTGGCGATCGTCGCCCTGCTCTGGGGGGTCGGCTACCTGATCTGGCGAATCGGCTGGAGCAGCCAGGGAGCGAGCCCGGTCGCCTACGGGATGCTGCTGGTGACCGAGATCTACGGGCTCTGGGCGCTCGGCACACTCGCCTGGTTCTCCTGGTCGCGGCCGGCGGCGGTGCGGCCGGCGGCGACCCCGGGCCGCTCGATCGACGTCTACGTCTGCACCTACGACGAGCCGATCGAGGTGGTCTCGGCAACCCTGGCCGGCTGCCGCGCCCTCACCTATCCCCACACCACCTACCTGCTCGACGACGGCAAACGGCCGGAGATGGAGGAGCTGGCCAAGCTCGCCGGGGCCGAGTACATGACCCGCCCCGACAACTCGCACGCCAAGGCGGGCAACATCAACACCGCACTCAGCCGCACCGAGGGCGAGCTGGTGCTGATGCTCGACGCCGACCACGTGCCGATGCCCGACGCGCTCGACGCGATGGTCGGCTACTTCGATGACGAGCGGATGGCCCTGGTGCAGAGCCCGCACGACTTCTTCAACCACGACTCGGTCCAGCACTACGTCGTCGGCCGCCACGAGCAATCGCTCTTCTACCGCGTCGTCTGCCCCGGCAAGGACCGCCACGGCGCCGCCTACTGGTGCGGCTCGGCGGCGCTGATCCACCGCGGCGCGCTGCTCGAAATCGGCGGTGTCGCGACCGAGACGATCGCCGAGGACTTCCACACGACGATCCGCATGCAGCGAAACGGCTGGAAGACCCGCTACCACGACGAGGTCCTGGTCCAGGGTCTCGCCCCGCACGACCTCGACGGCTACCTGCTGCAGCGCGACCGCTGGGCGCGCGGCAACCTCGCCGTCTTCACCCTGCCCGAGTCCCCCCTGCGCGCCAAAGAGCTGGCGCCGCTGCAGCGGCTCTCCTACTTCGCCAGCCTCTTCGCCTACCTGGCACCGCCG
This sequence comes from uncultured Solirubrobacterales bacterium, assembly GCA_963774405.1. GTDB lineage: Bacteria > Actinomycetota > Thermoleophilia > Solirubrobacterales > 70-9 > VRUE01. The sequence goes on along the minus strand of CAVZEV010000005.1, from coordinate 850,594 downwards.
ATGCGGCTGCTGCTGATGGCAACGCTGGGCCTGGTGATGTGGACCGGCGAGCTGCCGATGAAGATCAGCGTGCCGGCGCTGGCCGCCCTCTGGCTGCCCTACGTGACGCTCAACCTCGGCGCCGGCTCGGCGCTCGCCCGTGGCTACATGAAGATCGGCGAGACCGCCCACTACGAGCTGCTGACGATGGAGATCTACACCCGCGCCCTGCGCTGCATCTTCCGCCCCGGCCGCACGTCCTTCAAGGTGACGCCGAAGCAGGGCACCGGCGGCGGCGGGATCGAGTCGGTGCGCAAGCTGCGCCTGGTGCTGCTCTGTGCCGTCGTGGTCGGCGTCGGGACGGTGATGCGCCTGCTCGACCTCGCCGGGGTCGGGGCGCTGCCCGACCTGCCCGGGATCGCCGCGGTGATCGTGCCGCTGCTCGGCCTGGTCGAGCTGCGGCGCATCCTGCGCACCCTCTTTGCCGTCGGCAAACGCCAGCAGCGCCGCCTCGTCTACCGCTTCGAGGGCGACGCGGCGGCCGAGTGCTACTCGGAGGACGGCCACGTCAGCGGTCGCCTGATCGACGCCAGCGCCGCCGGGGTCGGCCTCGTGCTCGACGCGCCACTGGCGGTCGGCGCCAAACCGGCGATCCTGCTGCGGCTCGAGGACGCGACGGGCGACTCGCACGAGGTCGCGGCGCAGGTCGAGGTGCGCTCCTGTCGCGAGGTCGAGGGGCGCCACCTGATCGGTGCCACGATCACCGAAATCGACTCCGCCTCGCGGATGCGGCTGATGGAGTGGTGCTACGTCGTTTGCAACCACGAGCGCCTGCGCGGTCACCGGCCGGCGTCGCGTGCCGGCGAGTCGATCGTGCTGGATCTGCCGGCGCCTGCGCCTCAAGCGGCGGCGCAGACCGCGGCCGCCTAGCGCAACGCGCCACGGCCCTCTCACGACCGCAAAGCGTTGCACCTGCCCGCGAGTGAAGGCAATACCCTTGGATCACACGGAGAGGTGTCCGAGTGGCTTAAGGAGCGCGACTGGAAATCGCGTGGGCGGGGTTAACCCGCCTCGTGGGTTCGAATCCCACCCTCTCCGCTTCGCCGCGCCGCGAAGAACCCGCGCAGCAGGGCAGCGCACTCGGCCTCGAGCACGCCGCCGCTGACCTCCGGGCGGTGGTTGAGCGCCGGCTCGGCGAGGACGTCGAGGACGCTGCCGGCGGCGCCGGCCTTGGGGTCGGGGGCGCCGAAGACGACGCTGGGGATGCGGGCGAGGACGATCGCGCCGGCGCACATCGCGCAGGGCTCGAGCGTCACGTAGAGGGTCGTGGCGGGCAGGCGCCAGCCGCCGAGCGCCTCGGCGGCGGCGCGGATCGCGAGGACCTCGGCGTGGGCTGTCGGGTCGGCGCGCAGCTCGCGCTCGTTGCCGGCGGCGGCGAGCACCTCCTCCCCGCGCGCGATCACGGCGCCGATCGGGACGTCGCCGTGACCCTCGGCCTCGCGCGCACGCTCGATCGCCAGCGCCATCATCCGCTCGGCAAGCGGTTTTGCAATGTCATCTCCCATACATGGGGGAGTATGTGGGACTACAACTTCCTCGGCGGGCCGGTGTTAGGGAGGGGCCCGCTCGATCGCAGGGATCCTGGGGCCAACAGACGATGAATCGACGCATCCCGATCGCCGCCGCAACCCTGCTCGCGGCGCTGCTGCTCGCCCCGGCGCCGAGCCCCGCGGCAATCGGCGTCTCCGGCGGCCACGGCTTCGTCGCGCACGAGCTGATCGTCAAGCCGGCGGGAGCCGAGCGGGCGCGAACGATCGAGCTGCCGCGGCGGGCAAGCGTCGGCAGGGCCGCCGCGGCGCTGCGCTCCAATCCCGCCGTCGCCTACGCCGCGCCCGACTACATCGCCACCGCCTCGGCGAGCGAAGAGGAAGAACCGGAAGTCCCCAACGACCCCGGGCCGCTCAGCGGACCGCCGGGACCGCCGGGCGGCTGGGTCTCGAAGCAGTGGAACTTCCTGCCCTGGGAGGGCCTGCCGACCCCGCTGCTGCCGCTCTCCCCCGGCGGCATCGACGCCGTCGCCGCCTGGGAACACCTGAAAGCGGCGGGGCACCCCGGCGCCGAAGGGGTGACCGTCGCCGTGCTCGACACCGGGATCGCCTACCGCTCGCTCGGCCGCCGCTTCCGCCGCAGCCCCGACTTCGCCGCCGGGCAGTTCGTCAAAGGCCACGACTTCGTCGACGGCGACCGCCTGCCGCTCGACGAAAACGGCCACGGCACCCACGTCGCCGGCACGATCGCCGAGAAGACCAACAACGGCATCGGCCTCACCGGCCTCGCCTACCGGGCGAAGCTGATGCCGGTGCGGGTGCTCGACGCCCAGGGCCGCGGCCGCGCCGATCAGATCGCCAAGGGCATCCGCTTCGCCGTCGCCAACGGCGCCGACGTGATCAACATGAGCTTCAACTTCGGCTGCGGCCGCGAAGTGCCGGGGATCGAAGAAGCGCTGCGCCAGGCCTACCGCCAGGGCGTGGTCACGGTTGCCTCGGTGGGCAACCTCGGCTCGGAGGCATGCGTCGCCCCGCCGGCCACCAGCCCGCACACGATCGGCGTCGGCGGCAGCACCCAGGGCGGCTGCCTGGGTGCCTACTCGCTGGCCGGGCGCGACGTCGACGTGATCGCTCCCGGCGGCGGCCAGCCGCTCAGCGGCTGCCCGTCGGTGGCATCGGACCCGATCTACCAGGTGACCCTGAAGGGGGGCAGCACGCGCCGCTTCGGCGAGCCCGGCGACTACGTCGGCACCTCGATGGCCGCCGCCCACGTCTCCGGCGTCGCCGCGATGGTGCTGGCCAGCGGCACCGTCACCCACAAGCGCGTGCCGGGGCGGGTGGCCGCGGTGACGAAACGCCTGCGCCGCACGGCCCGCAGCATCGGCCAACCGACGACCCGCCAGGGCGCCGGCCTGATCGACGCCGGCCTGGCCACGGAACCGCGGGGCCAGGCGCACGCCACCGGCAGCCGTCGCTGAAGGGATGTTGTTCGGGCGAACTGGCGGCTCAGATGGCGTCAGGTCGTTCTAACGATGATGACGCTGCAGGGGGCGTGATGAGAGACGTTGTTGGGGACGCTGCCGAGCAGGAAGCGGCGCGCGCCGGTCATCCCCTTGTTGCCGACCACGATCAGGTCGGCCTTGGTCTCTTCGGCGGCGTTGAGGATCGCCTCGGCGGGGTCGCCCTCGACCGGGTGGGTCTGCACCTCGATCCCCTCCTTGCGGGCGGCCGCGGCGGCGGCGTCGAGGACGAGGTTGACGTCCTCGCGCGGGCCGATCTCGTACTGGACGTCGGCCGGAGCGCCTTCCTTCTCGCCCTCGACCCGCCGCTTCGGGACCGGCGCGTAGGCGCTGACGATGCTGAGCTGGGCGCCGGAGAGCTTGGCGAGGTCGACGGCCTGGCGAACCGCCTCGGCGGCCGTCTCCGACCCGTCGGTGCCAACCACGATGCGAGTGAACACGCCGCCTCCTCTACTCGGTCGCTGAACGGGGGCGATACTAACGGGAGCCGTGAGGGCGAGTGTGAAGTCCGTGGAAACCGGCGCCGAGGATTTCTTCCGGCGTCGTCGCCAGGCGGTAGATCGCGATCGCCATCGAGGCGACGAGGCAGACGATCAGCACCAGCATTCCCAGCTTCCAGGTAACGGGCATTAGGCTGATCTCATCATGGAGAAGGTTGCCGACGGGGTCTGGCTGCTGCGCGGGGACACCCGCAAGGCGATGAACATCTACTTCCTCGAGGACGGCGACGGGGTCGTGCAGTTCGACGCCGGCACCAGGGCGATGGTGAAAACGGCGCGGGCGGCCGGTGTGCAGCTGGGCGGCGTCAAGCGCATCGTGCTCGGCCACGCCCACGCCGACCACCGCGGCACCGCGCCCGCCCTGGGGGTCCCGGTCTTCTGCCATCCCGACGAGGTCGCCGACGCCGAGAGCGACGCCGCGATCGCTCCCTACATGGAAATCTCGGCGCTGCCGGCGCCGGCGCGCTGGATCTACCCGCTGCTGCTGCGGCGCTGGGACGGCGGCGCGGTGAAGATCGCCGGCACCGTCTCGGAGGGCGACGAGGTCGCGGGCTTTCGCGTCGTCCACTTCCCCGGCCACGCCCCGGGCCTGATCGGGCTCTGGCGTGAGAGCGACCGGCTGGCGATCGTCAGCGACGTCGTCTACCTGATCAACTCGACCAAGCTGGGCAAGCCGCTGCCGACGGGCGAGGCGAGCGTCCCCCACCCCGCCTGGGGCTGGGATCACGCCAAGGCCAAGGAGTCCGTTCGCAAGCTGGCGGCGCTGGAGCCGAGGGTCGTCGCCGCCGGCCACGACGAGCCGCTGCGGGGGGACAACCTGCGCCCGACCTTGGAACGGGCGGCCGAGAAGTACTGAGCGAGGCGGCGCCCGCGCCCTCGCTGCCATAGTTTCCGCCCCTGATGATCGGGACCTACGCCTCGGCGGCGCTGATCTGCGTCGCCTCGCTGCTGGTTGGACACGCGATCCTCGGCCTCGCCGGCGGGGCCGAGTCGCGACGTTGGCTGGCGCCGGCGGTCGGCTTCGCCGCGGTGCTGACGGTGACCGGTTTCCTCGCCCGCGCGCCCGGACACGCGACCACGGCGACGATCGGGCTCCTCGCCCTCGTGGTCACCGCGGCGGCGCTGCTCTGGCGGCGACCGCGGTCTGTCGGCGGCGGTGCGCTGCTGCGCGAGGGCTGGCCGGCGGCGCTGATCGTCGCCCTCGCCCTCTCGATCCCGTTCGCGGTCAGCGGTCGCTGGGGCATCATCGGCGTCGGCTTCAACAACGACCTCGGCCTGCACCTGGCCTGGGCCGAGTGGCTGCGCAGCGGCCTCGGCCCGGCGCCGGAAGCCGGCTACCCGCTCGGGCCGCACGCACTGGCCGCGGCCCTCGCCGCCCTGCCGGGGATCGGCCTCGGCCAGGCCTTCGTCGGCGAGATCTTCGCGATCGGCATCCTCACCGCGCTCGTCGCCCTGGCCGCGCTCGGGGACCTCGGCCCGGCGCGCCGGGCGCTCGCCGCCGTCCTGGTCGCGGTCCCCTACCTCGGCGCCTCCTACTTCGCCCAGGGCGCCTTCAAGGAGACCGCCGAGGCGCTCTTCGTCATCGCCTTCGCCCTGCTCCTGCACCGGCTCGAGCGCGAGCGCGAGGCGGAGCAAGGGGGCGCACCGGCCCTTGGCACCGCGGCCCTCGGCCTCACCCTGGCCTGCGGGATCTTCTTCTCCTACAGCTTCGCCGGGCTCGCCTGGCCGCTGGTGATCTTCGCCGGCTGGGCGCTCACCTTCGCGCCGCTGCGCCGGGCGCTGGCGCCGCGCTCGTGGCCGGGCACGCTCCGCCAACCGGCGACGCTGTTGATCGTCGCCGTGCTCGGCGTCCTCGCGGTGCTCACCGTCGTCGGTCCCTTCGCCTTCATCCACGGCTTCAACCGCGTCGCCGGCACCAACACCTACGGGCCGGTCTCGCCGATCGAGGCGCTGGGCGTCTGGCCGACCTCCAACTACCGGCTCAACGGCCCCGGCGGGGCGCAGCTGACCGGGCTGGCGACGGCGATCGCGGCGCTCGCGATCCTGCTCGGCGGCATCTGGTGGCTGCGCCGGCGCAACTTCGCCGTGCCCGTGGCGCTGGCCGGCTGCACGCTGCTCTACCTCGCCGCGATCGCCGGCAGCGGCGAGTACTCCCAGGCCAAGGCGCTGATGATCGCCGCCCCCCTGGCAATGCTGATCGCAATCCGCCCGCTCCTCGCCAACCTCAGCCGCCGACGGGCCTCAAACGTGACATATCGACACGCTTCCGGCCCGTCGGCGGGGGGGTGGCGGGTGGCTGGGGGGGTGCTGGGGGTGGTGTTTGTGGTGGGGGCCGTGTATTCGAGCTTGTTGGTGCTGCGGGATGCGCCGGTGGGGCCGGCCGGGCACGGCTCTGAGCTGCAGGCGTTCATGCCGATCGTGCGGGGGGAACCGGTGCTCTATGCGGGGCAGGACCGCTACGCCGCCTATGAGCTGATCGGGGCCGACACGCACGTGCCACTGGTCGAGTTTCCCGACGCCGACGTCTCGCCCAGCCCGGAAAAGCCCTTCGACACCGGCGATGCCTACAGCCCGATCGACTTCGACTCCTTCTCGCACGGCACCCTCGACCGCTTCCCCTACGTGATCAGCGGCCGCGCCGCCTGGAACAGCGAAGCGCCGGCGGGCTTCAAGCGGGTCGCCTCCACCCCCTCCTACATCCTCTGGAAGCGCACCGGCACGCCGCCCAAGAATCGCCACGTGCTGCTCGAGGGGACCGAACCGGCGGCGCACGCCGACTGCGCCTCGCCGGAGATCCGCATCCTGCTCGCCGCCGGTGGCCGCGCCTCGGTCTTCCCGGGGGCCGTGATTGGCCGCAAGGGGAGTTGGAGCCCCGCCGCGAGCCTGGAAACGGGCCAGAGCGCGAGCCAGGCCCTGAGCCTGCCGAAGGGGCGCTGGCGGCTCTCGATCCAGTACTTCTCCCCCTTCGGCCTGACCCTGAGCGCGCCCGGCTTCAGGCAGGCCCTGCCGGCGGCGCTCGACGGCCAGCGGCCGAACACGATCAGCCTCGCCAACGAGGGCCAGTTCTGGCCGGCGGGCGAAGTGCGCAGCACGGGCCGGCCGATCCACTTCACGCTCAGCGCCGCCGCGCCGAGCACGCTGCAGCGGCTGACGGGCTACTCCGGCAAGGCGAGCCTGGGCGAGCTCGTCGCGGTACCGGCGAAGCCGCACCGCATCGTGCCTTTGAGCCAGGCCTGCGGCGGCTGGATCGACTGGTACGAATCGAGCGAAGCGCCCTAGGGGGCGGCCTTCGCGGCCATGCGCTCCGGGGTCACCCGAACCACGTCCCAGACCAGGCCGAGCTTCTCCAGCGAGTCGATCACGATCGCCGAGATGTCGAACTGCCAACGGCCGAGGCCGTGGGTGGCGGAGGTGGGGAAGGCGTGGTGGTTGTTGTGCCAGGCCTCGCCGAAGGTCGGGATCGCGATCAGGGCCAGGTTGCGCGACTGGTCGGTCGTCTCGAAGTCGCGGTTGCCGAAGACGTGGCAGAGCGAGTTGATGCTGTAGGTGAAGTGATGGAGGACGAAGACGCGGACGAGGCCGCCCCAGAGCAGGCCGGTGAGCGCGGCGAAGAAGGTGCCGCCGATGATCCAGCCGAGCGCGAAGGGCAGCAGCAGGCCGCCGATCGCCCAGATCAGGAAGGTGCGGTCGACCCAGTTGATCGTCGGGTCCTTGATCAGATCCGGCGCGAAGCGTTCCTTGTTGCCGCGCTGGGTGTGGATGAAGAGCCAGCCCATGTGGGCGTGGAAGAGGCCGCGCAGGGCGCCCGACCAGCCGTGGCCGTGGTCGACGTGGGGGCTGTGCGGGTCGCCCTCTTCGTCGGAGAAGGCGTGGTGCTTGCGGTGGTCGGCGACCCAGGAGATCACCGGGCCCTCGATCGCGGCCGAGCCGAGGATCGCCAGCAGGCCGTGCAGCCAGGTCTTGGTCTTGAAGCTGCGGTGGGTGAGGTGGCGGTGGAAGCCGACCGTGATCCCCAGCCCGGTGAGGAAGTACATGCCGCAGAAGAGGAAGACGTCGCTCCAGTGCAGCGCCTTGCCCCAGACCTGCCAACCGGCGAGGCCGATCGCGACGAAGGGGATCAGCGTCACCAGGCCGGTGATGATGCGGTCGCGCGTCTCGTTGGCGACCGGCTGTATATCTGAGGGTAGAACGCCGCTGCTTGCCATCTGGAGCGGCGATCATACGGACTGAGGCCCGGGGAAAGGTAAAGTCGCGCCGGCCCGTCCCAACTTCCCGCCGAAAGGAGCCGCGGTTTGGCGTTCTCCAGCACCGCCCCACTGCGTCGTGAGATCGAAGCGCGCATCCCCGACCGACCCTTCACGGTCGAGTTCTGGGACGGCACCCGCCTGCCCTCCACCGACGGTGACGGTCCGACCTTCAGCGTGCGCTCGCCGCGCGCCGCGGCGCACGTCCTGCGCGCCCCCGGCCAGCTCGGGCTCGGCCGCGCCTACGTCAGCGGCGAGATCGAGGTCGACGACATGGACGCCGTGATCGCCCTGCTCGACAGCTGGCCCCCGCCGGCCCTCGAGGGCGCCGACAAGCGCGCCCTGCTGCTCGGCGCGGTGCGGGCGGCCGGCATCGTCAAGCCGCCGCCCCGGCCCCAGGCCGAGCTGCGGCCCAGCGGCAAGCGCCACAGCAAGGAGCGCGACGCGCGCGCCGTGCGCCACCACTACGACGTCTCCAACGAGTTCTTCGAGCTCTTCCTCGGCGAGACGATGGTCTACAGCTGCGCGATCTTCGCCCGCGGCGCCAAGACCCTGAAGGAGGCCCAGGAAGAGAAGCTGGAGACGGTCGCCCGCAAGCTGGCGCTGAAGGAGGGCGACCGGGTGCTCGATGTCGGCTGCGGCTGGGGCGGCTTCCCGCTCTGGGCGGCGACCAAGCACGGCGCCGGCGTCGTCGGCATCACCCTCTCCGCCCCGCAGGCCGAGAAGGCGCGCGAACGGGCCGAGGCGGCCGGCGTCGCCGACCGGGTCGAGATCCGCGTGATGGACTACCGAGACCTGGCCGGCAGCGGCGAGCGCTTCGACGCGATCGCCTCGATCGGCATGGTCGAGCACGTCGGCGCCTCGCAGATCGACCTCTACGCCGAGACCCTCGCCGGCCTGCTGGAGCCGGGCGGGCGCCTGCTCAACCACGGCATCACCCGGCTGCGCCACACCGACGCCGAGGCCGGCGCCTTCTCGGAGCGCTACGTCTTTCCCGACGCCGCCCCGCTGCATCTCTCGCGCAACCTGATGGCGCTCGAACGGGCCGGCTTCGTCACCCACCACGTCGAGGACTTCGCCCCCGACTACGCCGAGACGCTGCGCCACTGGGCCAAGAACCTCGACGACAACCTCGACGAGGCGATCCGCCTGGCAGGGCCCGAACGAGTGCGCGTCTGGCGCCTCTACCTGCGCGCCGCGCGCAACGGCTTCCTCTCCGGCTTCACCTCGATCTACCAGGCGCGCTGCTCGCTGGCCTGAGGCTCCTCAGGCCGCCGCGTCCGCCTCGGCGGCCCGCGGCGGAGCCGGTGAGTCGCCGGGCAGCAGCCGGCTGAGCCAGCGCGGCGTCCACCAGCAGCGATCGCCGAGCCAGAGCATCACCGCCGGCACGATGATCAGCCGAACGATGAAGGCGTCGATGAAGACCGCGACGGCCTGGGCCACGCCGAAGTTGCGCAGGGAGGCCAACCCCGAGACCGAGAAGGAGAGGAAGACAGCGATCATGATCACCGCCGCTCCGGTGACCACGTGCGCGGTGCGGTCAAGGCCAAGCGTGATCGCCCGCGTGGTCGAGCCGGTGCGCAGGTATTCCTCCCGGATCCTGGCGAAGATGAAGACCTCGTAGTCGATCGCCAAGCCGAAGATCACCATGATCGCCCCCGGGATCACGGTGACGTCGATGTACCCCGGGCCACCGAGCAGAGATGTGTTGAAGAGAAGGGCCAACACGCCGAAGCTGGCGCTGACGGTGAGCAGGTTGATCAGCGTGGACAGGAGCGGCACCGCCAGCGAGCGCAGCACCGCAAACAGGATCAGCAGACCGATCAGGGCCATGGCCAGGCGCATCGGCCCGGCCTGGCCGCGGAAGTAGCCGTTGACGTCCGCCGTGACCGGTCCGACTCCGCCGACGAATACGCCGGCTCCCGTGCGCCGGGCGAGGTCTTCGGCGTCGCCTTCAAGGCGCTCGGTGGTTTGCTTTGCCGCCTCGGAGTTCGGCTCGCTCTTGGGGACGACGAGGACACGGGCATCGCTGCCGCCGTGTTCGATGCTGACCAGCGCGCCGATCTGGCTCCGTTGCGCCGAGGGAGCACCGTCCAGGGCGGCGAGGACGAAGTAGGGCGAGTGGAAGAGTCCGGGGGAGCGCTGCCTGAGCAAGGTCAGCTGCGATTTCCCCCCGCTGCCCTTGCGGCTGCCGGCCAGCGCGTCTCCGATGCGACGGAGGGCGCGGGGAAGGGCGCGAGAGCGGGCGGCGCCTTCGCTCAGCCCGTCGGCGAGACGGCCGCTGCCCTGGTCAAGCAGGTCCAGCCCACCGTCGAGCCGTTTTGCCCCACTGCTGAGGCTGCGCAGCGCGGGGGAAAGCGCTTCGCCACCCCGGTTGAGCGCGGCGACGCCGTCGGAGACCCGTCGGCTGCCAGTGGCGACGTGGTGCAGCCCTTGGTCGAGACTTGCCGAGGCGTCGGCAAGCTTTTCGAAGCCCTTGCTCGCCTGGCGACCGTTCTTGCTCATCTGGGAGGCCAGGTACTCGCCGACTTCGAACTGGCCTTCGGCTCCTTCGATGCCTTCGCCGACACCCGTCAACCCACCGCTTGCTCCTTCCACCGCGGCGAGCGCGGCGGCGTATTCGGCGTCGCCGCGTCCGCTCGTCATCCGCTGAAGGGCGGCAAGCGCCGAGGCGAGCTGGGCTTCGGTGTCGCGCAGTGGCGAGTGAAGGGCGCCGAGGCGGTCCTGACCGGAGCGCATCGCGTTCTTGAAGATCCGCGCGTTGTCTTGGACTTCGCCGGTCTGTTCAGCCGCCTGCGCAATCCCACGCGCGAGTCGGCCGGCACCGGTGCTTGCCTTCGCCGCTCCCCGTGCGAGGCGACCACTGCCTTCGTCGACCTGGCCGAGGCCTTCGCTCAGCCGGCCCGACCCTTCGCTGGTCGCTTCCAGGCCCCTGGACAGGGCCCCCGCTCCATCGCTCGCGGCGCCGATGCCCTGGTTGAGACCGTGGGATCCGGCCGCGGCCTTCGCCAGACCCCTCGTGCTCCCGGCCGCACCCTTGCCGATGCGGGCGAGCCCACCTTCGAGCCGATCCAGGCCGTGTTCCTGCTTCACCAGGCCAGATTCGAAGCCGGCGAGCTGGCGGGTGCCCCGCTCGACCGGGGCCAGACCGGCGGTGCTCGCGACCCCGGGATCGGCTTCCACCTTGCGCTGAAAGTCAACGATCGCCTTCAGCCGGGCGGGCGATGTGATCGGTCTGCCGCCACCGTCGATCACCACTTCCGTCGGCGAGACCCAACCCGGCCCGAGGGCGTCTTCGACCTCTTCCTGCTGAGTTCGGGCTGAATCGCCGGCGGGAAGCAGGCCGGCGGTGGCGATGCCCGACCGCAGGTTGAAGGCGAACGCCGAGAGCGCCACCAGGACGAAGACAAGTGCCAGCACCACCCCGGGACGATTGACGGCGCGGCGACTCCAGCGCAGTGGCGTCCCGGCGCCCGAACGGCGTGGCGGCAGCGCCCAACGATCGAGGTGGCGCCCGAAAAGGGTCAGCAGGGCGGGCGCGACGCCAAGGGCAAAGACGACGCTCAGCACCGTGGCCGTGCCGACGCCGATCGCCACCGAGCGCACGAGCAGTCCCGGAATCAGCAGCTGGGCGACGAACATTGCAAGCAGGAGGGCACTCCCCGCCGGCACGATCGAGCGTGCCGTCGCGGTGACCGTCGCGACCATTGCCGCCGGCAGCTCGGCGCGTTTTCGCTCCTCACGGAAGCGGGAGACGACCAGCAGCGAGTAGTCCACCCCGAGCGCCAGCCCCATCATCGCGCTGACCCCCAGCACGAAGAGGTCGAGCTGGACGAAATTGAGCAACAGGCTGAGGATCCCGCGGGTGGCGACGACGATGGAGCCACCGAGGAGAAGCGGCGTCAGGGCCGCGAGGACCGACCTGAAGACGAGCAGCAGCACCAGCAGCAGCACCGGCACGGCGATGACCTCTCCTGCTTTTGCCGAGCCAATGATCGATTCATGCAGGGCATCGATCACTACCGGCAAACCGGCGATGCTCGATCTGACCGGCCCCCTGACCGTCCGATCAACTTGCCGCTGCAGGGGTGGGAGGAGGCCCGAAACGGAGTCACTGCCGCGGCTCGCGGTGCGCACCAGCAGGGCCGCCACGCCGGGACGCGGGTTGAGCCCGCGGACGACCGCGCCGCGGTCCCAGGGCGTGGTGACAATCATCGGCGGCGTCGCCCGGACTCGCCTCGCCAAGATCCGCCCCTGACGTTCGACCGCAGCCGCCGGGCCTCGCAGCAAGACGATCATCGGATAGTCGTTGCCGAACTTATGCAGGTCGATTTCGTGAGCCAACTTGGAGGAGCTGCCGTTGACCAGCGGCGTGTGGATGGTCAGCTCCTTTTCGAGGCCCTTGCCCTGTCCGGCGAGGGTGACGACGGCGAGGAACCAGGCCGCCACCACGAGGCGAGCTCGCCTCGTGGCCAGGCGGGCGACGCCCGCCGCCGCCCTGGCTGAGCGCGATCCCCGGGAGCGTTCGTCGCGGGCGTTCATCCTGGGCGAGAGGGGCAGGGGGCCTTGTTCGCGATTCTGCGGCGAAACGCTCGACGGGCGCCGTTTTGGCCAGTCATCACAACGTTGGCGCCGAGCGCTCGTGGCCGGCCACCCGAGCACGGCGGCACGCCGAGTGAGATGGCCCCGCGACTGCCTTGCCGCAGCTTCATCTTGAACGACGAAAGCGGCATGTCCGGCAAGCCGGCGAGATCGAGGACGAGCCTGCCGTGCTTGACCGTCGAGTGGCCCTTCATGTTCACCTGGATGCCTTCTCCGCTGAAGCGGGTCCAGATGTCCGGCAGGCCATCCCCCTTCTGCGGCTGCGCGACGAAGATCGCGCCCCGCAGCGGCTTCTTCAGCAGCGAGGTGCGAGCCGTAGCGCCGCCAACCCTTGAGCCGGACGGGCACTTACCTCTGCTTGCGTCAAAGTGCGAGCAGATTTCGCTCACCCCGCCGGGGGCGAACTTGAACGCCGGCGGCAGGGACAGCCGCATCGCCCGCAGGTTTGCGTCCTGGGGACGCCGGTGAAGCGCCACCGTCACCCCCGGCCTGCCGCCCTTGTGCAGCTCATGCCGACCAACCAGCGCCAGCCGGAGCGTCGGCCGAAAGCGGAGCCGGCGGCAGCCGAGCACCGCGAAGGGACTGCTCAGATCCGCACTGGCGCCGGAGGTCGAGACGAGGTGGGCGTCGGTGCTGCTCGCCGCGCAAGAGGTCGGGTTGCGGATGAACCCCGCGCGGTCCATGTTCAGCTGAAAGGACTGAAAGCGGACAGGAACGCCTTCCACCGATTCCGGCATCTGATCCATCGCGACCGTGAGGCGCCCCGTGCGCGGATTCACTTCGCCTGCCCCGCGCATCGAGATCGTGCCCAGGTCGAAGGGACCGAGCCGAGCCGGCGCCTGGACCGCCATGCCGAAGGGCGCCCCACCGTGCGGCCCGGTGAAATAGAGGCCCCCCCGAAGCGTCGCCGTGCTGGGCGCCGACCCGATCTCGACCGCGACGCTGCCGACCCGGCTCGCGGGCGGGCAGCTCGACGCGGCGACATCCGCGTCCGAGCAGCGCGCGACAGCGTTGACGGCGGCACTCAACCCGGCGGGCAGCGTCACCGAGAACTGGCTTGGCATCTGTTCGCCCGGGCGGCGGCGCATGGTCGAGGAGAAGGTCGTCTGCCGGCCCGCCAGGGCGCTGGAGGAGGCCGTCAGCAGTTGCGGGGAGAACGGCGGCGGAGCACAGGGCGATCCTCCGGGGCCGGAGCTGACGGCGGCACTGCCCGAGACTTCGACCGGAGGGCCACCCGCGTAGGAGACGAAGCTGGCCGAGGCACTGACGGCACCGCAGGTCAAGGGAGTCGCAAGCAGCGCGCCCGGGCCGCCGTCGAAGATCATCGCCATGCGAGTGAGCGCGAGCGGTGGCAGGCCTTCGAGTACGGTCGAGAGCCGGCCGGTGGTCGGGGAGACGCGCAGCGAGCCAACCGACTTGATCGTGGTTCCCACGGCGGGAGCGACCACGAAGACCCGGAAACGTTCGCCAGGCTTTTCTTCGCCGAGGTAGATCGTGCCGGTCAGCGCGCCTTCGATCGCGGGCGTCGAGAGCTCCACCGAGCCGACCCTCGAGGATGCCGGACAGTGCGCTTCCTCGCCGCTCCCCAAGCCCAGTTGGGCATCGCTGCAGGCGGTCAGGGCCGCGGCGCCACCGGGCGAAAGCGCAATGCCGCTCGGCATCTCGACCGCGACGTTCTTGATCTGGGCCTGAGCCGGTTCGTCGGCATCGCCTTCTTCGGGCATGCTCATCAGCGTCTGCATCCCGGTCGGCGCATCGACTTCCGGGTTGCTCAGGTGGATGGCCAGGGTCGGTTCGAACCGGAGGTCTTCGCATCCGCTCAGTGGCTCGGTTTCCGACGATGCACCGAGCCACGGGGATCCTTCCTCCCACGAACGCGTCTGGAAAGTGAACGCCAGAGGCCCACAGGAGGTTGGCGCGCTGAGCAGCGCCCGCAGCGGACCGGCCGCTTCTTTCTGGTGGTCGGCCGGTACGCCCCAGAGCTCCAGGTGGCCTTCGGTCATCGCTTCCTGCGGCAGATCGCTGGCCCTGACGGTGATGCCGAAATCGCTCGAGCGCAGTTCTGTCGTCACCGGAAGGTCGAACGCCGGCTTGGTCCCGATCGTGATCGGCTGGCCCGGCGGTGGTTCCAGGTCGAACAGCGGCAGTTCTGTTTCGGCACCGTTGGCGAGGACGATCACGAAGGTGCCCGATCTGGCTCTGTTCGGGGCATTCTTCTTCGGCTTCGACGACCTGGCGGCCGCACTGCGGAACCGCCCTGGTGTTGATTCCGAAGCCGGGCGGCAGCCCGAAGACCAGGTCGCGGGCCGAGGTTTCATCGATTTCCAGGGCGAAGTCGATGCGCAGATCGGCGTGGGCGCCGGCGCGGTACTCGGGGTTCCCCTCGGCGTCGAGCAGGCTGGCGCTGAAACCTTCGGGGGCGATTTCAAATTCGGCGGCCGAAGCAGCCGAAACCCGGCCCCCGAAGAGGAGCAACCCCAAGATGAACAACGCTGGTCCCAGCGCCCTGCGGGCTTGAAGAGCCAAACCTTCCCCTGCGTCAGGTTGACGACGGCTTGCTTCAACTGCTTGGGACCGCCGCTCAGACTACTAGAGCGGGAAACCGCTGAGAACCGAGTCGAGCGCGTGGTCGGCCTTCGCCTCGCGCAACTGCTCGACGCTGTAGCTGCCAGTGGCGACGCCGACCACCCTGATGCCTGCCCCGTGACCGGCGACGACATCACGCGGGGTATCGCCGACGGCGATGCAGGCGCCGTCGGCGAGGGTGCCGCCGGAGACGAGGCCACCTCGCCTGAGCGCGGCCTCGGTCACCTCGGTGCGGTCGGCCGAGTCCGAGCCGTAGCCGCCGAAGCTGAAGAAGCGGTTGAGGCGGGCGCGGGCGAGCTTGATGTGGGCGGCGGCCTCGATGTTGCCGGTGACCAGGCCGAGCAGGACGCCGCCCTCGATCAGGCGCGGCAGCAGCTCTTCGATCCCCGGCATCACCCGGTAGCCGTCGGACTCGGCGACCGCGTCGGGCAGGTGCTTGAGGTAGCAGCCGATCGCTCTCGAGCGCTCTTCCTGGGAGCCCTCGCGGCCGATCACCTCGCGGAAGACGATCGCGGCGATCTCGGGGTCGGTCATGCCGGCGTCGGTGTGCTCGGCGACGTTGGCCTCGACCCCGTGCAGCTCCTCGAAGGCGCGCTGCCAGGCGACGCCGCCGGCGCCACCGGTGACGAGGAGAGTGCCGTCGATGTCGAAGAGGACGGCCCGCACCGCGCCGGTCTCACTCACCGAGCAGCTCCTTCTGCGAGAGCCAGTAGAGCAGGCCGAGGGCGGGCAGGACGAGGACCGCGGCGACGAGGAAGACGATGATCACGGTGGCCAGGGTGTCGGGTGGCGCCGCCGCTTCGCTGATCTTCAGCGAGGTCGGCAAGAGGTAGGGGAACTGGGCGACGCCCCAGCCCCAGATCACCGCGATCACGGCGCCGGCGGCGAGCGGGCGCAGCAGTCCCGGCGAGCGCATGCCTCTACGACCGACGGCCGAGAGGAGGATGACGAGGACGCCGACGCCGCAGAGTGCCGAGAGGATCACCAGCGGCAGGCCCTGGTCGGTGAGGCGATCGAAGATGTAGCGCGCTTCGGCGTGCAGCTCGACCAGGCCGAAGGCCGCCGCTACCCCGGCGACCGCGGCGGCGGCGAGGGCGCGGCGGGCGAAGTAGCCGGCGAGCTCCTCGTCGCCCGAACGGCGCGCGTCGCCGATCAGGAAGACGGCCGAGAGGTAGGCGCCGCTGGCGACGAACATCGCCCCGGTCAGGAGCGGCAGTGGCTCCAGCCAGCTCGAGAAGGGCGCGCCGTTGCCTTCTGCCGGGACGTTGCCGGCGGCGATCGCGCCGACCGTCGCGCCCATGAAGAAGGGGGTGAGGAGCGAGGAGATCGCGAAGGTGGCGCCGGCGGCGCGGCGGCCGGAGAGGCCGACGATCGACTTGCGGAAGGCAAAGCCCGAGCCACGCAGGACGATGCCAACCGCGGCCAGCGCGATCGGCACGTACAGCGTCGTCATCACCGCGCTGAAGGCAGGCGGGAAGGCGGTCCAGAGCACGACGAGGATGAAGATCAACCAGACATGGTTGGCCTCCCAGACCGGCGTCAGCGAGCGCTGAATCAACCCCCGCGGCCGCTCCCCGCGCTCGGCCCCGCCCGCGATCAGATCCCAGAACCCGGCCCCGAAGTCGGCCCCCCCAAAGAGCGCATAAAAAGTCGCCCCCACCCAAAGCACCCCAGCACACAAATCAGCCCGCGTCACCCCGCCACCCCCACCTCGGGGCCGACGGGCCGCAAACGTGACATATAGACACGGTTTAGGCCCATCGGCCCTCGGTTGACGGGGCGTAGGGGACCTCGGGCTCGGGTTCGCCCTCGCGCCGGCGGCGCGACATGGCGCGCAGGACTCCGATCGCGATCGTGCCGATCGCGATGTAGAGCAGCAGGACCAAGCCGAAGCTGAACCAGATGCCCTTGGCGTCGGTGACGGCTTCGGAGGTGCGCATGTAGCCCTGCACGATCCAGGGCTGACGGCCGACCTCGGTGACGATCCAGCCCATCCAGAGGGCGAGGATCGCGCCCGCGCCGGAGAGCGCCACGGCGCGCAGGAACCAGGGCGTCTGCGGGATCTCGCGGCGCCGCCACCAGGAGAAGGCGAGCCAGGCGCCGAGCAGCAGCAGGGCACTGCCGATCCCGACCATGCCGTCGAAGGCGAGGTGCAGCATCGTGTTGGCGGGCGGCCGTTCGTCGACCGGGATGTTCTGCAGGCCGACGACCTTGGTGTCGGCGCTGAAGCCGACCAGGAAGGAGTCGAGGTCGGGAATCGGGATCGCCCCCTTGACCCCGTCGCTGGTGCAGATGCCGCCGACGTACTCGGTCTGGTGGGTGCCGGTCTTCTGGATGCACTCCATGCCGGCGAACTTGGCCGGCTGGTGGTCGGCGACTTCGCGCGCCGCGGTGTCGCCGACGAAGAGCTGGATCGGGGTGGCGATGCAGGCGATCGTCAGCGGGATCAGCAGGCCGAGCCGGTGCAGGCGGTCGCGCCGGCCCTTCAGCATCCCGACCGCGTAGATCGAGGCGACGAGGAAGCCGACCACCATGTAGGCGGCGAGGATCATGTGCGGGACCTCGTAGCCGGTCGCCGGGTTGAAGAGGATCTGGCCGGGGTTGGTGTCGACGACCTTGCCGGCGGCGTCGAGGGTGAAGCCCTGCGGCTGGTTCATCCAGGCGTTGGCGGCGACGACGGAGAAGGCGCCGCCGATGCCGGTGATCACCATCGGCACCCCCGACCAGAAGTGGGCCCAGCCGCCGAGCCGCTTCCAGCCGTAGATGTAGATGGCCAGGAAGATCGCCTCGGTGAAGAAGAAGAGCCCCTCGATCGCGAAGGCGATGCCGAAGGCGGAGCCGAAGCGGTCCATGAAGTGGGGCCAGAGCAGGCCGAACTCGAAGCTGAGCACGGTGCCGGTGACGGCGCCGACGGCGAAGGTGACCGCCATCGCCTTCGACCAGCGGCGGGCCAGCTCGATCGCCGCGTCGTCGCCGCGTTTGAGCCCGACGTAGTTGGCGATCAGGATCATCGCCGGCAGGGCGACGCCGAGGCAGGAGAGGACGATGTGGAAGGCGAGGGTGAAGGCCATCTGCTCGCGGGCGGCAAGCAGGTTCGACGCCGACGCCGCCAGTGGGAGCGCGTCGAACGAGGGCATGTGGGCGACCCTACTCCCCGCGGCGGGCGCTGCGGTAGCGGCGGATCAGCGCGTTGGTCGAGCTGTCGTGGTGGAGCTTGGGCTCCCGGCTCGCCTCGAGCTCGGGGATGATCGCCACCGCCAGCGCCTTGCCCAGCTCGACGCCCCACTGGTCGAAGGAGTCGATCCCCCAGATCGCCCCCTGGGTGAAGACGCTGTGCTCATAGAGGGCGACCAGCGTGCCCAGCGTGTGCGGGTCGAGCTGCTCGGCGAGGATCGTGTTCGAGGGCCGGTTGCCCTCCATCACGCGGTGCGGAACGACGTCCTCCGGCGTGCCCTCCTCGCGCACCTGCTCGGGCGTCTTGCCGAAGGCGAGCGCCTCGCCCTGGGCGAAGACGTTCGACATCAGCAGGTCGTGGTGGCGGCCGAGCGGGTTGTTGGAGTGGAAGAAGCCGATGAAGTCGCAGGGGATCAGCCGCGTTCCCTGGTGGACCAGCTGGTAGAAGGAGTGCTGGCCGTTGGTCCCCGGCTCGCCCCAGAAGATCGCCCCGGTGTCGTAGTCGACGTGGGCGCCGTCGAGGGTGACGTGCTTGCCGTTGGACTCCATGGTCAGCTGCTGCAGGTAGGCGGGGAAGCGGTGCAGGTACTGGTCATAGGGGAAGACGCCGCAGGTCTGGGCGCCGAAGAAGTCCGAGTACCAGACGCTGAGCAGGCCCATCAGCAGCGGCAGGTTCGTCGCCGGCGGTGCGGTGCGGAAGTGCTCGTCCATCGCGTGGAACCCCGCCAGCATCTCCTCGAAGCGAGCCGGGCCGATCGCCACCATGGTCGAGAGGCCGATCGCCGAGTCCATCGAGTAGCGGCCACCCACCCACTCCCAGAAGCCGAACATGTTGGCGGTGTCGATGCCGAACTTGGCGACCTCCTCGGCGTTGGTGGAAACCGCGACGAAGTGCTTGGCGACCGCGGACTCATCTCCGCCGAGGCCCGCGAGTGACCACTCGCGGGCGGTGTGGGCGTTGGTCATCGTCTCCAGCGTGGTGAAGGTCTTCGAGGAGATCACGAAGAGCGTCTCCTCGGGGTCGAGGTCGCGCGTGCACTCGGCGAAGTCGGTGCCGTCGACGTTGGAGACGAAGCGGAAGGTCATCTCGCGGCGCGAGTAGTGGCGCAGCGCCTCGTAGGCCATCACCGGGCCGAGGTCGGAGCCGCCGATGCCGACGTTGACGACGTTGCGGATCGGCTTGCCGGTGTGGCCGGTCCACTCGCCCGAATGGACCCGCTCGACGAAGGCGGCCATGCGGTCGAGCGTCTCGTGCACCTCTTTGACCACGTCGACGCCGTCGACGATCAGCGAGCGCCCGCGCGGCATGCGCAGCGCCACGTGCAGCACGGCGCGGTCCTCGGAGACGTTGATGTGCTCGCCGGCGAACATCGCTTCGCGGCGCTCCTCCACCCCGCGCTCCTTGGCGAGCGCGCCGAGCAGCATCACGGTCTCGTCGGTGATCCTGTTCTTGGAGAAGTCGAGGTGCAGGCCGGCGCCGTCGGCGACCAGCCGCTCGCCGCGCTGCGGATCGCCGGCGAAGAGGTCGCGCAGGTGCGCGTCCCCGATCTCGGCGAAGTGGGCCTCGAGCGCCCCCCAGGCCGGCGCCTCGCGCAACGGCGCGTCGCTCACCCGGCCAGCGCCCCGCGCTTGGACTCGATCGAGCCCATCAGTTCCTCCCAGGACTTGACGAAGGCAGCCTTGCCCTCCTCCTGGAGGCGCTCGGCGAGGGCGTCGACGTCGATCCCGGCGTCGGCGAAACGGGCGAGCAGCTCCTCGCAGTCGCCGCCGTCGGCCGGCACCAGGTCGCCGACCTCGCCGTGATTGGCGAAGGCGTGCAGGGTCGGCTCAGGCATCGTGTTGACGGTGAAGGGCGAGGCGAAGCCCTCGATGTAGAGGGTGTCGGAGGCGTTCGGGTCCTTGGTCCCGGTGCTCGCCCAGAGCAGCCGCTGCGGGCGGGCGCCCTCGTTCATCAACCGCTGCATTCGCTGCGAGCCGAGCAGCTCGCGGTAGGCGGCGTAGGCGCGGAAGCCGATCGCCAGGCCGAGCCGGTTGTGGAGCTCGTCGGGGACTTCGCCGGCCACGGCCACGTCCCAGCGGCTCATGAAGATCGAGGCGACCGAGGCGACGTAGGGGTCGAGACCCGCCTCGATCCGTCGTTCGATTCCCTTCATGTAGGCGTCGGCGGCGGCCAGGTGGTGCTCGCGCGAGAAGAGCAGGGTGACGTTGACGGGAATCCCGGCGAAGATCGTCTCCTCGATCGCCGGCAGGCCGGCCGGGTGCCCGGGATCTTGATGAAGAGGTTGTCGCGCTCGGCGCGACCGTGCAGCCAGGCGGCCTGCTCGATCGTCGCCGCGGTGTCGTCGGCGAGCTTCGGCGAGACCTCGAGCGAGCAGTAGCCGTCGACCCCGGCGGTGCGCTCGTGCACGCCGGCGAACAGGTCGGTCGCGTCGCGCAGGTCGGCGAGCGCCAGCTCGAAGAAGATCGCCTCGGCGTCGTCGGCCTTCTCGCTCGCCGCGGCGATGTGGCGATCGTAGGCGTCGCCGCCGGAGATCGCCTTGTCGAAGATCGTCGGGTTGGAGGTCAGCCCGGTGACGGAGAGCTCCTCGATGTAGCCCTGCAGGGTGCCGTCGTCGAGCATCGTGCGGGTGATGTTGTCGAGCCAGAGGCTCTGTCCCTCCGCGTGCAACTTCGCCGTGGGCTTCATGCGAGCAACTCCTTTGCGACTTCGGCCACCTTGTCTGGGGTGAAGCCGAACTTGGTTTGGACGTCTTTCAGCGGCGCCGAGGTGCCGAAGGTGTGCATACCCACCTTTACCCCGGCCGACCCAACGTAGCGATCCCAGCCGATGGTCGAGGCCTCCTCGACCGAGACGCGGGCGGTGACCGAAGGAGGCAGGACCGCGTCGCGGTAGGCCCGGTCCTGGCGGTCGAAGAGCTCCCAGCAGGGCAGGCTGACGACCCGCGAGCGGACGCCTTCGCCGGCGAGCTCCTCGTGGGCGGCGAGCGCCAGGGCGACCTCGCTGCCGGTCGCGATCAGGATCACCTGCGGATCGCCACCCTCGGCGTCGGCGAGCACGTAGCCGCCGCGGCGCACTCCCTCGGCGGAGCCGTAGCGGGCGCGGTCGAAGACCGGGACGTTCTGGCGGGTGAGGACGAGGGCGATGGGCTGGTGGGTGCGGTCGAGGGCGACGCGCCAGGCCTCGGCGACCTCGTTGGCGTCGGCGGGGCGGATCACGTCAAGGCCGGGGATCGCCCGCAGCGAGGCGAGCTGCTCGACCGGCTGGTGGGTCGGCCCGTCCTCGCCGAGCCCGATCGAGTCGTGGGTGAAGACGTGGACGACGGGCAGCTCCATCAGCGAGGAGAGCCGGATCGCCGGGCGGGCGTAGTCGGAGAAGGTCAGGTAGGTCGACCAGAGCGGCCGCAGCTTCGAGAGCGAGAGCCCGTTGGAGATCGCCGCCGCCTCGTGCTCGCGGATTCCGTAGTGCAGCTGGCGACCGTCGTAGGCGCCCGGCTCGAAGTCCTCGGCGCCGTCGAAGGAGAGCCGCACCGAGGTCGAGTCGGTGAGATCGGCCGAGCCGGCCAGCAGCCAGGGGAGGTGCTCGCCGATCGCGTTCTCGACCTGGTTTGAGGCCTTGCGCGTGGCGAGGCCCTTCTCTTCGTCGGCCTCGAAGGAGGGGATCGCCGCGTCCCAGCCCGCGGGCAGCTCTCGCCTCTGCTGGGCCTCGATCTCGGCCGCCAGGCCGGGGTTGTCCTCGGCGTAGGAGGCGAGCCGCCGCTCCCAGGCCGCCCGCGCCTCCGCCCCGCGCGCCCCGACCCCCTCGGCAAAGCGCTCGCGCACGCCGTCGGGAACGAGGAACTGGGCGTCTTCGGGCCAGCCGTAGGCGCGCTTGGTCTCGCGCACCTCCTCGGTGCCGAGCGGCTCGCCGTGGGCCGCCGATGTGTCCTGCTTGTGCGGCGAGCCGTAGCCGATGTGGGAATCGACGATCAGCAGCGTCGGCCGTCCCTGCTCGCCCCTGAACTCCTCGAAGGCGGTGGCGATCAGCTCGGTGTCGTTGGCGTCGCCGACCCGGGTGACGTTCCAGCCGTAGCCCATGAAGCGAGCGGCGACGTCGTCCTCGTAGGCGAGTCGTGTTTTGCCGTCGATCGTGATGTGGTTGTTGTCGTAGACCCAGCAGAGGTTGTCGAGCTTGAGGTGACCGGCGATCGAGGCGGCTTCGTTGGAGACCCCCTCCATCAGGCAGCCGTCGCCGGCGATCGCGTAGACGTCGAAGCCGAAGAGGTCGGCCCCGTAGCGGGCCGACTGCCACTTGCCGGCGATCGCCATCCCGACCGAGGTGGCGACCCCCTGGCCGAGCGGTCCGGTGGTCGTCTCGACGCCGGAGGTCCAGCGGTACTCGGGGTGACCGGGAGCGCGCGAGTCGAGCTGGCGGAAGCGTTCGATGTCGGTGAGGCTGACCGAGGACTCGCCGACGACCTCGTAGTCGGGGTCGACCGCCTTCACCCCGGCCAGGTGCAGCAGCGCGTAGAGCAGCATCGAGGCGTGCCCGGCGGAGAGCACGAAGCGGTCGCGCCCCGGCCAGATCGGTTCCTCGGGGTCGAAGCGCAGGAAGCGCTGCCAGAGCGTGTAGGCGAGCGGCGCCAGTGCCATCGGCGTGCCGGGGTGTCCGGAGTTCGCCTTCTGGATCGCGTCGATCGAGAGCGTGCGGATCGTGTCGATCGCCAGCTGGTCGAGGTCGCGGTCCATGCCCACCCGATCCTATTGCCCGCTCCCGCGGAGGCGTAACCAGGCGGTTGTCGGTCCGAAAACGGTACTGCGCTGCCCTTGCGAACTGGTACGTTCCCGCGCTAGTCATGCGATCGATCAGTCCCATGCTGCGCGTCATCGGGCTCGCCCTCCTGATCGCGATCGTCTGCTCGACGGCGCTTGCTCTCGGCAGTCCGAAGGGCTCGGGCGCCGGCGCGAAAGGCTGCGGTCGCAAGGCCGCGAGCCGGGCGCTCGCGGCGCACGGCAAAGGCTCGAGCCCGGTGCCGATCACGGTGCTCTGCGGCCCCTTCGCCGGTCGCGCCAGGACGACGATGATCGTCGCCCTGCCCGCGGGGAAATGCCGCAACCAGGGCAATCGCTGGATCGCCTTCCGCCACGGCCGGGGCGGCTGGCGCAAGATCTGGGCCTACCGGGGCATCTTCACCGCGATCGCCGCGGGGCCGACCGGGTCGAGCGGGCGGCAGATCCGCGAAACAGCGCCGAAGGAAAGCGGGCGCAAGTGCGCGACGATCGGCAGCAGGTGGCGGCTCTGGCGCTGGAACGGCAAGCGATTCGTCGCCGGCCCGTGGCACAAGGGCAGCGCCAAGGGCGGTCGCCAGCGACTCGTCCTCTCTCCCAACCTGAAGACGATCACCGCCGGCGAAACCGTGCGCTACCGGGTGAACCTCTACGAAGGAAAACGCGACCTCGGCGACGTGACCAACCGATCGACGCTGGGGATGGAATACGTGGGATCGCAGAGCATCTGCGGCTCGCAGACGACGACCAGGACGACGGCGTACTGCGAGGGCCTCGGCTCCTGCGACCAGAGCGCCCACACCTGCACCGCGATCTCCCCGGGAGAATGGATCCTCGTCGCCGGCCTCGAATCGTCCGATCTCGAATCGTCCTATCTCGACTCGCAGTACGCGGCCCTGCTGGTCCAGCCGAAGAACAACCTGACGATCTCCCCGAACCAGATTCCCAACGGCATCTTCGGCATTCACTACGAACAGCAATTCGAGGCGAGCGGGGCCGCTGAACCGGCGACCTGGGAAGCGAACCGGTACACGAAGAGCGGCAGCAAGGTGCCGCTCGCCTTCCCGCCGGGGATCGGCGAAACGTTCTCTGGGTCGATCGACCCCTCGAGCGGGTTGATGTCCGCCGCCACCTGGCCCTCCGGCCCGCAGCAGGTGGTCGTGCGCGCCTGGGACAGGAGCGGCGACTCGGGCGAAGAGACCGTCCCCTTCACCGCGGAAGCGCCGTACTGCGCGACGGCCTGCCTCTACGCCGGGCCCCAGGGAGAACTGTCCCTCGCCTGGAAGGCCTGCGGATGCACGTCGGTGATCGGCGGGCGGGCGACCTACGCCGCTCGCGCCACGATCGACGGCGTCCCGAACTCCTACCTGCTCGCATTGGACCTGACCGAAATCTTCGGCGGCGGCCAGTTCTGGGAAACGTTCCCGCCTGGGAATCACTCCCTCTCGCAACAGCCCGGCTCGACGATCTCGGTCACCGTCGAGGGAGTGCGAGCGTTCGAAAACTCCGAAGGCGAAACCGAATACGAATACATCCCCGTCGGCACCTCCAACACCGTGACGGTGAAATAGCCGCGGCTACGGCTCGATCCGGGTCACGGTGCCCTCCTGGTTGCCGGCGACCCAGACCGCTTCGGAGCCGACGGCGACGGCGCCGGGGTCGGGCGGAACGCGGACCGGTGCACCCTGTGGATCGCCGCTGCCGATGTCGAGTCGGCTGACGGTCGCTTCGGCGGCACTGGCGACCCAGACCGTTTCGGTGCCGGCGTCGATTCCGCCGGGATGGGCGCCGACGACGATCGGGGCGCCGATCACGGCGTGGAGCGAGGGGGCGACGCGGCTGACCGTGCCGCCACGGCTGTTGGCGACCCAGACGAGGCCGTGGCCGACGGTGACCCCGGCGGGGCCGCGGCCGGCGAGGATCGGCGTACCGACCGCAAGGGTGCCGAGGTCGATGCGGCGCACGGTGCCGGTCGAGGCGCTGCTGACCCAGAGCCCGCCGGCCCCGGCGGCGAGCCGCAACGGCGCCGCGTGGGGCGCCAGGCCTCGCCTGACCACGCGGCCGTTCGTGGCGTCGATCGCGGTGACGCCGGCGCCGCCCTCGTCGGCGACCCAGATCCGCCCGCCGCCGGAGACGATCGCGCCGGGCCTGCCACCCGACCGAGACCTTGTCGATCACGCCCTTTTCCGGATCGATCCTCAGCACCTCGCCGCTGCGCGGGTTCGAGACCCAGACCGAGCCGTCGCCGATCGTCACCCCCGAGACCCCCTTGCCGAGCCGCAGCTTCGAGGTGACCCGCATGCTCGCGGCGTCGACCCCGGAGAGGGCCCCGTCGCTCGCGCTCGTCACCCAGACCGTTCTCGGCCCGACCGCCAGCCGCAGCGGCGGATCGGCGACCGCGATCGGATCGGAGACGGAGACGCCGTCGCCGCCGCTGAGCTGAACGATGGCGATGATCGTGAGCACGGCGACGACGACGATGCCGGAGAGGAACCAGATCAGGAAGCCGCCGGCGAAGAGACGGCGCCGGCGGCTCAGCCCGACGCCCTCGCCCGCCGCGATGCGCAGCGTCGGCTGCTCCCCCGCCTGGCTGAGCACCCGCGTCGCGGCCGGCGTCGCCCCGGCGCACTCCGCCGCCGCGGCGATCAGCTCGCCGGCGCTCGCGTAGCGCTCGCTCGGGTCCTTGGCGACCGCCCGTTCGATCACGGCCTCCATGCCGCGCGGCAGCTCCGGTTCGGTATCGGCCTGCTTGCGCGCGTAGGGGACGATCCCGGTCAGCACCTCGTAGAGCACGCAGCCGAGCGCGTAGACGTCGGCGGCCGGCCCGACCCGCTCGCCGCGCCACTGCTCCGGCGCCATGTACTCGACCGTGCCGACGATCGAGGCGTCGCTGCCGGGGCCGGTCTCGGCGTAGGCCTTGGCCAGGCCGAAGTCCGAGAGGTAGGCCCGCTCGCCCTCGACCAGGATGTTGTGCGGCTTGACGTCGCGGTGGACGATGCCGGCCGCGTGGGCGGCGTCGAGCGCTTCGGCGACCTGGGCCAGCAGGTGCACCGCGCGCTCGGGCTCGAGCGGGCCCTCGCGGTCGATCAGCTTGCGCAGGTCGCCGCCCTCGATCAGGCGCATCGCCACGATCAGCTCGCCGTCGTCCTCGCGGGCGTCGTAGACCGGCACCACGGCGGGGTGCTCGAGTCGCGCGGCGAGACGCGACTCGCTGAGGAAGCGGCGGCGGAACTGCTCGTCGTCGGCGAATTGGCGGGCGATCACCTTGAGCGCCACCGGCCGCTCCAGGGCCAACTGGGTCGCCCGGTAGACGACCCCCATGCCGCCGCGGGCGATCAGCGCGTCGAGCCGGTAGCCGCCAAGCGTCGAGCCGATCGAGGGTTCTCCCACACGGCGGTTATATAGACGCGCAACGACGAAGGGCCCGCCCCGTGAGGAGCGGGCCCTTCGCGCTGGAGCCGGGGGGAGTCCGTGCGGAGCCCCCCGGGAGAACCGGATTGGGGCTCAGCGCCGCACCGGCTGCCAGGTGATCACCGAGCCGATCGTCGTCGCGGTCGAGCCGCTTTCCAGCGCGAAGCCTTCGGCGAGCTGCGAGCTGCGGCGGCCGGCGACGTCGATCGCCGAGAGGGTCTCGGCTTCGTCGGTGGCGATGAACGCGGCCACCTTGCGCCCATCGGAGGAGAAGACCGAGTTGGTCTTGGAGTTGTCGGCGACCTGGCTCAGCTTGTGGGCGCGGCCGCGGCCGATCTTCTTCACCCAGAGGCCCTGGTCGCGGCGGAAGAGCAGCGTCCCCGCCGCCGGGGCGACGTCTTCGACGAAGGAGGAGCCGGCGCCGGCGACCAGCACCTTCACCTTGGTGCCGTTGCGACGCATGGTGAAGATGTCGGCGTAGGCGCCCGGCCCTTCGCCGCTCTGGCCGCGGCTGAAGACGATGCCGCCCTTGAAGTAGCGGGGCGAGAACTCGTCGATGTGGCCGGTCTTGCTGAGCCGGGCCAGGCCGGCGCCGGAGGGCCGCACCGAGTAGATGTCGTCGGCCACGCCGCCGCCTGCCTCGGCGGTGCCGCGGACGAAGACGATCGCCCTGCCGTCAGGCGAGAACGACGCTCCGTGCTCGTCGCCGGGACCGCTGACGAGCGGGTGGGCGCTGCCGCCGAGGTTGACCCGGTAGAGGTCGCGCGGGGCGCCTTCGCTCGCCGCCCGGGTGAAGACAACGTAGTGGCCCTTGGGGTCGAACTGCGGCCGGCTGTCGACCTCCGGGCCGGAGGTCAGCTGGTGCTGGCCGCTGCCGTCGGCCCGCATCGCCCAGATGTCGCCGCCGCGGACGAAGGCGATCTTGCGCCCGTCGGCGGAGAAGTCCGGTTCGCTGTCGGTCGGGTCTTCGGTCAGCTGGTTGAGGTGACCGTCCTTGGCGGCGTAGAGCCCGCCTTCGGTTTTTTCGACTTTGCCGCCCGCCGTTTCTTCGACGTTGGTGATCGCCCGTGAGAAGACGACGGCGCCGGAGTGCCCGGCAGCGGCGGCGCTCGCTACCGGCAACAGGGCCAGGGCAAGGACGGTGAGCAGGAACTTGATCGAACGGTTGAGCATTGGACTCCCCTTTCGGGTGGATAGCGATTACCCAACCGATGCTCGGTCAGCGAGGCGGGCGCGAAAACGACACCCGAGTCACGAACCGGGCCACGTTTGGCCCGGTTCGGGTCAGCGGTCGAGGCCCAACTCGATCACGCGAGCGGCGATCAGGCGAGGACGATCACGGCCTGCCTCGCCGGCGATCTCGAGCTTTGCTGCCAGCGCGTCGAGGCGGCGTTGGGCGGTCCGCTCACTGACATGGAGAGCTTCGGCTATCTCGGCCCGGGTCGCAGGACGACCCGCGAAGGCGCCCTCTGTTCTGTACGGGGCGACGAGGGCCATGGCGGTGGCACGCTCGTCTTCGTTGAGGGAGACGCTGCCGCCTGTGGCAGCGACCGTCCCGCCGGCGCGGCCCGGGACCGGGTCGGAGACTTCGAGGCGGTGGGCGCCGACGATCAGGGTGTCGCCGTCGCGCAAGCGGCGCGGGCGGTCGAGCGGGTCGCCGTTGAGCGCGGTGCCGTTGCGGCTGTCGAGGTCGGTTGCCATCAGCACGCCGCCACGGTTCTCGATCTCGAGGTGGTTCCAGGAGACCGCCTCATCGTCGATCTGGATCTCTGCCTCGGGGTCACGCCCGACGACCGTGCGCTCGCCAGAGAGCGCCGCCGAGTGCGGCTCACCCTGCGGCCCGCTGATCCAGATGCGCGCGTCCATCTCGTCGCGAGCATAGAGTCCCGCCCGGTGACCGACGCCGACGCCGAGAAGCGGATTGCTGCCGAGGCGGCGGCGGAGCTGGTTGAGGACGGGATGACGGTGGGGCTGGGGACCGGGTCGACGGTCGCGCACCTGCTGCCGGCGATCGCGGCGCGCGGGCTCAGCGGCATCCGCTGCGTCGCCACCTCGGTCGCGACCGAGGAGCAGGCGCGCGGGCTGGGCATCCCGGTCGAGGAGTTCAGCCGGCTGCAGCGGCTCGACATCGCGATCGACGGCACCGACCAGGTGACCCCCGACGGCTGGCTGATCAAGGGCGGCGGCGGTCGCCCACCTGCGCGAGAAGATCGTCGCCGCGGCGGCCGAGCGCTTCGTCGTCATCGCCGACTCGAGCAAGCCGGTCGACTCGCTGATCGCGCCGGTGCCGCTCGAGCTCTTCGCCTTCGGCATTGCCTCGACCCTGGAGCGGCTCGGCTCCGCGGTCGCCCTACGCGACGTGCCCCCCAGCCCCGACGGCGGCCTGATCGCCGACTACCGCGGCGCCAAGCTCGGCGACCCGGCGGAGCTCGCCGCCCGCCTCGAGGCCGACCCCGGCGTCGCCGCCCACGGTCTCTTCCCGCCGGATATGGTGAGCGCGGTGCTGGTGGGGGCCGGAGGCACCGTCGAACGCTTGACACCTGAGCTGACCACGGAGGGAACCGAATGAGTGACTTCACCGGGCCGGCGATCGCCGGCCGCGTCGCAACCCCGAGCGATCCCGACTGGGACGAGGCGCGCCTCGCCTGGAACCTGGCCGCCGACCAGCAGCCCGAGGCGGTCGCCTTCGTCGAGAGCGCCGACGACGTCGCCGCGACGATTCGCTTCGCCGCCGAGAACGGCCTCAAGGTGGCCGGCCAGGGCACCGGGCACGGAGCCTTCGCCGCTTGCCGGCTCGCTCGAGGGCACGATCCTGATCAAGACCGAGCGCATGCGCGGAATCGAGGTCGACCCCGACGCCCAGACCGCGCGGGTCGAGGCCGGCGTCCTCGTCGCCGAGCTGAGCAGCGCCGCCCAGAAGCACGGCCTCAGCTCGATGCCCGGCTCCTCGCCCGACGTCGGCGTCATCGGCTTCACCCTCGGCGGCGGCCTCAGCTGGCTCGGCCGCCACTACGGCTTTGCCTGCAACCGCGTGCGGGCGATCGAGCTCGTCAGCGCCGACGGCGAGCCGCGCACCGTCGACGCCGAGAGCGAGCCCGAGCTGTTCTGGGCGCTGCGCGGCGGCGGTGGCGGCTACGCGATCGTCACCGCCCTGCAGCTGCGCCTGCTGCCGGTCGCCGAGATCTACGCCGGCGCCCTCGTCTTCCCCGCCGAGCTCGGTGCCGAGGCCGTCCGCGCCTACCGCGACTGGGCCGCCGGCGTCTCCGACGACGTCACCTCGGTGGTCCGCTTCATCACCCCGCCGCCGATCCCCGACGTGCCCGAGCCGATCCGCGGCCGGCCGCTGCTGACGATCGACGGCGCCTGCATTGCCAGCAAGGAGGCGGGCGAAGAGATCGTCGCGCCGCTGCGCGAGCTCGGCGAGACGATCATGGACACCTTGGGCCCAGATCCCGGCCGCCGGCCTCTGCCGCATCCACATGGACCCGGAGAACCCGGTGCCCGGCCTCGGCGAGGGGATGACGATCCGCGAGCTCCCCGACGAGGCGATCGACGCCTTCGCCGGACTCGCCGGCCCCGGCTCGGGCTCACCGCTGCTGCTGACCGAGCTCCGCCAGCTCGGCGGCGCGCTCGGCCGGCCGGACCCCGACGGCGGCGCCCTCACCCACCTCGATACCGACTGGGTGATGTACAGCGTCGGCATGCCGATGACGCCGGAGCTGGGCGAGGCGATCCCGGCCCACCTGGCGAAGATCGAGGAGACGATGCAGCCCTGGGCCGGCGAGGGCTCCTACTTCAACTTCACCGAGCGCCCCTGCGACGTCGAGGCGATCCTGCCCGCCGAGGTCTGCGCCCGCCTCGCCGAGGTCAAGCGCCAGTGGGACCCCGACGGCACGATCGTCGCCAACCACTCGGTGTCGCTGGAAACCGCCTAGCGGCGCAAACCGCGGCCTGATCCCACGTCAAGCGGGATCAGGCTCTCCAGCCGTTTCACGGCTGGATCGTCAGGACCGACGAGATCGGCGATCGTCGCCGCGGCGATATCGATGTCCTCGGGCGTCGCCTGGGCAATCGCCTCCATGTCCGCCCAGTCCTTGGTGCGGTCGAAGAAGGCCTTGAAGATCGCCAGTGACGCGCAGTCGAGGACCGGGATCTCCCTGCTTTCCAGCGGGCACCCACACGACCGCACTGGCCACGGCCTCGTGCAGCGGCACGTTGTTGAGGAAGACGTCGACCGGGGCCCCGTCCCAATCCAGGCGCGCCTGCCCATCGCGTTCGACCTTCGCTACGTCCTCCCTGCGAACTCTCACCCCGGGGGGCAGGCAGGAAAGCGTGCGTGCTGCCTTCTCGGCGTCGACAAAGATGTTGACGTCGAGGTCACGGGTACCTCGGGGCTCCTCGACGCAATAGGCCAGGGCGATCGCGCCACCAAAGGCATGCGGGACGCTCGCCTTCGACAACGAGCCGTGGATCGCGAAGAGCTTCTCGACGAGCTCGCTCACGACCGCGCTCCGCCGGGCGAGGAAAGACGATCGGAGAGGGAGGGGTAGCCAAGCTCGGGCCGCGGGCGGAAGGGGAGCGCCTCGGCGAGCTCCAGCACCTGGACCAGGATTCGTCCGGCCCGCTCGGCATCGACGGGCGGCCTGCGGCGATCGAGCTTCAGATCCAAACCGCCCGCCGCTGCAAGCCGGGCGATCGCCTCTGCCCCGGGCTCACGGGTGCCCTTGACGTAGGCGTTGACCACGGAGCGGGGCAGCCCGGCCCGGCGCGCCAACTCGGCCTGGCTCAGGCCGCTCTGGGCCCTGATTTGCTCCGCAAGGGGGACGCCGACCATCGACATTAGAGCGATGTTAGCGAATTCGCTAACTTTTTAGAAATCCGGGCTTACCGTGGCGAAGCAGCCGCGTCGGCGACCACGGTCATCTGCGCGTTCTCGACCCGGCCGGCGGGGATCGAGGTGTCTCCGGCCATCAGCTTGGCCAGGGCGTCGACCTTGTCGGGGCCGGTGATCGAGCCAGACGATCTGGCGCGCTTCGGCGAGGGCCGGGTAGGTGAGGGTCATCCGATGGTGGCCCTGGTAGGCGGTCTCGGTCAGGGCGACGCGGCGGTCGCTGACCTCGAGCACCGGGTCCCCGGGGACCAGCGAGGCGGTGTGGCCGTCCGGGCCGATGCCGAGGTGGACGCAGTCCAGCGGCGCCGGCAGGGCGCTTTCGTACTCGCGGGCGGCGCCCTCGAGGTCGCGCTGGGTGACCGGCATCGGCCGCAGCGTCGCCTGGTGGTCCATCGAGAGGCCGAGCACCATGTGGGTGAGGTTGCGGTCCTCGCTGCCGGGCGAGGCGATCCGCTCGTCGACCTGGAAGAGCTCGGCCCCTCCCAGGGCATCTGCTCTTCCTCGCCGAGGATCGCCAGCATCGCCCAGGGGCTGCGGCCGCCGCTCATCGCCAGCGCCGAAGGCGTCGCGCTCGGCGACCGCGGCGGCGCCGACCGCGGTGATCAGCTCGGCGGCACGGCGCGCCGCCGCCTTCTCGTCGGCGCAGACCTCGAGCTCGATCGCCATCCCGGCCGCCTCAGGTCGGCTTCTCGTCGTGGCCGCCGAACTGCTTGCGCATCGCCGAGAGCACCTTGTCGGCGAAGTCGTCGAGTCCGCGCGAGGCGAAGCGCTCGTACAGAGCGGTGGTCAGGACCGGCGCCGGCACGCCCTCGTCGATCGCGGCGATCGAGGTCCAGCGGCCCTCGCCGGAGTCGGAGACGCGGCCGGCGAAGTCGGAGAGGTCGGGCGATTCCTGCATCGAGGCGGCGGTCAGGTCGAGCAGCCAGGAGCCGATCACGCTGCCGCGGCGCCAGACCTCGGTGACCTCGGGCAGGTCGAGGTCGTACTGGTAGTACTCGGGCTGCTCCAGCGGCGCCGTCTCGGCGTCGGCCTCGCGCTGGACCTTGCCGGCGTTGGCGTTCTTGAGGATGTTGAGGCCCTCGGCGTAGGCGGCCATGACGCCGTACTCGATCCCGTTGTGGACCATCTTCACGAAGTGCCCGGCACCGTTGGGGCCGCAGTGCAGGTAGCCATTCTCGGCCGGGCCCGGCGTCGCCGCTGCGCCCCGGCGTGCGCTCGGCCGACTCGACGCCCGGCGCCAGCGAGGCGAAGATCGGGTCGAGCCGCTGCGACCGCCCCGTCGGGCCCGCCGATCATCAGGCAGTAGCCGCGGTCGAGGCCGAAGACGCCGCCGCTGGTGCCGCAGTCGACGTAGTCGAGCCCCTGCTCGCCGACCTTGGCGGCGCGGCGGATGTCGTCGCGGTAGTAGGAGTTGCCGCCGTCGACGATCGCGTCACCGGAGTCGAGCACCGCGGCGACGTCGGCGACCGTCTTCTCGGTGATCGCGCCCGCGGGCACCATCACCCAAACCGAACGCGGCGCGCT
Source organism: uncultured Solirubrobacterales bacterium (assembly GCA_963774405.1). Classification (GTDB taxonomy): domain Bacteria; phylum Actinomycetota; class Thermoleophilia; order Solirubrobacterales; family 70-9; genus VRUE01. The sequence continues at coordinate 817,852 of CAVZEV010000005.1, read as the reverse complement.
CAGCTTCGCGGCCAGGTCCTCCAGCGAGGAGGCGCCCTCGGCGCCCTCGCCCGCCAGCTCGGCGACGGCGTCGGGGTTGACGTCGTAGGCGACGATCCGGTGCCCGTCGCGCATCAGCCGCCGCGCCATGTTGGCCCCCATGCGGCCGAGTCCGACCATTCCCAGCTCCATGGCCGTAACCCTATGCGAGCCGGCGGCCCGTGTGTGCGTTCGGGCGGCCAACGGGTAGCCTGGCGGACGAATGGCCGGGACCGACGCCAAGCACTCCGATGCCAACGCCGACGTGCTGACGATCTTCGGGATCAGCGGCGACCTGGCGAAGAAGATGACCTTCCGGGCGCTCTACCGGCTCGAGGCGCGCGGCAAGCTCGACTGCCCGATCGTCGGCGTCGCGATCGACGAGTGGGACGACGAGAAGCTGCGCGAGCACGCCCGCGAATCGATCGCCGCCACCGTCGACAGCCCCGACGGCGACGTCTTCGCCCGCCTCGCCAAGCGCCTCTCCTACGTGCAGGGTGACTACGCCGACGCCGCCACCTTCAAGCGGGTCGCGGCGGCGATCGGCGACGCCAAGCGCCCGGTCTTCTACCTCGAGATCCCGCCCTCGCTCTTCGCCACCGTGGTCAGCGGCCTCGGCAAGGCCGGCCTGACCGAGAACGCCCACGTCGTGATTGAGAAGCCCTTCGGCCACGACCTCGAATCGGCGCGGGCGCTCAACGCGGAACTCTGCGAAGTGCTCGACGAGCGCCAGATCCTGCGCATCGACCATTACCTCGGCAAGGAGCCGGTGATGGACATCACCTACCTGCGCTTCGCCAACTCGACCCTGGAGCCGATCTGGAACCGCCAGCACGTCTCCCACGTGCAGATGACGATCGCCGAGAACTTCGGCGTCGACGACCGCGGCCGCTTCTACGACGCGGTCGGGGCGATGCGCGACGTGATCCAAAACCACGCCCTGCAGGTGCTGGCCCTGGTCGGCATGGGTCCGCCGACCGGCAACCACCACGACTCGGTCCGCGACAAGAAGCTCGAATTCTTCAAGGCGACGCGGACCGCCGACCCCGAGCGCTACGTGCGCGGCCAGTACAAGGGCTTCCTCGACGTCAAGGACGTGGCGCCCGACTCGACCACCGAGACCTTCGCCGCGGTCGAGCTGGCGGTCGACAACTGGCGCTGGAGCGGCGTGCCCTTCTTCATCCGCGCCGGCAAGTGCATGCCGGCGAAGTCGAGCGAGGTGACCGTCGTCTTCAAGCGCCCGCCGCCGCTCGGCGTCGGCTCGGGCAAGCGGCCCGAACCGAACCAGATGACGGTGCGAATCGAGCCCACGCCCGGCGCCCGCATGCGCCTCTTCGCCAAGAAGGCGGGCGAGGAGGCCTTCGAGCCGGCCGACATGGAGGTGCTCTTCGAAAAGGTGGCGGGCGAGGAGCCCGAGCCCTACGAGCGCCTGCTCGGCGACGCGATCGCCGGCGAGCACCAGCTCTTCACCCGCCAGGACACGGTCGAGGAGACCTGGCGGATCGTGCAGCCACTGCTGGACGAACCGGGCCCCGTCCACCCCTACGACCCCGGCACCTGGGGGCCCCCCGAGGCCGACAAGCTAACCCGCGGCATCGCCCAATGGCACGACCCCTGGCTCCCCTGACGCCGACGGGACTCAAACCGGTGATATAGACCGGTTTGAGTCCCGTCGGCACCGGGGTTGAGGTTTGCGTGCTAGGTTTGGAAGCCCTAATTAGGGTCGCCTAATGCAGACTTCCGGAGACAGCAGATGATTCCCACGCTGGTGATCGCCCTGCGCGAGGGCGTCGAGGCCTCGCTGATCATCGGCATCGTCGCCGCCTTCCTGGTCAAGGAGGGTCGCCGCGACGCCTTGCGGCAGATGTGGCTCGGGGTGGCGATCGCGGTCGCGCTCTGCGTCGGCATCGCGGTAATCCTGCGCGTGGTCGGCCAGGAGCTGCCCCAGCGCCAGCAGGAGGGGCTGGAGACGGTGATCGGGCTGATCGCGGTCAGCGCGGTCAGCTACATGATCATCTGGATGCGGCGCAACGCCAAGGGGATCAAGAAGGTGCTGGAGGGCAACGCCGCCGGTGCCCTGGCAAGCGGCTCGACCATGGCCCTGGTCGGGATGGCGTTCCTGGCGGTCCTGCGCGAGGGCTTCGAGACCTCGGTCTTCCTGCTCGCCGCCTTCCAGGACTCGACCGACACCACCGCCGCCGGGGCCGGCGCGGTGATCGGCCTGCTCGCCGCCGTCGGCATCGGGCTCGGCATCTACCGCGGCGGCGTGCGGATCAACCTCACCCGCTTCTTCCGCGTCACAGGCCTGATCCTCGTCTTCGTCGCCGCGGGCCTGCTCTCCACCTCACTGCACACCGCCCACGGGGCGGGCTGGTTCAACGGCCTGCAGGGCCAGGCGCTCGACCTGACCTGGCTGGTCCAGCCGGGCACGGTCTCGGGCTCGCTGCTGACCGGGATGCTGGGCCTGCAACCCGAACCGACGGTCGGCGAGGTGCTGATCTACGGGCTCTACGCGGTGCCGATGGCCCTCTACGTGATCTGGCCCGACCGCCTGCGACTGCGCCGCGCGGCCGCTCGCAGCTCCCGCGGCTCGGCCCCGGCCGAGAGCCCGGCCTGAGCCCGAACAGCCGATCGCGATGACCGAGCTGACCCGGCGGCGATTGCTGGCAGCGGCCGGCGTCGGCGCGGCCGGCGTCGGGCTCGGCGGCGCGGCCGGCTACCTGGTCGGCAGCGACGAGGCGCAGGCGAGCGAGGGCACCGGCTCGGTCCCCTTCTACGGCGAGCACCAGGCCGGGATCGACACCCCTGCCCAGGACCGCCTCCACTTCGCCGCCTTCGACCTGGTCGAGCCGAGCCGCGCGGCGCTGCGCGAGCTGATGCGCGAATGGTCGAGCGCCGCCGCCGAAATGGCCGCGGGCGAGATGATCGGCGACGCCAACGGGGTCGAGCTCGCCCCGCCCGAGGACACCGGCGAGACGGTCGGCCTGCTGCCCTCGCGGCTGACGGTCACCTTCGGCTTCGGGCCGAGCCTCTTCGAGAAGCGCGAGCTGGGACTGCGGGGCGCGCGCCCCGCGGCGCTGGCGCCGATCCCGCCGCTGCCCGCCGACGAGCTGAACGAGCTCGAAAGCGACGGCGACATCTGCGTGCAGGCCTGCTCGGACGACCCCCAGGTCGCCTTCCACGCGATCCGCAACCTGGCCCGGATCGGCCGCGGCACCGTGGTCATGCGCTGGTCCCAACTCGGCTTCGGCCGCACCGCCTCGACCAGCCGCAGCCAAGCGACCCCGCGCAACCTGATGGGCTTCAAGGACGGCACCGCCAACATCAAGGCCGAGGACACCGCGGCGATGAACCGCCACGTCTGGGTCGGGCGCGAAGGGCCGGCCTGGATGCGCGGCGGCAGCTACCTGGTCAGCCGCCGCATCCGCATGCTGCTCGAGGTCTGGGACCGTTCCTCGCTGGAAGACCAGGAGCAGACGATCGGCCGCGACAAGTACCGCGGCGCGCCGCTGGGCGAGCAGGAAGAGTTCGACCCGATCGACCTGGAAGCCGAGCGGGACGGGCAGCCGCTGATCCCCGCCGACTCCCACGTCCGCCTCGCCTCGGCGACGGAAAACGACGGCGAGCGGATCCTGCGCCGCGGCTACTCCTTCACCGACGGCGTCGACGAGAGCCTCGGCGAGCTCGAAGCCGGCCTCTTCTTCATCTGCTTCCAGCGCGACCCGCGCACCCAGTTCGTCCCGATCCAGCGCCGCCTCGGCATGAACGACGCCCTGAACGAGTACATCAAGCACGTCGGCAGCGCCCTCTTCGCCGTCCCCCCCGGCGCCCGCCAGGGCGGCTACGTCGGCGAACCCCTGCTCGGTTGACTTCCGGTGCGCTTTATCCCCGAATAACGGGGAAAAGGACCACCGGAGCGGTATTCCGACCGAATATGTCGGTCTTTGTTAGGGTGCCCTAACTCTCGCCCGGAACCAACAAGGAGCAAAACCGAGATGAACCGAGTCAGCGCCCGCCTATCCCTCATCCTCGCCGCCTGCGGCGCGGTGGCACTGACTGCCGGCGGCTGCGGCTCGAGCGAAGACGCTCCTCCCGGGGCGAAGAAGCTCTCCTTCAAGCTGACCGACGCGGGCTGCGTGCCGAACTCGACCAGCGCTCCGGCGGGCCCGATCGTCTTCGAAGTCGAAAACGCCGGCACCACCGCGGTGACCGAGATGGAGGTGATGGAGGGCAACACCATCCTCGGCGAGAAGGAGAACGTCGCCGAGGGCCTCCCCGGCAGCTTCTCGCTGACTCTGGAGGAAGGCGAGTACACGCTGCGCTGCAACGGCGGCTCCGCAGGAGACGGGAAGCTGACGGTGACCGGCGGGGCGAAGGCCAAGGCCGATCCCGAAACCGAAGCGGCCGTCGCCGACTACCGCAAGTACCTCGAGCGGAACACCACCGAGCTGGTCGCCGAGACGGCGCCGTTCGTCGCCGCGGTCGAAGCGGGCGAAGTCGGGAAGGCCAAGGCGCTCTACCCGGCGGCCCGCATCCCGTATGAGCGGATCGAGCCGGTGGCCGAGTCCTTCGGCGACCTCGACCCGCGCATCGACGCGCGCGAGAACGACGTTCCGGCCGGCCAGTTCGGCGGCTTCCACCGGATCGAGAAGGCGCTCTGGGAGGAAGGCACGACCGAGGGCATGGCCCCGGTGGCGAAACAGCTGCTCGCCGACGTCGAAGAACTCCGGCAGAAGGTCAGGCACGTCGAGCTGCAGGCGGTGCAGATCGCCAACGGCGCCAACGAGCTGCTCGGCGAGGTCTCGGCCTCGAAGATCACCGGCGAGGAGGAGCGCTACTCGCACCTCGACCTGGTCGACTTCGAGGCCAACGTCGAAGGCGCCGAGGCGGCCTTCGAAGCGGTCGAGCCACTGCTCTCCAAGCAGGACGCGAAGCTTGCGCAGGAAATCGAAGTGAGCTTCGCGAACGTCTACGCCTCACTGAAGCCCTACCGGCGCGGCGAAGGCTTCGTCCCCTACTCGGAGCTGACGAAAGCGGACACGCGCAAGTTGGCACAGGAAATTGACGCTTTGGCCGAGGAGTTGTCACAGGTGCCGGCCCAGATCGTCGGCTGAGACCCATAGCCTGGTGGCGATGACCGTTGAGACGCAAGATCGCGCCGACGCACTGCTCCAGGAGCTCGGGTTCTCCGAGTGGCGGCCAGGACAGCGCGAGGCCGTGGAGGCCGGGCTGGAGGGGCGGGACTCGCTGATCGTGATGCCGACCGGCGGCGGCAAGAGCCTCTGCTACCAGCTGCCGGGGCTGGCGAGCGAGGACCTGACGATCGTGGTCAGCCCACTGATCGCGCTGATGCAGGACCAGTGGCGGCGGCTGACCGCGGCCGGGCACCCGGTGGCGATGATCTCCTCGGCGATGAGCCCGGAGGGCGCCCGAGGCGCGCTCGAACAGGTGCGCGACGGCAGCGCCCGGATCGTCTACTGCTCGCCGGAGCGCTTCGCCTCGACCGTCTTCCTCGACGCCCTGGCGCAGCGCCGGATCGACCTGCTCGCCGTCGACGAGGCGCACTGCGTCTCCGAATGGGGGCACGACTTCCGCCCCGACTACCTGCGCCTGCCCGAGATCGCCGAGCGGCTCGGGCGCCCGCCGGTGATGGCCTGCACGGCGACGGCGACCAAGGCCGTGGCGGCCGAGATCGTCTCCCGCTTCGGCCTGCGCGAACCGCTGCAGGTGCGCTCCGGCTTCGACCGCCCCAACCTCTCCTTCGACGTCGTCCGGCTCGAGGGCAAGGGCTCGAAGGCGCGGCGGCTGGCCCTGCTCGAGGGCGGGCTCGCCGACCCCGCGAACCGGCCGGCGATCGTCTACTGCGGCACCCGCCGCGACACCGACGAGGTCGCCCAGGCGCTGCGCGAGTCGGGCCTGCGGGCGCTCGCCTACCACGCCGGCATGGAGTCCGAGGCGCGCACCTCGACCCAGCGCCGCTTCATGGAAGGCGACGCCGAAGTGATCGTCGCCACCAACGCCTTCGGCATGGGCGTCGACAAGGCCGACGTGCGCTCGGTCTGGCACATGGCGATCCCGACCAGCCTCGAGGCCTACTACCAGGAGGCCGGGCGCGGCGGCCGCGACGGGCGCCCGGCGAAGGCGGTGCTGCTGGCGATGAAGGCCGACCTCGGCCGCCTCGTGCGCTTCATCGAGCAGCGCGACCCGGAGCTGACGATCGCCCGCGAGCGCGGCTGGCGCGACTACCGCACGATCAAGGCCTTCATCTACGGCGAGCGCTGCCGGCGGCGCAGCATCCTCGACCACTTCGGCGACCGCGAGGCGGGCCGGCCGCTGGGCCGCTGCTGCGACATCTGCGATGAGGCCGGCTGGCTGCCCGACCCGGAGACGATCGTGGTGCGCCGCACGGCCAAGCCGAAGGCGCCGCCGGCCGAGCTGAGCGAAGCCGACGCGCCGCTCTTCGAGCAGCTCAAGGCCTGGCGCTTGAAGGCCGCGGCCGGCAAGCCCGCCTACACCGTCGCCCACAACAAGACGCTGGCGGCGATCGCCGCCTCCCGCCCCGCCGACGAGGCCGGCCTGGCCGAGATCAGCGGCGTGGGACCGAGCTTCGTCGCCAAGTACGCCGACGAAGTGCTGCAACTCGTCGCCCAGTAGGCGCAGCAACCCGACGCGCGCGGCGGTGTTGGCGCAAGGTGGTCGGCCAACCCGGATCGAAGCCGCCTCGATGAACCGCCGCATCCCCAAACGCCTCCTCGCGCCGGCGCTCCTCGCCGCGCTCTGCCTGGCCCTGCCCGCCGGCGGCGCCCAGGCCGGCACGCTGCTGCCCAAGGGCAAGAAGATCTTCTTCGGGGTCAGCGACACCGGCAACCCGGCCGACTTCGGCCACTTCTCCGCCGACCTGCGCAAGCACCCGGCGCTGATCGAGAGCTTCCGCAGCTGGGGCGCCGAATTCCCCGACTCGATCGAACGCTGGCAGGCGGCGCGGGCGCGGCCGGTGCTGCACCTCACCACCGCCGACTCCGGCGACGGCCACGAGCTGATCAGCCCGCGCTCGATCGCCCAGGGTTACGGCGACGCATACCTGGTCCGCCTCAACAAGCTCTTCTGGGCGAAGAAGATGGCGGCCTACATCCGCCCCCTGGGCGAGCCCAATCGCTGCCTCAACGTCTACGCCGCCTATGACTGCGCCGGCAAGCTGCGCGACGCCGCCCACAAGCCGCGCTGGTACCGGCTCGCCTTCCGCCGCATCTACATCGTCGTCCACGGCGGCGGCAGCCGCGCCAGGATCAACGCCCGGCTCGGCGAAACCGGCCTGCCGCCGCTGCGCGCCGGCGGCAAGGGCCTGCCGCGGGCGCCGGTCGCGGTGCTCTGGAGCACCCTGCCGGCGGGCTCGCCGACGACCCCGCGCAACCGGCCCAAATACTTCTACCCGGGCGACAGGTACGTCGACTGGGTCGGCACCGACTTCTACTCCGACGCCCAGGACTGGAAGGCGCTGACGGGTCTCTACAACCGCTTCTCGAACAAGCCCTTCGCGATCCCCGAGTTCGGCATCTCGACCGGCGCCGACGACCCCGCCTACATGGACCGCCTGCTGGGCTGGGTGCGCGGTCACAAGCGCTGCAAGATGCTCGTCTACTACCAGGACTTCGGCTCGACCAGCACCTACCGAATCCAGAACTACCCGGCAAGCCTGACCGCCCTCAGCGACGCTCTGCACCACCCCGTCTTCCCTGCTTTTGCGCCGAACCCGCCGCTTGCGCCGCCGCCCCCGCCGGGAGGAGTGGCGCCGTAGCTCGGCGGGCGCGGGACCCCTGGGGAGAGTTCGTCGCCTCGCCCTACGCGATCGCGTTGGCAGGCGTCCTGCTGCTCGGGGGGATCCTGCGCTTCGCCACGCTCGACCTGCAGAGCTACCGCTACGACGAGGCGGTCACGGTCGGCCGCGTCCTCCACCCGAGCCTCTTCGACACCCTCGCCACGGTGCCGAAGAGCGAGTCGACGCCGCCGCTCTATTACCTGGTCGCCTGGTTGTGGTCGCGGGTCTTCGGCAGCGGCGAGGTGGGGCTGCGCTCGCTCTCGGCCCTGGCCGGGACCGCCTCGATCCTGGTCGTCTACCTCGGCGCCGCGGCCCTGGAGCTGCCGCGACGAGCGGGCCTGATCGCGGCCGCGATCGTCGCCGTCAGCCCGGTGCTGATCTGGTTCTCCCAGGACGCCCGCGCCTACGCCCTGGCCTTCCTGCTCACCGCCCTCTCCTTCCTCTTCTTCGCCCGCGCGCGCCGCAGCGGGAGCAAGCGCGACCTCGCCTGGTGGGCGGTCACCTCGTCCCTGGCCCTGGCCACCCACTACTTCGCCGCCTTCGTCGTCATCCCCGAGGCAGCCCTCCTGCTGCTGAGTTCGCACTTCTTCGCCGGCAGGGCGAACAAAGGCGAAGTCAGCCTCGGCGGACAGCGGGTTGCGGTGGCGATCGGCGTCGTCATCGTCGCCGGGCTGCTGTTGGCGCCGATCGCGCTGCGCCAGGCCGACAACGCGCACGCCGGCTGGATCGCCGAACAGCCGCTCGGCCAGCGGCTGGAAAGGGCGGCGGCGAAGTTGGTCGGCGAGGACAACGGCAACGAGCACGGAACGCGCGGGTCGGGGCCGATCCCGCTCGGCGTGCCGGCGGCGCTTGCCCTTGCGGCCCTGGCCCTGCTGCTCTGGCGGGGCGATCGGCGCGAGCGGCGCGGGGCGGCGATCACGGCGACCGTGGCGCTGGCCGGCATCGCCCTGCCGCTGCTGCTCGGCGCCTTCGGCGCCGACTACCTCGACGGCCGCAACCTGATCCCCGTCTTCGTCCCGCTGATAGTCCTGCTCGGTGCCGGGTTCGGGGTGCGCCGGGGGGGCTGGGTGGGGCTGGCTCTGGCCGGGGCCTTCTGCTTCTGCTCGCTCGTCTACACGATCGAGATCGACCGCTTGCCGCGCTTGCAGCGCGAGGACCTGCGCAACGCCGCGAGCCGGCTCGGTCCGCTGCCAGCCGGCACTGTCGTCGTCAGCGTCCGCCACGCGGCCAACCAGCCGCTGCGCTATTACCTCGGCGGTCGCTTCGCCCGCCGCGACCTGCCGCCCCTGCGCGAGATCGCCCTGGTCGGCTCCGCCGCTGCCGAGCGGCGGGCCGGCGCGGTCCTGCCCCGGCAATTCCAGCGGACCGCGTTCGAACCGGTCTCCTACAACTACACCCTCGCCGTCTACCGCTCTCCCCGGCCCGTGCGGGTGCCGCTGCGTCTGCTCGAACGGGGCGGGCTAGTGGGCGGCGGACCGCGCGCCTCGGTGCTTCTTGGGCCGGGGAGTTGACGGGGCGGCCAGCGGGCCCGCCGGCGCCTCCACCCCGGGCGCGACCGCCGCTTTGTACCTGTAGGGCTGCAGGGCGTTGATGCTGGAGTAGCCGACCAGGTAGATGCGGCGGCCGTCGGAGATGACCGGGGAGTAGGTGCCCGTTTTGTAGTGAAAGACCTGATGGCCGTCCTTCATCGAGAAGCCGTTGGTCGAGCCGTTGGTGAACTCGGCGACGTAGACGATGTTGCCGATCGCCGAGAGCGAGCCGACGACCTGGCCGCCGGCCGAGCGCTGCCAGCGCGGTTCGCCGGACCTGGCCTTGAGCGCGTAGATGTTGCCGTCGAAGGAGCCGATGTAGACGGTCGGCGGCGTCCGGGCGCTGTTGGCCACGGCGGGGCTGGAGTAGACGTATCCGCCGGTCGTGAAGCTCCAGGCGATTTCCCCGGTCTTTTCGTCGAAGCTGTAGACGCGGTCGTCGTTGTTGCCGGCGTAGACGCGGCCGAAGGCGACGGCGGGGGTCGAGTAGAACTCGCCCGAGGTGCCGAAGCCCTGGCCCAGCGAGGCGGTCTGCCACTTGATCGCGCCGGTCTTGGCGTTGACCGCGTTCATGTAGCCGCCGTAGTCGCCGACGAAGATCGTGCCGTCGTGGAAGGCGGGCGCCGACTTGACCGGGCCGCCCAGCGTCGTCGCCCAGCGGGTGTGGCCGTCGCGCGTGTTGAGGGCGAAGAGCTGGTCGTTTTCGCAGCCGAAGTAGACCGTGCCGTCGATCACCAGCGGCGAGGACTCGGCGCGGCCGGGCAGCGTGTGCTTCCAGATCGTCTTCCCCGTCTTCGCGTCGAGCTTGAGGATGTGCCCGGGAACCAGGTTGACGATGTAGAGGCGGTGCTTGTAGAAGGCGGGCGAGGAGGCGTTGAGGATCCCGATGCGCCGTTCCCACAGCACCTTGCCGGTATCGGCGTCGAGCGCGTAGGCGTAGCCGTTGTTGTTGACGAAGAAGAGCTTGCCTTCGGCGTAGACCGGCGGGAACTCGAGCAGCGGCCGCTCGGTGAAGTGCCAGATCAAGCGGTAGGGCGGCTTCACCCCCTTGCTCGGCAGGTAGCGGGTGCGGGCAGCGTTGAGGCCGTAGATCGGCCAGTTGACCGTCTTCGCCTGCGGCTTGGGCGGCTTCTGGGGCACGAAGACGGCGTTTTCGTTGTGCACGTCGGGCGGGCGCTTGAGCAGCTCGTAGGCGAGCACGCCGGCGCCGAAGAAGGCGACCAGGCCGCCGGCGATGAGGCCGATCGTGAGCCGCCGGTGCTGCTCCCAGAGGTGCTCCGCCTGCGCCCACAGACCGGCGAGGAGTGTTTTGGCGCTGCCGCTCAACCCCCCGCCGCGGCGCGTCGCTCGGACTCCTTGACGACGCCGTCGACAAGTCCCTTGACCGCCTGCTTGACCACGGCGACGACGACCGGGCCGACAACGGGCACGGTCGGCTGGGTGCGCACGGCGTAGACCATCCTGGTGCCGCTGCCGCCCGCGGTCAGCTCGACCGTGCCGACGTGGTCGCGCACCGGCAGGCCGGAGAGCAGCTTGTAGGAGAAGCGCTCGGGCGGCGCGTAGGCGATCACCTCCTCGCGCAGCGGCGGGCCCACCGCGGTCAGCTTGCGAATCGCGCCAAGCCCGTTCGGGGCGGGCTCCCCCTCTCGCTCGAGCTCGGAGCGGCGCAGCGGCGTCAGCTCGGCGTAGCGGCGATGGTCGGTGAGCACCGCGAACACCGTCTCCGGCGGCGCCGCAATCTCACGCGTGAGGGTGAAGCTGGCCATTCGCCGGGCAGCCTACAGGGGCCGACGGTGCCCGTCGGCCTATGCAAGCCGCCAGCGCTGCGGATCGGTCCCCTCGACCTTGGCCACCTCGCCCTCGATCGCCATGTGGTCGAGGCAGGAGAGGACGATCTGCAGGGCCCAGGCGCTGACCGGGGTGTTGACGTTCTCGGCGCCGACGATCTCGGCAACCACCTCGAACGCCGTCCGCTCGCCCTCGCCGAGCGCTTCGCGGGTCTTCTCCAGCAGCTCGCCGACCTGCCGCCGCGCCTCGGCGATCTTGGCTTTGGGATCGCGGAAGGGGCGGCCGTGGCCCGGCAGGCAGAGTTCGACCTCGAGCGGCTCGACCCGGTCGAGGCTGGCGAGGAACTCGCCGATCGGGTCGGGGCTGTGGCCGTGGTCGAAGAAGAGCACGGTGCGGCCGAGCAGGTGATCGCCGGAGATCATCAGCCTGCGCTCGGGCTGGTGCAGGACGACGTGCGAGGGGGCGTGGCCGGGGGTCTCGTAGACCTGCCAGGTGCCGAGGTCGGTCTCCACCTCGACCCCCGGCAATAGATCGCGGTCGGGCTCGACGATCGCGTCGATGCCGTTGTCGCTGTTATCACTGCGCTCGCGGTAGCGTTCGAGCCCGGCGACCGGGACGCCGCTCTGCCGTGCCACCTCGAGCCGCTGCTCCAAAGCCGCCGCCGGGTCATCGGCAAGAAGGCGCACGTGCTCCCAAGCGGGATGCATCCAGAGCTCGCAGCCGGCCCCCTCGACGATCGGCGCCGCCAGCCCGTAATGGTCGGTGTGGGAATGAGTGCAGACGAGCAGCTTCACGTCCTCGAGGCCGAAGCCGGCCTGGCCGAGGGCAAGGTCGAACTGGCGCATGCGGCCCTTGCCGCCGATGCCGGTGTCGAAGAGGACGATGCCGCCGTCGGCCTCGATCGCCCAGACGTTGCCGTGCGGCACACCCGGCCAGGGCAGGGCGAGGCGCAGCCGCCAGATCCCCGGCAGGACTTTCTCGCTGCGCGGCGCCTCGGGGCGTTTGCGCTCCTCCGCCATCACTCCATCCTCTCAGCAGCGCGCGAGTGCGAGCGTGATTGCCGTCATGCGGATAGGTTTGGGGCAGATGGAGTCGAGCAGCCCCAAGCGCGCCGGTCTCGTCCTCGGCGCGCTGATCCTGGTCGCCGCGGTGGCGAACCTCAACCTCGCCGTCGCCAACGTCGCCCTGCCCGACATCGGCAAGGACTTCAACGCCGGCCAGACGACGCTCAACCTGGTCGCGGTCGGCTACTCGCTCGGCCTCGCCACCTCGGTGCTCTACCTGGGCGCGCTCGGCGACCGCTACGGGCGCAAGATGATGCTGCTGCTCGGCATGGGCATCTCGGTCCCGGCCTCGTTGCTGGCCGGCCTCGCCCCCTCGATCGGCGTCCTCTTCGTCGCCCGCGTGATCGGCGGCGTCGCCGCCGGCATGGCCTTCCCGACCACCCTGGCGCTGATCACGGCGCTGTGGTCGGGCAACGAGCGCACCCGCTCGATCGCGCTCTGGTCGGCGATCGGCGGCGCGATCGCCTCGCTCGGCCCGCTGCTCTCCGGCGCCCTGCTCGAGCAGTTCGACTGGGGCTCGGTCTTCCTCGTCACGGTGCCGCTGGCGGCGCTGGCGCTCTTCCTCGCCTGGCGCTACGTGCCGGCCCACGTCAACGAGACCAGCGAGCCGGTCGACAACCTCGGCGGCATCCTCTCGATCCTGCTGGTCGCGGCCCTGGTCCTGGGAATCAACCTGGCGCCGGTCCCGGGCAAGGGCGCCCTGGCGATCGGCCTCGGCATCGTCGCCCTGGCGGCGACCGGCGCCTTCGTCCTGCGCCAGCGCCGGGCGCGCTCGCCGCTGTATGACCTCGACGTCGCCAAGCGGCGGATCTTCTGGGTGGCGGCCTGCGCCGGGATCATCGTCTTCGGCTCGCTGATGGGGGCGATGTTCATCGGCCAGCAGTTCCTCCAGAACGTGCTCGACTACTCCACCCTCGACTCCGGCCTGGCGATCCTGCCGGCGGCGGTCCTGATGGTGATCGTCGCGCCGCGCTCGGCCAAGTTGGTCGAGGCGCGCGGCGCCCGCTTCACCCTGCTGGTCGGCTACGTCTTCTGCGTGCTCGGCTTCCTCACCATGCTGCTGCTCTGGAAAGACAACATCGAATACTGGAAGGTCGGGCTCGGCTACGCCTTCATCGGCATCGGCGTCGGCTTCGCCGGCACGCCCGCCTCGCACTCGCTGACCGGCTCGGTGCCGGTCAAGCGCGCGGGCATGGCCTCGGGCACGGCCGACCTGCAGCGCGACCTCGGCGGCGCGATCATGCAGTCGATCTTCGGCGCCCTGCTCACCGCCGGCTACGCCGCCGCGGCGAGCGCCGCGATCGCCTCCTCGGGCGAATCGGCCAAGATCAACGAGAACATCGAAGGCGAGCTGACCAAGTCCTTCTCCAGCGCCGCCGACCTCGCCTCGCATTACCCGAAGCACAGCGAACAGATCATCGCCGCCGCCAAGACGTCCTTCCTGCAGGGCGACGCCTGGGCCTACAGCGCCGGCATCGTCGCGATCCTGCTCGGCGGCGCCCTCGTCTTCTTCGCCTTCCCCAAACGCGACGAAGAGCAGCGCCTCCTAACCCAGTACGCCGCCGAAGACGCCTAGCCCCCCGCTTCCGGTGCGCTTTATCCCCGCATGGGAGGGAAAAGGCGCACCGGAACGGAGGGCACTGTCAAGATCCGCCGATGGCCGCTGAAGAAACGCATTCCTCCCGCCTCGGCGCGACGCTGCGCGAAGGGGAGCGGGTGACGCCGCTGGAGCTCTTCTTCGACCTCGTCTTCGTGCTGGCGATCACCCAGTGCACGGCGCTGATGTCCCACCACCCGACCTGGTCGGGCCTCGCCCAGGGGCTGCTGGTGTTGGGCATGCTCTGGTGGGCCTGGGTCGGCTACGCCTGGCTGACCAGCGTGCTCGATCCCGAGGAGGGGGCGGTGCGGCTGATCATGTTCGGCGCGATGGCGGCGTTGCTGCTGGTCTCGCTCTGCGTGCCGGAGGCGTTCGGCAGCCTCGCCCTCGCCTTCGCCCTGATCTTCGGCGTCGTCCGCGTCGCCCACATCGGCCTCTTCATGCTGGCCAGCCCCGAGGACGACGGCCTGCGCCACTCGGTGCTGGGCCTCGCGGTGAGCACCGCGATCGCCGTCGCCCTGCTCGCCGCCGCCTCGCTCTTCGACGGGCTCGCCCAAGGGGCGCTCTGGGCGCTTGCGCTCTTCCTCGACATGGGCGGCCCCTACTTCTTCGGCTCGGAAGGCTGGAAGCTGGTACCCGGGCACTTCGCCGAGCGCCACGGCCTGATCGTGATCATCGCCCTGGGCGAGTCGATCGTCGCGATCGGGGTCGGCGCCTCGCACGAGCTCAGCCTCGGCATCGCCACCGCCGCGGTGCTCGGCGTCGCCCTGACCGCGGCGATGTGGTGGATCTACTTCGACATCGTCGCGATCGTCTCCGCCCGCCGGCTCGGCGAAGCCGAGCCGGGCAAGGCCCAGAACGAGATGGCGCGCGACTCCTACTCCTACCTGCACCTGATCCTGGTCGCCGGCATCGTCCTTGCCGCGCTCGGGTTGAAGCTGACGATCGGCCACTTCGGCGACCACCTCCACACCGTGCCCGCCTTCGCCCTGCTCGGCGGACTGGCTGTCTACCTGCTCGGGCTCGTCGCCTTTCGCTACCGCCATGTCCACTCGATCAATCGCCGGCGACTCGGGCTGGCGATCGTGCTGCTGATCCTGGTCCCGGTGGCAACCGAGGTGCCCGCCCTGCTCGCGCTCGCCGCGGCGAACACGCTGATCTGGGCAATGATCGTCTACGAGACCCGCATGTACGGCGAGGGGCGGCGGCAGGTGCGGCGGCCCCAGACCGCCTGATCGCGGCGACGTTCGATCGATTTCCCACCGGATCCGTGGGTCAATCGATCGAACGTCGCCGGCGCGGGCCGAGCGGGTGCTCGAACTCCTGCATCAGGCCGGCGATTGCGAAGCAGAGGGCGCCGGTCAGGGTGCCCCAGTTGGCGAGGCCGGTCGCCAGCATGTCGCCCGAGGAGGGACGCACGAAGGTGGCGACGGCGGAGACCATGAAGAGGACCGAGCCGACCTGGTTGACGGCGATGATCCACCAGCCGAGGTCGCGGCGGTGCCAGACCGCCCAGAAGCGGCCCGAGATCCCGGCCATCGCCAGGTGCCCCGAGATGAGGAAGAGGGCGCAGCCGATCATGTCGGGCGACCAGACCAGGCGGTCGAACCCGGCCGGTGTCAGTTCCCTGATGAACGAGTCGACGAGGTTGATCGCGAAGACGAGCGTGCCGGCGAAGAGGGCGACGGCGCTCAGCCACTGCAGGCGGCGCGGCTCGCGCGACCACCAGCGCCAGCGGGCCGGCGCCGCATCGGGCGAGGCCGGCTCGTTGACCACCTGCAGCACCGAGGCGTAGCCGCCGGTGCTGAAGAAGACCCCGCCGACGAGGTAGATCGAGGCGCAGGCGGTCGGGTCGACTCCCGCCTGCGCAAGCCCCGCGCCGAGGGCAAAGAGCGAGCCGCCGACCAAAAACGCTGTCGCGGCGAGGGTGTTGATCGCTAGCTGGTGGCGAGGCCGATGGCGAGCAGCGGGAAGGCCAGCATGATGCCGACGTAGATGCCCATCGCGGCGCCGGCGGCGACGCTGGTCGTGCGCGAGCGCATCGAGGCGATCACGCTGATCAGGAAGATCGCGCCCGCGAGAACGACTCCAATCCAAAATACGTCCGGCATCAGCGCCGCGAGACTATCGAACGGGGAGGATTCGGCGGCCTCGCGGCAAAGCCGACGGCCATGGAGACCAGCGGGCGTGCCAACAAGAACCTGATCCTCGCGGCGATGATCTTCGCCGTCGCGATGACCTTCATCGACATGACGATCGTGGCGATCGCCGTGCCCAGCCTGCAGGAAGACCTCTCGCTCTCCTCGACCGGGGTGCAGTGGATCGTCAACGGCTACCTGCTCTCGCTCTCGGCGCTGTTTGCCTTCGGCGGCCGCATTGCCGACATCGCCGGCCACCGCAGCATGGTCGTGCTCGGCGTGATCGTCTTCGCCACTGCCTCGGCCCTCTGCGGCGCCACCCCGACCGGCAGCCTCGACGAGGCCTGGATCATCACCTTCCGCGTGATCCAGGGCGCCGGCGCGGCGATCATGTTCCCGGCGGCGCTGGCGATCGTCCTCGGCGCCTTCCCGGTGCACGAGCGCGGACGCGCCCTGGCGATCTTCTTCGCGATCACCGGCGGCCTCACCTCGATCGGCCCGCTTGCCGGTGGCTACCTGGTCGAAATCAGCTGGCGGACGATCTTCTGGGTCAACATCCCGGTCGCGATCATCGCCCTCGTCCTCACCGCGATCGCCAAGCCGGAGAACACCAAGCATCCGGCATCGCTCGACTACCGCGGCGCGGCGCTGGTCTGCGGCGGCATGGGCCTCGCCGTGCTCGGCCTGCAGCAGTCGAGCGTCTGGGGCTGGGGCAACCCGATCACCTGGATCTGCATTGCCGCCGGCGTCGCGATCCTCGTCGCCTTCGTCCTCTACGAGCTGCGGATCGAGAACCCCCTGATCCAGGTGCGCGATCTTCGCCGACCGCGCCTTCGCGGCCGACAACGCGATCCTCTTCCTGCTGATGATTCCCTTCATCCCGCTCTTCTTCTTCGCCAGCATGTACGCGCAGATCTCGCTCGGCGAAAGCGCCTCGGAAACCGGTCTCTACCTGCTGATCTTCTTCGTCGGCTTCGCCACCGCCTCGCAGTGGGGCGGGCGCATTCTCGACAAAGTCGGCGCGCGGCCCTCGGTCGTGCTCGGCTGCGCGGTGGCCGCGGTCGGCTTCGGGCTCTGGGCGCACTCGCTGCCCGACCTCTCGGTCGGCTCGCAGTGGTACTACATCGTCATCGCCGGGGCCGGGGTCGGCCTGGTGCTCAGCCCGGCCAACACCGACGCGCTCAACCGCGTGCCCGCGAGCCGCTACGGCGAGGCGACCGGGATCACCCAGACCGTGCGCAACTTCGGCTCCAGCCTCGGCATGGCGGTGCTCGGCACGGTGCTGATCCTGCAGAACAAGGCGAACCTCGAGTCGACGGCGAGCACCCACGGCCTGCCGAAGGCGGCCGCCGACGAAATCGCCGACGCGATCAGCCAGGGCAGCGGCGCCGGTGAAGCGCCCGCGCACGCCAGCGGCGCGCTCGCCAAGGTCGTCGACAACATCCCGCACGACTTCGCCCTCGCCACCCAGACGGTCTTCTACGCGATGGCCGGGGTGATGGCGCTCGCCTTCGTCGTCGCGCTGGCCACCATGCAGCCCGGCAAGGTCGAAGAGCAAGTGGCAGAGGCCGATCCGGCGTCCTAGCGTCCCCGCGGTGAAACGTTTTACGGCTCCGAGCGAGCCGTAACGCGTTGCACCTCACCTGGTTCTGCCTTACGTTGCCGGGCGTGACCGTCCGGGTTCTTCGTCTCGTCCCTCTGCTCGTCGTGGTCACACTGCTCAGTCAGGCGCCGAGGGCCACCGCGTCCACCCCCGCCCAGCGCCTGATCGACGCCTACGCGCCGATCACGATGCTGCGCGAAGAGCAGGAACCGCCCTGTGAAACCTCGGCCGAGCAGTACGAGCCGACCAGCGTCTCGACCGTGCTCGGCAACCCCTCGGTCGAGCTCAAGCGGGTCGAAGAAGGCGGTCCGGAAAGGACGATCAAGCGGGCGCCGACCGCGGCCGACATCGCCGGGCTCGGCGACCCCTTCCACCTCGACCTGCACGGCGACCCGCTCGGCGACACCTGCGTCTACGCGCGCGACTTCGCCAAGCTGGTGGCCGAAGGCAAGGCGCCGCCGACCACCTACGCCCACATCGCCCGCCAGGTCGGCCACCCCGGCCTCGTCGTCCAGTACTGGTTCTTCTGGTACTTCAACCAGTTCAACGACCTGCACGAGGGCGACTGGGAGGGGATGCAGATCGCCTTCGAAGCGAACAACGCCCGCCAGGCGCTCGCCCGCGGGCCGAGCGAGATGATCCTCTTCCAGCACGCCGGCGGCGAGCGGGCGGACTGGGAAGACTCGAAGGTCGACAAGGAAGGGACGCACCCGATCGTCTACCCGGCGGCCGGCTCGCACGCGACCTTCTACGACTCGACCGTCTACGTCCAGAACGGGTCGAAAGGCTCGGGTGTCGGCTGCGACAACACCAGCGAACCGCTGCGCGAAGTGCGGCCGCACCCGGTCGCGATCCCGACCTTCCCGACCACGAGGCGCCGCTTCAAGTGGCTCACCTACTTCGGCCACTGGGGACAGAAGGAGGCCGGCTTCAACAACGGGCCGACCGGGCCGCTGACCAAGACGCAGTGGCTCGAACCGTTCTCCTGGATGGAAAAGCAGCGGACGACGAGCCCGCGGGTGCCGGGCGGCTCCTTCGCCGGGCCCGCCGTCACCGGCGCCTTCTGCGGCGCCGTCTCCGCGGTCTCCGACGTGATCAACGTCGAGTCGCGCTCGCGGCCGGCGGCGATCGCGATGATCGCGATCCCGGCCCTGCTGCTGATCCTCTTCGTCGGGGTGACGAGGTGGGGCCCGGTCGACCTGACCGAGCTGCGCCGGCGCCGCGCCTTCGGCCAAATCGTGCGCACGGCGCGCCGGCTCTACGGACGGCACTGGCGGACGATGGTGCCGATCGGACTGAGCGCGCTGGTGCTGGTCGGCGCGGTGCGCGGGCTCGCCGCGCTGGTCGCGGGGCAGCGCGGCGTCGACAGCGCCACCGGGCGGGCGGGCGCCCACCTCGCGCTCGCCGACACGATCGAATCGCTCGGGCAGCCGATCGCGGGCGCGCTCGTCGCCGCGGTGGTGATCTTCGCCGTGCGCCTGCTGGTAGAGAGCGGCGAGATGCGCTTCCTCGAGGCCTGGCGCGGCATGCTGCGTCGCTTCTGGCGCGTCGTCGCCGGCTCGCTGCTGCCCTACCTGGCGGCGCTGGCGCTCGCGATCACGGTGATCGGCATCCCGATCGCGATCTACAAGTTCGTCTGCTGGCAGTTCGTCCAGCAGGAGATCCTGATCGAGGACAAGGGCGTCCGCGAAGCGTTCCGCGGCAGCTCCGCGCGAGTGCGCGGCCGCTGGTGGCACACCGTCCGGGCCCTCGGCTTCTTCTGGCTGCTCAGCATCGCCGCCGGGCCGGTGCTCGGCTTCACCCTGATCTTCACCAACTTCTCGCTGCTCTGGATCAACGTGATCGGCTCGCTCGTCTTCGCCCTGCTCGTCCCCTACGTGGCGCTCGGCCGCACGCTGCTGTACTTCGACCTCGACGTGCGCGCCGAGGAAGAACCGGCGAGGCCCTGGCGCGAGCGGCTGCCGCGGCGAGCTGCGACGGCCGAGGCCTGAGATCTACAGCTGCGTCGCGATCAGGCCGATCAGCGCTGCGACAATGCCGGCTGCGGCCAGGAAAAGTGCCCGCTGCATGGCATCAAAGCGGGCGTCGAGCCTGTCGAACCTCGCGTCCACCTTGTCGAACCGCCCGTTCATCTCGGACCGGAGATCGCGGATGTCGGCGTCGACGCGCTCGAACCCCGCGTCCATGCGCTGGCTGAGATCGTCGAGCCGGTCGTCCGTCCAGTTCACTCGCATCGCCTCCATGCCCTCAGTATGCCTCGGGCTGACGCACCCGTTGCGCGCTGAGTGCAACAAATGTGCAACTTTTCGTCTGCGGCCGATGTTACACACGCTCGCGGTCCCAAGCGCCGCCAGCTAGATTTCGGCCGGTGAAGCTGCTCGCCTTCAGTGACCTGCACCGTGACCTCGACCAGGCTGCCGCGCTGGTCGCGATGTCAGCCGAGGCCGACGTGGTGATCGGCGCCGGTGACTTCGCCTCGGTGCACGAGGGCCTCGGCGAAACGATCGACGCACTGGCGGCAATCGAGACGCCGACCGTGCTCGTCCCCGGCAACAACGAGACCGAGGAGGCGCTGCGCGAGGCCGCAGCGGTCTGGCGCGCCGCCACCGTCCTGCACGGCAGCGGCACCAAGATCGATGGAACCGAGTTCTTCGGCCTCGGCGCCGGCATCCCGGTCACGCCGTGGGAGTGGAGCTTCGACCTCGACGACGACGCGGCCGGCTCAATGCTGGAGGCCTGCCCACAGGGCGCGATCCTCGTCCTCCACTCGCCGCCCCAGGGCCACTGCGACGCCAACGGCGCCGGCGATCACTTCGGCAGCCAGGCGCTGCTGCGAGCGATCGAGGAGAAGGTGCCGCGCCTGGCGGTCTGCGGGCACATCCACGAGTCCTGGGGCTGCGAGAGCGAGGTCGGCGGCACGCCGGTCCGCAACCTCGGGCCGAAGGGCACCTGGATCGAGGTCTAGACGGAGCGGTAAAAGAGGTGCGCGACGCCCGGCGCCTCGACCAGCCGCTCCTGCTCCAGGCCCAGCTTCGAGACGTCGCCGAGGTTCTCGAAGAGGCGCGTGCCGGAGCCGAGCAGGACCGGCACCAGGTTGAGCAGCATCTCGTCGACCAGGCCCGCGGCCAGGTACTGCTGGGCCGCCGCAGCGCCGCCGCCGAGCGAGACGTCCTTGCCCCCCGCGGCCTGCTTGGCCTGCTCGAGCGCCGACTCGATCCCGTCGGTGACGAAGGTGAAGCTGTTGCCGCCCTCCTTGTCGAGGCGCTCGCGCTCGTGATGGGTGAGGACGAAGACCGGGTGGTGAAAGGGCGGGTTCTCGCCCCACCAGCCGTCCCAGGGCTCGGCGCCCCAGGGGCCGGGGCCGCCGCCGAACATGTTGCGGCCCATGATCGTGGCGCCGACGTTCTCGAGCGTCCGCTCGACCACGGCGCTGCTGGCGTTGACCTCGCCGCCCTCCCGCCCGTGCGGCTTGCGCCAGGCGGCGAGCTTGAAGACCCACTCGTGCAGCTGCATCCCGCCTTCACCGAGCGGGCTGGCATGACCCCCTGAAATCGGTCCGCCCCTTGTGAGAGTTCTTCCGGCCCACGACAATGGGCCAAGGAGGACCGACGCAAGTGAAGAGAAGGCGACACACCCCCGAGCAGATCATCCGCAAGCTCAGGGAGGCCGAGCGGATGCTCGGCGAAGGCAAGCAGGTACCGGAGGTGGCGAAGGCGCTGGGGGTCTCCGAGCAGACCTTTCACCGCTGGCGCAACCAATACGGCGGCATGAAGGCCGAGGACGTCAAGCGGCTGAAGGAGCTCGAGAAGGAGAATCGACAGCTCAAGCAGATCGTCGCCGACCAGGCACTCGACATCCGCGGCTACCAGGAGATCGCGAAGGGAAATTTCTAGGCCCGTCCCGGAAGCGCCGAGCGGTCCTGATGCTCCAGGACCGCCTCGGCCTCTCCGAGCGCCGGGCGTGCCGGATCGCCGGCCAGCACCGATCGACGCAGCGACATGAGCCGCAGGTCGCCCCAGATGACGCGGCTTTGCGCCAGCGCCTGCGCGAGATCTCCAAGCTCAAGAAGCGCTGGGGCTACCGCCGCGCCCACGCCCGCCTGCTCGAAGAGGGCTGGGAAGTGAACAAGAAGCGCGTGCAGCGCCTCTGGCGCGATGAGGGGCTGCGGGTGCCCCGACGCAAGCGAAAGCGTGCCAGGCTGGGCGGCAATGCAGATGCCAAGGAGCTGCACGCCGAACGCCCCGACCAAGTCTGGGCGCTCGACTTCCAATGCGACGAAACAGCCGACGGGCGTCAGCTGCGGGTGCTGAACGTGATCGACGAGTTCACCCGCGAGGCGCTGGCGAGCGAGGTGGCGCGCTCGATCACCGCCGAGGACACCGTTGCGCTCTTGGAGCGCCTCGTCGCCGCCCGCGGCGCCGCTCCCGAGCACATCCGCTGCGACAACGGCCCCGAGCTGATCGCCCACACCCTGCGCGACTGGTGTCGCCTGGGCAAGACCGCCACCGCCTACATCGAGCCGGGCGCGCCCTGGCAGAACCCCTACGTGGAGTCCTTCAACGGCCGCACCCGCGACGAGGTGCTCGACGTCGAGCTGTTCTTCACCCTGGCCGAGGCCAAGGTCATCCTCGCCGACTGGCTCGTCGCCTACAACACCGAACACCCGCACTCGTCCCTGGGGATGCTGCCGCCGGCGCGCTTCGCCGAGCGCTGGCGGGAGGAGAACGGCGCCCCGCCGCCTCGCTCCGATCGCCCTACGGGCTCACTCCGCGAGGCGGCGGTCGACCCCGCTACCGTGCAGGTTGATACCGACCACGAACTCTCACTGAGGGTGGACCGGTAAACGGGGGCCGGTCAGGTGCTCCTCACTCGGATTGGGCCCGGCGACGAAGCCGTCGAGCGAGACCGAGACCTGGAACCTGAGCCGGGACATTGGCTAAGCGTCGAAGAGCTTCCCGGCCCGGATCCGCGTCGCCATGTCCTTCGATTCCTCGCGGTAGGCACGGCCGTCCTCGAACTCGACCACCGGGTACTTGCGCTGTCCAGAGAGCCGCTCGAGCTCGTCGCGCTTGCCGGGCCGCAGCGGACCCTTGACGACCTCGTACTCGATCCCCTGCTCCTCGAGCGCCTTCTGCACCTTCCAGCAGGGATGGGACTCGATCTTGGCCCACATGACCGAGCAGCGATGGAGCTTGACTGGCATCACGGCCAGCCTAGACGGCCAGCGGCGAGCGCGCCACCCCCGGGGCGGCGACGAGCGCAGGGGCCGCGTCCTCGACCAGCGGCCACGGCCTGCCGGGCCGGGCGAGGTGGAAGCCCTGGACCAGCGGCACGCCAAGCGCGGCAAGGCAGTCGAGCTCGGCTCGCTGCTCGATTCCCTCGGCAACCAGCAGGCTGCCAACCTTCTCGGCGTAGCCGGAGAGGGCGCTGACCAGCGCCGCGCGGTCGGCATCGAGGTGGATGCCCGCGCAGAGCGAGCGATCGAGCTTGAGGTAGTCCGGGACCACGGCGGTGATCTGGCGCAAGCCCGAGTAGCCGGCGCCGATGTCGTCGACGGCAATGCACACGCCGTGGCCGCGCAGGGCGGCGATCGCCTCGTCGGCCTCTCCGCCCTCGGCGACCAGAGCCTCCTCGGTGATCTCGACGATCAGGCCGTCGAGCCCGGCCGGGTGCTCTGCCGCAGCCGCCGCGAGCAGCTCCTGCGTGGTCTCGTCGCCGAGGCCGGAGACGGAGAGGTTGACCGAGAGCAGCGTTCCGGCGGGTCGACCGGGGAACAGCTCGAGCGCGGCGCCGAGACAGGCGCGCTCGAGCGCCACCCGTTCGCCTAACTCGTCGGCGAGGGCGAACCAGCCGGCGGGGCTGCGGTCGGCGCGGCGCCGGCCGAAGCGGGCAAGCGCCTCGTAGGCGTGCACGCGGCGGCTGCCGAGCTCGACGATCGGCTGCACGGCGATCGCCATCCCGTCGCCGGCGATCAGCGCGTCCAGCGCCCGCCGCGTCCGCGCGCTCTTCCGCGCTCATCGGCTCCGCCGGCCCCGGTGACGCGCCCGAGCGATCGGGGCGTCGAGCCCGGCGGAGTGGGCGACGCGAGCGGCGATGTCGCCGGCGAGCAGCAGTGTTTCGGCGTTCTCGGCGTCGAGGCGCGCCTGGCGCAGGAGCCGGTTCAGCTCCAGCGTCAGCCTGCCGCTGACGAGCTGCAAACCGATCACCGCGAAGCAGAAGGCGGCGTAGGCGGCGCTCAGCCGGAAGCCATCGAGGGCGATGGGCATCGCCAGGGCCGCCAGCACCAGCGCCCGACCGAGGCCGCCGACCCGCCCGCCGCGCGCCATCACGCCGGTGGCGAGGGCGACGAGCCAGAGCAGGCTGAGGACGGTGACCCGCTGGTCGCCGAAGCCGACGATGAGAATCGCCGCGCTCGTGGCGAGCACCTCCTCCGCGCGCAGCAGCCCCAGCCGCGGCGCCGCGAGCTGGACCAGCGAGGTGAGCAGGATCGAGCCGAACCCGGCCGCCGTCAGCCCTGGATGGGCAACCAGCGACGGCTGCACCACGACCATCCCGATCCCAAGCGCGCCGATGCCAATGCGCGTAACCGCCGCCGTGCGCCGCGTCCGCACGATCCCCCCATCCCGCTCAATCCCTATGCCCGCTCCGCCGCCAACACGGGTGCTTCGACACCCGCCGCCGCTTCCTTGACTCAGGCACAGCAACGCCCGACTCCCCAAGCGGGATCCAGCGAACGCGCCTGACAGGATTCGAACCTGTGACCTTCGGTTTCGTAGACCGGCCGGAGACCGCATTGCAAAGCCGTTTGCGGGCTCTACGTGGCGAATCTGTGACCTGACAGTTCCGGTCGATTCAGCCGGAGGTCAAGCGACGCGACGCTAGAGAAAAGAAAAACCCGGCCCACGAGGGGCCGGGTGGTCTAGGTCTCCAGTATACGAGAAATCCTCGTAATTTCCAGGTCGACCGGAATCGGGTCAAAGGCTACCGGGCCCCGGATGACTCCCGTTTGCCCGCCCGCTACCACGGAGGGGGCTTCGTGTAGCGCCCACACGGATCGGGAAGCTGATTTTCGCGGAAATCAGCGGCCGTTAGTTGGCGCCACCAATGCCCTCCGACGCCTTCGGTGGCTTGCCCCCTGAGATCGCCAGCAAGCCAAGAACGAGAGGGATTGACAGTGCCAACTGGAATCCGCCCTCGGGCCGTTTGAATTGGCAGGCGGAGGTCGCTGTCATTCGAGATGACAATCGCGGCCTCGACATCCCCTTGCAAGACATCGAGCAGGAGATGGGAAGCCACGTTGACATCAGAACCCTTCTCCTCCCGATAGGCGTAGCTGACCATGAACTTGGCATCCGGAACAGGTGCGTCATTCTTATCTTGGATCATGACCGGCCAGCCAGAGCGGGCGATGACAGGCCTACCCTTTCGATCTGCGGTAGCGAGCGGTGCCTTCTTGACGCGAGACACGTAGTGCCCGTACTCGATGAGGTCGGCGGTCCCTTCTGCGAGAAGCGCCTTGAGGTAGACATCTTGCTCAGCGTGTCCCGACGCGTTTTCTGCCCCGTCGATTCGGGCGGTGCAATAGACGACTCGCTCGATTCGCGGTTCCACCCATGCTTCTGCGCTGTTCGCCAAGTCTTCGCTGAGACCCCGTATATCTAGCCATCGCCAGCCCGGAGTCCCGCGACCACAAAGCTCACGGCCTCCGTAATAGAGGTTGAAGCCATCGACATAAACCCCGACGCGCATCACTCCTCCTCGGGGTCATCGCCAGCATTCAAGCTGGGCCGGCTGATCGAAGACCAATGCCCGAAGGAAGTGCGTGAGTCGATCAGCGTCCTCACGGTCGAGACCCTGACTGGGCAGGTGGAGTTGCGCCATCTGGCCGCTCCTGAGCGGAAACGGATAAGCGATGAGCGTTGCCGAAGGCGATGGAGGCGACAAAGCGGGGGGCTCCTCCGAGCTCGCTTGGGCATCGCGTTTGCCTCGCCCTCCTCGTTTAGCTGTATCGCCATTCAAATTCTTCGGACGAGGGGCTCGTGCGGGGGCCGGACGCCAGTTGGGGTCTGCGAGATACGCCCTATACGCCTCGACTGCCTTCCTAAAGCGTTGCCTATAGGCCCTCAGGCTCTCGGCGGAGTACTTGCCTATAGAGCGGTTCTGAAAGCGCTCGACGTACTCGTCAATGTCGAAGTTCCGGACATCCAATCCCTCGAAATCGTCGCCCTCCACAGTCGAAAAGACCTGTTTTGCGGCCGATTTCCAAGGATTGACTGATCCGGCAGAGGCGTAGCCCTTGTCGATCATGAAGTCAAGGAATGCCAGCAGTCCCTTCGCGTTGCCACTTGCAATGTCTGGTGTCGCCATTTTTGTTCTTTCTGGACGAGATTTTTGTTCGGATCGAACGCGATCCTATACGATCCGCCGGACACATTCAAAATACGAATCGAGTTCTTCGGTCGGATCGCCCTTTTTGCCCACCGCGGACAGGACGAATCGAGGCTACGTCTCTACGCGATTGCCGAACGAACCGCATCAAAGCTCGCCCCCACCGCGTGCGTGTACCGCGCCAGCATCGTCTCGACGCGGTGGCCGGCGATCTCGGCCAGGTCGGCGTCGTTGATGCCGGCGGCGCGGAGGTGGGTGACGTAGGAGTGGCGGCACTCGTGTGGGCGGATGTCTAGGCCGGAGGCTTTCTGGGTCGGGTGCCATAGGTCGCGGTAGAAGTTGCGCTCGCGCCACATGCGGCCGGTTGGGGTCGTGAAGAGCAGTTCGCAGTCCTCGCCGTTGAGGTTGATCTGGGCTTCGATCATCCAGGCGAGGGTCGCCGGGACCGGGACGGTCCTCCCCGCGTCGTGCTCGCCGTGGTCGGTCTTGGTGCCGTCGAGGATCGTGCCCTCATGGGCGGTGCGGTGAACCTTGAGCGTCTCGCCGTCGAAGTCCTTGCGTTTTAGCGGCAGCACCTCCCCCAGCCTCATGCCGGTATCGGTGGAGACGCGGACCATCGCCTCGTAGCGATCGGCGGCCTTGGCGAAGGCGTGCATCTGCTCGAAGCTGAAGACGCGGATCGGGCGAGGCTTCTTCTTTGCTCTGGGGTCGTTGGTCCTGATCCGCACTCCCTTGAAGGGATTGAGGTCGGCTACTTCGTCGGTGATCGCGTCCTCGGCCATTGCCGAGAGCGAGCGGAGGATGCCGACGACTCCCGTTGTCGCTCTGCCTTGGACTCGCAGCATGTGGTCGACCAGGACCAAGACGTGCCTCCGGCGCAACTCGCGCAGCGGCCATTGCTCGAGCGGGATGCCCTCCACCTCGATCTCGAGGACGCGGCTGATGCGGTGCTCGTTGGTCTCGTTGGTGCGTTCTGAGCGGGGGTGATTGGTCGTCCAGCCGGCGAAGTACTCGCCGACGGTGTCGGGGCGGTCTGTGAGGCCGTATGCCTCGTCTATCGCCCGCTGGGCTTCGCCCTTCCTGCGAAACGTTCCCTTGCCTCGGTTCCATGTGGGCTTGGCGACGCGGCGCTTGCCGTCCCTGCCGGTGTAGCGGGCAAGCCACACGACCTGCCCGGAGGGATTGCGGCGGCGGACCGGGGACTCGCGTCTCACAGCGCTCCGTCCCTTCGCCGGGCGAGGAAGTCCTCGACGTCTGCGGGGTCGATCCGCCTCGCCGCTCCGAGCTTGTAGGAGGGAAGCTCTCCGCGCCTGATCCAGTTGCGGATCGTGCGGTCTGAGACCGCCAGGTAGGCGGCGAGGGTGCGCTCGGTGAAGAAGGCTCCTGCGGGTGCCGTGTTCCGCTCCATGCCATATATGTCGAGGCAGAAGCCGAAACGCCCCGGGAGATTCCCCTGCGCTCCTCGCAGACCACCCCGCGGGTCGGCCTCCACACCCGCCGAACGCGCGGCGCAGCCGCGCCAAAATCGGCGGTGGGGAGGCCGACCGAAGGTCAAATGAGGCGAGTCGGCGGGACCGGCGCCGTCAGGCACGAAATGGAACCTCTTGTCTGGGGTTCATAATGTGTCGGGCTGTAGATGGCTGGTAGCTGGAGAGCGTCTGGAGCCTGCCGATGGGCGCCTCGTGGCTGTCTGTACTGATGCTGTCCATGACGTCGGGTCTGGCTCCTGCTCGCTGATCTGCTCTGGGTCTCTCGGTCTCCATGGCTGACTGAGATCGTCGTCATGGGCTGGTGCCATCTGGGCGCGCATCAGCGGCTTCTCGGAGGCCGGGGCAGGAAGCGGAGCCATCGAAGCTCCGCAACCTCCCTGTGGCCTGCGCCCCGGGCCCCGAGACGCCGCTAAAGGCCCTCCCCTCGGGCGGGCCTAAGAGACACCCCCGAGCAGCTCGTCGAAGCGCACAGCCGCCCGGCTCGGGCTGAGCCGCCGGCAATCGCAGAGGATCAATCCGTCGCGCGCCAGTTCTCGGACCGCGCGCTCAATCGCATCCTGTTCGCAGCTTTGCCGGTCGGTCTCAACCCGCAAGGCAAGCTCCAAGATCGTCAGCTGGGCCGGGTGCAGGACCAGGACTTCAGTGAGGACCGAGCGCTGGATGATCTCGTCCTCTTGGGCGGTCGTCAGAGCGCGCCGCCGGATATCTTCGTCGTGCATGGGAGCTAGTACCTCCTGTGCCACGCCCCCGGCTGTTCCACCAGCGCGGGGGCACTTTTTGTTCGGGACGAGCCGATGGTAGCAAGGTCGTTGCTACCTAGCAACACCTCATGGCTTCGTCTGGATGATCCTCGCGACTCGCGTGAAGTGCAGGCCCGTCTCCTCAGCTATTTCGCGCGTCGACAGACCGGCCGCCTGGGCCTGCTCGAAGCTCTTGCGGCGCGCCTCGCGGACTTTCTCGTGCTGCTCCTGCGATCGCTCGAAATCGGACTGCGCTTTGCGAATTGCCTTGCGCGCTTTGGCTTTGGCGTCGTCAGCCATGCGCTGACCCTATTCGTCGCCCGCCGATGTGACCAGGATGTGACACAGGCATCCCAGAACCGCCCGGAACGCAGAGGAGGCGCGCGGAACGTCGATTCGAGGGCAACCGTCGCGATCGGCTCTACACCGGGAAATGCACGGCCTTCCGAGGAACAGCGAGGAACGCGCCAGACAGGATTCGAACCTGTGACCTTCGGTTTCGTAGACCGACGCTCTATCCAACTGAGCTACTGGCGCGGGATGGGCCGGGTTGGCCCGGAGGGGCGATTCTAGGGATTTGGGGCGGTGGTTAGGCGGCTCGGGACTCGCCGGGCCTGTTCAATCGCACGTGCCACTCGACCGTGGCGGTGGCTACTCGCCGGCCCTCGGCGTCGGTCAGCTCGATCTGACAGGGGAAGACGACCTTGCCGTCGGCGTCGAGGGTGGCCAGGGCCTCGTCGGCCGGGACGCCCAGGGTCGCCCTGGCCTCGATCGGGCCGTTGGCGATCTTTTCGTAGGAGATCTCGGCGCTGCGGGCGAGCGGGGTGACGTCGCCCATGCGCTCGGCAAAGGCGCCAACGAAGGCGGCGCCCGATGCCGTCTCGGCGGCGGTGAAGAGGGCGCCGGCGTGCTGGGAGCCGACGTGGTTTGTCAGCTCAGGGCGCTCAGGCAGCAGGGCAACCGCCTCGCCCGGCGCGACCTTCGTCACCTCGATGCCCAGGAACCGGGCGAACGGCACGGCCTGGCTCATCCCCTGCGCGATTGCGTCGTAATCGACCATCGGCGGAACCCTATCCCGTTCCGGTGCGCCTTATACCGCCATGGACCACATAAAGCGCACCGGAAGCTCAGCGGCCCTCGAAGGTCGCATGGCCCGGCCCGCCGTGCTCAAGGAAGGTCTTGACCGCGCGCTGCAGGTCCTCGCTGGCGAAGAGCTCGCCGGCCTCGGTGCGGATCGCCTCGTCGGCGGCCGGGATGCCGCCCTCGCGGAAGCGGCGCAGGACGAGCTTCGTCATCGCGTGCGCCTTGGTCGGGCCGGCAGCCAGCTCGGCGGCGAAGGCGCGCGCCTTCGCGTCGAAGCCCTCGTCCTCGTAGACGCGGTTGACGACGCCCCAGCCCTCGAGCTGCTCGGCACCGAAGAGCTCGCCGGTCATCACGAACTCGCGCGCCCGGCCGCTGCCTGCCCGCTCGGCGAGCCGCTGCGTGCCGCCCATCGAGGGCGTCAGCCCGACCACTTTCTCGACCAGGCCGAACTTGGCCGAGCGCGCGGCGAGGATCAGGTCGCAGCCCAGGGCCAGCTCGAAGGCCGCGGTCAGAGTCAGCGCGTGGGCGGCGAAGACGACGGGGAGCGGCAACGCTTCCACCCGCTCGACCGCGCCGATCAGCTCGTCCCAGAGCACGCTGGCCCGCTCCGGTGTCAGCCCATCGAACTCGGCGACGTTGACACCGCCCGAGACGGCGCGGCCCTCGGCACGAAACAGCAACGCCCGCGGCGGATCAGCCTCCACGGCGGCGATCGTCTCCTGCAACGCCTCGAACATCTCGCGATCGAAGAGATTCAGCGGCGGGCTGTCGAGCGTGGCCACCGCCAGCCCCCCGTCCCGCTCCAATCGAATCGACATGGCCGGAACCCTACCGCGCGCCTCAGGGCACGCGGTGGACCTCGAAGAGGTTGGTGCCGAGTTCCTGCTCGGGCAGCCCCGCGGTGATCGCGATCAGGTCCCCGGAAGCCGCGATCCCATGCTTGGCCGCCTGGGCGGCGCAGTCATGCAGCAGGCCGCGCACGTCGTTCTCGTGCTCGTTGAGCACCGCGGTGACGCCGAAGAGCAGCTTCAGCCGCCGCACGGTCTCGATCCGCGGCGAGACCGCCAGCACCGGCACGTTGGGTCGGTGAGCGGAGACCAGCCGCGCCGTGCGACCGCTGCTGGTCGGCACCACCAGCGCCGCCAGCCCAAGCCGGTACACCGCTCCGACCGCGCCCTGCGCAACCGAATCGGCGACATCCTGGGTCGCCTGGTCGGTGCGACTGAAAAGCCACTCGCCATAGGGGAGGTCGGGCTCGGTGGCGCGGGCGATCTGGTCCATCACCCGCACCGCCTCGACCGGGTGCTGGCCGACCGCGGTCTCCTCGGAGAGCATCACCGCGTCGGTGCCGTCGTAGATCGCGTTGGCGACGTCGGTCACCTCCGCCCGCGTCGGCCGCCGCGCGATCACCATTGAGGCCAGCATCTGGGTCGCCGTGATCGCCGGCTTGGAGCGCTTGCCGGCGCCGCGGATCAAGCGCTTCTGCAGCACCGGCACCCGCGAAAGCGGCACCTCGATGCCGAGGTCCCCGCGCGCCACCATCACTCCCCCGGTCGCCGCCGCGACGATCTCCTCGGCGTTCTCGGCCGCCTGCTGCTTCTCGATCTTGGCGATCAGCGGGATGTCGGAGCCAAGGCCGCGCAGCCGCTCGTAGACCGGCTCGAGGTCGGCCGCGGTCGAGACGAAGGAAACCGCCAGCAGGTCGATCCCCTGTTCGACCGCGAACTCGACCCAGCCGAGATCGCCGGTGGTCGCCGCCGGGGTGACGATGCCGGGCACGTTCATGCCCTTGTGCGAGGAGAGCGTGCCGCCGACCTCGACCTCGCAATCGACGCCGCCGTCTTCGGGGCCGCGCACGCGCAGGCGGATCGAGCCGTCGGCGAGGTAGACGGGCTCGTCCTGAGCGAGCGAGGTCACCCCCGGCCAGGTGACCGGGATCGTCTCCCTGTCGCCCTCGACCTCCTGCGGGGTCAGCTTCACGTGCATCCCGGTCTCGAGCTCGGCGATGTCGTCGCGCAGCTCGCCGATCCGCAGCTTCGGGCCCGGCAGGTCGCCCAGCACGGCGACCTCTTCGCCCACCTGCTCGGCCGCCGCCCGGATCGCCTCGACCGTGCGCGCGTGCCGGTCGCGATCGGCATGGGAGAAGTTGAGCCGGAAGACGTCGGCCCCGGCCTCGATCAGACGCACCAGCGTGTCCGGCTCCCAGCTCGCGGGCCCAACCGTCGCGATGATCTTCGTGCGCCTGCCGTGGTGCATCTCTCTTGACTGTAGAGAGTGACGAATCGCACCCTGTGAAAACGCGACCTCTACACCGATCTCTGTGACAATGGAGGGCGTGAGCACCGTCACCGAGCGTCCCGCCGCCACCGAGGAACCGGCCTTCCCCGATCTCGTCGGCGAGGCGCCCTCATCCCCGGCCGGGCCGATCGAGCCCGCTCTGGCCGCGGAGCTGCCCAAGCCGCCCATCGTCCCCCTGCCCCGTGCTGCCCAAATGCTGCGCTTCACCCAGCGGCAGATCGAGTACGTCTTCGGCGCCCAGCGCCGCCTTGGCGAGACCTTCCGGATGCGGACCGCGATGCCCGGCGGGCCCGTCGTCACCAGTCATCCCGACCACGTCCGCTCGCTCTTCACCGCCAAACCGGAGCTGGCGCCCTCGCTGACCGGGGAGTCGCCGCTGCGGCCGATCCTCGGCACCGGCTCGGTCCTCACCTCGCTCGGCGCCCGCCACATGCGCCAGCGCAAACTGCTCTTGCCCCCCTTCCATGGCGAGGCGATCGAGCGCTACACGGAGATGATCGTCGCGGCCACCGAACGCGAGCTCGATCGCTGGCCGCTGGACAAGCCCTTCGCGCTGGCCCCCCGAATGCAGGCGATCACACTCGACGTGATCATGGCCGGGATCTTCGGCATCGAGGGCCGCCCACAGCGCGGCACCCCCGAGCACCGCATGCGAACGGTGGTCAAGCAGCTGGTCAACGCCTCCACCTCGCTGGTCGGCCAGGCGGGCGAACTGCTCAACATCGGCCGCGAAGAGGCGGTCGGCGTGATCAAGCTCGGCGTCGCCATCCTCGACCAGCCGACCTACGCGGTGATCAAGGCCCGTCGCGCCGACGAGCGCCTGGAGGAGCGCCGCGACATCCTCTCGCTGCTGCTGCAGGCGCGCACCGAGGAGGGCGAGGCGATGGACGACAAAGAAGTCCGCGACGAGCTGCTCACCCTCGTCCTCGCCGGCCATGAGACCACCGCCAACTCGCTGGCATGGGCCTGGGAGCGCCTGGTCCGCAACCCGGCCGCGCACGAGGCCCTGCGCGAGGCGACCCGCAACGGCGAGGGCGCCGAGGAGCAGGTCGAGGCGACGATCATCGAGAGCATGCGCTCGCGCCCCGTCGTCCCCTTCATCGGCCGCCGGGTGACGGTGCCCTGGCAGCTCGGCCCCTACGGCGTCTCGGCCGACACGCCGATCGGGATGAGCATCCTGCTCGTCCACCACCGCGAGGAACTCTACCCCGAACCGTTCGAGTTCCGCCCCGAGCGCTGGCTCGGTCGCAAACCCGGAACGTATGAGTGGATCCCCTTCGGCGGCGGCATCCGCCGCTGCCTCGGCGCCGCCCTGGCGATGGCCGAGATGCGCGTCGTGCTCGAGGCGACCGCCCGCCGCCTCGACCTCGAGGCCGCCGAGCCCGAGCCCGAGCACGCCCTGCACCGCAACGTGACGATGATCCCCGCGCGCGGCGGCCGCGTCGTCCTGCGCTCACGCGTGGCGTAAGAGCACACGAAAAATCTTCAGAGGAAGATTTTCCCGTACCGATTCCGCCGATGCACGGTTTATAAGTCCGGCCGGGACGGAGAGTCCCTTGGGCACGTTGGTGTTCCCTTCGTTGACCTAAGTGACCGTGGTGCCACAACACCACGAGGCCAAGCCATGGCGGGCCACACTCCGTCCCCACTTTTAGACAGCAGCCGATTTTCCTGAGACGGCTACTGGCTCAGCTTTCCTCCTGTTGCTTCTCGACTTTGCTCGATGGACTGGACGCCCAGCAACTTCTGCTGTGACGCTCTGAAAATCTTGCCTGTTACGGCGGACGGAAGCTCAAATTCGCTGCAGCGGACCATTTGCATACCACGGGAGCATAAAATGCATCTCAGACAGAACATTTCATCGAACGTGCTCTGCGTTAGGCCCGCACAAAACGGAGAGGGAGGGATTCGAACCCTCGAGAGAGCTTGCGCCCCCTACTCGCTTAGCAGGCGAGTGCCTTCAGCCACTCGGCCACCTCTCCGGGCATTCCGCTCGATTGTAGGAACTCACGGGATACGGCGCGGTTAGTCTCATCAGCGTGTCCGCCCGCTCGCATGCGCAGTTCGAGGAGATCTTCGCCGAGGTCGAGGCGCCGTTTGCCTTCGTCGACCTCGACGCGATGTGGGCCAACAGCGACGCGATGCTGGAGCGGGCGGGCGGCAAGCCGATCCGGGTGGCGAGCAAGTCGCTGCGCTGCCGGGCGCTGATCGAGCGGATCCTCGCCCGCAGCGAGCGCTACGCCGGGCTGATGACCTTCACCCTGCCGGAGACACTCTGGCTCGCCGAGCAGGGCTTCGAGAACCTGCTGCTCGCCTACCCGACCGCGGACGCGGGCGCGCTCGAAGAGTTGGCCCTGCGCTCGGTCGCCAACCCCGAGGGCGCGCCGATCGTGATGGTCGACTGCCCCGCCCACCTCAACGCGATCGAATCGGTGCTCGGTGCCGGGGCCTCGCCGGTGCGGGTCTGCATCGAGCTCGACGCGGGCTGGTGGGCGGCGGGTGGGCGGATCAAGGTCGGGCCGAAGCGCTCACCGGTGCACACGGTCGAGCAGGCGGTGGCGCTGGCGCGTGAGATCGAGCGGCGGCCGCAGCTGGAGCTCGCCGCCCTGATGGCCTACGAGGGTCAGATCGCCGGCGTCGGCGACCGCCCGCCGGGACGGCGTCTGCGCGGCGCGGCGATCCGGGCGATGCAGCGGCGCTCCGCCGCAGAGCTGGCCGAGCGCCGGGCGGCCGTCGTCGCCGCGATTCGCGAGTTCGCCGAGCTGCCGATCGTCAACGGCGGCGGCACCGGCAGCCTCGAGCTGACCGGAGCGGAGGACGCGGTCACCGAGATCGCCGCCGGCTCGGGCTTCTACGCCCCCACTCTCTTCGACGCCTACAGCCGCTTCAGCCTCACGCCGGCAGCGGGCTATGCCCTGCCGATCGTGCGTAAGCCAAGCCCGGAGATCGCCACCGCGCTCGGCGGCGGCTACCTCGCCTCGGGTCCCGGCGAGCCCTCGCGCGTCCCCTCCCCGTGGCTGCCGCCCGGCCTGCAGCTCGACGCCGAGGAGGGCGCCGGCGAGGTTCAGACCCCGCTCAGCGGCCCGCCCGCCCGCAGCCTCGAGATCGGCGACCGCGTCTACATGCGCCACGCCAAGGCCGGCGAGCTCTGCGAGCGCTTCGACGCCCTACACCTTGTCGAAGGCGAGGAGATCGTCGACGTCGTCCCCACCTATCGCGGCGAGGGCAAGACCTTCCTCTAAGGACCGAGGACGCGCTCGGCGTACTCGTTGGTGAAGGCGCGGCCGGGGTCGAGCTCGTCGCGGGCGGCCTGGAAGTCGGCCCAGCGCGGGTAGCGCTCGGCCAGCGTCGCCGCGGTCTGGAAGTGGCGCTTGCCCCAGTGGGGACGGCCGCCGTACTCGTTCATGATCGCCTCGACCGCCTCAAAGTACGGGCGCCACTGCATGCCGCGGTACTGGTGCACGGCGATGTAGGCGGTGTCGCGCTCGTGCGAGGGACTGAGCAGGGCGTCGTCGCCGGCCGTCACCCGCATCTCGATCGGGAAGAAGACCGGGTAGCGGTTGGAGCGGATCCACTCGATCACGCGCCGCGCCGCCTCGGGCCCATGCTCGCGCGGCACCCCGTACTCCATCTCGGTGAAGCGCACGCGGCGCTCGTTGACGAAGATCCGGTCGCTGCGGTCGGTCGACGTGCTGCCCGAGGCGAGCCGGGCGGCGAAGCGCGAGAGCGCGGGGATCGCCCGCGGCATCGCCTTGCCTGCGGCAGAGACCGCCTCCAGCGCCCAGTTCTCGAGCACGACGTCGTTGAGGAAGGCGGCGGCACGGCTGCGGGGGCGCGGTGCCCCCTCGGTGGTGTTGCGCTCGAGGACCAGGGCCGAGTCGGCATAGGGAAAGGTGAAGAGCTCGAAGTGCTCATGGGCGTCGGCGCGCTCCTGGAAGCTGTCAAGCACCTCCTCGCGCGGGGCGGGCTTGTCGACCCGGTGCAGGGTGAAGGCAGGGACGCAGCGCAGGGTCACAGAGTAGATGACTCCAAGAGCGCCGATCCCCACCCGCGCCGCCCGTAGCAGCTCCGGATCGCTCTCCGCGGTCAGCTCGCGAAGCGAGCCGTCGGCGAGGAGCAGCTCCATCGCCACGACCTGCGAGGAGATGTTGCGCAGCTTGGCGCCGGTGCCGTGGGTGCCGGTCGAGATCGCGCCGGCGATCGTCTGGCGGTCGATGTCGCCGAGGTTCTCCATCGCCAGGCCGAGCCCGTGCAGTCGCTCGTTCAGCTCGGCCAGCACGGTGCCGCCACCGACCTTGACCAGGCGCGTGGAGCGGTCGGCCTCGAGCACACCGCTGAGCGCCCCGGCGTCGATCATCGTGCCGTCGGTCAACGCCGTCTCGGTGAAGGAGTGGCCGCTGGCAACGACGCTGATCCTGCGCCCGGCGGCCACGGCCGCCGTAACCGCCGCGGCGAGCTCCTCGCGATCGGCCGGGCGCAGGCGCTCGACCGGTGCGCAGGCCTGGTCGCCGGCCCAATTGCGCCAGGTGCTCACCGACCCTCCCGCCTCGACAGCGAAGACATGCGGGAGAGCCTAATCCGGTCAGCCCTCGACCGCTCTGATCGCCGGTGGCCCGAGCGCGTGGAAGGAGTAGTAGACGGTGCCGAGCAACAGGGCGATGATCGCCACGCTCGGAACGGCGTTGCCGGCGACGCTGGCCGCCGCTCCGCCGGCGAGGCCGCCGATCACCTGTCCCGCCGCCCAGGCCATGTTCGAGAGACCCGCGGCGAAGCCCTGATGCAGGCGACTTGACTCGGCCACCTCGGAGAGCATGGTGAGTGCCGGGGTGAAGCAAATACCGCCGCCTAGCGAGGTGAGGATCAGGCCGGCCATCACGATGCCCATCTCCTGGCCAATCGCCACCGCCGCCATCGCCACCGCGCAGATGCTGAGGCCGACCATGAACGGCGCGCGACGCCCTGCCCGGTCGGAGTAGCTGCCCGCGAGCGGAGCCAGGACCGCCTCCAGGGCGGCGCCGGCGATGAAGCCGGCGGCGATCAGCGCGTGGCCGCCGCCGAGATCGGCGATCTGCAGCGGCACCAGCACCTCGACCGCACCGAACATCACCGAGGGGATGGCGACGAAGGCCGTCGCGAGCACGATCGGCCGGGTGAGCATCGTCTCGGCGACCTCGCGCAGATCCTGCGGTTCGGGCGGCTCGGCCTCGGGCAGGCGAGCCGCGAAGAGAGCGAGGCCGAAAGCGACCAGGAGCACCCCGCTGAAGACCCGTTCGGTCCCAATCGTGGCGGCCAGCGCGCCGAGTGCCGGGCCGAAGAGCGCGCCGGCGACCGCGGTGCCCAGGGCGGTGCCGATGATCGAGCCGCGCTTCTCCGCCGGCGCGGCGCTGACCAGCCAGGTGAGCGCGCCGGACCAGATCAGCGCCCCGGCCGCTCCCTGGGCAAAGCGCGCCGCGTCGAGGAGCAGGAACTGGTGGGCGAAGCCGAAGGCGACGCTGGCGATCCCGAGCAGGAGCAGCCCCGACATAACGGTCCGCTTTGGCCCGAAGCCCGCCGCCACCAAGCCCGCCGGCAGGGAGAAGACGAGGGTCCCCGCCGCATAGGCCGCCGAGAGAACCCCGGCCTGCGCCTTGCTCAGCCCGAGATCGGAAACGTAGCCCGGCAACAGCGGCGCGATCGCCGAGAAGAAGACGACGTCGAAGAAGACCATCGCCGAGGCAAGTATGAGCAGACGACGCATTGCAGACAATACAATCACCTATTGATCCGGACTACCAGAGCAATCCCAATCTTGCGCCCCTGCGGCTAGCATCGGCCCATCGCCTACTCCCCGGAGGGGTGGCAGAGCGGTTGAATGCACCGGTCTTGAAAACCGGCAGACATCGAAAGGTGTCTCGAGGGTTCGAATCCCTCCCCCTCCGCTTACCGAGCTAAATCTGGCCTGCTAGAGCGGTTTGCGGAGGGCTGGCGAGGCTGCATCCGGGTCCGGTTGGCTCGGCTGATTCCGGTTGTGACGGTGGCATGACGGTGGCACGGGAGGCTACGTCGGCAGCTTGTTCAGGTCGAAGCTCAGGCCGGCGCCCCGCAACTCTTGCAATAGCTTGAAGCGCCAACTGTCATTCCCCAAAGGGATATAGACGACCCCCTTAAAGTCAGACGGCTGCTCAACGCTCTCATCAATCAAAGCAACGACACGGGATCTCCCTAGTCTCCCAACGAAAAAGCCAAGCTCAAAGACCACGTTCTGCCGACCACGCGGCAACAACGTCGGCAGCTCGCCCTCGGCGGCCACAGAGCCGCCGACATCATCGGCGGTCAACAAAACGACGGCGAAATCGCTCGCGCCTGCATGGTCCTCGAACTTCTCAATCAAGGTTCGCCCCTCGTTGGGCTGCTCGTGAAGCACAACGATGGCATGGTCTCCGGTCTTCTCCAGCAAACGACACACCGCTTCCTTGGTGTCCTCAGCGTGCCCGTGAACGATGAAGATTTGCTCCTCTCCCGGCTTTGTTGCTCTAGCGGGCTCGGGCTGGGACGCATCGCCCGGTGCCTCGAGGTACTCAAGCCTTTCGCGGAGCGACTGAAGCACATTGATTCCTCGACCAAGGGCTTCTCGTTCCCACCCGAATTCCCGGTTGACATCACCCCCGATGATGGCCGCCGTGCGTGAAGCGCTCTGAAGCTCTTGGGCCGGCTCGGAACCAGTGTAAGCAGAGATCAAACCCTCAGCCGTGAGATTGACCCAGCGCTCCCAACGCTCCCGCCACTTTTGGTACTCAGCTTCGGTGCTCACGCCTTGGGCGGAGTCCGACAGCTTTCGGCCTTCCTCCAGATGCCTGTCAATGATCGCTTCCACTTGCGATCGAGGCTTCGTCAATTGAAGGGGCGACTCGGGCGGCACCGTCGCGAGTCTAGCCACCACGAATTGCATTCCGCGAGTACTTGACGCCCTCGACCTACAGACCGATCCCCATGTCTCGCCCGATGCTCCTCGTCATCTCTCTGGTCACGATGCGCTGTTCAAGCTCAAGCCGGCGCTGAGTCTCGGCAAGCCTTTGCTGCGCAATCTCGCG
Organism: uncultured Solirubrobacterales bacterium; assembly: GCA_963774405.1. Taxonomy (GTDB): domain Bacteria; phylum Actinomycetota; class Thermoleophilia; order Solirubrobacterales; family 70-9; genus VRUE01. The sequence continues at coordinate 779,230 of CAVZEV010000005.1, read as the reverse complement.
GATGGCCCGCGTCGAGGCGTCGGGCGGCTCGGGACCCAAGACGCTCCCCTTGTCCGTAATCCCGTGCTCGACCAGGTAGCTCTCGATTCCCTCGACGGCGTGATCCCATGCTCTGGCCTTGGTCGGATCGGTGGGCCTCTCCCCCAGCTCCTTGACGATGTAGGGCGGCGGCTCGATCCGGGTGATCGCCACGGCTTCGGCGGAGCGCCGGGCGAGTAGCTGCTCGGCAAGCTCGCGCTCGCGGCGAACCTCGTTGCCAGGCGACTTCAGCCGCTCAAGCGCGACAGCCCTCTCGCCCAGGGTCTCCCTCCAGTCCTCCTCATCGGCCAGGGCAAGGGGCAAGCTCCTTACGGCGCGCGCGGCGACCGAGGGCTTCAGCGGCTTCGCGTCTATCGACGGCCCGCTGAAGGCGCCTGCGAGCTTCGGCCACGCCGGGGGCCTCCTCGGCATGGGCCTCGCGGCGGACCGGCGCCCCCAGCTCGGCTCGGCGGGCGGCCAGTTCCTCGCTCGGCAGCTTCGCCAGTTCGGCCCGCAACGCATCGTCGTGAGCCGCGGTCTTGCCGCGGCCTGGGCGTCGCGTAGAGTCGCCGTGCCGATGCCCAAACCCCAGCCAACCCGGATCTACCACATAACGCACGTTGACAATCTGGATTCGATTATCGGAGACGGAGGCCTTCTGTCGGACGCCGAGATGATCGCCCGAGGTGGCCCGGAAGTGGCGGTGGGAATGAGTGACATCAAGAGGCGACGCCTGGGTCTGGAGCTGAAGTGCCATGGGGGCGACAAGGTTGGCGAGTACGTGCCCTTCTTCTTCTGCCCGCGCTCAGTGATGCTCTACATCCTGCACATGGGCAACCGGCCAGGACTGACTTACTTCGGTGGACAGGGGCCGATCGTGCATCTAGAGCTTGACGCGAAGCGCACGATTGAATGGGCCGCGGAGACGGGGGTGCGCTGGGCTTTCACGAACGGGAATGCAGCGACCGCCTATACGCCCTTCTTCTGCGCCGAAGGCGATTTCGAGGAAGTCAACTGGGATGCTGTGGCAGCGGACGATTTTCGGGACTCGCGCGTGCGCGAAGGGAAGGAAGCGGAGTTCTTGGTGAAGCGGTTCGTGCCCTGGGAGCTGGTCGAGCGGGTCGGGGCGCACTCGAAAAAGGTGGCCGAGGAAGCCGCGATGGCGATCGGCGAAGGTGCTCAACGACCCTCGGTTGAAGTCTGCCGGGGCTGGTACTTTCCGTAATGAGCGTGATTCGATACACCCAGGGCGATGTCCTCGGAGCAGAGGCCGAAGCACTCGTCAATACGGTCAACTGCGTAGGCGTGATGGGCCGCGGCGTGGCGCTGCAGTTCAAGCGAACCTACCCGGAGAACTTCAAAGCCTATGCCGCCGCCTGTGAGCGCGGCGAGGTTGAGCCGGGTCGGATGTTCGTATTCGACACCGAGCAGCTCGCGCCGCGCTGGATCATCAACTTCCCCACCAAGAAGCACTGGCGGGCTAAGAGCCGGATCGAGTACATCGAGCTGGGGATGGAGGCTCTGGTGGAGGAGATTCGGGTGCGCGGCATTCGCTCAATCGCAATTCCGCCACTAGGCAGCGGGCTCGGAGGCCTGGCATGGAGCGAAGTGAGGCCGATTATCCAACGCAGCCTGGAAGAGATCCCCGAGGTCGCCGCGGTTGTCTTCGAGCCCGGCGGCGGGCCGCCAGCGGACTGGAAAGGCCCGAAGGCGGCGAAGCGGCCGCGGATGACGGCGGGCCGGGCTGCGCTGGTCGGTCTCATGGGGCGCTACCTAAGCGCAATGATGGACACCTCGGTGACACTGCTGGAGGTGCACAAGCTGATGTATTTCCTCCAGGCCGCTGGGGAGCCGTTGAGACTGCGCTACGTAAAAGCGCCCTACGGACCCTATGCCGACAATCTGCGGCACGTACTGCGGGAGGTCAACGGCTACTTGATCACCGGCTACACGGGTGAGGGAGATAGGCCAAACGAGGCACTGGAGGTAGCACCGGGGGCAGTGGAGTCGGCGGAGTCCTTCCTTGCGGAACATGAGCGCACGCGCGAGCACTTTGGCGAGGTGGCGCAGTTGGTCGAAGGGTTCGAGACAGCCTTCGGCCTGGAGCTGTTGGCGAGCGCACACTGGGTGATGACAATGGAGGGTGCCGCCAACGAGAAGGAGGTCGCCGAGGCGATCTACGGGTGGAGCCCACGCAAGAAGCAGTTCAGCGGTGAGCAGATCGGGATCGCAGTTGAGCGCATTCAGAAGGCTGGCTGGACGATGGCCAAAGCCCAAGCTCTGATGCCCGCCAAGGGCGAGAAGTGAAGGGTAGGAATAGGAAGGTCGCACACCGACATACCCATGCGAACTCCCGCTGAGAAAACGGCTCTATCGGCCTTCATCGACGCCGCCACAAGCGACGCTGATCCCGGCTATCCGCGTGGCGCGGCCTTCATCCCCTGGCAAGAGACCCCTCAAACCGACCGGGTTCTCTGGCGCTACCTACACGAAGGGCGCCCGGCCGTCATCGTCGGAACGGAAGACTTCGACATGCTGATCGAGCCAGTCCCGACGGGTCGTCTCTCTCGTCTTCGCAACGAGCTTCTTCAGCGAATTGCCGTCGAGGTCTCCTATCGACATAAGGAAGCACCGCCCGCGACAGACATCCCGCCGGTTCGAGCGGAGATCGGTCGTCACGCACTTGAGCGACTGACCCCTGCCACTGCCTGAAGTGGCAGAGGCCGTTCGAGTCCTTCATCGCCATGACGACGACTGCTGGTGGGCCGAGTCGCCCGATGTGGAGGGCTGGTCGGCCGCTGGCAAGACATACGCCGAGGTGGTCAAGCTCGCTGAAGAGGGCATTCCCCCAGCGCTCGAGCATCCGGCGGAGTTGGAGCATTACGTTCCAGCCAGTGGGTACAGGAATCAACGCGATCGAGGCGACTAACGGAAGGACTGCTGTTCGATCAGCGCTGTTAGTCTCAATGGAGGCCGACCGGGAAGACCGCTTGCTTGTCGGCAAAAGGGAAGGGACCAACATCACGTCAAAAGTGCCGTGGCGCCGGCGCTCCGTCCAGCTCGAAGCCGATCAGACCGCATCGGATCGAGACCAAACCTCCTCTGACGCAGACCAAACCGCGTCTGATGCCGACCAGAGCTTGGCCGAACGCGACCAGGCCGCCTCTGACTCCGACCAGCGGGTCTCCGACCGCGACCAGGTGATCTCCGACCGCGAGCTGGAGGCAGGCCGCCACCGCGGATTCCGCCCGGCTACGCGCACACGACCAGGCCAAGGCCGGTCGCGGCGAGGGGACGATGGCGCGAATGGCAACGACGGCGGTCCGTGCGCAGGTCGCGGCCGAACGCCACGAACAGGCCTGGCGCCGCGACGAGATGGCTCGCCACCGCGACGAGGTCGCCGCCTCGCGCGACCGCGAAGCCGAGGAGATCGACAGGGCCGCCGAGGAGATGGCAGGGGAACTCGGCAAGGACAGCCCCGCCGCCAAGGTGGCGGCCGTGGCGAGGGCCAGTGCCGCCGCTGCCAGGGCGCGGGCAGCCGAGGACCGCCGGCGCGCGGCGCGCGATCGTGAAGAAGCGGCACGCGACCGCCAGGAGGCCGCCAGCGACCGCGAGCTGTTGATGGCCGAGCTCGAGCGCTCCCAGAGGGACGAGTTGACGGGCGCCTACGGCCGGCGGCTCGGCGAGATGCTGCTGCGCCACGAGTTCAGGCGCGCCCAGGAGATGGGCCACACGTTGGCGCTCTGCGTGATCGCGTTTGGGTCGACCAACCCGCCCGAGCAGCAAGACGAAGCGGCCCTCGCCACCCTGGCTCGCAATCTCTACCTCTCCCTATGGGGAAGGCTCCGCCCCTTTGATCCGATCGTTCGCTGGGGCGAGAGCGAGTTCGTCTGCGCTCTCCCCGAGGTCGACTACGAACAGGCGCGGCGCCGGCTCTCCGACGCCTGCGCCGAAATCGCCGAGCGCCACCCCGGGGACACGACCCGCATCGGAGTGGCGGCCTTGGACGGGGACGAAGACACTCTCGACGGCCTGCTCGAGCGGGCCGCCAAGCAGGCCGCGCCCTAATCCAAGCCGACCACGCGGATCAGGCTGAAGCCGTCGTAGCCCTTGCCGCCGACCGTCTGGATCGTCGTCGCCTCGACCCGGGGCTCCGCGGCGAGCATCTCATGGAAGCGGCGCTGGGCCGGGATGGTGGCGTCGTCGCTGTCGGGGTCGGCGAGGCGGCCCTCGCGGACGACGTTGTCGGCGACGATCAGGCTGCCGGGGCGAGAGTGCTCCAGCGTCCAGGCGAAGTAGTCGGGTGTGTGGACCTTGTCGGCGTCGATGAAGGTGAGGTCGAACGGGCCGACGCCGTCGGCCTCGAGCCGGGGGAGTTGGTCGAGCGCGGGCCCGACCTTCACCTCGACCACCTCGCCGAGCCCGGCCGCGACGATGCTCGCGGCGGCCACCTCGGCGTAGTCCGGATTGGCCTCGAGCGTGATCAGGCGCCCGTCCGCGGGTAGAGCCCGGGCCAGCCAGATCGTGCTGTAGCCGGCCAGGGTGCCGAACTCCAGCACGGTCCGGGCGCCGATCGTCTTCGCCAGCAGGTGAAGGAGCTTGCCCTGCGGCGGCGAGACCTGAATCTGGGGCAGCCCCGCCTCTTCTCCCGCCCGCACCGCCGCATCCAACGCCTCGTCGGGCGGGGCGAGCAGGCCGGTCACGTACTCGTCGACCGCGGTCCAGTGTTCTTGCGCCACGGCAGAGGTCTATCAGGGCTCGCGCCGGGCAGGAAACCCGGCGCCCCGGCCGAACCTGCGGGGATGGAGACAGCTTCGCGCCGGGCGCGCAGGCGTGAACGATGGCTGCAGCGCGCGGAGCGCGTCAGCGACGCCTTCGGCCTCGTCTTCGTCCTCGTCCTGACCACCTATGTGCTGGCCTCGCTGCTGGAGAACCGGGGATGGACCTCGGTCGTGCTGACGCTGGCAACGAGCGCAACTTCGGTGGTGGCGCTGACCAGCTCGCACGCCCATGCCCGGCTCGTCCGCGTCGCGATCTCCCTCTCCGCCCTCACCGTGGCGCTGGCCGCGATCGGGGCGGCCTCCGGCGACCAGGACTGGCTCAACCTGGCGACCCTGATCCAGGTCTCGCTGCTGACACTCGCCATGGGAGCGGTCCTGCGCCGCGTCGTCATGGCGCCCGAGGTGGGTTCGCGCACGATCCTCGGCGCGCTCAGCGTCTACGCCGTGCTCGGCATCCTCTTCACCTTCCTCTACGGCGTCATCGACCGCCTCCAGAGCGGGCCGTTCTTCGAAGGCCACCCCCACCCCGCCGGCTCGGACTTCCTCTTCTTCAGCTACACAACGCTGACCACGACGGGCTACGGCAACCTGGTCCCCGGCGGCCAGCCGGGGCGACTGATCTCCGGCCTGGAGATGATGGCCGGGCAGATTTTCCTCGTCACCCTGGTCGCCGGGCTGGTCAGCCTCTGGCGCCCGGGCGAGGCGATCCGGCGCCGACACGAGCAACGCAGCGGCGACGGAGCCGCAGCAGACCCGCCCCCGGCGCCCTAGCTACTCGGAGAGCTCGACGCGCTCGATCATCTGCGCCTCGAGCGGACGATCGGATGCGTCGGTCGGCGTCGCCTCGATCGCGTCGACCACGTCCATGCCCTCGACGACGCGGCCGAAGACCGTGTGCTTGCCGTCCAGCCACGGGGCCGAGGCGGTGGTGACGATGAAGAACTGCGAGCCGTTGGTGTTGGGGCCGGCGTTGGCCATCGCCAGCGCGCCCCGCTCGACCTTGTGGTCGTTGAACTCGTCCTCGAACGTGTAGCCGGGGCCGCCACGACCGGTTCCCTCCGGGCAGCCGCCCTGGATCATGAAGTCCGGGATCACCCGGTGGAAGACGAGTTCGTCGTAGAACTTGTCGGCCGAGAGCTTGCGGAAGTTCTCGACCGTCTTCGGCGCGTCCTCGTCGTGAAGCTCGAGCACGATCGCCCCGGCGCTGGTGTGAAGCGTTGCCTGCGACATCGGCCCTCACCCTACCCGGTTACGCGAAGGACAAGCGGGCGCGAGGCGCCCGGCGCGTAGGGCCAGCGCTCCTCGGGGAGCACGGCCGCGCGGACCCTGATCCGGGCCGAGCCACTGATGTAGCGAAACCGGTAGCCGGCGCGAAAGCGACCGGCATGGTCGGTGCGCGTGACCAGGACGGGGCGCCAGCGCCGCGCGGCTGACTCGTAGTACTGGATCGAGACCAACTTGCCGCGCCGCGGCAGGGGGGCGCCGAGGCTCCGCACGCGGCCGCTGAAGCGCACGATCGCGCCGGTCCGCAACTGCCTCGGTGTCGCCGCGAGCTCGACCCCGCTGCGCACCCGCAGGGTCAGCGGGCTCCGCTCGGCCGGGCCCAGGCGGGCGTCGCCCGGGAAGGCGACGGCAATCCGGCGCGAGGTCCCGAACGGCAGCGGAAGGCGAAAGCCGCCGTGGGCACCTGTCTTCAGCGTCTCGACCCGCGCCCGGCCAAGCGCACCGCGCGAGGGACGGGCTGTGACGCGCAACGTCCGCCCGGCGAGACCGGCGCCGTCGTCGTCGACGAGCCGACCGCTCAGCCTCGCCGCCGTCCTGAAGGGCACGGTCAGCTCGGTGCCGCTGCGCCCGCGCCAGCGCAGGCGGGCGAAGATCCGCGCCTTGCCCCGCTGAACCGGCTCGGCGCGCTTGACCGCCGCGATCGGATCGCCGGCAACCTTGCGCACCGTCATCTGGGTGCCATCGCTGCGACGGGTCGAGCTCGCCGCGTTGCCCGCCGCATCGACCGCATCGGCACGGAAGACGTAGGTGCCGAGACCAAGGTCGCTTGGCAGTCGTGCCACCAGCTCGGCCCTGTCCGCCGATTCGCCACGCTGGAACTTCGCCGGCAGCTCGGTCCACTGCTGAGCGTCGAGCCGCCGGTAGTGGATCTCGCCACTTGCGGGCCCGGAATGGGCATCGCTGATTTCGGCCCGGACCTCGGCCGAAGCTGCATCCCCGGCGGCGGGCTCGAAGGCGACGCCTGGGGGTACGTCGTCGAACCGCAGCGGCAGCGATGCCGCCGAGGATGCAGACTCGTTGCCGGCCTCGTCGCGCAGCCAGACGCCGACGCTGTAGACGCCGGCCCGGGGCACGAACAGGTTCTTGAGCGCGCCCAGCTCGTGACCCGGCACGAACTTCGCGCCGCTGTCGTATCCCGCCGGCCCGGTGATGCGCCAGGTCGCGCCGCCGATCGGGCTCGCCGGGCCCTGGCCCGGGTTGACCCAGGAGAGATCGAAGTCGTTGCTGCGCCGCCACGCATCGCCGCCGGCCAGGGCAAGTTCGCGCGGATGGGCGGGCGGGTTGTTGTCGACCAGGAAGGTCCGGTCCGCCGTGCACGAAGGGTTGGCGGCGAAGTCGATCACGCAGTGGTGGATGCTGTGTGGGCCGTCGCTGAACCGGGTGGTGTCGATCGGCGCGCTGCCGGATACGGCGAGGCTACAGGGACGCATCTGGGTCGCCCGCCACTCGCCGCCGATCGAGGCCTTGGCGCAGCCGTACTCGGTCAGGTTCACCCGGCCACCGTCGACCGCGGTTTCGCCGAAGCGAACGCCGCCGCCGACGTCGCTGCCCGCGAAGCCGACCGTCTGGGCTCCGCGCCGCCAGCCGCCGGCGGTGATTTCGCCGCCGATCGCCGCCGACGGCGGCAGGTCGTCCTGGACCGTGATCGTCAGCGCCCGGATCGCCGACCACGAGCCGGGGTCGAGGCTGCACCACTTGCTTTCCGCCTTGGCGCAGAGCAGGCGATCCTCGAAGGCCGGCTGGGCCGGGTTGAAGCCGGCGACGAACTCGCGCGGTGTGGTGTCGGTGCCGCCGGCCGCGGCGAAGACGTTGAAGCCACCGGCCCAGTTGGCCACGCCGAGTCGCTGCTCGATGCCGTCGTGCAGCGCGTGCCACCAGGTTCCCCGCACCTGGGCGATCCCGGTCCCCGGTGGAGCCTCCCAGCGCCAGCGCGCGTAGCGCGTGCCCGAGACAGTTCCCTGGCCGTCGCGGGTGAAGCTCTTCAGGTGCACCCCGTCGAAGGGGTCCTGGCCGGCCGGCGGCACACACCAGCCGTCGGGGCGGAACTTCGCCCCGCCGGTGCTGTCTGCCCAGTTCGCATCGGCGCCGACGTACCAGCCGCACTGGGCGACCGAATACTTGCCCGCAGTCGCCTCCTTGGCGACCAGCAGCAACAAGGCCAGCGCCAGCGCGATTCCCATTGCGACGATGCGGCCGAGGCCACCCCGCGTGCCCGACATAAACCCTCCTTGACTCGACGACATTGCCGGGCCTAAGGCAGCGGCGCCGAGTTCTCTCCCCCCGGGGCGCCGGAACCCCGGCGGCTGCCGCCTCGGCGCCTTTGCGAGAATGGCCGCAATGCCACTTCCAACGCAGGATCAGATAACCGAGAAGCTGCGAGCCGTAATCGACCCCGAGCTGCGCCGCTCGATCGTCGAGTTGGGCATGGTGCGCTCGATCGAGGTTCGCGACGACGGCCGGGTCGAGGTCGTCGTCTCGCTGACCACAGCGGGCTGCCCGATCCGCTCCCACTTCGAACAGGCAGTGGCCAAGCAGGTCTCCGAGCTGGAGGGAGTGACCGCGGTCGCCGTCGGCTTCGACGTGCTCTCCGACGAGGAGAAATCGGCCCTGCAGCAGACGCTCGGCCGCGGCAAGCTGCCGGCCGGCGCACTCGCCCAGGTGAAAAACGTGATCTGCATCGCCTCGGGCAAGGGCGGCGTCGGCAAGTCGACGATGACCGCCAACCTTGCCGCCGCGCTGTCCGCCGAAGGGCACCCCTCCGGCGCCCTCGACTGCGACGTCTACGGCTACTCGATCCCGCGCATGCTCGGCGTCAACAGCAAGCCCGAGGTCAACGGCGAGCGCAAGATCCTGCCGCTCGAGTCCGCCGGCGGCGTCAAGGTGATGTCGATCGGCTTCTTCGTCGAGGAGAACTCGGCCGTCGTCTGGCGCGGCCCGATGCTGCACAAGGCGATCCAGCAGTTCCTCGAGGACGTCGCCTGGGGCGAGCTGGAGTACCTGCTGCTGGACCTGCCGCCGGGAACCGGCGACGTCTCGATGACCCTGGCCCAGCTGCTGCCGCAGGCGAAGTTCCTGATCGTCACCACGCCTCAGCCCGCCGCTCAAACCGTGGCCAAGCGGGGCGCCGACATGGCGGCCAAGTTCGACCTCGAGCTGCTCGGCGCGATCGAGAACATGTCCGGCTTCACCACTCCCGACGGCGAGCGCTTCACGATCTTCGGCGAGGGCGGCGGGCAGCTGCTCGCCGACGAACTCGACATCCCCCTGCTCGGCAAGATCCCGCTTTCCGAGCCCCTGCGCGAGCACGCCGACAGCGGCTCACCGCTGGTCACGGCAGAACCCGACTCTCCCGCGGCGCAGGCAATTCGTCAGGCCGCGCGCGGAATCATCGCGGCCACGCCACAGGAGCTGCCGGTCCTGCAGGCGACACCGGCGGCGGCCGAACCGCCACCGCTCAGCGGCACTCCGCTTCCGGTCGTCCAGTAGGCAGGGCCTAGTTGTGCTTGAAGACGTGCACGCTCGGCAGCACCGCGCCTACGCTGGCGATCCTCATCAAAGCTCACCTCCTCCCCTCTCCTGCCCGTCTGACCGGGATTCGAGCGCAATACTAAGAAAAAATTAAGTATTGAGGCATCGCTGAGTGTGGCCGACTCCGATCAGGGAAACTTGCTTATCCTCCGGCCAGCCTTAGCAATGAGATAGCTCTTGACTGGAGGATCAGCCTTGGCGACTACCGCAAAGGGGCAGAAGAGAAGCATCGACGAGGCCGTGGCCTACGCCGTCGGTCACCGGATCAGGATCGACGCCCTCGCGATCCTCAACGAAGGTACCGCCAGCCCCAACGAGATCGCCAAGATCATCGGCGAGGGGGTGAGCAAGGTCGGCCACCACGTCAAAGAACTGTTCGACTCCGGCTGCATCGAATTCGTCGGCACCGAGCAGCGGCGCGGCGCCACCGAGCACTTCTACCGCGCGATCGCGCGACCGTTCGTCAGCGACGAGGAAGCGCGCCGGCTGCCCGCGGAGACGAAACGTGAGTTCGCCGCCCTGATCCTGCAGGCGATTATGGCCGAGGGCCTTGCCGCCCTGCGCGCGGGCAGGATGGATTCCGACGAAGACATCTGGATGAGCTGGCGCTCGGTCAGCCTCGACGAGGAGGGACGGCGGGAAGTGGCCGACGAGATGGCCGCCTCCTACGCGCGGGTCGAGGAGATCGAGGCGAAAAGCACCGCCCGCCTGCTCGCGAGCGAGGAACCCGGAACCTCAACCGTCGTCGCGGCGATGAGCTTCGAGCGCAGCCGCTCCGGTCGTCCGCCGGGCGAGCGCCTGGCCACGAGTGACAGCTAGGAGGGCGGCCAGTACAGCGCCGCCCTCCCAGTCCATCGAGCAAGCACCGAGCTCCATTGCTAGGAAGCCTCATGCTGACGACCTAGCGGGTCACCCGATGCAACAACGATCTTAAGGCTAAAAAATGGTGCACCGGACCGAGAGTGGACGTGGGTGACAACGCCCACCACCGGCTTACTGCAAAGTGGCCGAAGGGTGTTTTTTGGTACGCCAGAAGTGCCTAAACGGTCTGTTCAGGCACTCGCCTTGCTCTTGTAGTAATTGGCGTTGATCTCGGCGTACTTCGCCCACTCAGCCGGCAGCTGATCCTCGGCGAAACAGGCGTCCACGGGACAGGCCTCAACGCAAGCGTCGCAATCGATGCACTCGTCCGGGTCGATGTAGAGCATCTCTACCGAGTCGTAGTCGGGCTCGTCCGGCGTCGGGTGAATGCAGTCGACGGGACAGACCTCGACACACGAGTTGTCCTTCTGGCCGATGCAAGGCTCGGCGATGACGTAGGTCATTCGAGGCTTATCTCCTGGTTCGTCGTTTCGGTGCCGCCGGAGGCTCGAGGCCCCCGCCAAGCGCGAGCGCACATTTTAGGGATTGGGCGGCGGCAGCGTGGCTCTGGCGCCCGCTTGCCGGTGGGAGGAAATTCGGTCGAGTGCCGTCGATCGAGCGCAAATCGGGCTATCGTCGCCGTGTGTCCCGTCCACGGCTGCTGATTCCCTGCGCGCTGTTCATGCTCCTGCTGCCGGCAACGGCGGCGGCCGACCGCGCCGTTCCCCCTTCTGCGCCACCCACGCCACCGGCGACGCGCTCCGCCGACGAGTTGATCGTCGAGTGGGCCGGCCAAGCCGATCGCAGCGACCGGATCGAGGCGCGCGGAGAGGCCGACGTCAGCTTCGAGAGCGACCTCGGCAACCGCCGCTTCCAGCTGGTCTCGGTGCGACCCGGCCAGACGGCGGCCGAGGCGGTGTCAAGCCTCGAGGCCGACCCGTCCGTCGCGGTCGCCGAACGCGACGGCTACCGCGCCATCAACGCCCTTCCCAACGATCCGCTCTTCGGCCAGCTCTGGGGCCTGCGCAACCTGGGCACCGGCATAGACGGGTTCAACGGCGCGATTGCCGGTGCCGACATCAACGCACCGGCCGCGTGGAACCGAACCGTCGGCTCGCCCTCGATCGTGATCGCCGACATCGACTCGGGCTACCGCTTCGAGTACGAAGACCTCAACTCGGTCGCCTGGACGAATCCGGGCGAGAGCGGGGGCACTCCCGGCGTCGATGACGATGGCAACGGAATCGTTGACGACCTCCACGGCGCCGACTTCATCGGCGCCAATGGAGAAGCGCCGACCCAGGATGGCGACCCCACCGACGAAGACCTGATCTCGGGCGGGCACGGTGTCCACACGGCCGGCACGATGGGCGCCGCCGGCAACAACGGCGTGGGAATAACCGGGGTCGCCCAGAACGTCCGGATCATGCCGCTGCGGGTCTGTTCTCGCTTTCCCAATCTGGGAGAGAGCCGCTGCCGGACCTCGTCGATCGTCGCTGCGATCAACTACGCCGCAGCAAAGGGCGCCCGGGTGGCGAACATGTCCCTTGGCGGAAACGAAGCCCAGCAGGCCGAAGTCGACGCGATCGCTGCGGCCAAACACACCCTCTTCGTGATCTCCGCCGGAAACGACGGCTCCGACAACGACGGCGCCGGCTCCGCGCCGCACGGCCATCACTACCCATGCGACTTCAGGCCCGACCAACAGGCATCTGGATCGATACCTGGACCGATCGACAACATCGTCTGCGTTGCCGCGACCAACCAAGCGGATGGCCTCGCCGGCTTCTCGGACTGGGGCGCCGCCTCGGTTGACCTCGGCGCACCGGGAACCGAGACGCTCAGCGCCTATCCGTACGGAACCCGCTTCCAAGACACGTTCACCACAAACGACTTCGCCACCAAATGGGTCGCGACGGGCGCCGATGGCGGCTTCACCCGCACCAACGAATCGCCGCTGACGTCCTTCGGGATGACCGACCTGGTCGGCGCCCCAGCGGCCAACACCGTGCGTGAGGTGACCTCGGCGCCGGTGACGATCCCGGCAAATGGCGGCTGCAGGCTCACTCAAAGTCGTCATGTCTCGCTCGCCTCTGGAGACCAGTACCGCTACGCAGTGCTCCTCAACGGGGTCGAGCAGTCATCTTCGACCCCAGCCAGCTCCCCGGCCAGCGGGATGGAAACTCGTTTCCTCGACCTTGCGTCCGCCTTCAAATCCGGCGGCGAAGTTCAGGTCCAGTTCCGCTTCACGACCGGATCGTCCCCCACCGCCGGCAGCGGCATCTGGCTCGACGACATCACTCTCGTCTGTTCCGAACCGGTTGGGACCGCCACGAGCTACGGCTACCTCCAGGGCACCTCGATGGCGGCGCCGCACGTCACCGGCGGCGCGGCCCTGCTCTTCTCGCTCGAGCCCGGAGCAAGCGTGACCGAAGTGCGCCAAGCGCTGCTGGAGGGCGTCGATGCCGTCCCCTCACTGGCCGGCAACACAACGAGCGGGGGCCGGCTCGACGTCGCCAAGGCGATGGAAGCCCTCGAGGGCGAATTGGGCATCTCGGTGGTCGAAGAACTGCCGCCGGGGACGGTGGAAAAAACGGAAGCCGAGATACGCGCAGCCAGTCCGCCCGCCACTGTTTCGCAACCTCCGAAGCCGATCTGCAAGGTGCCGAGCCTGGCCGGCAAGAGCCTTGGTCAGGCAAAGGCCAAGCTCGCTGCCGCCAACTGCACACTGGGCAGCGTGACCAAGCCGAAGGCCAAGAAGGGCCGCCGGCTGCCGCCGCTCGTGGTCAGGCTCCTCGAACCCGGCGCCCGGCTCGCTCTCCTCCTCGGGCAAGGTCAGCCTCACGCTGGGGCCCAAGCCGAAGCCAAAGAAGCATCGCCACTAGCATCGCTCGGCGATGCTGCTGCTGACAGGGGCAACCGGAAGCGTTGGGTCGCGGCTGCTGCCGCTGCTGCTCGAGCGCGGACACGACGTGCGCTGCCTGGTGCGCGAGCCGCGGCGCCTTGGCTCGCGCCGGGTCGACGTGCAGATCGCCCTCGGCGATCTCGGCGAGATGTCGGACCCCTACCTGGTGCGCCAGGCACTGCGCGGCGTCGACACCGTCGTCCACCTGGCGGCGACGATTCGCGACCAGCCGCCGCACCGGATCGAGGAGCTGAACGGCCTGGCGACGGTGCGCCTGCTGCGCGCGGCTGAGCGCAGCGGCGTCGAGCGCTTCGTCTTCTTCAGCGCCCTCAACGCCTCGCAGGCCCAGCGCACGCGCTTCTTCCGCGCCAAGTGGCTGGCCGAGCAGGCGATCGCCTCCTCGTCGCTGCAGACGACGATCTTCGCTCCCTCGATCGTCTATGACCGCTCCGACCCCTGGATCACGCTGCTGCGCCGCTTCTCCTTCCTGCCGGTGCTGCCGGTTTCCGGCGGCGGCCGGGCCCGCTTCGAGCCGATCTGGGCCAACGACGCCGCCCGCTGCGTGGTCAGCGCCCTGGAGCGAGATGGGCGCCGGCGCTACGAGCTGGCCGGCCCGGAGACGCTCGACTACGACCAGATGTCGGACCTGGTCAGCCGGATTGCCGGCAGGCCCCGGCCGCTGGTCCACGTGCCGCTCCCGATCGTCCGCTCGGGCCTGATCGCGATCCGCTCCCTTTTCGGCGAGGCCGTGTTTGCAACCTGGGAGGAGGCCGAGCTGATGGAGGTCTCGATGACCAGCGAGCGCGGCACGGCCGACGCGGAGGAGCTCGGAGTCGAGCCAAGAAGGATGGACGATGTTCTGGAGGAGACTTAGACAGACAGCGGCATTGGCACTGGCGATCGGCGCGATCGGCGCCGCGCCCGCGCAGGCACTGACTCTGGTCCCACCCAAGCCCGACGTGCTCTTCGGCGTCAGCGACCAGGGCACCACGCAGAAGTTCAACGAATTCACCGAACTGCTGGCCAAGCACCCGGCGCTGCTGGAGACCTTCCACCCCTGGGGCAACAGCCTCAACCAGGCCTACGAACGCTGGCGCGAAACCGGCACGCGGCCGGTGCTGGCGATCTCGAGCGCCGATGACCAGACCCTGCGCGAGCTGATCACGCCCGAGCAGATCGCTCTGGGAGCGGGCGACGACTACCTGCTGCAGCTCAACGACTTCTTCGCCAAATACCAGTTGCCCGCTTACATCAGGCCGCTGGGCGAGCCCAACCGCTGCCTCAACGTCTGGTCGGCGTTCAACTGCGACGGCACCCAGAAGGGCGGCGAACACACCGCCTACTGGTACAAGGAGGCCTTCCGTCGCATCGCCGCGATCGTCCGCGGCGGCCAGACGCTGGAAGGGATCAACGCGACGCTCGCCGAAATCGGCCTGCCGCCACTGAACCGAACAAAGGGGCCGAACCCGACTGAACTGCGGCCGGCGCCGGTGAGCATCATCTGGAGCCCACTGCCGGGCGGCTCGCCGCGGGTGAAGGGCAACTTCCCGGGCAACTTCTGGCCGGGGGCCCGCTGGGTCGACTGGGCAGGCACCGACTTCTACTCCGAATTCCCGGTCTGGAAAGACCTCAAGCGCTTCTACGCGGGCAAGCAGTGGAAGCGCAAGCCGATCGCGATCACCGAGTGGGCGGTCTCGGGCAAAGACGAACCGCGCTTCGTCAAGCAGCTCGTCGCCTGGACGGTGAAGCGCCCGCGGGTGCGCATGTTCGTCTACTACGCCGGCTTCGGCCCCGGCGCCAACCCCTACGACCTGCGCCTCTACCCCCGCACGACCAACACCCTGCGCCTCAAGCTGCGCCGCGAAACCTTCCTCCAGTACGCCGAATACAACGCCGGCCTCTTCCCCCCACTCCCGCCTCCACCCCCACGAGCCGCCAAGGCCAAATGACCCCAGCGCGCGGGGGCCGACGGGCCGAAACCGTGTCGATATGTCACGTTCGAGGCCCGTCGGCGCCTGCCTTGACGCGCCTGAAGCCGGCGCGCAGCAGGGGGAGCAGGCTGTTCGGGTCGTACTCGACTTGGCGCCAGGTACAGCGCAGGACCTGCCAGCCGGCGGCGAAAAAGCGTTGTTCGCGCTGCCGGTCCAACTCGAAGGCAGCCGCAGTGCCATGGAACTTTCGACTATCGGTTTCGATGATCAGACGGGCGTCTCGCCAGAGGAAGTCGGGTCGAAGACGAAGACCGGCCGCCTCCAGCGGCACATTGACCTCTGGCCGAGGTAGCCCGGCCCGTTTGCACAACGCCAGGAAAATCCGCTCGAGTTCGCTGCGAGTCCGTTTCGTCAATGGATCGAGTTCGTCGATACAGACTCGCAACCGTGCCACTCCGCGGCGACCGCGACAGCGGCGCATCAGCGCTCGGATCGCGGAGACATTGAGCAGGCCAAGAACCTCTGCCTCGGAAACGGCCTTGCGTAGTTCCCAGGGCGTGACGACCCCGGCCAGATCCAGGAGAGTCCGGGCGACGTTCGTACAGGGGATACCGTGCCGCTGCGTGCAATCGCGATCGAGCAGCGCACCATCGCGATGGGCGGAGATTTCGGCGGGAGTTCGACCACGGCGGTTCGGAGCCGTTACGTCGATGTCGGCCCTTGTCGCGTCGATCAGTCCCCAAAGCTCAGCGGCAGAGAAATGGGAAATCACCGCCCCTGGACCACACGCCAGAGTCGCAGCCATCAGATGACCTTCGCGGTCCAGCAATGCATGCCCAACGGCATATACGCCCGGGTGCACAAGGTGCAAGCGACCTCGCTCCACCCGCTTGCGGACAGCCTCGGCGCTGAGGCCGGCACTGACAAGCTGCCCAAGCGCCACCAAGCCATGCTGTGCCTCGGCGATTCCCGCGATCTGCCCGTCCCTCGCACATCGACGGGCCGAAACCGTGTCTATATGTCACGTTTGAGGCCCGTCGGCCCCGGGGGGTTGGCCGGGGGGTTGGCATGGGGGGACGGTGGCAGAGGCGGGCGCGCTTGTGGTGCGCTGAAGGTGCCGAAAGGGAGACGGGGTTGGGACGAAACGCGAGAGGCCCGGCGGGTGCCGGGCCTCTCTGAAACTGCACTCGCCTGTTGGGGCGAGGATACGCCCGAGGGCGTCCTACATCATGCCGCCCATGTCCGGCATGCCGCCGGGCATTCCGCCACCCGCGGGGGCGTCCTCGGGCGGCTCGGCGATGATCGCCTCGGTGACGAGGATGTTCTTGGCGATCGACGCCGCGTTCTCCAGCGCCGAGCGGGTCACCTTGGTCGGGTCGATCACGCCGGCGGCGATCAGGTCGCCGTACTCGCCGGTGGCCGCGTTGAGGCCTTCGCCGGCCTTCAGCTCGCGGACCTTGTTGACCACGACCGAGCCCTCCTCGCCGGAGTTCTCGGCGATCTGGCGGACCGGCTCCTCGAGCGCCCGGTGGACGATCCGTGCTCCGGTCGCCTCGTCGGGATCGGTGAGCTTCTCCGGGTCGAGCTCGGCCTGGGCGTTGAGCAGGGCAACGCCGCCACCCGGCACGACGCCCTCCTCGAGCGCGGCGCGGGTCGCCTGCAGCGCGTCCTCGACGCGGTGCTTCTTCTCCTTCATCTCGGTCTCGGTGGCAGCGCCGACCTTGACCACGGCGACGCCGCCGGCCAGCTTGGCGAGGCGCTCCTGGAGCTTCTCGCGATCGAAATCGGAGTCGGTGTTCTCGACCTCGTTTTTGATCTGGTTGATGCGGCCCTTGATGTCGTCGGCCTCGCCGTTGCCGTCGATGATCGTCGTCGTGTCCTTGGAGATGACGACGCGGCGGGCTTTACCGAGCTGGGTGAGCTGGGTGTTCTCGAGTTTGAGGCCCATCTCCTCGGTGATCACCTCGCCGCCGGTGAGGATCGCGATGTCCTCGAGCATCCGCTTGCGGCGGTCGCCGAAGCCCGGAGCCTTGACCGCGACGCCGGTGAAGGTGCCGCGCAGCTTGTTGACCACCAGGGTCGCGAGGCACTCGCCCTCGACGTCCTCGGCGATGATCAGCAGCGGCTTGCCGCCCTGCATCACCTGCTCGAGCACCGGCAGGATGTCCCGCACGGAGCCGATTTTCTGGTTGGCGATGAGGATGTAGGGGTCCTCGAGCACCGCCTCCATGCGGTCCTGGTCGGTGACCATGTAGGGCGAGATGTAGCCCTTGTCGAACTGCATGCCCTCGGTGAACTCCAGCTCCATGCCGAAGGTCTGGCCTTCCTCGACGTTGACCACGCCGTCCTTGCCGACCTTCTCGATCGCGTCGGCGATCACGTTGCCGATCTCGTCGTCACCGGCGGAGATGGCGGCGACGCGGGCGATCTGCTCCTTGCCGGCGACCTCCTTGGACTGCTTGCTCGCGCAGGTCTCGACGACCTTTTCGACCGCCGTCTCGATCCCGCGGCGCAGGGCCAGCGGGTTGGCGCCGGCGGCGACGTTCTTGAGGCCCTGGCGAACGATCATCTGGGCCAGCAGGGTCGCCGTCGTGGTGCCGTCACCGGCGACGTCGTTGGTCGCCGTGGCGACCTCGCGGACGAGCTGGGCGCCCTGGTTCTCGAAGACGTCCTCGACCTCGACCTCGCGGGCGATGGTGACGCCGTCGTTGGTGATCGTCGGCGCGCCGAACTTCTTGTCGAGCACGACGTAGCGGCCCTTCGGGCCGAGGGTGACCTTGACCGCGTCGGCAACGGCGTCGACGCCGGCCTGCAGGGCCCCCCGTGCTTCCTCGCTGTACTTCAGCTCCTTATGAGCCATCTGTTTTCAGTCCTCCTTGGTTCTAAGTCCTGGGTGGGCTAACCGAGCTTGGCGAGGACGTCCGACTCGCGCAGCACGAGCAGGTCGTCGTCCTCGACGGTGACCTCGGTGCCGCCGTACTTGGAGTAGAGGACCTCGTCGCCCTCGCTCACGTCGAGCGGGCGGCGAGTGCCGTCCTCGTTGATCGCGCCATCGCCGACGGCGACGACCTTGCCCTTCTGGGGCTTCTCCTTCGCCGTGTCGGGGAGAACGATGCCGCTGGCGGTCGTCTCCTCCTCCTCGATCGGCTTCACGATCAGCCGGTCCCCGAGGGGCTTCAGCTTCATCCGTATACCTCCGTCATTGGTCAGGTGGGGTTCAGAAGTTCGAACTGGATTGGCACTCTCCACATGAGAGTGCCAAGGCCCTGAAAGATAGCGAGTCGACCCGCCCGGGGGGCCTCTCAGTGGCTGGCCAGGAGATTGCAGCCCAGGAGGCGGGCGATTCCCTCGCCGCCGCGGGCCATCACCCAGTCGTGATTCCACTCGAAGAACGGCCGGGCGACGGGCGCCAGGACGTTCATCCAAGGCTTGGTCGTCGCCACGTTCCACTCGTAGAGGACCGCGGTGACGCCGTCCTGCTCATAGAGGCGCCAGCGACCGACGCCGCTGAGCTCGCCAACCGCGTCGCCCTCGAGCAGGTGGGGGCGCTCGATCCGCGTTGTCGTCACCTCGAACTCGACCCGGTAGGGCAGCAGGCTCTTCCAGACCATGCGGGAGACGGTGCCGACCCCCCCGTCGTCCTCGCCGCGGCGCACCTCGGCAGCCTCCTCGACCCCGCGCCACCAGCGCGGCCAGCTTTCCTGGTCGTAGATCGCCTCGAAGACCGGCTCCCGCGGGGACTCCAGCAGCCAGGTCGTGAGGAAGGAGTAGTCGGCCACCGGATCTGGATACGGATCAGGCAGGCGGCGGGCTCAATTGTGGTGGGGGGTCTCGCCGTTGCCGAAGTGGGCGCCGGGGGGCTCGACGATCTGCGAGAAGCGGATCACGGTGACCATTTCGTCGGGCGCGACCGGCTTGCCGTAGATCTGTTCGAGGAACTTGATCTCCTCCTCGAGCCGGCGGAACTCCGGGTTGTCGTGCTCGATGTCGCGCGGGGAGAGCTCGGAGACGCGCTTGACCTCGACGTCGTCGATCACCGCCGTGAAGATCTTCTCGCGCGGGCTGTGGCGGAAGCCGACCGTGATCCAGACGACCTGGCCGCGCTCGTACTTGCTGCTCTTGTCGCCCAACCGGATCGTCGCCGTCTTGCGACCGCGCTTGAGCTGGTCGACGAAGACCGGCGAGTAGAAGTTGAGTACGTAGATACCGCCCCGCATCGGGGCGAGCGTATCTGACCGGGCCGGGCGCAGCGTCGTGCTCGGCACGATTCGGCGCGGGCGACCCGTCCCGGCCTCTGGACAAACGGCTTACCAAGTTTTGGACGTTCGTCGGCCAGGAGTGTAGGCGGCGGGAAGACGGGTCGATGGGGAGGCATGAGCCAATCGAAAGCCGGGGGCCGCCGGTCCCTCTCCATGGTCGTGTCAATCTCCCTTGCCGCGTTTCTGCTGCTCGCGCTCGCCGCCGGCGCCAGCGCGGCCAAGTGCGACGGCAAGCACGCGACGATCGTCGGCACGCCGGGCAACGACGTGATCGTCGGCAAAGGCGCCAGCGACGTGATCTACGGCGGCGGCGGCAACGACAAGATCTACGGCGGCCGCAACGGCAACGACATCATCTGCGGCGGGCCCGGCAACGACAAGATCTACGGCGGCAAGGGCTTCGACAAGCTCTTCGGCGAAGGCGGCAACGACAAGCTCGACGGCGGCAGCGGCTCCGACCGCCTCGTGGGCGGCGCCGGCAACGACGACCTGATCGGCGAAAAGGGCAAGGACACCCTGCTCGGCGGTGGCGGCGACGACAAGCTGCTCGGACAGAAAGGGCCCGACACACTGATCGGCGGACCGGGCAACGACTACGCGAATGGTGAAAAGGGCAGCGACCACATCAAGGGCGGGCCCGGCAACGACACACTGCTCGGCGACAAGGGCAACGACGAAATCGAAGGCGATGGCGGCAGCGACCACATCGAAGGCGGGCCGGGAGACGATCCGAACCTCGAAGGCGGGCCGGGCAGCGACTTCGTCTACGGCGGCGCCGGCAGCGACCACGCCGATGGCGGTCCCGGCAACGGCGACGTGGTCCGCGGCGACAGCGGCGAAGACACGCTCGACGGCGGGCCCGGCAGCAACGACATCGTCTCCTATGCCAGCGCCACGCGCGGCAGCGTCACCGTCGACCTGGCCACGGGCCGGTCCAAAGGGGACGGCCACGACACCCTGAAAGGCTTCGAGGACGTGGTCGGCTCGCCGCAGCCCGACACGATCGTCGGCGACGAAGAAGTCAACCGGCTCGACGGCGGCGTCGGCAACGACACCCTCGACGGCATGGGCGGCCCCGATGAAGCATTCGGCGGCGAGGGGACCGACCAGTGCGAAGGCTTCGCGGTGGAGAACTCGTGCGGGCCCGAAGAGGCGCCACCGGCCAACGGCACCTTCGTCATCCTCAACCAGGGCCTCGACGGCAGCAGCCTGATCGTGCAAGGCGACAGTCGCGCCAACGACATCCACGTCTACTTCAACAACGGCATCTGGACGGTGACCGAAAGCGGGCCGATCGTCTCCGGCGAAGGCTGCGAATCCTCGACCGCGAGCAGCCTGATCGCAACGGTCAACTGTCCGGCCGCCACCGCCACCGGCCTGCTGGTGATCACCGGCGGCGCCGGCGACGACTCGATCACGATCGGCGAAAGCGTCCCGACCAGCGTCAAAGTGCGGGCCAACGGCAACGCCGGCTCCGACACGCTGGTCGGCGGGCCCGGCGACGACGTGCTGGAAGCGGGCGAGAACTACAACGGGCCCGACGACGGCAACGATACGCTGATCGGCAACGGCGGCAGCGACGTGCTCTACGCCGACCCGGGCGCCGACCAGCTGTTCGGCGGGCCCGGCAACGACCTGCTCGTCTCCTCCGTCGCGGTCTGCCAGGGCCACACCTACAACGGCGGGCCCGGCGAGGACACGGTCTCCTACGGCCGCTCCAACGCCCACATGCGGATCGAACTCGGCGGCACCGGCGGTCCCCCCGGCTGCGGCACGCCCGACCACATCCTCGGCAACAACGAGGACCTCGAGGGCTCCGACGGGCCGGACGTGCTGATCGGCGACAACGGCGCCAACAGCCTCTTCGGCCACACCGGAGCCGACAGCTTCATCGGCAAGGGCGGCAACGACACGATCGAAGCGATCGACGGCCAACACGACAAGCTGATCGACTGCGGCCCCGGCAACGACAGCGCCAGCAGGGATCCCTCCGATCCCAAGCCGATCAGCTGCTGAGCGGTCGCCGGCTCAGAAGATGTAGTTGCGCAGCTTCTCCGGCGCCAGCACGGTGACCCGGCCGCGGCCGGGCCGGACGACGCCGGCGCGCTCGAGGTCGGCGAGGAAGCGACTGACGCTCTCGCGCGAGGTGCCGGCGAGCTGGGCCAGATCGGCCTGGTTCATCCGAATCGTCACCTCGCCGCCCTCCCCCTCGCGCGGCGACTCCTCGGCAACGAGTTGCGAGAGCACGCCCGCGACGCGACTGGGCACGGTCTGGAAGGACTGGCGCGAGATCCGCTCGTTGGCAGTGCGCAGGCGCCGCACCAGGGCGGCGATCAGCTTCACCGTGATCTCGGGATGGCGGGCGAGCAGCGCCCGCACCTCGCCGGCCGGCAGGGCGAGCAGCTCGCCGTCGCTGAGCGCTTCGACACTGGCCGAGCGCACCTCGCCGTCGAGCATCGCCAGCTCGCCGAAGATGTCACCGGGACCGAGACTGGCCAGCGTGATCGCGCGCCCGTCGGAGTGCTCGCGAGTGACGCGGAAGCTGCCGTCGCGGACGATGTAGCAAGCGTCGGAGTGATCGCCCTCGTGGAAGACGCGCGTGCCGGCCGGGAAGGCGCGGGCGACCGCGACCCGCGAGAAGCGCTCCAGCTCCCCCTCCTCGAGGTCGGCGAAGAGCGGCACGCTGCGCAGCAACGCGACCGGCCCCTGCGCCCCCTCACGATCCTCCATGAATCGATTATCCCCCTTGGGCGCGGGGGCCTACCGTTCCGCCCGCTGGAAGGCGACCGCCATGCGCTCCAGCTCGTCTCGGGAGAGGTCGAACGCGCCCGCCTCCTCGCGCCATCTCGCCACGGCGGCTTCGACCTCGGTGACGATCTCGGCGACTCGCCTCTCTCCCAGCCGGTACAGCGGGGCGGTGGCGCGGACCAGATCGAGATCGGCAAGCCCCAGCTCGCCGTCGAGGGTGAGACTGTGCTCCTCGGTGTCGGGGGACGGGTTGACGTCGAAGGCCGGCGCCAGGCGCCAGCCGCCGGGCTCGCGCAGGAAGCCGTGGTTGCGCAGGTGGTCGTCGTGATTGGAGACGAGAACGTTGAAGACCACGCGGCGGAAAAGCTGCTCGAGATCGGCCTCGATCGCATCCGGATCCCCGAAGCTTTCGATCGCCCGCACGATGTCGAGGTAACCGGCGCCCTCTTCCCCGTCGCGGCGCCCGGCGAGGGTCATCGCGGAGGCATAGAGGCGGCGAGCGCCGCCCAGCCGATCGAAGCGCCTCGCGCAGTAGGTCCGGTGGCGAGAGCCGAGGCTCAGCAGCCTCGACTCGGGCACCTCGATCTCGGCCGCGGCCGCGAGCCGGGCGGCAACCTGCTCCCAGGCGCCGACGTCGTACCGGTCTTCGCGCGAGGGGAACTTGGCAATCCACAATGAGTCGTCCGCCTCGCGGAAGTTGGCCTTGGGACGAGCTCCACCCAGCGAGCTGCCGGGCGCGACCAGCATCGCGATCCAGCGCTCAGCCCCATCGTCAACCGCGGGTAGGCCCCGCTCCACCTCTGCCGCCCAGTGCTCGAGCTCCCGCAGGCGAGCGACGGGCGGCACCGCAAGTGAGTGCCGCCCGAGGAACGGGCCCTCCCCGGAGCCCGCGAGACGCAGGGCTCCCATGCGGGTCTCGTCGTCTACGCCAACCAGGAGATCCCAGTCGTCGAGCCGGCGGCGATTGCGTTTTTCGCGCCGGGCGGCCAGCGCCTCGCGGCGCTCGAGCAGGGTGCGGCCCCAACGATCGGGCGACAGGTCGGCAAAGATGCCAGGCAGGATCGGGGGGAACTGATCGCCCTCGTAGAGCGGCAGCGAGGGATCGATCGAGAAAGAGTCGGCCGCGCCAACCCAGTCCTCGTCATAGGCGAAGGAAATGACGCTCTGCGCTCCAGCGCGCTCGCGGGCGAGGGCGCCGACGACACGGCGCTCGCCCAGCTCCGGAGCGTCGAGGTGGACGACAACCAGGTCTCGCTCTCCACTCATCGCGGCCCGCCCGTGGGCGCCCGGCGGGGACGAGTCATGCGAACGTCCTGCAACCGCTGACCAAGCTCATCGTCGCGGGCAATCCCGTCGAGATCCTCTTCGAGCCCGAGGACAGTCAGCACCCGGGCAAGCAGGGCGAGGCTGACTGACAGGTCACCCTGCTCGAGCTTGGTCAGGGTGCCGCGCGCCACCCCCACCCGTTTGGCCAGCTCGGCGAGCGACATGCGGCGCCGCATGCGGGCCAGGCGCAGGCGCTCGCCAAGCGCCTGCGCACGCCGTCGTGTCTGAGGATGAAGCGGGTACTCCTTGCGTGGCATGTTCAATAGATTAGACGTTAACTCATATATTGTCTAATCTATTGAACAACTAGGCGAGAACAAGCTTACGAGGTCCGCGGCTGAAGCCGGCCTCGAGCAGGCACCTCCTCCTGGCCGGAGCCGATCACCGGGTCGCCGTCGAGTTTCTCCAGCGCCAGCTTGGGCAGGCGGCCGGCGGCGACCTCGGCGGCGAGGGCATGGACGGCGGCGGTGAGCTCGTCGGCGCTCAGCTCGACCAGGCGGACGAGGCCGCGGCCGCCGCGCTCGACGTAGATCAGCGGCGCGCCGTCGCGCATCAGCACGTGCGCGCCGGGGGTGCGGGCGGGGCGGCGGCCGGTCGCCGGCTTCGGCCAGGGCAGCGAGGCGCCGTAGGGATTGGCGGGGTCGGTGGCGGCGAGCAGCTGAAAGGAGCCGTCCTCGTAGGGGAGCGAGCGCAGGCGCTCGACCGCCCCGGGCAGGGCGAACTGGGCGCCGCCGAGGCCCTCGACGAAGTAGCCGCGGCGAGCCGTGCCGAGCAGCTCGAGGTTGCCGAGCTCGGCGTAGAGGCTGGAGAAGCCGCCCGGGATGCCCTCGGCGAGCACGGTCTCGCGGGTGACGATGCCATAGCGCTCGAGCATCAGCTCGGCCTGGGCGCGCAGGCGCGGGCCCGCCGCGGGGGCGTTGGCGAAGAGCGGCGCGGTCAGCGACCAGCGGCCCTGCACCGCGGCGCCGGCGGCGCGGCGGCGGGCGAAGCGGCGGCCGCGCTGCTCGGGCGGCGCCGTGGCGCGACGGCGCGGTGCGCGCAACGGCGAGAAGGCGTCGTTGGTCACCTCGCCGGCCCAGGCGAGGTCCCAGAGCGCGGCATGCAGCTCCTCGGGCGGGTGGTCGAGATCGGCGAGCAGGTCGAGCCAGAAATCGGGGCCGGCGCTGAGGCGCTCGCGGATCGCGTCGTGAACCTCGCCCGCGGGCTTCTCGAGCTTGACGTTGGCCGGCGGCGGGCCGGCGAGGCGGACGTCGTCGCGGAAGTAGAGGGCGATGCGGCCGTCGCTGCGGCCGCGGGCGCCGGCGCCGATCCAGACCACCTCGCCGCTGGTGCAGAGTTCGTCGAGCCAGGTCGGGGAGTAGGCGCCGAGCCGGCGGGGCAGCACGTCGGACTCCCAGACTTTCGGCGTCAGGGTGACGCCCTGCAGCGGCACCAGCGCCTCGCGCAGGCGGTCCGGCCCGGCGCCGGCGGCGCGGTGGGCGTCGACGTTCTGCCAGCTCGGCAGGAAGCGGGCGAAGCGATCGCGGCCGGCGGGCTCGACTTCACGGCGCAGGTGGGCGAGGCTGGCGCGGCGCACGCGGCGCAGCACGTCGGAATCGCACCACTCGCGTTCGCTGCCGCCCGGCAGCAGCTCGCCGCGGACGAGGGTGCCGGCGCGCTCCATCTCGCGCAGCGCGGGCATCGGGTCGACCCCGTAGCGCGAGGCGAGCCGGACGGTCGGGAAGGGCCCGTGGGTGCGGGCGTAGCGGCGGACCAGGGTGGCGAGCGGGTCGGGGTGGGGCTCGAGGAAGGTCTCGGGGAGGCCGGCCGGGGGTGGCACGCCGAGGGCATCGCGGAAGACGGCGGCGTCCTCAACCGCGATGTAGCGCTCCTCGCCGTTGATCCGAACCAGCGCCGCGCGGCGCTCGTCGACCAGCTTCGCCAACATCGAGGCCGCCGAGTAGCCCGCGCTGACCCGCTCCTCGCACTCGGCGGCGGTGAGGTCGCCGACGTTGCGCAGGACCTGCTGCAGGGCGTCGCGGTCGCCGGCCCGGCCGGCCTCGGTGCGGTGCTGGAGCTGGGCCTCGACGTCCTCCAGCGCCCCGGGGTCGATCAGCTCGCGCAGCTCCTCTTGGCCGAGCAGCTCGCGCAGCAAATCGCGGTCGAGAGCTAGCGCCGCCGCTCGCCGCTCGGCGTTGGGCGTGTCCCCCTCATACATGTATGCGGCGACGTAGTCGAAGAGCAGCGAGGAGGCGAAGGGCGAGGCGGTCGGGGTCTCAACCTCGACCAGGCTGAGCTTGCGCGAGTGCAGGTCGCGCAGCAGCTCGCCCAGGGCGGGCAGGTCGAGCACGTCTTGCAGGCACCTCGCGGTAGGTCTCCAGCACGACCGGGAAGCGGGGGAAGTCGCGGGCGACCTCGAGCAGGCTCTGCGACTTCAGCCGCTGCTGCCAGAGCGGCGTGCGCTTGCCGGGGTAGGCACGGGGAAGCAGCAGCGAGCGGGCGGCGTTCTCGCGGAAGTGGGAGCCGAAGAGGGCCGAGCCGGAGAGCTCGCCGACGATCAGCTCTTCGACCTCGTCGGGCTCGATCAGGACCAGGTCGGCGGGCGGCGGCTCGTCGGCGTCGGGGAGGTGGATGACGATGCCTTCGTCGGACCAGATCGCGTCGGCCTCGAGTTCGCGCTCGGAGCGGATCTTGGCGGCGAGCGCCAGGCCCCAGGCGGCGTGGACGCGGCCGCCGTAGGGCGAGAGCACGCAGAGGCGCCAGTCGCCGATCTCGTCGCGGAAGCGCTCGACCACGATCGTCTCGTCGGAGGGGACGACGCGGGTCGCGCTCTGCTGCTCGCGCAGGTAGGCGACCAGGTTCTCGGCTGCGCGGCGGTCGAGGTCGTACTCGGCGGCCAGCTCCTTGGGCTCGCGCGAGACCGCCTCGCGGGCGAAGGCACCGATCGCCTTGCCCAGCTCGGCAGGACGGCCGATCCCGTCGCCCTTCCAGAACGGCACCGCGCCGGGCACGCCCGGGGCCGGGGTGACGATGACGCGGTCGCGGGTGATGTCCTCGATCCGCCAGGTGGTGGCGCCGAGCAGGAAGGTCTGGCCGGGCCGGGCCTCGTAGACCATCTCCTCGTCGAGCTCGCCGACCCGGCGGCCGTCGGGGAGGTGGACGCCGTAGAGGCCGCGGTCGGGGATCGTGCCGGCGTTGGTGACGACCAGCGAGCGGGCGCCTTTGCGGCCGTGCATGGTGCCCTCGGCGCGGTCCCAGACGATGCGCGGGCGCAGCTCGGCGAAGCGGTCGGAGGGATAGCGGCCGTCGAGCATGTCGAGCACGTTCTCCAGCTGCTCACGGGAGAGGTCGTGGAAGGGCTCCGAGGCGGTGACGAGGCGCTCGACCTCGTCGATCTCCCACTCGTCGAGCGCCGCCATCGCGACCAGCTGCTGGGCGAGCACGTCGAGCGGGTTCTGCGGGATCACCGTCTCCTCGATCGCCCCTTCGCGCATGCGCTTGGCCACGACCGCGCACTCGAGCAGGTCGGCGCGGAACTTGGGGAAGATGCGGCCGCGCGAGACCTCGCCCAGCGAGTGGCCGGCGCGGCCGACCCGCTGCAGGCCGCGGCTGACCGACTTGGGGGACTCGACCTGGATCACCAGGTCGACGGCGCCCATGTCGATGCCCAGCTCGAGGGACGACGTCGCGACCAAGCACGGAAGCTGGCCGGACTTCAACAACTCCTCGACGATCGTGCGCTCCTCGTGACTCAATGACCCGTGGTGGGCGCGGGCAATTTCCTCGATGGCGTCTGGGCCGGCGGAGGATCCATTTCCGGCTTGCTCGGTGGCCGGGAGCTCCTGCTCGGGTTCGTCGTCGTGGAGCTCGTTCAAGCGCTTGGCCAGCCGCTCCGAGGCGCGGCGGTTGTTGACGAAGATGATGGTTGAGGTGTGTTCGCGGACCAGCTTCAGAAGCTCGGGATAGATGGCGGGCCAGATCGAGCGGACGTGAGCTAGGGGCTCACCGTCGGTGGGGTTGCCGTCGTCGTTTGGGAAAGCCGGTGCTCCCGGTTCGGCCATGTCCTCCACGGGAACCACGATCTCCAGATCGAGCTCCTTCGCCACGCCCGCATCCACGATCCTGCACTCGCGTTTGGGCCCAACCAGGAACTGAGCGATCCGCTCCAGCGGGCGCTGCGTAGCCGAGAGACCTATCCGTTGAAGGACGGGCGCATCTGCGGCGGGTGGCGGTGTAGGGGGGCCCGCCGCCGAGGAAGCTTTAGCTACCGCAGGCGGTGGGGGGTTCCCTGCACCGACAGGACCCGCCGCCCGATCCGCTGGTCCCTTCACCAAATGCTCCAACCGCTCCAAGCTCAGCGCCAGGTGCGACCCCCGCTTCGATTGGGCCACCGCATGAATCTCGTCGACGATCACCGCCTCGGTGCTGAAGAAGATCTCGCGCACCGCCGAGGAGAGCATCAGGTAGAGCGACTCGGGCGTGGTGATCAGGATGTCGGGCGGGTTTTTCTGCATCGCCCGCCGCTCTTTCTGGGGCGTGTCGCCGGTGCGCAGCCCGACCGAGATGTCGGCTCCGATGCCGCGCAGGGGCGCCCGCAGGTTGCGCTCGATGTCGTAGGAGAGCGCCTTCAGCGGCGAGACGTAGACGAGACGGACACCGTCGCCGCGCTCTTTCTCCCGCGAGAGCTTGTCGATGCCCCAAAGGAAGCTGGCCAGCGTCTTACCCGAGCCGGTCGGGGCGCAGATCAGCGTGTTGGCGCCGCTTGAGATCGCCTCCCAGCCACCTGCCTGGGCAGGGGTCGGGCCCTCGAAGGAGGCCTCGAACCAGCGCCTAACGGGGGCGCTGAAGGGGGCTAGGGGATCGGATCCCGCGGTCGGTTTCGCGTCGGCGGCCAACCCACCGATCTTACGCAGCCGCTATTCGCGCGGCAAATTAGGGGTGGCCGCCGGCGAAGTGCACGTAGGCGTACCAGGACTTCTTCGGCACGAAGCCTTCGCCGAAGAGGCCCGAGCCGCCGCAGAAGTTGCAGATGCCGGGCGCGTCGTCGACCGAGAACCAGTAGATCCGCTGCAGTTTCCACTTCGCCGCCTTGCTCTTGAAGAGCCTGAAGGCGCCCTTTAGCTGCTTTGCCTGGCCGGCGGGGCCTTTGGCGAAGGCATCGTGGGGATCCGGGTGTTCGGAGCTCCAGCCGATCTCGGTGATCCAGAGCTTCTTGTTCGGGTCGTGCCTCGCCTTGAGCACGGTGCGAACTTCTTCGATCTCCGGCGTGAGCAGCTGGTACTTGGACGTGTACGGGTGCAGCGACACGCCGACGAACTTCTTCTTGATGCCCGGCGTGACTCGGTAAAGCTGATCGAGGAAGTCAGTCGCGTAATAGGCTTCCGGCGGCTTTCTCTTGAATTTGGCTTCCCCGGGCCGGGCGAACATGCCGCCGAGGATCAACTTGGCGCCGTGGTCGACGCTTTTGATCGCCGCGTAGGAGATGTTGATCAGCTTGCCGTAGTCCTTGGGATTGGGCCGCACGACGAAGTACTTGAAGTTCTCCTCGTTCCAGATCTGCCAGGTGCGGATCGGACTTGCCGGCAGGCCGGGGTTGGCGGCCCAGAAGCTGCCGCCGGGGCCGTAACGGCCGATCACCAGCTTGAGGAAGTTGGCCCAGGCTCTGCGCTGGGCGCCGGTCTTGACCGGCAGGGTCTTCGGCGCCTTGGCGCTGCTGTGGGGCACACGGGCCTGCTTCACCGCCCACGAGGGTGCGGCGTAGACGAACGGCAAGACGTTGATCCCCGCCGCCGCGGCACCGGCGACGAGCTGATCAGAAGCGGTGAAGTCCGCTTCTGAGCCACTCAGCGGCTGGACCGCGCTCCAGGCGATCGGGATCCGCACGCTGTCGACGCCACCGGCCCGCAGGCGCTGGAACTGTTCGACGGTTGGGGGCCCCTGTGGAGCAACCCCCCAGAAGTCGCCCGGCAGCGCCATCGCTGTCGGGGCCGTCACCGCGGCGCAGGCGAGGCAGAGGACGATCGCCACGAACCACGCACGAGCTTGCCCAAACGGGCGCTTCCGCTCCTGAGCCATGGTCAGTTTGCCTCGGGGGAGGCGGTTGCGGACGGGCCGCCGCGCTGGCGCCGCTGCCTGATCATCACAACGGCCACCGAGATCGCGGCGAGGACGGCGATCGCGATCAGGATCGGCACCAGCGGCGAGGAGCCCCCGCCGTCGCTGGACTTCGAGGCTTGGACGCCGGACTTCCCCTGAGCGCCGGGATTCATCGCCTGCTTGCCGGCCGCTTGGCCGCTGCCGCCTGCTTTACCCTGGCCGTTGCCGCCGCCGTTTCCACCCCCCACGGCGCCTTGCTTTTGCGATGCATTGCCTTCTTCAGACCCTTCAGCTTCCTTCGAGCTCTTCGAGTCGCCCGGCTGGGAAGGCTGCGAACCGCCGCTTTCACCGGTCTTCGAGACCTTGGCCGGGGTTTGCTGGTGGTGTGACTTGGATGGGCTTCCACCTTCGGCGCTGGGGATAGATTCGGTGTACTGGACGCAACTCGAGCTCGTGCATTCGGCCTGAGCGAGCGCGGGAAAGCAAGCCAATGCCAGAGCAATCACTGACATCAGAGCGGAGAGGCGAGCCCATTGCGGCGCCCGGAGATGGCGCGTCCCGACGTTCATCGCGCGCAAGGTTAGAGCAAACGGCGGCGTTGCTTGCGCCGGTCGCGCTGATCGTCGGCCTCGCCCTGGCCGGGGGCGGCTTCGATGTGAGCAGCCGTCACATTGCCGGCCTTGCCGTGTGGCTGGTAGTGGTCGCGCTGCTCGTCTTTGGCGCAGGCTCGGCGGTGAAGCCAGAGCGACCGCTGTACTGGGCAGGCGGACTGATCGTCTGTCTGTCGCTTCTCTGTGCAATCTCATCCCTCTGGTCGGGCTCGGTCGAGCTCAGCGTGATCGAGGCAGACCGCGTCGCGATCTACCTCGGCTTCTTCATTGCCGCGTTCCTGATCGCCCAAACCGACGAAAGGGGCCAACGTTTCGCTGAAGGTCTTGCGATTGCCGCGGCGCTGGTCGCGCTGCTCGGCCTCGGCGGCCGCCTGCTGCCCCACGTGCTCGACGTCGCACAGGCGACCGGCAGCGGGCCGCGGCTCAGCTATCCGCTCGGCTACTGGAACGCAAACGGGGCCGTTTTCGGCATCGGCGTGGCACTGCTCCTGTGGATGAGCCGCCGCGCCGCCTGGGACGCCCTGCGCTGGCTCTCGGTAGCGGTGATCCCCGCCGCCCTGCTCGCCCTCTACTTCACCTACTCGCGCGGGGGGTTGCTCTCGCTCATCGTCGCCTGCGGCTGTCTGCTCGTCCTCTCCAAGGATCGGCTCTGGCTGCTCGCCACGCTGGCAATCGGTGCGATCGGGGCGCTGCCGGCAGTGCTCGCGGTGCAGACCCGCCACAGCCTCGCCGACAACCTCGGCGGCCAGGCGGCGATCGACCAGGGCGTCACCGTGCTGCTGATCCTGCTCGCCGGCGTTGCCCTCTCACTGCTGCTTTTCGCCGCGCTGCGCTGGGAGGAGCGCCGCGAGGGCACTCTGAGCGGCCGTGCCGTGGCGATCTCGCGCAACCCGAGGTGCTGAAGGGCATCGCGCTCGCCGCCGCCCTGGTCGTGGTCGCCGTGGTCGCCGCGGTGGGCGGGCGGGCCTGGCACCAGTTCTCCAGCCCCGACATCCAGTTCCCCAGCAATCCCCAGGCGCACTTCGCCGACCTCTCGGGCGCCGGGCGCCACGAGTTCTACAAGGTGGCCCTGGAAGCGTTCGGCGAAAAGCCGCTGCTCGGCCACGGCGCCGGCACATACCAGTTCTCCTGGAACCAGCTACGCACGATCGAACTCCCGGTCCACGACGCGCACTCGCTCTACCTCGAGTCCTTCGCCGAGCTGGGCGTAATCGGCGGGCTGCTGGTCATCGCCTTGATCGGCACCCTGCTCTGGTGCGGCTTTCGCCACCTGGCGCGCCGCGCCCGGACGCAACGCGACCGCTACGCGGTTCTGCTTGCGACGATGCTCGCCTTCGCGGTCGGAGCGGCTTTCGACTGGTTCTGGGAGATCCCGGCCCTCGGCGCCTTCTTCTTCCTCGCCGCCGGAGTTGTGGTCGCCGCGCGCTGCAACCAGCTCGCCGCCGATCCCCGTCGCCCGACGAGCTCCAACGCCGACGGGCGGCGCTTCGGGCTGACCGTCACCGCCGTGGCCTCGCCTGGGTCTCGGCCGTCGCCCTGGTCGGGCCCCTGCTGGTCGAACACGAGATCGACGCCAGCCAGGCCGCCGCCGCCGAGAAGACTTCGGCAGCGCCACGACCACGCCGAAACGGCGCGCTCGATCGAGCCGTGGGCCGCCTCGCCCTACGTCCAGCTCGGCCTGCTGGCCGAGCGCCAGGGCAACTACCCGGTGGCGATCACCCACTTCAGCCACGCGATCGAACGCGAGGACCGCAACTGGCAGCTGGTACTACCTGCGCTCGCGGGTCGAGCACGAGGCGGGCGAATCGAAGCGCCGCGCTGGCCGATCTCGAAAAGGCGCGGCGAACTGAACCCGGCGGCGCAGTGCCTGCGCGGGGAATGGACCTGCTGATGAGCGCCAAGACCGACGAGGAGGTCCACGGGCGAACCCCGACGACGCCTGCGTCGCGGCGTCAACGCCCGCCCAGACCGAGATGGCGAACCGCCTGGGCCTGACCGGTCCCAGTGGCTCGCGCCGCCGCGGGGCGATGCTGCGGCGCCTGCTCGCCGCCGGCGACTGGGTCGCGATCTTCACCGCGCTCTGCGTCGCCACCGCCCTCACCTCGACGACCGACGTCGCCAAGCTCTTCTGGGCCGTGCTCTTCACCCCGGCCTGGCTGCTGGTGCTGAAGCTGCACGGGCTCTACGACAACGACCACCGGCGGATCCGCCACAGCACCCTCGACGAGCTGCCCTCGCTGATCTCGGCCAGCGCCCTGGGCACGATCCTGCTCGACGGCCTGCTCTGCGCTCAGCCCCGGCGGTGCCCTCTCGGCGAAGAGCGCGATCATGGTCGGCGTCGGCGCCGCCCTCGCCTGCTTCGTCGCCCGCGCGGTCCTGCGTTTCGTCTGGCAGCGCCTGACCGGGGTCGCGACCGGGATCGTGATCGGGCCGGCCAACCTGGTCGACGTCGTCGCGCGGCGGATCGCCACCCACCCCGAGGCGCGCCTGCAGCTGGTCGGCTACCTCTCCGCCCCGCGCGAAAAGGACCGACGCGCCTCGCTGCCGCGGCTGGGCTCGATCGAAGAGATCTCGCGGGTGGCGCGCGAGCACAACGTCGAGCGGGTCGTCGTCGGCGAGCAGGAGATGGGCGAACGCGACGTCGAGCACCTGATCGATGAGTGCAAGAGCGCCGGGCTCGGCCTCACCTTCCTGCCCAAGCACTACGGCCTGCTCGGGCCGGGGATCGAGCTCAACCGGCTGGCCGAGCTGCCGGTGCTCGACTTCCGCTTCTCCGACCCGCCGCGCTCGACCCTGGCCCTGAAGCGGGGGCTGGACATTCTGGTCTCGGGGCTGATGCTGGCGCTGCTCTCGCCACTGCTGGCGGCGATCGCGCTGCTGATCGTGCTCGACTCGGGCACGCCGGTCTTCTTCCGCCAGAAGCGCGCCGGCAAGGAGGGGGTGCCGTTCACGATGCTGAAGTTCCGCACCATGGTCGCCGACGCCGAGGAGCGGCTGGCCGAGCTGGTCGATCTCGAGAAGCTCGACGAGCCCGCCTTCAAGATCGTCGACGACCCGCGGATCACCCGGGCGGGGAAGCTGCTGCGGCGGACCAGCCTCGACGAGCTGCCACAGCTGATCAACGTGCTGCGCGGGGACATGTCACTGGTCGGGCCGCGGCCCGAGGAGGAGGCCGTGGTCGCCCTCTATGACGAGCGCCAGCGCGCCCGCCTCGCGGTCAAGCCCGGCCTGACCGGTCCGATGCAGGTCTACGGGCGCGGCGACCTCACCTTCGAGGAGCGGCTGGCGATGGAGCGCGACTACCTCGACAACCTCTCGGTCGCCGGCGACCTGGCGATTCTCCTGCGCACGCCGCGGGCGATCGTCCGCGGCGAAGGCGCCTACTGAGAATCCGCGCCATGTCCGCCCCGCTCGATCTCGAGATCGTCATCGTCAGCCACGGCGCCGAAGAGCTGCTGCGCCGCTGTCTGCGCTCACTGCGCGAGCACCCGGCAAGCGGGTCGATGCGGGTGACCGTGGTCGACAGCGGCAGTCCCGACGCGACGCCCGACATGGTCGAGCGAGAGTTTCCCGAGGTGCGACTGCTGCGGCGCGAGAACATCGGCTTCTCGGCCGCCAACAACGTCGTCCTGCGCGAGGACGAGGCGAAAGCGGTCCTGCTGCTCAATCCAGACACCGAGGTCTACGCCGGCACCCTGGACGCCTCGCTGGCGCGGCTTTACTCCGACGAGCGGATCGGCATGGTCGGCTGCAAGCTGGTGACCGAGTCGGGCGAGCTCGACCACGCCTGCAAGCGCTCCTTCCCGACCCCGCTCAGCGCCCTCGCCCACTTCACCGGGATCGGCCGCGACGACGATGCGGGCGAGTCGCTGAGCCAGTACCGGGCGACTCACCTCGGCGACGACGACCCGGGCGAGGTCGACGCCGTCAACGGCGCCTTCATGCTCTGCCGGGCCGAGGCGGTGCGTGAGGTCGGCCTGCTCGACGAGGGCTACTGGCTCTACATGGAGGACCTCGACTGGTGCCGGCGCTTCTGGCAGGCCGGCTGGAAGGTCTTCTACGAGCCGGCTGGCGTCGCCCTGCACGTCAAGGGCGGCTCCAGCGGCAAGCGGCGCGCGCCCAAACAGGAGATCGCCTTCCACCGCGGCATGGGCCGCTTCTACCGCCGCTTCGACGCAGAGGAGCACAACCCGCTGGTCAACGCGGCCGTCTACGCCGGGATCGGCGCCAAGCTCGCGGTCAGCCTCGGCATCACCGCGGTCCGCGGGCGCTAGCCGGCGGTGAGCACAGCCACCTCGGTGGCATCGCCGACAGCCCTGGCAAGGCGGTGGTCCAGCGTGACCAGGGACACCTCCAAGCCCTCGGCGAGGGCGACGTAGAGACCGTCGTAGAAGCTGAAGTTGTGGCGCAACTCCCAGGCCCGTTGGATCAGGCCAATGTGATCGATGCGCCGAAGTGGCATCCGCATGAGATCCAGCAGCGCCGCGTCTGCCCTCTCCTCATCCAGGCGACCAGACGTAACTTCGCGGCGCAGCGCCTGACCGACCTCCGCATCGATCAGATGCGGAACCCAAAGGGATCGGCCGGCGCCGGCGGTCGAAAGCTGGGACTCGGCCCAGCGAGCGTGCTCGGCGTCGGCCAGCACGCTGACGACGACCGATGCGTCGATGACGGGCACGATCCCGCTACTCGCCGCGAGATGCTCGAATGCCCTCGACGATCTCCTCGGTGGTGATCCCGGAGGGGCCGCGCGCTCGAGCGCGGGCAAAGACATCTCCGAGGGTCAGCTGCTTGGAGAGCTCTTCGAGATCGCGCTTTATGTAGTCGGAGAGGGAGATCCCCTCTTCGGCAGCACGCACCTTGAGCGTCCTGTGGACGTCGTCGGGCACATTGCGGATCTGGATCATCTTGGGCATGTGGATGACATTAGGCCATGTGGCAGACATGTCTATGGCGGTTGCGTTTGGCATGGGCCCAATCGTGCAGGGCGCCGACGCACTCGTGGTGCGCAGTCAGCACGCGGCCAGAATTGGCAGCTAGCACGTTATCGGACATACGAACTCCGTACAATGGACACATGACGGAGCTGCAACTCCTGGCCGATCAGGTCGGCGCGAACGAGCGGACGCTGCGGCGGGCCGTGAACCAGGGAACCGTGCGGGCGCATCGGCCAAGCCCACGTCGACTGACCATCTCGGCCGCCGAGAAGCAGTACCTGCGCCGCTCATGGCCGCTCCTCGCATCCCTCCGAGAGGCGCTGCGCACCGAGCCCAACGTTCGCTTCGCCCTGCTCTTCGGCTCCGCCGCACGCGGCGAGGACACGCCGCAGAGCGACCTCGATCTCCTGGTTGAGATGCGGGACCCAGGCTTGGAGCAAGTGGTCGACCTGAGCGCAAAACTCGAGCGCCTGCTCGGCCGTCGGGTTGACATCGTGCCGATCGGCGAGGCTGAGGCGAATCCGCGACTGTTGGGCGATGCGGTGCGAGACGGCCGGGCGCTGGTCGATCGCGACGATCTCTGGGCCAAGCTCGGGGAGCGCGGGGACGCATTGATGCGACAGGGCAGGCGGCGGGACAAGCGCCGCGCCCGCGAGGCCCTGGCTGAGATCGACAGCTTTCTGGCGCCCTGATGGCAAGCCCGTCGCTGCGCAAGACGGACATCGTCCGTTGGCAACGCGAGATCGTCGACCATCTCGAGGACTTCCCGCGGCAACACGCCGCGCTCGAGACCGCGATGGCGGCCTTCGGCGAGACCTTCGAGCTGAAGCAGTTCAAGGCCGCCTATGAGACGAGGACCGATATGGAGGCCTACAACAGGGCCCAGGCGGTCGAGCGAGCCCTGGGACGCGTCCAGAACTACGTCGCGGACCTTGCCATCGCGGGCGTCAAGCTGGCGGCGCTGGAGGCCCCCGACACCCGAGACGAGGGAGCCGCTCGGCGCGCCTTCGCAACGTTGCGGGAGGCCAAGGTGATCGATGGTGCCCTTTGTCGTCGCCTCAGCCGCGCCCAGAAGGCCCGCAGCATGGTCGAGCACAGCTACGTCGAGGTGCCGGCCGGAACCGTGCACCGGACAGCCGAGCTCGTCCATGAGAGCTCCCGTGAATTCATCGGGGCCTATCGGTCCTGGGTCGAGGCGTATCTGTAGATGAGCCTGCGGACTGCGATGCCCGCGGGTCCGCGAAGCGACGAGCCGGTCGCCCTAGTCAAACCGCCGGTGCGATCCCACCTTCGACGCAGCGAAGCACATCCCTCAAACGACAAGGCCCGCCGAGGCGGGCCGAGTCTGGTGATGCGGGTAACCATCCCGCAGGCGATTCACAACCTTCCCCAGCGTACCGGGGCAGCTCGCCCCAGACTCGACCGCTCTCTGTACACCGTTTAACATCAGAACGGCAGCGTCTCGCCGACTTCGGCGAGGGTCGGTGCACTCTTGTCGCGCTCGGAGAGCAGCGGATCGTGGACCGGCCACTCGACCCCGACGCCCGGGTCGTCCCAGGCGATGCCCGACTCGGTCGCCGGGTCGTAGGTGCTCGAGCAGAGGTAGGTGACGTCGGCGGTCTCGCTGAGCACGGCGAAACCGTGGCCGAAGCCGACCGGGATGAAGAGCTGGCGGTGCGCCTCGTCGTCGAGCTCGTAGCCCTCCCACTGGCCGTAGGTGGGCGAGCCGCGGCGCAGGTCGACGGCGACGTCGAAGATCTTGCCGCGCGGGCAGCGGACCAGCTTCGCCTGGCCGGGCTCGGTCTGGAAGTGCAGGCCGCGCAGGGTGCCCTTGGAAGAGCGCGAGTGGTTGTGCTGGACGAACTCGACCTCGACCCCGTGCTCGGCCCAGAGGTCGCGGCGGTAGGTCTCGACCATGAAGCCGCGCTCGTCGCCGTGGACGGTCGGCGCGAGCAGGACGACGCCCTCGAGCTTGGTCGGCAGGCGCTCCAGCACTAGCTGAGGGCCTTGCCGTACTGCTTCTCGTAGTACTCGCGGTACTCGCCGGAGCGGATCGGTCCCCACCACTCCTCGTTGTCGCGGTACCAGGCGACGGTCTTCTCCAGGCCCTCGGCGAAGTGGACCTTGGCCTCCCAGCCCAGCTGCTCCTTCAGCTTGGCCGAGGAGAGCGAGTAGCGGCGGTCGTGGCCGGGGCGGTCCTTGACGTATTCGATCAGCGACTCGTCTTTGCCGGTCAGCTCGATCACCCGCTTGACCACCTCGATGTTCTCGCACTCGTCGGGACCGCCGACGTTGTAGGCCTCGCCGGCCTTGCCCTTGCCCAGCACGGTGTGGATGCCGCTGCAGAAGTCCTCGACGTAGAGCCAGTTGCGGACCTGCTTGCCGTCGCCGTAGACCGGCAGCGGGTCGCCGTGCAGGGCGTTCAGCGTGATCAGCGGGATCAGCTTCTCGGGGTACTGGCGCGGGCCGTAGTTGTTGGAGCCGCGCACGATCGAGGCGTCGATGCCGTAGGTGTGAACGTGGGCGGTGACGAGTAGGTCGCCGGCGGCCTTGGTCGCCGAGTAGGGCGAGGAGGGGTCGAGCGGCGAGGTCTCGGTGAACGAACCGGACTCGATCGAGCCGTAGACCTCGTCGGTGGAGACCTGCAGGTAGCGGCCGATGCCATGCTCGCGGGCGGCATCGAGCAGGGTGCCGGTGCCGATCACGTGGGTGCGGGCGAAGGCGTCCTGGTCCTCGATCGAGCGGTCGACGTGGGACTCGGCGGCGAAGTTGACGACCGCGTCGCAGCCCTCCATCGCCTCGCGCACGACCTTGGGGTCCTCGATCGCGCCCTCGATCAGCTCGGTGCCCTCGGGCAGGTTCTCGCGGCGGCCGGCGTAGGTGAGCTTGTCGAGCACACGGATCTCGTGCTCGGCACCGGCCAGGCGCACGTAGGTGGAGCCGATGAAGCCGGCGGCGCCGGTGACGAGGAGCTTCATGGGGGGCGGAAGATTAGCGATCCCGAAACGACAAGACCCGCCGGAGCGGGTCGAGTCTGGCGAAGCGGGGGGCCACCCCGCAGGCAGCTGATACCCACTCCCACGATACCAGGGGTGGCCTGCCCAGTCTCGACCGCTCCGGCGGTCTTCTGCGGAGGGCGCCGGACTCGAACCGGATCCGGGCTAGTCGTACATGACAGGTATCAGCTGCCTGGAGACACCTGTCTCCTTCGCCCTCCTGCCCGCGACCCTAACGGTGGATTTATGCCTAAATCTATGCGTACGCGTTTTGACACGCTTTGTTTTCACTCTGGGTGAAATCGGCGGCTGAGATAAGGGACAACCTACGCCGCTGCCTCCTGCTCGGCCGCGCGCTGCGAGAGATAAGCGGAGAGGCCGTCGCGCCAGGGCGGCAGCTCGATCGCGTGCTCGCGCTGGCTCTCCAGGGCCGAGTAGGCGGGGCGCGGGGCGGGGCGCCCGAGCATGTCGGTGGTGGCGGAGAGGACCAGGCACTCGACCTTGGCCTGGTCGAAGATCTCGCGGGCGAAGTCGTACCAGGAGCAGGCGCCGCCGGCGGCCATGTGGTGGATGCCGAACTCGACCCCCTCGATCAGGCGCACAATCCCATAGGCGAGGTGCCAGGTGTAGGTGGGCGAGCCGACCTGGTCGCGCACAACCAGGACCTCGTTTTGGGTCGAGGCGAGGCGCAACATCGTCTCGACGAAGTTGGAGCCGCCGATGCCGAAGAGCCAGGAGGAGCGAACGACGAAGTGACGCTTGTTGGCTGCGGCCGTCGCTTCCTCGCCGGCGAGCTTGGTGCGTCCGTAGGCGCAGAGCGGCGCGGTCTGGTCGGTCTCGACGTAAGGCGCACCCTTGCTGCCGTCGAAGACGTAGTCGCTGGAGACGTAGACGACGCTGGCGCCGACCGCGGCAGCAGCCGCGGCAACGTTGCCGGCGGCGGTGCCGTTGACCGCCAGTGCCGCCTCCTCAGACTCCTCGGCGCCGTCGACGTCAGTCCAAGCGGCGCAGTTGATCACCACGTCTGGGCGCTCGAGCTCGAACTTGGCGCCGAGCGCAGCCGCATCCGTGATGTCGAGCTCGGTGTGGCCGAAGCCGACCACGTCGTGACCGGCGTTGCCGGCGGCGAGGACGACATCGCGACCGAGCATTCCGCCGGCGCCTGTGACGAGGGCCAGTTCATCGGTCCGGGAGGGTATCGGCGTCTCAAGGTCCGAGCAGCGCCAGGGGCACGACCGCGATGCCGTCCTTGCGCCGGTAGGCCTCGCGGCCGGTCGTGATCACAACCGCGTCGGCGAGCTGCTCGCCCAGTTTGTCCCGCAGCCAGAGCAGGTGGCGGACGTCGCGATCGTCGGCGACCTGGCCGAGCTTGACCTCAATCGCGACGACCGACTGGCCTCGCTCGACGATCAGGTCGACCTCGTGCTCGCCACCCCAGGTACGCAGATGTGCCGTCCGCGCAACCGCTTGCTGGGCGTAAACCCGCACGCACAACGTAACCAGCGACTCGAACAGAGCGCCCAGCAGCGTTCCATCGCGAGGCACGCTGGGGCCGAGCTGACCCCCTCGCAGCAAGACCGAAGCATCAACACCCAGCAAATGTGCCGCAAGCGCCGGATCCGCGAGATGGTGCTTGAAGGGAGCGGTCAATCGCTTGAGGCGGTTGAGGGTCGGAAGCCAGGGTTGAACCGGATCGAGGATCCACAACCGCTCCAAGACATCTCGGTAGGGCAGAGCCGTCGCCCTGGCCGGTGCATCCCCACGATCGCTAGCAGCAGCCTCCCTGATCTTCTCGAATGAGGCCGTGGTCGAGGTAGCCGCGGCGTATGCGGCCATCCAGCGCCGCAGGGTCGCCGGCCCGCGTAGCTTGTGGTCGAGCTCCTCGAAATCGCGATCGACGATGTGGTCGAGATAGCCGTCAAGCTGCGCCTCCCTCAGCGACGGGGACAGACGGCGGACCCCCGGAAAGCCGGAGGCCAGGATCTCCTCGACGTAGCGCTCCAGGTCCACCTCGGCTTGGCCTTCGACCCGCGGGCGTTCGCCCTCGAGCAGCTCGGCGAGACTGACGGTAGGGGAACCGATCCCGCGCTCGGCGAGCGTCATCGGCCGCATACGCACTCTCACGATCCTGCCGGCCCCAGTGTGGGTCGGTGGATTTGTAGGCGCGGCTGAACCGGTCAGCAGAAAGCTCGCAGGCTCAGCACCGTCATCAACCGCCCGTCGCACGCGGTCAAACGAGCTGGGAAGACGCTGCCACTCGTCGATCAGGATCGGCTTCTCCCCGGAGATCAGCCTCAACGAATCAGCTTCAGCGACCGTCAGCACATCGTCGTCGTCGAGTCGGTAGACGGTCGCCGCACGTCGTTCGGCCGTCGCCGTCTTGCCCACGGCCCTCGGACCCTCGATGGCGATTGCCGGCAGCCCCTCGAGCAGCTCGCTGAGTTCCTCGTCGGCGATCCGGGGCAGATATGCGGTGGGCTTGCTCACTCCTTACTCAGCGCGCTTTCGATCGCAACTAGCCATATTCACGACCGTCTACCTTACAGTTTCTCGGGAAAGAACCTTACAGATCTTCGGCCAGATCGTGCTCCCAGCCGAGCTTCGCCAGCGCGACGGCATTTCGCCTGGGCAGGAGTTCGAGGTCGAGCGCCTCGACGCGGATGAGTACCTGCTGCGACGGGTAGCGCCCTCGCCCAACGAAGGCTTGGTGGACTGGCTGCTCGACTGCCCGCAAAAGGGCTACTTCGTCGCGATCGACTCCGAGTCGACCGACACGCTGTGAAGCACCTCGTCGATGCCAACGTCCTCTCCGAGGCGACCAAGCCCGATCCCAACCCGCGGGTCGTCGAGTGGCTGCGCCGCAACGAGCGCTCGATTGTCGTCGATCCGATCATCCTCGGCGAGGTTCGCTTCGGCATCCTGCTCCTCGCGCGTGGCGCTCGGCGCAACGAGCTGGAACGATGGTTTGAGCAGGGAATCGGCCGGATCCAGTGCCTTCCCTGGGATTCGGCTGTCGGGATTCGCTGGGCACAGCTCCTGGCAGACCTGCGACGCCACGGTCGACCGATGTCGATCAAAGACAGCCTGATCGCCGCCACCGCCCTCGCCCACGATCTGGCACTCGCCACGCTGAACCACCGTGACTTCAAGCCGGCGCGGGTGACGCTGGTCGATCCGTCGGCCTGACCTCCACCGCGTCCGGCCAATGCCGGCGGACGGACGCCGAAATCAGATGATCTAACAGATTGGGATTTCGTAGGCGGCGAGCTGGGAGTGTGACCCCGGAGAATCGGGAGCGAGATCCATGTACCTGCGCAGCGCGTACATAGCGTCGCACTTGTTGCGTACACTCGTGCGCATGCCGCTCAACCCCTTTATTTGGGAGAACGCCATCGAGGATGGAGTGTCGCGAGAGCCCTTTGCTCGCGAGACAGCCATTCAGCTCAAGTCCGGCACCCACATCGCGCTGTTTGGGCCACGAGGCACAGGTAAGACCAGCTTCACGCTTCAACTTCGCAACGAGCTCGCACTCGATCATGAGCCCGACGCCCCTCCCTGGCAACTGCTCCGGATCGACCTGCGCCGCGCGATCAGCCTGCCTGCATTCATAGGCGCCGTACGGACCGCCCTGGAGCGGCATCCGGACGCCCAGCTGCGCCGCCGCGCAAGCGACGCCTGGAGGCGGCTGGAGAAGAACATCGGGATCAATCTCGGCGCCGTCGCGGCGGGCGTCCGCAGCGGGGGGCGACAGGCGCTCAACGAGGCCGAGATCCTCCACGATCAACTCCTTGCTCTCACCCAGGCAACCGACCGTCTCGTCGTCGTCTTCGACGAGTTCCAGAGGCTCAACGGTTGCCCTGGAGAGCCGCTGAGCATTATCCGATCGGCGCTGATGGAGCCCGAGGCAGGCGGGAGGATCAGCCTGCTCCTCACCGGAAGCCTGCGCGAGAAGCTGGAGTTGATGCTGCACACCGATACCGAGCCAATCTGGGACCAGACCCACGACATCGCCTTGCCGCCGATCGGCTCCGGACCGTTCGCCGCCTACCTGGAGCATTCTTTTGCCGCTTCCGGTAAGCCCATCGACGAGCGGGCCGCCGATCTCTTGGTCTCGCTGACCGAAGCACACCCGAAGCGCACGCAGCACTTGGCCTGGGAGGCCTGGGAGGCCGCCGAAGAGGGAGAGCAAATCGACGGCGACGCGGTCCAAGCTGCCTTCGATCGTCTGCTCTCGAGCCGCTCGCACAGCACGGACTTCGGGGCGATCATCGACGGGTTGCTCGCGGGAGAGGACAGCGAGGGCAACGGCGCCAAGGCGCTCTTCTTGGTAGCGAGCGGCGCGTCTCCCGGCAGCAGAGCGGCGCCGCCCCGATACGGACTGAGCGGACCCGATACGGCTAAGCGTGCGCTCGAACGCCTCCGTGCTCGTGGCGTCGTCGAGGGCTCGGGCTCGCAATGGCGAATAGTCGACCCATTGTTCGCCGAGTGGCTTCGCCGCAACGATCCCCTTGCAATCGGTGAAATCAGGTGATCTTGATCTCGGACTTGTCGCCGACCAGCATCTGCAGGGTCTTCGGCATGCCCTCGCTGCGGGTCAGCTTGACTTCGCGGCCCAGCAGGCTTGCCTCCATGCGGGTGCCGAGATCCTCGACCACCGAGCCGGAGAGGATGATCGAGTGCTCGACTTCGGAGCGGCGCACGCAGACGTCGTCGCCGATCGAGGTGTAGGGACCGACGTAGGCGTCCTCGATGCGGGCGCCGGCGCCGATCACCGCGGGGCCGCGGACGACCGAGTTGGTCACCATCGCACCGGGCTCGACCACGACGCGGCCCTCGATCTTCGAGGCCTCGTCGACCTCGCCCTCGATCTTGGTCTCGATCTCCTCGAGCACGAGCCGGTTGGCCTCGAGCATGTCGGCGAGCTGGCCGGTGTCCTTCCACCAGCCGCTGACAACCTCGGACTTCACGGTCTTGCCCTCTTCGATCAGGCTCTGGATCGCCTCGGTGATCTCCAGCTCGCCGCGCCAGGAGGGCTCGAGCGCGCGAGCGGCATCGAAGATCGGCGGCGCGAAGAGGTAGACGCCGACCAGAGCGAGGTTCGAGGGCGGATCTTTCGGCTTCTCGATCAGGCGCACAATTCCGCCCTCGCTGTCGAGCTCGGCGACACCGTAGGACTGGGGATCGTCGACCGGGGTGAGCAGGATCAGCGCATCGGGATCCTCCTCGCGGAAGGTCGAGACGAGGCCGCGCAAACCGTCGGCGAGCAGGTTGTCGCCGAGGTACATGACGAAAGGCGAACCGTCGATGAACTCCTCCGCGGTGAGCACCGCATGAGCGAGCCCGGCGGGCTTGTCCTGAACGATGTAGGTGATCTCGGCGCCGAAGGCGGAGCCGTCGCCGGCCGCCTCGCAGATCTCATCGCCGGTCTCCGGGGCGATGATGATCCCGATCTCGGTGACACCGGCATCGACCAGCGCCTCAATCCCGTAGAAGAGCACGGGCTTGTTGGCAACTGGAACCAGCTGCTTGGCCGAGGTGTGGGTGATCGGCCGCAGCCGCGTCCCGGCCCCACCAGAGAGGATCAGGCCCTTTAGGTCTTGCACGTCGCGGGAAGGCTATCGTCGCGCCGACGATGACCCCGGACCCCTCCCCTCCCGCAATCGATGTCGCGATCGTCAACTGGAACACGGCCGAGGCGGCCCTGGGCGCAGCGCGCGCCTATCTGGCCTCCACGGGCGTCGAAGCGCGGGTGACGATCATCGACAACGCCTCGCGCCCCGAGCAGCGCGAGCTGCTGCGCAACGGCTGCCCGGAGAACGTGCGACTCGAGCTGA
The DNA here is from genome assembly GCA_963774405.1 of uncultured Solirubrobacterales bacterium. GTDB lineage: Bacteria > Actinomycetota > Thermoleophilia > Solirubrobacterales > 70-9 > VRUE01. The sequence continues at coordinate 735,136 of CAVZEV010000005.1, read as the reverse complement.
GCGAGGAGAACCTCGGCTACGGCCGCGCCGCCAACCGGGCGCTGCGCGGCGGCGGCGGCGAGCTGGTCTGCGTCAGCAATCCCGACGTGGTGGCAGAGCCGGGCGCGCTGGCGGCGCTGGCGCAGGTGGCGCGGCAGGAGCCGCGAGCCGGAATGGTCGGGCCGGTGTTCGGCGGCGACGCGGACCGCTACCACGCCGCCCTGCCGAGCACAGCCACGATGCTGGCGCGAATCTTCGCCGGCTCCTTCGGCGAGCGGGCGCAGCCGAGCCCGGCAGCGGGCGCGGTGGCCGAGGTCGGCCAGCCCTCGGGTGCCTGCTTCGTCGTCACCCGCGAGACCTGGGAGGCATTCGGCGGCTTCGACGAGGGCTTCTTCCTCTGGTACGAGGACGTCGACCTGGCCAAGCGTCTGCACGACGCCGGCCGTCGCAACCTGATCGCCGGCTCGGCGCGTGTCGGACACGTCGGCGCCGAGGCCTTCGTCCAGATCGATCCCCGTGAGCAGCAGGCGATCCGGCTGCGCTCGGTCGAGCGCTACATTCGCCTCCACCACCGCGGCGCAATGCCAATCGCCGCGCCGCTACTTAGGCTTTCCCGGCGCCTTAGAGCGGGCGGCGCCCGATGAACTCCCTCTCCGTCGTCATACCAACCAAGGATCGAGCCGACGCGCTGGCGCGGACACTCGACGCGCTGGAAGCGCAGCAGGCCGGCGACGCCGCGCTCGAGGCGATCGTGGTCGACAACGGGTCGAGCGACGAAACCGTGGCCCGGGTCCAGCGCCGGGCCGAAGGCGGCGCCCTGCCGATCCGGCTGCTCGAGCGTCCGGATGGCGGTCCGGCCGCTGCCCGCAACGCCGGTGTCGAGGTGGCCGAGGGCGAGATCCTGCTCTTCCTCGGCGACGACACCGAACCTGCCGACCAGCGACTGCTGCGCGCCCATCTAGATCTGCACGCGGCACGTCCGGAGCCCACCTACGGAGTCCTGGGCCGGATCACCTGGACTCCCCGCAAGCCGGTGACTCCGTTCATGCGCTGGCTCGAGAACGGTGGGCCCCAGTTCCACTACTGCGAACTCGACGCCGGCCCCGTCGACGCCTCGAAGTACTTCTACAGCTCGCACGCATCGCTGAAGCGAGCGATCTTCGAGCAGGTCGGCGGCTTCGACATCCGCTTCCCGACCGCCGCGGTCGAGGACACCGAGCTCGGCGTCCGCCTCGCCGACTGCGGCCTCGAGCTCGACTACCACTCCGAGCTGCTCGTCCTCCACGATCACCCGACGTCCCCGGAGCAGTCGCTGCGCCGCTCCGTCGCCGTCGGCCGTTCGGCGGCTCTATATAACCGCCTGCGCCCGGACCGCCCCCACCCCGGCGTGCAGGCGCCGCGCGGAGCCGCCTGGTCTGCCGTGCGCGCCGCGGCGCCCCTGCTCGGCACGCTCGCCAAACTGCCCCTTCCGGCCGGGGTTCGCGAGCGCGTCTGGCTGGCGATGACACGCGCGGGCTACGCCCGGGGCTACCGCCTGGGACCAGCGGGGAGCCGATGAAGCGCTTCGCCCAGCTCAACGGGACGCCGCTCTCGCCGCTGCTGACCTTCACCGCGGCCTGGATCTTCGCCGCCCTGCTCAGCCAGTACCACCTGTTGAGCAGTCAACTGAGCTGGTCCACGCTGGTGATCTTCGTCGTCGCGATCGTTCCCGTCACGTTCGTCGCGGGGGGATTGATCGGAGAGGGGGTGGCGCTGAGCCGCGCCCGCCTCGCCAAGGCCTCTACGCCGCGGAAAAGCCGCACCTACCGCCGGGTGCTCGTCGCATTGGTGGTACTGCGGACTCTTGGAGCTCGCCCACCAGTTCGCGAAAATCGGCGGCGTTCCGCTTCTCTCTCCCAACGGAAGCACGCTTCGCTTCAGCCAGGGCGGCCCGACGATCATCCTCACCGATGGTCTGACCGTGGCCGCGATCGTCGCCCTCGTCCGCCCGAAAGCCCTGTTCGCCCGCGAGTCGCGATTCGAGCTCGTCATCGCCCTCGCAGCGCTGGGCGGTTTCGCGCTGCAAGCCGGGCGCGGCAGCGTGGTACTGCCGGTCATTGTGGCTATCGCCGCGCGCTGGCTCTACTGGGGCCGACCTACAGAACTGGATGTTCATCGGCGGCGCCCTGCTCGCCTTCGCGGCGGTCGTGTTCGGCTTCTACCTGCGCACCCGCCAGAACCCCTACAACCCGTTCGAGTCCGAACTCTTCGGCGAAATCCTGCCTGGCACGCCCTTCTTCCTGCAGCCGCTGATCCCGATCTACCTGGCGATCACAACGAACTTCCTCGCCCTGCAGGGAGTGGTCGGCCACTATCCCGACGGGGGAAGCGTTTGGCGGTGGCGCCTTCGATGCGATCGGTCTCAACATCGTCTTCCACGGGGCCCGCAACGTCTCTGACATCTCTGCCGCGATCACCCCGCCCTGGGTGACCAGCACCGTCGCCGGCCCTTTCTGGGCGGATGGCGGGTTCATCGCGCTGATTCCCGCCATAGCCGCGACTGGATTCATTTCCGCCGGCGCCTTCGCGATGGCCGTGAAAACGAGGGCCTTCCGCTGGAGCATGGTCGCCGCATATTTCCTCTACATCGCCGTCTTCGGCCTCTACCAGAACCTCTGGACCCAGCAGCTCGACTGGCTGTTGGTCGTTCCGCTGCTGCTGATCGTCGGCGCGATCGCCGAAGATCCGGCGGACCCGCCCGGCCTGACCGGGGAGGCATGGGGCAGAATCCGCCGCATGACGGGACGAGCCACAACGGCCGAGGCGGCGAGTGAACCCGCACCGGCGGATTCGGTCAAATCGCGGCGTGGCGGAGACAGACGGCTCGCCGGAGGCCTAATCGCTCTCGGCGCCGGCGTCATCGTGCTCCTCTTCATCTCCGGCCTGGTCATCCAGCCGCTGCTTCCCGAACCGTATCCACTGCTCAGATCGCAACAACTGCCACGCGGCGTGGCCATCGCAAGGGAAGTGATGACGAACAGCGACCGACCCAACGACAACGAGCCGCTGCAATGGGTTCAGGGGTCCGGACACACGGCCTCGCTTTACTCCTACGTCCCCGGAAAGCCCCTGAGCGAAGCCCAGCGCCTGGCGAAGCTCACGATCCCCCAGGATGTCCGCCGCTCGCATTTCGACGTCAACGTGTGGCCACCGTGGCGGGCCGAGGCGCTTTTCTCCTTTGAACAGCGACCGAGAAACCTCTCGGTGACGGTCACACCCACCTGGAGCTCGGAAGCGAAGCCGCAAAGCTTCAGCGCCCCCCTTTCCGAACCGCCGAAAGGGACGACCAGAGAATTCATGATCGCCAACTGGGGGGGAACGAAACCGGACCTGTTCGTGCTCACCCGTGGCGATCCGCAGTCGCGTCCGATCCTGCAGATCCTCTCCGGCGAGTCGGGCTTCCATCGTCAGCTCTACGCCACCCGCTTGCCGTACCGGGGTCTCAGCCCTGACGAATGGTCGTTCCAGATCGCGCCGATCCAAGGCCTGCCTAAGAAAGACGAAAATCGGATCTTCCGCGGTGAACGGCTTGACCTGGTGATGATCCATCACGATCCCAATGACGACGCACAGCATGGTCCACGTTCTGCTTGGCGAGACCGGCTTCGAGTGGGATGCGATTCGTCGCGACCTCGACGATTCCGGTGCGATTCAACCGCGAGCACCAAATTCCTGATCGGTTCGCGCCAGGGCGCAACGGCGATCTACGAAGTCGAGCCAAGCGGCGCCAACGGCCCTCACCTCAAGGTGTTCGGCCTGACGAATCCACCCGCGCTCCAATAGCCGAGCCCGACCCACAGATCGAGAACTTCGAGGCGGCGGCACCGCCCGACGGCGCGGCGCTCGGACAGTCCGCTGCTCGTGGCGTATCGCTGCTGGTTGGCCGAACGCTGGGCTTCCAGCTGCTGACAGCCGGCGTCACCGTCGTTCTTGCCCGTCTACTCACTCCCGCCGACTACGGGCTCTTCGCGATCGCGCTGTCGGTTCAACTGGTCGGCCAGAACGTTGCCGAACTCGGCCTTCCTGCCGCCCTTGTTCGCATGCCGGAGCCACCCTCCGATCGCGCTGCAGGCTTCGACGATCGGCTTTCTGCTCTTGGTCACCTCGGCGATCGTCGGTGCTCGCCGTGCTGGTCGCCACGTTTCTGATCCTGCCCGCACTTGGCGCTTCCGACAATGTCCTCCGCGTGATCGCGATCACGCTGCTGGCGCTGCCTATCTATGCGGCGAGGGCGGTGCCGATGGCGATGCTCGACCGCAAGATGAGCTTCGGCCGGGTCGCCGCCGTCGAGGCAGCCGACACGATTGGGTTCAACCTCTTCGCCCTCGCGGCGGCGCTGGCCGGTCTCGGTGTGTTCAGTCTCGCCGGCGCGGTTCCGGTGGGAGCGATGCTGGGAGCGGGGGTTGCCTGGCTGACCCCGGGAGCGGCGCGCCTGCCGCGCTTCGAGCTGTCGCGGGTGAAGCCGTTGATTGGCTTCGGCAGCCGGGTCAGCGTGCTCGGCATGCTGTATCTGGGGCGCGATCTCGGCTACGTGGCGATAATCGGCGCGGTCGGCGGCGCTCCGATGGCAGGGCTTCTACGGGATGGCGAAGCGGCTCTTCTCCTTCCCGACCGCCCTTTCGGCCGCAGTGGCCCGGGTGATGCTTGCCGACGCTCAGCCAGTCCGGCGACCAGCGGCCGGCGCGCGCCGCCCGCATGCTTGGGCAGATCGCGCTCGTCTGCGGCCTACCCCTCGCCCTGATCGCGGGGGGGATCCAGCCGTTCATCGATGTCGTCCTCGGACCGGAATGGCTGCCGACCTCCGACATCGTTCTCTACGGCTCGCTCTCGATGATGCTGGTTGCGAGCGTGGCCTCGCCGATCAACAGCTTCTTCCTGGCCGAGGGCAAGCCAAACGTCCCGGTCCTGGCAGTCAGCGCTGAAGCTGATCCTCGGGTTCCTCCTGGTCGCGGCTCTGATTGGCAGGCCTCGACGAGGCGGGGATCGGCATCGCGATGTCGATTGGCGCGTGCCGTCTCAGTTTTCGTCTTGTTGGTGGCGGCGCAGCCGCAGGTACGCAGCCGGTGCAGATCAGGTTGCCCGCGTCACCGCGATAACCTCCTCGCCGCCGCGGCGGGACAGATCCTCCCGGTGAGCTACGACGCCGCCGGACTTATTGCCGCGCTTTTCGCGACCGGCGTTCGCCTGGCTGGCGCTGGGTGCCGTTCTCCTCCGCGGAGACGTCTGGGCCAAGTATTGGGCATGATCCGCGGTCTGGGTCCGAGGGGCAGCGCAATGACGAACCCAAATCCCAACCGTCTACATCCCGACCCTCAACGGCGGCGAGAACCTGCGGCGCTGCCTTGCTTCACTTCAACAACAGACTTTCGCATCCACATCGTCGTCGCCGATAACGGCGAGGGCGAGGGCTGCTCCGCACTGCTGAGCGAACAATTTCCCGAGGTGACCAGGATCGGCTTTCGGTCGCAACCTCGGCTTCGGCAACGCCCTCAATCGGGCGATCCGCGAGGCGGGAGAGGGCCCGATCGTCCTGCTCAACGACGACGCCGTCGCCGAGCCGACGATGGTCGAGAGGCTGGTGGCGGACAGCGCTCGGGCCGAGCTGGTCGCGGCAGTGCTGCTGAGCGAACGCGACACCAGTCGAATCGACTCGGCAGGCGTCATCGGTCGACCAGACCCTGATGGCGTTCGACTACCTCCGCGGCGAACCGATCAGCGCCGCTCGAGCGCGCGCCCGACCCGCTCGGGCCTACCGGCGGGGCGGCGCTCTATGACCGCGACGCGTTCAACGCCGTCGGCGGCTTCGACGAACGGATCTTCCTCTACTACGAGGACGTCGACCTCGCCCTGCGGCTGCGCGCCGAGGGCGCTCGCTGCGCGCTCGCGCCGCAGGCCCGGGCAATACACGGCTACTCGCTGACGCTCGGCGCCGGCAGTGCCCGCAAGCACGCGATGACCGGCTGGAGCCGCGGCTACCTGCTGCGGCGCTACGGGATCACAGCCCGCACCCTCGCTCGGCGCTCCAGGCGTTGGCAAGAGAGGCAGCGATCTGCGCCGGGCAGCTCCTGCGCGCGCGCACGCTCGCCGGCGCCAAGGGTCGGATTGAAGGCTGGCGCGCGGGCAGGGGCCTCCCGGCGCCCGGATCCTCCCATCGGGCGCAACGTGACCAAGCTGAGCCTGCGCCGGGCGCTTGACCCTCGCGCAACAGCGGCCACAGCGCCTGAAAGGATTGGCGCGCGTGAGTCAGCAGCTTCCCGATCGCCCCCTGGTCTCGATCGCCACCGCGGCCTTCGACCCGCCCCTCGACAAGCTCGTTCGCTGCATCGAGAGCGTCGAGGCCCAGTCCTACTCGCCGATCGAGCACGTGGTCGTCGACGGCGGCTCGACCAACGGCGCCCTCGAGGTGCTTGCCGAGCATGATCGGATTCGCTGGATCTCCGAGCCCGACCGCGGCCAGTGCGACGCGATGAACAAGGCCTTCTTCCAGCAGTCGAGCGGCGAGCTGATCGTCTGGCTCAACGCCGACGACGTGCTCTATCCGGACTCGGTGGCAGAGGCCGTTTGCTCTTCCGGCAAAACCCCGGTATCGGCTGGGTCTACGGCAACCTCGACCGCGACCGGCGCGGTCATCGCGACGTGCTTGAGGCCGCCCCGCAAGGCGAGCCTGGCGGAGCTCGACTTCAACAACGTCGGACTGATCGCCCCGGGGACGATGTTCGCCCGCTGGGCGCTGGAGAGGGTCGGACGAGCTGGACGAGGACTGCAGGATGGAGATGGACCTCGACTACTCGATCCGGCTGCTGGGGGCCGGCATCGACTCCCGCTACGTCGACCGTTCGCTGGCGCTGCTGGAGATCTTCGACGGGAGCAAGAGCGGTGACACCCCGCTGCGCGACATCGTCCTCGAGCGGCACCGGATCTACCTCAAGCACGACATGTTCCAGCAGGCCGGCGCCGCGCTCGCGCTGGCCGGTCGCTACGAGATCTCCGAAGAGATCGAGCGGGCGCTGGGCGAGGGCCGCTACCAGGACGCCTCCGCGGCGGCCGCGAAGGGTCTGCGCTTCATGCCGTCGGTGCTTCGAGCGGCACCGGATCTCCTTCTGGCTGACCCGGCTCTTCCCGCGCACTGATGAGGCTCACGGTCAAGCAGCTGCTCGACCGGCTATCTGATGACCTCGGTCGAAGCTCCGACCAGATTGAAGAGCACGGCTCAAGCGGCTGCTGCGCCGCCTCGACATCCACGCGCGGCAGGCATCGAAACACCCTTGCGGGGGCGCGAGCGGCGATCCTGGCGTGCCCGACGTCGACGTGGTGATCGACGTCGGAGCCCACGCCGGCGAGTACGGGGGCAGCTTCGCGGGCTGACGGATACCACGGGCCAGATCGTCTCCTTCGAGCCGGTGATGCAGCCAGTTCGAACGGCTTCTCTGCTGTCGCCGCCGGGGACTCCGCTTGGAGTGCCACAACCGCGCCGCCGGCAGCCGGCCGGGACGGCGACGATCAATGTCTCGGGCAACGACGGCTTCAGCAGCTCACTGTTGGCGATGGAGGAGGCCCACTGAACGTGCCGTCGCCGACTCGCGGTACGAGCGCGCGGAGGAGATCCGGGTCGCGACCCTCGACGACGAGCTCGACCGATTTCGACAGCTCAGCCGGCACGGCTACCTGAAGGTGGACACCCAGGGCTTTGAGCATGAAGTCCTCAAAGGGGCGGTCGGGGTGCTCGCGGGATGCGCGAGCCGTCGAGCTGGAGCTCTCGCTGACCCCCCTCTACGAGGGCCAGCTCCTTGCCGGCGAGATGATCGAGCTGATGCGGGAGCACGGGCTTCAAGCCGACGCACCTCGAGCCCGAGTTCGTCGACCCGGCAAGCGGCGAGCTGCTACAGCTGAACGGCCTCTTCCAGGCAGTCTGAAAGGATCAACCGTCCATGGTCGCCGAGACCGACAAGCGCGCCCTGATCACCGGCCTCACCGGCCAGGACGGCTCCTACCTGGCCGACCTGCTGCTCGCCAAGGGCTACGAGGTGCACGGCATCATCCGCCGCTCCTCGAGCTTCAACACCGGCCGCATCGAGCACCTCTACCGCGATCCGCACGAGCAGGGCGCGCGGCTCTTCTCCCACTACGGCGACCTCACCGACCCGGTCGCCCTGACCCGGCTGATCTACAAGCTGCAGCCGGACGAGATCTACCACCTCGGCGCCCAGAGCCACGTCCGGGTCTCCTTCGACATCCCCGAGTACACCTTCGACGTCACCGGGACCGGCACCCTGCGCCTGCTCGAGGCGATCCGCGAGTCGGAGGTGCAGACCCGCTTCTACCAGGCCTCCTCCTCGGAGATGTTCGGCGCCTCGCCGCCGCCGCAAAACGAGAGCACGCCGCTTCCATCCCCGCAGCCCCTACGCGGTCGCCAAGGTCGCCGCCTACTGGGCGACGGTCAACTACCGCGAGGCCTACGGGATGTTCGCCGTCAACGGCATCCTCTTCAACCACGAGTCGCCCGCGGCGTGGCGAGACCTTCGTCACCCGCAAGATCACCCGCGCCGTGGCGCGGATCAAGGCCGGCCTGCAGGACAAGCTCTACATGGGCAACCTCGACGCCGAGCGCGACTGGGGCTACGCGCCGGACTTCGTCGAGGCGATGTGGATGATGCTGCAGGCCGAGGAGCCCGACGACTACGTCGTCGCCACCGGCGAGAAGCACTCGGTGCGCGAGTCGCTTGAGGTCGCCTTCGAGCACGCCGGCCTCGACCCCGACGAGCACGTCGAGATCGACCCCCGCTACTTCCGTCCCGTCCGAGGTCGACTCGCTGCTGGGCGATCCCAGCAAGGCGCGCGAGAAGCTCGGCTGGGAGCCGAAGGTGCGCTTCCAGCGAGCTGGTCGAGCTGATGGTCGACGCCGACATCGCCGCGCTCGACGACCAGCTCTCCGGGAAGGTCAGCCTGAGGTGAGCCGAGCGGCGAGCCCGAGCGCGCGGCTTCTGGCAGGGCAAGCAGGTCGTCGTCACCGGCGGCGCCGGCTTCCTCGGCAAGCCGACGGTGCGGCTGCTCGAACGAGCTCGGCGCCGAGGTGCACGTGCCGCGCTCGGCCGAGCACGACCTCACCGACCCGGCCGCCTGCCGCGAGGCGCTCGCGCGGCGCCGAGGTCGTCCTCCACCTGGCGGCCAACGTCGGCGGCATCGGCTACAACCGCCGCAACCCCGGCACCGCTGATCCGCGACAACATGGCGATGGGGCTCAACGTCTTCGAGGCCTGCCGGGAGCTCGGCGTCGAGCAAGCTGGTCGCCGCCTGCTCGGTCTGCGCCTACCCCAAGTTCACCCCGGTCCCGTTCAGCGAGGACGACCTCTGGGACGGCTACCCGGAGGAGTCGAACGCCCCCTACGGGCTCGCCAAGAAGATGCTGATCGTCCTCTCCGACTCCTACCGGCGCCAGTATGGGCTCGACTCCTGCGTGCCGGTGATCGCCAACCTCTACGGGCCCGAGGACAACTTCGACCTCGAGGACTCGCACGTGATCGCGGCGATGGTCCACAAGTACGTGACCGCCGCGGCCGACGGGCGAGCCCGAGGTCGTGCTCTGGGGCACCGGCGAGCCCTCGCGCGAGTTCCTCTACGTCGACGACGCGGCGCGGGCGCTGGTCCTCGCCGCCGAGCACGCCGATTCCTCCGAGCCCTTCAACGTCGGCACCGGGATCGAGACGAAGATCCGCGACCTCGCCGAGCTGGTTTCGGCGGCGGCCGGCTTCGAGGGCGAGACGGTCTGGGACAGCTCGCGCCCGGACGGCCAGCCGACGCGCTACCTCGACGTGGGCCGGGCCGCAGATCTGATCGGCTTCAGGGCGCAAACCGCCCTCGACCGGGGACTGGCAGAGACAATCGCGAGCTTTCGCGACGCGAAGAATCCCGCCTAGCGGGAACGCACGTAGATATCGCCCCAGTCACAATCTTCAGGTTGAGCTTCAATCGTCGAGAAGATCCGCTCTGGGTCGACCCAGCTCCCGGCAAGCTGCATCGTCTCGCCGAAAGAGGCGTTGACCTCGATCGAACCCAAGTTCTCGAGCAAGCTCACGCAGACGCGGGCGTCATCGAGGAACTCGCGAGTGAACTCGAAGGAAATGCAGCTAACGGGCGAGGAAAGGCCCTCCAGTACCTGCCGCTCAAAGCCCTCGACGTCGATCTTGCAGAAGCTGGGAGAGCCGTACTCGGCGATCAGCTGGTCCAGCGTGGTCAACTCGACCTCTTCTTTTCGGGTCCAAGTTTGATCTGAAAACCGACCCTCGTTCTGCCAGCGAGTCGACATCGTGGAGATGGTCGGGTTCATCGTCGCAAACGGCGATCTCGGCCTTGCCGGGGCTGTTGCCAACCGCGGAAGCGACGACGGTCACCTCGGAATCCTCGGCGAACCTCTCGCGCAAGACCCGCACACATGCGCTCTGCGGCTCGACCGCGACCACCCGAGCGTCCACCTCGCGCAGCATCTCGGTCCTGTCCCCGACGTTGGCACCGATGTCGAAGCAAAGGCCCCCGGGGGCGACCAGGGCGCCATAGAAAGCCACCCCGCGAGCGTGCTGCTCGGTGGCCCTGCGGCGAAGGCGCCCCTCGAGATAGGCGCGACCCTGTGGTGTCTGCTCAAGCGCCTTTCGGGCTGAGCGCTTGACGAGGCTGCCTGGATTCATCCCGGCTGCACCCTATTCATAATGGGTGGAGTGACGGGGCAGCCGCTTGCGGCAACCGCCGCTCGGGGCGTCGGCATCTTGGTCAGCCGCACACTGCTGCTGCAGGTGCTGACCGTCGGCGTGACGCTCGTCCTGGCGCGGCTGCTGACGCCAGCCGACTACGGGCTCTTCGCGGTGGCGACCGCGATTCAGAGCGTTGCCCAGGTCGCCAGCGGCGCTGGCCTCAGCGCCGCACTGATCCGCCAACCCGAGGACCCGACGCGGCGTCAGCAGCGCGCGGTGGCGGGATTCCTCTTCGCCAGCGGGTCGGCCTTTGCCCTGGCGATACTGGCGATCACCTTTGGCGCGCTGCCCGCCCTCGGCGTACACGGGGAATCGATCAAGGTGGTCGCCGCCACGAGCCTGGCGGTCCCGCTGTATGCCCTGCGCGCGGTGCCGATGGTGCGTCTCGAGCGGCACCTCAGGTTCGGCCGGGTGGCCCTGGTCGAGACCGCCGAGACGCTCTCCTTCAACGCCTTCGCCCTGATCGGAGCCCTGGTCGGCCTCGGTGCCTTCAGCCTCGCCGGCGCGGTTCCCGCCGCGGCCGCGGCGGGCCTACTCTGCGCGGCGGCACTCACCCGGCCCGGGGCCGGCCTCTCCCTCGACCTCGCGGCGGTCCGCGCGCTGGCCCATTTCGGCCTGCGCGCGAGCCTGCTGCAGCTCCTCACCCTGTCCCGGGGGCTCGGCTTCGTCGCGATCGTCGCCGCAATCGGCGGCACCACCCTGGCCGGCTTCTACGCGATGGCATCGCGCCTCTTCTCCCTCCCCACCGCGCTCGCCTCGGCGATGCAGCGCGTCTCCTTCCCCGCCCTGGCGCGCTCGGCGGCGGAGCGGCCACGTCGTGCCGGCCGCGCCGCGGCGCTCTCGGCGACGCTGGCGAGCCTGCCGCTGGCGCTGCTCACCGGCTCCTCCCACGCCCTGGTGACGGTCGTCCTCGGCGCTCGCTGGCTGCCGACCGTCGACCTGGTGCTGAGCGCCTCCCCGGGGGTACTGCTGCTCGCCAGCGCGATCCCGGCAACGATCGCGCTGGCGCTGTCGGAAGGGCGCCCGAACCTGCCGATCGCGGCCGTCCTGGCCTCGGCGGCGGCGATGGGGCTGATCGCCGTGCTCGCCGTGCCGTCCCTCGACTCGACCGGGGTCGGGCTGGCGATGAGCGGGTCGGCCCTGGTCAGCCTGGCCGTGCTCGGGGTCGGCGCCGAGCCGGAGATGCGGGTTGCCGGACCCCCGTTGCTGCGGGCATTCGCCATCGGCGCGCTCGCCGCCATCGCGGGCTACGTGGCGCCCTTTGGAGACGATCTGCTCGGCCTGGTCTCGCAACTCCTCCTGATCGCCGCCATCTGGACCGCGCTGGCGGCGCTGGCGATGCGGGAGGAACTGCGATCGGCGCTGCGCATTGCCCGGCCGCTGCTGCCCGGGCGACTTGGTGACAGGAGCGCTGAATAGGATCGTGCTCGCCCGGCAGATCCCCGGGCCACCGATGAACTACGAGCGCCTCTACTCATACCGCTTCCGCGACATCGACCAGGCCGCCCGGCTGCGGGTCTGGGAGGAGATCGCGCCGCACGTGCACGGCCTGATGGGCTCGCCGCAGAAGGTGCTCGACGCCGCCGCCGGCCGCGGTGAGTTCATCTGCTCGATTCCCGCCGCCGAGCGCTGGGCGGTCGACGAGGTCGCATACGAAGAGGCCGAGCGCACCGAGGGGGTCAAATTCGTCACCTCGAGGATCATGGACGCCGAGCTGCCGGGCGAGCACTTCGACGGCGTCTTCGCCTCCAACTTCCTCGAGCACCTCTACGACCAGGAGGCGATCTCGCAGTTCCTGGAAAAGATGCGCGACTCGATGGTGCCCGGCGGGCGGATCGCGATCATGGGGCCCAACTACCGCTACTGCTCGAAGGAGTACTGGGACTGCGCCGACCACTACGTGGCGCTGACCCACGTGGCGATCGCCGAGCACCTCTACGCCGCCGGCTTCGAGCCGCAGCGCGTCATCCCCCGCTACCTGCCCTACTCGTTCAGGGGCATCCTGCCCCCCTCGCCGCAGCTCACCGGCCTCTACCTGCGCACGCCGCTCGCCTGGAAGCTGCTCGGCAAGCAGTTCCTGGTGATCGGCCGGCGCTGAGGCCTTGCGCGTCCTGGTAACAGGGGGCGCCGGCTTCGTCGGCGGCAACCTCGTCGTCGCCCTGGCCGAGCGCCATCCCGAGTGGGAGATCGTCGCCCTCGACAACCTGATGCGGCGCGGCGCCGAGCTCAACCTGCCACGGCTGCGCGAGGCCGGGATCGAGTTCCTGCACGGCGACGTGCGCGAGCCGGCCGACCTCCGGGCGGCGGGGCGCTTCGATGCGATGGTCGAGTGCTCAGCCGAGCCATCGGTCCTCGCCGGCTTCGGCGACCCCTCCTACTCGGTCCAGACCAACCTGCTCGGCGCCTTCAACTGCCTCGAGCGGGCGCGGGCCGAGGAGGCCTTCGTCGTCTTCCTCTCGACCAGCCGCGTCTACCCGGTCGCGCCCCAGCTGGAGCTGGAGCTGGAGGAGACCGAGACCCGCTTCGAGCTGAGCGCCTCCCAACCGATCGCCGGCGCCGGGCCGGCCGGCATCGCCGAGGACTTTCCCCTGGCCGGGGCGCGCACGCTCTACGGCGCGACCAAGCTATCCGCCGAGCTGCTGATCGAGGAGTACGCCGACGCCTTCGGGCTGCGCGCGGTCATCAACCGCTGCGGCGTCATCGCCGGGCCCTGGCAGATGGGCAAGGTCGACCAGGGCGTCTTCTCCTGGTGGCTGCTCAGCCACCTCTTCGGCCGGCCGCTCAGCTACATCGGCTACGGCGGCTCGGGCAAGCAGGTGCGCGACCTGCTCCATGTCGACGACCTGATCGACCTGGTCGAGGAGCAGCTTGGCGACCCGCAGCGCTGGAGCGGCGTCACCGCCAACGCCGGCGGCGGGCGCGAGTGCAGCCTCTCGCTGCTGGAGACGACCGCGATCTGCCGCGAGCTGACCGGCAACGAGGTGCCGATCGGAATCGAGCCCGAGACCCGGCCCGGCGACGTGCCGGTCTACCTCAGCGACTGCTCGCGACTGCATTCTCTAACCTCGTGGCGCCCGCGCCGGGGCCCACGCGACGTGCTCGCCGACCTGCTCGAGTGGTCGGCGGCGCATGAGGACTCGCTGCGGGCCGCGCTGGGTTTCGAACGCTAGCCGGAAAGGGGATAGGAGAAACCATGCCGAAGGCGATAGTCACAGGATCAGGGGGACTGATCGGCTCCGAGTCGGCGGCCCGCCTGGTCGAGGCCGGCTACGACGTGGTCGGGATCGAGAACGACACCCGCGCCACCCTCTTCGGCCCCTCCGCGTCGACCGCGTCGGTGACCGAGCGGCTCAACCGCGAGCTCGAGACCTTCCGCACCGCCGACCTCGACATCCGCGACGACGAGGGCATCAACCGCGTCTTCGCCGAGAGCGGCAGGGAGATCGAGCTGGTCATCCACACGGCCGCCCAGCCCTCGCACGACTGGGCCGCCAGCGACCCGCAGGCCGACTTCACGATCAACGCCAATGGCACGCTCAATCTGCTCGAGGCGACCCGGCAGCACTGCCCCGAGGCGACCTTCATCTTCACCTCGACCAACAAGGTCTACGGCGACAGGCCCAACTACCTGCCGCTGGAAGAGCTGGAGACGCGGCTCGAGCTGCCTGCCGATCACGAGTGGTTCGGCGGCATCGACACGACGATGTCGATCGACTCGACCCTGCACTCGCTCTTCGGCGCCTCCAAGGCGGCTGCCGACCTGCTCGTGCAGGAGTACGGCCGCTATTTCGAGATGCCCACGGTCTGCTTCCGCGGCGGCTGCCTCACCGGCCCCAACCACGCCGGCGCCCAGCTTCACGGCTTCCTCGCCTACCTAATGAGGTGCACGGTCACCGGCGATCCCTACACCGTCTTCGGCTACGAAGGCAAGCAGGTGCGCGACAACGTGCACAGCGCCGACCTGGTCGACGCCTTCCTGCTCTTTCACGAGAAGCCGCGGGCGGCGGCGGTCTTCAACATCGGCGGCGGCCGCGAGAACGCCTGCTCGATGCTGGAGGCGATCGCTCTCTGCGAGCGAGTCGCCGGGCGCGAGCTGAACTGGGAGATGAGCGACGAGGCGCGGGTTGGCGATCACCGCTGGTGGGTCAGCGACCTCGACGAGTTCGGCTCCCAGTACGGCGGCTGGCGCCCGCGCCGCGACCTGGAGACGATCCTGCGCGAGATCTACGAGGCCAACGCCGAGCGCTGGGCCTCAGCCACGGCATGAAGCTCTCGCTGGTCATCCCCGCCTACAACGAGGAGGAGACGGTCGCCGAGACCGTCGAGGGCATCGTCTCGACCCTGAGCCGGGAGGAGATCGACCACGAGGTGATCGTCGTCGACGACTCCAGCAGCGACGCCACCGCGGCCGTGGTCGAGCGGATCGCCGCCGAGCACCCGCAGGTCCGCTGCCTGCCCTCGCCCTACGAAAACGGCTTCGGCTTCGCCGTGCGGGCCGGCCTCGAGGCCTTTCAGGGGGACGCCGTGGCCGTTGTCATGGCCGACGGCTCCGACAGCCCGGAGGACATCGTCTCCTACCAGCGTCTGCTCGAAGAGGGTTATGAGTGCGCCTTTGGCTCCCGCTTCGTCCACGGCGCCACCGTTCTCGACTACCCGCGCTCGAAGCTGATCATGAACCGGATCGTCAACTTCGGCATCCGCGTCCTCTTCCGCCACGGCTACAACGACACGACCAACGCCTTCAAGGCCTACCGGCGCGAGGTGATCGAGAACATCCAGCCGCTCCTCTCGCACCACTTCAACCTCACCGTCGAGCTGCCGCTGAAGGCCGTGGTCCGTGGCTACAGCTACGGAATCGTGCCGATCTCCTGGACCAACCGAAAAGCGGGGACGTCGAAGCTGCGACTCAACGAGATGGGCAGCCGCTACCTCTTCATCGTCCTCTACGTCTTCCTCGAGCACCACCTCAGCCGTGGCGACTACCGCCGCGACGGCGCGCCGACCCGCCGGCCGCGGGGGACATGGCGCGGGGGCAAGACGGGCTCGAATCTGTAAGCGCTAGGGCGCTCGAGTGCCGCCCTCGGCCGCGATCAGGCGGCTGCATGCGATGTTCATCGTCCATCCCGCGGGCGCGGTATGGACGGGGATCTCTTCGAGGTGTCTGGCTTCGCAGGAGCCGGCCGCCGCCCTCAGGCTGTCGTCCCACGGCGGCCCCCCGCGGGCTACGCCGGCACCGACTCTGAAGGAGGTGACGACCGAGACCAGCAGTACGGCGACAATCGCCATCTCAGCTGCCGGTCGACCGCTCGAAGACCGGTGGCGCGCATCGAACAGGGCCAGGGTGGCCCCAATCAGCAGCAGAGTGGGCATCACCGTGTAACGGGCGCCGGTATTGCTGTAGGAGCCGACCGGCCAAGCCATCACGCCCAAGCCGCGCTGATAGCTCGACACGAGGAACATCGTCACCCCAGTGGCAAGCGCGACCGCGGCGAGGAGGCGATTGGAAGGAGCGCGCAAGACCAGCACAATCAGGCAGACCGTCACCGCCACTGTAATCGCGATCAGGAACGGCCATCCCCAGTCGATCCACAGGGATCCACTCAGTTCGAGTCCGAAGACCGCGCCGCCGACGATGCGTTGCAGGAACGCGGTGAGGATTCCACCGCTCCAGATGTTGGCAGCGATGTGCGGGCTGTTGATCACGGTGATCACCTGCGCCACCGTGGGAACCGCGAAGGCGCCGACGATCAGCGCGTCGCGCCAGCCGCGGATCGCGACCGCACGCAGGAAGGCGATCGGGGTGAAGAAGAAGGTGGCCGGGGTGCTGAAGCCGGTAAGCAGGATCCAGCCGGCACTGAGCGAGGTGCCCAACGTCGTCGCTGGCCGCCAGAGCAGCAACCAGAAAACCGCCACCGTCATGTACCAGGAGACGTTCGTGGGCGAGGCCACCGTCTCGATGCTGCCGACCGGAACCAGGACCGTCAGCGCAACCAGGATCGCACGCAGGTAGGGGCTGCGGATGTGGGCTGCGCTTGCGAACCAGATGGCGACTCCGCTGAGCGCTACGACGAGGGCGGCGGTCATGTTCATCACCGCCGGCGCGTCGCGCAGGGGCACCAGCGCCCCGATCTGGCCGATCAGGCTTGGAACGACGACGAGGTATTCGGACCACGGCGTGGTGAGGACGCCGTGGAGATCATGCGTCATCGCCTTTTCGAGGAAGACCGGTCCGTCCTCCGCCCAGAGCGAGTTCAAGGCGCTGGAGGGACCGATTCTGAGCAGTTGCAGAATGATGGCCAGCGCCAGGAAGGAGACCAGGACTACAACCCCTTCCCAGCCCTTGAACCTGAGCGTCGCCGACGGCGAAGGAAGGAAGATCACCCGATTGAGCACGTCTCGGAATCGCCTAATAGTGTCCCCCGCCCAGCTCATCAGGCTGCGCAGATCAACATCTTTTGCTCCGGAGCCATCTGCGCTTGCCAACCTTCGCCCGCCGGGCCGGGCGAAAACCCAATAACAGAGGCCCGACCGCCGAGCACTGAACCGACCGGGGTGTCGAACTCATCGGCAAAGCGCTTGAGGCCGATTTCCACAGCGGGTCCGGGCCCTGGACGCAGCCAGAGCCCGCCGGGTGGAACTGGCAGGTTGACCTGGGCGCCCACGACCAGCGGCGCGAAGAGGAGACAGCCGGCCCGTTGGCTCAACATGCCCCCCGTTTGCTGTGCCTGCGGGGGTCGCGGCAGCGCCCGCGGTGGCGCCGCGGCGGGACGCGGTTCAAGGGCCAGCGCCCGGGCGACGATGCCGTCTGCGATGCCGCGGGCCCGGGGTCCGGCAGCTTCGATCTCCGCCAGCGAGTATGGATCGGCGCCAAAGCGCTGCTTCGCTGCCTCATAGGCGTCCAGGGAGAAGGCGGCGTCCGGAATATCGCCCCTGTCTCGCTCCGCTTCTGTCTCCAGCAGCGTCCGATTGGGCGCCTGCCCGGCCAACAGGTCGCCGACTCCCATCGCCACGCGGTTGTCTTCGGCCTGTTCGCGAGCGTAGTCGCCGCCGTAGGTGAGCTCTCGAATGTTTGGCAGCAGCGCGAAGACGCAGATCGCCGACAGCGCCAGCGTCGCCCGTTGGCGCACTGGTGAAGCGGCGATGCCCCAGGCCAGCACCAGCAGGAGGAGAACCACGCTGACATAGACGTAGCGGCTGGAGAACGGTTGACGGGCGGGACTGGCGACGCTCGCGGTGAAGATCCAGAACAAGAGCAGGGCGAGAAGAGCGGGCACGATCGAGGCTCCCGGACGAAGGCGACGAGCGAGCAGAAGGACAAGGACGACGGCGAGGAATCCACCCGCAAGTGCCTGCCCCGCGGACATGTCGAAACCAACCGTGCGGCCCCCCGGCGTGGTGAAGACCCCGGCGATCGAACCGAGCGCGGCCGCCAGCGAGTCAAACGCAAAGGAGGGAAGACCCGCCAGGTTGGCTATCGCGAAATCGCTTTCTCCTCCGTACTTCAACCACCAGAGCCCGTAGACGATCGCCGGCACGGCAACAACCCAGTAACGGGCCCGCGGGCCACCGGCAAGGACGACGATCGCCGCCGCGCCGGCGACAAAAGGCACGGCGGTCCCGTCAGAGCAAACCCCTGCGGTGAGCAGAATCGTCGCGCAGAAATCCCAACCGGAACGCCCCTGTTGGAGGGCGAGCCAGGCCGCGAGGCCAGTTGCTACCGAGATCGTGAAGGGGAGCCCGTGTGAACTGATCAGCACATCGTTCCCGGCCCCGAGAAAGAGCACGAGAACCGCAGGGGCAAGCGCTCCGAGCGCACCGAGCGCAGGTCGCAGGAGCAGAAACAGAAAGGCAACCGCGAAAAGGTGGACCGCGACCCCAAGAAGGCGCAGCGGCAGGGCGGCGTCGGCGCCGAAAAACTGCAGCGAGGCCTTGGTGAGCAGGATCGGCACCGCGACCAAATGGCCGTTGTAGGCGGAGAGGAACGCCGAGGCATCGAAGTTGGTGCGGGCCGCAAAGCCAAATTGCCAGTCGTCGATCAGGAGGGTGAGACCGCGCCCCTCCCAGACAAGCAACGCAGCCGCGATCGCCATCGCGATCAACAATCCGGCAACGGCGAGCTTCTCCTGCCGCTCCTCGTCGCCTGCCCCCAACCTCAGCACCGGGCAAGTCTAGCCGTGGTCGGCGGTGGCTACGGCCGCGCACGCCCGCCGTGAGCGCCACGAAGGCGCGCCAGACGGGCTTCTTGATGAAGTCCTTGCCGAGCCCGGAAGAGGCCAACCGAGTCACAGAATGAGCAGGCGGTGTATCGGGGGTTGCTCTTCCACGGGTACCCGTAGCTGCCGTTGAGCCTAGGCGCCAGCGGTTGGCGGTTAGGAAAGTCTTACCGGGCTAGATCGGCCTCAGCCGTAGACATCCGCTGGTTCGATCGCGATCACGCCGGAACTCCGTCCCATTTCCAGGTCGACACCCGTGGCAGAGGCGAGGACGATCTTGGCCTTGGGGGCTTTGAGCAGGTCCCTGATCCGCATGAGCCTCTCGAGGTCTGCCGGGCCAAGTTTCCTCAGCTTTGCCTCGCCGAGCGCCACAACCTGGCCGTCACGAACCGCGAGAAGGTCGACCTCGTGATTCCGCCGCCGGACCGGATCGGCCACCACAGTCGCGCCGACGATGTCGACCGAATTCAGCCGCTTGGCGAGATGGGCGCGGGCCACTCCCTCCCAGCGCGGGCCGAGCACTTGCGAAGGCCAGGTCGTCTCCCCCACCCGGCCCCATACCTCGGCCGCTCCACCGGCTTGCAACAGGGTCCGGTTCGGGGCGATGATCGCCAGCCAGAGCCGCAGATACGAATCGGCGAGGTCATAGCGGGAGCGGCGGAGCGGGGATCAGCACGATCAGGCCAGCGTTCTCCATAGTTGCAAGCACCTACGTATCAAACGTGGGTGCTTGCAACTTTGCCCAACTAAGTACTCCCAGTCATAAGTTCCGCCGCGAATGGGCTGCGCATCGCGCGCATCCGACATTGACCACAGTGGGGTGGGGCCAAAGTCGGATGCGCTCCGACTCGGTCACGCGGCGAGACGCAGCTCGGGCTCGCGGGCGCTCAGCCGCTCCATCAGCTCGGCGAGCTTGTCGCGGGTGAAGTTCCACTCGAAGGGTTCCGCCACGGCATTCCAGTGGCGCTCGAACGCGTTCAGGGTGCGGGCAAGAACAGCGAGGTCCTCGAAGTCATTGGGGGTGAGCACCTTGCGCTGGATGATCGAGAAGTAGATCTCGACCTGGTTGAGCCAGCTCGCATGGGTGGGCAGGTGGACCAGGGTCAGGTTCTTCCAGCGGCTCTCCAGCCGGTCGATCGAGCGCCGGCCACGGTGTGAGGAGCCGTTGTCGACGATCCAAAAGACGTTGCGGGCGGAGGCGTAGGGCTCCCTCCTCATCACCTGGTGAACGAGGCGGTCAAAGGGCGCAATCCCGCCCTTGGGCTCGGAGCGGCCGAAGACCCGGGGCTCCCTGCCGCCGCGACGGCCGATGTCGAGCGCGGCAAGGTAGGTGAGAGCGCCCTTGCGCTCGTAGGTGTGCTCGACCCTTTGGCCACGCGAGCCGGGTTCGGGCGCCAGCGTTGGGTGGATCCGATTCCGCGCCTGGATCGAGGGCTTCTCATCAGCGCAGATCACGAAGTCGCCGGGGTGCAGCAGCTTGCCTTTCCAGCGTCCCTGGTAGAGGTCGAGCACGGGGCCGGCCTTCTCGGCGAAGTCGGGGTCGGTGGGGAAGATCCAGGAGCGGTGCTGCCAGGGCTTGAGCGAGTCCTCGGCAAGCCAGCGGGCGATCGTCGCCGCGGAGGCGGCGGTGACGCCGCGCTCGATCACGAGGCGATGAAGCTCAGCGCGGGAGAAGCGTGAGAGTGGGATGCCCTGTGCGCGCGGGAGATCGCAGGCGACCGCTTTGACCTGGGCGATCTCCTCCGGGGGGAAAACGCCGCGGGCGGCCGGTGCGCTTCAGATCCTCGATTCCCTCGATGCCCTGTTCGCAGAAGCGTTTTCGCCAGCGCCCCACGGACTTGCGCGTCATCCCCAGCTGCTCGCCGATCTCGGTGTTGGTCGCGCCCCCTGCCGCCATCAGCACAAGCTTTGCCCGCAGGACCTCACGGTGGGGCCGGGTGTAGCAGGCGGCGCGATGCTTGAGCTCGGCGCGCTCCTCCTCGCTCAGAGCGATCTCGTGGGGGCTGCGGCCCGGCATCGCCCACTGATTCGCCTAAACCGTCAAGGCTCCTTCAAGCGGGTAGGGATTTCTGACCGAGAGCACTAAGAAACCAGCGGAAGGGAACGCACGCGGATACGGGAAGGCTCGATCAGAAACTTCACCCGGAGGCAACGAGCGGCAACTCACGCTCACGCACGGCCTCAGCCGCGTAATGCATCGCCTCGCGAAGGTCTTCGACCCGGGATGATCGAGCCATGAATAGGCTGGAGCGCGGGCTACGGTCGAGCCCGGCCGCCGCTGAGCGCGACGAACGCCCGCCAGGCGGGCTTCGGGTGGAAGCCCTTGCCGGCGCGGAAGAGGCCGACCGAGTCGCAGAAGGAACAGGCGGTGTATTCGGGGTTGTCCTTCCACGAGTACCAGTAGGTGCCCTTGATGTTGAGGCGCCGGCGGTTGGCGATCAGGAAGCGGTAGGCCTTGCGCAGTTCGCGGGCCTGGCCCTGGATGCCCTGCTCGAAGGCGACCACCTTGGAGTCGTTCTGGGAGCCCCAGCCCATCTCGGTCAGGTAGAGGCCCTTGCGGCTGTCGTGGTTTTCGACGATCACTTCGCGCATTTCCTTGACCAGCGCTTCGAGGTCGTCGACGTGGAAGGCGTAGGGGTGCAGCGCCACACCGTCGAAGTAGCGCTTGATGCCCGGCACGCGGTAGAGCGCGGCGAGGAACTTGGTCGCGTCCATGCCGCGCCTGCCCTGCTGATCGGGCGCGCCGAAGAGGCCGGAGAGGATGACCTTGGCGCTCGGGTCGTCGCCCTTGATCTCCCTGTAGGTCAGCTTCAGCAGCTTCGCGTAGCGGCTCGGCGAGACCGGGAAGGCGAAGTAGAAGAAGTTGGCCTCGTTCCAGACCTGCCAGGTGCGGATCGGGATCGGCCGCGGGATCGCGGGCACGTAGTTGACCGCGGCCTGGCTGGGAGCGTGCTGGTTCCAGAATTCGCCGCCGGGCCCGTAGCGCTTGACCGCCGCGTCGATGAAGGCGAGCCAGGCCCTGCGGGCGCGCCCGCTGCTGACCGGGAGCGTGGTCGGCTTCTTGGCGATCCAGCTCGGCGTGCCGTAGAGGAAGGGCAGGAACTTGAGGCCCTTGCGCGCGGCCGCCGTGACCGCCGGGTCGACGCTGCTCCAGTCATAGCCGCCCTTTGCCGTCGGCTGCACGGTCGCCCAATTGACCGGCCAGCGCACGGCGCCGATGCCGCCGGCCTTCATGTAGGAAGCGTCGCGGTCGGTCAGCGCCGTCTGCGGGGCGATGCCGAAGAAGGTGCGCGGCAGCGCCTGGGCGGTGGCAGGCGCCAGCAGGGCGGCCGCTAGCGCCAGCAGGAGGACGGTGGTCTTGGCAGGTCTCACGTGTTCGACGGGCGACGGTGCGTGCAGGTCACTTCCTAACACGCAATGCCGACGTTGGTAGCGCCGAGTTGTTAACGGTCAGTACGTCCCACCCAGCTTGCGGTGGTCCCAGCTCGCGGTGCGAACCGGCTTGAAGTGGATCGCGACCCGCTTGGGCGCCTGCGCCTCGAGCGCCGCCCTGGCGTCGCCCTCGACCGCGGAGATCCCCTCGGCGTAGCGCAGGGTCAGCTCTTCGGCGAAGCCGAGCACAGTCTCGCCGTCGCGGTGGATCTCCGCCTCGGCCTCGATCATCGCGCCGCGCAACTCGCCGTACTCGTGGCCGGTCTCGATCAACACCGTGGCCCGCGGGTCGCGTTCGAGGTTGCGCACCTTCTGCGACTTGGCGTAGGTCCAGATCCAGACCTCGCCCCCGCGGGGGACGAACCACATCGGCATCGAGTGCGGCCAGCCGCGCGGGCCGAGGCTGGAGACGATCGCGATCCGCTCGCCGGTGAGCAGCTCCGCCAGCTCCGCCTCGCTGAGCTTGATCTGATCGCGGCGGCTCACCGGGTGGAGCCTGCCCTATCGGCGACGCGGGCGCGTCGCGGACTTATGACTTTCTGCGCACCACGCGTATGAAATCGACCGCTAGCGTCAGCGGCATGGCGATGCGAGGCCAAACCCTGGAAGCCCCCGAGGCGGCTGCTATCGTACGTATTAATCTCTCAACGAGCGTACGTACGAGACTTGAAGGGACCGCTTTGGCAACCACCGCCTCCAAACTCCGCGCCAACATCTACCGCATGCTGGACGAGGTCCTCGAGACCGGCCGGCCGCTGGAGATCGAGCGCAACGGCAAGACGCTGGTGATCGCGCCGAAGGAGGAGCAGTCGATCTGGGACCGCCTGCCGCGCCGCGAGGGGGCGATCGTCGGCGATCCCGACGAGCTGATCCACATCGACTGGTCCTCGGAGTGGAACCCTGACCCTAATTGACACGCACGTAGCCCTCTGGCTCTACGCCGGCATGTCGGAGCGACTTCCGCAAGCCGTCCGCGACCTGCTCGGCGAGAGCAGGCCAAGGGTCTCGCCTCTGGTCGAACTGGAGCTTGCCTACATGCACGAAATCGGTCGAGCGCGCGATCCCGCGCCGATGATGCTCGCCGCCCTACGCAAGAGCATCGGCCTCGAGGTGGACGACGCCTCCTTCGCCGAGGTCGCGCAGGCAGCGGTCGACCTGACCTGGACCCGCGACCCGTTCGATCGCATGATCGCGGCCCAGGCGATCGTCGCCGACGCGCCGCTGCTCACCGCCGACCGGACCATCCTCGACAACCTGCCGCTGGCGACGTGGGGCTGAGCGCCGGGCACCGCCCTCAGGCCGGGAGCGGCGTGAAGGAGCGGCGGTAGGCGGTGGGAGTGGTCGCTGTGGCCCGGCGGAAGTGGTCGCGCAGCGAGGCGGCCGTGCCGAAGCCGGCGCGCCAGGCAACCGCGTCGATCGGCAGGTCGGTCTCCTCGAGCAGTCGCCGCGCCTCCTGCACGCGCCGGCCCAGCAGCCACTGCAGCGGCGTCGTCCCCGTCTCCTCGCGAAAGCGGCGGGCGAAGGTGCGGGGGCTGACGCAGGCGTGCGCCGCCATCGCCGCGACGTCGAGTGGCTCGTGCAGGCGTTCGGCCGCCCAGCGCCGGGTCGGCTCCAAGGAGCCGGCTTCGGCGGCTGCGCCGAGCGCGGGGCGCTCGATGAACTGCGCCTGGCCGCCCTCGCGATGGGGCGCGGCGACCATGTGGCGCGCCACCTGCTCACCCACCGCGGCACCGCAGTCCTTGCGGATCACATGCAGGCAGAGATCGATGCCGGCGCTGAGACCGGCCGAGGTCATCACCTGGCCTTCGTCGACGTAGAGGGCGGCGGCGTCCACCTCGACCGCCGGAAAGCGCCGGGCCATCTCCTCGGCGAAGGCCCAGTGGGTCGTCGCCCGCCGGCCGTCGAGCAGGCCGGCGTGGGCGAGCGCGAAGGCGCCGGTGCAGACCGAGATCACCCTGGCGCCCCGCCCGGCTGCCGCGCGGAGCTCCGCCAGCGCCTCCTCCGGAGGGTCGGAGAAGACGGTGAGGGCGGCCGGAACGAGGACCGTGTCGGCTGCCCGCAGCAGGGTGAGATCGCCCTGCGGGACCACGCCGAACCCCGTGGTGGAGCGCAGCGGGCTGCCGTCGAGCGAACAGGTCGAGAACTCGTAGGCGGGCTGCCCCGGGCCGCGTCCGGCAGTCAGGAAGGCCTGGGCGGGGGCCGCGAGGTCGAAGGCGACCACCCGGTCGAGACACAGTGCGACCACGCGATGCATGGCAGGAATCTATCGCAGAATGGCATTCCTGCCACTC
Source organism: uncultured Solirubrobacterales bacterium (assembly GCA_963774405.1). Taxonomy (GTDB): domain Bacteria; phylum Actinomycetota; class Thermoleophilia; order Solirubrobacterales; family 70-9; genus VRUE01. Next base: position 710,440 of record CAVZEV010000005.1, on the reverse strand, counting down.
GACAGCGGAGCGGCGCAGCGGGAACCTGAGCCCATGCAAGTCGCCATCCTGATCTTCGAGAAACTGACCGCCCTCGACGCGATCGGCCCCTACGACGTGCTGCGCTCCGTCCCCGGCTGGGAGGTGAAGTTCGTCGGACCCGCGAAGGGGCCGCTGCGCACCGACAGCGGCGCCCTCGGCCTCAACGCCGACTACTCGCTGGAGGAAGTCGATACGGCGGACGTCGTCCTCGTTCCCGGCGGCGAAGGCAACCGCCCGCTGCTTGCCGACGAGCGCGTGCTCTCCTGGCTGCGACAGGTCGACGCCGCGAGCAAGTGGACGACCTCGGTCTGCACCGGCTCGCTGGTGCTCGGCGCCGCCGGCCTGCTCGAGGGCAAGCGCGCCACCTCCAACTGGCTCGCCCTCGACCGCCTCGCCGAATACGGGGCCGAGCCGGTGGGCGGCCGCTACGTCGAGGACGGCAAGCTGATCACGGCCGCCGGCGTCACCGCCGGGATCGACATGGCGCTGCACCTGGTCTCGCGCGAGGCGGGTGCCCGAGGTCGCCCAGGCGATCCAGCTCGGCCTCGAGTACGACCCCCAGCCCCCTTTCGACTCGGGCTCGCCACAGAAGGCGCCCGACCAGATCGTCGAGCTGGTGGAACGGGTCGCCGGTGAGCGGGAGGAGTGGCTGAAAGCGGCCGCTAGCGCTTGAGGCGAACGGCCCGGGTCGTGCGGGCGCCCGGAATCGCGACGAGCAGCTGTGCCTTGAGCAGGCCGCGCAGTCGCAGCAGCGGCTTGCCGCGCCGGTTGAGCGTGACGAGGAACATGTGGGACTTGCCGCCGGCGAGGCGGAAGCCGCGACGAGCGGCGGCGACGCGCACGACCCGGGTCGGCACGCCGCGGCGGGCGCGCAGCGGCACCCGGGCGTGGGTGCGAAGGATGATCTGGCCGGGGCAGGTTTCGCCTTCTGCCCAGCCGCAGCGGACCCAGACCCGCACCCTGGCGCCGACCGGCCGCACGTGCTTCACCGTCAGCGGCGGCAGTTCAGGCGCGGCGATCGAGGCGCCCACGGTGGCACCGTCGATGTAGTCGTTGTCGATGTTGATCGTCATCAGCCCGTAGCTCTCGTTGTGGCCGCCGCGGTACTGGTGGATGCGCTGGTGCGAGGGCCAGGCGCTCGAGGGCAGGTAGGGGTCCAGCGTGTTCTGCTGCCCGTTCCAGTTGGCGGTCCAGACGTGGTCGGGCAGCGTGTAGCTGCTGCCGATCGCGCGGGCCAGGTCGGCGATCCCCGAGGAGCTGGAGCTGTAGACACCGGAGACGTAGCCCAGCGTGTGCAGCTGGTTGGTCCAGGAGGAGAGGAAGGTGAGGACGGCGCCGCCGGCGCTCGTCGTGCGCGTGTAGGCCTCCATGTCGAAGTAGATCGGGCTGCCCGGGCCCATGCCGACTTCAGCCGCCTCTTCGACCGCGTCGCTCGCCGCTTCGACACCCTGCTGGGCGGCTTTCCCGGAGCTCAGCTTGGCGCAGCTGCCGCAGGAGCTGGTCGGCGCCTGCAGGCCGACGTAGGTCGGGATCAGGTGCCAGCCGGCCGCGACCTGTTCGCTGACCCAGGCGCTGGTCAGGTTGGGCTGCGAGCAGGCACGGTTGGCGCCGCCGATGTAGACGCCGATGCCACGGTAGGGCGAGGAGCCCCAGGCGGCCATCGTCCGCGCGGAGGGGGTCGCGCAGGCGTCGAAGCCGAGGCCGGTGAAGGCTTCCGGCGAGGAGACCGGCCCCGGGGCTGGTGCCGGCGCGGCGACCGCGCTGGCGGCGGCGCGCGGCCGTGCCGCGGAGTGCGGTTCGATCAGGACCGCGCGCCGGCGGCCCATCGCCTCGGCCGGACAGCGTTGGTTGGCGCCGGGCGTCCCCAGGTAGACGGCGCGGCGGTCGAGCCTGACGCACATGCGGGGATGCTCGGCCAGGCGGTAGACCGGCCAGCGCGACGGCACGTGGACGGCGCGGCCGCCAAAGTCGACGGTGCGAGCGGCGGCCGGCGCGGCGAGGAGGCCGAGCAGCACGAGGACTGCGACGGCTGGACGGAGCAGGCGCATACCCGTCCAACCATTGCAGCCTTCAATCGATTCGGCGCTCGATCAGGCCGGGACGAGATTTAGCTTGCGCCAGGGGCCCTCGCCGGCCATCGGCTGGGTGCGGCCGTGCAGCCAGTCGATCTGCAGGTCGTCGTAGTGGCGGCTGGCGGGGTGGCCGGACTGGCCGGTGAACATCTGCCAGCGCGAGCGCTCGGGCGCCGCCGGTTCGGCGACCATGCGCCAGCTCGGCGCCCAGACCGCCTTGTAGGGGTCGTTGGGGTCGTAGGCGATCTGGCTCACGGTCTCCTGGGCGCCGCCGGCGCGCAGGCGGCGGTTGAGCAGGCGGCGCAGCAGCGGGTTGGCCTCCCCCAGCGGGTGCGGGAACTCCATCTCGTGCACGTGCCCCCAGCGCCAGCCCTCGGCGTCGGGGCCGAAGCGGTCGCTGAGGTCATCCAGGGCGCCGCTCAGCGCCTCCAGGACGAGCTCGTCCCAGGGGCGGCCGATCAGCTCCTCGTCGCCCTCCTCCCAGAGCTTCATCAGGTGCGAGTGCCAGCGCCAGGGCGAGGTCACGTGCGGGGTGAAGCCGTTGTCGGCGCGGTCGAGCCAGCGCTCGCAGAGGTCGCGGTCACCGATCGCGGCGCGGGCCACCTCGCGCGCCAAGCGCAGCAGAAAGGCCTGGTAGATCGTGCCGGCGACCGAGTCCGGGTCGAGCCGCCCGTCCCAGCTGCGCAGCCGCTCGATCGCGCTCAGCTCGCGCTGGCCGGTCGGGGTCAGGCGACCCAGCCGTCGCGCCGCCTCGATCCCCGGCAGCGAGAGGTTGTCTGACTGCATCGCCTCGAAGCTCTCGATGTCGTGCTCGTCGCTTGCCCGCAGCAGCTGCTCGATCCGCGCGGCGCGGAAGCCGTCGAGCCACTCACTGGTGATGTGGTGGGGATAGTCGTCGCCGACGATGCGGTTGTTGGCGGTGACGAGGAAGCCGCTCTCGGGGTCAACGGTCGCGGGCAGCTCCTCGTAGGGGATCGTCCCCTCCCACTCGAACTCCCCGCTCCAGCCCGGCTTGGGCAGGTCGGGGCAGTCGCCCCTGCGCAGGGGCAGGCGGCCGATCAGCTTGTAGCCGATCGAGCCGTGGCGGTCGGCCCAGATCAGGTTGGAGGCGGGCGAGCTGTGCTCGGCGAGGCCGGCGACCAGCTCGGGGCCGGAGGTGATCTCGTGCAGCTCGAACATGCCGGCGAAGGCGGTCGGCTGGTCGAGCGTCTGCCAGCGCAGCGCCAGCGGCTCGGCCTCGTCGGCGCCGAGCGCCTCGTTGACGATCGGCCCGTGGTGGGTGATCCGCACCTCAAGCGCCTCGGGCGCGTCGCGGCCCTTGACCGGGATCTCCTCGCGCACGATCTCGAGCGGGCGCCACTCGTCTTCGAACAGGTAGCGGTCGCCGTCGAGCCGCTCGATGAAGAGATCCTCGACGTCGGCCATGACGTTGGTGAAGGTCCAGCAGACGTCGTTGTTCTGGCCCATGTAGACGCCGGGCATGCCGGGCAGCGAGGCGCCGCGGACGAAGCGGTCGCCGAGGGTGAGGCCGACCTGGTACCAGATGCCGGGCATGCTCGGCGGCAGGTGCGGGTCGCCGGCGATCACCGGCGTGCCGCTGGCGCTGAGCTTGCCCGAGACGGCCCAGTTGTTCGAACCGCTGGCCTCGGCGGCGAGGCCGATCGAGCGGCGCACGGCGTCGATCTGCTCGACGATCGCCAGGCCGTTGCCGGACCAGGCCTCCTGGGTGACGATCGGGTTGTCGGCCGGATAGGTGGGATCGAGCTTGGCCGCTCGCTCGGGACCGAGGGCCCGCACCATGTCGGCGCGCAGCAGCTCGCTCTCCCAGTTGGTCGAGAGGCCGAAGGCGAGCAGCTTGCCGAGACTGAGGATGTCGACCGGGCGCCACGGCTTCCACTCGAGCCGCAGCAGCTGCATCTCGAACGGCATCGCCCTGGCGTTCGCGGCGGCGGCGTTGACGCCCTCACAAAAGCGCTCGAGCAGGGCGCGCAGCTCGGGGTCGAGCGCCTCGGCCTCGCGCTCGGCGGTGCGGCGGATGCCGAGCGTCAGCATCAAGCGGTCGATCGCCAGACCCTCGGGCCCGGCCATCTCGGAGACCCGCCCCGAGACGACGCGGCGGTAAAAGTCCATCTGCCAGAGCCGGTCCTGGCCGTGGCAGAAGCCCTCGGCAAACCAGAGGTCATGAGCGTTGTCGGTGGCGATGTGCGGCACGCCCCAGCGGTCGCGCTCGACCCCGACCGGCCCCTCGAGCCCCGGGACCGAGATCGTCCCCTTCGTCTTCGGCAGCGGCCGCCGCGCCAGCCAATGCCAGGCAGCCGCGGTTGTGACCGCAGCCAGGCCCGTCCCGGCCAAGCCGACCGTCAGCCCTGCTCGCATCGCACCCCCGCGCGCCATCGCTCAAGACTACTGGCCACCCAGCCAGGACGAATTCGTTCCGGTGCGCTTTTTCCTCCCCATAGGGGGATAAAGCGCACCGGAAGCTCAGACGCCGGCGGGGAGGCGGCCTTCCGTCCCTAGCTTGTCCAGATGGGCTTGCATAACCATGGCGGCGGCCTCGCGCAGCTCGGGGGGGACGTCGCTCCAGGCCTCATCGAGCAGGGCGGCGCGGGAGCGCTCGCCGCGCTCGAGGGCGGCGAGCAGGCGGCGCTCGCGCATCTCGCGGTGCTCTACGTACTCGGCCAGCTTCGCGGCCGGGTCGGTGATCCAGGGTCCGTGGCCGGGGGCGATCAGCTCGATCGGCTCGGCCTGCATGCGGCGCAGTGAGTCCATGTAGGCGGCGAGCGAGCCGCCGTCGGGCGGCACGAAGGTCGAGCCTTCGCCGAGCACGAGGTCGCCGCTGAAGCAGACCCCGTCGGCCGTCATCAGACAGACGTGGTCCGGGGCGTGGCCGGGGGTCGCGACGGCTCGCAGGCCGAGCTGCTCCTCCCCGTCCTCGGGCTGGACCACGTCGACCCCGAGCCGTCCCGCCCCCTCGGCGTGATCGCCGTGGCTGTGCGTGAGCAGGACGAGGCCGACCCCGCCTCGATCCGCCGCCGCGGCGCGCACTGCCTCGAGATGCTCGGCGTCGTCGGGCCCGGGATCGATCACCGCGCACGGCCCCGACCCGTAGAGATAGGTGTTGGTCCCCGCCAGCGTCATCGGCCCCGGGTTGGGCGCGACGATCCGGCCTATCTCGGAGTGACCGGGTGCCAGATCCTGATGCGTCGATGACCCGATGGGGCCCTCAATCGATCAGGTCTTCGGGTTGAGCTCTTTGGCGATCGCCTCGCGGGCGTCCGCGGGCTCGAGCACGACGAGATCGCCGGCGCCGCGAAGGATCTCGCGGACCAGCCAGGAGGTGCCCGCATAGGGCAGCTCGACGACCACGGCGCCGTCGGCCAGCTCCTCGACCACGGTGCGCTCCTCGCGCAGCCAGCGGGCTCGCTCGGGTGAGACCCAGACGCGGGCGACGTGGGCTGTCGGCACCTCGCCGTGGGTCATCCAGCCCTCGACCCCGGCCAGCTCCTCGACCTCGGGCCGCGGCTCAAAGGTCCGCTCGGAGAGGCTCGCCTCCCTGATCCGGTCGAGCTTGAAGTGGCGCACGCCGTCTTTGGTCAGGTCGTAGCACTCGACGTACCAGCCCTCTTTGCCGTTCTCCAGGCGATACGGCTCGACCGAGCGTTTGGTGAAGGTGTCCTCGTTCTCCTTGTAGTAGTCGAGGTCGAGCACCCGGCTGCCACCGATCGCCTCGTTGACGACGCGGGCGACCTCGGCGTCGCCGCCGCTGCCCGAGGCGATCTCCAGCCCCTCCTCGGAGGGGTCGTGGCCGAGCGCGGTGACGATCTTGGTGCGGGCGCTCTGCAGGCCGCCCTGGGGCAGGTGGTCGCCGAAGAGGTCGATCGCCGCGACCAGGGCCTTGGCCTCGAGCGGCAGCAGCCGCGCCGGGCGGGCGAAGTTGTCACCGTAGGGCTGGGAGTCGACCTCGATCTCGTCGCCCTGGATTTCGGCGTAGAGCACGTAGGTGCCGCCACCGAAGTTGACCACGTTGAGCAGATCGATGTCCTCGCGCAGCTCCTCGTCGGTCAGTTCGAGCCGCCGGCAGAGCTCGCTGAGGCGCAACCGCTCCTCGCCTTTGGCCGACTCGATCAACAACCCGGCGAGGGTGACCAGGCGGGCGAAGCGCTCGGGCCGGATCGCCGCTTCGCCACGGCCGTTGGAGCGGGCGCGGCGCGGCGCCTCGCGCAGCGGCCGGTCGACGATCTCGGCCGGCTTGAAGCCGTTCTCGTGGCGCTCGTGCAGCAGGCCGAGACGGCCGTCGGCCTCGGTGCGCAGCTCGTCCGGCCCCAGGACCTGGGCGTTCTGGCGCCAGCGCAGCACCCAGGCGATCAGCTCGCGGGGTGAGGCGTAGTCGGTCTCGAAGACCGAGCCCTTGCCCGGCGCGCCGTCGGCCTTCTTGGCCGGGCGCAGCTCGCCGTAGGCGCCGAAGTCGCGCTCGATCAGCCAGGCGATGCGGTCGCGGACGAAGATCTGGGCGCGGCCGCGAATCTCGCCCAGCTGCCAGTCGGCGCGCTGGCCGTAGTCGCGGCGGTCGAAGTTCTCCGGCGGCGAGAAGTCGTGCTCGGCCTTGGAGGCGTAGCCGACCTTGCCCTGGATCCGCGAGAGGCGGAAGACCCGCACCGCGTCGCGCTCGTGGGCGTGGCCGATCAGGTAGAACTGGCCGCCGCGGAAGACCAGGTGGTAGGGGTCGACCTTGCGCTTCTCGGTCTCGTCGCGCTCCATCGTGTAGTAGGTGAACTCGACCGTCTTGCGGCGCGAGATCGCGGTCTCGATCTTGGAGAGGCGCTGGGAGAGGTCGCGACCCCCGGCCGAGGCCGTCATCGCCATCTCGACCGGCGCCCGCTCGCCCTCCTTGAGCGGGTTGGGGTGCCCCCAGGCGACCTGCTGCAGGGCGAGGCGCAGCGGCTCGGCGTAGGCGAACTCGCCTTCGGAGAGCAGCATCAGCGCCGTGCTCATCGCCGCCAGCTCGTCGTCGGAGAACTCGATCGGGTCGAGGTAGAAGTTCTCCGGCGGCAGCGAGTAGAGCTCGGCCTCGAAGAACCCCTCGCCCGGCTTCTCGACCCCGAGCTCGATCCCGAGGCTCTCCAGCTCGGCCCGGTCCGCGTAGAAGCGCCGCGCGAAGGCGTCGTCGTTCATGTCGCTGTAGCCCTCAACCTCGCGCTTGATCTCGAGCGCCGAAACCGGCCTCCCCTGAGCCATCAGGAACGAGATCAGCGAGAGCTGACGGATCAGCTTCTCGGTGTCCTTTGCCACGGGTCGCAGGATAGTGTGCGACCGCCTCCATGTTCCTCCTGCGTAGCGTCTTCCGCGGCCTTACTTCGAGCATTCTGCGGCTCGCGATCCTGGGCGCGGTGCTGCTTGTGGCCTACCTGCTCGTCGCCAAGCCCCTGTTCGACTCCGCCGACCGGGCGATCAAATCGACCGAGTCACACCCGCGCAAGGCGATCCGCTGCATCGGCCGCTCTCACGGCAATCTCGCGCGGATCGAACGCTGCGCCCGGCGTTTCTGAGCCGCTGCGATCTCAAGGCTCGCCGGCCCGGCGAGAGGCAGTGCGCTGAAGCTGAGCGTCAACTTGTCGGAGCCGAAGGCGAGCGAGGCTTTTTCGGCTTCGAAGCCGACTCGTGTCGTCTTACTTCCGAGCGCGTAGGGCCCCGGGTAGTCGGCCCAACGCGGCGACCCGCAGCAGCAGGCCATCGCCCGCCGTGCCGGGGATCACGTTCCAGGTGTGGCGATCGAAGATCGCGTGTCGCCTGGCAGCGCGGAAGAGAAGCGTGCGCAGGCGTTCGAGGCCGGAGACGCCGAGCCCGTCGACGCGCACGACAAGGGCCTCGTTGGGCCTGGTAGCCGGCAGGCGAACCGTTTCGCCGGCAGCGGCGGTGACCGAGCGCAGCGGCCGTTCTGCGCCGCAGCGGTCGGCGCTGCGGCGCAGAACGGCCCAGCGCCTATCCCAGTTCTCGACCCGGTAGCGGCAGAACATCTGAATCATCTCCGCCGGCGAGTCCCAGGCGGGGACGCGTTCGTCGATCGTGCCGGGGAAGGGCCGCACGTTGACGAAGGTGGGATCGACCACGGGGGCGTCCTCCCAGAGGATCCGATCGGGTGCCGAGCTCGATTCGAGCTTGGCCGCGTTGAGCTTGTCGAGCCGTTCGGTGTAGGCCGTGTACTGCTGGAAGACCGGCAGCGGGCCCCAGTCGAGTTCGTAGGCATAGGCGGCGCCCGTTTCCAACGAGGCCACGTGGACGCTGCCGGAGCGCAGCAGGGCGAGCTGGCGCGGGGTCAGTGCGTAATAAGCCCGCATCGCCTCGCGGCCGGCCAGCTGCTGTTCAGCGAGGCCACCTGGCTTGACCATGTATTTCAGCTGGGTGATGAAGCTTTCGGCGCGAGCTTGAAAGTCGAAGGTGACGGGCCCGAAGCCTTCCTGGTTGCCGATGTAGGTGAAGCCGAGGAGAACGACGGTCGCCCCGACCGCGAGCGATCGACGGACGTGGGGTGCGAGGGCGAGGCCGATCCCCAGTAGGGCGGCTAGGCAGACTCCGGCGCTGCCAGGCGAGGAGCGCACGACCGCGTGCTTGAACATCAGGAAGGCGATTGCCCCGACCACCACGAGGAGGGCGGCGCGGCGGGGAGCGTCCCAGCGACGGGAAGCGGCGATGGCGAGCACAACCAGGGTCGCGGCTCCCAGGGCAAAGCCCGGAAACTGCCACCACCGACCGGGCAGCACGTAGATCATCGAGGCCGAGTAGCCGCTCAGGACGCTCCCCGTGTTGAGCGCGTAATCGCTGAGGTTGCCGAGCCCCTGCCCGGTGGCGAACCAGAAGACCAGGAACGAGGTGACCAGCGAGGCGAGGAAGACCGGCAGGGTGCGGCGGCGTTCGGGCAGGCCAAGCACCACCGCGAGTCCGACCACGACCAGGACCGGGCCGGCGCGCAGCGAGCCGAGCAACTGCATCCCGGCCAGCGCCCCGGCGCCGAGCGCAAAGGCGAGTCGCAGGCGAGGACTCCACTCCTCGAGCAGGGCCGCCGCGCCAACCACGGCCGCGGTGATCAGGATCGGATCAGAGGAGGGCATCGAGGCGACGAAGACGGTTACCGCCAGGCCGACCAGCAAGCCAAAGGCACGACGCGAAGCCCAGAACACAGCGATGCAGAAGGAGAGGTGGACGAGCGTCGACCAGAGGAAGGCCAGGCGCCCGAGGTCGACCACGTAGGCACCGGGGAAGTCGAGGAAGCCCAGCGGGCCGAAGCTGAAGACGATCTGGGTGCCAAAGTCCAAGCCCCGCTCCGAAGCCATGTACAGCCCCTCCACCCAGGAGGGGTCGATACCGGCAGAGGGAGCCAGGCCGAAGAACGACCAGGTCAGCAGCGCGACCACCGCTCCAAGCAGCGGTGTCGAGAGCCCTACCCGCTTGAGCTCAGTGAGGGCAGAGGAGAGTCTTGGTGGCAGTGTCGAGCTCCACTCGCCAGGGGACGTCGCTGGCATCGGTCGGGATCGGGACTTCGGCCGACCCGGTGGTGGATGGCAGGGCGGTGACGAAAAGTTCGCCGAACCGCGCCACCTTCAGCCCGACCGCAGCGTCGGCAGCGGTCCGGTAGCTGAAGCCCCCCGGGGGAAGCTGGACCTGGAAGGAGGCCGACTTGCCGCGGTCGGGAAGGAGGGCGAGACACGACTGAACCGGGCGCGCCTTGCCCCCTGTCGCCGCCAGCAGCTCCAGGGCCGGACCACGACGGTCGAGCTTGGGACTTGCAGTCGGCCGGGCCGCGATTTCGTAGTCGCGGAAGAGCTGTTCGTCGGCCGCTTCGCGCGCCTGCTCACCGGTCGCTTCGAGTTCGGCAAGGCTGAAGGCGGGAGAGCCGAACTTTTCCGCCGCTTCGTAGTACGCCCAGATCGGAAAGAGCATGTCCGCATGCGAGTGAGCCGTTTTTTCGTCCTCGACGACGCGGAAGCGGTCGACCTGGCCGCGGCTCAGCTCAACCGCGGCGAGGGTCGCCCGGTTGGTTTCCCCCTCGGCTCGAAAGAGCTGGCCGCCGGCGCGGAAGTCGGCCACGTTCGCCATCAGCGAGAGGCCGAAGACGATGGTGGCAACCACTCCTATCGCGGTCGTCCACTTGATCTCCCTGGCCAGCTCGGCAACCAGGAGCAGGGAGAGAATGCCGCCGAGGTAGACGTAGCGTCCCGAGTTGGGCGTGCGGGCGGGGCTGAGGCCGGCAGCGACCAGAGTGAGGTAGATGACCAGCGTGGCGACGACCGTCCAGAAGTAGATCGAGCGCGGCGCGCGGCGCACGTGCAGGGCGATCAAACCGACGAAGACCAGCGCCAGCGGGTAGCCCCAATCGGGCCGGATTTCAAGCACGACCGGCAGGCCGATGCTCCCCGGAACCCGGAAGAGCCCGGTGATCGCCGCGCTGATTGCCGCCATCTGATCAGCGGCGCCGCTGAAGAGCGCGCTGATCGATTCGGCCGTAACTTCCGCCTGGCCAAACTTGCGCGCCCAGATGAACCAGACAACGTAGAGGGCGCCTGGGATGAGGACAACCCAGACGCGGTGCCATTGCGATCGACCGCCGAGCCAGATCGAGACCAGGGCTCCCAGCCCGAAGGCGATGCCAACGCTGAAGGAGGCGAGTGAGGCGGCGAGAAGCAGGCAGGCGGCCAGGTCACCGCGACGAGTGCGGCGCTGGAGCGCCAGCAGCATCCCCAGGCCTCCCGCCATCCCGGTGAGGTTGGGAAGCTCGTACCCACCCATCAGGGTGTCCCAGCAGACCCCGAAGAGGGCAACCAGCACAGTGAGCGCGACGGCGACCGCCAACCGCGTCCGGGTGCGCACGAGCTGGAAGAAGATTCCGGCCACGATCAGGTGGAAGAGGACCGAGACCGCCTGGTAGGGCAGGTGGGAGCTGGTGCCGAAGCTAGCGAACATCCCCTTGTAGATCAGGCGGGGAAGGACGATCAGGTGGCCGTTCTGCGGCGCGAACAGCGTTTCCAGGCCGAAGCCGCGATAGACGACGAGGTAGTTCCACTCGTCGTTGATGAAGGTCTGGCCGCTTCCCCAGGCGAGGATCAGGACGGCGGCAACCGCAAAGCTCAGGCCCACCACCAGATAGGCGACCCGCATCTCGCCGACCCGTCGCGCCCAGGTGGCGAAGCGCGCCACCAGCGCATCGATCGTCTTCAGGGGGTTGACCTGTGGCCTCGGATCTATCCGTTGCGGCCTCATCTCCCTGACACCCATGCGGCGGGCAGTCTAGACCGGCCCGGCAGCCGGACACACAATGGTGCGGGCCGTTGCGCTGACGGCCGCCCGCCACGGCACGCCGCTGTTGTCGGCGGGAATCGACACCGTGTTGGGCCCGCTCCGCTCCGGCAGCGCCACGGCCGGGGCGTCACCGAACCTCGCCAAGGAGATCGCCACCGGTGAGGAGGAGGCAAAGGCCATCCCCCCCGAGGGAAGCCGCAGGAGCGCTTCGGCCTTACCGGAGGTGGGCAGGAGCGTCACGCAGGCGCCGTGCCGTGCCGCCTTGCCACGCGAGACCGAGAGCGGGACGATCGGCCCCGGTCGGTCCGAGGTGGCGAGAGAGGCGCCGGGCTGCGGGGCAATTTCAAAGACCCGGACAAGCTCTTCGTCGGCGATCTGGCGGTCGCCGGGCGAGGCCGCCTCAAGTTCGGCTTCCGAGTACGCCGGCAAGCCGAAATCGGCCTTCAGCTGGTGCGCCGTCTCGACGTTGAAGGTCATAGCGCCGGGCGGGGCCCTCGACCAGCACCGGAGGCGAGGCCGCTTCGCCGGCGACCTCGACGGCCGCGAGCTTGGCGCGGATCGTCGCCGCCTGGCCGCGCCAGAACTGGGCGCTGTCGCTGAGTTCGGCGATGTTGGCGCAGAGCGAGAAGACGAGGATGACCCCGACCACCCCCAGCACCGTGCGGCTTGGCCGGTAGGGCCCACAGAGCTCGGCAACCGCGAGCAGTGTCAGAATCGATCCCAGGTAGACGAGCCGAGTGTCGAACGTGTTGCGGAACTGGTTTAGGGCGATCCCGACCAGCAGAAAGTAGACAACCAGCACCGTGACCGCGACAAGGGCCTCGCGGCTCGGCCTCGGCGGGCGCCTGAACCGCACGATCAGCAGCGCCGCGAGCCCAACCACGAGCGCCGGGCCCCAGGTGGTGCGGATCGGCACCGGATTCGCATCCGGCTTCGGTCCGTTCGGCGTCGTGAAGAGGCCGGTAATTCCCGACAGCGCCGCGCTGAGCTGATCGAAGAAGGCCGAGCCCAGCACCTTGAGGTTGTGCACGTAGATCGTCTGCTCGTCGAACTTGCGGGCCCAGAGGACCCAGACGCCATAGACGATGACCGGAACGAGCACGACCCAGCAGCGGCTCAACCGCACGCCCGGCGGCCGCAACACGAGTGCCAGCGCGGCGCCGGCGGCAAATGCGACGCCGATGCTGAAGGAGGCGAGCGAGGCAGCCAAGAGTAGGCTGGCAGCGAGATCGCCCAAGACGGTTTCGCGGCGCAGCGCGAGGAGCATCGCCAGCCCGGCGGCGATGCCGATCAGGTTGGTGATCTGGAAGGTGGGGATGAGCACATCCGCGCCTGCCCCGTAGAAGAGGATCAGGGTGGCTGCCGCGAGCGCAAGCAGGTCCCCCACCGAATTCCTGATCAGGGCGAAGAGCATGCTCGCCACCGCCGCTGAGAGGGCCAGGTTCAGCAACTGGAAGGGCAGCTGGGATTCGATCCCGAATGCCCCGAACATCGCCTTGTAGACGATCAGCGGCAGGACGATCAGGTGGCCGCTGTGGGGGGTGAGGAGAGATTCCAATGACCATGACTGGTAGGCGTAAATGTAGGCCCACTGGTCGACCACGGGGGTCTGGCCGCGACCGAGGTAGAGCAGCAGCAGCGTCGAGCCGGCAATCGCGCCGACCAGCGCCAGGATCGAGCGGCGACGCGTCAAGGCCCTCGCTCAGGCGGCGCGCTGGCCGAAGTAGGCGGAGCCCGACAGCGCGCGGTCGAAGCCCGACCAGGACTCGCCGGCGGGGAGCTGGCGCTCGAGGCGGTCGAAGCTGCCGAGGCGGCCGCCGAGGTTGTCGATCATGTGGACGAGGACGGCCTCGCGGGTGGCGGGGACCACCGGGGAGCCGTGTTCGAGCGAGCCGTGGTGGGCGAGGATGATGTGCAGGACCGCCTGGGCGAGGGCCGGGTCGAAGCCCTGGATCGCCTCGATCTCGCGGCGCACCTTGTAGTAGCCGAGCGGGATCTCGCCCTGCAGGCGGCCGGCGTCGGTGAGGTCGATCGCCAGCGGGTCGTCGTTGTAGGCCTCCGTCTTGCCGATGTCGTGCAGCAGGGCGCCGGTGACGGCGATGTCGCGGTCGATGCCGGGGAAGTAGGCGGCGGCGGCGCTTACCGCCTGGGCGACCGAGACGGTGTGCTCGAGCAGGCCGTGGCGGTAGGCCTGGTGGTAGGTCTTGGCCGCGGGCGCGTCGCGGAAGCGGGCCCAGTTCTCAGAGTCCTCGCCGAAGAAGCGCTCAAGCAGGTAGCGCAGCCGGCGGTCCTGGATCGTCGCCAGCAGCTCGCGCAGGCCGCTCTCCAGCAGCTCGAAGGAGACCTCGGACTCGACCGCGAGGTCGTCCTCGCGGTACTCCTCCGGCGCCGCCTCGCGCAGGCCGCTGAGCTTGATCTTCGCCCCCCAGCGCTCGCTCATCTCGAAGACGCCGCCGACGTGGACCGGCGTGCCGGGCGCGGCAAGCGAGTAGAGCTCCTCGGCCTCCTCCCAAGCGACCGCCTCGGCGCTGCCGCTGGCGTCGCCGAGCACCAGGCGCAGCCACGGCTCGCCGTTGCGCTTGCGCCGCAGCTCGCGCTGGCGAACCGCGTAAACGCTGCCGACCCGCTGCCCGTCCTGCAGCTCGGCGAGCGGCACCCTGGCCGCAATGAGTGTGTCGGTGAGAGCCTGCTGTTCCAACCTCAATCCAAAGTAGTGACTGCCGCGGACGCTCATGTGACCTCACTCTTTCTCCGCACTTTGCAGGGGTAATGCCTGGCGTGGGCGATGTTCTCATTCATTGAAGTTGTTCAATGAATGAGGTAAGCTGCGGCCCGTGCCCGTCGCCGAGCTCCCCGTGATCTCCTGCTGCACACCCCTCGCCGGGTCCTCGCTCGGCGAGCAGCGCGCGGTCGAGCTCGAGGCGGTGCTGAAGGCGCTCGCCGACCGCCACCGGCTGCGAATCGTCAACCTGCTGCTGCGGGCCGACGGCGAGGCGGTCTGCGTCTGCGAGATCCAGCCGCTGCTCGGGCTCTCGCAGGGCACGGTCAGCTACCACCTCAAGCAGCTGGTCGAGGCCGGCGTGGTCGAGCGCGAGGCGCGCGGCACCTACAGCTACTTCAGCCTCGTGCCGGGCGCGCTCGAGGCCGTGCGCGAGGTCTTCGCGGCGTGAGCGAGCGTCCCGACCTGCGCCGCCGCGCCGCCGCCGAGGCCTTCGGCGCCTTCGCCCTCGTCTTCGCCGGCTGTGGCGCGATCGTCACCGACACCGTCCACGCCGGAACGCTCGGCGCGGTCGGCGTCTCGCTCGTTTTCGGCCTGGTGATCATGGCGATGGTCTACGCCACCGGCCACCTCTCCGGCGCCCATCTCAACCCCGCCGTCACCCTCGCCTTCGCCCTCACCCGCCACTTCCCCCACCGCGAGGCGCTCGCCTACATCGGCGCCCAGCTGCTCGGCGCGATCACCGCGGCGGCGCTGCTGCTCGCGGTCTGGCCCAGCGCGCCCGCGAACCTGGGCACGACCCTGCCCTCGGTCGGCACCGGCAGCGCCCTCGTCTACGAGGCGGTGCTGACCGCCTTCCTGATGTTCACGATCATGGCCGTCGCCACCGACACGCGAGCGGTGGGCGCGGGCGCGGCGATCGCGATCGGCGGCACGGTCGGCCTCGACGCCCTCTTCGGCGGCGCGATCACCGGCGCCTCGATGAACCCGGCCCGCTCGATCGGCCCGGCGCTCGTCTCCGGCGAACTGCACGACCTCTGGATTTACATCGCCGCCCCGATCGCCGGCGCCGGCCTCGGCGCCCTCGCCTACCAGCTGGTCCGGGGCCGACGGGACTCAAACCGGTCCATATCACCGGTTTCAGGCCCATCGACCGAGGGGGCCTGATGGGGCGGGTGCTCTTTGTGTGTTTGCACAACGCCGGGCGCTCGCAGATGAGCGAGGCGTTCTTTACCCGCGCAGCGGCGGGACGGCACGAGGCGCGCTCGGCGGGGACCGAACCGGGCGAGCGCGTCCATCCCGAGGTGGTCGAGGCGATGGACGAGGTCGGCCTCTTCGTCGCCGACCGCACGCCGCGCGGGCTGAGCAGCGCCGACGCCGAGTGGGCCGACGTCGTGGTGACGATGGGCTGCGGCGACAAATGCCCCTACATCCCCGGGGTTCGCTACCTCGACTGGGAGCTCGAGGACCCCAAGGGCCGCCCGCTGGAGGAGGTACGCGCCACCCGCGACGAGATCGAGCGCCGCGTCACCGAGCTGATCGGCGAGCTCGACGACTGACGCTGACTTCCTGGTTCTCCGCGCATATCGCGGCTAAGTAGGAAGTCAGCGGGGGTTTTGTGGGAGAGTCAGGGGCGATGAAGGTTGCTTGTGTCGCCGATTCGCAGGGGTTGCCCGCGCTGGGGGTCGTCGAGGGCGACGAGGTGGTCGATCTCTCGGCTGCCGACGTTCCCTCTGAACCGGCGGCGGCGCTGGCGGAGGTCGGGCGCGAGGGCCTCGAGAAGCTCGCCGCGGGGGCGCCGCGCCTGCCGCTCGCCGACGTCCGCCTGCTCGCCCCGGCCGTCCCCCGCAAGTACCTGGCGATCGCGCTCAACTACGCCGACCACATTGCCGAGATGGGCATGGAGGCGCCGGACGTGCCGGTCTTCTTCAACAAGCAGGTGAGCTGCGTGACCGGGCCCGGCGCCGAGGTGCACATGCCCAAGGTCTCGACCCTGCTCGACTACGAGGCGGAGCTGGCGCTGGTGATCGGCGAGCGCTGCCGCCACGTCCCGGTCGAGCGCGCCCACGAGGTGATCGCCGGCTACACCTGCGCCAACGACCTCAGCGTGCGCGACTGGCAGGGCCGGGCGCAGACGATGACGATCGGCAAGTCCTTCGACACCCACGGCCCGCTCGGCCCCTGGCTGGTGACGCCCGATGAGGTCGGCGACCCGCAGGACCTACGGGTGCGCTGCTACGTCAATGACGACCTGCGCCAGGACGCGAGCACCGCCGAGATGGTCTTCGACTGCTTCCAGCAGGTCTCCCACCTCTCCGAAGCCTTCACCCTGGAGCCCGGCGACGTGATCGCCACCGGCACCCCGGCCGGCGTCGGCCTCGGCCGCCAGCCCTTCCGCGAGTACCTGCTCCACGTCGGCGACACCGTGCGGGTCGAGATCGAGCGGGTCGGCGAGCTGGTCAACACGGTGGTCGAGGAGCCCGACGGCTTCCTGGCCGAGCCCGCCTGACCGAGTCGGCTAACGGCGGTGCACGGCGGTCGCGGTCGCCTGGTCGCGGGGGCGGACGACGATCTCGTCGACGTTGACGTGGGGCGGCTGGGCCAGCGCCCAGCGGATGCACTCGGCGACGTCGGCGGCGCTGAGCGGCTGCATCCCGTCGTAGACGCGGCGCGCCGCGTCCTCGTCGCCGCCGAAGCGGACCAGGGAGAACTCGGTCTCGACCATGCCGGGAGCGACCTCGGTGACGCGCACCGGCCGGCCCAGCAGCTCCTGGCGCAAAACGCGCAGCATCGCCCGCTGGGCGTGCTTGGCGGCGTTGTAGCCGGCGCCGCCGGCGTACGGTTCGATCGCGGCGATGCTGGTGACACCGACGACGTGGCCGTCGCCGGACTCGATCAGTTTCGGCAGCAGCGCCCGGGTCATCCGCATCTGCCCCATCGCGTTCGCCTCGTACATCGTCAGCCACTTCTCTTCGTCGGCCTCGGCGACCAAATCGAGGCCGAGCGCGCCGCCGGCGTTGTTGACGAGGACGTCGCAGGCCTCCAGCGCGGCGGCAAAGGACTCGACCGAGGCCGGGTCGGTGACGTCGAGCGCCCGCGCCTCGCCGCCGATCTCGGCCGCCAGCGCCTCCAGCCGCTCCAGCCGGCGGGCGCCGAGGATCGTGCGGTAGCCCTCGCCGGCCAGCGCCCGCGCGGTCGCCGCGCCGATGCCGCTGGAAGCGCCGGTGATCACCGCTGTCCTCACGCAGCCGACCTTAGCGAGACCGGCCTGAGCGCCGGGCCGCACTAGCCGCGCAGGGCGACCGCCTCCTCGAGGTGGTCGAGGAGGGCGTCGACCACGCGCGGGTCGAAGTGGCTGCCGCGGCCGTCGCGCATCACCCTCACCGCGTCGTCGAGGCCCATCGCCGGGCGGTAGGAGCGGTCGCTGAGCAGGGCGTCGAAGACGTCGGCGACCGCGGTGATCCGTCCCTCGATCGGGATCGCCTCGCCGCTCAGCCCGCGCGGGTAGCCGCTGCCGTCCCAACGCTCGTGATGGGTCAGCGCAATCGTCGCCGCCAGGCCCAACAGCTCGCTCTCGGAACCGGCCAGGATCCGGTGGCCGACGGTCGTGTGACGCTCCATCACCTCGCGCTCCTCATCGCTCAAGGGCCCCTCCTTGCGGAGGATCCCATCCGGTGTGGCGACCTTGCCGACGTCGTGCATCGGTGCCGCCGTGCGCAAGAGCAGGATCCGGCTCTCCTCGAGGCCCAGCTTGGCGGCCAGGAAGGAGGCGATCACCGCCATCCGCTTGACGTGCCGGCCGGTCTCCTCGTCGTGCATCTCCAGCGCCCGGGCCAGCCGCTCGACCGTCTCCTGGCGCGAGACCCGCAGCTCCTCGATCGCCCGCTCCTGCGCCCGGGCCAGCTCGTCGCGCAGCTCTTCGGCCCGCTTCTTGTCGGTGATGTCGGCTGAGATCCCCGAGACCCCGGCGATCGCCCCGCTGTCGTCGACGTAGGGGAACTTGACGGTGAGGAAGGTGCGCTCGTCCTCGCCCACCGTGAGCGTCTCCTCGGCCTCGTAGCTGCCGCCTTCCTCGAGCACCCGCCGGTCGCTCTCGGCGACCATGCGCTCGGCCTCCGGCGGCATGATCTCGGCGTCGCGCATCCCGATCAGCTCGTTGGGGGCGAGGCCGGCGACTTCGTGGGCGACGCGGTTGGCAAGCGCGTAGCGGCGATCCCGGTCCTTGATGTAGATCGGCACCGGCGCCCGGTCCATCAGCAGCTGCAGGCGCTCCTCGAGCGCGCGGCTGTGCGCCTGCTCGGCGATTTCGAGCTCGCGGCGGCGCAGCGCGTTCATCACCGTGATCCGCAGCTGCCCGGGCCAGAAGGGCTTGACCAGGTAGCCGTGGACGCCGAAGCCGAACGCCTTCTCGGCCACCTCCGGGTCATCGACGCCGGTGACCAGCACGACCGCGGTCAGCGGATGGTCGGCGATGATCTCCTCGGCCAGCGTCAGCCCGGACTCACCGGGCATCTGGATGTCGCAAAGGGCGAGGTCGAACTCCGACTCGGCGAGCCGGGCCCGCGCCTCCTCGACGTTGCCGGCAAAGGCGCACTCGTAGTGCTCGCCCAGGGTGCGGTCGATCAGCCGCAGCACCTCCGGCCGATCGTCGGTGGCGAGCAGGCGAGCGGAGCTCACCGGCCCGGCTCGCGCTCGGCGCCGTCGCGGTCGAGCAGGCCGCGAATCGTCCGCAGCAGTTCGGCGGCGCTGAACGGCTTCTCGATGAAGGCGCCGCTCTCCTGCTTGGCCAGGGTCTCGGGGGCGAGGACCTCGTGGCTGTAGCCCGACATGAAGATGACGGCGATCCCGGGACGCAGCGGCTTGATCCGCTCGACCAGCTCGGTGCCGAGCATCGCCGGCATCACCACATCGGTCAGCAGCAGGTCGATCGGCTGATCGTCTTCCGCGCAGATCGCCAGCGCCTCCTCGCCGACCCCGGTGGCGATCACCGCGTAACCGCTCTTGCCGAGGATGCGCTCGGCCATGCGCCGCACGTCGGGCTCGTCCTCGACCACGAGGATCACCTCGCCGCGACCGCGCGGCGCCGGAGCGGCCTCAACACCACCCTCCCCCGGCCGCCTGCCGGATGCCGGGAGGTGAATCTTCACCGTGGTGCCGACGCCCGGCTCGGAGTAGACGTCGATCCTGCCGCCCGCCCCGGTGACGATCCCGTAGACCGTGGCCAGCCCGAGCCCCGTGCCCTCCTCCTTGGTGGTGAAGAAGGGCTCGAAGATGCGCTCCACGGTCTCAGTGTCCATGCCGATCCCGGTGTCGCTCACCTTCAACCGCACGTAGTGGCCCGGCCTGGTGTCGGGGTGCATGTAGGCATAGTCGGCGTCCAGCTCAGTCGATTCGACCTCGACCACGAGCCGGCCGCCCTCGGGCATCGCGTCGCGCGCGTTGACCGCGAGGTTGACCAGCACCTGCTCGAGCTGGCCGGGGTCCATTTCGATCGCCACCAGCTCCTCGCCGAACCTCGTGCAGAGCTCGATCCGCTCCCCCAGGGCCCGCTGCAGCAGGTTTTCGAGATCGGCGATAACGGTGCGCAGGTAGAGCACCTCGGGCTTGACCACCTCGCGCCGGCTGAAGATCAGGAGCTGGCGAGTCAGGGCCGCGGCGCGCTCGGCGGCGCGGCGAATTTCCTCGACGTCTTTCTGCGCGTCGGACGCCGGGTCGAGGTCGTCGGCGACGAACTCGGCGTAGTTGAGGATGACGCCGAGGATGTTGTTGAAGTCGTGGGCGATGCCACCGGCCAGCTGGCCGACGCTCTCCAGCCGGCGAGCGCGGTCGAGCTGGCGCTGCAGGGCCTTCTCGCGCTCGCTCTCGGCGCGCTCGCTGATGTCGCGGACGGCGGCGGTGGCGAGGATGCCGTCCTCGGTCTCGATGCTGGAGAGGCTGATCTCGGCCGGGAATTCGCTGCCGTCCTTGCGCATCGCGAAGAGCTCGACCCCGGCGCCCATCGGCCGCGTGCGCGGTTCGCTGAAGTACCCGCGGCGGTGGGCCGGGTGGGCATCCCGGAAGCGCCGCGGCACCAGCACCTCCACCGGCCGGCCGATCAGCTCCTCGCGCCTGTACCCGAACAGGGCCTCGGCCTGCTGATTGGCGAGGACGACCTTGCCGCTCTGGGCGACGCCGACGATCGCGTCGGGCGCGAACTCGAGGAACTGCTCGAATTTGCGCTCGGCGGCGCGGCGCCGGGTGAGGTCCCGAACCACCGCCATCGCCAGCCTGCCCTGCTCGGACTCGATCGCCGAGAGCGAGATCTCGACCGGGAACTCGCTACCGTCGCGGTGCAGGCCACAGAGCTCCAGTCCGGAGCCCATCGGGCGCCTGTGCGGGCGGGCGAAGAAGGACTCCCGATCCTTGACGTGACTGCTCCTGAAGCGCGCCGGGACGAGCTCCTCGACCCGCTTGTCGCGCAGCTCGTCCCGGGAAAAACCGAAGAGGGCCTCCGCCTGACCGTTGGCGAAGACGATCTGACCTTTGTCATCCACTCCGACGATCGCGTCGGGCGCTGCTTCCAGCAGCTGCTCGAAGCTCGAAGTGGCGGTTCCAGTGGCGGCTGGATTGTCCACAATCTTTTCCGGCGTAACCCTTCTGCCGGTTGCTCAGGCTTTCGGGGAAAGTAACACTCTTTCGGGGGAGCGCCCAGACACACCTGTTTACCCGACAGCTTCTGTTATTACAGGTCGAATTCCACCGCGTACCTCAGGAGCCACGAAGGGCCACCCGGGTCGCCGTCAACCGCGCTGAGCGGAACGGTGACGGCGACCGGGTGACGCGTATGCCGATCCGGCATAGCGTCACTTTCGACAACTACGGTTGACGTTTGCTCTCCCAATTCTCAAGATTGCCTCAATCGAGGACTCAACCTCACACATACTCAAGGTGCTGATCGTCGAGGACGACGCGCAGATGGCAGATATGACCCGGACGCTGCTGGAGAAGGAGTCGTTCCAGGTGACCGTTTGCGGCGACGCCGAGAGCGGGCTCGAGGCGGCGCGGTCGATTCCCGTCGACCTGGTCGTGCTCGACGTCGATCTGCCCGGGATCGACGGGGTCGAGGCCTGCCGCCGGCTGCGCACCTTCAGCGACGCCTACGTGGTGATGCTGACCGGACTCGACTCGGAAACCGACCGGCTGATCGGCCTCGCCGTCGGTGCCGACGACTACATGACCAAGCCCTATGCGCCGCGCGAGCTGATCGCCCGCATCCGGGCGATGCAGCGCCGCCCGCGGGGACCGTCCAGCGCGGCCCCCGTGCGACGCTTCGGGGCGCTGCAGATCGACCCCGCGGCACGCGAGGTGACGGTCGGGGACGAGGTAATCGCGCTCAGCCGCACCGAGTTCGACCTGCTCGCCACGCTCGCGGAGCAGCCGCGGGTGACGCTGAGTCGCCGCCGGCTGCTGGAGCTCGTCTGGGGCGACTCATGGTTCGGCGACGACCACGTGATCGACGTCCACATCTCGAACCTGCGGCGCAAGCTGGGTGAGCCGAACTACGTGATGACGGTGCGTGGCTTCGGCTACCGCATGGGCGGGGGCTGAGCCCCGCCCCCTCACCCTTGCTGTTCCTTTCTCATCTTGGCGACGCCCTTGACACAGCGTGAAAACGGGGTTCCCTTCTCACCTTTGACGTGCTTGCGGCTCATGCCTTTGCAGGCCTTGCCTGGGGCGAGCTTTTCGTGGTTGGCGGCCTTCGCCATCGCGTTCACGCACTGGCTGAAGGGGGTGCCCTTTTCGCCTTTGACGTGCTTCTTGCTCTGGCCTTTGCAGTAGACGCCGTAGGCCTTGGCCTTTTCCGGCATGCTCGCTCCGGTTCCGGGAGTTTCGGGTTTTTCCGGGGCGGGGTTGTATTCGGGCCCATTTCCGTTCCCGTGACCGTTGCCGTGGCCCTGGCCGTGCCCGGCGGGCGGATTTGCCACGACCGTGGCCGGGACCGCCGCGAGAGCCAGCGCCGCGAGCGTCGCCGCGACCTTCGTCTGGAGCTTCATCGTCTGCCTCCTCATTCGCTTGCGCCCGTTCGGGCGCCCGTCACTGATGGAACGGGGGGAGGCCGGGCCCGTCAGGGCCTTTTTGGGCCGGTCCCTTCGGGCCTGTCGCCTGCCGCAGGGGGCGGCGCGGCTTCCCCGGCACCGGCTTCTCCCTGCGCTGTCGCCTCTTCGCCGGCCGAGGATTCGCTCGGCGGCCCTTTTTCCTGGCCGCCGCTGGGATGGGCGGGGTGTTCGGGATGGGGGGGCTTCGCGGCCGGCGCGGCGGGTTCGTGCGCGGCGGCGCCGTGGCCGGAGTTCTTGTGGGCAGCGGCGGTTTCCTGCCCGTGGGTGGCGGCGGCCGGATGCTGCTTTTCGTGGCCCCTGCCGTGGGGGTGCTCAGCGGCCTTGCCGTGGGCCGACTGCGTCGGCGTCCCCGTCGCGCCGGTGCTTTGTGCTGCCTGGGATTCGGTCGCGCCCGCGCCGCCGCTGGAGGGGGAAACCGGGTTGGAAGCGCCCTGCTTGGCCTGCACGGCGGTCGTGGCACTGCCTGAGCCCGGCCGGCGGGAAGTGGCCTGCCCAGAGGCTCCGGCCTGCGTCGGTGCCCCACCGCCCGGCGAACGCGGGGCCGACACCTGCTGCGGCTGGGTGCCGCCGCCGGGCAGGCCGAGGTCGACCAGGCCGCCGCGGTCGGCCGCGCCGGCTCCGATCGCGGCGATCGCGAGCAGGGCGGCGGCGCCTTTCAGCGCCGCCGAGGAGCCGAGCGTCTTGGCGGCGCCCCCCGCAACTGCGGCACCGGCGGCGCCGCCGCTTCCGCTGCCGGCGGCCCCGCCGAGCAAGCCCTGCAGCACCCCCGCCGCGGCGGCGGCGGGCAGCGGCGCCAGGGCCGCGAGGTCTTGCTCGCGGCCCTCGATCTCGCCGCGGAAGCGCCGGCAATCCGGGCAGGAGCGCAGGTGGGCGCGAACGTCGCGGCGGCGGGCGACGCGGCCGTCGCCGTCGGAGAGCACCCTGGTCACGGTCACGCAGTCCATGTCACGTCCCAGTTCCATCTGGTGCAGGCTGAGACGAGCCTCGTAGAGGGTCTGGCGGGCGACCGCCGGGGAGGTGCCGAGCGCCGCGGCGATCCCGGCGAAGTCGAGGCCGGCGAGCTCGCGCATCACCAGCGCCCCACGCTGGCGCTCGGGCAGCTCGTCGAGGTCGGAGAGCAGCTGCCGCAGGCGCTCCCGGGCGCTCAGCTCCTCCGCCAACGGCGGCCCCGGCGCAGCCGGCTCGGCACCGAGCTCGCGGCTGTCGCGGCGCCGGCGCAGCAGATCGATCGACTCGTTGTGGGCGATCCGGTAGAGCCACGGCCTCAGCTTGATCTCGCGCCCCTCGCCCGGCAGCGCTCGCAGCACCTTCAGCATCGTGTTCTGCAACGCGTCCTGGGCGTCCTGTGAGTCGCCGAGAATCGCCAGGCAGTAGCGGTAGAGAGGCTGGTGGTAGCGATCGAAGATCGCGGCGAAAGCGCGTTCCTCGCCGCCGGCGGCGCGGCGCACCAGGCGCTCGTCGGAAAGCAGGCTGCTCATCTGGCGTCGCGCGCATCGAGTGCCATCTCCTCAAGGGTAGGGGCCTTCGCTCGCTTGTTGAAACGGCCGGCCGCTCCGAATGTCAGCGCCTTGCGGTGATGGCTGACAAAAGCCCTGCACCGGCGTTCCAGCAGCAGCCCGGTCCAGTCTCGGGAATACCTCTGGAGGGAGAGCAAATGCTTGGAGCCGTAATCGGACTGCTGATCCTGATCGCGATCGTGCTAGTCCTGCTCAAGGTCGCCGTCGCCGGCGGCATCGTCGGCCTGATCGCGATCGTGCTGCTGGTCCTGGTGCTGATGGGACGCATCTAGCGATCGGGAAACGGCCCGATCCGAGTTTGGGAACGCTCGGTTCAAGTCGACCGGGCGCGGCGCCGATGAGTCCCGTCAATGGCGCCGGAACGAACTCCCCTCGCCCTGCGGGAAGCGGGCGAGCACGCCCGCGGCCGCGGTCTCGCGCTCAATAACCGCCTCGTCCTGCTCGTCCTTGGAGCGTTCGTCGCCCTCCTCGCGGCCGGTCCCGTCCTCGGTCTGCGCGGCTATCCGCTCGTTCTCTTCGAGCTTGCGGCGATCGGGGCGATGATCGCCGCCAATCGCCGCTACAGCCCCCAGATCGGCCGCTGGATGCGCGGCGCGGAGGGCGAGCGCCGGGTTGGCGCGGCGCTCGCCGAGCTGACCGCCGACGGCTGGCTGGCGCTCCACGGCGTCTCGCTCGGCCACGGCGATGTAGATCACGTCCTGATCGGCCCCGGCGGCATCTTCACCATCGAGACCAAGAGCCACCCGGGCAGGATCCCGGTCGACCGCATCGACCCGCGGATGCTCAAACAGGCCTACGCGGAGAAGAAGCTGATCGAACGGATCACCGGCTTGGAGACCCAGGCGCTGCTCGTCTTCAGCCGGGCCTGGCTGGTCGGCTCCGTCCCCGCCCAGCGCATGGGAGTGACGATCCTCCCGGCCCGCATGCTCGGCCACTACTTCTCCCGCCGCCGCCCGGTGCTCACCACGGACCAAGCCGCCCAGATCCACACGCGCCTGGCCCAAGCGTTGGCGAACGCCTGACTCAGAGGCTCGCGGCTCAGGCCGTCTTGCTCCTCCCGGACATTCCTGCGTAAATCGTCCTGCCTGCTACATTGTGCAGGTTCCTGTATTTACGCAGGAACTGCCGCCGCAAGGAGTCGGGGCAAGACCGATGCAAGCTAGCGCGAAATCCCTTGAACGAGACGCTGTTCGCCGGATTCCCGGCCTACTTGCTGAACTCCTCGGCGAGCCCGATCTAGAGCTGGCAACCGAGACCTCCCCGGCAGACTCACGTGTCGACTTCTCGGCCCAAGACACGAAGGGCCGGCGATGGCTGTTCGAGGTCAAGGGATCGAGCGGTCCCGGCCAAGTGGATCGAGCCGCAAAGCAACTGAGGGCTTTCGCTGACGCTGACCCGGACGCGATTCCGATCCTCGTCGTTCCCTACATGTCAGAGGCGGGCGGCGAAACCGCGGAGCGGGCGGGTGTGAATTGGATCGACCTCTCGGGCAACGCCGGCATCCGAGGCGAGGGCCTGAGGATATGGGTGCGGGGCAAACCGAACGAGCTGCGCACCGCAGGGCGCCCCTCCTCGCCCTTCGCGCCGAAAAGCGCCCGGATCTCGCGGGAGCTCCTGCTTGAACCCGCGCGTTGGTGGCGTCAGCGAGACCTCGTCGCCGCGACGCAACTGGACGACGGCAACGTCTCGCGCATTGTCCGCCGGCTCGACGAGGCGGCCCTGCTCGAGCGTCGCGACAAGGAGCTGCGTCCCCGCGATCCCAACCTTCTCCTTGACGCCTGGGCGCAGGAGTACCGCTTCGATCGCCACGACGCTATCCAGGGCCACATCAGCGGCAGTGGGATCGAAGTCGCCCGCAGCCTCTCCGCGAACCTGTCCAAGCGACAGATCGCGCATGCCTTCACCGGCCTCTCTGCCGCCTGGGCGCTCGATCGCTTCGCGCGCTTCAGGCTGACCTCGGTCTACGTCGACGGAGACCCGCGCGAGATCGTCGAGCGACTCGACATCCGTCAAGGCTCCAGGGGAGCCAACCTGCAAATTCTCGGCCCAGACGACGCCGGGGTCTTCGCCGGGGAGCAGGAGTGCGACGGGCTGCGCTGCGTCTCAACCGTGCAGACGTATCTGGACCTTCTCAACCTCCCCGAGCGTGCCGCCGAGGCCGCGCAGCATCTCCGAGATCGCCACCTCGACTGGCATGGCCGCACCCGATAAGCCCAGGCACCTCAGCGGCTACAGCCGCGAGGAGACCGAACAGGTCGAGGCGGCGTGCCTCACCGTCGCCGTGACGCTAGGCGCCCTGATGGATCGCCTCTGCATCGTCGGCGGACTGGTGCCGAGCCTCCTGATCGATCGGGAGATCGGCCCCGATCCGGAGACGGGCGCCGGCCACCCCGGCACGAACGATCTCGATGTCGGCCTGGTGATCGCCCTGCTCGACGACAAGCAGTACACGGAGATCGGCGAGCGACTGCGGCGGGAGGGCTTCGGGCCGGACCACAACGCGCAGGGGAACCCAACGCCCCAGCGCTGGAAGCTCGACGACCTCGACGTCACGATCGACTTCCTGCTGCCGCCGATCCCGGGTGCCGAACGGGGCGGCAACATCCAGCCCCTGGAGGGAGACCTCGCCGCTCTGATCGCGCCCGGGCTGCAGCTTGCCGCAGACGAGCGCGAGGAGATCGACCTCGCGGGCCACACCCTGAAGGGCGAGAAGGTGGAACGCACGGTGCCAGTCTGCGGTCCAGCCACCTTCGTGGTCCTCAAGGCGCTCGCCTTCGGCGACCGTGCCGAGCCGAAGGACGCCTTTGACTTGGTCTACGTGCTGCGGCGCTGGGTCCGAGGAATCCCGGACATAGCCGAGCGTCTGAAGCAACATGCCGAGCGTAGCCATGCAGTTGTCGAGCACGCCCTCGATTGCCTCGCCCAAGACTTCGCCGACCCCGAAACCATCGGCCCCCAACGCGTCGCCGAGTTCGAAGGGGCGACCGGAAAGGACTCAGACGCCATCGCCGCCGATGCCCACGGCTACGTCGACGATCTGCTCAAGATCTGCTCTCAATCGGGCGCGTAGCGATAGAAGCCCGCCCCGAACCCGGCACCGCAGGGGTCGCGCCTATGCGTTCCACTCCTCACGGGCGAGCGGAGAGCCATTGAGTTGATCGCGCCGCGTTCGCCAGTCAGGCATGAAGCCATCCATCAGCTTGACGAAACGCCTGCCGTGACCGCGCTCGAGGAGGTGGGTCATCTCGTGGACGGCGATGTACTCCAGGCTGTCGGGGTGCTTCTTGGCCAGCTCCACGTTGAACCAGATGTGCCCACTCTCGCTGTTGCAGGAGCCCCACTTGGTCTTCATCCGCCGCACGCTCCAGCGCGACACACTCACACCCGTCGTCGGCGCCCACTTCGCAACCACACCGGGGATGGCTTCACGGAGTCGCTCCCGATACCAGTCGTCGAGCAGCTTGCGGCGTCGCTCGGTCGAGGCGTCCAGGAAGACGTCCTCGTCCCCGAGCGCTTGCAGGAGCCGCACCAACGCGGTCTCGGCGCGGGCGCGGGTCTCGCGGGAGCGTTGCTCATCCACGAGCGTCATCCTCCCCGGGTCGACCCGCCGAGATGCAGCGGATCGATCAGCTCCGCCTTGACGTGGTCGGCTGCATCGCCACCACGGCCGCCGAATGACGACAGGTCGGCGAACAGGCGCGGGGCGCTCACGACGGGGACATCCTCGACGCGCTGGGAGAAGGCGAAGATGCGGGCATCGGCTGCCCAGAAGGTGACTCGACCACCCTCGTCGACCTCGCGCAGGCCGGCCTCCTCGATGGCATCGCTGAGCGGTGTGGTGAAATCGGTGTCGGCGATGTAGATGTGCAGGCTGGGGGTGGTGGTTGCAAAGGGGGCGGCGAGCTCGAGGCCCGCCCAGCCGCTGACCGCCCAGTCCGCCGTTTCGCTCAGCGCGGGGGCAAGGTCGTTGTGTAGGAGCGCCATCACATCTTTGGTCGCCCGGTGAGCGATGCGGGTAGCGCGGGGGGGATCGGCAACCGCGGCCGACCAGGCGGCGAGCAGGCCGTCCGCGTCGACCAGCACCCGATGCGCGCCGGCTCCCCGTGCGGCACCACGCTTGGCGGTCCAGCCCTGGCCATCGAAAGCCTTGAGGATTTTTGCAGCCTGCGCGGTGGACCAGCCACTCGCCTCCCCGAGCTCAGCCACCCGCAGCGGGCGATCTCCACGGGCGAGAATCGCCTCTGCGATCGCGATCGCTGATTTCGACCAAGAAAGGGAACGCGGCGCGCCCTGCCTATTGGGCGGCCGAGCGGGTTCGCGGATCACGACAAGCCCCCCAGGCCCGATGATGCGAGCCTGACCAACTTCGTCGGCCCAGTTGGCCCCTCGCTCCCGCAGCCACTCGATTGCGCCGGGAGAGAGGCTCCGCGCGAGAAGGACGGAGTTCTCCGGCCACCGCTCGTCGACCGTGGCGGCCGCGTGCCGAACGTCCTGCGGCCAGCCCTCTCCGGCCCACTTCACCTGGATCGCGATCGTCCGGCCATCGCGAGTCCGGACCTCGAGGTCGGCGCCACTGTTGCTCGGCCCAGCTGCGACGGTCGCGCCCTCCAACGCGGCTGCCAGGATCTTCTGCCAGCGATTTTCTACTTCAGACATATTTTATACTTTACCAGTAAAATATATTTCTAAGTAGAAAATGGCCTACCCCCCGGCCCCAGGTGTAGAGATTTTCATCCGGTGGCCAGCGGGCGGGCGGTGGCGGCTGGCCACACGAGGGGGTTTTGGACTCCGGATTGGGCTCCAGGCCCCGAAATCGCCGAATCGACAACTCCGCGATCACCGACGAAACCATCGACGTGCAAGGAAAGTTCGAATGGCGAGGGTGGGAATCGAACCCACGACACCACGATTTTCAGCTTCCTCAGCTGTTTTCGGGCCTTTGCGGCTGTCGCACTTTTCCCTGCTAAATCGCGGTTTCCGACATTTCAGCGATTCGCGATTTTCGGCTGTTTTCGGGCGTCGCGTTGACCTGGTGTTGACCTGAGCGGCGTGAACAGCACGCGCTGCTGGGCGACTCTCACCGCTGCGAGGTGCGCAACTCCAGCTCATGCCGCGCCTCACGAGCGAGTGCGGCTGCGTCACTTACCGCCCGCTGGCGCGCCCGCAACGCGGCGGCGCGATCGAGCAGCGAACGAAGGGCAACGACGTGCTCATCACGCTCGCTGGACTGCTCGCCATTGTGCTTCTCGGTCATAGCGACGACCGACTGTACCGGCCCTACTCCCACCGCCGGGCTGCCGGATTCCAGGTTGAGTCGCGCGCGTCCCGGAGCCCGTCGATGAAGTCGACCACTGCATCGACGACGTCGGCAAAGCGCTCTGGCAGGCCCGGCAGGCTGACGCGAGCACGGAACGCCTCCCAGGGCTGCTGGCGTCTCGCCCGCAGGGTTTCGAGAAGCGGTCCAAGCGGGTGCACCTCATGGCCGCGATGCTCAGCGACGGTGCGCAGTGCGTTGCGCAGGGACTCGGCCTCAACGGGGTGAATCTGCGCGAGCAGGTAGACATCGCCGTAGTCGCGGTCGCGGGTATTTGCGTCGCCGAGGAACATCATCGTGTCGGCCTTCTCGGCGATCACGCTCTCCAGTGGATAGCCCAAGAGCGGAAAGCCTTGGTCGCCGAGAAGCGTCGGGTAGTCGACCTGCTGCGGCTCGACCGGGTCGCCAAAGGACAGATCGAGCCTGAGCTTGAGCTCGGCGCCCCCGAGACTCGCCGGCAGGGCGAGGCGTATGCCCTCGTAGTCGGCCCCTTCACGGATCGTCGCGATCGAGATCTCGGTGGTATCGAAACCAACCCCATCGGCCATCGAGATCGAGGCGATCTCCTTGATCGCGTCTCGGAGGCTGCGCTCGTCGTTGGCCAGACCGCGCGCGAGCATGTCGGCGTCTCGCGTCCCGCGCCGCACGTCCAAGACCGCGAGCAGCATCCCACCCTTGAGGATGAGCTTGTCGGCGAATCGCGACTCGGCCAGGCGGGCCAGGAAGCGCTCGTGGATGTACAGCTCGAAGAGCTGCTGCGTATTACGACCCTGGTCGCGGGCGAGCTTCTGAAGATCAAGATAGGCCCGCTGGGGCGTGCGCTCGGTCACGCCAACAGAGGCTCCATCGCCTCGGCCATGACGGAGCCGACACGCAGATGGCGTGCCAGCGCGAGCAGCTCACCCGGCCTGGCATCGCCGCCCTGGAGGTACCTGCGGAGCGCCCCCAGCGCCAGATCGCGACCCACGCGCGAGCGAAGGCGCATGAGGTCGACCACAGTCCGCTCCCTGGAGCTGATCGCGATCGTCTCGCCCGAGTCGATCCTCTTCATTTCGCGCCCGAGCGAGAACGTCGCCGCAGCGAAGACGTGGACTCGCGTCGGCGGATAGACGATCCTCGGACGATGCCTCCCTCGAGCTATCGCCAGGTGGACCACATCGGGCATCTCGTCGCTCAGATCCCAAAAGCTGGCGGCGGAGTTGAGGCAGATCATCCCCTCCGGCGCCCGGCGGCACACGGCTACCAGATCGAGATGAGCGGTCGCCGGAGCATCGGCGATGCGGAAGATGCCGCGCGACAGCTCAATCAGCTCGCCGCTGTCTCGCAGCCGGTACAAGTCCTCCCAGCGAGCGCCGCTCTCGATCAGCTCTGCGGCCGATGAGATTCCTCCGGCACGACGCGCGATGTCGATCACCTCGCTCAGTCGCATGGATGAAAGACTACACACTTAGAAGCTACATGTGCAGGATTTCATCCACCGCACCGCGATTGGAGCCGATCAGCTCGGCAGGAATCCGTCCCAGGGTTTCGCGGCCTGGCCGTACTTGTGAATGGCCCACTCAAGAGGTCGTTTGGTCGGATCGCCGACGGGAGCCGAATGACCTTCCGCCGATACCTCTTCTCGCCATCCCGCGAGGATCGGCTCCACGGCCTCCGGCGTCCGCAGCTCGGGAAAGGTGCTCACACCGGGAAGGCCACGAAGGCAGCGGTGCAGGAAGCCCTCTCCATCGCGCCACTCGCCGACCCGCATGAGTGCCTGCCGTTCCTGATCTCGATACCGATGAAGCGCCTGCTCCTTGCTGTGGGCGAAGCCCGTCAAGTAGGAGCCGGTGGTGAACGATTGGCCTGCCGTGTTCATCTTGCCGCGAAGCTCCCGTTCGAGGACAACGCAATCGTCCGCCACCCATTGCGCCAAGTCGTCGTCGACTTGCTGGACCAGACGGTTGTGGTTGCGGATATCGCCGGGAACTCGAAACAGGAGCGTGAGCACAGCACCAGCCGACCCACCGACGAGCGCAATCAAGGCATCCATGGATCCGAGTATCTGACGCAGCCCGGACCCTTGCCCTGCATCCTGTTTACCTGGCGTTGACCCGAGCGCAAAAAGCGCCGCCTCGGAGGCGGCGCTTTTGGCTCTGGAAAGCGATGGCGAGGGTGGGAATCGAACCCACGACACCACGATTTTCAGTCGTGTGCTCTACCAACTGAGCTACCTCGCCTGGGAAGTGCAGAGCCGAAGCTTGCCGGGCGAAGGCTAGCGACCGGGCGGCGGTGAGGCTGCTTGCATTCGGCCGGTGAGATCTTTGCGTGCAGCGGTCGTGGTGGTGGCGCTGGTCGCCGTCGGCGCGGCGTTTGCTTCGGGAGGGTCGGGGGACGACTCGGTCCGGCTGCGCTACCTGCCGGAGAGCAATGCGCTGCGCACGGTCTCGAAATTCGGCACCGCCCGGAGGGTGGCGGTCCACTCGCTTGGCGCGCCCGGCGCCGTCCGCGCCGATCCGGCCTGGCTCGCGAAGGCGCGGCCGCTCGGCGCCGGGGCGCCGGCCTGGGCGCGGCGGATGTACCGGCGCTCGCTGCTCGTCCTGCACGCGCTCACCGACGAGCGCACTGGCGCGGTTGAGGCCGGGGCTCGCGCGGGCTGGCGCTACGTCTGGCCTCGCGACGCGAGCGCGGTTGCGATCGCCCTGGCGGCGGCGGGATATCGAGCCGAGGCCAGGCGCGTCGTCGGGTTCCTGAAAGGGCTCGATGTCGCCGCCGCGGCGCGGTTCCAACCCGACGGCATGCCGGTCGACGGGCGCGCCGCCCAGGGCGACGCGGCGGGTTGGATCGGAGCTGCCGCCCGGGCAGCGGGTCTCCCAAGTACAGAGATCAAGCAGCCGTGGCGAGGGCTCGACGACTACCAGGAGAACGGCAGCGGCGATTTCCTCGCCAACGCGATCGCCTCGGGCTCGCCGCACGTCCGGGCGCTCTTCGGGACACCGTCGGGCACGCTCGCCCGCCGCGCCGGCGACCCCTCCTCCGGGCTCGACTCAGCCGCCGCCTGGGCCGTGCGTCCCTTCCCCCATCCCGCGCTCTACCCCCTGGTGCGACGCACGCTGCTGCGCCTGGCCGCTACCAGCGGCCGCTTCGGCATCGTCCCCTCCGAAAGCTGGGACGGCGGCACCGACCCCTGGACCGCGCCCACGGCCTGGACCGCCTGGAGCCTGGCCGCGCTCGGCGAGCGGAGCGCGGCCCTCCACCTGATGGCCGAGCTGCGCCGCGACGCAACGCCCACCGGCCTGTTGCCCGAGCGCGTCGACTCCCGCACCGGCACCCCCACCTCGACCACGCCCCTCGCCTGGTCCCAAGCCTTCGCGATCCTCGCCCTGCGCCAACTCTGGCCGTAAGCCCGAAGTACGAGGTTTACGGCCCCGGGGCCGCGCAAAACGCTTCACCTGGGAGGCGGCGGCTATAGCAACTCGAGCGCCAGATCGACCGCCTCGCGGGCCGAGTTCGCCGGAGTCACACCGGGCGCGTCCGCCATCCGCTCGCCCCCCTTCAACTCCCAGCTGCGCAAAGCAATCACGCTGCGGCCGATCGCCCGCGCGAGCCCAATCTCCGAGAGCGTCCCCCACTCGCCCCCGATCGCGATCACGGCGCCACCCGAGGAGACCACCGCAAGGTTGCGCGCATGGCCTATCCCTGTCGCCACCACATGCGTGCAGAACTCGTTCGCTTCACCAACCTCATGCCCCGGCACGATCCCGATCGTCTCCCCACCGGCCTCACGCGCCCCCCGGCAAGCCGCCTCCATCACCCCGCCCCTTCCGCCACACACCAAGGTCACCCCAGCTTCGGCCAAGCGCCTGCCGACGTCCTCCGCCAGCCGCCCAAGCTCCGACCCAAGCTCGACGCCGCTTGACCCGATGACGGCCACCTGACGCGCGCGCTCGGAACGAAGGGGGTGGGGATCGACGGAACCTCCCTGCTGTTCGTGACGGTGAGGCCCACCCCCTCCCATCACTGCACCCCCTTCATGGCCCTCATCAACTCCAGCGCCCCGCCCTTGTGCAGCGGTTCGTTGAGATTGCCGCACTTGGGACTCTGCACGCACGACGGGCAACCGCTCTCGCACGGACACTCGCCAATCAACCGCTCGGCGTCGCCCAGCAGCCGCTCGAACTGCTCGTAGCCGCGCAGGGTGATGCCGACGCCGCCGGGGTGGCCGTCGTAGATGAAGATCGTAGAGCGGCCGGTCTGGAAGTGGACGTTGGTCGAGAGGCCGCCGATGTCCCAGCGGTCGCACATCGCGATCAGCGGCAGCACCGCGATCTGGCCGTGCTCGGTCGCGTGCAGGGCGCCGAGCAGGACATCGGGGGGCAGCGCACCGCTGAGCCCGTCGGGCAGCACGTACCAGAGCGCCTGGGTGGCGAACTGCTGCTCGGGCAGCTCCAGCGAGACGATGTCGAAGGGCTCCTGCTCGGAGATCGAGACGCGCTGGTAGGCGATCACCTGCTCGCTCACCGAGACCTCGCCGAAGTGCAGCTCGACCCCCGCGGTCGAGCGCTGCTCGCGCACCCGCTCGATGTAGATCTCGGTCTCCTTCTTCGGCCGCGTGTACCAGTCGCCGTCGAAGCGCGAGACGATCGCCCGCCGTCCCTGCACGTCGAGCTGCTCGACCTCGTAGGAGCGGCCGAGGTGGAGGTAGATCGCCCCGGGGTGGATCGTGGTGAAGGCGCGCTCGGACTCGACCAGGCCGAGCATCTCGCCCGACTCGCGCTCGATCACCGCGACCGAGTCGGGCGAGGCCGAGCGCAGCGGCACCTTGGCGGCGACGAACTCGCTGCTGCGCGGCATGATCCGCCCGCCCGCCTGGCGCAGCTCGCCGGCGGCGATCAGCCGCTGCGCGCGCTCGCGCCACTCGGGCCCGAAGACCTCGACGTCGGCCTCGCTCAACGGCAGCTCATAGGCCGCGGCGACCATGTGCCGGCCGGCGATCTGCTCGCTGGCGTGGTCGAGGATCGCCGCCTCTACCGGGCGGCCGATGAACTCGTCGGGGTGGCGGCAGAAGAACTGGTCGAGCGCGTCCTGGCCGGCGACGTAGACCGCGAGGCCGCGGCGCCGGCGCCCCGCCCGCCCCCACATCTGGCGCAGGCTGGCGACGGTGCCGGGGAAGGTGACGCAGATCGCCGCGTCGAGCTCGCCGATGTCGATGCCGAGCTCGAGCGCGTCGGTGGCGACCACCGCGAGCAGCTCACCCGCCGCCAGCCGCGCCTCGATCTCGCGCCGCTGCTGCGGCGTGTAGCCACCGCGGTAGGGCGCGATCCGCGCCGCCAGCTCGGGCTTGCCGCGCCGCTCCAGCGATTCGCGGGCGAAGCGCTGGATCAGCTCGATCCCGCGCCGGCTCTTGAGGAAGCAGATCGTCCGCACGCCGTGGGTGACGAGCTCGGCGAGCAGGTCGGCCGCCTCCGAGAGCGCCGAGCGCCGCGCCCCGGTCGCCTTGTCGATCAGCGGCGGGTTCCACATCGCGATCTCGCGCCCGGCCCGCGGCGCGCCGTCGTCGTCGATCAGCTCGAAGGGCGTGCCGACCAGCTCTTCGGCCAGCTCGACCGGGTTGGCGATCGTCGCCGAGGCGAGCAGGAAGCGCGGCTCCGAGCCGTAGGCGCGCGCCACCCGCCGCAGCCGCCGCAGCACGTTGGCGACGTGGGAGCCGAAGACGCCGCGGTAGGTGTGCGCCTCGTCGACCACCACCCACTCGAGGTTGGCGAGGAAGTCGCCCCAGCTCTTGTGGTGGGGCAGGACGCCGACGTGCAGCATGTCCGGGTTGGTGAGGACGAGGTTGTTGCGACGGCGGATCGCGGGCCGCTCTTCGCGCGGCGTGTCGCCGTCGTAGATCGCCTCGCGCAGGCCCGGCGGTCGCAGCGCCGCCAGCTTGCGCGCCTGGTCCTGGGCCAGCGCCTTGGTCGGGTAGAGGTAGAGGGCGCGGCGCTTGGGGTCGCGGGCGATCCCGTCGAGCACCGGCAGGTTGAAGGCGAGGCTCTTGCCCGAGGCGGTGCCGCTGGTGATCACCAGGTTCGAGTCGGCGGCCGTCCGCAGCGCTTCGCGCTGGTGCGAGTAGAGCCGCTCGACCCCACTGCGCTTCAACGCT
The DNA here is from genome assembly GCA_963774405.1 of uncultured Solirubrobacterales bacterium. Classification (GTDB taxonomy): domain Bacteria; phylum Actinomycetota; class Thermoleophilia; order Solirubrobacterales; family 70-9; genus VRUE01. The sequence goes on along the minus strand of CAVZEV010000005.1, from coordinate 675,286 downwards.
TCGACCAAGCCCGGGTCGAGCGAGCGTGGCAGCGCCACCTCCTGCGCCCCCCGCTCCTCCTCGCCGCTCTCGGCCACGATCCGCCCATCCCGCCGCGCGGGATCGAGCGCAATCGACCAAGGCGCCTCGAGCAACGACCTGGAGGTCATCCGGAGCCCTCCGATGGGGACCGACGGGCCTCAAACGTGTCGATATGTCCCGAAATCGGCCCGTCGGCCCCGGTGCGGATGGCGGCCGCTACGCGCATGGCCTGGAGAGAGGTGCGGTCGTGGATGCGGAGGACATCGGCGCCGGCGCGGACCGCGAGGGCGACGGCGGCGACGGTGCCCCACTCGCGCTCGGCCGCCGGCAGACGCTGCTCCCAGGAGCCGGCCAGGACGGCGCCGATGAAGTCCTTGCGGGAGAGCGAGACGTAGAGCGGCAGGCCGAGCGCGCCGAGCTCGGGCAGGCGGCGCAGGATCTCCAGGTCCTGCGCTGTGTTCAAGTCGAAGTCGAGTCCGGGGTCGATCGCGATCTGCTCCTCGGCGACGCCAAGGGTGCGGGCGCGCTCGACTCTCCCCCCGAACCACTCGACCAGGTGCGCGACCACGTCGCCGTATTCGGGAGCAGGCCGGTCAACCCGCGGCGGCCCCTCGATGTGCATCAGCACGTAGCCACAGCCGCTCTCGGCGACCAGCTCGAACATCTCGTCCGAGCCACCCGAGATGTCGTTGACCGCGACCGCGCCCGCCCGCAGCGCTGCCCGCGCCACCGCAACCGAGAAGGTGTCAGCCGAGATCGGCACCCCCGCCCCGGCCAGCCCCTCGACCGCCGGCACCAGCGCCGCCGCCTCGACCTCGGGACGAACCGGAGGCCCGGCTTTCGCCGCCACCGCGCCGATGTCGAGCATGTCGAGCCCCGACTCGACCAAGGCCGTCCCATCGGCGACCGCCCGCTCCGGCGTCCCGCTACGAGCCCCCTCGAACATCGAGTCGGCAGTCACGTTGACGATCCCGGCAGCCAGCGGCTGGGCCAGGTCGAGGCTGCGATCGGCGAGGCGCCAGATCATCCGGCTACGGTAACGACCCACCGATGGCACTGAGCTGCGTCTACACCGACCTCGACGGCACCCTGCTCGGCAGGGGCAGCTCGCTCTTCCGCGACGCCGAGGGCGGCTTCTCGCTGGCCCAATCACGCGGCCTGGAGGCCTGCCACCGGGCCGGGGTCGAGGTGGTGATCATGTCCGGCCGCCGCGAGCCGCAGGTCCACGAGGCCGCCCGCCTGATGGGCCAGACCTCCTACATTTACGAGGCGGGCTGCGCCTTCGCGATCGAGGGCGAGACGACGCTTCTGACCGGCGACCTGGTCCCCGACGAGGACGGCACCGTCTACGAGAAGATCGAGGCCCGCGGCATCCCGAAGCTGCTCTTTGCCCACTTCGACGGCCGGCTCGAGTACCACGCGCCCTGGCACCACGGCCGCGTCCTCTCCCACCTCTTCCGCGGCAAGGTCGACGTCGCCGAGGCCAACGAGCTGCTCGGCGCCGAGGGCCACGGCGACCTGCGCCTGCTCGACAACGGCGCGATCGGCCGCGAGATGCCCGCCGTCGACGGTCCCACCCACGCCTACCACCTGGTCCCCAAGCTGGTCAGCAAGGCCGGCGCCGTCGCCGCCCACGCCCGCGCCCGCGGCTACGACCCGGCCGAGTGCATCGCGGTCGGCGACTCGGTCGAGGACCTCGAGGTCGCGGCCGCGGTCGGCCGCTTCTTCGTCGTCGCCAACGGCCCCGAGCGCGACCCCGGCCTGCGCGCCGCGCTCGGCGCCTGGGACAACGCCACGGTCACCGAGGGCGCGATGGGCGACGGCTTCTACGAGGCGGTCGTCTCGACCCTGATGGAGCGCCGCTGAGCCTGGGGTGAGCCTTTCTCCACCGCGAGCGGCTTGGCCTTTTGCTCAGCCTTAAGGCGCTCAGAAGTCATCCTTCAAATCATCGCTGCGAGTCCTTATACGCTGCGGCAACAAGGCGCTTCGTGCCCGTGTGCGGTCGAGATCAAGTGTGAGCATGGAGCGATCTGCGTGGAAGAGGGGGACGCCGACCAGCGCGGCGGTCTCGAAGACCGTCCCAAGACGAACGCTCAGATCACCCCGCTCGATCTTGATCAGAGTGCCCGGTGTAATTCCCGCCCGCTCGGCGAGCTCACGCTGGGACCAGCGGCGACCGCGACGGGCGGCGCGAATTTGCTCCCCAAGCAGCTCTGCAGCCTCGGTCGCGTAGGGGGAATAAGCTCTTGCCCTCTTCATATTCTTCAATATAAAGAACTTTAAAGCTATTAGCTTTGATATTTCAAATATATAGGGGGTTGGGTTGGCACGATAGAGGGCCTTATTCGGTGGATAGCTAGTATCGAAGCCAATGGAGCAAGCAACAGTCGCCGAGCAGGAGTACCTGGAGATCATGTTCTGGCTCGAGGAGGCCGGGCTGCCGATGACCGGGGCCAACATCGCCCGCGCGATGCAGCTCTCGCCGCCGACCGTGCACGAGATGATCGGCCGCCTCAGCGAGGACGGCTACGTCGAGCGCAAGCCCGACAAGTCGCTGGAATTCACGGCCTCGGGCCGCGAGCACGCCAGCCACATCGTCCGCCGCCACCGGATGATCGAGCGCTTCCTCACCGACGTGCTCGGCATCCCCTGGGACGAGGTGCACGAGGAGGCCGAGCGGATCGAGCACGCGATGTCGCCGGTGCTGGAGGAGCGCATGCGGGCCGCGATCGGCGACGCCACCACCTGCCCCCACGGCCACCCGATCGTCGAGGGCATCCGCGAGCAGGGCGCCCTGCTCTCCGACGTCGAGCCCGGTGCCAAGGTCGTCGTCCTGCGCTTCGAGAACGAGGCCGAGGAGCTGCTCCACTACCTCAAGGACGCGGGGCTCTACCCCGGCCTCGAAGGCAGCGTGCAGAGCTCCGGCGAGGAGGGCGTGACGATCGCCTCCGCCGAGGGCACGCACCAGGTATCGCGCAGCGTCGCCGAGACCGTCTCGGTCCGCGCCGACCCGGCGCCGCCGCCACGGGCGACGATCCCCGAGCAGCTGGTCCTCTCAAACGACCGCTACGGCCGCTGAGCGTCGGTCCTACTGGGGAATCGACACGCTGACGATCGGCGGGCTCGTCGGCTGGACGCTGCCGCCGCGCGGCTCGGCGGTGACCATCACCGTCCTGACGCCCTTCATGTCGTCGATCGTCGCCGAGGCAGTGCCGTCCCGGTTAGGGACGAAGAGGGTCTTGGCCGAGACGACGCGCCCTTCGCGTTCGACCCAGGCCTGCAGCACCTCGTCGCTCGGCAGCTGGTGGACGTTGGTCAGGTGCAGGGTGCCGGAGCCGCCCTCGCGGACCACCTCGGCGACCACGCCGGGTGAGTGGCCGGTGACGACCGTGGTGGCCCCGCCGCCGCCCGAGTCGCCGCTGCCGATCGCGTAGGCGGCGAGCGCGGCGACGACGAGCACGAGCGCAGCCAGGCCGGCGACCGGCCGCAGGCTCCAGCCGGCGACGCTCCAGCGCCGGGCGGCGCGCGGCGCCGTGGCGCTCTCGGCCTCCGAGCGCACCTGCTCCATCAGCCGCCCGCGCAGCTCCGGCGGCGCCTCGACCCGCTGCACCGACTCGGGCAGCAGTCTGCACCGCCGGGCGCAGCCACTCCAGCTCGGTCCGGCACTCCTCGCATCCGGCCAGGTGGCGTTCCAGCTCCGCCGCCTCGCCGGGCTCCAGCGCGCCCAACAGGTAGGCGGCAAGCTCGTCGTGCCGGCGCTCGTGTCCGTTCTCGCTCATGTCAATCCCTCCGCCAGCTCACCGCGGATCTTCTCCAATCCAAGTCGCATCCTCCCCTTCACGGTGCCCAGCGGCACCCCCAGCATGCCGGCGATCTCCGAGTGGCTGAAGCCGCCGAAGTAGGCCAGCTGGATCACCTTCGCCTGCTCGCCGGGCAACTCGCCCAGCGCCCCGCGCATTTCCTGCGCCGTCTCCCGCTCCAGGGCCTCGGACTCGGTCTGCTCGCTCGCCGGGCGGTGCTCGAGGATCGCGTCGTCGTCGAAGTCGAGCTTCGGCGCCCGGCCCGCCTTGCTGCGCAGGAAGTCGATCGCGCGGTTGCGGACGATGCCGAGCATCCAGGTGCGGACGCTGCCGCGCGCCGCGTCGTAGCGGGCGCCGCTGCGCCAGATCGAGATGAAGGCCTCCTGAGTGACATCTTCGGCCGCCCCCCGCTCGCCGACGATCCTGTAGGCGAGCGAGTAGGCGACGCCGCCGTGGCGGTCGTAGAAGACCTCGAAGGCGTCGGGGTTCTTCTCCCCGATCAGCGGCATCAGCTCCTCGTCGGCGAGGCGCTGCTCGACTTTGCTCGCGCGCATCTTCGATTTCTCCTCGACCGTTCGGCGGGCTAGGCGATGAAGGGTTCGACCGCCTTCAGCACCTTAGCTTCGCTCAGAGCCGGGTCGAACGCTTCCGGCGCCGGTTCTTCTGAGTTCTGCAGCCGGATAGCGGCCGCGTGACGGGCCTCGACCTGGACAATCGAGCCGGCCGCTTCCAGCACTTCCTTCGCCTTGATCTGCGGCGCGGCGCCGTTGTAAGCGCTGACCCCGGTGTCCTCGAACGTCTGGGCCAGCTTGAGGAAGCCGGAGGTGCCGCTGTAGGGGAAGTCGAACTTCGGCTCCGCCACCGGCTTGCCGCCGAGCTTCTTGATCGTTTCGGTCAGCGCGCCGACGTGTTCTTCCTCGTCGCGCCCGACCAGCTCGATCAGGCCCTTGAGGTCGCCGCTAGCCTTCGCCCGGGTCTTCGCTTCCTTGTAGAAGGTCGACTCGAGGTACTCGAGGGTGAGGGCGAAGTTGAGGATGCCGACGTCGCCGCTTTCGGCCATCGCCAGCGCCCGGCCGACGAAGGGGCCGACCGCGAGCGCGCCGTAGACGGCACCGGCCGCCAGCGCTCCCTTGAGGATCACCTCGCTGCGGGAGATGTCTTCGCTGTCGGTGTCGACGTGCACACCGGCGAGCTCGGGCTGGGCCAGGATCTGGTCGCTCATCTGGTTCTCCTTTCGCGCTTTGCGCCGGCTCAGCCGACGATGAAGGGTTCGACCGACTTGAGGACTTCCTCGGCGCCGGCGGGTTTGGCGAAGGCCCCGTCAGGGGTGATCGATTCGCCCAGCAGGGTGTTGAGCGCGGCCGCGTGGCGGCCCTCGACGCTGTGGATCGAGAGCGCCGCGGCGAGCACCGAGGCGCCCTTGATGTTGGCCGCCTGACCGAGGTAGGCGGCGGCGCCGAGGTTCTCCACCGTCGCCGCCAGTTCGAGCACGGACTTGGCGCTCTTCAGCGGGAATTCGGTCTTCGGCTTCGGCGCGGGCTTGCCGCCCAGCTGCTTGACGAAGCCGGTCAGCGCGGTCACGTGTTCGGCCTCCTCTGAGCCGAACTTGCGGATCGTCTCCAGGTCGGAGCCCTTGAAGAGGCCGCTCTTGACCACGTCGGCGTAGAAGGCGGTCTCGAGGTACTCGAGCGTCAGCGCGTAGTTGAGGATGCCGACGTCGCCCTTGCCGAACTGCTCGGTGCCGGTCTTGCCGCCGCTGCCGGCGGCCATGGTGGTCGTGGTGCTGCTGCTGTCGCTGCCGCAGGCGGCGAGAAACGCGGCCAGCGCGGTCGAGCCGCCGCTGACGGCGAGCAGCTTGCGCCGCGACACCGGGTCGCTGGTGACGCGCTCCAGCGCGCTCGGTTTATTGGCCAGAGCCATGCTTCCTCCTCGGTCGCGGATAGGTCATCAACCCCACCTACGGCGAGTCGGCGCAGCTGGATCAGCCGGCGCGGGAGAGTCGCTCGCTCAGGCGGGCGAGCCGGCGCGGATGCGCTCCAGCGCGCGGGCGATGCGGGCGATGCCCTCGCCGATTCGCTCCGGCGGCACGCTGGCGAAGGAGAGCCGCAGGCTGTTGGCGCCGCCCTCGATCATGAAGTCGGGGCCGGCGACGAAGGCGACGCCCTCGCCCTTGGCCTCGGCCAGCAGGGCGCTGGTGTCGGTGCCCTCGGCGAGGTCGAGCCAGAGGAAGTAGCCGCCGCCGGGGACGACGAACTCGGCCTCGGGTATCTGCTCACCCAATGCCTCTACCAGGGCGTCGCGGCGCGCCTGCAGGGCGCCCTTGACGAACTCGATGTTGCGGTCGAGCCCGCCCGAGCGGCAGAGCTCGAGCACCACGGCCTCGGCCAGCATGTTGGGAGAGATGTAGGTCTCGTTGGCCCGCTTGGCGAGCTTGGCGATCTCCGTTGCCGGACCGACGAGGTAGCCGACCCGCACGCCGGGGCTGACGGTCTTGGAGAAGGAGGAGGCGTGGACGACCTTTTCCGCCTTGTCGATCTCCAGCATCGTCTCCAGCCCCTCGCCCTCGAAGGGCAGCTCGCGGTAGGGGTCGTCCTCGAAGATCCAGAAGTCGTGCTCGGCAGCGAGCTCGACCAGCCGCACCCGCTTCTCGGCCGAGAGCGTGCAGCCGGCCGGGTTGTGGAAGTTGGGGATGACGTGGGCGAGCTTGATCGGCCCCTGCGCCAGGGCCGCTTCCAGCTCAGCGAGGTCGAGCCCGTCGTCCTCGAGCGAGACCGGCACCAGCTCGACCCCGAGCCGCTGCAGCATCAGCAGCGTGCGGTCGTATGTCGGCTGCTCGACCACGACCCGGTCGCCCGGCCCGAGCAGGTGCTCGAAGAGCATCCAGCCGGCCTCGAGCGAGCCGTTGGCAACCATCACCTGGCCGGCATCGATCCCCCCGTGGCGCTGCGCGATCCACTCGCAGAGCCCCGGGTGGCCGATCCCGGTGCCGTAGGAAAGGGCCTTTTCCCAGTCCTCGGCAAGCGCGATCACGGCCGCGTCGCGCACCGCATCGCGCGGCAGGATGTCGGCGCTGGGCGCCCCTCTCGCAAACGAAATCGTCTCGCCAGCCATGTGAAAGCGAGCCTAGCAACGCACCGCCTCGGCCGACTACGAGGCCGACGTCCGTTCCGGTGCGCCTTTTCCCCGTTATAGAGGGATAAAGCGCACCGGAAGCTCAGGGCCGCTGCGCCCGTTCCCAGGCGTAGGTCATCTCGATCCGCTGCATGATCGTCGGGTGGCTGCCGTAGAGCAGCGCGGTCCAGCCCGGCGGATCGGGTGAGCCGTGGCTTGTCGTGCTGAGCCGGCGGAACATCGCCCGGGCGACCGCCGGTTCGTGGGTCGCTTCCAAGGAGGACCAGTCGGCCGAGGCCTCGGCCCGGCGGCTGAGAAGGTTGAACATCGGCGCGGCCAGCAGCTGCAGGACGACGAGGACGAGCAGCGCCACCGGCACGGCCTCCGGGACGCGCGAGGCCGCCGCGGCGGCGGGTGAGCCAGCTCGACCAGCCCGCGATGGCGGGGATCAGGAAGAGCGCCAGCCAGCCGACGCTGCTTGAGCGGGTCGTCGTGGGCGAGATGGGCGAACTCGTGGCCGAGCACGGCGCGGACCTCGGCCCGGCTGAAGCGGCCGCCCAGCAGCGTGTTCCAGAGGATCACCGTCCGCGTCGGGCCGAGCCCGGTCGACTCGGCGTTGGGCGCGGTGGTGAAGCGGTTGACGTCCTCGACCGCGAACCGCGTTCCCTCCACCCCCTCGCGCGCTCGAGCACCCGCGCGTCGGCCAGCATACGGATCGCGCAGCGACGAGGTGTTTGGGACGAGATAGGGACCGACGAAGGTGAAGAGCAGGGCGAGCCCGACGAAGGCGGCGCTGCGGCGAGCCACCACCAGCGCCGCAGCGCGCCCGGCCAGGCCCATGGCGATCGCCAGCGCCGCGGAGACGAAGAGGAACGTCGCGCCGAGTCCGAGGAAGCTCTCCACGACCCATCCCAGATAGCCCTGGTGGGAGACCTCGTAGCGCCGCTCCCACCAGACCGCGGCCAGTCCGAACGGCAGCTTCGGCCAGCCAGACGACCGCGAAGCCGAGCATCCCGAGCAGCATCCCGGTGCCGACCCGGCCCGCCGCCGACTCGCGCATCAGGCGGTGCCCGCGCCGGGCGTAGACGGCGAGCACGGCGAGCAGTGTGACGCTCGCCAGCAGGCGCGTCGATCCCCAGGAAGCGTTGATAGGAGGCGCTGCGCGGCAGGAAGGACTCGTGAAGAATCGATGCGTCGGCGCGACGTCCGGCAGGTGCACCGACGGCGGAGCACCCGAGCTCCAGAGCGCGTGCGCTCCCCAGGCCCACAGCGCGGCGCCGGCCAGCAGGGCCAGTGTCGCGGGCCGCGCCAGCTGCCGCAGGCGCCCTGCTCGCCCTCCCCGCTCCGAGCGTCAGGCAACGTGGCGACGCCATGGGCACCGCGGGCGTGGCGGGTGCAGACGGCGGCGCGACGCAGGGCCCGCTGTAGGGGTAGTTGCCGGTCACCAGGAAAAGGTACCCGTAGGTCTGGGCCGAGTAGCGCAGCGCCAGGGCGCCGGCGTTGCGCAGGCCGAGCGGCATCGGCCGGTGAACAGCCAGGCGAACCAGCCGAGGAAGGCGACGGCGACGAGCAGCGATCCGTAGGCGCCCACGAGTCAGCAGCGCCGGCAGCGCGAGCACCAGGCGGAAGACGACGGTCCAGCGATTCTGGCGCTCGCGCTCGGCGACGCGCAGTTCGATCGGATAGCTGCCTTTCGCTCGCCGGTGAAGCCCGGGAACGGATTGCCGATCAGGTACACGTAGGCGCCCACGTGCAGCTCGTAGCGCACGTAGGCGGCGAGGAAGCGGTGCAGGCCGGCTGGGGCGAGACGCCGGCGAACAGCGTCGCGAACCAGTTGGCGATCGCGGCGAACAGCGCGGCGATTCCCCACAGCGCGAGCCAGACGAGGTGTGGGATCGCGAGCAGCAGGCGGAAGAAGACGGTGAGGCGGCTGCGCCGCAGCTCGTCGCGGGCTCTCGAGCTGTACGGGATCTTCGCGGACGGGCAGCGGGCCGATGGCCGTCAGAGGGTCGCTCGAGGGATAGCGGTCGGTCAGCAACGCATGTAGGCCCAGGCCTGCGCCGCGTAGGAGAGCCCGTAGGCGACCAGGTCGCGCAGGCCGCGCGGCATTCGCCCGCGGGACAGCCCGACGAACCAGCCGAGCAGGCAGCGGCGACGACCAGGCCGCGATGGCGAAGCCGACTTCGGCTCCGAGGTGCCGTGAAGCCTGCTCCCGGAGCCGAAGAAAGCGCTGAGGACGATCAGCGCCGGGACCGACGAGCACGAAGCGGAAGCCACCGTCCAGCGGTTCTGCCGGGCCGGCGGGTCGATCTCGACGTCGATCGGGTAGCCCGGCTTGCCGTCGAAGCGCGGCAGCGGCTCCGCGGCCAGATTGACATAGGCGTAGACGTAGGTACGCGAAACGGACGAACCGGGCGAAGAACCCGTGCAGCGGCGAGGGCGAGTACCCCAAGACGAGTGTCAAACCAGTTGGCGATCGACGACGAAGAACGCCGCGATCGCCCAGAGCCCGAGCCAGAGCAGGAACGGCAGCGCAAACCAGAGGCGGAAGAAGACGCTGCCGTGCCCGCGCCGCAGATCGTCGGCGACGTCAAGCCGCACCGGCCGCGTCTCGGCACCGTCAATCTCCAACTCCATGCCGGAGTTGGTAGCCGAAGCCCCGGACGACTAGGAGCCGCGAAGCACTTCGACGGCGATCTGGGCCGTCTCGGTCGGGCTTTCGCCGACCCGCACGCCCTTCGCTTCGAGCGCGTCCTTCTTCGCCTGGGCGGTGCCCGAGGAGCCGGAGATGATCGCCCCGGCGTGGCCCATCTGCTTGCCAGGCGGGGCGGTGAAGCCGGCGATGTAGGCGACCACCGGCTTGGAGATCTCGGCGGCGATGAACTCGGCGGCGCGCTCCTCGGCGTCGCCGCCGATCTCACCGACCATCACGATCAGCTCGGTCTCGGGATCGGCCTCATACAGGGTGAGGATGTCGATGAAGTCCGAGCCGATGATCGGGTCGCCGCCGATGCCGACGATCGAGGAGTTGCCGGTGCCCGCCTGCTTCAGCTCGTTGCCGATCTGGTAGGTCAGCGTGCCCGACTTGGAGACGACGCCGATCGGGCCAGGATCGAAGAACTGGGCGGGGATGATGCCGACGTTGGCCTTTCCCGGCGAGAGCGCGCCGGGGCAGTTGGGCCCGAGTAGCCGGACGCCGGCCTCCTTGGCCTTCCAGTAGGTGTTGAGCATGTCGAGGACGGGGATCCCCTCGGTGATCGCGATCACCGTCTCGACGCCGGACTCGATCGCCTCGTCGATCGCCGCCGCGGCGAAGCGAGCCGGGACGAAGATCATCGAGGTGTTGGCGCCGGCCTGCTCGACCGACTCGGCGATCGTGTCGAAGACGGCACGCCCTCGACGTCCTGGCCGCCCTTGCCCGGGGTGACGCCGGCGACCAGGTCGGTCCCGTAGGCCTTGTTGCGCAGGCCGTGGAAGGAGCCCTCGCGGCCGGTCAGGCCGGAGACGACCAGCTTGGTCTCGTTGCCGACGATGATGCTCACGCAGGTGCCTCCCGCCAGCTCGACCACGCGGCGTGCGGCGCCGAGCATCGTCGTCTCCTGGTTCAGGTTCGGCAGGTTCGCCTCGGCGAGGATCTTCAGCCCCTCCTCGGAGTTGGTGCCGTCGAGTCGCACGACCAGCGGCAGCTGCAGGTTCATCTGCTGCGAGGCGGTGACGATGCCCTTGGCGATCTCGTCGCAGCGGGTGATGCCGCCGAAGATGTTGAAGAGGATCGCGGTGACCTTGTCGTCGGAGGTGATCACGGTCAGCGCATCGACGATCGCCTCCGCCTTGGAGCCGCCGCCGGCGTCGAGGAAGTTGGCCGGGGCGCCGCCCGCCTGGGCGACCACGTCCAGCGTCGACATGCAGAGCCCGGCGCCGTTGGCGAGGATGCCGACGTTGCCGTCGAGCTTGACGTAGGTGAGCCCCTTCTCCTTCGCCATCGCCTCCTGCGGATCGTCGGCGGTGTCGGCGATCTCGGCCAGGTCCTGGTGGCGGAAGAGGGCGTTGCCGTCGATCGTCACCTTGGCGTCGAGGGCGACGATCTCGCGATCGTTGGTGACGATCAGCGGGTTGACCTCGATCAGGGAGGCGTCCTCGGAGCTCGCCACCTCGGCCAGCTTGACCAAGACCTCGGCGGCCTGGTCGCGGACGTCCTCGTCGAGGCCCGCGGCGTCGACGATCGGCCTCGCGGCGGCGGCGTCGAAGGGCTTGGTCGGGTCGATGTGGACCTTGACCAGCGCGTCGGGGTCCTCGGCGGCGACCGCCTCGATGTCCACCCCGCCCTTGGCGGAGACCATCGCCAGCAGCTTCTTCTCGCCGCGGTCGAGGATCACCGAGGCGTAGTACTCCGAGGCGATGTCCGAGCCGCCCTCGATCCAGACCTGATCGACGCGGAAGGGGCCCTCGCCGTGGGGGCCGACGATGTCCATGCCGAGGATCGCGTCGGCGAACTCGCGCGCCTCCCCGGCGTCCTTGGCGATCTTGATCCCGCCCGCCTTGCCGCGGCCGCCGATCAGCACCTGGGCCTTGATCGCGCAGGGGTAGCCGATCCGCTCCGCCGCGGCGACGGCGCTCTCGACGTCGGCGGCGACCTCGCCACTCGGCACGGCGACGCCGTGCTTGGCGAAAAGCTGCTTTCCCTGATACTCGACGAGGTCCATTGTGGAAGCGCGCCCCTGCGGCGCGGGCGGCAGCCTATCCGACCTTCGCCGCGGCCGACTTCCAGTGGCGCGCCGCCTGCGATCGAGCCGATTGGCATAATGCGCCGCCGCCATGCCCCTTCCCAGTCTCAAAACCATCAAATGGGTGACCACCGACTGTTACGGCACCCTGATCGATTGGGAGAAAGGCATCATCGACGCCTGCAAGAAAGAGGCGGCGAAAGACGGCTTCAGCTTCGAAGAGGAGCCCTTCCTCGCCCGCTTCATGGAGGTCCAGGCCGAAATCATGGCCGGCTCCTATGAGCTCTACGCCGAGGTGTTGCGCCGCACGATCGTCAAGGTCGCCGGCGAGCTGGGCTGGGAGATCGAGCCCTCGCGGGCGCAGTTCCTGCCCGACAGCGTCGCCTACTGGCTGCCCTTCCGCGAGTCCAACGCGGCGATGGACCGGCTCGGCAAGCGCTACGAGATCGGCATCGTCTCCAACATCGACGACAAACTGCTCGGCATCTCGCGCCGCCACCTGCGCACCGAACTCGACCTCGTCGTCACCGCGCAGCAGGTGCGCAGCTACAAGCCCGACCCCGTCCACTTCAAAGAGGCGGCGCGGCGGATCGGCGGCAAGAAAGGCTGGCTGCACATCGGCTGCAACTACACCAACGACGTTGCGCCGCTGCTGAAAATGAACGTGCCGGTGATCTGGGTCAACCGCCACGGCGAGAAACTCGAAGGCCGCAAGGCGCCGAGCGCGACCGTGAAAACGTTCCGCGACGCCGCCAAAAAGCTCGGCGCGTCCTGAGCGATCTCTAGCGTTTCGCAACTTCAGCCCGCGTAGTTGTTTCGACCGGTAGGTCGCCTGCGCGAGCACCCACCTCCATGCACCGAGACGAACAAAGCAGGGCAGGACGGAGAATCCGGCTCGCCGTGATCGCGGCGGGCATGCTGGCCCTGCTCTGCCTGCTCGCCACGGCGGGATTCCGCTCCAGCGCTGCCGCCGCGACCCCTGCACGGCCCAGCTTCGTCGTCATCCAGACCGACGATCAGACCCTCGACGGCCTCTACGCATCCCTCGGCAACCCGAAGCTGCGGGCGATGCCCAACACCCTCGACCTGATCGCCAAGCGCGGCGAGACCTTCAACCGCTACTACGTCTCCTACCCGCTCTGCTGCCCCTCGCGGGTCAGCCTGCTGACCGGCCGCTACGCCCACAACGACGGCGTCAAGGGCAACATCCAGCCCAACGGCGGCTACTTCGGCTTCTCCTTCCGCGGCGCCTACTCCCACAACATCGCCACCTGGATGCAGGGCGCCGGCTACCGCACGATCCACATCGGCAAGTTCCTCAACGGCTACGGCGACGAACCGTATTCCAGCGGCGCCGAAGTGCCGCCGGGCTGGAGTTCCTGGCACTCGGTGCTGAAGGCCGACACGACCCACTACTACTACGGCTACTCGCTCAACAACAACGGCGTGATCGAAGGCCCCTACGGGGACTCGGGGCCCTGGGAACCGCGTCAGTACACGGTCCGCGACGACCCGGGCTGCCCCTTCGCGCCGCTCAACGGCCAGCCCTGCTTCTACGAGACCGACATGCTGAACAACCTGGCGACCGAGGAGCTGCGCAACACCTCTCCCGAACAGCCCTTCTACCTGCAGCTCGACTACACCTCTCCGCACGGCGACTTCCGCCAGCCGGCCGGCCCCGAGCCCGCCCCGCGCCACTACGACTGGTTCAAAGGCGCCCCCTTCCCACACAACCGCGCCCAGGGCTTCGACGAGGGCAACGTCTCCGACAAGCCGAGCTTCATCCGCGAAGCGCCCTACCTCTCGCTCAGCGACATCCACACCTACCGTGTCTACTGGGACAAGCAGCTGGAGGCCGAGCGCTCGATCGACGACGGGGTCAAGCAGATAATCGACACCCTCGGCTCGCTGCACCGGCTGCGCAACACCTACATCCTCTTCACCTCCGACAACGGCTTCTTCTTCGGCGAGCACCGCCTGATCGGCGGCAAGTTCCTCGCCTACGAGCCCTCCACTCACCTGCCTTTCCTGATCCGCGGGCCCCACATCAAGCCCGGCAGCGAATCGGGCGAGATCGTCGGCAACATCGACATCGCGCCGACCGTGCTCGACCTGGCCGGGGTCAAACCCGACAAGAGTCTCGACGGGCGCTCGATGAGGCCGTTCTTCGAAGATCCCAAACTGCGCACCCTGCGGCCCTACCTCTTCGAGTCCTTCGTCGAAACCTCGGACGTCGACGAAGCGGGTGCGATCGCCGAACCGGGCGACCAGAGCGCGACGACGGCCCAGCGCAAGCACAGCACCAGCGCGATCCCGGAGCTGCACCCGCGGCACAAGGGGGCGACGGCGTCGATCCTGGCGCCGCCCAAGGACTACGAGGGAATCCGCCTCGGCCCCTACAAGTACATCGCCTGGCCCGACGGCGAGAAGGAGCTCTACGACCTCGAAACCGACCCGTATGAGCTCAACAACCTGGTCCGCATCCCCAACTACTTCCCCGTGCGCAACTTCCTCCACCACGAACTGACCGAACGGCTCGAGGACTGCGTCGGCCGCGGCTGCAGCGAAGAAGCGCGGGAAATCCCGCTGACCCGCCGCGAACGCCAGCAGGTGATCCGCCAGGTCAAGGCGGAACGGCGCGCAAAGCAGAAGGAAAAGCGGGAAAAACGGCACCAGAAACACTAGGCCCCGTCGGGCGGCGGCGGGCGTCTACTTGATGACCGCGAGCACGTCGCCGCTGGAGACCGAATCGCCCTCGGCGATCTTCAGCTCCTCGACCTTGCCGGCGCGGTGGGCGGCGATCTCGTTCTCCATCTTCATCGCCTCGATCACGCAGATCAGGTCGCCCTCGGCGACCTCGGCGCCCTGCTCGACGGCGACTTTGAAGACGGTGCCCTGCAGCGGCGAGGGCAGCGACTCGCTCGAGGCACCGCCGCCGCCGCCCGCCTTGCGCTCGCGTTTCGGCGGTTTCTTGCCGCCCGCGGCCGGAGCCGCGGCGCCGCCGACAGCGGCCTCGCCGATCACCTTGACGTCGAAGAGCTTGCCCGAGACCTCGACCTTGTAGTCGCGGCTGACGATCTCGCCGCCGTCCTCGGCGGGCTCGGGGGGCTTCGGGTCGGCCGGAGCGGTCGACTTGAGCCACTCGTTGTCCTCCATCAGGTCGCGGCAGGTCTCGCCCCTGGCCCACTGCTCGGTGGCGAGGATCGCTTCGTGGAAGGGGATCAGCGTGGTCAGGCCGCCGGAGTCGTATTCGGAGAGGGCCCGCAGCATGCGCCGGGTCGCCTTCTCGCGGTCGACGTCCCAGACGATCAGCTTGGCCACCATCGGGTCGTACATCGGCGTCACCTCGGAGCCGCCCTCGACGCCGGAGTCGACGCGGACGCCGGGGCCGGAGGGCTCGCGGTAGGACTCGCCGATCGGGCCCGGGGCGGGGGCGAACTTCTTGTGCGCGGCCTCGGCGTTGATCCGGCACTCGATCGACCAGCCACGCAGCTCGACCTCGCCCTGGGCGATCGAGAGCGGCTCGCCGGCGGCGATCAGGATCTGCTCGCGGACGATGTCGACGCCGCTGATCATCTCGGTCACGCAGTGCTCGACCTGGACGCGGGTGTTCATCTCGAGGAAGAAGTACTCCTCGCCGACCTGCATGCCCTCGATCGTGCCGGCGCCGCGGTAGCCGACCGCGGCGGCCGCGTCGGTGGCGATCTTGCCGATCCGCGCCCGCATCTCCTCGTCGACGTGCGGGCCCGGGGCCTCCTCGATCACCTTCTGGTGGCGGCGCTGAATCGAGCAGTCGCGCTCGCCGAGGTGGATCACGTTGCCGTGCCCGTCGGCCAGCACCTGGACCTCGACGTGGCGCGGGTCCTCGAGGTAGCGCTCGATGTAGACGCGGTCGTCGGAGAAGAACTTCTCGCCTTCGCGGGCGGAGCCCTCGAAGGCCTCCTGCAGATCGTCGGGCGTCATCGCCACGCGGAAGCCCTTGCCGCCGCCGCCGCCCGCCGCCTTGCAGGCGACCGGGTAGCCGGCTTCCTCGGCCTGCTTGCGGGCCTCGTCGAGGTCCTTGGCTACCTCGGTCGAGCCGGGCACGATCGGCACCCCGGCCTGCTCCATGATCTCGCGCGCCTTGGTCTTCGAGCCCATCGCATCGATCGCCTCCGGCGGCGGGCCGATCCAGGTGATCCCGGCCTCGTCGCAGGCGCGCGCCATCTCGGCGTTCTCGGCAAGGAAGCCGTAGCCGGGGTGGATCCCTTCGGCCCCGGCTTCCTTCGCCGTCTCGATGATCTTCGGAATGTTGAGATAGCTCTCCGCGGGCACCGCGGGACCGATCAGGAAGGCCTCGTCGGCCTCGCGCACATGCGGCGCGTCGCGGTCGATCTCCGAGTAGACGGCGACCGAGCCGATGCCCATCTCCTTCAGGGTTCGGGCGACGCGGATGGCGATCTCGCCGCGGTTGGCGATTAGAACTTTCTGGAACACGGCGGCGCAGTCTAGCCAGACAGGGGGCGCTTGTAGCGACTGGCGACGTACTCATCGACCCAAGCCGATGAACTGCGCCAGGTGCCGTCCGATGCCTTGGCGGCCTTGAGCCGACCGCGGACCGCGGCGACGCGAAGCGCGTTGGCCGAAAGGGTGTCGGTCGCCAGCGCCGGCAGCGGCACCAGCCGCGCCGGGCCGGCAATTGCGGGGACTATGAACTTGTAGAGGTTGTCGAGGATCGCCCGCGCCAGGAACTCGCCGAGCGGCCCAGGGTCTCCGTCGTCGGCCCGGCGCAGGGCGGCCAGATACCTGGAGCGATCTCCCTTGTAGATGATCGCCGGGGGGTAGCCGAGGCGAACCAGCAGCAGGTTGAGCAGCAGCCGGCCCGTTCGGCCGTTGCCGTCGAGGAAGGGGTGGACCTGCTCAAAGCGCGCGTGGAGGTCCGCCAGCGCTTCGGCGATCGAGGCCTCATCTGCCTTGCGCAGGGCCTGCGCGTCGCTGATCCAATCCCGGATCAGCACCGGCACCTCGGTCCAGTCCGGTGGGCGCATCCCGCCGGGAAACGGCTCGATGTCGTGCTCGCGAAAAGAGCCCGGGCGCTCCCGTGGCGTCGCCTGAGGGTGCGGCGCCACATCCCACACCGGCGTCATCGCGAGAGTGTGGACCTGGCGCACCTCGGCCAGGGTGATCGGCTTGCCGCTCGTCCAGTCCCCCGGCTGAATCCCATGGCCGTAGACCCAGTCCGCCGCGTCCGCGTACCCGCGCACCTCGAGGTATTCGCTCAACTCCTTGTTGCCCACGGCCCGACCCTCGGCAAGCAGCTGCTCGACCTGTTTGAGCACCAGGGTGTTGCCCTCGATCGCGGTCGAGTGATGGGCCTCCTCGAGCCAGATGCCCCGCCAGATGCCCTCGGCCTCCTCCGGCGAGGGCAACCCGCCCAGCTTCTCGCGCAGCTCCCCGATCTGGACCTCCAGCCGGTTGTAGATGTCTGCGCGCGACGGCCGGCCCCGACGCGTTGCGATGATTTTGTTCGGTTGAACCACATATTAATTGTACCGAACAACTATGGAGTTTGTTCGGCTGATCGAAAAATAATTGTTCCGAACACATTTCCGACGGCCCGATGGTTAGGGTGCCGACTCCATGTTGATCGAGCTCCAGTCGCACTCCACAGTCTCCGATGGCCAGCTGGCGCCGGGAGAAGTGGTGGCCCAGGCCTGGGAGGCGGGCGTTACGACGCTGGCCCTCACGGACCATGATGCCGTGGCGGGGGTCGGGGAGGCTGCGGAGGCGGCCAAGGGGTTTGGGATCGAGCTGGTGCCGGCGATCGAGATGTCCTGCGTGCACGAGTACGCCGAAGACCTGCACATCTGCGGCTACTGGGTCGACCTGGAGACGATCACGCCCGCCTGCGAACGGGCGCAGCGCGAGCGCGTCAACCGGGCCGAGGAGATCATCGAACGGCTGCGCAAATGGGGCTTCGAAATCAAGCTCGAGGACGCGATCAAGGAGGCCGGCGACGCCCTCTCGATCGGCCGGCCGCACATTGCCCGAGCCGCCGGAGCGAGCGGCGACCTCGGCCCCTTCTTCGAGGAGTACCTCGTCCCCGGCGCCAAGGCCTTCGTCCCCCGCCGCTGGCCCACCGCAGAGCAGGCAATCGCCCTGATCCACGAGGCCGGCGGCACCGCCGTCATTGCCCACCCCTACTGGGACATCGAGAACCCCGACGAGGTAGACGGCCTGGTCCGCTCCCTAGAACCCGACGGCGTAGAGGCCTTCTATCCCCCCCACACCCAGGAGCAAACAGAACACCTCCTCTCCCTCTGCGACGAGCTCAACCTAATCCCCACCGCCTCCTCCGACTTTCACGGCCCAACGCACAAGACGTTCTCGAAGTTCGGCGACTACAACACCTACGGCCTGGCAGAGCCCCAAGTCCCACCCAAGCCGTAGCGAGCAGCCCGCCGAGCCGCTTCCGGTGCGCCTTTCCCCCGCTATTCGGGGATAAAGCGCACCGGAACAGGGCACGCATCTCGGGGGGCCCTGGAGTCGCGGGAGTTACTCGCGCGCCGGGTACCGCCAGGGACCCTGAGTGGAGGGGAAGGAACCCCTCCACAAACACTCAAGAGCGGCCTCCGGCCGCTCGTTTGGGGAGGGGTTCCTTCCCCTCCCCCC
Organism: uncultured Solirubrobacterales bacterium; assembly: GCA_963774405.1. Lineage (GTDB taxonomy): Bacteria > Actinomycetota > Thermoleophilia > Solirubrobacterales > 70-9 > VRUE01. The sequence goes on along the minus strand of CAVZEV010000005.1, from coordinate 656,979 downwards.
GCTCAGAGCCCTAAGCGGTAACCGCAGCGCCCGGGATCAGCTCCCGCGACTCGAGGTAAGCCAGCAGCTTCTCCGCCGACTCCTCCGGGCTCTCGTTCTCCGTGTCGCAGACCCAGTCCGGGTTCTCGGGGATCTCATAGGGATCGCTGACGCCGGTGAATTCCTTGATCTCGCCCGCGAACGCCTTGGCGTAGAGCCCCTTGACGTCGCGCTCGGCGCAGGTGTCGACCGAGGCCTTGACGTAGACCTCGATGAAGCGATCGCCCATCAGCTCGCGCGCCTCCTTGCGGATCTCCGCGTAGGGGGAGATCGCCGCGGTGATCACCGGCACGCCGTTGCGGGAGAGCAGATCGGCGACGAAGGCGATGCGGCGGATGTTGGTGTCGCGGTCCTCCTTGGAAAAGCCGAGGCCCTTGGAGAGGTTCTCGCGCACGACGTCGCCGTCGAGGATCTCCAGCTTCGAGCCGCGCTCGCGCAGGTGGCCCTCCAGCAGTCGTGAAATCGTCGTCTTTCCGGCCCCGGACAACCCGGTGAACCAGAGGGTGAAGCCCTTCTCGCCAGCCATGCTCGTTCAGTCCTCCTTGTAAGCGTCGATCAGGATGTCGGCGACCTCGTCACGCGAGAACTCGTGCGGCGGCCTTTCGCCGTTGCCGAGCATTTCGCGGACCTTGGTTCCGGAGAGGAAGAGGCGCGCCTCTTGGTCATGCGGGCAGGTCTTGTTCGAGGCAAGCCCCTCGCACTCGTTGCACCAGAAGGTGTGCTCGAACATCAGCGGCTCGATGCCGAGCTCGTCGATGTCGATCTCATCGAAGATCTTCTGCGCGTCGTAGGTGCCGTAGTAGTCCCCGGCGCCGGCGTGGTCGCGGCCGACGATGAAGTGGGTGGCGCCGTAGTTGCGGCGGACGATCGCGTGCAGGACCGCCTCGCGCGGGCCGGCGTAGTGCATCTTCGCCGGCTTCACGCCCAGCACCACCCGGTCGTTGGGGTAGTAGTTCTCCATCAGCACCTCGTAGCAGCGCATCCGCACGTCGGCGGGGATGTCGCCGGCCTTGGTCTTGCCGATCAGCGGGTGGATGAAGAGCCCGTCGCAGGTCTCCAGCGCCGCCTTGGTCAGGTACTCGTGGGCGCGGTGGATCGGGTTGCGGGTCTGGAAGGCGACGATCTTCTTCCAGCCGCGCGCCTCGAAGTCGGCCTTGTGCTCGGCCGCCGTCTTGTAGCGGCGCATGAAGGCCTCCTCGTGATCGGGCAGCGCATCGACCTCGATCGGCCCGGCCAGCATCCGGTTGCCCTCGGCGTAGATCGCCGCGACCCCGGGATGGTCCTCGTCGGTGGTGCCGTAGACCTGCTCGGCCTCGCGCTTGGCGTCGCGCTCCCAGATCTCCTCCACCTTGAGCCGGCCCAGCGGCTTGCCTTCGTCGCTGGAGAGGGCGACCGTGTCGCCGACCTCGCACTCGAGGTCGGAGGCCAGGGTGATCGGGATCGGCCAGTAATCACCGTCCGTGGTCCGCATCTCGGAGCAGACGCGCTCCCAGTCGGCGGAGCCCTGGAAGCCGGTCAGCGGCGCGAAGCCGCCGTTGCCGATCATCTCGAAGTCGGCGGTGTGGCGCTCGTCAAGTGTCAGGGAAAGCTCAGTCATCGTCTCGCTCATGCGTTGAATCTCACCAATCGGTCGGGGGAAGGGATACGAAGGGGTTATCGCGGGCGCGTGGCGCCGCTAGTTGATCCCGCACTCGGTCTTTTCGAGACCCGCCCAGCGGCCGTCGCGGGGCGAACCGCCGACGCCGACCGGCTTGGTGCAGTGCGTGCAGCCGATCGAGGGGTAGCCCTGATCGTGGAGCGGGTTGTACGGGAGGTCGTGCTCATGGATGTAGTTCCAGACGTCGCGCTCGGTCCAATCCGCGAGCGGGTTGAGCTTCCAGAGCTCAAAGCGCTTGTCCCAGCCGAACTTCGGGGTGTTGGCGCGGCTGGCTGAGTCCTCGCGGCGGACGCCGGCGAGCCAGCAGTCTACGGAAGAGAGCGCCCGGCGCATCGGCTCGACCTTGCGCAATCCGCAGCAGGCGTCGGGGTCGCGGTTCCAGAGCTCGTCGCCGTGCTGAGCGGCCTGCTCGGCCAGGGTCAGGTTGTGGTAGCGGTCGAACTCGACCCCCAGCGACTCGGCGAGGCGGTCGCGCGTCTCATATGTCTGCGGGAAGAGCACGTCGGTGTCGAGGTAGAAGAAGCGCGCGTTCGGGTTGACCTTGCTGGCCAGGTGCGCGGTCACCGAGCTGGTTTTCTGGAACGAGCAGGCGATGTAGTGGCTCTCGCCGAAGGTCTCGAACATCCACTCGATCGTCTGCTCGGCGGAGCGATCCTCGAGCTCGGCGGCGATCGCCTCCGGGTCGGAGATCGGCGTTGGCGCGGCGACCGGGTTCATATCGCGCACTCGCCCTCGCCCCTCTCGACCTTGTAGGGGCTGGACCGGTTCCAGTCGATGAACTGCTGCATGGTCTCGAGGCTGAACTCGGCCGGCATCGTCAGCTCCTTGACCTCCGCTTCGAAGCGCTGGGCGCCGATCCGCTCGGCGAAGTCGTTGAACTCCTCGCCCGGGCCGGAGCGCTCCGCCTCGTACATCCGCACCCAGCGCTCGACCGCCTCGGGCACGCGCTTGGCGGGGAGGCGCGACTTCAGCCGCGTGCCGAAGATGACCTCGCCGCCCTCGTAGCGACCGCCGATGTGCGGGATGTAGGCCGGGACCTGGCGCTCGCCGACCTTCAGCGAGGCGCCGTAGAAGCCGATGTTGGCGATGTGGTGCTGGCTGCAGCCGTTCGGGCAGCCGCTCATCTTGATGTGGATCTTGCGGGTCAGCTCATCGGTTATCTCCATCTCCTGGAGCCGCTCCTTGATCGCCCGGTTCAGCCCCATCGAGGAGGTGATGCCCATCTTGCAGCTGTCGGTGCCGGGACAGCTGACCACGTCGGTGATCTCGTCGGCGCCGGCCTCGTCGAGGCCGAGCTCGCCGAGCCGCACCCAGAGGTCGTACAGCGCCTCGTCGCGGACCCAGCGCAGGACCAGGTTCTGCTGCACGGTGCTGCGCGCGTAGCCGCCGGTGAACTCGCGCATGATCGCGGCCAGGCCGCGGAACTGCTCCGGGGTGAGGTCGCCGCGCTCGATCTTCACCTCGACCGCGGAGAAGCCCTCCTGGCGCTGCGGTTGCACGTTGCCTTCGACGAAGCGATCGAACTGGGAGCGGTCGCCGTTGGGCGAGGCCGCGGTCGGCGGCACCTTCGGGGCGCCTGCCTGCTCGTCGTCCTCGAAGCGCAGCCGCTCGACCAGCTCGGCGCTGAAGTCGCGCTCCTCGACCCAATCGCCCTCGAGCTCGGCGTCGACCTGCTCGCGGAAGGCGTCGATGCCGATCTTGTCGATCAGGACCTTGATCCGGGCGCGGGCGCGGTTGACACGCAGCCACTCCTGGCGGTCGAAGATGCGCAGCACGGCCTCGGAGACCTTGAGGTAGTCGCCGTTGTCGGCCTCGACGAAGTCGTAGAGCGTCGGCGCGACGCGGGCCATGATCGAGGTGCCGCCGCCGACCCGGACCTCGAAGCCCTTGACCCCGTCGCGTTCGCGCGAGAGGAAGGCGACGTCGTGGATGCCGGTGATCGCGCGGTCCTCGTCGGAGCCGCTGAAGGCGGTCTTGATCTTGCGCGGCATCAGCTGCGTCGTCGGGTGGCGGACGAAGTAGCGGGCGTAGGCGCCGGCGTAGGGGGTCGGATCGAAGATCTCGTCGGGGGCGACGCCGGCCCAGGGATCGCCGGTGACGTTGCGCACCGTGTTGCCGCAGCCCTCGCGCGAGGAGAGGTCGGCCGCGGCGATCTCGCGCAGCAGCGACTCCATGTCGCGCAGCGGAATGTGGTGGATCTGGATGTTCTGCCGGGTCGTGATGTGGCCCTTGTTCAGCGGCGCGTACTCCTCGACCACGCTGGCGAAGGCCTCCATCTGCTGCGGGGTGACGCCGCCGAAGGGAAGCTTGACCCGAACCATCTGCACGTCGGGCTGGCGCTGGCCGTAGACGCCCTGTTTGAGGCGGAAGCCGATGAACTCGTCCTCGGGGATCTGGCCGGCGAGGAAGGTCTCGGCTTCGTTTTCGAAGTCGTCGAACTCGCGCTCGATGATCGGGATGATGTGCCCGGGGACGTTGCGGTAGGTCTCCGGGTTCTCCAGGGTGCCGGTGCGGCCCTTGCCCCGCTGCTCCTTCTGCTGGTCGACGGCTACCTCCACGCTGTGGAAAATAGCAAAACCTGACAGGGATTAGGGTATTTAAGGCTTGGTCAGCTCTGGAGGCAGCTTCTTGCGCGCATGCAGGATCGAGGCAGCTTCGCCCGACTCGGCCACAACAGCCCCCTCGGGAGCCAGCGGCAGCCCGGCCTCGGACCAGCCGACAATCCCGCCGCTGAGCTTCGCCGCGTCGTAGCCGGCGTCGGCAAGAGCATCCGTAGCCATCGTCGATCGATTGCCCCCACGGCAGTAGAGAACAACCGGCCGCTCCTTGTCGATCTCGCCGGTCCGCTCGGCCAGCTCCGGCAGCGACAGATGAGTCGCCCCCTCAATATGGCCCGCCTCCCACTCATGCCCAGCGCGCACATCAACCAACTGCGCCCCGTCGCCAATCAGCTTCTGCGCTTCGTCCCGGCTGACTTCTCGAGTCTCATCGCTCATGCCCGGAATCTAGCCAACGCTTTGAGCAAGGGGTCGGGTGCCCCTCCCCAAAACACTCGAGAGCGGCGCCAGCCGCTCGTTTTGGGGAGGGGCACCCGACCCCTTACCCACCGCGTTAGTCGATTTCCGTCCCCTCGATCAAAAACGCAACCCGCACATGCGCCCGATACTCATCCAGATTCTCGCCCCGGATCCCGGTCGAGACGATGTCGACCGCCCGCACGTTGCGCAGGGTGCCCTGCGCCTGGCTCAGCGCCTGGCGCGCGGCATCGTCGGTTGAGGTTTTCGAGCTACCGACCAGCTCGATGATCTTCACGACAGCCATCGCTCTCCTCCTTCTGCCTTCTCGAACATGCCCTTGGCGCTGACTCCCTCGAGCAGCGCAGCCCGCTGCCACGGGCCGATGGCGTCCTCCTCCGCACTGGGCGCCGGCGCCGTCTCCGCGCGAAACCGCCCGATCGCTGCCGCGATCGCGGCAGCCTCGTCCTCGCTCGGGGTCCGGGCCATGCCTGAAGCCTAGATGACTGGCAATTGGCGCACTCTCATGCGCCTTGCGTTACATTACATCGATGGAGGTGATGTAACGTGGCCCGCATGAAGCGACTGCAGATATCGATCGAGCCCGAGCTGGATTTGGCCGTGGAGAGACGCGCCGAAGAAGAGGGGCTCTCGAAGGCGGAGGTGATCAGGCGTTGCGTGCGGGAGAGAGTGAAGCCATTGCCACCGATCGAGGAGGATCCGTTCTTCAAGCTGTGCGGAACGGTTTCGAGCGATCCCAACGACACCCGGACAATCGACGAGGTCGTCTACAGATTGAAGCCGCCCCCTTGATATTTGCCGACAGTTCATTCCTAATCGCGGCCATGGACGACCGCGATGCCAGGCATGAGGACGCTCTGACGCTGCTTCAACACGCTGCAAGCCGAAGAATCGTTGCGACCAACCTGATCCGAGGAGAGACCTGGACCTGGCTCCGTTACAAGCGATGGCATCGTAAGGCAGTCGAATTCCTCGACAGCATCGGCGGCAAAGAGCACCACATTCAACTGGCCTGGATTGAAAGAGACGAGGAAGAGGAAGCACTCCTCTGGCTCCGCCGGCACGACGAGCGCGAGTACTCGTTCGTCGACGCCACCAGCTTCGCATTCATGCGGGCAAAGGGAATCTCCGAGGCGCTCGCCTTCGACGGCGACTTCGCGGCGGCCGGCTTCGTCGAACTGCGGCCCTAACCAACACTCAAGAGCGGAACCGGAGCGGCGAACAAACGACCCGGGCCGACGTGGGAGGCGTCGGGCCCGGGTCAATGTTTGCTGGTCGCCGTCGGAAGGGACCGACGGCAGGGGGGTCGCCGGCAGGGATCCGGCTGGTGCCGCTGCGGCATCTCTTGGGCCGTCTCCATAAAAACACAGCCCTACAGAAAAATCAAGTTCCAGCGTGTTTTTTTTCATTAAGACCGCGAAAATAGTTGCGTTCCCAAAGAATCGGACGTACCATCAAACGCTCTGAGAGATTCAAGTATCCACGGAGGTAGCTAGATGGCCAGTTATGGTCCGGTCGCGATGGTGACGACGCCGTGGGGGGATGCAGGCAGGCTGCGCGATCGCAAGCTCCAGCCGGGGCGGCGACTGCCGGCTGAGGAGGTCGCCCGCAACCAGCAGGAGCGACTCTTCGCCGCGCTGGTCGCCGTGGTCGCCGAGAAAGGCTACGAGGCGACCCGGGTCGAGGACCTGCTTGAGCTCTCCGGCGTCTCGCGCAGCGCCTTCTACGCTCACTTCAAGGACAAGGAGGAGTGCCTGCTGGCGGCCCTGCACGCCTTCGTCGGGCCGACGGTCGGCGCGATCTTCGTCGACGGCGGGCCGCCGCCGGACGAGGTGCGCGCTCGCCAGGCCTTCGACGCCTTCATCAACCTGATCGTCGAACAGGCGGCGGCGGCGCGGATGTGCCTGGTCGAGATCTACGCCGCCGGCCCCCGCGCGATCGAGGAGATCGACCGCACCACCGACGGCGTGCAGGCCTTCCTCTCGGCCACGCTGGAGCAGGTGCCCCGGCCGCCAGGGGATGCCGGCGGGGATCGTGCGAGCGATGGTCGGCGGCGTGCGCAAGGTGATCCACAGCCGCCTCTACCGCCACGAGGAGGAGGAGCTGATCGAGCTGATCCCGCAGATGTGGGACTGGTTCGCGGCTTATCAGCCGCCCCCCGAGCCCCTGCGCCGGCCGCGCGGCCGCGCGGCGCAGAACGGCGGCCCCGCCAATGGCTACGACCCGGCCGAACGAATCCTGCGCGCTCTCGCCGCGGTCGTCGCCGAGAAGGGCTACCCGGCGATGACGATCGGCGACATCGCCGCCCGCGCCTCGATCTCGCTCTCCACCTTCTACGCCAACTTCGCCGACAAGGAGGAGGCGATGCTGGCCGCGGTCGACAGCGGCTCCGCGCAGATGCTGGCGACGACCCTGCCCGCCTTCCGCCGCGCCCCCGACTGGCCGCACGCGGTCCGCGGCGCCTTCGGCGCGATGTTCGCCTTCTGCGCTGCCGAGCCCGAGTACACGACCCTCGGCGCGGTCGACGTCTACGCCGCCGGCAAGCGAGCGCTGGAACAGCGCGACGAGGTGATGAAGACGATGGAGGGCCTGCTGATCCCCGGCTTCGAGCTCAATCCCGACGTCAGCCCGATCGCCGCCGAGGCGATCGGGGGCGCGATCTACTCGATGATCTACGACCAGATCAAAGGCGGCGGCGCCGAGAACATGCACGAGATCGCACCGCTGGCGAGCTACATCACCCTGGCCCCCTTCATCGGTGCCGAGCAGGCCTGCACGGTCGCCAACGGCGACGGCCGGGCTCGTTAGCCGCGGGCGCCTCCCGGCCTAACGGCCGACTTCGTGTTCGTCGGCGGCGCCGAGCCCGTCGACCGGGTGACCGTGCTTGGTGACTTCGCAGAGCACCGGGGCCGGGTCGAAGGGATCGGTGAGGGCGCGGCCCGCGGCGCTGCCGTGGACGGCGCCAGACCTGGCGACGCTGCCGCGACCGCACTGGATCGAGAGGTCCCTGGTGCCGTCGCGGGCGTCGATCACATCTTCGCCACCGCCGCCGTAGAAGCGGTCCTGCCCCGGTTGGCCGAGCATCGCGTTGGGCCCGCCGTCGCCGACCAGGACGTCGTTGTCGAAGGAGCCCTCCATGTCCTCGTCGGTGGGCGAGAGGTGCACTTTGTGGCAGTGGGGGATCGCGTCGATCCAGGCCGAGTGCGCGGGGAACGAGACGTGCAGGATCCCTGGGTGGGCGGGCGTCTCGGCAAAGGAGGCGTCGTCGCGGCCGGGGCCGCCGACCAGCGCCCCACCGGCGCAACCGCCACCGGCGGCGAGCAGGTCGCCGCCGGGGCCGCCGTAGAGGTAGGTCGGACCGGGTCGGCTGCCGATCAGGCCGTCGGCACCACCGCCGCCGTAGAGCTTGTCGGCGCCGAAGCCGGCCTCGATCAGATCGTCCTCTTCGCCGCCGTGGATCGTGTCGTTGCCGAGCCCGCCGGCGATGCGCACGTTCTGGGCGCCGGCCAGCGAGCCTTCGACCGTGAGGCTGTCGTTGCCCGGGCCGAGGTCGGCCGTCACCCAACGCGCCGGCCCGCCCGCCGCGCAGCTGACCTGCACGGCGCTGACCCGGCTGCAGCCGTTGCCGATCGCGATGCCCTTCTTCGCCGTGATGCCGAAGGTCGAGGTCGCTTCGTCGAAGGCGAGGACGAAGTGGTCGTCGCCACCGCCGCCGAGCAGCTCCAGCCCTCCCCCACCGCCCACAACCGGGTCGATTTCGGCGTAGGCCGAGGCTTTCGGCTTCGCTTCGGGCCCGCAGGAGGTCGTGTTGCCCTTTGCACCGCTGCAGCGGTCCGTCCCCGGACCGCCGTCGATCGTGTCCTTGCCGCCGCCGCCGCGGATCGTGTCGTTGCCGGCGCCGCCGTCGATCACGTTGGCCTGGCCGTTGCCGATCAGGATGTCGTCGAAGGCCGAGCCTTCGAGGCTCTCGAAGCGGAAGAGCCGGTCGTGGCCGTCGCCCCTGGCCCTGTGCTTGGCCAGGTTGACCTTGACGCCGCCGTCGCGCCCGGCGCCGACGTCGGTGGCAAATGAGGCGATGTCGCCCTTGCCGGGACCGCCGTCCATGCGGTCATAGCCGTAGTCGCCGTGGACGAAGTCGAAGTTGCCGGGACCGCCGTTGAGAGTGTCGATGCCAAGCCCCCCCGCGACTTCGTCGCCGTTGCCGGGACCGCCGGTCAGCTTGTCGTCGCCGAGGTCGCCGTAGACCCGGTCGTCGTTGCCGGCGCCACCGTCGATGACGTCGTTGCCGCGGCCGCCGTGGATCACGTCTGAGCCCGGCCCGCCGCAGAGCAGGTCGTTGCCGAGGCTGCCGAAGATCGTGTCGTCACCGCCACCGCCCCAGATCACGTCGCGCCCGGGCGTTCCGCGCAGAACGTCGTTTCCTTCCGTGCCGACGATCGTCGCCCGCCGCCCGTGGCAGCGCGCTTCTTCGACTTCTTCTTCGCCCGGGGGCGCCGCGGCGACGAACACCAGCGCGGCCGCGCAGGCCAGCGCGGCCGCGAGGAGGCTTCTTGCCGTCCAGGTCACCGCGCGAGGGTACAGGCCCGTGTCGTCCCGATCGAGAGGTTGCCCTCAGGCGCTGCGGATCAGCTTCTTGTTGACGAACTCATCGGCGCCGTAGCGGCCCAGCTCGCGGCCGAAGCCCGAGCGCTTGAAGCCGCCGAAGGGAAGCTCGGGACTGTCGGCGCCGACCAGGTTGACGTAGACCATCCCCGCTTCGATCCTGTCGGCGACCCGCTCCGCCTGCTCGGCGTCGGTCGTCATCAGGTAGGAGCCGAGCCCAAACGGCGTCTGGTTGGCGAGCTCGACCGCCTCCTCCTCGGAGCCGACCCGGTAGACCTGGGCGACCGGGCCGAAGAACTCTTCCTGGGAGGCCTCGGCGCCGGGCTCGATCCCGGTGAGGATCGTCGGTTCGAAGAAGTTGCCCTGGCGCTTGCCGCCGGCGACGATCTCGGCGCCGGCCTCGACCGCCCGCCTGACCTGGTCCTCGAGCCGCTCGGCGGCGGTCGCGGAGGAGAGCGGGCCGACGGCGGTGTCCTCGGAGGCCGGGTCGCCCGGCGCCGCGGCGGTCAGGGCGGCCTTGAACTTCTCCAGGAACTCGTCGTAGAGCTCGTCGACGACGATGAACCGCTTGGCCGCGTTGCAGGACTGGCCGGCGTTGTCGAGGCGCGCTTCCGCGGCCTCTGCCGCGGTGGCCTCGAGGTCGTCGGAGCCGAGCAGGATGAACGGGTCCGAGCCGCCCAGCTCGAGCACGACCTTCTTCAGGTTGCGCCCGGCGACCTCGGCGACCGCCGCGCCCGCTCGCTCCGAACCGGTGACCGAGACGCCGTGCACGCGGGGATCGGCGATGACCGTCGCGATCTGCTCGTTGCCAGCGTAGATGTTCTCGTAGGCCCCCTCCGGGAAGCCGGCGTCGTCGAAGATCCGCTGCATCGCCTCGGCCGATTGCGGGCACTGCGGCGCGTGCTTGAGCAGGATCGGGTTGCCGATCACCAGGTTCGGGGCGGCGAAGCGAGCCACCTGGTAGTAGGGGAAGTTCCAGGGCATGATCCCGAGCAGGACGCCGAAGGCGCTGCGGCGGACCAGCGCCGTGCCCTCGCCACCGAGCAGGGCGATCGGCTCGTCGGCCATCAGCTGCTCGGCGTTGTCGGCGTAGTAGGCGTAGATCTCGGCCGTGAAGTCGACCTCGCCAAGCGCCTGCTCGACCGGCTTGCCCATCTCGCCGACGATGATCGCGGCCAGCTCCTCGCGCTGCTCGCCGTGCAGCTCGCCGACCCTGCGGATCAACGCGGCCCGCTCGGCGACACTTGTGGAGGGGGACCAGCTTCGGTAGGCGGCGTCGGCGCGGGCGATCGCCGCGTTCAGCTCGGCGTCGCTTATCTGCTCGTACTCCCTGACCCTCTCGCCGGTGGCGGGGTTGACGACCGCGTAGGTGCTCATCGACTCCTCTCCTTCTCAGCTCTTTGTCGTTCAGGTTCCAGCTCGAGCGCCGCCTCCACCGGGACGCATTCCGCGCCGACGCCCTCGGCGACGGCGGGATGCGTGACCACGCCGGCGGCCACGTTGACGCCGGGCCGCAGCCCGGGGTCGCGGCGGATCGCCCCGGCGACGCCCCCGTCGGCGAGGGCGATCGCGTAGGGCAGGGTCGCATTGGTAAGCGCGTGGGTCGAGGTGATCGGCACCGCGCCGGGCATGTTGGCGACGCAGTAGTGGGTGATCCCCTCGACCTCGAAGGTGGGATCGCGATGCGTGGTCGGGTGCGAGGTCTCGAAGCAGCCGCCCTGGTCGATCGCGACGTCGACCAGCACCGCGCCCGGCTTCATCAGCGCCAGCTGTTCGCGACGCACCACGTACGGCGCGCGGGCGCCGTGGACGAGGACGGCGCCGATCACGAGGTCGGCGCGCGGCAGCATCTCCTCGACCGCCAGCGTGGTCGAGTAGACGGTCGAGCAGGAGCCGGCGAAGTCGGTGTCGAGCTCACGCAGGCGGTCGATCGACTTGTCGAAGACGAAGACGTCGGCGCCCATCCCGATCGCGACGAAGGCGGCGTTCATGCCGACCACGCCGCCGCCGATCACCATCACGTTGGCGGCGGCGACGCCGGGCACGCCGCCGAGCAGGATGCCGCGACCGCCGAGCGGCTTCTCGAGCATGAAGGCGCCGGCCTGGGTGGCGATCTTGCCGGCGATCTCGCTCATCGGCGCCAGCAGCGGCAGGTGACCGTGGGCGTCCTCGACCGTCTCGTAGGCAATGCAGGTCGCGCCCGAGCCGCAGAGGCCGCGGGTCAGCTCGGGATCGGGCGCCAGGTGCAGGTAGGTGAAGAGCAGCTGGCCCGGGCGCAGCATCTCGACCTCGACCGGCTGCGGCTCCTTGACCTTGATCACCATCTCCGCCTCGGCGAAGACCGCGTCGGCGTCGGCGACGGTGCGGGCGCCCTGGGCCTCGAAGTCGGCATCGCTGATCGAGCTGCCATCGCCCGCCCCCGCCTCGACCAAGACCTCATGGCCGTGTTCGACCAGCTCGCGCACCCCGGCCGGCGTCACCGCGACGCGGTACTCGTCGGGCTTGATCTCGCCGGGGACGCCGATCTTCACGCGACCAGCTCCCTCGCTCGAATTGCCAGCCAGAACTCGATCCGGTCGTGGGCGCGCGAGAGGTCGCGGCCGGTCAGCTCTTCGACTTTGCGCATCCGGTAGCGCAGCGTGTGGCGGTGGCAGTAGACCTCGCGGGCCGCTTTCTCCCACTGGCCGTTCTGCTCGATGAAGGCCTCGAGCGAGCGCAGCAGCTCGCCGCCGTACTCCTCGTCGCCACTCTCAATCGGGCCCAGCACGCTGTCGCAGTAGAGCTTCAGCGCCTCGTCGTCCTGGATCGAGAGCAGCAGGGTGAAGGCGCCGAGATCGCGCCAGGAGGCCACCTCGGGGGCAGCGCCGTTGTCGATCGCGGTTGCCTCCAGGGCACAGCGGGCCTCGTGGAAGGAGTGGCGCAGGTTCTCCGGCGGCGCCGGCCGGCTGGCCGCGGCGCGAACCGCGCCGCGCTCTTTGACCAGAGCCTTGCGGGCGTCGGCGGCGAGGTCGACCGGGTCGCGGTCGGCGGCGTCGACGACGGCGCAGAGCAGCTCGCGGCGACCGCTGGCGTGCGGCGCGACCACGGCGGGGCAGGCGTCGGCGGCGAGCGCCCGCTCCAGGGTCGCCTCGGCCGCGGCGGGGTCGTCGAGGTCGAAGACCAGGACCGCGGCCTCGTCGCCGATCCCGAACGGCTCGAGCCGGCGGCGCAGCTCGGAGGGCTCGAGCCGCCCGCCCAGCGCCCCGGCGAGGACGTCGCCGGCGAGGCGGCGCTCGGTCTCGCGGGCGACGCGGCGGCGCATCAGCTCCAGTGCCACCACCGCGACCGCCTGCTGCAGGATCAGCCGCTCGAAGTCACCGAGGCCGCCGGAGTCGCGCACGATCACGACCCAGGCCTGGGGCGGGCCCCCACCCGGTGAGATCACCGGGTGGGCTAGAGCCCGGCCCGCCACAGCTGGGTGCGATGGCACGAAGGGGTGTCCGTCGGCGGTGTGGCGCAGCGCTTCCTCGCGGATCGCGTTGACCGCCTCGGCGGAGAGCTCGCGGCGGAAGCCGCGCCCGGCGAGGCGCTCGCCACGGCCACCGAGGATCGCCACCGTGCCGCCGACCGCCGAGGCGATCGTCGCCACGATCTCCTCCAGGCCGCGCTCTTCGAGGACCAGGCGCTCGAGCCGCCGCTGCACGGCGATGCCGCGCTGCAAGACCTCGTACTGCTCGTTGACGAGGCGGGCGAAGGCCTTCTCGGTGATCGCGATGAAGGGCGTCGAGTAGGGCACCTCGAAGAGCGGGAAGTCGCGCTTCTCCGCCTCCTGGACCAGCGCTTTGGGCAGCGAGTCGTGGGTGAAGCCGGTGCCGAAGCCGAGCCCGGCGAGATTGTGGTCGGCGAGCAGCTTGACGAAGGCCCGCTGCTTGGCGGCGCTGCCCAGCGGGATCCCGGTGGTCAGCATCAGCTCGCCGCCGGATAGCCACGGGGTCGGGTCATCGAGCTCGGAGATGTGAACCCAGCGCACCGGCGCTTCGGCCGCTTGAGCGCCCGCTGCCAGCGCGAGATCGAGTTCGTCAAGCAGGCTTTGGACGGTGAGCACGAGACCGCCTACTTCCGGACCCGCTCCCAGGCCTCGGTCAGCACGCCGTGCAGCACGTCGTGGATCTCTTCGAACTGCTCGCTGTCGGCGATCAGCGGCGGCGCCAGCTGGATCACCGGGTCGCCGCGGTCGTCGGCGCGACAGATCAGCCCGCGCTTGTAGAGCTCGCCGGAGAGGAAGCCGCGCAGCAAATCCTCGGACTCCTCCTCGTTGAAGCTCTCCTTGGTCTCGCGGTCCTTGACCATCTCGATCGCGTGGAAGTAGCCGGCGCCGCGCACGTCGCCGACGATCGGCAGGTCGCGCAGCGACTCCAGCATCTGGCGGAACTCGCCTTCCTTGGCCAGCACGTGGCCGCAGAGGTCCTCGCGCTCGAAGATGTCGAGGTTGGCCATCGCCATCGCCGAGGAGAGCGGGTGGCCGGCGAAGGTGAAGCCGTGCGAGAAGGAGGCGTCGCCCTCCATGAACGGCGCCGCTACGGCGTCGGAGGCGATCACCGCGCCCATCGGCGCGTAGGCCGAGGTCAGCCCCTTGGCGACCGTGATCAGGTCGGGCACGTAACCGAAGCGTTCGCAGCCGAAGTAGTGGCCGAGCCGGCCCCAGGCGCAGATCACCTCGTCGGAGATCATCAGCACGTCGTAGCGGTCGCAGATCTCGCGCACGCGCTCGAAGTAGCCGTCGGGCGGGACGAAGCAGCCACCGGCGTTCTGCACCGGCTCGAGGATCACGGCGGCGACCGTCTCCGGCCCCTCGAACTGGATCCGCTCCTCGATCGCCGTCGCCGCCCAGAGTGGGTGACGATCCTCGGGCCAGCGGTAGAGGTTGGTGTTGGGCACGTGGCAGCCACCGGGGACGAGCGGCTCGAACTGCGAGCGCAGCTCGGTGATGCCGGTCGCCGAGAGCGCTCCCAGCGAGGTGCCGTGGTAGGCGATCTCGCGGGCGATCACCTTGTGCTTCTGGCCTTTGCCGAGCGCCCGGTGGTAGTTGCGCGCCAGCTTCAGCGCCGACTCGACCGACTCCGATCCACCGGAGGTGAAGAAGACGCGGTTGAGGTCGCCGGGGGCGAGCCCGGCGAGCCGGGTGGCGAGTTCGATCGCGCGCGGATGGGCGTAGCTCCAGAGCGTGTAGAAGTCGAGCTCTGAGACCTGGCGGGCGGCCGCTTCGCCGATCTCGGTGCGGCCGTGACCGGCGTTGACGCAGAAGAGCCCGGAGAGGCCGTCGAGGTAGCGCTTGCCGTGGTCGTCGTAGACGTAGCAGCCCTCGGCGCGCTCGATGATCGGGATCTCGTGGTCGGCGCTGTAGGAGCCCATCCGCGAGAAGTGCATCCAGAGGTGGCGGCGGGCGTTTTCCTGCAAGTCGCCGCTCAGCGCCCTCTCCGAGTCGGGTCGTGAGGCTACGGCCATCTTGATCTCTCCTTCTGAAGCTTCGACACCGTGGACAACGCTAGAACTGGTATAGCGCACTCTCAATGTTCGGCTGGGCAATAATGCCTTCAGGACTTATACGAAGCGTACAAGGAAATCGCGGCGATTTGGGACATCTGCCACTTGTGCAAACCGGCTGGCCGCCTATCGTCGGCATCACCATTTTTGGAGGAGTCCGCCATTCCGCCGCGCTAGGGTCATATGAGACTCCAATCTGGCGTCCGGGTTAGGAGGAGGGAATGGGGTCAGCTGTACAAAGCGTCGAGTTGCTGGGTGTCACAAAGCGTTTCGGTGACTTCGTCGCCGTCGATGGCCTGAACCTCAGCTTCGGCAGCGGCGAATTCTTCACCCTGCTCGGGCCCAGCGGCTGCGGCAAGACGACGACGCTGCGCATGATCGCCGGCTTCGAGCGACCCAGCGAGGGCGAGATCCGGATCGAGGGCACCGACGTGGCAGAGGAGCCGCCGCATCGCCGGCCGACCAACACCGTCTTCCAGAGCTACGCCCTCTTCCCTCACCTCAGCGTCGAGGACAACGTCGGCTTCGGGCTGCGGCGCAAGCACATCGCGAAGAGCGAGATCGCCGAACGGGTTGCCGCCGAGCTTCAGCGGGTCGGGCTGGCCGCCGAGGCGAAGCGCCGCCCGGCCCAACTCTCTGGCGGCATGCAGCAGCGCGTCGCCTTGGCCCGAGCCCTGGTCAACCTGCCCAAGGTGCTGCTGCTCGACGAGCCGCTCGGGGCGCTTGACCTGAAGCTGCGCAAGGGCCTGCAGGTGGAGCTGAAGCGAATCCAGCGCGAGGTCGGGATCACCTTCGTCTACGTCACCCACGATCAGGAGGAGGCGCTGACGATGAGCGACCGGATCGCGGTTATGAACCGCGGCCGGGTCGAGCAGGTCGGCACGCCCGAGGAGGTCTACGAGCAACCTGCGACCACCTTCGTCGCCGGTTTCATCGGCGTCTCCAACCTGATGCCGGCGACCGTCGCGAGCGCCGGCGAGGTGAAGCTGGACCAGGGACCAACCGTGCAAGCCGGCACCGACGGTCTGAACACCGGCGAGCGCTGCCACGCCGTGGTTCGGCCGGAGAAGCTGCGGGTTGCGACGATCGGCAGGGAGGAGGTCGGCTCGAACGGGCTGCCGCGAGTCGAGGGCGTGGTCGAGAGCTCGCTGTACCTCGGCACCTCGACCCAGATCGCGGTCGACCTGGGCGACGACGTGCGAATGACCGTCCTGATCCCCAACACCGACGAGGAGGAACGGCAACGGCTGCCCGGCGGGGGGGCTCGGGTGGAGCTGAGCTGGGAGCCCGGGCACATGCACCTGGTCCGCCCCTCGCCCGGCAGCGGCGAGGAACGCAGCGGGGACAGCGAAGACGAGCTTCAACCAACGACAAGAGGGTGAGGAACGATGGAGCGGAAACCCAGGAGTATGCGAGTCGCGGCAATCGCCGTCGCGGTGGTCGTTTTGGCGGTGGGCCTGGCGGCCTGCGGCAGCGGCGGAGGCGGCGGAGCGGGCACAGTGACGGTGGAAGGCAAACCCTCCGGCAAGCTGACGATCTCCAACTGGCCGCTCTACATCGACCCGGGCAGTAACGGCACGGTCGCCAACTTCGAGAAGGCGACCGGGATCAGCGTCAAGTACATCGAAGACGTCAACGACAACGCCGAATTCTTCGGCAAGGTGCAGCCGCTGCTCGAACAGGGCGAAAGCGGCGGGCGCAGCATCTTCGTCGTCACCGACTGGATGGCGAAGAAGATGCGTGATCTCGGCTACCTGCAGACGGTCGACAAGTCGGGGATGCCCGAAGTGGAGAAGAACCTCGTCCCGTCCCTGCGCCACCCGGGCTTCGATCCGAACCGGGAATTCAGCGTGCCCTGGCAGAGCGGTATGGGTGGCCTGGTGGTGCGCACCGACCTGGCGCCCAACGTGCGCTCGATCTGCGATCTCTTCGACTCCCGGTACAAGGGCAAGGTCGACTTCCTCAGCGAACTGCGCGAAACCGTGCCGCTGGTGATGTCCTGCGAAGGGGTCAATCCCGAAGAAGCAACCGAAGCTGACTGGATGAAGGCGATCGCGAAAATCAAGGGTGGGGTCGAATCGGGACAGATCCGACGCTTCACCGGCAACGACTACACGCGCGACCTGAGCAGCGGCGACGTGGTCGCGGCGATCGGCTGGTCGGGCGATGCCGTGCAGCTGCAGGCGGAAAACCCGAACATCGAATTCCGCGTGCCGACGCAGGGATGCAGCCTCTGGTCGGACAACATGGTGATCCCGGTCGGGGCGCCGAACCCGACCGCGGCCGAGGCCTGGATGAACTACGTCTACGTGCCCAAGAACCAGGCGAAGATCGCCGAATACGTCAACTACGTGACGCCGGTGAAAGGCGTGCAGCAGATCTTCGAAAAGACTGAACCCGAACTGGCCAAGAGCGACCTGATCTTCCCCAGCGCCGAATTCACCAAGGGCTGCTTCAGCCAGGCGCAGCTCTCCGCGGAAGATGAAGAGCCCGTGACGCGGGCCTGGAACGCGGTCCTCAACGGCTGAGATGAGCAAGCGGCGCCGGATCGTCCCCTACCTCCTGCTCGGCCCGGGGACGATCTGGCTGCTGCTCTTCTTCGTCGTACCCCTTTTCTACATGGGGTACCTCTCGCTCGAGTCGGGCGTGGTCGGCAGCCTCAGCTTCAACTGGGAATGGGGTAACTACTCCGATGCGCTCTCGCTCTACGACACGCAATTCGTGCGCTCTTTCCTCTACTCGGGCCTGGCCACGCTGATCTGCCTGGGGGCCGCCTACCCGCTCGCTTACACGATCGCCTTCCGAGCCGGGAAGTGGCGCAACGCGCTGCTCTTTGCCGTGGTCGCGCCGTTCTTCACCACCTACCTGATCCGCACGCTCGCCTGGGAGACGATCCTCGCCGACGAAAGCCCGGTGACCGAATTCCTCCACGCGATCGGCCTGGCACCCAGCGGCCACATCCTCGCCACCGGCCCGGCGGTGATCGCCGGCCTCACCTACAACTACCTGCCCTTCATGGTCCTGCCGATCTACGCCACCCTCGAGCAGATCGACGAGCGCCTGATCGAGGCTGCGAAGGATCTTTACGCGTCCTCGCGCCAGGCCTTCCTGCGGGTGACGCTGCCGCTCTCGGCGCCGGGGATCGTCGCCGGGACGCTGCTCACCTTCATCCCCGCGACCGGCGATTACGTCAACGCCCAGTTCCTCGGCGGCGCCGGCAACCAGATGATCGGCAACGTGATCCAGTCGCTCTTCAAGACCCAGCTCGACTATCCGGCCGCGGCGGCGCTCTCATTCGTGCTGATGGCGCTGATCATGGCCGTGGTGATCGTCTACATCCGCTTCGCCGGCTCGGAGTCGCTGATGGGAGAGGACCTGCCGTGAGGGGTACCTGGCGCTGGCTGCGCGAGCACGCTGTCAACATCGTCGCGGGCCTGGTGGTCGCCTTCATGCTGGTCCCGATCGCGGTGATCTTCGTCTTCTCGTTCAACGACCCGGCGGGCAAGTTCAACTTCACCTGGGTCGGCTTCACCCTCAAGCACTGGCAGAACGCCTTCGGCATCCCCGAACTCAACTCGGCCCTCTTCACCAGTCTCAGGCTGGCGCTGCTGGCAACGCTGATCTCAACCGTGATCGGGACGGCGATGGCGGTCGCCCTTGTCCGTCACAAGTTCCACGGCAGGCACTTGGCGAACCTGCTGATCGTCGTGCCGATGGCGACGCCGGAGATCGTCATGGGCGCCTCGCTGCTCTCCTTCTTCATCATCCTCAGCACCCCGAACCTCGGGTTCCAGACGCTGCTCATCGCCCACGTGATGTTCTGCATCAGCTTCGTCGTCGTCGTCGTGCGCTCGCGCCTGATCGGCTTCGACCGCAACCTCGAGGAGGCGGCCCAGGATCTGGGCGCCAACCCGCTGCAGACCTTCCGCCTGGTGACCCTGCCGCTGATCATGCCCGGCATCCTCGGCGGCGCCCTGCTCGCCTTCGCCCTCTCGATCGACGACTTCGTAATCTCCAACTTCAACTCGGGCACGACCGTGACCTTCCCGCTCTACATCTACGGCGCCGCCCAGCGCGGCATTCCGGTCGAGGTCAACGTGATCGCGATGATCCTCTTTGGCGTCACCGTGCTGGCGATGGGGTTCACCGTGCTGCAGCAGCGGCGGGCGGAACGGATGGCCTCGGTGCGCCCCGAGCAGGAGGGCACCTCGTCGCTGCCGGCCCCTCCCGCCCCGCCTGCCACCGCCGCCGCATGAGCGCTCGACTCGCGAACTACGTCGGTGGGGAGTGGCGAGCCGCCGCGGGAGTCGAGACGCTGGCGGACGTCGACCCCGCCACGGGCGAGGTCCTGGCCGAGGTGCCGCTCTCGGGGGCGAGCGAGGTGCGCGCCGCGGTCGAGGCGGCGAGGACGGCGCAGCCGCGGTGGCGGACGGTGCCGCCGCAGCGGCGGGCGCGCGCGGTGCTGGCGCTGCGCGAGGGACTGCTGGCGCGGCGCGAGGAGCTGGTCGGGCTGGTCACCGCCGACATGGGCAAGACGCGGGACGACGCCGACGGCGAGGTCGGCCGCGGGATCGAGTCGGTCGAGTCCGCCGCGGCGATCCCCCACCTGCTCAAGGGCGAGACGCTGGAGGGGGTGGCCGAGGGCGTCGACGTCGAGCTCGTGCGCCAGCCGGTCGGCGTCGTCGCCGCGATCACGCCGTTCAACTTTCCGGCGATGATCCCGCTCTGGTTCCTGCCCTACGCGATCGCCTGCGGCAACTCCTTCATCCTCAAGCCCTCCGAGCAGGGCCCGCGCCCGGCGCAGCTGATCGTCGAGATCGTCGCCGCGATCGAGGAGATCCCGCCCGGCGTCGTCAACCTCGTTCACGGCGGGCGCGACGCCGTCACCGCGATCCTCGAGGACCCCGGGCATCGACGCGATCTCCTTCGTCGGCCGTGCCGAGACGGCCCGCATCGTCGCCGAAGGCGCGGTCCGAACCGGCAAGCGCGTCCAGGCGCTGGGCGGGGCGAAGAACTCGCTGGTCGTGATGCCCGACGCCGACCTCGACCGGGCGATGCCGGCGATCATGGGCTCGGCCTTCGGCGCCGCGGGCCAGCGCTGCCTGGCGGGCTCGGTCTGCGTCGTCGTCGGCGATGGCGCACGACGGGCCGAGGTGCGCGAGGCATTGGTGGCGGCCGCCTCGGCGCTGACCGTCGGGCCCGGCGAGGACCCGGCGACCGATGTCTGCCCGATGGTCTCCGCGGCGGCACGCGAGAGGGTCGCCGAGGCGATCCGCCGCGCCGGCGAGGACGAGGGCACCGAGATGATCCTCGACGGCCAGGGCGACGCCGGGCCCGCGGGAACTTTCCTCGGCCCGACGATCGTCGCCGTCTCCGACCCGGAGTCCGAACTCGCCCGCGACGAGCTCTTCGGCCCGCTGCTGACCTTGATCGAGGTCGATGACCTGGACGCCGCGCTCTCCTTCCTCAACGGCTCGCGATACGGCAACGCCGGAGCGATCTTCACGCAGTCGGGCGCGGCGGCCCGCCGCTACCGCTACGAGGCTCGGGCCGGAATGCTCGGCGTCAACGTCGGCGTCCCCGCTCCCGTCGCCTGGTTCCCCTTCGCCGGTTGGAACGACTCGATCGACGGAGACCTGCACGCCAACGGAACCGACGCGGTCGACTTCTACACGCGAAAGAAGGTCATCACCAGCCGCTGGTAGGGGAGCGCCCGTTCTCTATCTGCCGATGTGGAAGCCGATCAACTCGGGAACGCGGGCGAGCAGGGAGCTGATCGGGTCGGGGCTGCGGTCGGCCAGCTCGGCCTCCTCCTTGCGCAGGATGCCCTGGCGGATCGCCTCGCCGCCCAGCCAGTGGAAAGGCTCGGGCGGGACTCGTGGCGGGGAGGGGTCTACGAAGGCGAGGCCGGCGTGGGCGTCGCGGCGGTCGAGAGCGAGGGAGGCGAGTGCTCGGCCGACCATGTTCGAGGGGCCGACGCCGTTGCCGGTGTAGCCCGCGGCGGCGAAGGCGCGACTGCCGCGCAGGGGCACGACCATCGGCAGGTGGGTGGGGGAGGCGTCTATGGGCCCTCCCCAGGCGTGGGTGAGAGCCGTGCCTGCGAGCCCGGGGAAGTACTCCCAGAGGTGCGCCGCGGCCTGCGAGACGACCTCGGCGTCGAGCTCGGAGCGACCACGGAGGCGGGCGCCCATGGCGATGTGGCCGCCGCCCCAGCCGAAGACGATGCGGCCGTCGGGAGTGGTGCGGAAGTAGTTGACCAGGGCGCGGCTGTCGGTGATGCACTCGCCGCCGGTCCAGCCGACCTCCTCCAGAAGCTCCGGCACCGGCTCGGTGAGGACGATGTGCGAAGAGGCAACCGAGAGGCGCCCCTGAAAGGGCCCGCCCGCCACCTTGGCCGCCGACCCCAGCGCCAGCACCGCGCTCCGCGCCCGCACAACCCCGGCGGCGGTGTGCGCCACGACCCCGCTCCGCGACCCCTCGAGTCTTCGCACCGCCGAGCGCTCGCAGATCTCCACGCCCCGACTCCGCAACCGCTCCCGCAACCCGAACGCCAACCGCGCCGGCTGCACCGTCGCCGCCCCCGGGTAGAAGACCCCGCCCCGAAACGCCGGCGAAGCACACCGTTCCGCGACCTGATCCTGCGACAACGCCTCGAACTCATCCTCCACACCGAGCTCCCGGCAAGCCGCCAGGGCCTCTCCCCAGACATGGTCATGCGCCTCGGCGGTCGAGACCTGCAGGTACCCCCCACGCCGGTACCACGCATCGACCCCCTCGCCCTCACAGAACTCACCGATCCCGACCGCAGCCTCTTCCGCCGCCCGAGCCACCTGCAACGCCTCCGCGTCCCCCCATCGCCCCCGCATGTTCGGCAGCGAGAACCACATCAGGTTGCAGAACCCCCCATTCCGCCCACTGGGCCCGAACCCACACCGATCCGCCTCGAGTAGCACCACCGACGCCTCGGGCTCCAGCTGCTTGACGTGCCAAGCCGCCCACATCCCCGTATAGCCGCCACCAACGATGACCACATCGGCGTCTTGATCTCCAACGAGCTGCGGAGCAACCTCAACCTTTGGCGCCTCCGCCAGCCAGTACCCGTGTGCATCGTGCTTCACAGGATCTGAGTCTGCCAGGACGTACACTCCGCCCCATGCCCACCTTCGATGCCCTAACGAATCTGCCCCTGGAGATCGACGGCTACGAGCTGCAGCCTTTGGAGTTCCTGAGTCCCGGTTTCGAACGGCTGAGCACTGTCATTCATGTCTGGGGCGCCGGCGAGGACGGCCTCGGCGAGGACGTCACCTATGACCCGGTCGACCACATCGCCCTGCAGGACGCCGGGCCAAATCTGGACCTCACCGGCTTCTCCACCCTGGGCGAGTTCTGCGGGATGGTCGGCGAGCTGGACACGTTCCCGGTCGAGCCGCAGCACGAGGTCTCGCGCCTCTACCGCCGCTGGGCCTTCGAGTCGGCCGCGCTGGACCTGGCGCTGCGCCAAGCGGGCAAGGGCCTCGCCGAGTTCCTCGGGCGCGAGCCACGCCCGGTCAACTTCGTCTCCTCGATGCGGCTCTCGCCGGGCGAGGGCGAGCCCTCGACGATCGACACGCTGCGGGCCAAGCTAGACCGCTACCCGACCCTGCGCTTCAAGCTCGACCCGACCAACGACTGGACCGACGAGCTGATCGCGGCGCTGGTCGAGACCGGCGCCGTCGACTCGCTCGACCTCAAGGGCTTCTACACCGGCACCCCGGTCGATGTCGAAACGGACCCGGTGCTCTACGCCAAGCTGATCGAGGCCTTTCCCGAGGCCTGGATCGAGGACCCCGACGTCAACGAGGAGACCCGGCCGATCCTCGAGCCGGTCCGCGACCGCCTCACCTGGGACGCGCCGATCCACTCGATCGCCGACATCGAGGCGCTGCCCTGGGTGCCGAAGATGGTCAACATCAAGCCGTCGCGCGTCGGTGGCCTGCAGGCGCTCTGTGAGACCTACGACTACTGCGCCGAGCACGGCATCGCCGCCTACGGCGGCGGCCAGTGGGAGCTCGGCGTCGGCCGCGGCCAGATCCAGGCCCTCGCCTCGCTCTTCCACCCCGACACGCCAAACGACACCGCGCCGCGGCCCTACAACGAAGCCGAGCCGCCGGAGGGGCTGCCGGTCAGTCCGCTGGAGCCTCAGCTGAGCAGTACGGGATTTCGGTGGGGGGAGTGAGGGATTGGTGTCCCTCGCCCTGACAAGTCGTCGCGCTAATTAGCGCGACGACTTTGAGTATCCGCCAGTTCGAGGGACACCAATCCCTCACTTCGGCCGACCGAATTGCGCGATTCAGCTACGTTGCGGAAACCCGCCCCCGCCGAGCTAGGAGAAGACGATGGCCGAGAAAAGTTTTGCTGACGCGCTGAATGAGCAGGTCGCCAACGAGTTCGCCGCCTCGCAGCAGTACGTGGCGGCCGCCGTCTACTACGACGCCGAAACGCTGCCCCGGCTTGCCGCCTTCTTCTACCGGCAGGCGCTGGAGGAGCGCGAGCACGCGATGATGATGATCCAGTACCTGCTCGATGTCGGCGAGGACGTCCACATCCCCGACATCAAATCGCAGCAGACGAGCTTCGCCGACGGCAGCGCCCCGGTGCGGATGGCGCTCGAGCAGGAGAAGCGGGTCAGCGACGAGATCTTCGCCCTCTTCGAGCTGGCGCGCGAGCTGAAGGACTACCGGGCCGAGCAGTTCCTGCAGTGGTTCGTCAAGGAGCAGGTCGAGGAGGTGGCGCTGATGGGCGACCTGCTCAACGTGGTCGAGCGCTCGAGCGAGAACCTGCTGCTGGCCGAGGACTACATCGCCCGCGAGAGTCTCGGCGAAGAGGGCTCGGACCCGACCGCGCCACCGATGGCAGGCGGCGCTGGCTAGCCACCCGCGGTGACGGCGGCGAGTGCGCTCGCCGCCAGCGCGCCTTCGTTAAAGGCGATCACGCGAAGCCGCTGGATCTGGCGGTCGGGATCGTCGATCGCCAGTTCGTAGTTGCCGCTCGGACTGCCTGAGAGGGTCCCAACCGAGTGACCCCCTTCGAGCAGGTCCGCGCGGTTCACACCGGCGTAGGCGACCAGCGTCGTTTCCGGGCTGGTGCCGGCGCTGAAGCGCAGCGCGATCGTGTCACCCTGACGGTGGGCCGAGACGATCGTCGGTTTCTGCGGCAAGGTCGGTGTCTCGGTTTCGTGGACGCCGGCTTCGGCCACGGTCCTGGCCCCGTTGGCGACGTCGACCAGTCGCCAGATCGAGTCGCTGTCACGGCGCAGGCGCAGCGCCTCTTCGGGCCGCAGCGTGAATTCCGGGAACCGGGCGACCTTCAGCGTGTTGCCGTCGCGAATCGCGACGAAGACCTCGGGGTGGGCGATCCGGTCGCTGCGAATCGTCGCCCGGTCGACTCCTTGCGGGGCGCCGGGCGGCGGCGTCGGCGCGGCGAAAACGGCCGGCACCATGCGGCCGTGCGCCCGCGGGCTGCCGTTGATCCGCAGGTTCTGGTCGCCGCGGTCTTCGAGGCCAGATTCGAAGAACGATTCCAGCGTCGCCTGATCGCAGGCAACCATGTAGCTGCCTTCCGGCGGGCGCTGCCACCAGTCGTCGCAGCTGCGGAACAGTTCGTTCAGACGGCCGCCCGCTTCGCCGAGCGCGCTCGCGGTGTCGGGGTCAGCGAGCAGTTCCTGGCCGGGGCCGGGCGGCGACGGCGCGTCGGCTCCGGCGCACGGCTGTGGATTGCGCAGGTCGAACTTCTGCTGGTAGAGGGGTGAGGTGGGTCCGTCCGCGCGGATTTCACTGAATGGCGAGGGGAGGTGGGGCGCGTCACCGAGGTGGCCGGGCCAGCACGCCCACCAGGTGCGGGCGAGGTCGAGTGCCGGAATCGTCGCGCCGAGCTCGTAGCCGGCGCCGGGCTGACAGGAGAAGTAATCGTCCGGGATGTTGCCGGTCAATCCGAGCACCCGCGCGGTGCGGTACTTGCGCCCGCACGATTCGTAGGTGGCGTGGCTGCCTTTGGCGGCGAAGCCGAGTGGGTGGGAGCCGTTCCGCTGCAGGGCACCCTCGTTCCAGGTGAAGCGCTCGCCCTCGTCGCGGTGCCGCGGCATCCAGACGTAGACCGGCTGCTTGCGGTGCGCCGAGAGCAGGACCGACATCCCCTCGATGTCACCCTCGTGGAGGTCGGTGTTGACGCTTGCCAGGCCGAACGGCGAGTGGGCTTCCAGGTAGTTGAACGGGTAGTAGAACCAGTACTGGAGGGTCACGGGGCGATCTGGATCACGACCGGTTACGTAGTAGTACATGCGCGCGGCGGTGCCGGGGGCGCCGCTTTTGAGCGCCGCGGCAACTCCCCGGCGCTCATCGCCTGGATCGCTGCCATCGGCTGGATAGTCGAGGTAGGCGAGGCTTGAGCCCGAGGCCCAAGGGAGCTCGCGGATATGGGCCGGATCGCAGGGGGCGCCCTTTTCGGTGGCAAAGCAGGTGCGCCTCTTCCCCGAACGCAGGAGGTCGATCGTGCGCACCGCGACCGGCCAGAACCCATCGTCCTTCTCGAGCATCAGGTCAGGCTCGTAGCGACTGGCCAGGCCTTCGGCGCGGGCGGGATTGGCAACCGGCGGGGTCACCGGTTCTTCTTCCTCCCCACCGCCGCAACCGGCGAGGACGGTAGCTGCCGCCAGGACCAGGACGAGAACACGATTTGATCTGATCGAACGGATTGCTCGCGAAATCTATCCCAACCAGCCGGCTCGCTTTCGCATCGATTTGATCCGGCGAAACTCGGCGATGTCCTCGCGCAGGGCCGCCGGCGCCGGTGCGGGAAGGAAGCGCGCCGGTAGGGGTGACTCCACGACTCCTGTGTCGGAGCTGGTTACTCGGTAAGCGCGGGCGCCGCGGCGGGCCGTTACGGCTGAGGGTGGGCCGTCGCCTTCCCAGAGCAGGCCGGCGTAGTCGTCGAGGCCGTAGCCGCCGGGCATGCCGTTGCCGACCGCCTCTAGGTAGGCGGCGCGGCGCTCCGGCTCGTTGTTGTAGTGGACGCAGAGGCTGCCGTGGAGCAGGCCGAGGCCGGCCTCGATCTCGGGCTTGCCGGAGGACTTGGTGATGCCGGACTCGAACCAGCACATCGCCCCGGCGCTCTGGCCGGCGAGGACGATGCCCTGGCGCCAGGCGAGGCTGAGGATGGCGCTGAGGTCGTGCGCCTCCCAGACCGCCAGCAGGTTGACCATGCTGCCGCCGCCGACGTAGATCAGATCCTGGTCGAGCAGGTGGTCGCGCAGCGCCATCGGCCGCCGTCCGAGGCGGAAGAGCGAGAGGTCGGAGGGGTCGCAGGGGCGCTCGCCGAAGGCGGCGTAGAAGCGGCCGATCTGCTCGGAGGTGTCGCCGCTGGCGGTCGGCAGAATGCAGATCTTCGGCCGCCTGCCGGCCCGCTCTGTCGCCAGCCGCAGCATCAGCTCGCTGACCGCCCGGTCGGGCGGGCGCGAGGTGAAGTCGTGACCGCCGAGGGTGAGGATGCGGGAGACCATCGAGTCCTACGCGGCCGACGTCGCTGAAAGTGACGACGACGTGGCGCCGGGGAGCCGGGTGACCGGCGGGGCGTCACCGAGGTAGGTCGTCGCCAGGCGCATCTCGACCACCCGCTCGCCGGCGGCGTCGAGCCGGTAGCCGCGCGCCGCCGGTCGCGAGGCGACCACCCGGTTCAGCTCGCAGCCGACGAAGTGCAGGCCGGCACTGTCCTCGGCGGCGTAGCCGGGGCGCATCCCCCCGCGCAGCATCTCGTGGTAGGCGAGCCGGCGCTCGGAGGTCAGCTCGTAGTGCACGCAGTTGCTGAAGGGCAGCAGCCCCAGGCCCTCGACCCGCTGCGGCGCCCCGTGGAAGCCGGTGACCGCTTCCTCGAACCAGCAGAGCGAGCCGGCGGAGAGGCCGCAGAGGACGACGCCGGCTTCCCAGGCCTCGCGCAGGATCCGGTCGATCCCGTGCGCGCGCCAGACCCCGAGCAGGCTGATCACGCTGCCGCCGCCGACGTAGATCAGGTCCTGATCGAGCAGGTGCGCGCGCAGGTCCTCGGGGCCCTGCTCGCGGCGGAAGAGGGAGATGTGGCTGGCCTCGCAGCGATCGGCGGGGAAGGCGCGATAGAAGCGGACGACGTAGTGGTCGGCGTCGCCGCTCGCCGAGGGCAGGAAGCAGACCTTGGGCCGCTCGCGGCGACAGAGGCCGAGCACGTACTCGTCGAGCAGGGGGTTGCCCGACTCCATCGAGAACCCCCCACCCCCGAAAGCGACGATCTGACGAGGCGCGGTATCCATGCTCAAATGGTCCTCCCGCGCGGCCGGAGCTCGCTTGTACAGGGGTCTGAAGTTCGTCCCGATGCGCTCGCCGCTTGTACAGTCGGCGTCGCCGGGTTCCGCCTCCGTTCCCAGCGGTTTCCGGCTTTGTTAAATCGGTACCGGAACGTCCACAGAGCGCCTTCGGGGTGTACAATCGCGTTTACCTAAACACGGTTGTCTACCTGCGAGAGCGACGTGCCCCCCTCCTCCTCAAACCCCGCAAACCCAGGCTCAGAGCCAACCGGTGACCTCGGTGCGGTAATCGAGCAGGAGCGGCTGGCGGCCGGTATCGAGGAGCTTGCCGAGCCCCTCGTCGAGCACTCCCAACGCGAACGCCTGCTCAACGCGATGGCCCGCAGCTGCGCCAAGAAAGGCTACGGCGCGACCACGATCGCCGACGTCTGCGAGGGCGCGGGCGTCTCCCGCGCCACCTTCTACGAGCTCTTCAAGGACAAGGAGGACTGCTTTCACGCCTCGATGGAGGTCGCCCTCGCCGACGCGATGGGACGGATCGTCGCCGTCTACTCGCCCGACAAGCCCTGGGCGACGATGGTCCGCGACGCCGCGGCCGCCTTCCTCGACCTGCTCGCCAGCCGGCCCAGCTTCGCCCGCATGGCGCTGGTCGAGGCACCCTCCTCGGGCGAGCGCGCCTTCGAGCTCTACGCCTCCGGCAAGCGCGTCCTGCAGTCGCTGCTCGAACGCGGCCGCGACGATCCGGTCGAGGAAGCGGCGATCCCCTCCAGCGCCGGCCGCGCCGCGCTCTCGGCGGCGGAGTCGCTGATCGTCGGCCAGATCCTCGCCGGCAACGCGGCCCGCCTGCGCGAGCTGCTGCCCGACGTCGTCTACATCACCATGGTTCCCTACCTCGGCCAGGAGGAGGCGCTGCGCCAGGCGCGCGAGGCCGAGCGGACCGCAGCTGCCGCCGACGGCTGACCGGGCGGTGGCGGCCGGGGGGCAGAAACGGGAGCGGTGGCGCCCCCCGCGCGGGCGCCACCGCCTCCCCCCTGAGGTGATCGCGCGCTCGCAGCGCGAGCGGCTGCTGGAGGCGACGATCCGGGTCGTCGCCGAGAAGGGCTACGCGGCGACCACGGTCGCCGATCTCACCCGCGAGGCGGGGATCTCGCGGACGACCTTCTACGGCATGTTCGAGGACAAGGAAGCCTGCTTCCTCGCCGCCTACGACGGCGTCATCGACGGCATGGTGCGCCGGGTCACGGCGGCGTATGAGGCCGAGGAGGGCTGGCCGAGCCGGGCCCGGGCGGGCCTGGCGGCGCTGCTCGCGGCGCTGGCCGAGGAGCCGGCGATCGCCCGCATGGCGCTGGTCGAGGTCGGTGCCGCGGGCCCGGCCGCGCAGCGCCGCTACCGCGCCGCGCTGCAGCGCCTCACCCCCTTCTTCGACGAGGGGCGCGATTTCGCCCCGGGCGGGCGCAACCTGCCGGCGAACACCTCGCGGATGGCGATCGGGGCCGTCGCCGGGCTGATCTCCGACGAGGTGATTGAGGGACGCGCGGAGTATCTGCCGGATTTGCTTTCGGAGGTGCTATTTGCGACGCTGATGCCTTATATCGGTCCTGCTGCGGCTGCCAGGGAGGTGGCGGAGAAAAAGTAGATAAACGCTTACGTACACCGAGCCGCTATGATGAAGGTACTCCGGAGTTTTCAACCTACCTGGGACGGGCTGATGGCATCCGAATCGCGGCGGGGACCTCATCTTGGCGGCCATGATCCGCGTGGTCGGCAGCAAGGGCTACAAGGAGACCTCGGTGGCCGACGTGATCGAGGAGGCGGGAACCTCCCGCACCACCTTCTACAAACACTTCGAGGACAAGCACGAGTGCTTCCTCGCCTCCTACGAAATGCTCGTGGAGCAGGTCTTCGCCGTGGTCGTCGCCGAGTGCGACGGCGCCCAGTCGTGGCTGCAGCGGGTCGAGAACGGCCTGGCGACGATCGTCAAACTCTTCGCTCTCGACCCCGAGCTGGCGCGCACCGCGGTGGTCGAGGTCGCCGCCGCCGGCGCCGACGCGCGCCAGCTGCACTGGGACGCCGTCGCCCGCTTCACCCAGTACCTCGAGGGCGGCCGCGAGCTCTCCGACGGCCGCGAGCTGCCGGAGAACATCTCGCTGATGTCGGCAGGAGCCGTCTCGGGCCTGATCTTCGACGAGCTGCTGGCCGGGCGGGCAGCGCAATTGCCGGCGATGCTGCCCGACCTACTCTTCGCGATGCTGGTCCCCTACATCGGCCCCAGCGCCGCGGCCGAGGAGATGCGCCGCGTCGCCGCTGCGGGCTGAGCTCTAGGAAGACCGGCGGGAGGTCGGCGGGCCGATCTCCTTGCGCAGCCTGTGGCGCAGGCGGTGGAGGCGGACCTTGACCGTGCCGTCGGGAACGCCGAGGCGACGGGCGATCGCCTCCTGGGTCAGGTCCATCTTCGTAGCGCAGCTCGATCAGCTTGCGGTCGCGCTCGCTGAGGCGCTTCAGCGCCGCGTGCAGATCGGCGCGCTCGACCGTGGAGAGGATCTGCTCGTCCTCGGCGCCCTCGGGGTCCTCGGTCGTGTCGACCGGGTCGGGGCGCATCCGCGAGTGCTGGCGGAAGGCCTCGTTGCGGACGATCGTGCCCAGCCACTCCTTGCGCCTGGCGCTGTCGCGAAGGGTCGAGCGCCGGCGCCAGGCGCGAAGCAGTGCGTCCTGGGCGATGTCTTCCGCCTCGTTGGGATTGCTGGCGTAGTGATAGGCCATCCGCAGGCAAAAACGGTGCGCCTCATCCCACTCCCAACCATCGCCCTGATCCGATTTTTGAATGATCGAAACGTTGATTGCTCGACCGTACTACTTCTAAAACCAAAAGGGTGAATTTTATTGCTGAAACTTTTTAGATCAGAGATCTGGTCTTTATTTCATGTCAGCGACGACGCCGCAGGAAACGGGTGGGGACTGGGCGCAGCGAACCTACGAGGCGATGGCGCCCGTCTATGACGCTTTCACCGGCCACTACGAAAGCGAGGCGTGGATCGCCGACCTGCTCGAGCTGCTGCGTGGCCACGGCCTGACCGGCAAGCGGCTGCTCGACGTCGGCTGCGGCACCGGCACCAGCTTCATGCCGATGCTGGCCGCGGGCTGGGAGGTAACCGGCTGCGACATCTCCCCGGCGATGCTGGCGCTGGCCCGGGAGAAGGCCGGGGAGGCGGTGCGGCTGGAGGTCGCCGACATGCTCGATCTGCCGCGGTTCGGCGAGTTCGACCTGATCTGGGCCCTCGATGACGCGGTCAACTACCTGCTCAGTCCCGAGGAACTGACGAAGGCGCTGGCCGGGATGCACGCCAACCTCGCCCCGACCGGGCTGCTGCTCTTCGACGTCAACGAGCTGCAGGCCTACCGCACCTTCTTCGCCGAGACCACGGTGGTCGAGCGCGAGGGCCGGCGGCTGACCTGGCGGGGAAAGGAGGCCGCCGACGTGGCGGCGGGCTCGATCTGCGAGTCGGAGATGGAAATCGCCCCCGGCGAGATGCTGACCCACCGCCAGCGCCACTTTCGCGAAGCCGAGGTGCGCTCGGCGCTGGCGGCGGCGGGGCTGGAGTGCCTCGACGTCTACGGCCACGGCCTCGACGGCATCCCCAGCCAGCCGCTCGAGCCCACGCACACCAAGGCGATCTACATCGCCCGCCCCGCCTCACGCTAGGCGCGGCGCAGGCCCCGCTGAGCGGTGGCGAGCCGGCGAGCGGCGAGCGCCCACTTGCGCTGCAGCTTCGGTTCGACGGTGCGTGTGCTGCATGAGACCGTCGCCAGGCAGTCGCCCCACGTATTGGTCGCGTCGATGTAGAGGTTGAGAGCGCGCTCGGCCGGGCCACCGCCGGCCAGCAGGCAGCCCGCGCTCAGCTTCTCGGCGTCGATGCGAGCGTAGAGCGAGCGCACGCCCTGCACCTCGCCCAGGTATTCGTCGTAGCTGAGGCCGCGGGCGAGGTCGTCGCGCAGCTTCGCCATCGAGCCGACGAAGGGACGCAGTCGGGGGCACGGGCGGCGCACCGTGGGTCGCGGCGGCGGTGCCGACGCCGCGCGGGCGGTGCTAGTCGTCTCACCCGTGGCGCTGGTGCCGTCCTCACCGCAGGAGCTGACGATCAGCGCCAGGCCCAGCAGGATGCCGACCATCGTCGCCGTGCTGAGCCGCATCGGCGTAGTGTAGAAATTCGGCGGATGCCGAGTTTGCGCAAGCTCGCGACCCTGGCGGCCACTCTCGTTGCTCTCATCCTGTTCACCGCTCCCGCGGCGCGGGCGAGTGGCGGCGGCGGGGTGCTGGTCGTCGGCGACAGTCTCGAGGAACTGACCTCGCCCTACCTCAAGCAGTACCTGCCGGGCGTTCCGCTTACCGTCAACGCGGTCGGCGGCTCCAACAGCTTCCAGATCTTCGATCTCTTCCACGAAAGCTACGAACCGTCGCAATCGGTGATCGTCTTCGACGCCGGCACCAACGACAACCCCGCCTATCCCGAGATACTCGCCGGCAACCTGCGCAAGGTGGCGGCGGAGATCGGCGACCGCTGCATGGTGGTGCCGACCATCCACGGCCTTACCGTGAACGGCATCGACAGCAGCGGCAAGAACAGGGTGGTGAGGGAATTCGCCGCCTCGCGGCCGGGCACGCAGGTGCCCGACTGGGCGCGGGCGGAGGAAACCCACCCCGAGCTGATGCAGTCAGACGACCTGCACCCGATCCCCGCCGGAGCCGAGCTGCGCGCCCGCCTGATCGCGCGCGGGATCAAGGCCTGCCTCGGGATCGCCACGGCGCCCGTCGCCAGGCCGGCGCTGGAATCCGGGCCCGAACTGCCGCCCGCGCACAAGCTGGCCCGGCGCGAGGCCGCGATCCTCGACTCGATCATCGCCAGAGCGCTGCGGCTCTTGCCGATCTCGCCGGCCGGCGATGCCTGAACCGGTAGGCCGCGGCCGGCGCTACATGCCGGGCCTCGACGGCCTGCGCGCGATCGCGGTGCTGGGCGTCGTCCTCTACCACCTCAAGTTCGGCTGGGCCGAAGGCGGCCTGCTCGGCGTCGGCGTCTTCTTCACCCTCAGCGGCTACCTGATCACCGACATCCTGCTCAACCAGGTCAACCACGGCGGGGTCAGGTTGAAGTCCTTCTGGCTGGCCCGCGCCCGCCGCCTGCTGCCGGCGCTGTTCCTGATGCTGATCGTGGTGATGGCCTGGGTGACGACGATCGGCCCGCACCAGCCGAGTGACTTCCGCATGGCCGAGCTCAGCGCCGTCGGCTACTTCAACAACTGGTGGCTGATCCTGCACAACGTCTCCTACTTCGCCCGCTTCGCGCCGCCCTCGCCGCTCAACCACCTCTGGTCGCTCTCGGTCGAGGAGCAGTTCTACATCGTCTGGCCATTCCTGCTGGCGGCACTCCTGTACTTCGTGCCAGAAGCGCGGCGCAAGCCTGGGCCGCGCCCACGGCTCGCCGGGGCAGCGCTCTTCCTCGCCCTCTGCTCGGGGATCCTGATGGCGGTCCTCTACCACCCCTCGCTCGACCCCTCGCGGGTCTACTACGGCACCGACACGCGGGCGCTCGAGCTGCTGGTCGGGGCAGCGCTGGCGATGGTCTGGCCCACGCGCAGCCTGACCGGACGGGTGACGCCGCAGGCGCGGCGGACGATCGACGCCGCCGGCCTGCTCGGCCTGGTCGTGATCGGGGTGATGTTCTGGCAATCGAACGAGTTCGACCCCTTCATCTATCGCGGCGGCTTCGCCGTGCTGGCGCTGGGCACGGCGCTCGCGGTGGCCGCCTTCGCCCATCCCGCCTCGCGCCTCGGGCCGATCGTCGGCTGCAGGCCGATGCAGTGGATCGGCGAACGCTCCTACGGCATCTACCTCTGGACCCTGCCGATCATCGTGCTCACCTCGCCGCAGGGCGTGCACGGTCCCAACCTGCTGCGGGCGATCCTGCAGGTGGCGGCGATCATGGCGGTGGCCGAGCTCTCCTGGCGCTACGTCGAGAACCCGGTCCGCCACGGCGCCCTGGGCCGGCTCTGGAAGCGCTGGAAAGCGGGCGAGCTGCGGCGGGTGCGGGTATCGCGCCAGGGCTGGGTCGGCATCGGCGTGGCGGCGGCCGTCCTGGTCGCCGCGATCGCCGGCCTGGCCGGGGTGGGCGTCTCCAACTCGCCCGCGATCGGCTCGGCCAACGTAGCCAAGACGGTCACCACCAAGAGCGCCAAGCGCAAGCCGCTGGCGACCTCGTGCGAAGGCGTCGTCCACATCGGCGACTCCACCTCCGAGGGCCTCGTCTCCGAAGAATATTTGCCGCGCAGCGAGCTGATCGCCGCCCAGTACGCGCGGGTCGGGGCGACGACGGCGCACCTCGAGGTCGCCGGCGCGCGCTCGATCTATGAGAACTTCGAGGGTGAACCGAACGCCCAGGAAGTCGCCGAAGCGTGGAAGAACGAAGGCTTCAAAGGCTGCTGGGTGATCGCGATGGGCACCAACGAGGCGGCCAACGTCGCCGCCGGCTCCAACTTCACCTACGACGACCGGATCGAAAGCATGATGTCGACGATCGGCGATGAACCGGTGATGTGGGTAAACGTCAAGTCACTGGTGCCGAGCGGCCCCTACGCCGAGGCGAACATGAGGAGCTGGGACGAAGCGCTGCGCGAGGCCTGCAACCGCTACCCCAACATGCGCATCTACAACTGGGCCGCCGACGTCAAGGACAAATGGTTCATCCCGGACGGGATCCACTTCACCTCCGAAGGCTACGCCGCCCGCGGCCGCCTGATCGCCGACGCGCTGCTCGAATCCTTCCCCAACACCGAACCGCTGAAGATGACCGACGCCAAGGACTGCGTCGTCTCAGGCTAGCGCCGCTCCGCTTCGCTGCCGCCAAATTGATCATGGAACTTTGAGCGCTATGCGGACAGATAGCGGGCGATGCCCGACACTCACCAGTCCAGCGGCACCAGGGAGCGGCAGGAGCGTGCCGCGTTCGACGCCATCTACCGCCTGCACGGCGACCGGGTCTACCGTTTTTGCCTGCGGCGAACCGGGAACCACGCACTGGCCGACGAGGCGAGGGCGATTGTCTTCCTCGAGGCCTGGCGGCGGCGGCACGAAGTCGACTTCAGCTCGAAGCCGATCGCCCCTTGGCTCTACGCCGTCGCGCGCAACGTGCTGCACAACCAGCGCCGGGCCGAGAGCCGGCAGAGCGCGATGCAGCAGCGCCTGGAGTATCTGCAGCGCCATTCCGAAGACCTGACAGAGCACCTGCAGCGTCGCCAGGCGATCAGCGCCCTACTGCACTCGTTGCGAGCGCTACCCCCCGCGCAGCGTGAGGTGATCGGCCTCTGCCTGTTCGACGACGCCTCCTACGAGACCGCTGCCGGAAAGCTGCAGATCCCCGTCGGGACCGTGCGCTCACGCCTCTCGAGAGCGCGCGTCCAGCTTGCGTCCGACCTCCGCGCCGCGGAGGTCACCTGAAGAGTTAACCAACAACGAAAGGAATCAGCCCGTGGAGGGAAGCTCCAACATAACCCTGATGAAACAGCTCTACAGCAAGTTCGCCGACACCCTTGCCATCGGCAGCTCATCGGCTGTTGCCAATCAAAATTATCTGTCGCTCTGCAGTCCCGGCATCTTCCTCGACCCCAACCTCAACCCGGAAAAAGACGAAAACGCACAGTACGTCTGGTCAAACCTCCTCGACGCCGTTCCGGCACCGAACTGGATCTACGCATCCACGGGCGAATCGCTCGAGACGATCTACAGACAGATTCTCGAATCCAGGGAACTCCCAGACGTGGAATTGACCAAGCAGCAACTGGAACTCCTCGCCAAGGCGAGGGCCGTCGTGATGACGGACGAAGAAGAAGAAAGCAAAAAATACCGCCGCTTCCTCAAATACGAAAGCGAATACCTCGACGCCCTGACCGCGCTTCAGCTCGCGCAGACCAACTGTGCGAACTCGGGCGGCGGACAGGTGCCGCCCGCGACGACCTCGGCATACAACCGAGCCCTCTCGGCTTGGAGCACATTCGGCTTCAAGGGTGAAGTCGAAGGGGCGATGGCCACGATCGCCAGTCTCCAGCAGCGCAACGTCGACACATGGTGGAGCCAGCTCGAAGCAGCCTACGGCTCCGCCAAACGAACGGGGTCCAGGGGTGGGTTCGAGGTGACCAGCACCTATCCGGAATATCCGAGCCTGGTGGGCAGCGAAGGGTGGACGCATTTCACCTTCTCAGAAACAGACCTGACGAACCAGACGACGTCCTCGACCGTGGAAGCCGGTGGGGGTGGCGGAGCCGGATGGGGTCTGTGGCACGCATCTGCCTCGGCCAACTACAAAAAGGACGAAGGGGAAAGCTCGTCGACCACCTCGGGAATATCGATCTCGATGGAGATCATGCGCGCCTCGATCATGCGCTCTTGGCTCGATCCGCTCGTGTTCCGAGCCCACTCCTGGCGCTTTGGCACAGGGATGCCGCTGTATGGTCAGCAAATCTCCACGGGCAGCTTCATCCCCGGCGAGAAAAGCGAAGGCCTGATGCCGATGTTGCCCACTGGCATCCTGGTCGCTCGCAACGTCCAGATCAGCGCCCAGTTCTCCCAAAAAGAAGAAAAGACAGTGGAAACA
The DNA here is from genome assembly GCA_963774405.1 of uncultured Solirubrobacterales bacterium. Taxonomy (GTDB): domain Bacteria; phylum Actinomycetota; class Thermoleophilia; order Solirubrobacterales; family 70-9; genus VRUE01. Next base: position 621,177 of record CAVZEV010000005.1, on the reverse strand, counting down.
GCGCTGGAAACCAAGGGCTCGATCGGTTGGGGTCCATTCGCGATCAACGGGCACTACAACCAATCGAGCAGCTCGGACTTCTCAGCTGGACAGATCAGCAGCGGCACGATCGCCAACGCCGATCCGCAGATCATCGGCTTCCTCTGCGATGTCCTGCCCCTCTGCCCCAGCCCGGATCCGACCCTTCCCTGGGCATCGGCATCCTGACAAGGCCATGACCAAGCTCAAGGACGGACAGACGGTGCTGCTCGACCTCGGCAACGCGAAGGGAGTCAGCATCCGAAGCCTGACCGATATCCAGGTCCGGGTGTACGTCGACTGCCCCGATGGCGATTTCTGGAAGCCGATCACCGGCGAGGTCTGGCTTGCCGCGCGTGCCACCTTTGAGCGTGACAAGGCGCAGCTCGGCCACGAGCACGTGCGGGTCGGTGTGTTAGGCGCCGACGATGGCACTGACCTGGTCGAAGTCAGGCCCTGACCCCGTAGGCCCCACGGATGAGCCGTGGGGCCTACGGGTCAAAGATCTGGGCGAGGAAGCCGGCGACCAGGACCAGCCTGCCGCCGATCTCGGCGACGATCAGCGTCGCCATGAAGGCTACGCCGCCCGTGGCCGCCTGATCGCCGACGCGCTGCTCGAATCGTTCCCCAACACCGAACCGCTGAAGATGACCGACGCCAAGGACTGCGTGGTCAGCGGTTAGCGGCGCCGATGGGCAAGGAACGGTGGGCGGTCCGGCCAGCCGCGAGCCTTTTCCCTGGGCCGACCGCGCACCCTGGCTACGCCGGCGTTCAGCGCCCGGGTACCGCTCTCGGCCTGGCCGACATCCCCGGCCAGGGCCCAGATCTGCCAGAGGCAGAGCAGGGTGAGGAGGATGGACATCGCGCCCGCCGGGGTTTTCACGTAGGTCAGCAGGTACCCGAGGTGCCGTGGCGCCGCGACGACACCGCCGATGATGTTCGAGGCGGGCACGTGCCACGGATCGATCGTGCGGTTGGCATCGCCCTTGGTGACGATCGTGCCGTCGGGCCTGATCGCGATCAGGCGATGGCTGACGACCTCGCCGTGCTCGGTGAACGACACCACCTCGCCGACCCGATACCGGTTCTCGCGCACGACGACGGCGCTTTCCGAGGGAATGGTCGGGTACATCGAGCCGGTGTGCACCACATACACCCGGTAGGGCAGGTGGCCGGTCTCGTACAGCAAGAGCGCGGCAGCCGAACTGACCAATATCAGCGTCAGCATGATCGAGACAGGCCTCGGCCGCTTCAAGTGCAGCGCTCCTTTCCGCAGTCCAAGCAGGGTGCCGCGCCCCGCGGCGCGGCACCCTGCGCAGCTCCTCAGGCTAGGGTTCGACCCCGACCTGGGTCGCCACGACCTGGTAGGGCAGGCCGCTGCCGACGATGTCTTCTGGTTTCACTTCCGGCGGGTAGGTGTTGAACGGCTGTTCCTGCTGCGCGTTGCCTATGCCGCCTTTGTAGGTGGTGTAGCCGAACGTGAATTTGAAGTAGCTGCCCGCTCCAGGCGCGATGTTGGAGCCGACCTTGTACTTTTCTTTGAGCGGCCAGCAGCCCGACGGGCTGAATTCGTCAGTCGAGTACTGCACCGAGCCGCAGTAGCCGGAGGCGGGCGCCTGGTTGTCGTTCAGGTTGGCCGAGTGGAACAGCCAGCCCCCACTGTTGGCCAGGGTGACTTCGCCGTATTTGCCGAGGTTGTTGAGCGAGTGCAGCGCTTCTGCGTTGTTGAAGACCACCCAGACGTCCTGCGGGTTGTGGCCGACGTTTTTGTATTCGGCGGTCGCCGTCTGCGGCTCCCCCGGCAGCAGGTTTTTGAAGCTGAAGATCAGCCCGTTCGGTCCACTGCCGCCCGATGTGTGAATGCGGATCGAGCCGGTGGTGCCGTTGATTTCACCCTGCTTGGTGTCACTGAAGTAGGCGCCGGTGACCCCCGTCGCCGCCATCACCAGGGCCGCCAACACCACCAGCGAGGCGCCCAGGGCCCCAAACCGCATCTTTACTGACCTGTTCAAGGCATCAACCTCCATGTCGTATCTAACGATTCGACGTCGGTTTCGCCACTCGCTCCCCGCTGACCAGGCGACCAGTTACGGCCTTACGGTTCGATGCGTCGTCGTTGCTGCGGCGCGAAGCTAGCAACGGAAGTCCGTAACACGGTGGAGGTCTAGCCGAATTACCGCCGCGTACCAATACGAATTTCGGTCTTATTCCCAGTTCTCAGTAAGGAATATGACACTACCCACTTTTCGGTCAGAAAATCTGGGAGCCGAGGAAGCCGGCGATCAGCACCAGCCAGCCGCCGATCTCGGCGACGATCAGCGTCGCCATGAAGGCCTCGAGACCGCGCACCGGGCGGCGGAACTGGTTGTCGGTGTCACGCCTGAGGCCGTGCACCATGTAGCCGAAGACCGCCGCGTAGAAGTAGAAGGCCATCGCCCCGGCGGCGATCAGGTTGACGGCGACGCCCCAGCCGCTGAGCTCGACGAAGGTCGCGACCAGCAGCAGGGCGAAGCTGTAGAGCAGCGCGGCGCGGTGGGCGATGTCGGTGTAAGGGTGCGCCAGCCCCTCCTCGGAGGCGTCCATCTGGCGGAACTTCAGCACCCCCAGCAGCAGCGCCCAGAGGAACATCAGCGCCGCCGCCAGCAGCACGACCTTCGTATCGTCTCCCAGGACCATCTGTCCTGAATACCAGCTGGGAGAGAGACATGCCAGGCCCCACCACGATCACCGGCGTCGACTTCGCCACCGTCTTCGTCACCGACTACCCCGCCGCGGTCGAGTTCTACAGTGGCACCCTTGGCCTCGAGCAATCGGCCGACTACGGGAAAATCCCCGGCGGCGAGGTCGAGACCGGCAGCCTCACCCTGCAGATCCTCGACGCCGCCGCGATCGGCCGCGAGTTCGTCCCCAACACCCACCCGATCGCCTTCCACGTCGAGGACGTCGAAGCGACTCGCGCCGAGCTCGAATCGAAGGGCGTCGAGTTCCTCGCCGGGACGATGGACAGCGGCGTCTGCCACATGGCTCCCTTCAGCGACCCCGACGGCAACGTGCTGATGCTCCACCACCGCTACGCGCCGCGCGACTGAGGCGGGCGCCGCGCGGCTAGACGATCCCGAGCTCGGTGACGTCGAAGAGGCCGTCCCCGTTGGCGCGGAGCTCGGCGGTCCGCGCCTCGCCGCCGCCTGCCGGCTCGAGAACTGAGAGCCGCACGACCGCGCGATCACGAAGCCACGGAATGCGAAAGCCGATCTTGACGTGAACGAGGATCTCCGAGCCCGTCGGTGGTCGAGCCTCGCCAGTGGCAAAAGCGCGCCAGCGGGAGCCGGCCTCTCCGCGCAGGCGCATCCAGCCCGGCAGGTCGAAATCGGCCTGCCTTCTTGACCCAGCAGGCCAGCTCCAGATCGGATGAAGCCGGCTCGAGCTGCGGCAAAGCGAAGTGGGCAGCCTTCTCGGTGGGCAGGTAGCCCGCCGAGAAGAGCCGGGTCAGGCGCCGGTGTTCCTCCCGGCTCTCCCAGCCGATGTCCAGGCGGTCGATAAGCCACGCGACGCCGCCGAGCAGGGCGCCGATGCCAAGGATGACCAGGGCCACGACGCTGGCGTTTTCGGGACCGGCCGACCAGGTCGAACTCGCGAGCAGAGCGGCAATCGCGATTCCGATGACTGCGAGCGGCAGCAGGGTGACGACGCGCGTGAACGAGCCCGGTAGTCGGGCGAAGACGCTGACGAAGACGAGGAGGAATGCCGCCACCACCAGCGGCGTCGCCGTCTGGGTCAGCTCGTGGCTGGTGATCGCTTCGTTTTGGTGCAGCAGCGAGACGCTGAAGTAGGCCGTCGACCCCGCCGCCGTCAGCACCGCGACGATCGCGAACAGTTCAAACACCGCGATCCCCGACTTCCGCCGGCCGCCGAAGAAGAGCGCGAAGATCGTCCCCACCCCAAGCGCCCCGGCGAGCGGCACCAGCGCCTGCAAGGCAGCGCGATCACCTTCGCTGAGCAGATGCTGTTTCACCGAGCTTCCCTTTCGCCGGCTCCCACGGCGGCCCTCCCTTAGCCGGCTGCCTCCAGCTCGGCGACGCCGACCGGCTCGGCCTGCGGGCGCATCACCGTCACCACCACGGTCAGCGCCAGGGCAATCAAGATCGCCGAGGCGCTCAGCGCTGCCGGCACTCCTTCGGCCAGCTGGTTCGCGGCACCGTTGCCGGCTGCGGTGAAGACCGTGATCAGGATCCCGATCCCGAGCGTGCCGCCCAGCTGGTGGGCGGTGTTGACCAGGCCGGAGGCGGCGCCGGCGTCGCGGTCGGCAACGCCGTGGATCCCGGCCGTGGTCAGCGGCGTGAAGGCCGAGCCCATGCCGATCCCGAGCAGGACCATCGGCATCGCCATCTGGGTGACGTAGTCAGCGCCGACCGAAACGCGGCTGAGCCAGGTCATCCCGACCAGCGCCAGCAGCAGGCCGCCGGCGAGCAGGCGCTGCTCGCCGATCCGGGCGATGATCCGCGGGACCGCCTGCACCGTCGCGAACAGCGAGAGCGTCATCGGCAGGAAGGCGAGGCCGGCGGTGAGTGCGCTGTAGCCCTCGGCGCCCTGCATGAACTGGGTGAGGAAGAAGAACATCCCGAACATCGCGCCAACCGCCAGCATGCGGGCCCCGTAGGCGCCGGAGCGGACGCGGCTGGAGAAGAGGCGCAGCGGTGTGATCGGGTGCTCCGCCCGGCGCTCGTTGAGGACGAAGGCCGAGAGCAGCGCCGCGGCGGCAACGAAGGAGAGCAGTGCCGGCGGGTCTCCCCAGCCGGCCTCGGCCGCGCGCACGAGTCCGTAAACGAGGGCGGTCATGCCCAGCGTCGAGGTGGCGGCGCCGGCGAGGTCGAAGTGGCCGGTCTGGCGCTCGGTCTCGGGCAGGTGGCGCGGCGCCAGCCAGATCAGCGCCAGGCCGATCGGCACGTTGATGAAGAGCCCCCAGCGCCACGATGCCCAGGTGGTGAGCACGCCGCCGAGGACGAGGCCGACGCTGCCGCCGGCCCCGGCGACGGCGCTGTAGTAGGCGACGGCGCGGGTGCGCTCGCGGCCCTCGGGGAAGCTGATCGTGAGCAGGGCGAGGGTCGAGGGGGCGGCGATCGCGGCGCCGACGCCCTGCAGGGCCCGAGCGCCGAGCAGCCAGGCAGGCGACTGGGCAAGGCCGCCGAGCATCGAGGCGAAGGTGAAGAGGGCGATGCCGGCGACGAAGACGCGGCGGCGGCCAAGCAGGTCGCCGGCACGCGCGCCGAGCAGGAGCAGCCCGCCAAAGGTGAGCGCGTAGGCGTTCTGGACCCAGGAGAGCGCCGCGTCGGAGAAGCCGAGGTCTCGGTGGACGTTGGGCAGGGCGGTGATCACGACGGAGACGTCGAGGATGATCATCAGGTAGCAGCCGAGGATGATCGCGAGGACGAAGTTGGGGTTTGGAGCGTGGGACTTGGACGGCATCAAATGGCCCTTTCGGGAGAGGAGTGGTGCTAAAGTGGAGGAGGCCTCCGGGTAATTCGGAGGGTTCCTCCGGTTCGTATGAGCACTATACGGAGGGTGCCTCCGCTTTGTCAACCCCGATCTGCAAGATTTAGAGAAGAGCGATGAGCGCAGCCGACGTCACCACCCTCGCGCCGCGACCGAAGCGGGCCGACGCGCGCCGCAACTACGACAAGCTGGTCAACGCCGCCCGCGAGGCGTTCGCCGAGCAGGGCACCTCAGCCACGCTCGAGGAGGTCGCCCGCCGCGCCGGCGTCGGCATCGGCACCCTCTACCGCCACTTCCCCACCCGCCAGGACCTGCTCGAAGCCGTCTACCTGGAGGGAGTCGAGGGAATCTGCCGCGCGGTCGAGAACTACGAAGACCTCCCCCCTGGGAGGCGCTGAGCGGCTGGCTGCACGAGTTCGTCGGCTTCGCCGCCACCAAGCGCGCCCTGGCCGAGGACCTGCTCGCCTACATCGACCGCGACTCGGAGGTCTTCACCGCCTGCGGCGGCGCGATCTACGGCGCCGGCGAGCCCCTGCTCAAACGAGCCCAGGAAGCCGGCGTAGTCCGCGCCGACGCCGACATCGCCGACGTCACCAAGATGGTCAGCGGCATCGCCGCGATCCGCACCGCCGACGCCGAGCAGATCGACCGGATTCTCGGCGTCGCGCTGGACGGCCTGCGGGCTTGAGCCGGGGACGCGGCCCGGTCCCCGGCCTGATTGTCTCGGCCACCCACAGCGGCGCCGGCAAGACGACGGTGACCGCGTCGATCGTCCAGGGGCTGCGCGGTTCAGGCCTGGAGGTCCAGCCGTTCAAGCTCGGGCCCGACTTCATCGACGCGGCCTATCTCACCGAGGCGGCGGGCCGGCCCGCGATCAACCTCGACCTCTGGATGATGGGAGCCGACGGCGTGCGGCGCTCGTTCGAGCGCTGTGCCGAAGGCGCCGATATCGCGGTGATCGAGGCGATGGGGGCCCTCTATGACGGGGCGGATGGAACCGGGGAGGGCAGCGCCGCGCACCTCGCCCAGCTGCTCGGCCTGCCGGTCCTCCTCGTCCTCGACGTCGCCGGCATGACGCGGACGGCGGCGGCGATCTTGGATGGCCTGATCGAGTTCGACTCCAAGGTCGAGATCCCGGGTGTCATCCTCAACCGGGTTGGCAGTCCAACGCACGCGGAGATGGTCATGAGAGGACTTCCCGCGCCGCTGCGCGACCTCGTGCTCGGCGCCATCCCCCGCGACGTCGACCTGGAGGTTCCCGAACGGCATCTCGGCCTGCTCACCACCGCGGAGAACGAGGCAGCACGCACCTCAAGGGAGGCAGCGCAGAGGCGGGCCAGTCGACACCTCGACATCGAGCGGGTCGCGCGGGTCGCGAGGCCCGGCAGCAAGACCGGGGAAATGGCGCCACCCGCGAGACGAAGGCAGGGCCCGCCCGCCGCACGACTCGCCGTCGCCCGCGACCAGGCCTTTTGCTTCTACTACGAGGAGAACCTCCGCCTGCTGAGCGAGGCCGGATTCGAGCTGGTTCCGTTCCGGCCGACGCTCGATCGCGGCCTCCCGGACGGTGTCGACGCCGTCTACCTCGGGGGCGGTTACCCGGAGAGCTTTGCCGCCGAGCTCGCCGCCAATCGCTCGCTTGCAACCGAGCTGCGCAAGCGAACCGCCGCGGGGATGCCGCTCTACGCGGAGTGCGGCGGTCTGCTCTACCTCGCCCGCTCGCTGACGGGATTCGACGGATCACGTCATCAGATGAGCGGCGTCCTGCCGCTGGACATCGCCATGGACCGCGAGTACCTGGCGATCAGTTACGTCACCGCCCGCACCTCCGCGCCCTCGCTGCTGGGCGCGGCCGGAACGACCGCACGCGGCCAGGAGTTCCACCAATCCCGGATCACCAGCGCCGAGATCGAGGCGACGCTCTATGACCTCACGACCGGCGACGGGAGGAGCAGCCGCAACGGCTTCATCCAGGGCAACGTCGTCGCCGGCTACGTCCATCTCCACTTCGCCTCCGCCCCGGAGATCCCGGCCGAGTTCCTCGCCGCCGCGAGAGACGCGTCGGCGCCTACCTGGTGACGAGCGACTCGATCGCGGCGGCGTCGAGCGAGCCCATCACCGCGTCGGCCAGTTTGTCGATCGCCTCGTCGAGGGAATTCGGCGGCGGCTTCCCGAAGAGCGCCGCCAAGACCTCGGGGCTCTCCAGGACGCCGTGAACGCTGAGCGCAAGCAGCGACCCATCGGCCCATCCGAGCCCATCCGGGATCGCCTCAAGCAAGGGTGCAGTCGGCTCGCTGCGACCGTGGCGAATCTCATAGCCGCCACTCACCTCGACCCCCGCCAGCCTGGCCCACGGCTCCCCCAGCTCCTCCGCGAAGCGCAAATCCACAGGCCGGGTCAACTTCTCGAGGCCGAAGACGGTGCGCAGGGGCAGTAGGCCGAGGCCCCTCGCGTCGCCATCGACCCCGCCCTCGTCGTGGAGCTCCTCGCCGAGCATCTGCAACCCGCCGCAGATGCCGAGCACCGGCTCCCGATCACGCAGCCGCGAGGCAATGGCTTGGTCCAGCCCGCTCGATCGAAGCCAGGCCAGATCGGAGGCGACGTGCTTGGAGCCGGGCAAGACGACAAGCGCGGCGCCCTCGAGGTCGGCGGGGCGACGCGCCCAGCGGACCGCGGCAACCTGCTCCATCGTCTTGAACTCGTCCAGGTTCGAGGCAAACGGGTAGCGAACGACCGCCACGATCGGCGCGCCCGCCGGCGGCGTCAGCGGCTTCGCCGCGCCGTCCTCGTCGGGGAGGCCGTGCTCGATCCACGGCACGACCCCCAGGCATGCCATGCCCGTCATCTCTGTCAGCCGTTCCGGGGCCGGCGCGAGGAGCGACTGATCGCCGCGGAACCGGTTGAGGACAAAGCCCGCGATTCGCTCGCGCTGCTCAGCGCCAAGCAGTCCCCAGGTGCCATAGAGATGGGCGAATGCACCGCCTCGATCGATATCGCAGACCAGCAGAACCGCCGCGTCCGCGGCGGCGGCGGCGCGCGAGTTGGTCAAGTCGCAGTCGCGGAGGTTGATCTCGGCCGGGCTTCCGGCGCCCTCCAGCACGACCAGGTCGTACTCGGCCAGCAGCGAGTCGAGCGACTCGGCGATCACCGGCCACAGCTGCGGCGCGCGCTCCCGCCAGGCCAGGGCGCTGATCTCCGGCGAAGGCCTGCCCAGAACGACCACCTGGCTCCGCGTCTCGGCCTCGGGCTTGACCAGCACCGGGTTCATCCGGGTGTCAGGCTCAACGCGGGCGGCGCGGGCCTGCAGGTACTGAGCGACGCCGATCTCCCCGCCGGCGACCACCCGCGCGTTGTTGGACATGTTCTGCGCCTTGAACGGCGCCACGCACACCCCCGCGCGCGCGAAGTGGCGGCAGAGAGCGGTCGTGATCAGACTCTTGCCCGCCCAGCTCGACGTCCCCTGAACCATTAGCGCCACGGCCATTCCCGCCTCCCCCGAATGTGCTCCTTACCGTAACTCCTCCCGCATCGGCGGGGCAGCGGTGAAGCTCAGTGCTTGCCGACCGCGAGGGTGATGCTCGCGTGGCATTCGCTGAACGAGTGTTCGGGTTCCGCGGGGAAGTGTTCCTCGAGGTGCGCGTCGTGGGCTTCGAAGACCATCGTTCCCGAGGACGGGCCGAGCTGCCCGTGCACCAGCCAGGGGACTTCCGTGTCGAAGTCCGGGTCTTCGATCCTTTCGGTGTATTCGTCGTGGAACTTTCCGTCGGGCCCCAGTCCGACTTCGCGCTGGTAATAGTTGAGCTCCCTGTAGAGATAGGTGACTTTGGGGAGGCTGTCCGTCTTCTCGCACCGCATCAGGAAGGTGGAGAAGGAGTTGACCTTGGAGATGACCCCGTCTTCGACCAGGAAGGCGACGCTTCCCCCCGAGCCGGTGTCCCACAGGCCCGCGCCTTCCCAGTAGCCGTCAGCGGCGGTGTAGACCACGCGTTGGGGGCCAGACGGTTCTGGGCCGGGGCTGCCCGGCCCGGGGCCGGCTCCAGCGGGGCTGCTCGCTTCCGAGCGGCCCCCGGGGTGGGTGGATTTGGGGGCGCTCAGCCTCAGCTGAGAGGAACGGGAGAACGCGGCGACCTTGTCGTTGCCGGCGAAGGCAAGCTCGAAGGCGACCCGGTGTTTGAACAGCTTGGCCGGCAGCCGGCCCTTGACCGGCGCCACGCAGAGGCCCGCCATCGCCTTCAGCCGGCCGCTCCAGTGGGGCGCCTTGCCGTGCTTCACCTTCTCGCTCAGGCCCAGCTTGCCCTTGCAGGCAGCGGCGGCGCTCGTCCCGCTCGGCGGCGAGAAGGTCACCGTGACGGTGAATCGAAGCGACGTCCCGGTGACCCTGGCCGCGGTCACCTGCAGCTTCGGTTGGACCTTGTCCGGGCCCTTCGCGGCGGCCGCGCCGGCGGCCGGGGCGAGCGTCAGGGACGCCGCGAGGACGAGCAGGAGCGGTGCGACGAGAGCGCGCATGACGGCGGCGACCATAGGACGGCGGCGCTGCGCTTCGCATCAATGAGGCTCATTGAGATTCGCCGAGGGCGTCGCCGAGCTGATCGCGGGAGCCGATCCCGAGCTTGCGGTAGGCGGCGTGCAGGTGGGATTCGACCGTCGCCCTGGTCACGAAGAGCGCCTGGGCGATCTCCGGGTTCGACATCCCCCCTGCCGCCATCTCCGCCACCCGCCGCTCGGCCGGCGTCAGCGCGCCGGCGCCGCTGCGCAACTCCGAGCGCGGTCGGCTGCCGAGCAGCCGCAGCTCCGAGCGCGCCTCCTCTGCCAGCCGCTCCATTGTGCAGGACAGCGCCAGCTCCAGCCCCTCGCCGAGTGCCTCGCGGGCCTGCGAGCGGCGCCCGGCGCGGCGCAGGGCGGCGCCGAGCGCGGCGCTCGAGTGGGCGAGCTCGAGCCGCGCCGGCGACTCGCGCAGCACCGCGACCGACTCGGACAGCATCGCCAACCCGGGCTCACCACCCTCGACGAGGCCGGCGGCGCGCAGGGCGACGCCGATCGGGCGGGGCGCGCCGAAACGGCGGGCGAGCTCGAGCTCCTCGGTGGCCAACCGGCGGGCTTGGCCGCCCTCGCCGGCCCGCTGCAGGGCCAGTGCCGCTTGCGAGCGCCAGGGAACGACAGCCGGGTTGACGATCCCCGCCTGTTGGTGGAGGCGGCCGCAGGAGAGCAGCGCCTCCGCAGCCTCCGCGTGACGGCCGCGAGCGGCGAGCAGCAGACCGCCGGCGAAGGCGAGGCTGCGGGCCCAGGTCATCGGCGGCTCGGCGGCCGCGCCTCCCTCTGCCCGCTCCAGCACCGCGGCGGCCTCGACCAGCTCGTCGCGCTCGATCAGCGTCTGCGCCAGGTGCGCCGCGGCGAAGCCGCCGACGGCGGTGGCCAGGGCGGGCGAGGCGTCGGCGAAGGCGAGGGCGTCACGAGCCTGCAGCTCGGCCTCCGCGAGGCGGCCGAGCAGGTTGCTCGTCCAGCTGCGAAAGCAGGAGGCGAGCGCGAAGCCCAGCGCCCGCCCGCTCGCCCGACACAGCTCGGTCACCTCCGTGTAGTGGCGCTCAGCCTCCTCCAGCTCGTCGCAGATCGCCAGCATGCTGATCGAGACGACGAACGCGTCGGGACTGTCGAGTGAGTCGTGGAGCAGGAGGCCGTCCGCGAGGGCGAGGCGCGCCAGGGCCGCCGTCTCCGCGGCCGGCTCGCCGGCGATCGCCGCCTGGTAGCTGAGCAGGACGTTGGCCATCCGGCCGCCCCGCGAGCTCGGGCGAGGCACCGACATCAGCCGCTCGGTCTGCTCCTCGGCGACCTCGAGCAACTCAAGGTCGCTGGTGGCAGCGGCGAGTCGCAGCGCTTCCAGCTCGAGCCTCGCGTCGCTGTCGGGCTTGAGTCCGGGCAGCGCCTCGTCGATCCGTGCCAGAGCCTCGCGGGCCCGGCCGGCGAAGATAAGAAGGCGACCGAGCGCAATCGCGACGGCGGCGCGCGACGGCGGCTCGGCGGCTGCGGCCAGGGCAAGCTCGAGCGTCGCCACCGCGGCCGGATCGTGGACGAGGAACTGCTCGGACCCCAGCTCGAACAGGAGCTGGGGCCTGGCGGCGGCCGGCGGCGGCTCCTGCAGCGCCCGGGCGAGCAGCAGCACGGCCGCGGCGTGGCTGCCGCGCGCCCGCTCCAGGTCCGCCGCGGCGCGCAGCCGCTGCACCACCCACTCGTCGCCGCTCGGATGGCTGAGCAGCAAATGTGCCGCGACCCGCTCCGGCGAAGCGCCGTCGCGGTCGAAGAGGCGGGCGGCGCGCAGGTGGTCGACAGCGCGGCGGGCGCCGGGAAGCGCCTCGTAGACGACGCCGCGGACCATCGGGTGGACGAAGCGCAGCGGCCGGCCCGGCTCCAGCACCCGCGCCTCGACCAAGCTGTCGCAGGCGTCGATCGCGTCGTCGCCGAGCCCGGCGAGGGCCGCCGCCTCGCGCAGCTCGGCGCCGCTGCCGAGGATGGCAGCCGCCCGCGCCAGCTCCAGCGCCGACTCGGGCAGGCGCTGGAGCCGCAGCAGGGTAACCCGGGCAACGTCGTCCGGAATCAGCTCGCGCAGGCGCGCCGGCCCGTCCTCCCTGGAACCGAGACCGCTGCCCGCCAGCTCGGCGCCCAGCTCGGCGAGGAACCACGGGTTGCCGCCGGTCCACTCGCGGCAGGCCCGCCCCAGCGCAGGCTCGACCGCTTCGCCCCAGAGGCGGCAGAGCAGTGCCGTCGTCGCTTCCTCGCTGAGCGCCGCCGGCCGAGCAAGGTCGGCGGCGGGCTCGGCGGCGAGAGCTTCGAGCAGCGGTCGGCCGCCGTCGGGCTCGTCGCTGCGGACGGCGATCAGGAGCGAGATCCGCAGGCCCTCGATCCGTTGCGCCAGGTAGAGCAGCCAGCGCAGGGAGATCTCGTCGGACCATTGCGCGTCGTCGACGACGAGCAGCAGCGGGCGGCGGGCGGCGAGGTTGCAAGCCAGCCAGTAGAGCCCGTGCATCGAGGTGAACTCTTCGCCGGGGACAGCGGCGAGCGGCTCCGCCTCGAGCCCGAGGACAGGTGCCGCCAGCGCCGCCGCACCGGCGAGCAGCGCGTCGCGCTCGGTTGGCGAGGCCCGTACCACCGTCTCCTCCAGGAGCTGCCGCACAACGCCGAAGCCAAGCCCGCGCTCAAGCACGCCGGCGCGGGCTCGGAGGAGCCTCGAAATCGCGCTCTGCCGCCATCGCCGCCCCGGCCTCGAGCAGGCTCGTCTTGCCGATCCCGGCTTCCCCCTCAAAGAAGACGAGGCGGCCGCTGCCGCGCTGCGCAGCGCCGATCGCGTCCTCGATCCGGGCCAGCTCCGCTTCGCGCTCGAAGAGCCTCGCCGTGCTCACGCTCAGGCTACGGAACGATCACGTTTGCCGGGTCGGGTTGTTCCTCCGGGGGCGCCTGGCTGTAGTCGCCGAACGGCCCGTCGCGACGTGCCACGGCGGCTTGCACTCCCTCGCTTTCGGCACGCTCGATGAACTCGGCCGCCTCGGGCGTGTTGCGCATCAGCCCGTCGAGGATCGGCCCCAGAGTCTGCGTCGAGTTGAGCCCCATGTTGTCGTAGGCCTGGTTGACGACGAGCTTCATCGCCGAGAGCTGCGAGAGCGGGATGCTTGCGAGCTGCTCCGCGCGCTCTGCGACCTCCTGCTCGAGGCGCTCGAACGGCACCGAGCCGTTGATCAACCCTACGTCGGCCGCTTCACGGCCGGAGAGCGGCTTGCCGCTGAGCGCATACTCCTTCGCCTTTGTGAGCCCGAGGCGATACAGCCACATACCGGTCAGGTAGGAGCCCCACATGCGCGAGTAGGACGTGCCGATCCGAGCGTCCTCGCTTGCGATCACGAGGTCGGCACACAGGGCCATGTCGCTGCCACCGCCCACACACCAACCGTGCACCTGGGCGATCACGGGCTTGGGCGAGCGCCACAGCGACATGAACTTCGGCACGGGCCCGCTCGACGGCGCGGTGGCGAAGACGAAGTCCTTGCCCGGGTCCCAGGCGCCGTCGGTCGTCAACTGCTCGTCCCAGTGATGAAAGCCGTCACCGAAATCGAAACCCGCGCAGAAGGAGCGCCCGGCACCCCGCACCACGATCACCTTCACCGCGGTGTCGTTCACAGCCTCGTCAACGGCGCTCTCCAGCTCCTCGGGCATCGGCGGAACGATCGTGTTGAGACGGTCGGGACGATTCAGCGTGATCGTCGCCACGACGCCTTGCGTGTCATAGAGCAGGGTTTCGTACGGCATCTCTCCTCCTCGTAATCGGAACTGCGCCGGCGGACGCATGGTAGGGGAGCGCTTCGAGCCGGCTTCCGGTCTCTGGGTGATCTACGTGCCGGCCGACGGCGCGATGGGAAGGTGCTCCGCCCCTGCCGCACGGAGCACCTTGCGATCGAAGGAAGCCACCGTCGCCCCGGTATGCCCGGCGGTGGCCAGGCAATAGGCGTCGGGAAGGCTGATCGGATGGCTGCCACGCAGCCGGGCGGCGCGCACTCCTATCGCCTCTCCCGGCCGATGGACCTCGACGCCCAGGGCGGCGATCGCCTCGCGCGCCGCTCGCAGCCGCTCGGAGTCCAAGCTCGGGCCGACCAGCACCTCGGAGAGATTGACGACGCTAATCAGTTGCGTCGCCTGCTGCTCCCGCCACTCGGTGAAGAGCTCGCGCGCCTGGGCGTGGTGGGAGTCAGAGCTGTCGAGGGCGCCGATCAGGACATCGGCGCCCAGCACAAGCTTCAACGCGCCTCGTCCTCGGCGTCGAGTCGCTCGAGGTAACCCGGCGGATAGGAGCCGGTGAGCGCCCCGAAGGCGTTCTCGAAGGACACGGCACCGCGGCGGATTCGAACCTCACCCTCCCCGAGGGCCTCGATCACGACCTTATCCCCGGCGCGCAGCCCAGCCTCCTCCAATGCAGCGACGGGAAGGGTCACCTGGTGCTTGCTGGATATCTTCGGCATGCTCATGGCCCCCGGGACGAGGACAAAAGCACGGACCGCCAAAGCCGGAAATCTTCGGGACAAGGCCGCGCGGCCGCGCGGGAAATCGACTGGCCAACGAAATCCGAAGGCGCGGTGGAGCGGGAGATGGCCGAGCTCGAGCGAACCCTGCACTTCGTCGATGGATATCGGAGCCTGGCCGATCAGGCGGGAGAGGTCGGCGGGAAGATCCGCGCGCTCGCCTGGGAGCAGGTGAAGGAGCTCCCACCGATCCGTGTCCGTTCCGCACAGGACGTCCTCGAAGTCTCCGACCACACGATCGACGTCTGGTGTCGACGGGGAATCCTTGAGCTACGCGCGGAGAGGCCCAAGCGCGTTTCACTCGACAGCGTTCTGACGGCGCGCGAGGCGCTCGAGGAAATCAGGGCTGCCGGCCAGGACCGCGACCTCACCGCGGCGCTACTCAACAAGCTCGAGCTGGACGAACTGAAAGAGGACGCCCGCTTCCGCGCCTCGCTTGCCCAGGCGAAGCGCGGGGAACGCGGTGAGTGGCCCGAGGGGTTCTAAACCACCCTTCGATGTCTGGCTGACCAGGGAGGCCGCCGAGGACGTCAAAGCCCTGCGGGGCGTCCAGGCACGGGCTGTGAAACAAGCACGAGCCGAACTTCAGCAGATCGGCTGCAGGGCGGCCCACTACCGACTCTCGGGCGCGGGCGTCGAGCACCTCTGCATCCTCAGGCTGCGCGACAACTTCCGCATGGTCCTGCTCTTCCCCGCCGAGGACGAGGTCGCGGTCCTCCTCGTCGACCCCGAGTTGCTCGAGCGCCTGATCGACAGGACCAAGGAACTGACGCAACAGAGACGCAGGGCTCGGTAGTCCGGACCGGCAAGCTGTGGGGGGGTCCGAACGGGACGGGACGTACCCGGACGCTGCGTAGGGGAACGCTTACGGTCGAATCGAGTGAGCGGGCGCAAGGGCCCGAGCCCGCAACGCCGCTGTGAGGGCGGCGCGCCCGGCCTCGGTGAGGATCAGCGGCTTGCGTGACAGACGCGAGCCACTGCCCTCGTCGACGAGCACGCCGATCGCCTCGGCGGGCCGCAGGAATGAGGCAATGTGCCAGGAAACGTCGCGCACACTCGGCGGCTCCTCCCCAGCTCGCCACCCTGCGGCGGCGACCGCAGGCTGAACCCGCTCTGCGAGCGTCTCGCCGTAGTCGGCCGGCGCGCCGCCGAGGATCAGCGCGACGGCGAGCTCCGCGCAGGCAGCGTAGAAGTTCTCGCCGCGGAGCAGCTCCGTTGCGAGCGCTTCGAGCAGCGCGGGTGGGTCGCCCGACAGCTCCCGGCCTCGTTTCGTCGTCAGCACCCGGCGGCCCTTGCGGCGGAGTAGGCGAAGCTCACGCAGCAGCTGGTGCAGCTCCCAGAGCGGAGTCACGTCGTCTTCGCGGTGCGGAGGGCCGAAAAGGTCGGCCTCCCACCAGCTCGGCCAGTGCTCCGCCACCTCACGGACCAGCGCACGGTTGAGAGCGCCGGTCTGGGTGAGGCCGATGCCGTCGCTTCCCTGTTCGAGCAACCAGAGAGCCGGCTCGAGCGCCGAGCGCGCTCCCTCTGGATCGATCGCCGGCGGCTCAGCGGACACCGTGGCCGCGATGCCATCGAGAACGGCCCGCCGCGCGTCCGCGCGTCCACCGGGGCCGCGCTGAAGCCAGCCCTCCAGGCGCTCGTCCTGCACCGCTCGCAGGCGGCTGCGCCCGTCCTCGCCATCCCACGGCCCGAGAAGGGCCGCTTTGGCGACCTCGGCCTGGCAGCGGGCGAAGCCGCGACTCCCCGGGGCGAGGCCCCGCGACTCGATCGCTTCCTCCAACGCGGTCGCGACCTGCTCGCGCACGCGAGCCTCCTCGAAGCCCATCACCGAGCCCCAGGCCAGGAGATCGGTGTCTGGCGGCTCGATCCCGGAGCCGTCGAGCAGCTTCCGGAAGTCCCGCGGGGCCGCCGGGTTCTCCGCCTCCCAGGCGCGGAGGAGTCGCTGCGTCTCCGGCGCGCGGCAGACATCGGCGTAGCCGGCAGCCTGACCGCCGAGGCGCTCCAGCGTCTTGGCCAGCGCAGCCGCCACGGCCTCCTTGCCCTCGAGTCCGACGAGGTACTTGCGCGGCAGGACGTACCAGACGAAAAGCTGCACGTCGTAGCGGCGCAGGAACAGTGGTTCCCCACCTTCCCAGCCCATCCATTCGAACGCCGACTGGGCCGACTGCGCGCCCTCGCGATCCCACTCGCCGACGACAGCGATCGCGTCGCGCAGCTCCCGCTCCGACAGCTCGACCGGCATCAGGCCGCGGCCTGGAGCTCGCTGTCCCCTGACACCCCGCCGCAGCAGCGCTTGTACTTGCGTTCGCTCCCGCACCAGCATGGCTCGTTGCGGCCCGGCGGCCAGCGCTGCTCGGCGACGGACTGACGCTCGTCGGCCAGCATGTAGGTGCCGCGCGAGCGACGATCGGCCGGATCGTATCCGCTCCCCTCACACCAGCGGACGAAATGCTCAAAATCGAGCGTGACGATGACGATCGGCCCGTCGCCTTCGGCGCGGCGTTTGCGCAAGGACAGCTCCATCCGAGCGGCGCGGTCTGCGAACGGCTCGTCGACCGCCAGGCCGGCGACCCACATCGGCCAGCGCCTGCGGGCCTCCAGATCGTCCCCCTCTCGAAGCCACGTGGCCTCCAGGGACGTCGAGCGAGGAGGAATCCCAAGCCGGCGGTCCAAGTCGCGGTCCGTTTCAACCCGGAGTGTCTCCCCGACGTCTTTCCTCGCCCGGAACGCCTCAACCTCGTGCTCGAGGGCGTCCGGCTCACGACCGAGCCGCTTCAGGCTCAGGCGCCGCGAGTCGGACATCTGGTCGACGATCCGCAGTGAGTCGTCGTCGGAGAGCGCGAGCCGGAGACCTTCGCCGAGCCACTTGACCGCCTCCTCGTCCCTGCCTGCCTCGTGGTAGGAGAGGCCACCAGCGTTCAGCGTCCACTGTTCTTCCGGATCAGCCGCCCACAGCTCCAGCCAGAGCGCATCCGCCTCGTCATGGCGGCCCGCTTCGACAAGCACCCGAGCGATCTCGCAGCGCCCGTCCGGAACCACGCCCCAGTCCAGCTCAATGGCCCGCTCGAAGGTGGCGATCGACTCGTCGTACTCGCCGGCCGCAGCGAGCGAGAGGCCAATCGCCTCGAGCATGTCTGTCACTTCCCAGTCGGCTGTCTCCGGATCGCAGACACCCCGCTCGGCGATCTCGCGAGCCTCGTCGTGCTGGCCTTCCCGCAGCGCGACTCGAAAAGCCGACTCCTGATCCCACACTTCGGCCCCGCTCGAATCCGACTCGAAATCCACCGGAGACAACGCTAGCCGGAGAGCCGCTCGCGGCCGGATCCCAGGCCGCATTTTCCGGGAGTTGCTTGCCGTGTCACGCGACCACCGTCACTCAATCAGCAACGATCCGTCCGCTGAGCCGGCGACCATGCCAACCGATGCACGTCGACAGTCGGGAACTCACCGAGCTTCGGGTGCCGGTCGAGCTTCGCCCCCGAGTGGGCGAAATCCTCGACATCGCCGACCAAGCATGTCTTGCCTGCCTCGACGACGAGTACGCGCAGCTCTGCGCCCGTCTCGTCGCCCGGCTTTCCCGCAAACGCCCGTCGCCGCTTGTCCGAGGCGATGCCAGGATCTGGGCGGCCGGTGCGATCTACGCGCTCGGGAGAATCAACTTCCTCTTCGACCCCTCGCAGCAGCCGCACGCAAGCGCCGACCAGCTCGCCGAGAGTCTCGGGGTCGTCAAGAGCACGATGGCCAACAAGGGGGCGCTCATCCAAAAAACGCTCGACCTCGGTGTCTACGAGCCCGAGCTGACCCGCCGCTCGATGCTCGAGCGGCATCCGCTCGCATGGCTCGTCGAAGTCAACGGCTTCGTTGTCGACGCGCGCACCCTTCCGGTGGAGATTCGGGATGAGGCGCGCAAGCGTGGCCTGATCCCCGATCTCGACGACCGGCAAGCAGCGTGACGCTCTGCAAGTCGACCGATCTCGACGCTCTGATCGAAGATCTCACACTCGACGCGCACGGCGAGGAAGAGCAGCTGACCGGCTTCCTCACCGGGGCCGAAGACGCGCTCGAGCCATCGGAGCAAGCAACCATCGTCGGGGTCAGCGTGCAGGTGATCTCCGTTACGACAGGGCCAGACCTGCGGAGAGGCCTGCTCGCAGTATGCGAGCGCGAGGGCGCCCGTCAGGAGGTGTCGCTCGCCGATCTCAGGTTCACGCCCGACAGTGAACTCGGGCTCGTGGCAAGCGCCTACCGGCGCTGGCTCGGCTGCGACTGACGATTGGCCGAGCCTTCCGGCAAGGTCCGGATTGCCAGGACTTCATCCGGTGACAGGTGCGGGTTCGCATGAACCGAAACACGTCGATTTGCGGGCACTCGACGGGAGCGACGGGGCAGGAGTCCTCAAAGGACACCGGATTGAGATTCGGAGCTGAGCCGAGAACAGCCAGGTTATTCGTGCGCGTGGGACGGGCGGGCGGGTATTCAAATCCATTCGCACCCGAACTTATGATCGCCTCGTATCTACCCAAGCTAACTCGAGGTTCAACGATGGCTCGAATCAAAAGATCGCCGCAAACCAGGCATCGCGCCGCCTCAGCGGCCGCCAAAACCCTGCGCTCGAGCTCTGCCTCGAAGCTGGCCAAGCGTGCCGCCGGCTCTGACCTGGCCCAGCGCCGCCGCTAGGACGCGGTCGCTCGGCATCGACCGCGTACGACGCCCCGCGCGATGGATGAGCCAAGAAAAGTGCGAGACCGCCGGGGCCGCGAGGTGCTGCTCAGCGCTGAGCGCTGGAGGCACATCGTCAGTGCGCACCCCGAGATCGAGATCTACGAGGAGGAGGTCTGTCGGACGGTCGAGTCGCCGACGACCGCGCTGGCGGGGCGCGGGCCTGACGAAGAGTGGCTCTACCTGGAGGGCGTAGGACCGAGCCGATGGCTGAAGGTCGTCGTGGTCTTCGACAGCGAGGGTAGCGGGCGTATCATCACTGCATTCGCACGACGAAGGAAGCCATGACCGTGACGATCGCTGACATCGAGTTCGACCGCGTCGAGTACGACGCTGACGCCGATGTCCTCTATCTCCACGTCGGCGACCCCTCCCGCGCGGTCGACTACGACGAGACGCCCGAGGGTCACGCGGTTCGCTTCGATCGCGACGGCGAGCTGGTCGGGCTGACCTTGGTGCGTCCCAAGCGGCTACTGGAGCGAAACGGCGAGCTTCGCGTCACTCTGCCGGTACCGAGCGATGTGCCAGCCGCCGAGCTGACGCCCGCTCTGAGCGCGTAGATAGCCGGGCCCAGGAAGACGGGCAGATCGTCGCCGTCAAGCCGCGCGAGCCCTTCCTGCGCTACTTCCAGCTCGCAGATGAGGTCGCCCGCCTACGCACGGGTGTCAATGACGGGAGCGAGGGTGGGGGTGGTCAAACCCGCAAGACAACCCGCAAATCGCATGACCATGCGGCAGGTGTCAATAGCGGGAGCGACGGGACTCGAACCCGCGACCTCTGGCGTGACAGGCCAGCGCTCTAACCAGCTGAGCTACGCCCCCGGAAGGAAGGGCAGACTAGCGCCCGGCGGGCATTATCTCAGGGTCGCTGGATTTGGAGGCGGAAGGGGCCGCCGTGGCGGCTTTTGGAGGTGATCACGAGGCGGAGGCGGTGCTGGCCGCAGACGGTGTAGTCGAGCCGGTGGCTGGGGTCGAGGCCGTTGCGGGAGCTGCGCAGGAGCCTGCCGGCACGGCTACGAAGGGCCAGTTCGTAGCCGTGCCTGGACAGACTGCTTGGGCGCAGGCTGACCAATCCGTCGAGCGGTGTGCGCAGGGACTCGACGGCTGCGCCCTCCCCCCTGGCCGGAACGTGCCCGGACAGCGTCAGGCTGGTCCGCCCCTGCCAGGGCTCGAGGGTGTCTTCCCGGATCGCCTGGAAGGCGGCCTCGTTTGGCTTCAGCGCGGGGCTGTAGTGCCAGGCAACCGGGAGGTCGGGGAAGCGGTAGTGGGCGAAGGACTCGGCGAAGGCCTCGCCCGGGGCCCTCGAAGTAGTGGGTGCCCTCGTCACCCGGGTAGAAGCGGCCGCTGCGCTGGCCGCGGCAGACGCCCTCGGCGCTGGCCCAGCGCTCCGTCCCCCAGTTGATCGCGCTGCCGAAGGGCGGCGGCATCTCGCGGTGCTGGGCGACGTGGTGGCCGTACTCGTGGGCGAGCACGAAGTCGAAGCTGGCGCCTTCGCCGTCGGCTTCTTCGTAGCCGCCGATGACGATCTTGTTTTCGCCGCTGAAGTAGCAGGCCTCGGCGCCGAAGCCGCAGTCGAAGCCGAGCTGGTATTCGCTGTCGAGCTGGACCGTGAGCAGGCTGACCTCGGGACCGTGGATCAGGGTGCCGATGAAGTCGGCGACCCGTTGCGGATCGGTGACATCGCAGACCGCCGCGCAGGCTTCGGTGACGGCGACCGCGATCGTCGCCCCGCTGCCGTCGTCGATCGAGTAGCGCTGCGACGACGCGGACGCCGATATCCGCGCCGCCGCAGCGCCAGGCTCGCCCAACACGACGTCATGCATCGGTACCGCCGGCGACGGCACCTCGAGCGCGAGGCCCGGGTTGGGACGCTCGGCGACGGCCCCTCCCGGGAACGCCAGGAGAAGCAAGGTCATGGCTATGCCCGCAAGCGCCCCCGCCGGGCGCCCGCTCACGGAGCGGGACCCGGCCTTATCTCGTAGGCCTGGGCGGGAAGCGAGGCGGAGAGCGGCCGGCGAGCGGGAAGCATCCGCCCCCCGTTGACTACCGCTGAGGTAGTGAATGGAGGGTGGATCGCGCTGGCGCCGGCGCCCCGGCGGCCCCGCTTCGGGCGCGCCGCCCAGCGCACCCGCGCCGGTTCGGCGCCGAGCAGCGAGGACCAGGTGCCGGTGTCGATCGCGCCGTCGGCCGGCAGGCCGTTGGCGAGCTGGAAGGAGCGCACCGCCGCGTAGGTCTGTTTGCCGAAGACGCCGGTGACGGGAAGCTGCGTCTGCCCGGCGCCGACCAGGTGCTCCTGTGCCCAGACGACGAGGTCACCGCGGCTGCCGCGCTTCAGCAGCGGGTGTTCGGCGATCGGCCGGTAGCCGGCCGGCGGGTCGGCCGCGGTCGAGCCCAGTGCGCCCCAGCCGGCGGCGTTGGTCTCCTGCCAGTCCCACCAGCTCGGCTGCAGGCCGTAGCCGGCGGCGAAGCGGCGGAAGCGCAGGACCTGTGCGGCGCTGGGGTTGTCGTAGGTCTGGCCGATCGGGTAGATCGGGTGGCCCCAGAGGCGGTTGAAGAGGTAGGTGTGCTCGAAGACGGTGCGCACCGAGGTGCCGATCGCCTTCCAGTACATCTGCGGCTGGTTGAAGCTCGCCCCTTCGGGCCCGAAGAAGACCGAGTAGGGGAAGGCCGGGTGATTGTCGACGTAGGGGAAGCCGGCGAGCGAGAGCGGGAATTCGGCGCCGATGCGGGCGCGCAGGGCGCGGATGTAGCGTTCGGCCGCGGCGTAGCGGCCTTCGTAGGAGGCCTCGGCGTCGATCACCAGGCAGTCGGCTCCGCGCCGTACCGCGGCGGCGCCGACCTTGGCCTCGGCCACCGGGTTGTCGCCGTAGACGAACTGCCAGGCGCAGACGTCGAGCCCGCCGGCGTGCAGGGCCCGGACCAGGCGGGAGCTGAACCGGCTCCAGTAGCTGCCCGCGTCACCGGACTTGACGTAGAGCGTGCCGATGCTGCCGCGTTTGGCGCGGGCGACGATGCGGCCGATGTTGCCGCCCTCGGAGCGGGCGATGTACCAGACCCACATGCCCTGGCGGTCGAACGGGGTGTCGCCGGGGGTTTCGGTCACGGGGACGGCGGCTTCACCGGCTCCACCCGGAATTGCGCAGGCAGGGGTTGGCATGTACGCGAGGAGCGACATTGCGAGAACGGTGATCGCGAAGAGCACTGGGCGGAACCCTGGCGCCGCGGAAAAGCTGGTCTTCACGTCAACAGCGAACACGGTAGCGACCATTTGGCTGCGGGCAAAGAAACTGCCATACCATCGACGTACCGAAACTGCGCACAACGGTCGGAGCGCTTGCGACTTGTCGATCGGCACGCATGCGCGCCTAGTATGGGACACGTCCTTCGTGTTGGTCAGCCGGATCGAAGCCATCTCCCCCTCCCGCAAGATCCTGTGCAGTGCCGCCCTCCTCGCGGCCTCGCTGGCAACGCTCGCGGCGGCTGGGCGCGCCGCTGCCTCCCCGCCCGTGCCGGTGCGCGCCCGCCTCTCCCAGGCCGGGCGGCAGCTGATCTTCAGCCTGCGGACGTCGCGGCCGGTGGCGCTCGCCGGGCTCAGCCGGCTGCCCGCGGGGAGCGGCTCCTCCTCGCTCTGCTTCGAGCTGCGGGCCGGCGGCGGTGGTGGTGAGCGCCGGATCTGCATAGGCGGCCCGAGCAAGGCAGCTCGCCGCGCCGGGCTCGAGCTGGTCAACGCCACCGGTGAGGCGACGAGCCGGGAAGCGATCCCGGCTCGGCTGAAGCGGCCCGAGCCCGACAAGCTCGTCCTCGCCCTGCTCCCCGCCGACGCCGGTCTCGCCCCACAGCGCTACCGCTGGCGCGTCGTCTCCACCCGCGGCGGCTGCGGCGCCGAGCGCCCGGGCACCTGCGAGGCGAGCCTGCCGGGCCAGGGCACCCGGCTCTTCCGCCTGCGACCGGTGCGCCCGGTCGGCTGCACGGGCGGCAGCGCCGGCCTCGAGACCAACGGTCCCCGCGACCGCAACGTCGTCGCCCTCACCTTCGACGACGGCCCCAGCGAATACACGCCGCGCTTCCTGCAGGTGCTGCGCGAAAAGCACGTGCCGGCGACCTTCTTCGAGATCGGCCAGGAGATGTCGCGCTACCCCGAGGCGATGCGGCAGATCCTGCGCGAAGGCGACGAGATCGGCAACCACACGATGCACCACACCGAATTCCCCGGCTACGGCGCGATCGCCCCGGCGACGACGCTGGCTGAGTCGATCACCCACTTCCGTCCCTGCCTCTTCCGCCCGCCCGGCGGCGCGCTCAGCTCCTCGGTGATCGCCGCCGCCGGCGAGGACAGCCTGCGCACGATCACCTGGGACGTCGACCCGGCCGACTGGTCGACCCCCGGCACCGGCGCGATCTACAGCCGCATCGTCGGCGCCGCCCGGGCGGGCTCGATCATCCTCATGCACGACGGCGGCGGCCCGCGCGGAGAGACCCTGGCGGCGCTGCCGCAGATCATCGAGACGCTGCGCGCCCGCGGCTACGGCTTCGCCACCGTCACCGGCCTGCTCGGCGAGCGGATGGTCTACCGACCCTACGGCTGAGGCAGGTGCAACGTTTTGCGCCTCTCCTGGGACCACAAAACGTTGCACCTCGACAAGGGCGAGTGGATTCATCCAAACGTCGCTCGGCTGCGTAGGAAACGGGCGATGAAGATTGCGATCGTCGGAACCGGCGTCTCGGGGCTCGTCGCCGGGCACCTCCTCCACCCCGAGCACGAGATCACCGTCTACGAGGCGAGCGAGCGGGTCGGCGGCCACTCGCACACGGTCGAGGTCGAGAGCGGCGGCGAGAGCCACTGGGTCGACACCGGCTTCATCGTCTTCAACGACCGCAACTACCCCAACTTCGAACGGCTGCTGGAGGAGCTCGAGGTGCCCAGCCGGCCCTCGCACATGGGCTTCTCGGTATCCGACGGCCGCGGCGGCTTCGAGTACTCGGGCACGCCGCGCGGCATCTTCGCCCGCATGCCCACCTGCTCAGCCCCGCCTTCCTCGGCATGCTGCGCGAGTGGCGCCGCTTCAACCGCGAGGCGCAGGCGCTGGTCGGGATGAACGGCACCGCACCCTCGCTCGGCCAGTGGCTGGAGGAGCGCGGCTTCTCGCGCCTCTTCATCGAGCGGCTGATCGTGCCCCAGGCCTCGGCCGTCTGGTCGGCCGACCCGGCCCAGATGTGGAGCTTCCCGGCCGGCTTCATGGCCGAGTTCTTCGACAACCACGGCATGTTCAGCCTGCGTGACCGGCCACGCTGGCGCACCGTTGAGGGCGGCTCGCGCAGCTACGTCGCGGCGATCGCCGCCCCATGGCGCGACCGCGTTCGCCTGCGGGCGCCGGTGCGCAGCATCGAGCGGCTCGAGGACGGCGTGCGGATCGCCGCCGATGGCTGCGAGAGCGAGGAGTTCGACCAGGTCGTGATCGCCGCCCACTCCGACCAGGCGCTGGCGATGCTCGCCGACCCGAGCCAGGCCGAGTGCGAGGTCCTCGGCGCGATCCCCTACCAGCGCAACGAGGCCGTCCTCCACACCGACACCTCGCTGATGCCGCGGCGCCGGGCGGCCTGGGCGAGCTGGAACTTCCACCTCACCGAGCCCCCGGCCGGCCGCACCACCGTCACCTACTGGATGAACAACCTGCAGCGCCTGCGCGCCGAGCGCGAGTTCCTGCTCACCCTCAACCGCAGCGAGGCGATCGACCCGGCCAAGGTGCTGCGCCGCTTCACCTACGAGCACCCCGTCTACACCGCCGAGGGCGTCGCCGCGCAGGCCCGGCACGCCGAGATCAGCGGCGTGCGCCGCACCCACTACTGCGGCGCCTACTGGGGCTGGGGCTTCCACGAGGACGGTGTGGTGAGCGCGATCCGCGCCTGCAAGGCCCTCACGCCCAACCCGCTGACTTCGTCTTTTGTGGGGCATATGGAGTCAGAAGGGCGAACTCAGCAGGAGGTTGGTGTGCTGTGAGTGCCTCGGCGGTTTATGAGGGGTGGGTGCGGCATCGGCGGTTTGAGCCGGTGGAGCACTCGTTTCGCTATTCGCTCTTCCTCATGTACCTCGACCTCGACGAGCTGCCGGAGGTGCTCGACCCCTTCCCGCTCTTCTCCGCCCGCCGCGCGGCGCCGGCGCGCTTCCAGCGCTCCGACTACATGGGCGACCCGCAGCGACCGCTGGCCGAGTGCGCCCGTGACGCGGTCGAGGCGGAGACCGGCGTTCGCCCGGCCGGCCCGGTGCGCCTGCTCGCCAACCTGCGCTACCTCGGCCACGTCTTCAACCCGGTCAGCTTCTACTACTGCTTCGAGCAGACCGGGGAGCGGGTGGAGGCGGTCGTTGCCGACGTCAACAACATCCCCTGGGGCGAGCGTCATCCTTATGTCCTGGCGCGCGGGTCGCGCCGCGGAACCGTGCTCAGCGACGAGCTCGACAAGGACACCTCCACGTCTCCCCGCTGATGGGGATGGACCAGACCTATGCCTTCCGCGCCGACGAACCGGGCGAGCGGCTCAGCGTCCACATCGAGTCGCGCCCGGTGCAACGCGCAACGGGTCCGGGAGAGCCGCAAAGCGTTGCGCCTCGGCAGGGCAAGGCCTTCGACGCGACGCTCTCGCTGCGCCGCCATGAGCTCAGCCGAGCCCGTCTTGCCGGGATGCTGGCGCGCTACCCGGCGATGTCGTTGCAGACGGTCGCCAAGATCTACGCCCAGTCGCTGCGCCTGAAGCTGAAGGGCGCGCGCTACTTCCCTCATCCCGAGGGGAGGAAGCCGAGGGGGTTCCTCTCGCCATGAGGGACCAGCTCGCCCGCGCCGCCGTCTCGCAGGTGCTGCGCCGCCTGCGCACTGGTCGCATCGACGTCGTCGAGGCCGGCCGCGAGCGCAGCTTCGGCCCCGCCGACGCCGAGCTGCAGGCGAGGATCGCGGTCCACGACCTGGCCGCCTGGCGCGGCGCCCTGCGCGGCAGCGTCGGCCTCGGCGAGGCCTACGTCGACGGCCTCTGGGAGACCGACGACCTGGTCGCGCTGATCCGCATCGCCGCCCGCGAGCTGGGCGAGCGCGGCGGTGTCGGCGCCGCCGTCGCCCGCCCGCGCGGCTGGGCCCACCGGGTGCGCGGCCTGGTCCCCGACAACACGCGCAGCCGGGCACGCCGGCAGATCGCCGCCCACTACGACCTCGGCAACGAGCTCTTCGCCTCCTTCCTCGACGAGCGCATGCTCTACTCCTGCGCCTACTTCCCCGAGCAGGGCGCCAGCCTCGAGCAGGCCCAGCTGGCGAAGCTGGAGCGGATCTGCGCGGAGCTGCGGCTGGGGCCGGAGAACCACCTGCTGGAGATCGGCAGCGGTTGGGGCGGGCTGGCGATCCACGCCGCCCGCGAGCACGGCTGCCGAGTGACGACGACGACGATCTCCCCCGCCCAGCACGAGCTCGCCTGCCGCCGGGTGCGCGAGGCCGGTCTCGACGGGCGGGTCGAGGTGCTGCTGGAGGACTACCGCGACCTGCGCGGGCGCTACGACCGGCTGGTCTCGGTGGAGATGATCGAGGCGGTCGGCTGGCGCCACTTCGACGAGTACTTCCGCCGCTGCAGCAAGCTGCTCAGCCGCGAGGGCCTGATGCTGCTGCAGGCGATCACGATCGACGACCGCCTCTACGAGGCCGAGAAGGCCGCTCGCAGCTTCGCCAACACCCACGTCTTCCCCGGCGGCTGCCTGCCCTCCAGGAGGCTGATCGCCGACTGCCTGGCGCGCGTCACCGACATGCGTGAGGTATGGATGTCCGACATCACCGCCCACTACCCACCCACGCTCGCCAGCTGGCGCCGGCGCTTCCTCGACACCTGGGAGCGGCTGCGCGCCCGCGGCTATGACGAGCGCTTCCGCCGCCTCTGGGAGTTCTACCTCTGCTCCTCGGAGGCGGGCTTCCGCGAGCGCCGGATCGGCGACGTGCAGCTGCTGCTGGCCAAGCCCGGGTGGCAGTGAGCGGAGCGCGGCGCGAACCGCTGCTGCTGCTGCACGGCCTCGGCGGCTCGAAGGAGATCTGGGCGCCGGTGCTCGACCTGCTCGGGCCCGAGCGGGCGCCGCTGGCGCTCGACCTGCCCGGCTTCGGCGCCGAGCCGCCGCTGCCGGCGCCGGTCGAGCCGAGCGCCGCGAACCTCGCCGCGGCGGTGTACGAGCGCTGCCTCGAGCTCGGGATCGAGCGGCCCCACGTCGCCGGCAACTCGCTCGGCGGCGGCTGCGCCCGCTGGTCGCTCTGGCCCTGCACAACCGCGGCCTGCGCGAGCGCATGCTCGCCACCTTTGCCGCCCATCCCGATCGCGTCCCCGCCGGGGCGGGACGCAGGCTCGTGCTCGGCTGGATCGACGCCGGCGGCTACGAGGGCGCCAACCGGGCGATGCGCACCCACGTCTTCGACCCGGCGGGCTACCCCGAGATCCCGGTGACCCTGGCCTGGGGCGAGCGCGACCGCCTGGTCGGCCCGCCGCGACCGGAGCGCCGGCCGGTCGGCGCCCGCTACGTCGCCCTGCCCGCCGTCGGTCACACGCCGACCTGGGACGACCCGGAGCTGGTTGCGGCGACGCTGCTCGAGGGCAGCGCGGTCCCGGTCACCGGCTGAGTCTGGAAGAGTTTCCGCACGCTACGGAAGGAGAGGCTGTTGATCGTCGAGAGGACCGAGAACCCGCAGTGGCTGTCCAACGCCTATCTCGTCGCCGACGAGGCCGGTGGCAAGGGGGTGCTGATCGACGGCAACGACGACCTCGGGCCGCTGCTCGAGCGCGCCGAGCGGGACGGGATCGAGATCACCCACATCCTGATCACCCATCCCCACGGCGATCACATCGCCGGCCTGGCGGCGGCGCAGCAGCAGCTCGGCGGCGTGCCGATGGTCGCCCACGCCGAGGCGGCAGCCGAAATCGAGGACGAGATCGCCGAGACGATCGCCGACGGCGAGACGCTCAGCACCGGCGATCTGCAGATCGAAGCGATCTCGACCCCGGGACACGCCGCCGGACACCTCGCCTTCCTCGTCAACGGCACCGACCTCTTCACCGCCGACGTCCTCTTCAAGGGCACGGTCGGCGGCACGATGGCGCCCGGCGCCAGCGGTTTCGCCGACCTCAAGGCCTCGGTGATGAAGCTGATCGAGCTCTCGCCGGGGACGACCGTCCACCCCGGCCACCGCGAGCCGACCACGATCGGCGCCGAGCGCGAGGGCAACCCCTTCGTGCGGATCTGGCGCGGCGAGGAGGAGACCGGTGCGGAGGAGGTGACCGTCTGGGGTCGCCCGGCGACGATGAAGCTCTGGGCGCCCGACTACGACGGCGGCAACAAGGCCTGGATCGTCTTCGGCGACGACGGCACCGAGGCGATCGTCGGCGGCTCCCAGGTCGAACGCGGTTGAACGCGACGAGGCCCGCCGGAGCGGGCCTCGTGCATCAGGGGGTAGATCGGCGTTACTTGATCAGCGCTTCCATCAGCATCCAGCAGCCGTCGGTCCGGCTGGCCGGGGTGAAGCGGCCGCCGAGGAAGAGGGGCGGCGTGTAGATCAGGGTGTTGGGGCCGCCGGAGGAGCAGCGGATCATCGAGGTGATGCTGCCGCGAATCCCCAGCTGCTCGCCCTTCTTGATCTTCATGTCGACCGGGAAGGACTCGACGTTGTAGTCGCCTTCTTCTTCGGCCGATTCGCTCTGGCCGCGGTAGACGATGCGCTGGCCGTAGCGCTTGGCGAGCGCGTCGGTGCCGTTGATGTGCTTGACGGCCATCAGCCGGAAGCTGCCGGGGCCGCCGGCGATCAGGCGGATCTTCTTGATCGTGCCGGTCTTCGGCGCGATCTCGCCGCCGTTGGGCCGGCCGTAGGCGTCGTTGAGGACCATCGTGCAGGGTTCGAGCGCGGTTTCGGGACCGTTGCAGGTGAGGCCCGGCAGCGAGTTGGAGGGCTGCACGGTGGAGTTGAGCTTGGCGCCGAAGCGGACCGGGGCCTTTGCCTGGCCGGCGACCGGCACGGCGGCCAGGGCGAGGCAGGCGAGGGCGGCGATCAGGCCGGCTCGGCGGGCGATCTTCTGGGCGGTGCGGTTGCGAGTCATCTGAGTCTCCTTTGAGTCTGTTTTGTGGGCTGAGTGCCTTGTGCAGACACCTTCGCCCGCCCCGGCCGTCCCTCCCAGACCCCCCAGGGGTGGACCCACTCACCCCTCCGCCACCCTTCCGGTGCGCCTTTTCCCTCCATGGCAGGGATAAGGCGCACCGGAAGCGGTGGCGGCTCGTAGGATCACGGCGTGGGCGCCGAGCCGCGACAGACGAGTGCTGCCGAGCTGAAGGCGCAGATCGAGGCCGAACGCGGGGGGCGGCCCTTTCTCGTGCTGCGCGACGGGGACGGCGAGCAGCGGATCGTCGTGATCGAGGACGGGACCGCCGAGCTCTGGGTCGGGCGCGGCGGGGCGGCGGGGCTGCGAATCGAGTGGGACGAGGAGGTCTCCGCCCTGCACGCCCAGATCGAGGTCGTCGCCGGCGAGTGCACGCTGCTCGACGACGGCCTCTCGCGCAACGGCTCCTTCGTCGGCGCCGAGCGCGTGCACGGCCGCAAGCTCCTGCGCGACGGCGACGTCCTGCGCTTCGGCCGCACCACCGTGCTCTTTCGCCGCCCCGGTGAGTCGGCCCCGGAAGCGACCCGGGTCGCCACCGAGGTCCCCGCCGCGGCGGCGGTCTCGCCGGGCCAGCGGCGCGTCCTGCTCGCCCTCTGCCGCCCCTTCAAGGACGGCGCCGCCTTCGCCACGCCGCCCACCAACCAGGCGATCGCGGCCGAGCTGCACCTCAGCGTCGACGCGGTCAAGACCCACATGCGGGCTCTCTTCGAGAAGCTCGAGCTGGAGGACCTGCCGCAGAACCGCAAGCGCCTCGCCCTGGTCGAGAAGGCGTTGCAGAGCGGCGTCGTCGCGCCGCGCGATCTGTAGTCGGCGGCCACCGACCTTTAGCCCACGGGCGTGGACTGGACACATATGCGATTGGTGTTGGGCGCGATTTGCGCCCACACTGCCTCGTTAGTTCTGCGGAATCACTCCTTTTTCAACCGCAGGGGCAATCGCGTGACACTCGCACTGACCACAAGCCAGATCCAGGAATTCGCCTTCGACTGGTACCCGGTCTTCGGGGTCGTCTTCATGGCGATGCTGCTCTTCGTCTTCTTCCGCCTGATGCGGACGACGATGGGCACGACCAAGCCGGAGACGGTGAAGGCGAGCAAGACGGCGCCGGTGCTCTGGGACGACGTGCAGGGCGTCGACGCCGCCAAGGACGAGTTGATGGACGTGGCCGAGTGGCTGCGCGACCCCAAGCGCTTCGCCGCGCTGGGCGCCGCGCCGCCGCGCGGGGTGCTGCTCTTCGGTCCCCCCGGGACCGGCAAGACGATGCTGGCCCGCGCCGTCGCCGCCCAGGCCGGCGTCGACTTCTTCGCCGCCTCGGGCTCGAGCTTCGTCGAGATGTTCGTTGGGAGGGGTGCCGCCCGGATCAGGCGCCTGTTCAAGGAGGCGCGCAAGTCCGGCCGCGCAGTGATCTTCATCGACGAGCTCGACGCCGTCGGTGGAGCAAGGAGTGGTGGAGGCGGCGATGGTGGCTCTAGTGAGCGCGAGCAGGCGCTCAATCAGCTGCTGGTCGAGCTCGACGGATTCGAGCGCGATCCCGGCACGGTGATCGTCATCGCCGCTTCCAACCACGTCGACAAGCTCGACAAGGCGCTGCTGCGACCGGGCCGCTTCGACCGCCAGGTCCTGGTCTCCCCGCCCGACCGCAACGGGCGCGAGGCGATCCTGCGCGCCCACGCCAAGGGCAAGCCG
The DNA here is from genome assembly GCA_963774405.1 of uncultured Solirubrobacterales bacterium. Taxonomy (GTDB): domain Bacteria; phylum Actinomycetota; class Thermoleophilia; order Solirubrobacterales; family 70-9; genus VRUE01. Next base: position 590,048 of record CAVZEV010000005.1, on the reverse strand, counting down.
CTGGCCGAGGACCTCGACCTCACCGACGTCGCCCGCAAGACGACCGGGATGACCGGCGCCCAGCTCGCCAACTCGCTCAACGAGGCGGCGATCATCGCCGGCCGCGCCGGGCGCAAGGCGACGGCGCGCGAGGACCTCGACGAGGCGCTGCTGCGCCAGTCGGTCGGCTCCCAGCAGGCGCGGCGGCTGAACCAGAAGGAGCGCCGCATCGTCGCCTACCACGAGGCCGGCCACGCGCTCTGCCGCCGGCTGCTCGGCCTCGACCCGCCGGAGATCCTCAGCATCGTCCCGCGCGGCCCGGCGCTCGGCTTCGTCGGCCACTCGCCGGAGGAGGACACCTACCTGAAGTCGCGCGACGAGCTGATCGACGAGGTCGTCACCCTGCTCGGCGGCCGCGCCGCCGAGGAAGAGGTGTTCGCCAACTCCTACTCCGGCGCCGTCGACGACCTCGCCCGCGTGCACGCGGTCTGCAAGCAGATGGCGGCGGAATTCGGCATGGGCGTCTCGATCGACGCCGACGGGGCGCCGCCGATCGCGCTGCCGACCGGCGACTACGCCGTCTCCGACCAGACCCGGCGTGACGTCGACCGGGCGGCGATGGCGCTCGCCCGCGAAGCGCACCGCCGCGCCCGCGCGCTGCTGGCGGGCAACCGCGAATGCCTCGACAACCTCGCCGCCAACGCGCTCGAGCGCGAGACCCTCACCCGCGAGGACACTCGACGAGATCTTCGCCGCCCACGAGCTGCAGACCCCCTCGCGTTCGGGCATGCTCGATCGCGCCGTCGCCGCGCTCGCCTCGGAGGCGCCGGAGCCGAGCTAGCATCCTCGGCAGCGATGGCGCCCCCGGCAGACACCGACTCGCACTACTTCCCCCCGGCCGCTCGCTCGCGCGGATGGTCCACGGCGAGCGCTCGGTCGGCCTGCTCTACGGCCAGCGGGCGCTGCTGATCGGCGCCCTGGAGCCGCTCACCTACACCGGCACGATGATCAGCACGCGCTCGGCCAACCGGCCCTTCCAGCGCCTCGCCCGCACGGCGAAGATCCAGGAGACGATCCTGCTCGGCAGCCGCGAGGAAGCCGACAAGGCGCTGGCGGTGGTGCAGCGGCTGCACGAGCGGGTCAAGGGGACCCTGCCCGAGGCGGCCGGCGTCCACCCTGCCAGCACCGCCTACTCGGCCTTCGACCCGGAGCTGATGCTGTGGACCCTGGCGGTGATCGCCGACTCCGGCCGGGCGATGTACGAGACGATGGTGCGGCCGCTGAGCGAGCGCGAGCGCGAGGACCTCTGGCAGGACTACGTCCGCTTCGGCGAGCTCTTCGGCCTGCCCGCCGACGAGGTCCCCGGGCAGCTACCGCGAGTTCAGCGCCTGGTGGGCCGAGCGCCTCTCCTCACCCGACCTGCAGGCGACCGCGCACGGCCTCGAGATGGCGCCGCTGGTCGCCTTCGAGCAGCCGGTGCCGCGGGCGGCGCGGGGCAACATCGTCGCCCAGAACCACATCATCAAGGGCACGCTGCCGCCGCGCGTGCGAGAGATCTTCGGCATCCGCTGGAGCGCCGCCCACGAGCGCAGCTTCCGGGCGATGACCGCGGCCCACCGCCGCGCCCGCCGCTGGTTCCCCCGCAAGATGCGCCGCGGCCGCAACGATGTCTTCTTCGACGTCGTCAGCAAGACCGAGCACCAGCGCGGCGGCACTGTCACCCCGCAACTGCACGCCGGCGCCTGAGCCGATGGCCCGCCCGCGAGCGGCCAAGCAGCCACCGGTCCGCTGGTGGTCGATGCGCCGCGCCCAGAACATGAAGCCGGCGACCTACCGCTGCCCGATCTGCGGCAAGCACCTGCCGGCGCTCAGCGAGCACGTGCTGATCGCCCCCGAGGACGATCGCAGCCGGCGCCGCCACGCCCACACCGCCTGCGTCATGCGCGAACGCGAGGCGGGCAACCTGCCGACCGAGGAAGAGTGGCGGCGCACCCAGCCGCGACCGCCCTCACTCTGGCAACGCCTCCGCTCAAAGGTCGGAAAGCCGTCCCCGGACGCGGGAGCGAGGACGCGTGATCGCCGGGTGTAACAAGCGCGTCCTCGCGGGAGCGGAGGAGACGGCGCTTATCTGGCGACCTTGCAGGGCCGGAAGAAGGTGCCGGTGAGGAAGGTGCCGTCCTGGAAGAGGAATTCGCCGCGCGCCTGCAGGCGGCCGGTTTCGCAGCGGGCGTTGACGTAGCTGTGCTTCTTGCCCTTGAAGGTCCATTTGCGGTTGACCGTGACGTGACCGGAGACCGGGTGGCCGTAGCCGCCGGCGATCTTCGGGATCTTGGCTTTGACCCGGTAGCCGTAGATTCCCTTGTGGATTTTTTCGATCACGATCGGGACGATGAAGGTGGTCGCCACCGGCACCGTCGTGTAGGCGTGGGCGAGGATCGTGTCGAAGCCGTGCTTCCTGGGGCCGTTGAAGATCGTGATCGGCGAGGAGACCGGGAACGGCCTCTGTTCGGGGAAGGCAACCGTCGCCGTGCCGTAGCCCTTGCCGACGATCGCCTTCGGGCAGGCGCGGCGGGCGGCGGGCACGGTGGTCGCCTGCAGCTTCGCGGCGGTGCAGACTTCGAGCCCGCTTGTGTCGACGTGGCCGTGCTTGTCGAATTCGAAGGTGATCGTTTCCAGGATCGGCGGCAGGTCGCCGGAGATCGTCGAGACCTTGCCACCGCCGTAGATCTTGATCGGCGCGTCGTGGTGCTTGGGCAGCGTTTCCGGCCGGAACCCGCCGCGTCCGTTGATCAGCAGGTCGCCGATCTGGAGTTTGACCGTGTCGTTGTCGCGGCGGGCGGAGACCACCGTGGCGGCCAGCGCAAGCGCCGCCACGGTGATCAGGCCGAAGACGAGAAGGCTCTTCCGAGGAGGTCGTCTCATGCTCTCGCCCTCCTAGTGGCGCACCTTGCAGGGCAGCAGGAACGAGGCGTTGAGAATTGTCTTCGACTCTTCCGCCTGCGAGGCCGTTTCTTCCGGGCCGCCTTTGAAGCTGAAGGCGCCGTGGACGACGAAGTGGCCGGTTTCGCAGCGGGCGTTGATGTAGCTGTGCTTCTTGCCCTTGTACGTCCATTTCTTGCCGACTTTGGCGGAGCCTTCGATCGGGTGGCCGTAGCCGCCGGCGATCTTGGGGATTTTCACGTTGACGCGGTAGCCGAACGAGCCTTTGTGGATTTTTTCGATCACGATCGGGACGATGAAGGTGGTCGGGCCCGGGTAATCGAGGTGGGCGTGGGCGATGATCGTGTCGTCGCGGCCCTTTTTCGGGCCGTTGAAGAGGGTGATCGGCGAGCCGACTTTGATCGGTCCCTGTTCGGGGAACTTGACCACGGCGCTGCCGAAGCCTTCGCCGACGATTGCCTTGCCGCAGGCCTTGCGGGCGACGGCGACGGTGGTGGCGACGAGTTTGCCTTTGGTGCAGTGCGGCAGCCCGGTGGTGTCGAGGGCGCCGTGCTTGTCGAATTCGAGCACGAATTTGTCGAGGATCGGGGGGAGCTCGCCGCTGAGGGTCGAGAGCTTGCCGCCGCCTTCGGTCATGATCGGCGCGTTTTCGTGCTTCGGCAGCGCCTTCGGCGCGAAGTTCCCGTGCGCGTCGAGCACCAGGTTGCCGACGACCACATGCACGTTGATCGCGTTTGCCGTCGCCGCGGCGACGAGCAAGGCGACGACGGTTACTACGGCGATCCTCTTCTTCATGGAGCTTCTTCCCCTCCCGTTGACCCAAATCTCAAGATAGCGAACATGTCACAAATCGATGTTAAGTTCGGACATAGCCATCCCCGATGGGCGGTACTGGGTTCGAACCAGTGACCCCCTGCGTGTAAAGCAGGTGCTCTCCCAGCTGAGCTAACCGCCCAGGCGCGCTCTGATTATGGAACACGGGCGGCGAGGAGGTGGCGCGGTCGGCGGAATGGGAGAATCCCCGGCGTGAGATTCGAGGTCTTCTGGCGGGTCGCGGTCGTGCAGCTGGTTGCCGTGGCGCTGCTCTCGCTACTGCTCGCTCTGATCTTCTCCCACGGCTTCTTCGAAAGCTGGGGCTGGCTGGTCGGGCCCCTGGCCTGGCTTGGCTGCGCCTGGCTGACCGCGAGGATCGTCGGCCTGGAGCCGGAGGCGACGCTGGTGCGGGCGATGCTGGCGGGGGTCGTCAGCCTGCTCGCCGTGCTGATCGGACAGCATTGGCTGGGGGCCCTGGTCGCCGTCGGCCTCTTCGCCTACCTCTGCGCGATCAATTTCCGCCTGACCGGCCTGCGGCCGTGAAGCTCGGCCTGGAGAACCGCGTGGCCCTGGTGATGGGCGCCAGCCGCGGCATCGGCCGGGCGATCGCGGCGGCGCTGGTGCGCGAAGGCGCCAGGGTGGCGATCGTCAGCCGCTCGGCCGAGAAGCTGGAGGAGGCAGCGGCGGAGATCGGCGAGGGCGCAACGCCGTTCACGGCCGATGCCGCCGACCTCGATCGCCTCGCCGCCTTGCCAAGCGAGGTCGAAGCCAAGCTCGGCCCGATCGAGATCCTTGTCCTCAACACCGGTGGCCCGCCCTTCGGCGGCGCCCTCGACCACGAGCTGGGCGAGTGGGAGAGCGCCTACCGCTCGCTCGTGCTCGCGCCGCGGGTGCTCAGCGGCGCCGTCGTGCCGGGGATGCGCGAGCGCGGCTGGGGGCGGATCGTCAACGTCGGTTCCAGCTCCACCCGCGAGCCGATCCCGGGACTCAACCTCTCCAACGCCCACCGCATGGCCGCAGTCGGCTTCCTCAAGACGCTCTCGCGCGAGGTCGCCGCCGACGGGATCACCGTCAACACCGTCGCCACCGGCCGCTTCGCTACCGAGCGCCTCGCCGACGCCGGCGGCTCCCTCGCGGGCGCCGAAGCGGCCGCGAAGCAGGAAGTCCCGGCAGGCCGGCTGGGCCAACCCGAGGAGTACGGCGACCTCGTCGCCTTCCTCTGCTCGGATAGAGCTTCCTACATAACGGGAGCCGTGATCCCGATCGACGGTGGTCTTCTCCACTCGGTGTCCTGAAACCGATCCCGGCAGGGGTGGAACGTCTTGCACTTTTTCGTCGAGAGCAAGAGGCGTCAGCCGCCGACTCTGCACCGAAAAAGTTGGTTCTTGCAAATTAAGCGGGGAGGCACAGCATGGTCCCTTCAGCCACATGCTACGAGCACCCGCTCCCGAAAGCTCTCAAAGCTCGGCAGGCCGTAGGCGCGGCGCTTGATCACCTTCACCTTGTTGATCACTCCCTCCGCGTAGCCGTTTGAGGCAGGCTTATCGAAGTAGGCGAGGATCTCCTCGCGCCAAGACCCGATTCCATTGACGTATGCCTCAAAGGGCTGGTGGCCGCTGCGAGTCACAGCGGCGAAGAAGCGGTCGAGCCGCTGCGTGGCCTGGGCACGGTCGGTGGCGGCATAGACCGAGCGCAGCAGCTCCTTCAGCCACCAGGCCTCGGCGATCACCGGATCGTGGGCAAAGAGCTCGCAAAGGCGCCGGCGCTGGGACTCGGTGAGTCGCTCCCTGCCGCGCAAGAGCAAATGGCGGGCGCGGTAAAAGCGCGGGTTCCAAGTGGCGCGCAGGGTCTTCCGACCCTGCTCCTTTGCCCGCAGCCGGCGCTGGCGGATGCGCCGTACGCTGTCAAGCGCCTCCCCGGCGCCGCGCACGATGTGGAAGGGGTCGGCGACGATCTTGGCTTGGGGGAGCTTTGCTCGCACCGCATTTCGGTAGGGGTCATAGGGATCGATGCAGACCACCTCTACGGCATCGCGCTCGGCCTCGCTCAGGGAGCCGAGGTAGCGCTCCACCACTGCCCTTGAGCGCCCGTCGAGCACCTCGTGCACGCGGCGGCGATCGAGGTCTGAGACGACCGTGGCCAGGTTGCCGTAGCCCTTGCGGTGGGCGGCCTCATCGAAGGAGAGCCGTCGCGGCAGCGCCGGGCGGGAGCCGATCGCCTCCCTTGCGGCAACCCTCAACGCGCGGGTGACCTGGTAGCGCGACGTCCCCTCCTCGCGGGCAATCTCTGCGTGGGCGCCGCCCGAGCCGGCCCGCTCGATCAGCCGGGCCCGGAAACGGGATGTGAGCCGCTGACGCGGGCGGCCCTGCTCACAGCTCTCGGTGTGGGTGCGCCGGCATGCCTTGCAGCGGTAGCGGCGCTTGCGCCAGCGCAGGGTGGCCCGGCGGCCACACAGCGGCAGGGCCCTGAGGGTGACCACCGGCCGCTCGTGGACCTCCAGCTCCACACCTGAGCAGTGGGGGCACGATGCCGCTCGCGCGACCAGCTCGACCTCGAGGTCGAGCTGGTCGCCCCTCTCGATGACGCCTCTCACCCTGAAGCCGTCCAAGCCGACGAGACGGCTAACTTGATCTTGCATCCGCTGTTCCTCCTTGACTCCGCGTTTTAGAACCACGCAGAGCCTTCTGAGGGCAGCGGATGTCTTCTATCCGGGTCTCATCCCCGCTTGTTTTGCAAGACCCAAAAAGTTAAGTGGAACCCCTGCCGGGATCGGTTTCACGCATCGAGGGAAAGAGGATGACGTCCCTGAGGTTCTCGGACCCGGCCAGGATCATCGCCAGGCGGTCGATGCCGATGCCCGAGCCGCCCGCCGGCAGCGAGCCGTATTCGAGCGCCCGCACGAACTCGTCGTCGCTCGGGTAGGGCGCCTCCTCGCTCTCGGGGTGGCGGCGGCGGCGCTGGCGAACGAAGTTCTCGCGCTGCATGTCGGCGTCGTTGGTGTCGGTGCCGCCGCCGATGATCTCCATCCCGTCGACGACCCCGTCAAAGGCCTCGCCCAGTAAGTCCGGCTGCTCGACGACCGGCTTCACCGTCGGCCAGAGTTCGCGCGGCAGGTCGACGAGGAAGGTCGGCTGGATCAGCTTCGGCTCGATCAGCTTGCCCTGGATTCCGTCGACGATCCAGTCCCAATCGGCATTCGGATCCACGTCCTCGTCGCCCAAGAGGTCGATCAGCTCCTCGCGGCCGGCGGTGAGGATGTCGACCTCGGTCTCCTCGAGGATCGCCTCGCGCAGGGTGATTCGCTTCCAGGGAGCTTTGAAATCGATCTCGTGGTCGCCGCGCTTGACCACGGTCGAGCCCCCGCTCACCTCGGCGACCACGCTCGCGATCATCTGCTCGGCGAAGCTCATCACGCCCTCGTAGCCCTCGCAGCAGAGGAACCACTCGAGCATCGTGAACTCGGGGTTGTGTTTGGGCGAGAGACCCTCGTTGCGGAAGAACCTGCTCAGCTCGTAAACGTTCTCGAAGCCGCCGACGATCGCCCGCTTCAAATAGAGCTCGGTCGCGATGCGCAGGTACAGCCTGCGGTCGAGCGCGTGGTGGTGCGTCTCGAACGGGCGCGCCGCGGCGCCGCCGGGGAGGGTCTGCAGGATCGGCGTTTCGAGCTCGACGAAGTCGCGCTCGTTGAGGTAGTTGCGGATCGCCGCCACCAGCTTCGCCCGCAATAAGAAGGCCTTGCGAGAGTCTTCGTTGGCCATCAGGTCGAGCTCGCGCTGGCGGTAGCGCACCTCGACGTCGGAGATGCCGTGGAAGAGATCGGGCGGGTCGCGCAGCGCCTTGCCCAGCATCGTGCACTCGCGCACCGCCAGCGCCAGCTGGCCGCGCTTGGTCACGTAGAGGTCGCCCTCGACGCCGATCGAGTCGCCGATGTCGAGCGCGTCGATGCGGGCGAAGGCCTGCTCGCCGATCGCATCGACCCGAGCGTAGGCCTGAATCGCGCCGCTCAGGTCACGGACGTCGAGGAAGATCGTCTTGCCGTGGCCGCGGCGGCCGACCACGCGGCCGGCGATCCGGTAGGAGAACCCGGCCTGCTTGCCCTCCTCGAGCTGCTCGGGGTCGTGCGCCTCGTAGATCGCCGCGATCTTGTCGCGGCCGGGGAAGCCCTCGTGCGGATAGGGGTCGACCCCTTCCGCCCGCAGCCGCTCGAGCTTCTCGCGGCGGACGCTCTCGGTCGAGCCCTGCGAAGGCTCGGCCTTCGCAGGCGCCCCGTCGCTCATGGCGCCAGGCCGACCGTGACCCGCTCGTCGCCCCGGTAGTCGGTGCGCGTCTCGGCCTCGCGCAGCAGCGCGCGCATCGCCGGGCCGTGATGGGTGTCGTGCTCGAGCGCCATCCGCCAGCCGCTCGGCGTTTCCTCGATCAGGCCGCGGATGATGTCGAGCCCGTCCTCGCCGGCGTCACCGGCGGCGGGGTCACCCTGGACGGCGATCACCGGCTCGCGACGGATCTCCGGCGAGCGCTCGTCGATCGAGGTGCTGGTGATGTAGGGAAGGTTGGCGATCAGCAGGTCGACCTCCTCGACGTGGTCGGGGATCCCCTGGGCCACGGTCAGCTCGAGCGCGATGCCGAGCCGCTGCGCGTTCTCGCGCGCCTTCTCGGCCGCCTCGGGCGAGAGGTCGGAGGCGGTGACGCGCAGGTCGGGCCGCTCGCTGAGCAGGGCCAGGGCGATCGCGCCCGAGCCGGTGCCGACCTCGTGCACACGCGCCCTCTCGGGCAGCTCGGCGCCGATCTCGACCAGCAGCTCGGTCTCGCGGCGCGGAATCAGCACGCTCTCGTCGACCGTGATCTCGATCTCGCGGAAGCGGCAGCTGCCGAGGATGTACTCGAGCGGCTCGCGCTCGCGGCGGCGGGCGACGTAGCGCTCGATCTCGGCCCGGGCCTCGGGAGAGACGACGGTGGTGCCGTCGCGCTCGAGCTCCTCGACCCGCATCGAGAGCGCTTTGGCGACTAAATGCTTCGCGTCGGACTCAGGCGTCTCGCAGCCGGCCGCCGCGATCGCCTCGGTGGCCTGCGCCAGGACCTCTGCGGCGCTCGCCGCCGGCGGCGCCCCCTCCGTCTGGGCTTCCACGGCTACAGCCCCGCTGCGGGTCTGATCGTTTCGCCGGAGGCCACGGTCGCAAGGCTACCGTGTCGGCGGCGCACGATGATGATCCAGATCGCCCCGATCGCGATCATTCCCAGGCTCTCGAACTGGGCCGCGGTGAGGCCGAGCGCGACCTCGCTGTTGCGGCGCAGGAACTCGACCAAGAAGCGCTCGACCCCGGCGTAGATCAGGTAGATCGCGAAGAGGACACCGGCTCGGAAACGGTCGCGCAGCTGCCAGAGCACCCAGGCGCCGAGGCCCATCGCCAGCGTCTCGTAGATCGGCGTCGGCTGAACCGTGCGGTCGGTGGGCACGGTCCCGTTTGGGTAGGACATCGCCCAGGGCCCGTTCCAGGGCTTGCCGTAGTCGCCGTCGCCGGAGAGCTGGCAGCCACAGCGGCCGATCGCGTAGCCGAGCGCCAGCGCCGGGGCGGCGAGGTCGAGCAGGGTGAAGCCGAGGAAGTCGCGGTACCAGGCCCAGGCCAGCACCGCGAGAGTGCCGCCGATCGCGCCGCCGTACCAGACCAGTCCCGAGCCGGAGAAGAGACTGCCGAGCAGGTCGTGCTTGACGCTGCTGTAGTTCTGCACGACGAAGTAGACCCGCGAGCCGACGATGCCACCGAGAAGGGCAGCGAAGCCCATCTCATAGGCCCAGTCGACCGGCTTGCCGATCTCCTTCAGACGCTTGCCGATCAGCGCCCCGGCGGCGAGGAAGGCGAGGGCGAACATCAGCCCGAAGGTCTGCAAGGTCAGCGGCCCGAGGTGCAGCTCCGGGTACATCGCTCAGCCGGCGATCAGCATCTCGAGCAGGGCCTTCTGGGTGTGCAGCCGGTTCTCGGCCTGGTCCCAGACCGCGGAGCGCTCGCCGTAGAGCACCTCGGCGGTGATCTCCTCGCCGGGGTGGGCGGGCAGGCAGTGCAGGACGATCGCCTCGTCCTTGGCGGCGGCAAGCAGGTCGGCGTCGATCCGAAACGGCGCCAGGTCGGCGCGCCGGCGCTCGGCCTCGGCCTCGTCGCCCATGCTGACCCAGACGTCGGTGTAGATCGCGTCGGCGCCCGCCGCGGCGTCGCGCGGGTCGGCGGTCAGCTTCACTTCGTGCCCCTCCTCCAGCTGATAGCCGGGCGGGGCCGCGACGACGACCTCGACCCCGGCGAGCTCACCGGCGATCGCCAGCGAGCGGGCGACGTTGTTGCCGTCGCCGACGTAGGCGAGCCGCCGGCCGACGAGGTCGCCGCCGCGCTCGCGCATGGTCAGCAGGTCGGCGAGCGCCTGGCAGGGGTGATGCAGGGGCGTCAGCGCGTTGACGACCGGCACCTCGGCGGCCGCTGCCAGCTCGGCGACCCGCTCGTGCGAGCCGGAGCGGATCACGATCGCGTCGACGTAGCGCGAGAGCACGCGGGCGGTGTCGCCGGCCGACTCGCCGCGGGAGAGCTGCATCTCGTCGCCGCGCAGCACGATCGGCGTGGCACCGAGCTCGGCGACCCCAACCTCGAAGGAGATCCGCGTCCGGGTCGAGGGCTTCTCGAAGACGAGGGCGATGCTGCGCCCGGCCAGCGAGTCGGCGCCAATGCGCTCGCTGCGTCCCGCCTTCAGCGCTGCGGCGCGGTCGAGCAGCTTGCCGAGCTCGAAGGCGCCCAGCTCTTCACCTGTGAGGAAGTCGCGCTTTTCCAAGCAGCGGATACTACGGCGGTGGAATTCACCGCCGTCAGCTGGAACCTCTTCCACGGCCGCGACTTCCCACCCGATCCGGCCCTCTTCACCTGGCGCTCGCGGCTGCTTCGGATCGAGGAGCGAAACGCGACCCACGTCCAGGTCAACCGCGATCTGCTCGCCGAGTTCGCCAAGCTGCTCGCCGCCGCCAAGTGGGACGTCGCGCTGCTGCAGGAGTGCCCGCCCCGCTTTGCCGCACCCCTGGCCGAGGCGTGCGGGGCCGAGGCCCACCGCGCCCTCACCTCGCGCAACTCGCTCAGCCCCCTGCGCTCCCTGATCGCCCGCCACAACCCCGACCTGATCGCCTCCGGCGAGGGCGGCTCGAACCTGACCTTGGTCCGATCGCCGTTCCGGTGCGCTTTATCCCCCTATGACGGGGAAAAGGCGCACCGGAACCAAGGGGTGGTGGAGCGGCGGGAGCTGGCGATCCACCCGGGCAGGCCGGAGCGGCGGGTGATGGCGTTTACGCGGGTCGCGCTTGGAGGTGGAGTCGACCTCTGTATCGCCAACCTGCACGCGACCAACGACCGGCCGGATCTCGCAACGGCCGACGTCCTGCGTGCCGCCGCTGCGGCGACCGAGTGGGCCGGGGACACGCCGCTGCTCTTCGGTGGCGACCTGAACCTGCGTCCGGCTGAGAACCCCGAAGCCTTCGAGGCACTGCGCGAGCGCTTTGGGCTCACCGGCCCGACCCGTCCTCGCGCGATCGATCACCTGCTCACGCGCAACCTCGAGATCGCTGAGCCGCCCAGCACCTGGTCCCCCGAGCGGCGTGAGCTCCCCCGGGCGGGCCTGCGGCTCCGGCTCTCCGACCACGCCCCTGTAGAAGCTCGCCTCAAAACGGGTAGCCCGTAATCGTCACCACGGCAGGAATGCCATAGTCAATCGGGAACATCCGCCCAAACGACCAGGAGGCGAGACGGAATGGCCGCGAAAAAATCAACAACCGGCAAAGCGACGAAAAAAGCAAAAGCCGGCGCGCGGGCAAAAAAACCGGCCGCCAAAAAAGCAGCTGCGAAGAAGACTCCGGCTAAAAAGCCTGCGGCGAAAAAGGCCAAAGCGAGAAAAGCGTCGAGCAAAGCCGGGACGACCGGGCTCGACAAGAGCGTCGAGCAGTTCCGCGAAAGCCTCGAGCGCAACGTCACGGTCAGCCGCGACCGCCTGCAGGAGGTCGTCGACGACGCCGTCAAACGCGGCCGCATGACCCGCAGCGACGCCGAGAAAATGCTCTCCGAACTGGTCAAGAAGGGCCGCCGCCAGACCGACTCGCTGCTCAAGGAACTGGAACGCCTGGTCCAGCAGGCGCGCCGCGAGGTCGGCGGCCGGGCCGAGCCGGTGCGCAAACAGGCGACGCAGGCCGCGCGCCGCGCGCGCAAGAAACTGCCCTAGTGGAGCGCGCCACCGGCGAGGCGCCGGCCCGCCGTCACCGGGGCGAGCAGCTCGAGGTCGAGATCGACTCGCTCGCCTTCGGCGGGCGGGGGCTGGCGCGCGCGGACGGGTTGGTCGTCTTCGTCGCAGGTGCGCTGCCGGGCGACCGGGTCCGGGTCGAGATCACGAAAGCGAAGAAGCGCTTTGCCGAGGCGCGTACCGTGGAGCTGCTCAGCCCCGGCCCCGATCGAGTTGCAGACCACTGCACCCACGAGGGTGAGCCCTGTCCAGGCGCCCCCTGGCAGGGCCTCCCCTACGAGCGCCAGCTGAGCGAGAAGAGCGCCCAGGTCGACGAGGCACTGCGGCGGATCGGCGAGCTCGACGGCTTCGAGCTCGAGTCGATCGAGCCTGCGACCGAGCAGTGGCGCTACCGCAACAAGCTCGAGTACTCCTTCGGCGATCGCGAGGGCGAGCCGATTCTCGGCTTCCATGCCCGCGGCCGTTGGGACCTGATCGTCGACGTCGAGGACTGCAAGCTCGCTTCCGAGCGCGGCAACGCGGCGCGCAACGCGGTCCGCGAGTGGGCCCGGCTCGAGTCGGTGCCCGCCTACGACGGCCGCGAGCGAACCGGGGTGCTGCGCAACCTGATCGTGCGCGAGGGCTGGCGCACCGGGCAGATCCAGACCCGCCTGGTCACCTCGGCGGCACGCTTCCCGAAACCGCCCGTCGACCTGCACACGGCGATCGAGGGAGATTCCGGCAGCACCGAGGGGCCGACCGGCGCCCTGGGCGAGGAACGCCTGCGCGAGGAGCTCTTCGACCTGAAGCTGGAGATGTCGCACGGCGCCTTCTTCCAGACCAACACCGAGATGGCGGAGCGGCTCTACGCGATTGCCGCCGAGTTCGCCGGCCTCAGCGGCAGCGAGCGCGTCTTCGACCTCTACTGCGGCATCGGCACGATCGGGCTGACGATGGCGAAGCGGGCAGGCGAGGTCTGGGGCCTGGAGATCGTTCCCGAGGCGATCGCCGACGCCGAGCGCAACGCCGAGCGCAACAAGATCGAGAACGCCCACTTCATGGCGGGCAGCGCCCGCACCGGCGTGCGCCCGCTGATCGAGAGGGCCGGCAAACCCGACGTCGTCGTCATCGACCCGCCCCGCGCCGGCCTCTCGCAGAAGATCGTCCGCCGCGTGCTTGAGTGCGAGGCAAAGAAGATCGTCTACGTCTCCTGCAACCCGACCACCCTGGCCCCCAACGCCGCCCAGATGGTCGAGGCCGGTTACAAGCTGCGCCGCGTCAAACCCGTCGACATGTTCCCCCAGACCCCGCACATCGAGTGCGTGGCGCTGCTGGAGAAGAGTCCAGCGAGCTAGATGTAAGACCCGACCAGGTTGTTCCGCTTCAGCTCGCCGAGGCGAGCTCCGGGCGGCTTGTGGCTGAGGGAGCCGTGTGGTCTGCGCCAGTTATAGAACTCCAGCCAGCCCGGTAGCGCCGCGGTGCGCTCGGCCGAGGAGCGATAGATCGCCCCGTAGGCCCAGCCGCCCAGCATCGTGCGGATGAATCTCTCGGCCTTGCCGTTGGTGCGCGGCCGGTAGGGCCGGGTGCGGATGTGGCGGATCTTCAGCGCCCGGCAGGCGATCGCGTGCACGGTGGAGCGGTAGGCGCCGCCGTTGTCGGTCATCAGGCGCTCGACCTTGATCCCGTGTGAGCGGTAGAAGGCGACCGCCCGGCGCAGGAAGCCGACGCAGGTCTTCGCCTTTTCGTCGCCCAAGACCTCGACATAGGCGAGGCGGGTGGCGTCGTCGACGCAGACGTGGACGAACTCCCAGCCGGCGCCGCGAGAGCGGGTGCCCTTGCGGGTGCCGCGAACCCGGTGCCCGGGGCCGTTCTTCCCGATTCGACCGAGCTTCTTGATGTCGATGTGGATCAGCTCGCCGGGCCTTGAGCGCTCGTAGCGGTTGGGCGGCTCGGGCGGTCCCAGCCGAGAGAGCTTGCCGAGGCCGATGTCGGTGAGGATGCCCGAGACGGTGGAGAGCGCCATCCCCAGGCACTCGGCGATCTCTGCACCCGTCATCCGCAGCCTGCGAAGCGCCGCGATCGTCTCTCTTCGGCGCTCTTCGGTGCGGTTGGCGACGGTCTTCGGGGCCGAGCTGCGATCGAGCAGGCCGGCCTCGCCCTCGGATCGATAGCGGCGCACCCATTTGCGGCAGGTGCGCTCGCTGACTCCGGCGGCCTCGGCCGCCTCCGTCGGCGACCACCCCTGCTCGGTGACGCGCCTGACCATCGTGAGCCTTCCCTTCGGACCGAAGGGAGCATTAGCGTGGATCTTCATCCGGGTCTTCTCCTTGGTGCTGGGTGGTGGACACCCCCAGCCTCCAAGGAGGCCCGGATGAACAACGTGGTCAGGAACTACACCTAGAGACTCGCGATGACGATGAGCGTGGCGAGGGCGATGAAACCCGAGGCCATTCCCACCGCGAGTCCGATGAACCCCTGGCTCATCGTGCGCCGCATCTCCGCCATCTCGCCTCGCAGCTCGCGAATGTCGACGTCGACTTTCTCGAAGCGCTGGTCGATCAGTTCGAAGCGCTGGTCGATCTGTTCGAAGCGCTGGTCGACGAGCTTGAAGCCGGAGTCGACCCTTTCGCTGAGGACGTCGAGCCGATCATCGGTCCATTCCCTTGCCATTGCCTCCATGATGCCAGGCTAGCCTGAAGCTTGTTGTCTGTGGTTGATTTGAGCTTGAGAAAGATTCACGTCTTTCAAACAAAGAGCAAGGAATAGGCTCCAAACATGGACAGCGGCGAGAGCAGGGGCTTTGGCGTTGCCGCCGGCCTCGACCCCGAGGTGGCGCGACCGCTGGCAGAGCGCTGCGCGGAGTTCGGCTACGGCTCGATGTGGTCGAACGACCACCCGGGTGCGAAAGGCCTGGACACGCTCGCCGAGTTCGGCGCTGCCGCGCCGGGCCTGGACCTCGGCGTCGCCGTGATCGCGCTCGACCGCACGCCGCCGGAGACGATTGCCGCCGATGTCGAGCGGCTCGGCCTCGACCCGTCCCGCCTCTGGCTCGGCGTCGGCGCCGGCTTTTCCAAGAAGCCGCTGACGCGGATGCGCGAGTCGCTGCCGGAGCTGCGCGAGAAGCTGCCCGGCGTCCGCCTCGTCCTCGCCGCGATGGGCCCGAAGATGTGCGCCCTCGCCGGCGCCGAGTTCGACGGCGTCTTCTTCAACTGGATGACCCCCGAGTTCGCCGCCGGCGCCCGCACCAAGGTCGAGGCCGGCGCCGAAGAGGCGGGCCGCCCCACTCCCCCAGTCTTCGGCTACGTCCGCACCGCCCTCGGCCCCGACTCGGCCGAGCGCCTGGCCAAGGAGGAGTCCTTCTACCGCGACCTCCACGCCGGCTACCGCAACCACTTCGACCGCCTCAACGAGCCCGAGGGCACCGTAGGGGTCGCCGCTGCCAACGCCGCGGACGCCCAACAGAAGCTCGCCGCCTACGAGCCCCTCGACACGATCGTCGTCAGGGGACTGGCCAGCGCCAAGGTCGAGCCCATGATCACCGTCGCCGCTGCCGCGCGACCTCAATAACACGCGTACCATTACGGAACTCGTGGGAGATTCGCTGACAAGAGTCCGGCGCGCAGCGTGGTGCGTGGCAATCTTCATGCTCGTCGCCGTTGTCCCCACCAGCGCCAGTGCCGGCTCCTTCTGTGAAAGCGGCCCGGTGCATGACTATCTGAAACCACTGGACGGCCTGCCGTCGCTGACAAGCGAGCCGGTGGGCGAACGGGTGCCCTTCGCCCCGCACCATCTCTCATTCGGCGCGACCGGGCCGAACACATTGGCGATCGGCAAGCAGAAGGCGGGCTATTACCTCGACTACAGGCCCAAGGCTGCCCACCCAAACAAGAGGGACCTCGGCTGGCTGGTGACGGCAAAGCTCACCCGCATCAATTCAGCCGGACGCGTGCTGGAAAGTGTCGGCTTCAAACGAGTGCGCGGGCTTCGTTCCCACCGCAGATACACGCTTGCCTTTGAGCTTTCTTCAGAGCCGGCGCTATACCGACTCGAAGTCGTATTCCGAAACAGCTCGGGCAAGAGGCTGGGCCGCTACGGCAGATACCTGCGGGTTCTGGAACCCCAGGCCGGCCCGCACCTCACGCTCTTCCAGAGCACCTATAGGCCCGGGGAAACCGTGGCGCCCCGGCTCGAAAACGAGGGAACCGGCTGGCTCTCCTATGGGCTCGGGTACGGGATCGAAGAATTCAACGGCAGCGGCTGGGCGCCAACCTCACTTGGGCCCAAAGTATTCCTCTTGATCGGCCTCTCCTCTGGCCCGGGGAAAACCGCTTCATGCTGGAGGTTCACCATCCCTGCGGACACTGCGCCCGGGCGATACAGGCTCCTCACGTCGATCGAGGTTTACAAAGACGCATCGGACCGAGAACTTGTTGAAAAAACATCCTTGAGCGCGGAATTCGAAGTCGTCCTGTAGGCCCGATCCTCAATAGGGCGGCAGATCCTCGTACCACTCGCCCAGCATCTTGAACGACCGCCAGAACCGCGCCTTGGCGTCTTCTTCGTCCAGTGAGTCATCGATGTCAGGCGTGTAGAGCGCGTCGACGGTCGGGGTGAAGGCCTGGATCTCGCCCACGCGCGCCTCGACCGGGCGCGAGAGCGGGCACCTGGAGCTTGTTGAGCACGCGCAGAGCGGGCTCTCCCATGACGACGACGATCTTCGGCTGCACGATCGCGATCTCTTCGACCACGCGGCGCATGCAGGGCTCGGCGGCGAGGTCGGGCTCCGCGATCGGGCACTTCACGCAGAGGGTGCCGTAGACGACGATCGGGTCGATGCCGAGCCGCTTGAAGCTCTTCATCAGCGCGTTGCCGGCGCGGCCGTAGAAGGCGACGCCCTCTTCGATCTCGGCCGCCGCGGGAGCGTGCTTGAGCATGAATACGTCGGCCTGGGGGTGGCCGGAGCCAAGCACCGGCATCAGCTTGCCCCGCGGGCAATGGGGGCAGGCCTGGAGATCGTGGGTCAGCTGGTTGAGCTCGCGGATCGCGCGCTCGAGGTACTTCTCCTTGATCTCGTCGTCGGTGGCGGGCATGGGGCTGGGCGCTCTCTTTGACGAGGCGGCCTCGGCTCCTCTCGCCCGGCCCGACTGCATCAGCTCTTGCTCGCCGAACGGCGTTTGCGCGGACGGCCGCCGCGGACCGGCTTGGCGTCGGGAACGCTGCGTTTGGGCGCCTTCGGCCGCCCCGCCGTCTGCAGCAGCTTCAGCGTCTGCACGTAGACGAGGTTCTTGTGCTTGCGGGTGATGTCGGCGTCGCGCATCGCCTCGAGGAACTCCTCCGGACCGTCGAAATCGTGGATCCGCACCCGCACGCTGCCGAGGCCCTGGGCGACGTGGCTGTCGGAGCCGGCCCCCGGCACGATCCGGTACTTGCGGGCGAAGCGTTCGGCCTCCTCGTTGAAGGCGGTCAACGCCACCCGCGGGTTGAAGACCTCGAGCACGTCGATCTCCTCGACCATCTCCAGCAGGTGCTCGTAGTCGGGCACCGAGTGGAAGCGATCGAAGGGATGCGGCACGTAGACCAGGCCGCCCTGCGCTCGGATCGCCGCGATCGTCTCCGTCATCGTCATCCCCTTGGGGATCTTCTCCTCGAGGAAGAGCCCGATCACCTCGCCCTGCTCGGCCGTCTTCACCTCCTCGGCGACGATCACCTTGATGTCGTCCATCCCGGCGGCGATGCGCCGAGCCTCGAGCGCCCCCGAGACCTCGTTGTGGTCGGTGATCGCGATCGCGCCGAGGCCGCGGTCCCGCGCCGTCTCCAGCAGCACCTCGACCGGGGTCGCGCAGTCGGGCGAGTGGTCGGTGTGCATGTGCAGGTCGACCTCGATCAGCGGCCGCTTGGCGATCCGCCGCCGCACCTCCTCGTTGCCGCTTGGATCGTGCCGCCGCGCCGCCAGGCGCAGGTAGATCGCCTCGAGCTCGGCCGCGACCGCCGCCCAGTCACGATCCCCCCCGGCCGGCGCAACCAGCTCGTAGGAGGCCGGGAAGTAGCGCTCCAACAGTTCTCCCGTCTCCGGCGTCGCCACCGTGCGCGCATCGAGCCGGCCAAAGAAGATCTCGACCAACGGCCGCGCCACCTGAGTCGACAGCACCCGCTCCTGCGGCGCGTGAAACGTCGCGACATTGAGCGCAGAGGAGTGCCGCAGCGCCGTCGAAGAGACCCGCGGCGCAAAAGGATCGTGGACATGAACGATGTCCGCGCTCGACGCCCGGATCAGCTTTTTAACCTGATCGCCGACCCCGGCAACCTGCACCTGGTGCCCCCGCCGCACCAACTCCGCCGAAACCCGCTCTATATAGCGATTGACCTCATTCTCAGTGCCCCGCCGATGCGGCGTGACCTGAACTATCGAGAGCTTTTCGGACACAGCCGCCAGCATAAGACCGATCCAGCGTGGATCGGGAGTGGGTGGAGCGCCGGGGGTGGGTCTCCGGGAACTCCCGGCCGAAGGCCGGCCCGGAGACTCACCCCCGGCGCTCCGTCAGACTTCGACCTCTGTCGCCGGCTTCTCGACCTTGGGCGCAGCACCCTTGTCGCGCCGATTAGCCGCGATGAACTCCTCAGTCTGCTCCCGCGCTTCGTCATCCGGCCGCTGCGAGTGCGGCGACTTCATCAGGTAGCTGGAGGGCCCGTCGAGCTGGCCGGCGATGCCGTTGTTGAGCGCCAGCTTGATCAGCCGCACCGCGTCGATCACGACGCCGGCCGAGTTGGGCGAGTCCCAGACCTCGAGCTTGAGCTCGACGTTGAGCGGCACGTCGCCGAAGGCTTTGCCCTCGAGCCGGATGTGCGCCCACTTGCGGTCGGTCAGCCAGGCGACGTAGTCGGAGGGGCCGACGTGGACATCCTCGGCGGGCAGCTCATGGCCCATGATCGAGGTGACCGCGTTGGTCTTGGAAATCTTCTTCGAGTCGAGCCGCTCGCGCTCGAGCATGTTGTAGAAGTCCATGTTGCCGCCGACGTTGAGCTGCGAGGTGCGCTCGACGCGGACGCCGCGGTCGTGGAAGAGGCGGGCGAGCTGGCGGTGGACGATCGTCGCCCCGACCTGGGACTTGATGTCGTCGCCGATGATCGGTAGGCCGGCCTCCTTGAAGCGCTTGTCCCAGTAGTCCTCGCGGGCGATGAAGACGGGCAGGCAGTTGACGAAGCCGACGCCGGCCTTGAGCGCCTGCTCGACGTACCACTTGGTCGCGTCCTCGGAGCCGACCGGCAGATAACAGACCAGCACGTCCGCCTTGGTCTCCTTGAGGATGCCGACGACGTCTGCGGTTTCCCCCGGCGCCTTGGTGATCTTCTCCTTCAGGTACTTGCCGAGGCCGTCGAGGGTCATGCCGCGCTCGACCTTGACGCCGAGGTTGGGCACCTCGGCGAACTTGATCGTGTCGTTCTGGCCGGACCAGATCGCCTCGGAGAGGTCACTTGCCGACCTTCTCGGAATCGATGTCGAAGGCGGCGACGAACTCGACGTCGCCGACGTGGTAGCCGCCCAGGTCGACGTGCATCAGGCCGGGCACTTCCTCGGCGGGGTCGGCGTCCTTGTAGTACTGGACGCCCTGGATGAAGCTGTTGGCGCAGTTGCCGGTGCCGACGATCGCTACGCGGACCTTCTCGTCCGTGCGGCCGGCGCCATTGCTGCCATTTGCTCCGTTGCTATCGCTCATCTAATTCGAAGTCCTTCCTCGATCGGGCTAGGTGGCAAGGTATGCCTGTGCCCGCGACTGGTTACAGGTCAGGCGGGGGAGTCGCCTCGCTTGAAAGCTGGTTTCGGACGTGCCATACACGCTGGATCGTGGTGACGATGGTCAGCGCCGCGATCAGGTAGACCGATGGGGCGAGGAGCTCGAAATCGCCGAGCCCGGCGCCCTTGGCGAAGACCAAGCCGATGGAGAGTATGACCACTCGCACCGGCCTTGTGGCGATCCCGACCTTGCACTCGACGCCGAGCGCCTCGGCGCGGGCGCGCGTGTAGGAGACCATCAGCGAGCCGAGCACGGCGACGACGCACATCGCCGCGGCGAAGTCCTGGCCGGTGGTGGCGAAGTAGCCGGCCACGGCGGCGAGCACGATTCCCTCCTCGATCCGGTCCAGGGTCGAGTCGAGGAAGGCGCCGAAGAGGGTGCCCTTGCCCGACATGCGCGAGTAGCGCCCGTCGAGTGTGTCCATCACCGAGCCGAGGATGAAGGCGACCCCGGCGAGAAAGAAGTAGCGCTGGGTGACCAGGCCGGCGGCGATCAGGTTGCCGACCAGGCCGGCGATCGAGATCGCGTTCGGGGTCAGCCGCGACTCGATCAGGCGCTCGCGAGCATAGGCGCGCAGCTCTTGGCCGTTGCGGGCCTGGCGACCGTTGCGGCGAGGGCCGGGGGCCCTGGGGGGCGCCGAAGACTCCATCGAGATGAGGCTACCGGGCTAGGCCGCGGCAGGTCACGCCTCCGCCTCCTGCGGCTGCGCAGGACGAGCCCAGGCCCAGGCGTGAGGCCTCGCCCGGGCGAGCAGGCGGTGGGCCACCAGGGCCGAGGCGCCCGCGACCATCCAGCCGAGCCCGACATCGACCCAGTAGTGGTTGCCGGTGACGATCACGACCCAGGCGATCAAGAGCGGCCAGAACGCCCACCAGGCCTTCGACCACCAGTGACGGCAGACGCGCACGCCGGTGATGCCGATCATCGCGGCGAAGGCACAGTGCAT
This sequence comes from uncultured Solirubrobacterales bacterium, assembly GCA_963774405.1. Classification (GTDB taxonomy): domain Bacteria; phylum Actinomycetota; class Thermoleophilia; order Solirubrobacterales; family 70-9; genus VRUE01. Next base: position 569,342 of record CAVZEV010000005.1, on the reverse strand, counting down.
GCTCGGCACCGCGGCGTAGGGGTTGATGAAGATCTTCGCCAGCGAGGAGTCGTGGTTGACGTTGGAGAAGTCGACGATCGTGTCGACGAAGCCCTCGTGCGGGAACATCCGCGGCGGCGCGGTCGGGAAGAGCGTGTAGCCGACCAGGGCGAAGCCCATCGAGACGACGAACATGTTGCGGACGAAGTAATAGGACTCGTTGCGGAAGAGGTAGAGCCAGATCAGGAAGCCCAGGGCAATCGAGAACTGGGCGTTTAGGTAGAGCTGGTTGGCGAGGTCGATCACCCAGTGCGCGGGCAGGAAGAAGGCCTGGACGCTGGGCTCGAAGAGGAGGTGAGCGGAGCGCTCGAAGTCGATCACCTGCTGACCATGCCCGATCGCCTCCGAGCGCTGGCCGTCGGCGATGCCGCGGACGAGCTCGTAGGCGACGTCGACCAGGACCAGGATGCCCAGCTGGCGGCCGGCGTCGCCCCATCCCTGGGGCAGCCAGTTTCCGATGCGGGCGAGTGCGCGAGACACGGACAGCCAATTGTAATTCGCGAGTTAACGGACGAAGTTCAAGACGCTGTCGATCACGCGAGCGTCGTCGATCCAGGGCCAGTGGCCCGCGCCGCGGACGGCTTCGAACTCGGCGTTGGGCAGGGCGGCGGCGTAAGCCTCGCCGAACTCCAGCGGGAGGTAGAGGTCGCTGTCGCCCCAGAGGACGAGGGCGGGGCAGGCGAGTCGGCCGAGGTCGCGGCCGGCGGCGGCGAGGCGCGGCGGATCGGCGTGGCGGTAGAGCTTCAGAACGGCGTCCTGGGTACCGCGGTCCAAGTGGCTCCAGATCATCTCGACGAACTCGGGCGGCATCGGGCTGCGGTGGTCGCCGCGCGCCTGGCGCAGCAGCAGAGCGACGCTCGAGCGGGTCGTCGTCCGGTTGAGGATCTCGCCGAGCGGCCGGCGGCGCCAGAGCTGCGCCAGCCAGTGCCAGCGATAGCCGGGCAGCAGCGGCACCGAGTCGATCACGACGAGTCGCTCGACCAGGTCGGGGCGGCGCTGGGCGCCGATCAGGGCCAGGCCGCCCCAGTCGTGGACGACCAGCTTGCGCCGCCCGACCCCGAGCTCATCCAGGCAGCGCTCGAGGAACGCCGAGAGCCCATACATCGAGTAGTCGAAGCGAGCCGGATCGGGCCGGTCCGAGCGCCCCCAGCCCGGCATGTCGATCGCGAGCGCCGCGCCGCCCCGGCGCATGAACGGCAACCAGTCCTCGCCGTGGGTCGGGTTGCCGTGGCAGTAGACGGTCGGCGTTCCATCGCCCGGCACGCGCCGGTAGAAGACCCGCACGCCGCCAAGGACCAGCCCGCCCTCTTCGATCGTGGCCGCCACGCCGCCAACCCTACGGCGAAATAGGGTCCGGCGATGGCCTGGAAACGCCCGGAGAAGCGCCGCGTGCGAGCGATCCGCGACCGCCTGCGGCAGATGTACGGGCAGCCGCAGAACGAGCCGCACGGGCAGCCGATCGCGGAGCTGATCAAGACAGTGCTGTCGCAGCACACGAACGACCGCAATCGCGACCGCGCCTTCGCCGCGCTGCGCGAGCGGTTCCCGACCTGGGAGGAGGTCCGCGACGCGCCGGTCGCCGAGGTCGAGGAGGCGATCCGGCCCGGCGGGCTGGGCAAGCAGAAGGCGCCGCGGATCCAGGCGATCCTCGAAGAGCTCGGCGAGCACCCCGACCTCGACTGGACCGAGACGGCGCCGCCGGCGGAGTCGATGGCCTACCTCGACTCGCTGCCGGGGGTCGGGCGCAAAACGGCGGCCTGCGTGCTGATGTTCACCTGGGGCATCCCGGAGATCCCGGTCGATGTCCACATCCACCGGGTCGCGGGGCGGCTCGGCTTCTTCCCCGAGAAGGCGTCATTCGAACGCGCCCACGACGAGATGATGGCCGCCGTCGACCCCGAGGACGCTTATGAGCTGCACATGAACGTGATCCGCCACGGACGCGAGATCTGCCGACCGAAACCGCGTTGCGGCGAGTGCGAGCTGCGCCGAATGTGTCCCTGGTACCGTGCCGGGCGCAAATGAGCAAAAAAACGTTCATCGTCTTCGGTCTCCTGGTCGTCTTCCTGGCGGTCCTGATCCCCTGGCTCGCCTTCCGCAATGACGGCGACGCGGCGCGCGGCGCCCAGGACGTGCCTTCCAGCCTGAAGAGCGGCCAGAGCCTCTTCCAGACCAACTGCGGCACCTGCCACACGCTCTACGCCGCCGGCACCGACGGCAACTACGCGCCGAACCTGGACGAACTGCTGTCGCCATCCGGTCCGGCAAAAGGCAAGGAAATCGGCCAGGTGGAAGGTCGCGTCCTCAACGCCGTCGAAAACGGCGTCGACAGCTCCACCACCCCGGGCCGGATGCCGGGCGGAATCGTCAACGAAGAGCAGGCGAAAGAAGTCGCCGAATTCGTCGCCCGCACCGTGGGCGAGGGCTGAGCGCCGGCCCATCCCCCGCGGGGGATGGGCCTTTGCTTCGAACTTCTCCTAGTTGAGGCTCAGCTCGCTGACCACGCCGGCGTGGTCGGATGGCCAGAACGGCGGGGTTGCCTGGAAGGGCGTGTCGCCGATCAGGTGGGCATCGTCTCCGTCTGAGCGGGCGGCGCCGCGGCTGAGGATCAGGTCGATCCGGGTCCGCAACGTCGAGACCGGGTTGTTCAGCGCCCCGGGCGCGAGTGGCGGCGTGTTCGACTCCTGGCAGCAGGAGAGGCCGGGCCCGAGCAGTTTCTCGTTCCAGCTGTCGCGGAACTTGCCGGGCGCGGTGAGCTGCGCGTAGGAGGTCGTGGTCGAGCCGTCGGCGGCGGAGTTGAAGTCGCCGGTGGCGACGACGGTGCCGCCTTTGGCCGGGCCGGCGAGGAATTCGGCCGCCTGGGTCTGCTGCACGAGCGGCGATTCCTCGGTTTCGAGGTGGGTGTCGACGAAGTGGAACGGCTGGTGCTTCAGCCGCGCGTCGATGCTCGCCCAGCCGCGGTCGAACGAGAGCGGGCCGACCGGCGATTCGATCGCCTGCTGGGTGGCGTAACGCCCGCTCTGCGGGTTGCTCCAGCTCAGGCCCGGCGTGTCTTCGTTGACGAGGATCACGTCGCGGTCTTCGAGTTCAACCGAGCAGGTGATCGTCGGGCCCGGTTGGACGCAGCCCTGCGAGGCAAGAGCGAGCGGGGCCGGCCCGATTTTCGCGTTGTGCGCGATCGACGCCGCCGTGTAGTGGAGCCCCCGGGCCGCGAGGTCGCTTTCTAGGATGGCGAGGAAGTCGTAGCCGGGGGGCGGGTTCAAGCCGCCCGTCGTCCACTTCGAGACCTCCTGCAGGCCGATCAGGTCCGGTTCGTTTTCCTCGACCTCGTTGGCGATCGCTTCGGCCCGCGCCGGGAAGTTCGTGTACTGCACAGTGGCGTAGATCCGCGCCACGGCTTCGACGAACGCTTCCGGGGTCGTCGCTTCGAGCGCCGGGTTGAGGCTGGAGCCCAGGTACATGTTCTGGGTCATGACGGTCAGGTCGCGCCTGCCGTGGTGGTGGCCCTTTCCGTGGTGGCCGTGGTGATAGCCGTGATGGCGCTGGGCGTGGTGTGACCGGCCGTGGCGATCCTGGTGCGCTCCCGCGCCGTCGAGCGGCAGCAGAGCGAAGATCAGCGCGGCGGCGATCGCGAGCAGCGTCGCCGACCGCCGGTTCCATCGATGAACGTGATTCACATCGGCTCCTCTTCGTTGGCGACCCGCCGCCAACCGGCGAGTCGTGTCGTCGAGGCGCCTCCCCGCCAGGCGCCCACCCCAAGTGGCTGCCCGGCATTGCTAAACGCAAACCCACTATAAGGGCTTGCTTGGATTCGTGGCAGAAATCTGCCATACTGCCGCTTAGATTTCTTAGGCAGACCGAACTAGAGCTGGAGGTAACAAATAGTGGGTAAGACGATCGGGATCGACCTGGGCACGACCAATTCCTGCGTCGCCGTGCTGGAGGGCGGCGAGCCGACGGTACTGGAGAACTCCGAGGGCGGGCGCACGACGCCGTCGGTAGTTGCCTTCAGCGAGTCCGGCGACCGCCTCGTCGGCACGGTCGCCAAGCGCCAGGCGGTGATGAACCCCGAGAACACGATCTTCTCGATCAAGCGCTTCATGGGCCGCAAGGAGGCCGAAGTCAAAGAGGAGGAGACGATCGTCCCTTACAAGGTCGAGGCCGGACCCAACGGCGACGTCCGCGTCGACGTGCGCGGCAAGCAGTACAGCCCGCCCGAGATCAGCGCGATGATCCTGCAGAAGCTGAAGGCAGACGCCGAAGCGAAGCTCGGCGAGACGGTCGACAGCGCCGTGATCACCGTCCCCGCCTACTTCAACGACGACCAGCGCCAGGCGACCAAGGACGCCGGCAAAATCGCCGGCCTCGAGGTCAAGCGGATCATCAACGAGCCGACCGCCGCCTCGCTCGCTTACGGGCTCGACAAGGAGACGGCGGACCACACGATCCTCGTCTTCGACCTCGGCGGCGGCACCTTCGACGTCTCGGTGCTCGACATCGGCGACGGCGTCTTCGAAGTCAAGGCAACCGCCGGCGACAACCACCTCGGCGGAGACAACTGGGACAAGGCGATCGTCGAGTGGCTGGTGGCCGAGTTCAAACGCGACCAGGGCGTCGACCTGGCCGCCGACAAGAACTCGCTGCAGCGACTCTACGAGGCGGCGGAGAAGGCGAAGATCGAGCTCTCCTCGGCGCAGGAGACGCAGATCAACCTGCCCTTCATCACCGCGGTCGAGGGTCAGCCCAAGCACCTCGACATGAAGCTCTCGCGCTCGAAGCTGAACGAGCTGACCGCCGATCTGCTGGAGCGGGTCGTCGGCCCGGTCAAACGGGCGCTCGACGACGCCGGCGCGGCGGTCGACCACGTCGTCCTCGTCGGCGGCATGACTCGGATGCCGGCGGTGCGCGAGCGGGTCAAGGAGCTGACCGGCAAGGACCCCCACCAGGGCGTCAACCCGGACGAGGTCGTCGCCGTCGGCGCCGCGATCCAGGCGGGCGTGCTGGCCGGCGACGTCAAGGACGTGCTGCTGCTCGACGTCACCCCGCTGACGCTGGGGATCGAGACCAAAGGCGGCGTGATGACGAAGCTGATCGAGCGCAACACGACGATCCCGACCAAGAAGTCGGAGATCTTCTCGACCGCCGACGACAACCAGCCCTCGGTCGAGATCCACGTGCTGCAGGGCGAGCGCGAGATGGCCGGCGGCAACAAGAGCCTGGGCAAGTTCCAGCTCACCGGCATCCCACCGGCGCCGCGCGGCATGCCCCAGATCGAGGTCACCTTCGACATCGACCCGAACGGGATCATCCACGTCACCGCCAAAGACCTCGGCACCGGCACCGAGCAGAAAATCGAGATCCAGTCCGGCTCGGGCCTCTCCGAGGAGGAAATCCAGAGCATGGTCTCCGACGCCGAGAGCCACGCCGAGGAGGACAAGAAGCAGCGTGAGCTGGCCGAGGCGCGCAACCTCGCCGAGAACGCCGCCTACCAGTCCGAGAAACAGCTCGAGGAGCTGGGCGACAAGGTCGAGGCATCCGACAAGGAGGCGATCGAGGCGGCGGTCAAGGAGGTGCGCGAGGCGCTCACTTCCGAGAGCGTTGAGGAGATCAACTCGAAGACGGAGGCGTTGACGGCGGCGTTCACCAAAGTGTCGGAGCAGCTCTATGCGGCGGCGCAGGCTGAACAGGCCCAGCAGCAGTCGGCTGACGGTGGCTCCGCCGAGAGCGACTCCTCCGATGAGGAGGAGGTCGTCGATGCCGAGGTCGTCGATGAGGGTGACGACAAGTGATCGATCAGGACGATCAGGGACGGGACCCATCGGCTGCGGGTGGCGGTGCAGGGGCCCACCGCCCCCTCCGGTCGCTAAAGCGTCCTCAGGGGCGGTACCCCCTACACCGCCACCCGCAGGAGATGCGTCTGCTCAGATCGAGCAGGACTTCGATGCGCTGCTGGCTGACGCTCAGCGGGAGCGGGACGAGTACCTCGACCTCGCTAAGCGGACCAAGGCTGACTTCGAGAACTTTCGTAAGCGGATGACGGCGGAGGTTCAGGCGGCGTCGGCGCGGGGGAAAGCTGAGGTGATTCGGGAGGTCGTGGTGGTCCTCGACGATCTCGAGCGGGCTATTCAGGCCGCGGGGCTGGACCCCGAGGGCGACTCTGAGGACGGGCTTTCGCATGGGGTGCTGCTGGTCTTCAGGAGCTTGCGGGACTCGCTGACGCGGAATGGGGTTGAGGCTGTGGATCCGAAGGGGGAGAAGTTCGATCCGATGGCGCATGAGGCGCTGTCCACGACGGCGGCCGACGGGGTTGAGTCGGGGACGGTGGTCGAGGTGATGCAGAAGGGGTACCGGCTCGGGGAGCAGTTGATTCGGCCCGCGCGTGTGGTGGTGAGCGAGTAGCCGGTGGCTGAGGATCTCTACAAGGTGCTCGGGGTCCCGAAAGGGGCTTCCGAGGATGAGATCAAGAAGGCGCACCGCAAGCTGGCGCGCCAGTACCACCCTGACCGCAACCCCGACGATCCGAAAGCGGAGGAGCGCTTCAAGGAGATCCAGGGGGCATACGACACGCTCTCCGATCCCGAGAAGCGCAAGGAATACGACGCCGGGGGCGGCATGTTCGGCGGCTTCGGTGGCGGCGGGCCGGGTGGAGCCGGCGGTGCCGGTCCGTTCGGGCCGGGTGGCCCCGGCGCGGCGGGCGGCTTCGACGTCAGCGACATCTTCTCCAACCTCTTCGGCCGCGGCGGGGGTGGCGGGGGACGGGCCCAGCCCCAGCAGGTGCGCGGGCGCGACCTCGAAACCGAGCTCAGCCTCAGCTTCGACCAGGCGGTCAACGGGGCCCAGGTCCAGGTCACGGTGCCGAAGGCCGAACGCTGCCCGACCTGCCACGGCAACGGCGCCAAGCCGGGGACCAGCCCGGTCACCTGCCCGCGCTGCGAAGGGCGCGGCATCGACGCCCAGAGCCAGGGCTTCTTCTCGATCAGCCAGCCCTGCCCGCAGTGCGGCGGCCAGGGCCAGATCATCGAGGACCCCTGCCCCACCTGCGGCGGCTCGGGCCTGACCCAGCAGACCAAGCGCTACAAGGTCAACATCCCCGCCGGGGTCAAGGACGGGGCGCGGATCCGGCTCGCCGGCAAGGGCGAGGCGGGGCAGCGCGGCGGCCCGCCGGGTGACCTCTTCGTCGTCACCCGCGTCGCCGCCTCGCCGGTCTTCAAGCGGCTCGACGGCGGCAACCTCGAGGTGACCGTGCCGATCACCGTTCCCGAGGCGCTGCGCGGGGCGACGATCGAGGTGCCGACGCTGACGGGCACGAAGAAGATCAAGGTCGGCGCCGGGACCAAGCACGGCTCGATCCAGCGGCTGAAAGGCGAGGGCGCGCCGAAGCCCAAGGGCCGCGGCAAGGGCGACATCCGCTACCGGCTCGAGATCGAGATGCCGCAGAAGCTGACCAAGGAGCAAGAGGAGGCAGCCGAGAAGCTGGCCGAGGCCTTCAACGGCTCCGACCCGCGCGGCGAGCTATTGGCGAAGGCGGCGGGCCGATGAGTGCGCGGCGGGAACGGATCGAAGTCTCGATCGACTCCGACCAAGGGGTCTTCATGATCTCGGTCGCGGCCGAGCTCGCCCACATGCACCCGCAAACGCTGCGGATCTACGAGGCGCGCGGGCTGATCCAGCCGAAGCGCTCGCCGAAGAACACCCGGCTCTACTCCCAGCGCGACGTCGAGCGGCTGCGGCGGATCCAACGGCTGACCGCCGAAGGCCTCAACCTGGCCGGGGTCGAGCGGGTGCTGGAGCTGGAACGGCGACTGAGAGAACTGGAAGGGAGAGGCAATGCAGCCGGATAGGTTCACCGTCAAGTCCCAGGAAGCGGTGGCCGCCGGGCAGGCGCTCGCCGCCGAGCGCAAGAACCCGGAGGTGACGCCGGCGCACGTCCTGGTCGCCCTGCTGCGCCAGGAGGACGGCCTGGTCGTGCCGATCCTGCAGAAGCTCGGTAGCGACCCGAACGCGATCGCAAGCCGCGCCGTGGCGGCGGTCGAGCAGCTGCCGAAGCTGAGTGAGACGGCCGAGGTCCGCCCCTCCTCCGCCCTCGTCGCGACCCTGCAGCGGGCCGAGCAGGAGATGGCCAAGCTCGGCGACGAGTACATCTCGACCGAGCACATCCTGCTGGCGCTGACCGACTCGGCCTCCGGCGTCGCCGACCTGCTCCCCGACCGGGGCTCTCTGGAAGGCGCGGTTGCCGAGGTGCGCGGGCCGCACAAGGTCACCTCGCAAAACCCCGAGGACAGCGTGCAGGCGCTGGAGAAATTCGGCCGCGACCTGACCGCGGCGGCGCGGGAAGCGAAGCTCGACCCGGTGATCGGCCGCGACGAGGAGATCCGCCGCGTGGTCCAGGTGCTCTCGCGGCGGACCAAGAACAACCCGGTGCTGATCGGCGACCCCGGCGTCGGCAAGACCGCGATCGTCGAGGGGCTGGCGCAGCGGATCGTCGACGGCGACGTGCCCGAGAGCCTGCGCGACCGGCGCGTGATCGCTCTCGACATCGGCTCGCTGCTGGCCGGCTCCAAATACCGCGGCGAGTTCGAGGAGCGGTTGAAAGCGGTGCTGACCGAGGTCCAGGAGGCGGCGGGCCAGATCGTCCTCTTCCTCGACGAGCTGCACACGATCGTCGGCGCCGGCGCCGCCGAAGGCGCGGTCGACGCCGCCAACCTGCTGAAGCCGATGCTGGCCCGCGGCGAACTGCGCGCGGTCGGGGCGACGACGCTCGACGAGTACCGCAAGCACATCGAGAAGGACGCGGCGCTGGAGCGGCGCTTCCAGCCGGTGCTGGTCGGCGAGCCCGACATCAACGACACGATCGCGATCCTGCGCGGGCTGAAGGGCCGCTACGAGGTCCACCACGGCGTCCGCATCGCCGACTCGGCGATCGTCGCCGCCGCCACCCTCTCCGAGCGCTATATCGCCGACCGCTTCCTGCCCGACAAGGCAATCGATCTGATCGACGAGGCCGCCTCGCGGCTGAAGATCGAGATCGACTCGATGCCGACCGAGATCGACGAGGTCGAGCGTCGCATCCAGCAGCTGGAGATCGAGCGCGAGGCGCTGCGCAAAGAGACCGACGACGCCTCCAAGGCGCGGCTGGAGGCGCTGGAGTCCGAGCTCGCCGAGCTGCGCGAGAGCTCGGCCGAGATGAAGGCGCGCTGGCAGAACGAGAAGGAGGCGATCGACTCGATCAAGGAGGCCAAGGCTCGCCTCGAGGGTGCCGGCGACGAGATCCAGCGGGCCGAACGCGAAGGCGACCTCGAGGGCGCGGCGAAGCTCAAGTTCGGCGAAATCCCGGAGCTGGAAAAGACCGTGACTGAGGGTGAGGAACGGTTGGCGGAGCTGCACGCGGGCGGCGGCACGATGCTGACCGAGGAGGTGACCGAGGAGGACGTCGCCGAGGTCGTCGCCAAGTGGACCGGGATCCCGGTCAGCCGGCTGATGGAGGGCGAGGTCGAGAAGCTGATCCAGATGGAGCAGCGCCTGCACGACCGGGTGATCGGCCAGGACGAGGCGATCGAGGCGGTCTCCAACGCGCTGAGGCGCTCGCGCGCCGGCCTCTCCGACCCCAACCGGCCGATCGGCAGCTTCCTCTTCCTCGGCCCGACCGGAGTCGGCAAGACCGAGCTGGCCAAGGCGCTGGCGGAGTTCATGTTCGACTCCGAGCAGGCGATCGTCCGCCTCGATATGTCCGAGTACATGGAGAAGCACACGGTGGCGCGGCTGATCGGCGCCCCGCCCGGCTACGTCGGCTACGAGGAGGGCGGGCAGCTGACCGAGGCGGTGCGGCGCCGGCCCTACGCCGTGGTTCTGCTCGACGAGATCGAGAAGGCCCACCCCGACGTCTTCAACACGCTGCTGCAGATCATGGACGACGGCCGCCTCACCGACGGCCAGGGGCGCACGGTCAGCTTCACCAACACGGTGCTGATCATGACCTCCAACGTCGGCAGCGACCGCATCCTCGGCGAGCAGGTCGACGAGGCGATTCGCGAGCAGATCGAAGAGGTGCTGGCGGCGACCTTCAAGCCCGAGTTCCTCAACCGGATCGACGACACGGTGATCTTCCACCGCCTCTCCAAGGACGACATCGGCCGCATCGTCGAGCTCCAGGTCAACCAGCTGATCGGTCGCGTGCACGAGCGCGGGATCGAGGTCGAGCTCTCCGACGAGGCCAAGACCCTGCTCGGCAACCTCGGCTACGACCCCACCTACGGCGCCCGTCCGCTGAAGCGCGTGATCCAGAAGCAGCTGGTCGACAAGCTGGCCTTGAAGCTGCTCGAGGGCGAGTTCCGCGAGGGCGACACGGTGCGGGTCAGCGCCGCCGACGGCGAGCTCGCCTTCGAGCGCGACGCCGCCGAAGCGCCCGCCTGAAGCACGAATGGGAACTAAGGCCCATTATTTGGTGTTAAGGGAAAGGTCTGAGAATCCGAAATAAGCTCTCAACCTGACCATTCCATGCCTGGACGCCGTCCTATCGATACCACTGCCCCAATCCGCTCTTCGCTTGCCCACGCCGCGCTCGCGGTGGAGGAGCGCGTCGTCTGGGGCGGCGCCGACGTCCTGCGCGGTGTCGCCGACGTGGTCAGGTGGCCGTTCGAGCGAGCGATCTGGGCGATCGAGCGCGGTTTCGTCTGGCCGCTGGAGGAGCGCTCGGGCGAGTGGAGCGCCTCCGTGCGAGCTCTCGGCCTCGCCACCCTGGCCCTGCTTGCCGCCGGCGCCGGGGTCCTCGGCCTGCTCTGGGCCTCGGGCAGCGGCGGGGGTGGCACGGCGGCGACGACGCAGGCGAGCGCACCGGTTGCGGCCCCGGTTGTGAAGCAGGCGCTTCAGCCCGCCGCCGCCGTGCCGGAGCCGGCGCTGCAGGGTGCAAAGCCCGACTTCACCGACGCGCCGCAGGCCGGCGCCGCGAAGGGCTCGACCGCGGGCAGCGAAAGCTCCGCTGCGACAAGCGGCTCGGACGCGACCGCGGCGGCCGGTTCGACCGCGGAAGTGGCGAAGTCGGCGAGCCCCGGCGCCGCCGGGGCGAAGGTCAAGCCCGCGGGGCCGGAGGCGACGAAGGTCGCCCACCGGTTCGCCGGCGCCTTCGTCCTCTATGAGATCGGCCGCAAAACCGATCGGGTCGAAAAGACCTTCCGCGCAACCGCCACCCCCCGTCTCGCCCACGAGCTGCTGAGCCGGCCGCCGCGCCAGCCGACGGGCGTCAAGGTGCCGAAGGCGAAGGTGCTGAACGTCGTGGCGGGGCCCCAGCACGGGAGCACCTACACGTTGAGCGTCTCGCTGCTGCGGGTCGGCGTCACCAGCGAGCTGCGGCTCGACCTGGAACGCAACCCGAAGAGCGGCGAGTGGGAAGTGACGAACTCGCTCGGCTGATGGGTCGCCTGCGCAACACCCTCGCCGTTGCGGCGGTCGGCGCGGCGCTGAGCGCCACCCAGGCGAGCGCCGCCGCGCCCGAAGCGGCGACGACGGTCGCCCCGGCGCTCGAACAGAACGAAACGCTGGCGGCACCGGCGCCAACGCCGGCGCCTGCTCCAAAGCCGAGCGGCGGCACCGCGGTCGAAGCACCGGCCGCGACGCCGGGCGAAGAACACAAGGAACCGGCAGAAGCGGCGCCGGAAAACGAACCCGCCGCCGGCGCGGTTCCGGCCCCGAGCCCCTCGGAAGTCTTCGAAGTGCCCTCGATCCCGAGCTCGAGCTGCGCCGGCCTGGGCGTGCCGCCGGTGCTGGTGCCGATCTACCAGCGCGCCGCCGACGCCTACGGGCTCGGCCCCCAGGGCGCCGCGATCCTGGCCTCGATCAACGGCATCGAGAGCGCCTTCGGCACCAACATGGGCTCCTCCTCGGCGGGCGCGATCGGCTGGATGCAGTTCCTGCCCTCGACCTGGGAAACCTGGGGAGTCGACGCCAACGGCGACGGCGTGCGCGACCCCTACGACCCCGAAGACGCGATCTTCGCCGCGGCGCGCTACCTCAACGCCTCCGGCATGCCCGCCGACACCTACAACGCGATCTTCTCCTACAACCACGCCGACTGGTACGTCGCCGAGGTGCTCGCCAACGCCGGCTGTTACGGCTCGCTCGGCGGCAGCGCCGGCGGCGGCTTCGCCCTGACCCCGCGGATGCCGGTGTTCGAATGTCAACCGGCACCGGCCTGGCGCGACCAGATCCCGGCCGACTACCTCGCCGCCTTCGAGGACGCCGCGGGCCGCTACGAACTGGGGCAGCGCGGCGTCTGGGCCCTGGCCGCGGTCGCCCGGCTGGAGTCGAACTTCGGCCGCGGCATGAGCGCCAGGGAAATGCGCGAACGGGGGCCGCTCGGGCTGGAACCGAGCGAGTGGAGCGGCTACGGGGTTGACGGCGACGAAGACGGGCACATCCGCCGCGCCGACCCGGCCGACTCGGCGGCGACGCTGGCACGGTTGATCTGGTCGCAGGGCAGCCTCCGCGCCGGGATCTTCGCCCACAACCAGGCCGAGTGGTACGTGCAGGCCGTGCTCAGCGAGGCCGAAGACCTCGAAGGCAAGTGCAAGACCAGCTACGTCGACTGGCGCGTCGCCCCGCTCGACTCCAACTTCGAAACGCCGGGCCCGCAGGCGGTGCTCGACAACGGCTTCGCCAGCGCCCCCGAAGACGCGCCGGCGGCGGTCAAGGCGGCGATCTCGGCCGCCAACTCGATCGCCACCACGCCCTACATCTGGGGCGGCGGGCACGGTAGCTGGTACGCGTCGGGCTACGACTGCTCGGGCGCGGTCAGCTTTGCTCTGTATGGCGCAGGTCTTCTGGATACCCCGCTTACCTCGGGCTCGCTCGAGAGCTACGGCGAACCTGGCCCTGGCCGCTGGATCACCATCTACGCCAGTGCAACTCACGCTTACGCGGAGATCGCCGGCCTGCGCTGGGACACGGTTGGAGATGCACAGGGGACTGGGCCGCGCTGGCACCCCGAGCCTCCTTACCCTGAAGGTTTCGTCGTGCGTCACCCCGCTGGGTACTGAGCGTCGGTCACCAACCCAGGGAGCGTCGGGGGTCTCTCCCCAGGCCGCTTCGCGGGAGTTCCTGGGGAGAGACCCCCGACGCTCCTTGGGCCGGGTAACGTAAGAGCAGAGTCCCCGTCGAGAGGAGAGTTGCGATGCCTACTTACGTGATGCTGACCAACCTGACGTCCGAGGGTGTGCGGACGCTGAAGAACAACCCAGGTCGGGTTGCCGAGGTCAACAAAGAGGTCGAGCAGATCGGCGCCAAAGTCATCGCCCAGTACGCCACGCTTGGCCAGTACGACTTCGTCACCGTGGTTGAGGCTCCCGACGAGAAGGTGATGGCGAAGGTTTCGGTTGAGCTGGGGTCGCGGGGGACGATGACGAGCCAGACGCTGGCCGCGATGTCGACCGACGATTTGACCGGTTCGCTCTAGCGGGGCAGGCGCTTGAAGATTCTCGTAGTCGGTGGGGGTGGGCGGGAGCACGCGATCGTGCGGGCGTTGGGGCGGTCCGCTCATGCGCCGGAGCTGCTCTGCGCGCCGGGGAACGCCGGCATCGCTGCCGACGCCGAGTGCCTTCCCGGGATCGCCGCCGATGACGTCGCGGGGATCGTCGCTGCGGCGCGCGAGCGTGGAGTCGACCTCGTCGTGGTCGGGCCGGAGGCGGCGCTGGTTGCCGGGGTCGTTGATGCGCTCGAGGACGCTGGGGTGCCGGCCTTCGGGCCGAGCAGGGCAGCGGCGGAGTTGGAGGGCTCAAAGGCATTTGCCAAGGAGCTGATGGCCGAGGCCGGAGTGCCGACCGCGGGGCATGTGCTGCTGCGCAGCCATGAGGAGGCGCTGGCCGGGATCGCCGCCGCCGAGTTTCCGCTGGTGCTCAAGGCCGACGGGCTGGCGGCGGGCAAGGGCGTGATCATCTGCACCTCGGAAGCGGAGGCGCGCGAGGCGGTCGACGTCTTCTTCACCGAGCGGCGCTTCGGCGAGACGACCGTCGTGCTGGAGGAGTTCCTCGAGGGCGAGGAGCTCTCGCTACTGGCGCTCTGCGACGGCGCGAACGTGGTGGCGCTGGCGCCGGCGCAGGACTACAAGCGGATCTTCGACGGCGATGAGGGGCCGAACACCGGCGGCATGGGCAGCTACTCCCCCGTGCCCGGCTTCGGCCCGGATGAGGTCGAGGAGATCGTCGACGCCGTGCACCGGCCGATCGTGGCGGCGATGGCGCGGCGCGGGCGGCCCTTCCACGGCGTGCTGTACGCCGGCCTGATGATCGGCCCCGACGGGCCCAAGGTGCTCGAGTTCAACACCCGCTTCGGCGACCCCGAGACACAGGCGGTGCTGCCGCGGCTGCGCTCGGACCTGGTCGACCTCTGCCTCGCCGCGCGCGAGCCCGGTGGACTGGCCGGCGCCGAGGCCGAGTTCGCCGCTGACTGGGCAGTGACCTTGGTCCTCGCCTCCGCGGGCTACCCCGAGTCGTCCTCCAAGGGCGATCTGATCAGTGGCCTGGAGGCCGCCGCCGGGCTGGCCGAGATCACCCACGCCGGCACCGCCGCGCGCGACGGCGAGATAGTCACCGCCGGCGGTCGGGTACTCAACCTGACGGCATTGGGAGCGACGCCGGCCGAGGCCCGCGATCGTGCGTACGATGCCGCGGGCCGGATCGAGTTCGCGGGAATGCAGATGCGATCCGACATCGCCGCGCGAGCGGTCGAGCGCGTCGCCAGTTAGCCAGTCACACAGAGAGGATCAGATGAGCGAGATTTCAGACGAGCCGCAGCCCACAGGCGAGCCCCAGGTCGGCGGCGAAGCCAACGAGCCCCAGGTCGGCGGGGCGCTGGCGATGCCGGCGGTCGAGGAGGCCTTCGAGGAAATCGATGTCGACGAGCCCCTGGTCGGGATCATCATGGGCTCCAAGAACGACAAGCCGAAGATGCAGCCGGCCGGCAAGGCCCTGCATGAGGCCGGGATTCGCTACGAGGTGCGGGTGATGAGCGCACACCGCGATCCCGAGCTGGTGCGCGAGTACTGCACCAACGCGCGGATGCGCGGGCTGAAGGTGATCATCGCCGGTGCCGGGATGTCCGCCGCGCTGCCCGGCGTGGCCGCCGCCCACAGCGACCTGCCCGTGGTCGGAGTGCCGATCCTCGGCAAATCGCTCGGCGGTCTCGACGCCCTGCTCTCCGCCGTGCAGATGCCGCCGGGCATACCCGTCGCCTGCGTCGCGATCGACGGCGCCAAAAACGCGGGCATCTTGGCCGCGCGGATCATCAATGCGTAATCGCAGGCTTTGCGATGGGAGGCGGTCGGGAGGGTCTCCCGTCGCCGCTATCGCGGGAGTTCGCCGGGAGACCCTCCCGACCGCCTCCGTCACCAAGGTCTACGGATGATCCCCAGATACACGCGGCCAGAGATTGGGAAAGCTTGGTCGGCTCAGCGCAAGTTCGAGTGCTGGTTGGAGGTGGAGCTGGCGGCAACCGAGGCCTGGGCGGAGGAGGGCGCGGTGCCGCGCGAGGCGGCCGAGGCGGCGCGGGCGAATGCGGCGTTCACGGTCGAGGCGGTCAACGAGCGCGAGAAGGTGACCGACCACGACGTCGCCGCCTTCGTCGACGTCGTCGCCGCCTCGGTCGGCCAGCACGGGCGCTGGATCCACTACGGGCTGACCTCCTCCGACGTGCTCGACACGGCGCTGGCGCTGCAACTGCGCGAGGCCGGTGAGGTCGTGCTGGCGAGCGCTCGCGGCTACCGCGACGCGTTGGTCGAGCGGGCGCTTGAGCACCGCGAGACGCTCTGCGTCGGCCGCACCCACGGCGTCCACGCCGAGCCGACCAGCTTCGGCCTGCGGCTCGCCGGCTTTGCCTTCGAGGCCGACCGCAACCTGCTCCGGCTCGAAGACGCCTTCGCGCAGCTCGCCTTCGGCAAGCTCTCCGGCGCGGTCGGCACCTACGCCTCGGTGCCGCCCGCCGTGGAGGCACGGGTGATGGAGCGGCTGGGACTGAAGCGCGAGGACGTGGCGACGCAGGTGATCCCGCGCGATCGCCACGCCGAGCTGACCTCGCGGATCGCGATCGCCGGAGCGGGCCTGGAGCGCTTCGCCACCGAGGTGCGAAACCTGCAGCGCACGGAGGTGCGCGAGGTCGAAGAGCCGTTCGCCTCGGGCGCGCAGAAGGGCTCCTCGGCGATGCCGCACAAGCGCAACCCGATCCGCACCGAGCGGATCACCGGGCTCGCCCGCGTCCTGCGCGGCTACGCCCAGACCGGCCTGGAGAACGTCGCCCTCTGGCACGAGCGCGACATCTCCCACTCCGGCGCCGAGCGGGTGATCCTGCCCGACGCGACGATCGGCCTCGACTACATGCAGGACCTGGCGACCAAGGTCGCAAGCGGAATGACGGTCCGCGCCGACCGCATGCGCGAGAACCTCGAGTTGACCCACGGCGCGCTCTTCAGCCAGCGCGCCCTCACCGCCCTGGTCGAGTCCGGCCTCAGCCGCGACGAGGCTTACCGCGTCGTCCAGGAGAACGCCCAGCGGGCCTGGGACAGCGGCACTCACTTCCGCGAGCTGCTCGGCGCCGCGGCCCCCGAGCTCGACCTCGACGCCGTCTTCGACTACAGCGCCTACCTCACCCACCTGCCCGAGATCTTCGCGCGGCTGGAAGCGCTGCGCGGCTGAGAAGTCTCGTCCCGGTTAGACCGGGATCACTGTTAGGCCCTCAACGCCCGAGAGAGAATCGAAGTCGCCGTCCTGAGTGACAACCGGCATCCCGTGCGCCGCGGCCGTCGCGGCTATCCATAGATCGTTTACGCCTACTCGCCGCTCTGATGCCACGAGATATGCACGCATCGCCGCCCAGGCGCGGGCCGCCCTCGTTTCGACCGGCAAGACGGTGACCCCTGCAACCCCTTCGAGGGTCGTCATACGCCTATCCCGGCTTTCGATATCTGGTGCTGCCAAGACGCCGGCGCGTAGCTCGGCAACGGTGACGATCGAGACAGCGGAACGTTCGGGAAGCGCCTCCTCTCGCAACGGGCGGCCCTTCTCGACAGCAACCAGAACGGATGTGTCGATCAGACCAACCGCGGGGCGCTTGGAGGTCACCAGATCGGGCCCAATTCGTCGGTCGTTCCTTCGGTCAGGCGGCGTATGTCAGCCCCGAACGTAGGATCGCGATCAGCTATCTCGCGAATCGCGAGCACGTCGGCAGGCGTAAGCCACCGAGGCTCGCTCTTGTGAGGAACCAGATCGGCAACCGGCTTTCCCCGCACGGTGATCACCATGCTCTCGCCTGCCTCGACGCGCTTGAGCAGGTCCGCGGTTTTGTTCCGCAGGTCACGTGTCGCTATCTCTACGATAGTGCGACGATCGTAGCATCCGTTGCCGATGCCCATTTAAGCCGCGGAGTTAGGCTCGCTGTCGATGGAGCGAGGAGCGCAAGGTGGGATCGAGGCCGACGTCGCGATCGTCGGCGCCGGGCTTGCCGGGCTGGTCGCCGCCCGGCAAACTCCTCGCCGCCGGGATCGAGCCGGTCGTGGTCGAGGCGCGTGACCGGGTCGGTGGCAGGCTGCTCAACGAGGAGATCGGCGAGGGCAAGGTGGTCGAGGTCGGCGGTCAGTGGATCGGGCCGACCCAGGAGCGGATCGCGGCGCTTGCCGGCGAGCTCGACGTCGCCACCTTCCCGACCTACGACGAGGGCCGGCACCTGATCGAAATCGCCGGCAAGCTCGCCTCCTACTCCGGCCCGATCACCGATGCCGGCCCGCGCCTCGTGCGCGACCTCTCGCGGGCGATCTCGCCGCCGGCGCTGATCGACTTCGAACAGGCGCGGGCCCGGCTTGACCGGATGGCACGGAGCGTGCCCCTGGAGGAGCCGTGGCTGGCGGAGAAGGCGCTCGACTGGGACGGGCAGACCTTCGCCACCTGGGTGCGGCGCAACACTCGTACCGCTGCCGCGCGCACGCTCTTTGAGCTCGCCACCGAGGCGGTCTGGGCGGCCGAGCCGAGCGACGTCTCGCTGCTGCACGTCCTCTTCTACACGCGCTCGGGCAGCGGCTTCAACACGCTGCTCGGCACCGACGGGGGCGCCCAGCAGGACCGCTTCCACGGCGGCTCGCAGCGCCTGGCGCTGCTGATGGCCGAGCAGTTGGGCGAGGTGCGGGTGCGCCTGGCGGCGCCGGTGCGGCGGATCGGGCATGGGCCTGATGGCGTCGTCCTCCACGCCGACGGAAAGGCTGGCGAGCCGGGCGGACTGACCGTGCGCGCCCGCCGCGCGATCGTCGCCGTGCCACCGACCCTGGCCGGCCGGATCGCCTACGACCCACCGCTGCCGGCCCGCCGCGACCAGCTCACCCAGCGCATGCCGCAGGGCACGGTGATCAAGACGATGGCGATCTACGAGCGGCCCTTCTGGCGCGAGGAAGGCCTCTCGGGGCAGGCGGCCGGCGACGGTGGCGCGGCCCGGGTCGTCTTCGACAACTCGCCGCCCGATGGCAGCCCCGGCGTGCTGCTCGGCTTCCTCGAGGGCCGCCTGGCCCGCCAGTGGGGCGCCCGCGATGCGGCCGAGCGGCGCGAGGCGATCCTAGCCGGGCACGCCCGGCTCTTCGGCGAGCGGGCGGCGCGGCCCGAGCGCTTCATCGAGCGCGTCTGGGCCGAGGAGGAGTGGACCCGCGGCTGTTACGGCTGCCTGATGACCACCGGAGGCTGGACCGAATACGGCCGCGCCCTGCGCGCGCCGATCGGTCCCATCCACTGGGCCGGCGCCGAGACGGCGACGGTCTGGAACGGCTACATGGACGGCGCCGTGCAGTCCGGCGAACGCGCCGCCGACGAGGCGCTGGCCGCAATTCGTCCCTGACCACTGTTCCGGTGCGCCTTTTGCTCGCCC
Organism: uncultured Solirubrobacterales bacterium; assembly: GCA_963774405.1. Taxonomy (GTDB): domain Bacteria; phylum Actinomycetota; class Thermoleophilia; order Solirubrobacterales; family 70-9; genus VRUE01. The sequence continues at coordinate 550,421 of CAVZEV010000005.1, read as the reverse complement.
GAGGTGCATAAGGCGCACCGGAACGGGCAGGTAGGGTTCACGGCGTGCTGCTCTACACCTGTGGACAGAGGACGAGTGGGCCGGCGTTTGCGCATCCTTGTGCGAAGGCGGGCAAGGCGCTCGACGCGGCCGGCTACAGCTACGAGCTGAAGGTGATGGGGGGCTACCGGATGATGCCCTGGACCTGGGGCAGCCGTGACGAGGACCGGGCCGAAGTGAAGGAGCTGAGCGGCACCAACGAGGTGCCGATCCTCGTCCTCGACGACGGCGAGGTGATCTCCGGCTCGAGCACGATCGCGCGCTGGGCGCGGGAACACCCCGCCGCCCGCGCGGCGAAGCAGAGCTGAGACCTCAGCGGTTCGCCGCGCTGCGGTAGGCGACCACCGGCTCGGCCTTGCCCTCGAGGCTGACCTCGACCCTCTCGCCAGGTGACGAGGAGAGCGGCGGCCGGAGCCGCCAACCGGGTTAAGCCGCGATCAGGTCGCGCTCGCGCGCCGGGTGGCGGGCCGTGACGACGACGGGGGTGCCGGCGCGCGGCGAGAGGGTGATGTTGCGGCGGCCGATCTTCTCCGGCGCCGGGCTCGCCTTGTGCAGCTCGCAGCGGCTCAGCACCTCGCGCAGGACGATCCGCATCTCGAACTCGGCGAAGGCAGCGCCGATGCAGCGGCGGATGCCGCCGCCGAAGGGGATCCAGGCGTAGGTGTCGGGGCCGTCCTCGAGGAAGCGCTCGGGGCGGAAGGCGAAGGGCTCGGGGTAGGACTCGGCGCGGGTGTGGGCGAGCCAGATTGCCGGGGTGACGTCGGTGCCGGCGGGCAGCTGCAGGTTCTCGGTCTCGAGGTCGACGCTGAGGCGGCGGCCGGCAAGCGGCACCACCGGGCGCAGCCGCAGCGACTCGCTGATCACGGCGCGCAGGTAATCGTCCCCCTCCCCGGCCTCGAGCTCTTCGCGCAGGCGCTGCCTCGGGCCGGGGTGGCGCAGCAGCAGGTCGAAGGTCCAGGCCAGCGCCGTGGCGGTGGTCTCGTGGCCGGCGAGCAGCAGGGTCATCAGCTGGTCGCGCAGGTCGGAGTCGCTCATGCCGGACCCGTCGTCGAATTCGGCCTGCATCATCAGCGAGAGGATGTCCTCACGCTCCTCATAAGCGCCGCTGGCGCGGTGCTCGGCGATCTCGGCGTAGAGCAGCTCGTCGGCCTCCTTCAGCTGCTTTTCGAACTTGGCCCAGGGGCCGCGGCCGCCGAAGCGGCGCGAGGCGAGGCCGGTCAGCTGGGCGGTGGGCGAGGCGGTCTCCTCCAGCACCCGGGTGAGAACGGCGCGCAGGCGCTCGAAGCGGGGCCCGTCGGCGACGCCGAAGACGACCTTGAGAATCACCTCGAGCGTGATCGCCTGCATCCGCGGGTGGATCGCGAACTCCTCGCCCAGGGGCCAGGAGTCGATCTCGCGGTCGACGATCTCCTCGACCAGCGGCTGGTAGGAGCGCATCCGCTCACCGTGGAAGGGCGGCAGCATCAGCTTGCGGTGAGCGAGGTGGTCCTCGCCCTTGGTGACGAGCAGCGAGCGCGGGCCGACGATCGGCGTGAGGATGATGTCGCGCCCCGGCGGCAGCCCATGCGAGCGCTCTCTATAGAGAGCTTTGATCGCCTCCGGGTCCGAAATCATCACCATCGGCCGCTCGAAGGTCATGAATTTGACGCTGAAGTTGTCCCCGTACCTTTCCCGGCACTCCTGCATGAAAGGCAGCGGCCGGAAACTCCAGCGAAGTGTCTGTACCAGGGGTGAACTCGTCGGTTCTGGCGGCAGGCTCACGATCTCGAAGGATCGCAGACCTGGAGGGGTCGGGGGTCTCTCCCGCAAGCGGCGTCCTCTTTTTCGCCGACAAGCAATCTCGGATGGCCTTTTTCCGCAAATGCGAAAAACCCAGCGCCGCGGGAGAGACCCCCGACCCCTCCCCGCCTCGCTCCTCGCTAGCATCGCGCCAATGCCCCCCCTCACCGACTTGAAGCTTCACTCCTCCGGCAAGGTCCGCGAGATCTACGAGTGGGACGACGACCTGCTGATGGTTGCTTCGGACCGGATTTCGATCTATGACGTGGTGATGCCGACGGCGATCACCGACAAGGGCAAGGTGCTCAACCGGATCTCGGAATTCTGGTTCGAGCTGACCGGCGACATCGTCCCCAACCACTTCGTCTCCAACGACGTGCCGGAAGAGGTCGCCGAACGGGCGATGCGGGTGCGGCGGCTGGAGATGTACCCGGTCGAGTGCGTCGTGCGCGGCTACCTCTCCGGCTCCGGCTGGAAGGAATACAAGGAGGGCGGCGCCGTCTGCGGGATCGAGCTGCCGCCCAACCTGCTCGAGTCCGACAAGCTGCCGGAGCCGATCTTCACGCCGGCGACCAAGGCCGAGATCGGCGAGCACGACGAGAACGTCGACTTCGACCGCGCCGCCGAGATCGTCGGCGACCGCGCCCTGATGGAGGAGCTGCGGCGGATCTCGATCGAGGTCTACAAGCGCGGCTCCGAGCACGCGGCCGAGCGCGGGATCATCCTCGCCGACACCAAGTTCGAGTTCGGCCGCCACGCCGGCGCCGAGATCGTCCTCGCCGACGAGGTGCTGACCCCGGACTCTTCGCGCTTCTGGCCGGCCGACCGCTACGAGCCCGGCAAGACGCAGCCCTCCTTCGACAAGCAGTACGTGCGCGACTGGGCGACCGAGAGCGGCTGGGACAAAACCCCGCCGGCGCCCGAGATCCCGCCCGACGTGGTCGAGCAGACGCGGGCCAAGTACGTCGAGGCCTACGAGCGGATCACGGAGCTCAGCTTCTAGTGCCGCGGGCCCGGGTGTTGATCCGGCCCAAGGAGGGGATCCTCGACCCCCAGGGCAAGGCGGTCGAGCGGGCGCTGCCGGCGCTCGGCTTCGAGGGGATCGAGCACGTGCACGTCGGCCGCATGGTCGAGCTCGACGTCGAGGACCCGGCGCGGCTGGGCGAGCTCTGCGAGAAGCTGCTCGCCAACCCGCTGATCGAGGACTACGAGATCGAGCAGCTCGACGGCGGCGTTTGATGCGCTGGGGAGTGCTCCAGTTCCCCGGCTCCTGCGACGAGCGCGACGCGCTGGCGGCCTGTGAGCGGAGTGGCGCCGAGGCGCGACTCCTCTGGCACGAGGAGCGCGACCTCGAAGGGATCGATGCCGTCGTCGTCCCCGGCGGCTTCTCCTACGGCGACTACCTGCGGGCGGGCGCGATCGCCCGCTTCTCGCCGGCGATGGAGGCGGTGAGCGAGTTCGCCGCCGCGGGCGGGCCGGTGCTCGGCATCTGCAACGGCTTCCAGGCTCCTCTGCGAGGCCGGTCTGCTGCCGGGCGCGCTGCTGCTCAACGAGAGCATGCGCTTCACCTGTCGCCAGCTCGACCTGATCGCCGCCGAAGGCGAGCGTCTCTCGATCCCGGCGAAGCACGGGGAAGGGCGGTACTTCGCGCCGGAGGAGGTGCTCGACGGGCTCGAAGCGAACGGGCAGGTCGCCTACCGCTACGCGCCGGGGCAAAACCCGAACGGCTCGGCGCGGGACATCGCGGGCGTGCGCAACGAGGCCGGCAACGTGGTCGGCCTGATGCCCCATCCCGAGCACGCGGTCGACCCGCTGACCGGCTCGACCGACGGCCTGCGGGTATTCGAGGCGGTCGCGGCGGCGCGCGTATGAGGTTCCGGTGCGCCTTTCCCCCGCTATACACGGATAAAGCGCACCGGAAGGGGTTGCGATGACGGTGAAGCACCGCGAGCTGGGGCTGACCGACGCCGAGTTCGAGCTGATCGTCGAGAAGCTCGGCCGCGAGCCCAACGACGTCGAGCTGGCGATGTTCAGCCTGCTCTGGTCCGAGCACTGCGCCTACAAGCACTCGCGCAAGCTGCTGCGGCGGCTGCCGACCGAGGGCGAGCGGGTGGTGATGGGCCCGGGCGAGAACGCCGGCGCCGTCGACATCGGCAACGGGCACGCGATCGCCTTCAAGGTCGAGTCCCACAACCACCCGAGCGCGGTCGAACCGTTCCAGGGCGCGGCGACCGGGGTCGGCGGCATCCTCCGCGACGTCTTCGCGATCGGGGCGCGGCCGATCGCGATCCTCGACTCACTGCGCTTCGGCGAGCTCGACTCGGTCCGCTCGCGACACCTGCTCGACGGCGCCGTGCGCGGGATCGGCCACTACGGCAACTCGATCGGAGTGCCCAACGTCGGCGGCGAGATCTACTTCGAGGCGCCATATGAGCACAACTGCCTGGTCAACGCGATGTGCCTCGGCATCGCCAAGCAGGCCGACATGGTCCGCGCCGCCGCCGCCGGGATCGGCAACGTCGTCGTGCTGATGGGCGCCTCGACCGGCCGCGACGGCATCGGCGGTGCCTCGGTGCTGGCCTCGGCCGAGCTCGGCGAGGGAGACGAGGGGAAGCGGCCGACGGTGCAGATCGGCGACCCCTTCGAGGAGTCGAAGGTGCTCGAGTGCTGCCTCGAGCTGCTGGAGAAGGGACTGCTGGTCTCACTTCAGGCACCTCGGCGCCGCCGGGCTGACCTCCTCGGCCGGCGAGATGGCCTCGGCCGGCGGCGTCGGCATCGACCTCGACGTCGCCCGGGTGCCACTGCGCGAGGCCGACATGGAGCCCTTCGAGATCATGGTCTCCGAGTCGCAGGAGCGGATGCTCGCCGTGGTCGAGCCCGGCAAGGTGGCCGCGGTGCTCGCGCTCTGCGAGAAATGGCAGACCGGCTCGGCCGAGATCGGCGTCGTCACCGACTCCGGCCAGATCAGGATCCTGCGCGACGGCGCGCTGGTCGGCGAGATGCCGGTCGAGGCGCTGGTCGACGGCTGCCCGCTCTATGACCTCGAGCCGGCCGAGCCCGAGGGATGGATGTACGGCAACCGAGCGACCCTGCGCGAGGACGCAACCAGCGAGGAGGCCCTGCTCGCCCTGCTCGCCTCCCCCAGCGTCGCCTCCAAGCGCTGGGCCTTCGAGCAGTACGACTCGGTGGTCGGCTCGCGCACCGTGTGCCGGCCGGAGTCGGCTGACGCCGCCGTGCTGCAGATCCCCGAGGCGGGTAACGCGATCGCGGTCTCGATCGACGGCAACGGGCGCCGCGTGGCCTGCGATCCCCACGCCGGCACGATCGAGGCGGTGCTCGAGTGCGCCCAGAACCTCGCCTGCGTCGGCGCCGAGCCGCTCGGCCTGACCAACTGCCTCAACTTCGGCAACCCGGAGAAACCGGCGCCGGCCTGGCAGCTCGACCAGGCGGTCAGCGGCCTCGCCGAAGCCTGCGAGCAGCTCGGCGTGCCGGTCGTCGGCGGCAACGTCTCGCTTTACAACGAGGGACCGGAAGGCCCGATCTACCCGACCCCGGTGGTCGGCATGGTCGGCGAGCTGCCCGACCCGGCAGTGACCTGCGGCAGCGCCTTCGCCCGCGAGGGCGAGGCGATCGCCCTGCTCGGCCCCTTCGAACCCAGCCTCGCCGGCTCCGAGCTGGCGAAGCTGCGCGGCGAGCTCGACACGGGCCTGCCAGAGCCCGACATCGCGGCGGTGGCCGCCGCCTGCGCGATCGTCCGCGACGCGGTCCGCGCCGGCAAGCTCTCCTCCGCCCACGACGTCAGCGACGGCGGCCTCGCCTGCGCCCTGGCCGAGTCGGCGATCGCCGCCGGCATCGGCTGCCGGGTCGACCTCCAGCCCCTGCGCGAACGCGGCTGCTCACCGGAGGAGGCACTCTTCGGCGAGGGCCCTGGCGGCTTCCTGCTCAGCGGCGAACGCGCGGCCCTGGAGGCGCTCGGGGCGACGCTGATCGGTGAGACCGGCGGCAGCACGATCGAGGTCGCCGCCGGCGACCGCAGCTTCACCGTCGGGGTGGGCACCGCCGAGGGCGCCTGGCTCTCGCTCGGCGAGCGCATCGCTTGAGCTCCCTGGGCCGGAATATTTCCCGCGACGATCCGGTCCGCGAATAACTCGCTGCCCTTGGAACGCTTGGTGGACTAGCGCTTCTTGCGCTTCGCGGGCTTGATCGTGACCCTCTCGGTCACGGTCTGCTTTTGCCCCTGGACGTTCGTCGCGATGATCGTCAGGGTCGCCTTCAGCTTGTGCTTCCTGCGCAGCACCGCCCTGCCCTTGCCGTTGAGTCTCAGCTTCAGGCCGACCGTCTTGCCGATCGGCACCTTGGTCGAACCGTGACCGAGGACGGTCGGCTTCTTGCCGCCCTTCCTCGACGAACGCGCCGCGGGCCTCGCAGCTGGGGCGGTCAGGGTCTGAGTGGTGCGCGCTGTCGGCGGGTTGGTCGCCTTGCCAAGCGCCACCGTGCGGCCGTTCGGCGCGGTCCGCAGCGCTCCCTTGCGAAGGTCGAGTCCGCCGGCGGCGCCTTCGTTCGCGGCAGCTTCGCCGCCGCCTTGGCCAGGGCCGCTGCCCAGCGTGAAGCGAGCCAGCAGCTGATAGCCAACCGGATCGACCATCTGTAGGAACTCGCCGCTCGCCTGCGTCAGCGCCGGGAAGTGGGCGAGCGCGCCGTCGAAGCCGCCCGGCCCGCCGATGCTGGCGGCGCCCGTGTAGCGAACCGGCAGCGATGCGCTCGGCGAGAGCACCGAGATCGCCATCTCGTCGCCGAATGAGGTGTCGCCGGGAACGCTCAGGTCGGCCTCTTCGGTCGCCGAGACGGCGAGGCTCTGCGGCACCGTGGTGACCTGGTTCGCGGGAATCGTGAACGTGGGGCCGATCTCCTTCACCTGACAGCAAACGTAGTCGGGCTGCGAGGGGCTGGTCCCGGCGGCGAGGCCGGCGGTGAGCACGACGACCTGCATCGGGCCCGGATTGGGCATCGCAGGGAGGGTGACGCTGGTGATCGTGCCGGAGCCGCCGCTGGGCGGGAAGGGGACGATGTCTGAACCGATTCCCAGGTTGCTCCAGGTCCAGGTGCACGAAGATCCGCCGGCAAAGTACGGCGGTGCGCCAAAGGCGCAGCTCAGTTCGGGTGTGACCGCCTGAGCCGGGTCGCCGCCGAAGGCAGTGTCGGCCGACGCGCCCCCGGACAGGCAGAGCGCGAGCACGACCGTGACCGCGAATGCCGCGAGGAACGTGGTCGCCCGGCGCCGGTGAGATGCGCCTCCGCGGTTGGCCGTGCTCGTCCCCATCGGAGCTATTTCATACCAGGTGCGGGCTGCTCGACGGGCTGGAGGACGGCTGCGCTACTCGGCGAGACCGGGCAACGCCTCTGTCCCTCGCCGCAACGGGTTGACCTCGTCGGGCAGCGGCTGTGGCCGCAGTGCCAGGACGACGATGCCTGAGACGAGGGCGGCGATGACCGAGAAGAGGTAGGCGTCGTTGGAGACGTTGAGGGCCGCCTGCAGGGTCGCCGGTTCGCCGACGATGGCGACCAGGATCGCGGTGCCGAGCACGGCGCCGATCTGGCGGAAGGCGGCGTTGACGGCGGAGGCGGTGGCGAAGCGGTCGTCGGGGATGTCGCGCACGGAGGCGGCGCCGAGGGTCGGGAAGGCAAGGCCGATACCGATGCCGGTGAGGCAGGCGCCGGGCAGCCAGAGGCCGAGCCAATCGGGCGTGGCGCCAGCCGAGCGCAGCACCATCACGCCGGCGGCGAAGAAGAGGGTGCCGGGGACGATCACGGCGCGGTGGCCGAAGCGGTCGGCGAGCTTGCCGGCGGGGCCGGCGACGATCGTCGAGAGGGTCGGGCCGGGCAGGGTGGCGGCCCCGGCCTGGAGCACCGTGTAGCCCCAGATCGAGGTGAGGAAGACGACGTTGCCGAGGATCAGCGAGAAGAAGGCGGCGGCGAAGAGCAGGGTGCCGAGGTTGCCGACGCGGAAGGAGCCGTGGCGGAAGAGCTCGGGCTCGACGATCGGGCGGGGGTGGCTGCGGCTGCGCCAGATCATGCCGCCGAGCAGGGCGGCGGAGGCGGCGAAGCAGGCGAGCGTCGCGGTCGCGGCCCAGCCCCAATCGTTGCCCTCGACGATCGCCAGGGTGACCAGGGCGAGGCTGAGGGCCAGCATCAGGGCACCGGGCAGATCCGGCAGACGGCTGTCGAGCTGCGGGCGCTCGCGCAGGGCCTTGGCGCCGAACCAGACCACGGCCGCGCCGAGCGGCAGGTTGACGAGGAAGACCAGCCGCCAGTCGTAGAGCTCGACCAGCGCCCCACCGAGGGTCGGCCCGATCGCCGCCGCGGCGGCCGCGGCGGCCCCCCAGATGCCGACCCCGGTCGCGCGCTGCTCGGCCGGGAAAGCGTCGAGGACGAGCGCCAGCGAGGTCGGCGCGACCAGCGCCGCGCCGACGCCCTGGACGACGCGGAAGGCGATCAGGAAGCCGAGCGTGGGCGCCAGCGCGCAGAGCATGCTGGCGGTGGTGAAGCCGGCGACACCGAGCAGGAAGATCCGCTTGTGGCCGAAGCGGTCGGCCAGGCCGCCGGCCGGGACCAGCAACGCCGCGATCACGACGAAGTAGCCGTCGAGCACCCAGGAGAGCGCGTCCCGTCCCGACCCGGCAAAGGAGCGCGAGATGTCGGGGAAGGCGATGTTGACGATCGTGGCGTCGAGGAAGGCGAGGAAGGCCCCGGCGCAGGCGATCGCCACGATCCCTCTATGACCACGGTCATACATCGGCGCGCACTATAGACTATGACGGTGGGCATATCCAGAATCGCCGACGGGGAGCCGCGCGAGGGCAAGCGCCGCGACGGCCGCGCACTGCTGATCGAGGGCGCCCGCCAGCTGCTCGCCGAGGAGGGCTACGCGGGCATGGAGCTGCGCGACGTCGCCGCGCGCGGCAAGGCACCGCGCGGCTCGATCTACCACCACTTCCCCGGCGGCAAGAGCCAGCTCGCGGCCGAGGCCGCCCGGGCCGAGGGCGAGGAGATCGGCGCCCTGATCGAACGCTCGCTGGAGCAGCGCGGCCTGCGCGGCACGCTGGAGCGCTTCGGCGAGATCTTCCGCCGCCGCGTCGTCAACCGCCCGGAGCGAATCGGCTGCCCGGTCGCCGCCGCGGCCCTGGCCCGTCCCGAGGACCCGGAGTTGGCCGCCGCGGCAACCGAGTCCTTCCGCAGCTGGGAAAAGCCGATTGCCGCCGCCCTGCTCGACGAAGGAGTGGCACGCGGCGACGCCGAGACCTTCGCCGGCCTCGTCGTCTCGACCGTCGAGGGCGCCCTGATCCGCGCCCGCGCCGCCGGCAGCACCGACCCGCTCGACTCGGCGATCGGCGGGCTCGAGCGCGCGCTCGACGCGCTGCTCGCCGATGTGCCGCTCCAGAGGGGTCGAAAATGACCTCTGCGGGACGACTCCTCCGGCGCTAACCTGATTTGTGGTGCGGGGACCAATCGCAACAGCGCTCGCCGGGCTCGCCGCCCTGCTCTGCGCGCCGGGCGCACAGGCGGCGCAGGAGATCGGCGACCCCTGTGTCGCCAACGACACCGACGGGGCCAAAACCTGGATCGCCGGCGGCAGCCGGACGGCGGGGCCGCAGTTGCCGCCGGTCTGGCCCTACGGCGGGGTGATCACCAGCTGGACGGTGCGGGTCGAAGCCGGCCAGGAAGCGCAGGCGCAGCGGCTCGACGTCTACCAGGGAGTCGCCGAAGAAGAGTTCCGCAAGGTAGCCGAGAGCGCGACCGAGATCGTCGGCCCCGGGGAGAACAGCTTCCCGGCCCGGCTGCCGTACCCCGAGTACGGCCACATCGCCCTCTACGGCCCCGCGCAGACCTTCTTCTGCGACAAGCAGGACGAATCCGACGCCAACCTCTTCGAAGGTGCGGTCGCGCTCGGCGAAACCAAGAAGTTCGAAGTCACGCTCGGCAACGGAGTACCGGTGACGGCGATCGTCGAGCCCGACGCGGACGGCGACGGCTACGGCGACGAGACGCAGGACGGCTGCCCGCAGAGCAGCCTCTTCACCGGCGTGTGCCCGCCGCCGGTGACGCTCATCGTCGAGCCCCAGGTGCGCAAACGCTCGATCCTGCTGGGGGTGACTCCGAGCGCCGCCGCCTCGGTTGACGTCTACGGTCAGGTCGGCTGGAACTTCCAGGCGAAACGGGGCAAACAGCGCGGGCACCCGCGCCACCGAAGCGCGCACGCCTCGAAGCGGAAGAAGGGCATCAAGCGCCTGATCGTCGGCCTCGACGGCGGCACCAAGCAGGTCACGCCCGGCGTCCTCACCCGCTTCACGATCCGCCTGCCGGGACCGGTCAAGCTGCGACTCAGCCGCCTCACCCGCCGCGAGTCGATAAGGGCAAAGCTAACCCTGCGCGCGACCAACCCCGCCGGGATAGCGAAGAACACCCGGCTGCGAGTGAAGCTGAGGGGTTGGCGGAAGCCGACACCGACAAGGAGGGGAGCGCACCGATGAGGACATTGATGGCCTTGGCCGTTGTAACCGCAACCGCGCTGCTGGGGGCGAGCAGCGCCTCGGCATTCACCGAGTTCCGGCAACGACTGCCCGGGGACGGCGGCGCCGCCGGCGCCGGCGGTAACCGTCTACCAAGCAGCGCTGGCGGCGGGAAATCCCCTCCCGCTCACCGCACCCGAATCGGGAGTGATCACCGCCTGGCGGGTGAACCTCGCCTTCCCGGGAGAAGGGTTTTCGGAGAAGCTGAAGGTTCTCCGCGGCGGTGTGGGCGAAGCCACGGCAGTGGGCGAGAGCAGCGTTGAGTCGCTCACCGGCACGCTGAACATCTTCAAGACCCGGATCTCGGTGCAACCGGGCGACCGGCTAGGGATCTACGGCAAAGAACCCAGCTTCATAACCTGCAAAGCGACCTCCGGAGACGTACTCGGCGCCTACACCGGCGAGGTTGCGGTGGGGTCGAAAGGCGAATCCGCGGGTGCAGCTGAAGGCAAGCTGCCCATCTCCGCCTTCCTCGAGCCAGACGCGGACGGCGACGGCTACGGCGACGAGACGCAGGACCGCTGCCCCACGGATCCAAGCACCCACGACGCCTGCCCGCTGCCGCCGGTCCCGCCGACCCCGCTTTCGCTCGACGCCCACGCGCTCGTCCAGGGCAACGCGATCCTGGTCTTCACCGGCGTCAGCGTCAAGTCCTCGGTGACCGTCGCCGGCAACGTCCCCCTGCCCTTCAAGTCGAAGCGCAAGAACAAGCGCGGGCGGCGGCGCGCCCCGAGGGCGAACCTGTTTGTAAAGCTGCGCGGCGCCGAGCAGGCGGTCGCGCCCGGCCAGGTCGGCCAATTCAAGCTGCCGCTATCGGGGCCGGTGAAGGCGCAGCTGCGCCACACGCCGCCGGGCAGGTTCCTGACCGCCAAGCTTGCGGTCAGCGCCCGCGACGAGGCCGGTCAGACGACCACCAAGAACATCGCCGTAAAGCTCAAGGGCCGGCAGAAGAAGCACAAGCACCGCAAGTAGCGAGCGCCCGGCGGGGGCGGTGCGCGCCCCCGCCATTGCTACCCTCCGCGGGTAGGCAGTCTGCCTGCGCGTCACGTCCTTCCAACCGCGAGGAAAGCGCGCTTGACTCCGCCCCAGGGGCAGCTCATAGACCGCGACAGCCCGCGTGAGGAATGCGGGGTGTTCGGCGTATACGCACCCGGTCACGACGTCTCCAGGCTTGCCTACTTCAGCCTCTACGCGTTGCAGCACCGCGGCCAGGAGTCGGCCGGGATCGCCACCTGCGAGGGCGGCCACATCACCACCATGCGCGACTCGGGCCTGGTCTCCCAGGTCTTCGACGAGGAGAAGCTGCGAGCGCTGGAGGGCGACATGGCGATCGGCCACGTGCGCTACTCGACCACCGGCGGCGGCTCCTGGGAGAACGCGCAGCCGGTCTGGCGCGACGACGGCCGCGAGCTGGCCCTGGCCCACAACGGCAACCTGACCAACGCGGTCGAGCTCTGGGGCGAGCTGAAGGAGCGCGGCATCGCCTTCCGCGGCACCTCGGACTCGGAGATCATCGCGGCACTGCTCTCCTCCCACGACGGCAAGCTGATCGAGGACGCTGTCTGCGACGTGATGCCGCGCCTGGAGGGCGCCTACTCGACCGTAGTGATGACCAAGCGCGCGATCGTCGCCTTCCGCGACCCGCACGGGGTGCGGCCGCTCTCGCTCGGCCGCCTCGACGACCGCTTCGTCGTCGCCTCGGAGAGCTGCGCCTTCGACATCATCGGCGCCGAGCTGATGCGCGAAGTCCACCCCGGCGAGATGGTCTCGCTGACCGAGCGCGGCCTGGAGACGCGCCAGGTGGTCAAGGCCGAGCGGCCCGCCATGTGCGTCTTCGAGCACATCTACTTCTCCCGCCCCGACAGCCGGCTCGAGGGCAAGGTGCTGCAGCAGGTGCGCGGGCGGATGGGCGAGATCCTCTGGCGCGAGGCGCCGGTCGAGGCCGACCTGGTGATCTCGGTGCCGGACTCTGGCAACCCGGCCGCCGCGGGGTTCGCCCGCGCCTCCGGCCTGCCCCGCGACGACGGCCTGATCAAGAACCGCTACGTGGCGCGGACCTTCATCCAGCCCGGCCAGGAGCTGCGCAAGCACGGCCTGCGGCTCAAGTTCAACCCGCTGCCCGAGATCGTCTCCGGGCAACGCATCGTCGTCGTCGACGACTCGATCGTGCGCGGCAACACGACCCGGCAGATCGTCGGCATGCTGCGCGACGCCGGCGCCCGCGAGGTGCACCTGCGGATCTCGGCGCCGCCGATCCGCAACCCCTGCCACTACGGCGTCGACATGTCGACCCGCGAGGAGATGATCGCCCACAAGCGCACGATTCAGGAGATCGCCGACGAGCTCGACGCCGACTCGCTCGCCTACCTCTCGATCGACGGCGTCTACGAGGCGATCGGCACCGCCCCGGAGGACCACTGCGACGCCTGCTTCAGCGGCCTCTACCCGCTGGGCAACCCCGAAGAGGCGAACGGCAAGTTCGCCTTGGAGGACGTCGCCGTGGTGCCGGCCTCGCGCTGAAACGTGTGATGCATTGACCCCGCTATAGGTGGGTCAATGCATCAGACGGCGAGTTCGAGGCCGAGCCAGACGATTACGAGGGTGGCGCCGAGGATCGCGGCTTGGAGCGCATGCAACTTTGGCTTGCGCAGGTGGACGATCGTGAGGCCGATCACGGCGCCGACCAGGGCCAGCTTCCACTGCAGGGTCGAGTTGCCGAAGAGGTCGTAGTGCGAGGCCATCGCCCAGCCGGTGAGGATGAGCAGCGCCAGCGCGACCAGCGAGCCGTAGCCGAAGCGACGGGCGATCGCACGCATCCGCTCGCGATCGTCGTCGCCGCGCAGGACGGGCACCACGGCAAGGCCGAAGACGAGCTGGCCGCCGAGGAAGAACGCCATCGCCAGCAGGTGGACGTAGAGCACCGCCTGCCAGAAGTCGTGGCTGCTCACCCCCTCACCCTATTGCGGTCGCAGTTCTGTCCGCATAGCGGGAGGAACTGCGACCGCAGGCGAGCTGCGCGAAGATGCCCGGTGTGAGCGCCTTCCGCATCGTCGTCCTCGCCTCCGGAACGGGCTCGAACCTACAGGCGATCCTCGACCGGCTGCACATGCGCGAGGGGATCGAGGTGGTCGGGGTCGGCTCCGACAAGCCCGATGCGAAGGCCCTGGAGCGAGCGCGAACGGCGGGTGTGGCCGTCGGCGTCTTCCCCCGCGAGGAGTACTCCGATCGCGGCGAGCGGGATGCGGCGATGGCCGGGTGGATCGCGGAGCGCGGTGCCGACCTGATCGTCCTCGCCGGCTACATGCAGCTGCTCAGCGTGCCCTTCATCGAGCGCTTTCGGAATCGCATCGTCAACGTCCACCCCGCTCTGCTGCCGGCCTTTCCCGGCCTCGACGCGATCGGCCAGGCGCTTGCCGCCGGCGCCGACGTCACCGGGGTCAGCGTCCACTTCGTCGACGAGGGGGTCGACACCGGGCCGGTGATCGCCCAGCGCGAGGTCGAGGTGCCCGCCGATCGCGACCGCGGCGCGCTGGAGCGGGCGATCCACGCAACCGAGCACCAGCTCTATCCGGAGGCGATCCGCATGATCGCGGCGGGCAGGGTTAGGATCGACGCCGACGACCCGCGCCGGGTCGTGATCGATGACTGAGGCCGCCGCGGACACCCCGAACGAGACCGTCAACGACGGCGCGATCAGGGTGCGCCGGGCGCTCGTCTCGGTCTCCGACAAGACCGGCGTCGCCGACTTCGCCCGCGGCCTGGCCGGCCTCGGGGTCGAGATCCTCTCCACCGGCGGCACCGCGGCGGCGCTGCGCGAGGCCGGGCTCGAGGTGACCGACGTCGCCGAGTTCACCGGCCAGGAGGAGATCCTCGGCGGCCGGGTCAAGACCCTGCACCCGCGCCTGCACGCGGCGCTGCTGGCACGGCGCGACGACCCCGAGCACATGGCGACGCTGGAGCGCGAGGCGATCGAGCCGATCGACCTGGTCTGCGTCAACCTCTACCCCTTCGAGCAGACCGTTGCCGCCCAGGACGTCGAGCCCGGCGTCGTGATCGAGAACATCGACATCGGCGGGCCGACGATGATCCGCGCCGCGGCCAAGAACCACGAGCGGGGTCGCGGTCGTGGTCAAGCCCGAGTCCTACGACGCGGTGCTGGCCGAGCTGGAGGAGTCCGGCGGCGAGGTCTCGGCGACGACACGGCACTGGCTCGCCAACGAGGCCTTCGCCCAGACCGCGCGCTATGACGCCGCGATCAGCCGCTGGTTCTCGGCCGAGTACGAGGACTACCCCGAACACCTCGCGGTCGCCTACGAGAAGGTGCTCGACCTCTCCTACGGCGAGAACCCGCACCAGCGGGCGGCGCTCTACTCCGAAGCCGGGGTCGCGCAGCCACGTGCTCTCGCGCGTCTCGAAGCTGCACGGCAAGGCGCTCTCCTTCAACAACGTGCTCGACCTCGACTCGGCCCGGCGCCTGGTCGAAGACTTCGAGCCAGCCGGCCTGCGCGATCGTCAAGCACAACAACCCCTGCGGGGTGGCGATCGGCGAGGACGCGCTCGAGGCCTACGAGAAGGCGCTCGCCTGCGACCCGATGTCGGCCTTCGGCGGCGTGATCGCCTTCAACCGGCCGGTCTCCGAGGAGCTCGCGGGGCGGCTGCACGAGAACTTCGTCGAGGTGCTGATCGCGCCCGACTACGAGCACGGCGCGCTCGCCGTGCTGCAGCAGAAGGAGGCGATCCGCATCCTCTGCGAGGAGGAGCGCCGCCGGCGTGAACCCGGCGAACGCGACGTCAAACGGGTCATGGGCGGCCTGCTGATCCAGGACCGCGACGGCGATCCCGAGCCGCGCGAGATCATGGAGGTCGTCACCAAGACCGCAGCCGACCGACCAGCAGTGGGACGACATGCTGCTTCGCCTGGACCGTCGTCCGCCACGTCCGCTCCAACGCGATCGTGATCGCCAAGAACGGCGCCACGCTCGGCATCGGCGCCGGCCAGATGAGCCGGGTCGACTCGGTCCGCCTCGCGGTCGAGAAGTGCCGCGACGCCCGCGGCGAGGACGCCGAGGCCCTGCTCGCCGGCTCCGCCGTCGCCTCCGACGCCTTCTTCCCCTTCGCCGACGGTCCCGAGCTGGCCCTGCAGGCCGGCTCCACCGCGGTGATCCAACCCGGCGGCTCCAAGCGCGACGCCGAGGTGATCGCCGCCTGCGAGGAGGCCGGCGTGACGATGGTCTTCACCAAGCACCGCCACTTTCGCCATTAGGCGCTAACTCCGCTTATTCTGCTGAGTTATACCCTTGTTTGCATCTAACTCATCAGTTAAGATGAGTTATGAAAATAGAAGCCAGTCTCAATGACAACGCCGTCCTCGAGGAGCTTGGCAAGCGCCTCGCCCGGACCCGCCTGGAGCGGAACCTGAGTCAAGAGCGGCTGGCAATCGAGGCAGGGGTGTCGAAGGCGACGATCGAGCGGCTGGAGGCCGGCGAGCCGGTGAAGTCGACCAGCCTGATCCGCGTCCTGCGCTCGCTGGGACGACTCGAGGCACTCGACCAGCTGCTGCCGGAACCCCTGCCCAGCCCGATCGAGCGGATCCGCCTGCAGGGACGACGGCGACAGCGCGCGCGATCCCCCCGAGGCGGACCGGGGGGAGGAAAAGGGCCCGTGGCGCTGGGGCGATGAGCCGGCGGGCGGCGGGGCCGGATGAGTGAAGACGCCGAGGTCCGTGCTCTGGGGCCGCACGATCGGCGCCGTCTCCCTCGAACCCGGAGAGCAGACCGCCGTCTTCCAGTACGCGCCGGAGTTCGCCGCCAGCGGAATCCAGGTCTCGCCCCTGGCGATGCCGCTGCGGCCCGAGCCATACTCGTTCCCGGAGCTCTCCTACCGTTCCTTCCGCGGCCTGCCCGGCATGCTGGCCGACTCGCTGCCCGACCGCTACGGCAATGCCCTGATCAATGCCTGGCTGGCTCGCCAGGGACGCAAAGCGGAGAGCGCGAACGCGGTCGAGAGGCTCTGCTACATGGGCCGGCGGGGCGCGGGGGCGCTCGAGTTCTCGCCGGTCAAGGGACCGGAACCGAGCGTCGACGAGGACATCCAGGTCGGCGAGCTGGTCGAGCTTGCCTCGAGGATCCTCGCCGAGCGCGACGGCTTCGAGACCTCGCTGGCGCCGGGCAACGAGGAAGCCGGCCTGCTCGAGATCCTCAGCGTCGGGATGTCCGCCGGTGGAGCGCGGGCGAAGGCGATGATCGCCTGGAACCCGGCGACCAACGAGGTCCGCTCCGGACAGGTCGCCGCCGACCCGGGCTTCGAGCACTGGTTGCTGAAGTTCGACGGCGTCAAAGCAAACCGCGACAGGGAGCGCTTCAACGACCCCGAAGGCTACGGCGCGGTCGAGTTCGCCTACTCCCGCATGGCCACCGCGGCGGGGATCGAGATGGCGCCCTGCCGGCTGTTCGAGGAGAACGGGCGGCGCCACTTCATGACCCGTCGCTTCGACCGGCCCACGGGCAACACCAAGCTGCACATGCAGTCACTGGGAGCGATGCGGCACTTCGACTTCAACCAAGCGGGCGCTTACTCCTACGAGCAGGCGCTGATGACGCTGCGCGAGCTGGGCCTGTCGATGGCGGTGATCGAGCAGCAGTTCCGGCGCACGGCGTTCAACATCATCGCCCGCAACCAGGACGACCACGTGAAGAACATCGCCTTCCTGATGGACCGGGCCGGCGAGTGGTCGCTCTCCCCCGCCTTCGACGTCACCTACAACTACCGCAGCGACGGCGAGTGGACCGCCCGGCACCAGATGTCTCTCAACGGCAAGCGGGACGGTTTCGTGATCGACGATTTCCTCCGCTGCGCCGAGGTGGTCTCGATGCAGCGCAACAGGGCGCTGACGATCCTCGACGAGGTCGCCGCAGCGGTCGCGGGCTGGCCCGACTACGCCGCTGAGGAGAAGGTGCCGGGGCGCATGGGCGCGGCGATTGGCGACACCCTGCGGCTCGAGCTGCGACCGCGTTAGGCCGCCGGCCTGGCCAGCTCCTTCTGCTTGGTGCTCGCCCGCCGCGCGTGCTCGCAAACCTCGTCGGGGCGATCGACGACGACGAGCAGCTCCTTGTCGGCCGCGGTGATCATGCCGTCGTCCTCGAGGTCGTGGTCGATCCACTCGAGCAGGGGGGCCCAGTGCTCTGAGCCGACCAGGATCGTCGGGAAATGCTTGATCCGGTTGGTCTGGATCAGGGTCAGGCACTCGAACATCTCGTCGAGCGTGCCGAAGCCGCCGGGCATGATCACGAAGGCACGGGCATAGCGGACGAACATCAACTTGCGGGCGAAGAAGTAGTGGAACTCGAGCGCCCGGTTGACGTAGGGGTTGACCTGCTGCTCGTGCGGCAGCTGGATGTTGAGTCCGACCGAGAGGCCCCCGGCCTCGGCGGCGCCGCGGTTGGCCGCCTCCATCAGACCGGGGCCGCCGCCGGTGATGATCGAGAAGCCATGGTCGACCAGGCAGGCCGCGACCTCGCGGCAGAGCTCATACCAGCGATGCCCCTCGCCGATCCTGGCCGAGCCGAAGATCGTCACCCCGTCCTCGATGTCGCGCAGGGCGTCGAAGCCGCGCTCGATCTCGTCGTGGATGCGCCCGAGGCGCAGGTCGTCCTGTTCCTCGACATCGCAGGGCGTGCGCAGCAGCAGCTCGTCGCGCCTCGCTCCGTCACTCATATTCCCCGCCCGCAAAGTGCGCTCAGCCTCCGCCCGGCGGAGAGCCCGGGTCCGTCGTCGCACATCCTCGACCAGAAATCGACCCAGAGTCGCTCCGCTTCGATGCCCGCCCGCAGCGAGATCCGGGGGCCCTCGGGCATGCTCTCGGCATCGGCGACGCTTTCTCGCAGCTCCTCGTACTCGGCGAGCTTTGCTTCGTGGGCCGGCAGCTGAACCGCCGCCATCGCCCGCGGGTCGGAGCCGAAGAAGATCTGGAGCAGCGCGAGGTCGCGCAGCTCGGTCAGCTCGGCGGTCGGTTCGTCCAGCCAGGCACGCAGCGCCTGGCTGCCGCGCTCCGTCATCCGGTAGTGCTTGCGCCGCCGGCCCTGCTCCTCGCGTCGCACGCTGAGCAAGCCGGCCGCGGCCAGCCGCTCCGGCTCCTTGTAGAGCTGGGCGTGCTGGAGGGACCAGAAGTTGCCGAGGCTGATCGCGACCATCTGCTTGAGGTCGTACGGGGTCGCCTCGCCCGCCGCCTCGAGCAGGCCGAGGACGATGTAGGAGGTCGGGGTAAGGCGGATCTCGTTTGACATGTGTTGGTGTAGATGGTATCTCTTGGACCGTCTACTATTGACTATCAGCAGGAGGCGCGGTGGAGGCGACGACGCAGACCGTATCCCGTCCCGGGTATGCCCAGGGCCTCGAGACGCTCGACGCCGAGGTCGAGCTCGACGCCCTCCCGGTCGAGGGCTCGATCCCCGATTGGCTGGCCGGCACCCTGCTGCGCAACGGGCCGGCCCGCTTCGAGGTGGGTGAGCGGCCCCTCAACCACTGGTTCGACGGCTTCGCGATGCTGCACCGCTTCTCCTTCGACGGCGGCTGCGTCTCCTACGCCAATCGCTTCTTGCGCGGCAAGGCCTACCGAGGCAGCTGAGCGCGGCGGCGAGATCTCCTACAGCGAGTTCGCGACCGATCCCTGCCGCTCGATCTTTCGCCGCGCGGCGACGCTCTTCCGGCCGAAGCTCACCGACAACTGCAACGTCAACCTGACCCGCCTCGGCGAGGAGTACGTGGCCATGACCGAGACGCCGCTGCCGATCGCCTTCGACCCGCGGACCCTGGAGACGCTCGGGGTCGCCTTCCGCCCGCCCGGCATTCACGCCACCGCTCACCCACACCACGATCCGGCACGGGACGAGCTGATCGCCTACGTGACGCACTTCGGACCGCGCAGCGAGTACCGCGTCTTCGCCCAGCGAGACCGCACCAGCCGGCGCCGAATCGCATCGCTGCGCGTCGCCGAGCCCTCCTACATGCACAGCTTCGCGCTGAGCGAGCGCTACGCGATCCTGGTCGCCTTTCCCTACACGGTCAACCCGCTCAGCCTTGCGCTCTCGGGCCGGCCCTTCATCGAGAACTTCCGCTGGAAACCGGACCGGGGCACGCTGGTACTGGTCTTCGAGCGCGAGGACGGCACCCTGCGCGGGACATATGAGGCCGCGCCCTGCTTCTCCTTTCACCACATCAACGCCTTCGAGCGCGACGAGGAGCTGATCCTCGATATGGCCGCCTACGAGGACGCCTCGATCGTCGACTCGCTCTACCTCGAGCGGCTGCGCTCCGAACCCCCGCCTCCCTCGACGCTGGCTCGGCCGCGTCGCTACCGGATCGGGCTCGACACTGAGCGGGTTGTCGAGGAGGAGCTCTGCGGCGTATCGATCGAGTTGCCACGGATCGACTACGGGGAGCGCAACGGCCGGCCGTACCGCTACCTCTACGGGGTCGGCGCGCCGGACGATGACGCGGAGGGCGAGTTCCTCGATCGCCTGGTCAAGGTCGACGTCGAGGCCGGTGAGGCGAGCGAGTGGCTCGAGCCCGGCGCCTACCCCGGTGAGCCGATCTTCGTGCCGAGGCCCCAGGCCGACCGCGCCGAGGACGCGGGCGTCCTGCTCTCGGTCGTCCTCGACGCCCGCGCAAACGCCTCCTACCTCCTGGTGCTCGACGCGGCAAGCATGGAGGAGCTGGGACGTGCCCGGGTGCCCCACCACATCCCGTTCGGCTTCCACGGGCAGTACTTCAGCTGAGCCGAGGCCAGATCGGACCCGCCAGGATCAATCAGTGCCCCCGGTCGGTGCGTGCCGGCGCTTGCCGCGCTGAGACGGTCTCGCTGATGATCAGAACGGCGTGTGCATCGCGTCGACGATGTCGCTGAGAATCTTCTGCATCGGGTAGTGCTTCATCACCTGATCGCGACCCCAGGCGACGGCGCGGTTCTCGACGAAGATGTAGCGAGCCAGCGTGCGCGAGTCAGCCCATGCAGGACACTGCTGCCGAGGGAGTAGATGCCGAGCGAGTACCCCTTGTCCTCGAACTCCTCCGCCTGCTCGATCACGACCGGCGTCCGGCCTTGCTGCAGCAGCTTGGCGGCCAGGGTCAGCCCAGCCACCCCTCCCCCGACGATCCCGACTCTCATCCGTCTCCCCTAGGTTCGGCCCCGCAACTCGCTTTGCGAGGTTATTGGCGTGCGCCAATAAGCTACAGGCTCGCCCGCGTCTCAGACCGACGCAGGCGCGCTGATCGTGCTGATCAACGATCATCGGCTTGGGGCGTCGGTGCGGCGAAGTTAGTGAGCGGCCGGGGGCGTCGGCGCGCGCTCGCGCAGGCGAACGCGCAGCCCCTGCGGACTCATCGAGAAGCCGAAGTGCTCGACAACCGGACGCGCGTCGGGGGCGAGTTCAACCTCGAAATTCCGGACGATCATTGCCAACGCGGTATTCGCCTCGAGAAAGGCGAGATTGCGACCCGGGCAGAAGCGGGGGCCGGCGCCGAAGGTGAGGAAGGCCTTTTGGTCCGGCGCCCGCTCCCCGCTCGCCTCCAGCCAGCGGTCCGGATCGAACTCTCCGGCGCGGTCGGTCTCCCGCAATCCCGCGTATCTGGTGAGCAGCAGCATGCGGGTGCCCGCGGGCACGCGGACGCCCGCGACCTCCGCCTCGGCAACCGGTTCGAGAAAGACGAGTGGGGCGACCGACTTGAGGCGCATCGCCTCGCGCAGCACGGCTTCGGCGATGCGCAGCTCCGCCACCGTCTCGTAACGCTCGGGAAAGAGATCCTCGCCGAGCGCCGTAGCCGCCTCCTCGGCGCACCGGTCCTGAAGCCCGGGGCGAGTGGCCAGCGACCACAGCGTCCAGGCCAAGGTGTGCGAGGTCGTGTCCTCGCCGGCGAGCAGCAGCGTGAACACGTTGGCGACGATCTCTCGGTCGCTGAATCCACCGTCTGCTTCCTGGCTCGCGATCATCCCCTCGAGGAAGTTCTCCGGCGCCTCGCGCAGCTCGGGGTTGGCCGCGATTCGCCGCCGCGTCTGCTCCATGAACCGGCGGACCTCGGTGTCGACCTCCGCGCGCGAGCGATCAAGGGCCCGGTCGGCCGGCAGCCTGATCCAGCGCCAGTATGGGAACGGCACGACGAGCCGTCGACTCAACCCTTCGAATATGCGATGGAGATGGCCCTGTAGCTCGTTGTCGCCACGCTCCAGGGTGTTCAGGTCCACGCCGAAGGCGAGCGCCGAGGTGACGTCGACCGTGAAGGCAGAGAGAAGCTCGCCGACTTCACAGACTTGGCCGCTGCGAGCCACAGCGACAAGTCTGCTGTGGAGCCGACCGGTGCAGGTGGCGACGATGCGGAAATAGCGCTGCAGGTGATTGCTGTTGAGCGCGGTGACTGCAAGGCGCCGCTGCCCGCGCCACTCGTCCCCCTCGGCGCCGAAGACACCCGGAGTGCCCAGCATTTCTCCCAGGTTGCGCCGTATCTCGCTCCAGCGCCGAAAGCCATCCGGCCGGTCGCGCAGCACCGCGTTGATCGGCTCGGCGTCCCCCAGCGCCAGCACCTTGCGACCGGCGATGTCGAACTTGTAGACGGGGCCATAGCGATCGCACCACTCCTCGGCGACCAGATGGAGCTTGTCCGCGCGCACCTTGTGCGCGTTGCCGATCAGCGGCAGTCGACTTGGGCCGGGGAGCGCGTCGATCTCGCGAACCGCCATCACGCAGGTGAGTCTCCCAGAAGCTTGCCGATTGGTCAGCAGATATCGGGACGCCTCGACATCTCGGGGCCGCGTCAAGCGAAAAGAGCCGACGAGGCCGCACCGCAGGCGCTCCTCCATCAGGCCGCCCAGCGGTCGGCGTGCGACGCCGGCGAATCGACTAGACGCCGGTGCCGCGGTTCACCACCGTCAAGGTCAGTGCCCCCAGCCGAACACAATGCGAACCTGACAGCCCAGATCAAGGCCGAGCCGTTCTCTCTTCTAAATCGGCCTCGATTCGGAAGAAAGCCCAGACACTCCCTGCCTCAGCCACCCAGGTGACAACCGAGGACGCTCGCCGGGGCGGCGTTCCTCGGAGTTCCTACGCCGACGAGGACGCCCTTGTAGTACCTCCTCGTGACGGCGGGACGGCGGCGCAGGTGCCCCCCGGCGATTTCGCGGGCCGCGGTGACGATGTAGGACGGCCAGCCGTTGCCGTGGGCCGGCAGAAGGTCGCCGCGGAAGCCCTTTTCGTGGACCATCTGGAGGAGGACGGCCCAGTGGCGGGCGCCGCTCATCGCCGCGACCGCCGCTTCGGCCGTGGCGGCGTCGCCAGAACGAGTCGCCACATCCCAGCTTTCGAGCCAACCGCAGGCGACCGCGCCGCCGACCGCTTGGCCGAGCTCGTAGCGGTTGGTGAGCGCGCCTTCTGCTTCGAGCGTGGAGGGGTCAAAGCTGGGTGGCAGCGGCACCCCGTGCAGCATCTGCGCGATGACACCGGATTCGGCGGCCGGCTGCACCACTTCCGGCGGCATCGCCGCCAGCCATCGTTCGACGCTGACGGCGCGCAGCGATCGCAGCAGGGTTTCGTGTTCGTCCGCGGGGAGCGCGAGCGTGACGAAAACGTTTCCTTGCGGAGGCAGGACGGTGATGTAGGCGGGGCGCCCGCTGTAGTGGAAGGTGGTCGCCTGTCGTCCAAGGACGGTCGACTTCGTCACGGTTGCCTTCAGTCGGGATTCGTGCAGGGCGCTGCGGTAGAGCGCTGCAGGGGCCCAGTTCATGGTCAGGCTCAAGCCTTCGGGACCGAAGGCCGGATGCCCTGCGTCCTTGTAGGTCAGTCCGCCGTATTCGGCCTCGAAGCTGTTGGCGTGAATGATCGACCAGCCAGGGGCGGTGACGAGCAGGCGTGGGTTGGCTTCGGCCACCTTGACCGCGGCGGCGGCGTAGGTCGGGCGGCCACCGTGCTTGACCGAGCTGACCGAGCCGCCGCCGAGGACGATCAGGATCGCCACCGCGGCAACAAGGGCAAGGCCGAGGCCGATCGAGGCGACGCGGTGTCCGCGGAAGAAGCCGACCCGACCCGCGCCGCGTTCCATCGCCGCCTGGTCACCGACCGGGATCGGCCGCGTGGGGGAATCGCCCGCGGTGATCGCCCGTCGCATTGCACTTGTCAGCTCGGCCTCGCCGATCGTCCTTGCCAACTCCTCGGCGGAGTACGGGTTGACCGCCCGCATCACGGCGAGGGCGTCGTCACGGTTGTTGCGGATCATCGGGCCTCCTCGGCCGGTCTGGGCATCGCGGCCCGGCTTTCCTGGTCCATCGGTTTCGCGGCGTCAAGTTGGCTCGCGAGCTTGCGGCGGGCGCGGTGAAGGCGCACCCGGAAGGCGCCCTGCGAGCAGCCAAGCACCTGCGCCGCCTCATGCACGTCAAGCCCGTCCCAGGCGACCAGGCGCAGCACCTCGCGCTCATGCTCCCCGAGCTGCGCGAAGGCGGTGGCGAACGCGTCGCGGAGGGCCAGCGACTCGGCCGGGTCAGAGCCGGGCGCATCGGCGCGCGCCTCGTGGGCGAGGCGCAGGCCGAGGTCATGGAGACGGCGCCTCGATCGGTGCTGGTCCGCGATCACATTGGCGGCAATCGCGTAGAGCCAGGGCAGGGGGGCATCGGGGATGCACTCGCGGCGGCGCCATGCCACGGCGAAGGTGTCGGCGACCACTTCCTCGGCGGCCTCGCGCCCGTAGACCCGCCGCATCGTGAAGGCGAGCAGCCGGGCGTGATGCTCGCGGAAGCAACTTTCGAAGCGGCCGCGGTAGATGTCTCGCACCTGCTTCGGCGAATCATCGACTGGAAGCATCTACGGGCTAATGTCAGATAGACAGCGGTTGTTACAAGCTGGTGCCGCCATTCTCTCCTAGCTGCGGTTCGACCCACCGTGATGGCCGTCGGGGTCTTCATTCGCTCGGCGCTCCAGTAGAACCGAAGCGAATCCGGTTGCGCGGATCGAGGGCGAGCCGGTCTCGCTGGCACCGTAGCGCGGATCGTCGGGGCTTGGAGCGACAAGCGAGTCAGAGCGCGCCAACGCCTCAGTTTCCCCGTCGACGGAGAGTAGGGTTTCGCTGGCGGTCAAGCACAGCCCGCCAGGACAACTATGCCGGAAGTCGAAACGTCATCTCGATGAAATCCAAGATCTCGATACGTCGTGATGCTCCTGAGTTCAGGGGGGTCTTCCCCCCCTGGAGAGCCGGGGCATTGGCGGGGATCAGCGGCAACCGAATCGGCCAGTGGGCGCGATATGGCCTGATACGACCTAGCCACTACCAGGGGCGTCCGCGCAATCTCTATGCCTTCAACGACGTCGCCGAGGCGATCGTTATCCGCTGGCTACTGGAGCGCGACTTCGATTACGAGGCGATTCACGCGGCAGTTGAGAAGGCTCGCGACGAACATCCCGATTGGCCGCTCCTCGAAGCTCCTCTCGGAGTCGCCCAGCACGCCGTCGAGGGCGACCCCCGTGGTGTAATCGTCCTTCAGGTTGAGAAGAGCGTCTACGTCGAGGCTTCTGACAAGCCTGGCCAGATGACGCTGAAGCCTCAGCTTCTAGAGCAGGCGCGGGACATGCTGCGGCGCGGCGGATGGATTGCTGCGCAACTGGAGCTACAGCGGATCGAAGTCGACCCGCAGAAGCTCGGTGGTGCGCCCTCGCTTCGTGGACGCCGATGGCCAATCGAGCGCATTGCACAGATCGCGGCTGATGCCGAGGGCCGTCTGCTACTCGTCGACGACTACGGACTGGATCAACGCGATATCGAGGAGTCGCTGCGTTGGATGGAGTGCGCGAGCGCTCTCTAGGAGCGCGAGGGTCCGGTGCAAGGTGGCCACCCTCGTCTTGGACGAGCAGTTCATGGGCAAGCGACTCATCCTTGGGCTGCGTGATCGCGGCCTTGACGTGCAGACCATCGGCGATTTTGGCGCTCAGGGGCGAGCCGACCCCGACGTAGTCCGTCGCATCGGCGAGGGGCTTAAAGGGGACTGGGTCTTGATCACGATGGACCTGACGATCCTGGAGGACTTCGAAGGCTTCGACTGGTCCAGGTACGCGATCGCGTGGGTCGTGATCGATGAGCGCCTACAGGGCTCGGCGGTCGAGCAGAGCAAGTCGAACGTTGTTCAGCGGCACGCACACGCGATCGACGAACAGAAGCCGGGCGATCACTTCACGTATACGGCCCAGCGGCACTCGAAGCATCCCCCAAGCCTGGCCAAACTGCTTGGTCGCAAGGGCGCGAAGTGAGCCGTTACGCACACGTAGAGCGCTACCGCCATCCAATGCTCGGCGTGAGATGCCAGTTGCGGATAGCTGTCCGATGCCGTTGACACCGTCACGGCATGGAGGCCGGGGTTACGTGGGCGGAAACGGTCCAGGTTGGAATTTTTGGCGCGCAGCTCGCTGTCTTGGTCGTCGCTGCCCTCGTCGCGTGGTACCAGGTTCGCGAGGCTCGGCGCCTCCGTGAGCAGCAGATCCGGCCCTTCGTGGTAGTGGACTTCGATGTCGAAGGCTGGAATACGAATGTCTACCTCGAAGTCAGCAACCTCGGCTCCTCACTGGCTCGCGACGTTCGGATCGAGATCGACCCGCCGCTTGAGAGCGCGATCGACATCGACGTGACCAGTCTCAAGATGCTCAACGAGGGGATCGCAACCCTGGCGCCAGGCAAGATCTACCGGACGTTCTTCGATATGGGGTTTCGTCGTGACGAGGCGAAGCTGCGCATGACCTACCTCGCCACCGTGACCTACACCGATGAGACCGGCAAGCGTCCGTTCAAGGAGACGCTGAACCTTGACCTCGATCAGTACATGAACATGCAGTTTGTCCAGAAACGCGGTGTCCACGACCTCTACAAGCAGCTTGAGTCGATCCGCAAAGTGATGGAAAAATGGGGCTGGGGCACCGGAAAGGGGCTGATCGCGATGACCCCCGAGGAAGCACGGAAGGAAAGCAACCGCATGGTTGAGGCAATGCGAGAGCGCCAACGTCAACGCGAAGCAAAGGAAGGAAAGGTCGAAGGAGGATGAGCAAGGTCAGCGACGAGTTCCATGTGGCCATGCCGTTGCAGGTGGCCGAGTTTGCCGTCAAGGAGGCCGTTGCAAGCTGCGGGTGGGGCGTGAAAGAGCAGGAGCCCGGCCGGATCGTCCCTCGAATTGGCGTCGGCCTGACGCGCAACCCGTCGACGATCGAGGTGCTGATCTCGGCCGCAGGGGACAATGAGTCGTTGGTGACTCTCAACGGGAAGATCGCCGGCATGGGGCCGCTTCAAAAGCGCCACCTGACGGCGGAAGTCGGCAAGCTCCGCAATGCGATTGACGTGGCGGTCCACCGGGCCCCGCCACGAACTGAGTAAAGGCGTTGCTCCTTCGGCCGATGCGAATTGCCGCAATCCCCGCGCATCCCCGCCTATCGGCTCGCTTTGTCGCGGCCGTCGAGCTAACGTCGCCGACGACCAAGACATAGCGGCCCCGGCGACGCTGAAGACGCCCCGGGGCCCGGCACCGAAGAAACGTCCTTCGATGCGCGACTGATTCTCCCAGAGCACTTCGGGTGCCCGGGTAGATCGACGGCCCTGATCTGAGGCGGCTCTTCGGTGCCCTACCGAAAGGGGGCGCCATGCCCAACGTCACCGCCACGATCGACCGCGACCAGCGCGACGGCCTCTACGAACTGGTCCGCCATCACCTCTACAGCATCGAGGATCTCTGGATCGCGTTCGGGCGGAGCAGAGACTTCGCAACAGCCGAGCGTCTCGGCGAGGAGTACGGCGAAGACTTCCGCCTGTTGGCAGACATCGGCTGGGCCGCAGACGACGATCGCGAGAGCTTCGAGCTGACGATGCCGCCCCTCGACCTGATCGAAGTGCTCCGGCGCCTTCGCGGCGAAGCCGAGAGGGTTCTGGTCGAGTCGGGCACCGAGCGCGAGTCCAGCGAAGCCGACGCAGAAACCGACGCCCGCTTCCAGCTTGGCCTCGACGCCTGCGAGAAAGTGCTCGTCGACCTCGATGAGCGAGAGGGTGAGCGAGCGTGACCGCCGCGAAGGCGAAGCGCCTGCGGCCCGGCGAGCTGGACGGCCTCGTCCTCGCCTACCTGGCCGAGCACAAAGGCGACGGCGCGCTGACTGCCACTGCGATCGGCAAGGGCATCGAACGTTCAGCCGGCGCGGTCGCCAATTGCCTCGGTCGCTTGGCAAAGGACGGAAAGGTTCGCCAGGCCAAGAAGCGCCCGCGTGCCTACGTCCTCAAGGACGCCAAGGGGAAATGACCGGGGGAGTTGCACCTGCGGTTTTTCGAGGGCCGAGGCGTAGGCCACAGGGAGGTACGGGGCGTCCGCTGGTTGGGCGCCTCGACACCTGCCTCGGCCCTCGAAAAACCGCAGATGCGTATTGGAGGTGCCCGTGATGAGACAGCGCGCACCGACCTCCGCTCCGCCCACCGAGGAGATGAAAGTCCGCTTCGGTGAGAACCTCGCCCGCTGCCGAGAGGGAGCTGACGTCTCCCAGGAAGAGCTGAGCTTCCGCGCCTCGATCCACCGCACCGAGGTGAGCCTTTTGGAGCGCGGCGAGCGGATGCCACGGGTAGACACCGCGCTGCGGATCGCCGGCAGCCTCGGGGTGCCGCTCAACGATCTCGTCGCCGGCCTGGAGTGGCGACCCGGTTACGAGATCGTGGTGCCCGGCTCGTGGGAGGTGGTCGAGCGGGAAGGCGGCGTGAAGAACGGCGACGGGGACGCTTCAGCCGATCGGCGCCCGGCCCCCGCCGAGGCACCCAGCGGCTCGCGATGACCACCGGCTCGCGCTCCAAGACGCCGTTCCCGTTCAAGGCGCTGGCGAGGTTCGCGGACAACCTCTACCGCGCCCGCGAGCTGGCCGGCCTCGACCAGAAGGAGGCGGCCAAGCGCGCCGCCCTCACCCGGCCCAAGCTCGACAAGATCGAGAACGGGGAGTACATCCCCACGCTCGACGTCCTGATCCGCCTCGCCGGCACCTACTCGACCTCGGTCGGCGACCTGGTAAACGGCGTCACCTGGCGGCCCGGCTGGGTCGAGCACTCCGGCCCCGCCGAATATCTCGTGTCGGGACAATCGGCCGCTTCTTAACAATTCTTTGCTGAATGGCTTGAGAGAAAGGGAAACTGAGTGATTTGGAATGTCCCGTCTGCGGACATTCAACCGCCCAGTTGTGACCACTTTCTCCCCAAACCCCTCCCTATAGGTAGAGGGCCTATTCCCCGAGGCCGGGCACGGAGGCGCTTTCGGCTTCCCAGCAGAGGAGATGAGCGCTTGAAGGAAAACCGAATCACCGGAGCGGACGAGCGACAGATCGGACGCGGAGTCGACCCTGCCGAGTGCTGCCCCGACCCCCTTCCCTACCTTGCCAGTCGGTCTGACCTCGACTGGCAAGGTGTCGCTGCGACGATCTCGCATGGCGTCGCGGGATCGCGGCTACGCCCGCGCGCCCGACTCTCTACCCACTCGGTTCACGGCCAATTGACGGCGGGTCGATCTCTCTCTCGTGCCCTCCGCCGCACTCCGGCTCGCGCCCCTCGCTCTCGGCGCCTTCGCTATCGCCTCCGCGCTGGCTCCACAGCGGCTCCTCGCCTCCGCGCCGGCAGCAGCGGCTCAGCGCCGTACCGGCGCGTGCTGCTCGCCGCCATCGCAGGCGGCGGCATCGTAGGGGCGGCGCGGCGCTCGCAGACAGCGGCCATCTCCTGGCCTCTGGGGGCCGCTTGACGCAGGCCAGGCGACCACGCGCCAGCGCTCGCCGCTCCCGCTCCGCGGCCCGGACCCCAGCGCTCTCCGATCTCGACCTGCGCATCCTGGACCTGCTCGCCTCGCACAGGGTGCTGACCCAAACCCAGCTCGCCGCGATCTGTCCCGAGACGCCCGCGAGGACGCTTCGCTACCGCTGCGCCCGGCTTGCCCGTGAGGGCCTCGCTGGCCGCAGTCGCCCCTACCGCGAACGGGGATCGGCGCCGCACCACCTCTGGCCGACCCGCAGAGGCGAGGCGATCGTCACCGGAGGGCCGCCGCCAAGGGGCGGCGAGCGGCGCGAGCCGAACCCGCTGTTCCTCGCCCATGCCGCCGGGCTGAGTGAGTTCTACGTGGCGCTGACGACGACGCTGCCCGATGACGTGACGTTGACCCGCATCGAGCGCGAGGCAGAGGCGCGCGAGTCGTTCTCGACCTGGGCCACGCGGAAGAAGCGCGCCATCGCACCGGACGCCTTCGTTGAGGTCACCGACGCCGACCGTGGAAGCCTGCTCGCCTTCGTCGAGCTGGACATGGGGACGATGTCGCACCGCCGCCTGAAGCAGAAGGCGGCGGGCTATGCCGAGTACGCGAAGGCGGAAGCATGGCGCGAGCGCCACCACTTTTGCCCGGCTCTCCTGTTCGTCACCACTACCGAGAAGCGCGCCCGCTCCTTCCTCGCCGCGATGCGCAGGGAGCTGGAGCGCGACGCGTTGCTCTTGACCTGCGCCTGCGACCTCGCCCACCGACTTCTCTGCTGCGCGACTGAGGCGCACTGGCTGATCGGCGAGGAGGACGAGCAAGGCGTAGACCTGCTGACCGCGCTGTGCGAGGCGCGACGGCCCTACGACGAAGAGCTGGTCCGCCGCGATGCCCGGCGCCGCGAGGAAGAAGTCAAGCGAGAGCGGTTGCGCTCCGACCCCGAGGCGCTGCGCTCGCACCTTCGGTCCTGGTCTCACCGCGACTGGGGCATCGAGCGGCTGGGCCGCTCGGCGGCAGCGGCGCTGACGCTGACCTTGGAACTGGACGAGCCGCTGGACGATGCCGAGCGCGAAGCGCTGTTGAGGCTCGGCGCGATGTTCGTCGACCCGCTCGATCTCCGACTCGACGAACGGGAGCTGACGCTGAACGAGCGCCGCGCGTTCGGCGCGTTGGCCCAAGACCACCTGGCCCGGCAGCTCGACCTGGCCGGGGAACTGGCCGAGCGCTATGGCGAGGGTCCGGCGCTGCGTAGAGCCCACAAGCGCCTCGAAGGCGGAGAGCTGCTCGACCGCCACGAGCTGAGCGGAGGGCTTGTCGGGGAAGCCAAGCGCGACGGCGAGGCCCGCGCCAGGCAAGAGCGCCTGCGCGAGGACTACCTCGGCTGGCGCGAGCAGAGGGCACGGCAGCTCGCCAAGGCCCAGGGCATCGCCGGGCGGTTGCGCAACAGGCCGGAGGCCTTCCTCGAAAAGGTGGACCGCCGCGCCCTGCGCTTCTGCCCGAGCTGCGAGGAGATCGCCTACCCCGACCCGAAGCGGACGAGCCACGAACGAGGCGCCGATCATGACGTCGCCGGGCACTGCCATTTCTGCGGTTCCGAGGAGCTGGCGAAGATCGAGCCGGCCGTCGACAAGGGAGGTCTGCCTTGATCGCGGTGGCGAGCGGCTCGGCTCGCAAGAGGAGCCGCGATCAGGGCACCGGCCATGCGGAGGCCTCGGAGCGGCTCGGGGTCCGCCCTGCCCGCCTCATCTGCCGAGGCGGCGAGCAGGAAGAGCGGCTCCACGGCGCCCTGCGGGTGCTTTACCGCGACTACCTCGCCGGCGGCGGACTTGACTCCTTGCGCGCGTCGAGGTGTCATCGACGTTCGCGCAAGCCAGGCAAGCCGAGGAGGCCACAATGAGGATCGCCACCTACACCCGGATATCGACCGACGAGGCGACCCAGCCCTACTCGCTGGAGGCCCAGGCGACTCGTCTCGATTCCTACGCCAAAAGCCAGGACGACTGGCGGATCGTGCGACGCTTCACCGATCAGGCTTCGGGCGCGATCCTGGAGCGGCCGGGTCTGGAGCGCGCGCTGAAGGAGGCCGAGGCCGGCCGCTTCGACCTCTTGCTCGTCTACCGCGTCGACCGCCTCTCGCGCTCGGTGCGCGGGCTGGCTCAGATCCTCGAGCGGCTCGATGCGGCGAAGGTGCTGTTCCGCTCGGCGACCGAGCCGTTTGACACCGCCAGCGCGGCCGGGCGGATGATGGTGCAGCTCCTCGGCGTCTTCGCCGAGTTCGAGCGGGCGACGATCATCGATCGGACGATCGCCGGGATGGAGCGAAAGGCGGCGCGAGGCGAGTGGACCGGCGGCGCCATCCCCTTCGGCTACACGCTTGACGCCGAGCGCCACTTCCTCCTCCCCGATCCCGTCGAGGCGTCGGTTGTCCCGCAGGTCTTCCACCGCTACGCCGAGCGGCTCGAAGGCTCCTCGGCCCTCGCCAAGTGGCTGACCGAGCGTGGCTGCCGCACCCGCCAAGGAAAGCCCTTCAACGTGCCGGCGGTGCTCAGCATCCTGCGCAACCGCGCCTACGTCGGGGAGATCTTCTTTCGCGGCACCAACTACCCGGCGCCGCACGAGCCGCTCGTGGACAAGGCTCTCTTCGAGCGCGCCCAGGAGATCCTGCAAGAGCGAAGCGAGGACATCTCGCTGCGGCGCACCAACCAGTCCGAGTACCTGCTCACCGGCCTTATCAAGTGCGCCCACTGCGGCAAGCGCTACGTCGGCGTCTCGGCCAATGGCAACGGCGGGCGCTACCGCTACTACATCTGCTTCTCGCGCCAGCGCTACGGAAAGAAGGCCTGTGAAGCGGATCGGCTGCCGGCCGACGAGCTGGAGGAGGCGATCCTCGGACAGCTCCTCGCGCTGCTCGAACGCGAGCCGCTGGTGCGCGAGGCGATCTCAGAGGCCTTCGCCGAGCTTGACGCCGAGCAGCCGCAACGGGTGGCAGAGCTGGAGCGGATCGACGCCGAGATGGGCGGCATCGGCGAGTCGCTCGACCGCTACTTCCGCGCCTTCGAGGAGGGCACGATGCCCGAGGCAGCCTGCGGCTCAAGGATCAAGGAGCTGAGCGAGCGGCTGCGCGGCCTGCAAGCGCGCCAGGAGGAGCTGGCGGCCGAGGAGCCGGCTGAGTGCGAGCCGCTGAGCGACGATGGACCTGGCGCTGCTGGTCGCCCACGTGCGCGAGGTGATCGAGGGCGGCGACGCGCCTACCCGCAAGGCTCTTCTGCAATCGTTGGTCGATGAGATCCGGGTCGTCAGCCGCGCGGAGATCTACCCGTCTTTCTCTTTGCCTGCGGTTCGACCACCGTCAGGTTCAGTGCCCCCGGCGGGATTCGAACCCGCGCCGCGCGGCTTAAAAGGCCGCCGCTCTAACCAACTGAGCTACGGGGGCGTGGCCGCTCATGGTAGACGGGCGCCGGGGACTCGGGCTTGCGGTCAGGAAAGTTCGGGCAGACCCTGCTCGGGGGTCGAGGCCTCGGCGTGGGTGCGGCGGGGGATGCGACCGGCGCCGCGGGCGGCGTGGCCCGCCTCGACGCCGAGCCGCAGGGCGGTCGCCATCGCCACGGGGTCGGCGGCGCCGAAGATCGAGCTGGCCGCC
The DNA here is from genome assembly GCA_963774405.1 of uncultured Solirubrobacterales bacterium. GTDB lineage: Bacteria > Actinomycetota > Thermoleophilia > Solirubrobacterales > 70-9 > VRUE01. The sequence continues at coordinate 517,633 of CAVZEV010000005.1, read as the reverse complement.
ATCACCGCGGAGCAGCCCAGCTCCATCGCCAGGGCGGCGTCGGAGGCGGTGCCGATGCCGGCGTCGAGGATCACCGGGACCTCGGCGCGCTCAGTGATGATCGCGATGTTGTAGGGGTTGCGGATGCCGGCGCCTGAGCCGATCGGCGAGCCGAGCGGCATCACCGCCTCGCAGCCCGCCTCCTCCAGCCGGCGGGCGAGGATCGGGTCGTCGTTGGTGTAGGGGAGGACGGTGAATCCCTCGCCGACCAGGGTCTCGGCGGCGTCGAGCAGCTCGACCGCGTCGGGGAAGAGGGTGCGGTCGTCGCCGATCACCTCGAGCTTGATCCACTCGGTCTCGAAGGCCTCGCGGGCGAGCCGGGCGGTGCGAACGGCGTCGCGGGCGGTGTAGCAACCGGCCGTGTTGGGCAGGACGGCGAGGCCGAGCTTGTCGAGCACGTCGAGGACCGAGCCCTTGGCATCGGGGTCGATGCGGCGCAGCGCCACCGTGACGATCTCCGCCCCCGAGGCCGCCAGCGCGGTCTCCATCTGCTCCAGCGAACGGAAGCCGCCGGTGCCGGCGATCAGGCGCGAGCTCCAGGCCCGCCCTCCCAGCTCCCAGCCCTCGGCCCCGCCCTGGATCGCGGCGAGGGCCTCGACCTTGCTGCCCTCGGCCAGGGGCGTCCGGTCCCACTCGCCGCGCGGGACAACCTCTCCGTCGAGCGCGACCGCGACGCCGCGCGCCTCCTCGGCGCCGGCGGCCCGGACGGCATCGGCGAGCGTGGCATCGACAGGAAGATCCTGCGCGCTGCCGTTGAGCTCGACCTTCATCGCCCGGCACCTCCCGGGGTGAGTTCCTGGTTAACCGCGGTATGCGCGGAGAAACGGGAACTCACCGGCCGGGCCGCCTCTAGGGAGGGGGGCAAATCTTCGCCGCTGAGCAGGCCGGCAATCGCGGCGCCGGTGATTGGCGCCAGGAGGATGCCGTTGCGGTAGTGGCCGCAGGCGAGGATCAGGCCGTCGAGGGCGCCGGGGCCGATCAGCGGCAGGTTGTCGGGGGTGCCGGGGCGCAGGCCGGCCATCGCCTCGACCAGCTCCATCTCCGCCACGTCAGGGAGCAGGCGGTAGGCCTCGCGCAGCAGCTCGTGCACGCCGCCGGCTGTGACGGCGGCGTCGAAGCCGCGCTCCTCGGTCGTCGCGCCGACGATCAGGCGGCCGTCGCGGCGCGGCACCAGGTAGACGCGCTCGGAGGCGACGATCCGCTCGCAGGGCGACTCGCCCTCGGTCGAGCGCAGCTCGAGGATCTCGCCTTTGACCGGCCGCACCGGCGGGAGGGCCGACTCAGGCAACCAGCTCTCCGCTCCCGCCCAGGCGCCGCTGGCGAGGACGACGTGGCCGGCCCGCAGCTCCTCGCCCTTACCCGTGCGAACGCCTTCCAGGCGCTCGCCGGCGAGGATCGGCGCGACCACGTCGGTTCCGCTGCGCACCTCGGCGCCGGCGCCGGCCAGCGCCGCGAGTAGCGCCGCCGTCATCAACCGCGGGTCGATCGCCGCCTCCTCGGGCGCGTGGACGCCGCCGTTGAGCGACGGGGTGAGGCCGGGCTCGAGCTCGCGGCAGCGGCGCGGCGGCAGCCACTCGGCGCCGAGCCCGAGTGAGCGCTGCAGGTCGTGCACACGGCGCAGCTCCGCCGCCTCGTCGCGGTCGAGGGCGACATGGAGGGCGCCGTGCTTGGCGTAGCCGCTGCCCAGCCCGCTCGCCGCCTCCAGCTCGGCGACGAAGCCCGGGTAGATCTCGGCCGCGGCGACCGTCATCCGCAGCAGCTCCGGCTCGCCGAAGGCGAGCTCGCCGATCGGCGCCAGCATCCCGGCGGCGACGCGGGTGGCGCCGGCCGGGGGCTCGGCGCGATCGAGCACGACCGTCGCAGCGCCCGCCTGGGCGAGCCGCCAGGCGCAGCAGAGGCCGATCGCTCCGCCGCCGACAACGATTACGTCATAGGTGCCTCTGTCGCTCAAGCCTTGCCTCCGCCGGCATTACCCGGATCAGGTCCAGACGGTCGGTGGCCTCGTTGCCACCCTCTCAGCCCTTGCGGACTCCCGTACCCCACCGATGCTACCCGGCCCCGAACCTCGACATGCCCCGATAATGGTGCGGTGAGCCTGGCACCACCCGAGGCCGAGGGACCGCTGCGACGCGAGCGGCTGCGCACGGCGCGGCTCTATCTCTGTTGCGAGGCGCGCCCCGGCGGCGAGGATCCCGAGCCGCTGCTGGCGGCCGCCCTGCGCGGCGGCGTCGACATCGTGCAGCTGCGCGAGAAGTCGCTGCCGCGGCGCGAGATCGAGCTCGCCGCGCAGACCTTCCGCCGCGTCTGCGACAACCACAGCGCCCTCTTCATCGTCAACGACGACCCCGACCTGGCTCGCGCCTGCGACGCCGACGGGGTCCACGTCGGCCAGGACGACCTGGCGGCGGCCGAGGCGCGGGCACTGCTCGGGCCCGACGCGATCATCGGCCTCTCGACCCACTCCGAGGAGCAGATCGCGGCGGCGGCCGAGGCGCCCGTCGACCACATCAGCGTCGGGCCGATCTGGGAGACGCCGACCAAGCAGGGGCGGCCCGCGGTGGGGTTGGAGCTGATCTCACACGCCGCCGCCAACGCCCCCCACCCGTTCTTCGCGATCGGCGGCATCGACTCTTCCAACGCGCCCCAGGTCGTCGAGGCCGGCGCCCAGCGGCTCTGCGTCGTGCGCGCGGTCCGCGACGCCGCCGATCCCGCCGCTGCCGCCGAAGCGCTGCGCGCCGCCTTCGCGCCGCTCGGCGAGGAGGCCCCCGGTGCCTGAGCACCCGCGCAAGCGCAAGCAGCGCGGCGCCTCGCCGACCCCGCGCGAGCGGATGGAGCGCGGCTACGCCCGAGCTGAGGAGCGCAACCAAGAGGCGCGCGAGGCGCTCGAGCCGCTGGCGGAGGGGGAACGGCCGCTGGTGGTGACGATCGGCGCGGTCATCTCCGCCCTGATCGTGCTCTCGATCGTGATCGGCTACCTCACCGGCACCGAGGTCAACGGCCGCAAACCGCCCTTCGTCCAGGTCCTGGCGCCGTCGCTGCTGCTCGGCCTGATGGCCTACGGCATGTGGCGCGCCCGCTACTGGGCCGTGCTCGGCTTCCAGCTGATCCTCGTGCTGCTGATCTTCGCCGCCTTCACCGGCCTCGTGGTCAACGCCTCGACCGTCCCCCAGTTCATCGGCACGACCCTGTTGCTCGCGGTCTCCGGCGCGCTCTTCTACTTCATGGTCAAGGCGATGGCGCGGATCCAGATGCCGACCAGGGAGTGACCTGATCGTTCCGGTGCGCCTTTTGCTCCCTCTGGGTACATAAGGCGCACCGGAACACCGCTTCTATAGGCTGAGGTTTCAGTGGCTGATTCTTTTGACGTGATCGTTGTCGGCGGGGGGCCGGGCGGCTATGTGGCCGCAATCCGCGCCGCCCAGCTGGGCAAGAAAACCGCCGTCGTCGAGCGCGACAAGGCCGGCGGGCGTTGCCTCAACTACGCCTGCATCCCGGCCAAGACGGTGCTGCGCACGGCGGAGATCTACGAGCAGGCGCGCGAGGGGGCCGAGCTCGGCATCGTCGCCAAGGATGTCTCGATCGACTGGGAGGCGCTGGGCAAGCGCCGCGCCGCGGTCTCCGAGTCGCTCTCCGGCGGCGTCAAGATGCTCTGGGACAAGAACAAGATCACGCTGATCGAGGGCTCCGGCTCGCTCACCCCCGAGGGTAATGTCAAGGTCGGCGACGAGGTCTACGAGGCGGGCGCGGTCATCGTCGCCACCGGCTCGGTCGCGCTGCCGATCCCCGGGGTCGAGTTCGGAGGGCGCGTCGTCGACACCTGGGGCGCCTGGTCGCTGCCCGAGCAGCCGCAGAAGATCGCCGTCGCCGGCGCCGGCGCCTCGGGTTGTGAGATCGCCTCCGCCTACGGGCGCTTCGGCACCGAGGTGGTGCTGATCGAGATGCTCGACCAGATCCTCCCGGCCGAGGACAAGGACATGGCCCGGGTCGTCGAGCGCGCCTTCAAGAAGCAGAACATCACGATCTCGACCGGCACGCCGGTCAGCGATGTCGAGGCCGGCGAGAGCTCGGTCAAGCTCAGCTACGGCGGCGAGACGATCGAGGTCGACTACCTCTGCATCGCCGGTGGCCGCGCCCCCGACGTCGAGGGGCTCGGGCTCGAGGGCGCCGGGGTCGAGCTGACCGAGAAGGGCAAGGTCAAGGTCGACGAGTACAACCGCACCTCAAACCCCAAGGTCTACGCGATCGGCGATCTGGTCAACGCCAAGGCGCTCGCCCACAAGGCCTCCGAGGAGGGCGTCGTCGCGGCCGAGCACGCGGCCGGCGAGCCGGCCCACCCGGTCGACCAGAACCTCGTCGCCGGGGCAACCTTCTGCCACCCACAGGTGGCAAGCGTCGGCCTCACCGAGGCCGCAGCCAAGGAGGCGGGCTTCGATGTCAAGGTCGGCAAGCAGAAGCTCGGCGGCGTCGGCGGCGCGACCGTCTACGACGACAAAGACGGCCTGGTCAAGCTCGTCGTCGATTCCAAGTACGGCGAGATCCTCGGCGCCCACATCGTCGGCAACCGGGCCTGCGACATGATCGCCGAGCTGATCGCGACGATGGCGCTCGAGGGCGGCTACCAGGAGCTGGCCCAGATCGTCCATCCCCACCCGACGATCTCCGAGGCGATTCCGGAAGCGGCGCGAGCCGTCGCCGGCGGGGCGATTCACGCCTGAGGGGAAGGCCGACGCGCAGTCGCCTCAGCCTGAGCTCGGCGGCAGCTCGATCGTCTCGATGTTGAGCTCGGCGGCAATCGCGATGACCCCGGAGTCCGAAGTTGCGATCTTGTCGCCTGACCGGGCTGCCGCAAGGAGAACCGCGTCAGCGAGGGAGATCCGCGACTTCGAGCGGTGATACCGATCTCCCCGAAGCAAACCTGCCGGTCGAGCAAGCCTCTGATCGACGGGAAGACAGGCAATCGGGCCGTCAAACAGGGGCTCAACCAACTCGGTCATCCGATCCGGCGAAAGACCCTTCCGCCTGATCCCGACATCGAAGACCTCGGCAATGTTCGCTCCTGTCATCGCTGTATTGCCCTGGCGGATGAGCGACAGCACCTGGTCCATCGCCGGCTCGGCGACGAGGACGGCGAGTAGGGCATTTGCGTCCAGGAGGACACTCACGGGCCGTACTTGCGTTCTTCTGCTTCGAGTTCTGCTTCGCGCTCTTCGCGACGGATCGTGTCCAGGTTGGGCCCGCGGGCTTCGGCCGCGAACGCGCCGGCCGCGGCCTCGATCGGATCGTCGGGAGCGGGCTTGAAGACGATCTCGTCTCCCCGATCCTCGAGCGTCACGGTCGTCGTCCCCCAGCGCTTGCGGATCGGCGCCGGGATCGAGACCTGACCGCCCTTGCTGATTTTCATGCGTTTCTTCATGAACATTGAAATTACCATGAGATACCTCACGCGGTAGCGGTTCCATGGGCGCATAAAGTCGGGGCGTGGCTGACTCTCCCCCCGCGCGACCTTCTACTTCGATCTCGGCTCGCCCTACGCGTACCTGACCGCGGAGCGGGTCAGCGCGCTCTTCACCGAAGCTGGGCTGGAGCAGCCGGAGTGGCAACCGGTCCTGCTCGGCGGGCTGTTCCGGCACTTCGAGCGCGACTCCTGGGGCAACGGACCTGAGCGCGAGGCGGGGATGGTCGAGGTCGAGCGGCGCGCCGCCGCCTACGGGCTGCCCGCGCCGGCCTGGCCCGAGCCCTGGCCGGGCAACATGTTGATGGCGATGCGCGCCGCGACCTTCGCCAAGCAGACCGGGCGCACCGTCTCCTTCGCCCTCGCCGCCTTCCGCCAGGCCTTCGTCGCCGGGCGCGACCTGAGCGAGCCCGACAACGTGCTGATCGCCGCCGCCGGCTGCGAGCTGCACCCCAGGGCGCTGCTCAAGGCGGTCGCGACCGAACACGTCAAGAACGCCCTGCGCGAGGCCACCGATCGGGCGGCCGAGCGCGGCGTTTTCGGCGTCCCCTCGCTGGTCGTCGGCGATCAGGTCTTCTGGGGTGACGATCGAGTCGAGGAGGCGGTCGCCGCGGCTAGCTAAGGTCAGTTCGTGGCCGACCTGCCTGACGCCTCCACCTCCTACGAGCTCCTCGCCCGCATGGCGCTGATCCGCCGCTTCGAGGAGGAGGCGGGGCGGCAGTACCAGCGGGCCAAAGCCGGCGGCTTCCTGCACCTGGCGATCGGCGAGGAGGCGACGATCGTCGGCACCACCTCGGTGATGCGCGACGAGGACTACCTGATCGGCACCTACCGCACGCACGGCCACGCGATCGCCCGCGGCACCGACCCCAAGCGGGTGATGGCCGAGCTCTTCGGCCGGGTCGACGGGACCAGCGGCGGGCGCGGCGGCTCGATGCACATCTTCGACGCCGAGCGGCGCTTCATGGGCGGCTACGGGATCGTCGGCGGCAACCTGCCGATTGCAGCCGGCCTCGCTCTCTCCTCCGACTTCAAGGGCGAAGACGCGGTCACCGTCTGCATGTTCGGCGACGGCGCCTCCAACGCCGGCAACTTCGGCGAGACGATGAACCTGGCGGCGCTCTGGAGCCTGCCGATCCTCTTCCTGGTCGAGAACAACCTCTACGGGATGGGCACCGCGGTCGAGCGCCACTCGGCCCAGACCGACCTCTCGAAGAAGGCCGAGGGCTACGGCATCCCCGGCCGGCGGATCGACGGCATGGACGTGCTGGCGGTGCGCGAGGCCGTCGCCGAGGGCGTGCGGCTAGCGCGCGAGGAGCGCCGCCCGACCCTGATCGAGGCCTTCACCTACCGCTACCGCGGCCACTCCGCCGCCGACCCCGAGGTCTACCGCGAGCGCGACGAGGTCGAGGAGTGGCGCCAGAAGGACCCGATCGAGAGCTTCGCCCGCCGCTGCATCGAGGCCGGTGTGCTCGGCGAGCGCGAGCTGGCGGAGGTGCGCGACAAGGCCGAGGCGACGGTGCTGGCGGCGGTCGAGTTCGCCGAGGCCTCAGAGGAGCCGCCGCTCGACACGCTCTACGAGAACCTCTACGTGCTCGGCGAGGACGAGGGCTGGTACGCGGTCGACGAGCGCAGCCCCGAGCCGCACCGCGGCGAGCACGAGAGCGAGATGCCCGACGCTGCGCGTGAGCTGGCCGAAGCCGGTGCCGCCTACGCGACACAGGATGACGGGCCGCGGCCCAACCCGGCGACGCACGGCGATGTCCAGGAGGGCGTCGAGCCCGAGGTCGCCGAAGAGGTCGAGGAGGCGGCGGACTGATGGCCGAGCTGCGGATGCGAGAGGCCCTGCGCGACGCGATGGCGGAGGAGATGCGCCGCGATGAGGCGGTGCTGGTGATGGGCGAGGACGTCGCCGTCTTCCAGGGCGCCTTCAAGGTGACCGAAGGCCTGCTCGACGAGTTCGGCGAGCGCCGCGTGCGCGACACGCCGATCTCCGAGAACACGATCGTCGGCGCCGGGGTCGGCGCGGCGATGGGCGGCCTGCGGCCGATCGTCGAGCTGATGACGGTCAACTTCTCGCTGCTCGCCCTCGACCAGATCATCAACCACGCCGCGGCGATCCCCTACATGTTCAACGGCCAGGCGCGGGTGCCGATGGTCATCCGCATGCCGGGCGGCGGCGGCCACCAGCTCGGCCCCACCCACTCGCACAGCTTCGAGGCGCTCTTCCTGCAGGTGCCGGGGCTGCTCGTCGCCTGCCCCTCGACTCCGGCCGACGGCAAGGCGCTGTTGAAGGCGGCGATCCGCGACGACAACCCGGTGATCTTCATCGAGCACGAGAGCCTCTACGGGGCGCGCGGCGAGGTGTCCGACGATGGCGATGAGGTGCTGCGCTTCGGCGAGGCGGCGGTGCGTCGCGAGGGCGGCGACGTGACGATCGTCGGCATCCTCAAAATGGCCCACACGGCCGAGAAAGCGGCGCGGACACTGGCCGACGCGCACGGCGTCGAGGCCGAGGTGATCGACCCGCGCACGCTGCGCCCGCTCGACCTCGACACGATCCTCGCCTCGGTGCGCAAGACCAACCGGGCGGTGATCGTCGAGGAGGGCTGGCCGCACGGCGGGGTCGGCGCCAACCTGGCGACGCTGATCACCGAGCAGGCTTTCGATTACCTCGACGCGCCGGTGCAGCGAGTCACCGGCGCGGATGTCCACATGCCGTATTCCAGGCGCTTGGAGCAAGCTGCCATTCCCCATGAGGAGCACGTGGTCAAGGCGGCTTTGGCCGCGTTGGAGGGGTCGCTGTGAGGGGCTTCGGCGCGGCGGGCCCTGTCACCGCAGGGGCACCCACCCCTTCCGGTCGCTAAAGCGTCCTCAGGGGCGGGCCCCCCTACGGTGCCACCCCCCGCGAGAATCCGCACCCAGGGACGCCTCGGGAAGGAGCGGTCATGGCCGATGTCGTGATGCCGAGATTGTCGGACTCCATGGAGGAGGGGACGATCCTCCAGTGGCTGAAGAAGCTGGGTGATGACGTCGCGGTGGGTGACGAGCTGGTGGAGATCGAGACGGACAAGGCCAACATGGCTTACGAATCTGACGTCGCCGGGAAGCTGACGGAGATCATTGCGGCGGAGGGTGAGACGCTGCCGATTGGGAGCGTGATCGCTCGAATTGGCGACAGCGATGGGTCTCCACCCCCAGCTCCCGAGCCTGCGGAAGCTCCCGCCGAGGAGCGTCAGGCCCCGATCAATGCGCCCTCAGCTTCCAACGGAGGCGGCCGTCTGCATGCGTCGCCGGTAGCTCGCCGGATGGCAAGGGAGAAGCAGCTGGACCTGTCGCAGCTTCAGGGCTCTGGCCCCGGCGGGCGAATCGTCAAGGCAGACGTGGAACGGGCCGCTTCGTCTGCGGGTGGCGCTGTAGGGGGGCCCGCCGCCGAGGAAGCTTTAGCTACCGCAGGCGGTGGGGGGGCCCCTGCAGCGACAGGACCCGCAGCCGATGCGGTCAGTCCCTCGTCATCAGCGGCTGGACCCGAAACCGCCAAGGGAACCGTCAGCTACGAAGACCCGTCGAAGCTGCAATCCACGGTCGCCCGGCGGATGTCGGAGTCGAAGGCCACTGCGCCGCACTTTTATCTGGAGGCGGAGGTGGACATGAGTCGCCTCGTCGCGGCTCGGAGGGAGATCAAAGCGGGCGCGAGGGAGGGCGATGTCGTGCCCTCGTTCAACGACATGGTGGTCAAGGCCTGTGCGCTGGCGCTGCGGGAGCATCCGCGGGCCAACGGGGCCTATCGGGATGGGCGCTTCGAGCTCTACTCGCGGGTCAACGTCGGGGTTGCCGTTGCCGCTCGCGACGCGCTCGTGGTGCCGACGATCTTCGATGCGGATCAGAAGAACCTGCGGCAGATCGCCGCCGACTCGCGGGCGCTGGCCCAGCGGGTGCGCGACGGGCAGATCACCCCGCCGGAGCTCTCCGGCGCGACCTTCACCGTCTCCAACCTGGGCATGTTCGGCATCGACAGCTTCGCCGCCGTGATCAACCCGCCGCAGGCGGCGATCCTCGCCGTCGGCGCGATCGCCGAGCGCCCCGTCATCCGCGACGGCCAGACCGCCGGCGCCCACCTGATGCGAGTCAACCTCGCCTGCGACCACCGCATCCTCTACGGCGCCCCCGCCGCGGAATTCCTCGCCCGCATCCGGGCGCTGCTAGAAGAGCCGCTGGCCCTAGCCCTCTGAAGAGCGGTCGATCAGCGGGGGCCGGCGCCGTTCAGCGGCTCGACCCTGAACGATGAGCGCTGGGCGTGCGCGGGCTTGTAGAAGGTCGCCGTCTGGACCAGGACGCGCCAGGGGCTCGGCAGGTTGCTGCCGGCAGCGCCGAGGAAGCGGGTGAAGAGGATCGAGGCGCGGCGACAGCTGATGCCCGAGCCAGACGGGATGTAGAGGAGGTAGCTGCCGCGGGGGAAGAAGAGCGGGCCGACCCGATTGCCGGCGTTGACCGTGTAGGTCCCCTTGCAGAGGGAGCCGATCAGCGGATTGCTCCCGCCGCCGCCGCCGAGGCGCGCGACGGTGAAGCCGGCAGACCGCCGCTTGAACGACGCCTTGCCGCTTCCTTCGGCGATGACCTTCCAGCCTCCGGGCAGGATCCCGTCGTAGTCCTCGAGCAGGCGGGCGAAGACCTGCGAGGCGTCCTTGCAGCCGAGACCGCCTTGCACGGTCACCGAGTAGCTGCCGGCGGGAAACACGGCGGAGCCGATGCGATCGTTGTGGAGCACGCGGAAGCTCGGGCAGCCGGCGCTGGGCACTGCGGCGCCGGCGTTGGCGCTCGCGATGAGCAACAGCAAGCCGAGCACCAGCAACGAGATCAGGGGGAGCTTCCTCACGGCAGCCAAGCTACCAGCAGCAGCAGCGGCTCAGCAGGTCTTCCTCGCCCCGGTGACCGCGTTCCAGGCGCGGCCGAGGGAGAAGTCGGCCGAGACGCGGAGGATGCCGGGGTGCGAGGCGCGAGCGACGGTCCACTCGCCGTGGCGCAGCAGGCAGCCGGCGCCGCGCGAGATCGACCAGTAGGGGGTGAAGCTGACGCGGACGAGGAAGTCGCCGGGGCGGGTGACGTCGAGGCCGAAGCTCTGGCGCCCGACCCAGAGCGTGTGGGCGGCGGCGGTGCCAATCGGCTCGACCAGGGGCCGGGGGTTGCGCACCGCGTAGATCCGCCAGTGCGGCGAGGTCCAGCGCAGGTTCAGGTAGGGCGGCGCGCTGAGGATCAGGCGGCGCTCGGCGACCGAGGAGTAGTCGAGCGGGGCGTCGGGCAGGGCGACGTAGGAGATCGCGTTGCGGTGCAGCCAGCGGCCGTAGGCAACCGAGGTGAGGTGGTTGTCGTCGCTGTAGAAGATGTCGTCACGGGTGGTGTCGAGCTGGCGCAGCCAACCGCGGGCAAGCTCGAACTGGGTCGCCAGGTAGGCCGACTCCCAGTGGTTGGCGGTCGGCGGCACCTCGACCCGAACGCCGCTGCCGCCGTGGGCGCGCAGCCAGCGGGCGGGCGGCTGGAAGTATTCGCGCGAGGTCGAGGGGTCGCCGACGCTGCGGGCGATCTGGCTGACGCTGGCGGTCACTTGCCAGTAGAGGCCGCCGGCCAGCGCCAGCGCCAGGACCGCGACCGAGAAGGCGCCGAGGCGGGGGCGCCGGGCCAGCATCACCGCGGCCAGCACCGGGCCGCCGAAGAGGGCGCCGAGCCGCACGGCGTTGCCGCCCAGCGGGTTTGGCGCCAGCAGCAGCACGGTCGAGGCGAGGACGTAGCCGACCAGGGCCCAGCGCAGCCGGCGCTCCTCGGCGCCGAGGTCGCGGGTGACGATGAGCGCGCCGGCGCAGAAGAGCGGGATCGCGACGTAGGAGGAGAAGGCGAAGGGGAACTGGCCCGATTCGGGGAAGGCGAGGTTGGGGATCAGCACGAGGGCGAGGGAGAGGGCGGCAACTGAGAGCGCCTGGCCGCGGGCGCCGCGGCCTCGCGGGGGTCTGCGGGCAGGGGCTTCACCTCCGTTCTCGGCCCCCGCGAGTCCACGCCACCCGCGGACGAAGCCACTCCAGTCGACCTCCGAGCCAACCCCGGCGATCAGAGTCCCGGCTAGGAAGGCGGCGGCGACCGGGCTGGAAAGAGCGCAACCGGCGGCAGCCGCCAGCGCCAGCCGTCCTCGCCCGATCTGCAGGAAGCGCAATGCCGCCAAGCCGAAGGCGACGCCGAGGGCGAAGGTGAGCTGACCGTCGGCGAGCAGGGTGACCACGCCGGCGGCGAACCAGAGGGTCGCCCAGCGCGCGGGGGTGCCCCAGCGGTCGCGCACGAGGCGGTCGAAGAAGTAGGAGGAGGCGACGACCGAGATCGTCCCGACCAGCTGCGGCCCCAGCAGCGAGGCGAGCGGCGGGAAGAGGAAGCTGTAGGTGAGCGTGTAGTGGCCGCCGTACCAGCTGCCGTTCCAGATCGCCAGGCCGGCGTGCTGGAAGAGCTCGGTGCGGAAGACCTGGGCGGCGAGGTCGCCGACCTGCGGGTTCCAGACCAGCATCGCCAGGGCGAGCAGGGAGCTGAGGGCGACGGCCGGAAGCCAGTCTGGTCGGAGGGCCTTTGACTGGACCATGGGGAGGGGCACCAAAGGATAGAGCGGCGCCGTGCAACGATTTCGAGGATGAGCGCAGAAGTCCTCGTGGTCCGTTGCGGTCTCGTCCCCTATGACGAGGCGCTGGTCGCCCAGCGCTGGCTGCGCGACGCGCGCGAGGACGGCTCGATCCCCGACGTGCTGCTGCTGCTCGAGCACCCGCCCACCTACACGCGCGGTCGCCGCTCGACGCCCGAGGAGCTGCCGATGGCGGCCGAGTGGTACGAGATGCAGGGCATCGCGATCCACGACACCGACCGTGGCGGGCGGGTCACCTACCACGGGCCCGGCCAGCTGGTCGCCTACCCGATCGTCGACCTGCGCGCCTACGACGACGATGTCCACGAGTACGTGCGCCGCCTAGAGCAAGTGGCGATCTCAGCCCTGGCCGACCACGACGTCCCCGCCCAAACGCTAAAGGGCCTAACCGGCGTCTGGACCCACGGCACCCCCCCACCCGAGGGCCGACGGGACGAAAGCGTGTCGATATCTCACGTTTCCGGCCCGTCGGCGGCGAAGATCGGGTCGATTGGGGTGCATGTGAGCCGGGGGGTCACTACGCACGGGTTGTCGGTGAACGTTTGTAATGACTTGCAGCCGTTTGAGTGGGTCGTGCCCTGTGGGATCGAGGGCTGCCGGGTCAGCTCGCTGAGCCGCGAGCTCGGCGCCGAGCAGGAGCTGGCGCCCTTCGCCGACACGGTTGCCGAGCGCTACGCCGAGGTCTACGAGCGCGAGCCCGCCGAGGCCAGCCCGGCCGAGCTGGGACTCGACAACGCTAGGCTCGGTGTCGCATGAGCGAGTCGACCACAGAGCCCGCGGAGCGCGACGCTCCGGCGGGCGAGCGCGTCCACGTCACCCGCTCGCGCGCCAAGCCGGGCGGGATCGCGGCCGAGAGCGACGGCACCGTCCCCTTCCGCCGCGCCCGCAAGCCGTTCTGGCTGAAGGTGCCGGCGCCGGGCGGGCCGACCTACCGCCGGCTCAAGTCGATGATCGGCAGCGACAACCTGCACACAGTCTGCGAGGAGGCCAACTGCCCCAACGTCGGCGAGTGCTGGGAGCGCGGCACGGCGACCTTCATGATCCTCGGCGACGTCTGCACCCGCCGCTGCGGCTTCTGCAACGTGCAAACGGGCGTGCCGACCTGGAACGACCCGCTCGAGCCGCTGCGCGTCGCCAACCAGGTGAAGAAGATGGGCCTGCGCCACGCCGTCGTCACCTCGGTCGACCGCGACGACCTGCCCGACTACGGGGCGAGCGCCTTCGTCGGCGTGATCCGCTCGATCCGCATGCAGGCGCCGGGCTGCAAGGTCGAGATCCTCACCCCCGACTTCCGCGGCCAGGAGATGCCGCTGGCCAAGGTGATCCACGAGAAGCCCGACGTCTTCAATCACAACGTCGAGACCGTGCCGCGGCTCTACCCGGTGGCCCGCCGCGGCTCCAAATTCCTGCGCTCGGCGCGGGTGCTGAAGATGGCGAAGGAGATGGGCGGCGCCGACGTCGTCACCAAGTCGGGGCTGATGGTCGGGCTGGGCGAGAGCTTCGAGGAGATGGTCGAGACCTTCGGCCTGCTGCGCGAGCACCGCGTCCAGGTGCTGACCGTGGGCCAGTACCTGCGGCCGACCGAGAACCACCTGCCGGTGGTGCGCTACTGGCACCCGGAGGAGTTCGCGGCGCTGGAGAAGGCGGCGTACGAGCTCGGCTTCGAGTCAGTGGCTTCGGGGCCTTTGGTGCGCTCGAGCTACCACGCAGACCAAAACCTGCCTGAGCGCGCGCTCGCCGGTTAGCTCGCCGCGAGCAATTCTCTGCGGGCCATCTCGCGGGCAAAGGCGACGACGTCGTCGAAGGCGCGGCCGTCATCGATCTCAAAGCGCTGGGCCAGGCCGTTTGCCAGATCGCTGACCCGGCGCGGCCGCTCGAGCTGCTCCCAGATCCAGGCCCCGGTCGTGTTGAGCCGCACCGCGGTGCCGGCGTCGACGTCGAGCAGGACCGTCTCCTCGGGCAGGTCGCCGTGCACGGCGCGGTCGGTGCGCTGCAGGATGCTCGCGGCTGTGATCGTCGTCGCTTCGCTCATCGATCCATACCCTAAGACCGGATGAGCAGCCTCTATGGATTCGAGGTTAAGAGCGAGCTGCCGCTTTTGCGGCTCAACTCGGCGGCGGGGACGCGGGGGGAGCTGCGGATCGAGGCGGCCCGGGAGCCGCTCGCGCCGCCGCGCGGCCGGGAGCCGACCGGCTCGCTGGTCAGCGACGACGGCCGGCGCTGGTTCGCCTCCTGGGAGCTCGACGGCGGCGCCTGCCTGCTGGAGATGCCGCCGACTGGCTCCTTTCTGCTCCAGCCCGCCGAGGGCCGAGTCATCGTCGACTCCTCGGGCGGGGACCGGGAAGTGCTCGAGCACCGCATCGCCTCCTCGGCGATCTGCACCCTGCTGTCCCTGCGCGGCGACCTCGTTCTCCACGCCGCCGCGGTCGAGGTCGGGGGAGGCGCGATCGTCTTCTGCGGGCCGACCATGCGCGGCAAGTCGACCTTGGCGCGGGCGCTGGGCGAGGGCGGCTGCGGCGTTCTCGGCGAGGACGGGATCGCGGTCGAGCTGAGCGGGGCCGGGCCGATCGCCCACCCGGGAGCGCGCGGCGTCCGCATGCGAAGCAATACCGGCGACGGCCGGGTCCGACGAGCCTGGTCGAGGGCCCGGGCCAGGGGGAGCCGGGCCCCGCTCCCATCAGGGCGATCGTCCTGCTCGGCGAGCGCGGCGAGGGTCTCGCCGTGGAGCGGCTCGAGCGAGCCCGGGCGCTGGCCCTGCTCACGCCGAACCTCATCCACAGCGGCGGACGCGGATCGATCGCCACCGCCTTTCAGCGCCTCGCCGCGCTCCTGAGCACGGTGCCCGCCTTTGAGATCTCTCTTCCCGACGACCTCGCCGCCCTGCCCGGCGCCTGCGAAGCGCTGCTCGACGCGACGCGCGTTCGGGGTTAGACTCCGCGCCAGGGTTATGACCAATAGGGAAGGGGAACGATGAGCGAGCAGCATCCTGAGTCTTACGAGGCCCCCAGCGTCGAGGAGATCGACACCGGCGGCTACCCGATCGGCACCGCAGCCGGGACCAGCCTGATCAACTAGGAAGCCGAGATGATTGAGCAGAGCACCCCTTACGAGGCCCCCAGCGTCGAGGAGATCGACACCGGCGGCTTTCCGATCGACACCGAGCCGGGCGCCGGCAGCATCGTCACCCCCGGCTAGGAGCAAAGCGTGGCTGCCCAGCGAGTGGCTCGACGCATGAGCCACCCGCTGGGCAGCACTCTGCGCCGCGACGAGTGGTTCGGCTGGGGGCGCCTGCTCTGGCGGCTGGGCCGGCGCCCACCGCGGGTTCTCACCGAGGCACCCGAGCGCCCGATCGGGGCAAAGCTCGAGTTGACCTACGCCTGCAACCTGCGCTGCGGCTTTTGTTACACGGACTCGCCGCGACACACTCTGCAGCGCACGCCCGAGCTGAGCGATGCGCAGTGGCGCGAGGTGGTGCGCCAGTCGCTCGAGCTCGGCATCGTCGAGGCCGTCGTCACCGGCGGCGAGCCGTTTCTGCGCAAGGAGCTGACCCTCGGCCTGATCGAGGACCTGGCCGGGGCGGGCGTGGGCGTCACGCTCAACACCAACGGCTGGTTCGTCGACGAGGAGGTGGCGAGCCGGCTGGGCGCGCTGCGTGGGGTGACCGCGCACGTCTCGCTCGACGGGGCGCGGGCGGGGCTGCACGACGGCTCGCGCGGTGTGCCGGGCAGCTGGCGACGCGCGGTCGAGGGGATCGACCGTCTGCTCGGCGCGGGCGTCGGCGTCTGCGTCGTCCACGTGGTGACGCCCGGCAACGTCGACGCGGTGCCGGAGCTCCTCGAGCAGATGTGGACGCTGGGGGTGCCCTGGGTGAGGGTGACGCCGGTGGTGGTGACCGGGGCGGCGGCGCGCGGCGGGGACTGGAAGATCTCGCGCGCAGCGCTGGACGACGCGGTCGAGGAGTTCCGGCGGCGGCACGGCGGCGCGATGCGGATCGTCGTGCAGCCCGGCACCGGCGGCAGCGTCACCCTGCAGGGCCGCGAGGCCCCGGGCAGCTACCTGGTGCGGCCCAACGGCGACGTGCGGCCCGACTCGATGCGCCCGTTCAGCTTCGGCAACGCACTGCGCGACGGGGTCGCCGCCTGCTGGCAGTCGATTCAGCGCGACTGGAATGACGAGCGGATCAACCGCTGGGCCGACTCGCTGAAGCGGCCGGGGGATTTGGCGAAGTCCGACTTGGTGGCGTACCTCGACGACGAGGTGCGGGTGGTCGGCGGTCCCCAAGCCGGGGGAGCCGTCGTGGCCACCTCTCCGGAACAACAGCGGGGAGGTTCCGGAGAGGTGGCCACGACGGCTCTCTCAGGGATGGGAGATGGCCAACGATCCGGAGGTAGGGGTGCGCCAGTGCCGGAGCCGACTCCGCCGAAACCGGTGGATCCGGCTGAGGAGATGCGGGAGGCGCGGGAGAAGGTGCACGGGCTGGCGGCAGCGCGACGGTATCGGCATGCGCCGTTGCGCTGGAGCGGCGGCGAGCGGCAGCGATTTGTGCGACTCGCGGGCGACGGCAGCTACCTGCGGCTGAACGAGTCCGGCGGCGTGGTGATGGACGCGCTCGACGGCGGCACTCTCGCCGACGCCGAGAGTGCCCTGCAAGCGCGCTATGGCATCGACCAGGGCCGCGCCCGCCAAGACGCGATTGCCGCGACCCGCGACCTGATCGACCGCCGCGTAGTGATGGCCGCAGACGCAAGCGGCTCGTTCCCCGCGGAGCCCGGGACGACGGACCTGCCGGGCTCCGAGCCGAACGGCTAGTGGAGCTAGGCGGATTCGAACCGCCGACCTCCTGGGTGCGATGACCAAGCTCTGGCCGGAGATTCGGCGTTAGAAGGTGCGGATTAGCAGGGGATTCGCGGGTGCGGCGGAGAGTCGCCAACGTCGCGGATACGCGGCTATTAGCGGGGATTGTCGGCGTTTCGGGCACTCCTGGCGCCGAGTGCCTGGGGGCCGGACGGCCTACGCGAGCACCGGTCTACGGGTCGCGATCTCGCCGACCGACATCTCGACCTAGGTCGTACGCGAACTTGAGAGCAGCCATAACCAATAGCCCGACAGCGGCTATGGCGGCGATGAGTTGCGGATCCATTTGTCTCCCTCTTCCCTCCTGCTTTCCGACGAGATGCCGGGAGTTGAAGCCGTCATCTCAATGGCCACCGACTTAGCTGAAGTCATGGTCACCAAGCTCGTGGTTACCCGTATTGGCTGGGACTGGGGGCGGTGTGCCGTCCACCGTCGCGGTCCAGTACGCCGCGACGAGAACGTCTCCGTTCTCCGGGTCGAGCTCACGAATGCCCCTGTCTTGAGCCGCCCGCGCGGCGCTCCATAGCCAGTGGGGAGCGACCAAATAGAGCTTGCGCCGATCAAACTCGCTCGGGAACTGCTGTAGCGCCCCTAGCTGCTCGAACTCTTGCAGTTCGCTGGCCGCCTGGTTCTCCCCAATGTCCAGGGCTTTCGCAATTTGGCGGGCCCATATCGGCGACTCCATGGCGCTCGCCAGAGCCGCGATTTCAAGCCGGTACTTCTTGCTGAAGATCTGCCGGGACAGCCTTTGCAGGTGGCTGCGAATCCGTCCGATGTCTGAATCAAACTTCATAAGTTTCGAAGTAGGATAGCTTAATTCTGATTCAGAGATCCTGATGTCAACCCGGAATCGATGCCCATGCGAAGCTCGGTGAAGGGGGTCGTCCAGAGTCCGAATTGGCGCCGATTAGCGGGTTGTCGGCGTCTCGGGCACTTCTGGCGCTGAGCGCCCGGGAGGGCGAGGCCGTACTTGCCGCTCAACGGGCCGCGTCGATGGCGGCAATGAAGTTGCGGACCTGGTCGGCGGCCGAATCCACGTCAAGTGGCAGGTCGGCGTCGAGCTCGCCGGCCGCCGTCGCGTAGGGCTCACGCCAGCCATCGGGAACCACGAGCTCCGGCGGCCAGGGGTGAAGATCTCGTCCGGCGAAGATCTCGACGCACGCTTCCCGAACCCGAGCAAGATCGTTGCCGAGCAGCTCGCGCTGGAGCTGGAGATCGATCAGGTCCCAGAAGCGGTGGTTGGCCCTGCCGTCGGGCTGCTCGGTGACGGCGTGGAGCTTCTGGGCCACCTGATAGCGCAGGGCGAGGCAGGCAACGCGCTCGGGACCGTCGAGCTTGAAGTCGGCAACGCCGATCGCCACGGGGACGAGTTCGACTTCGGTCGCCTCGGGGCGCGCTACCTCGATCTGCAGGGTCTGCCAGTCCTTGCCGGCGAAGCTGACCTGCACGAAGAGCCGCCGGCTGCCCGTTTCGCGGATGTTCTCCACCGGCCCCTTGCGACGGAACGAGAAGCTGCCGTAGGGCTGGGCGAACGCCTCCTCGAGCGCGTCGAGCATCTCCCGTGGGGCACCCCGAAAGACGACGTCGATGTCCTTGGTCGTGCGGGCTCCCAACCCCAGCCGAAGCTCCATCGACGCGCCGCCCTTGATCAGGAAGCGTGCCCTGTCGTCGGCGCGGACGGAATCGAGGGCGCCGGCGAACGAGACCAGCGAGAGCCAGCGCCGCGCCCGCTCGTGCGCGATGCCGAGTGCGCGTCCGTAATCGCCGGTGAGGCGCTCGAGATGGCCACGCCGGCTCGGCGTGCGTCGAGGCGGCTTGAACTCCGAATGACTCACCCTCGCCTCCCGCTACCCCGGGCAAGCTCCAGCTCACGACGAAGCGCGCTTGCCTGGCGCTTCGTCAAGCGACCGCCGTCCTCGCCTTGATCGATTGCCTGTCCGACGAGCGCCGTCCCCAGGTTCGCCTTGTGCGCCTGGCGGATCGCGTGTTCCGGAGTGACGATTGCGATCCCCTCGTGCTGGGCGATCTGATCTGCTCGCAGATCCTCGTGGTGCAGCACGTACGCCGATGGCACGCTGCGCCGGACCCGGTGGCTGCGGGGGAGGGTGATGTGAATCTTTGCCGGGTGGACATCGCTCAGCTCATAGAGCTCGAGCGCCGTCTCGTGGGAGAGGACGCCGAGCGCCCCGCGCGGCCAGAGCGTCGCCTCCATGTAGGGGTCGAGACGGCTCGCCGGTGTGAGAGGGAGCCGGTACAGACCCGACCCACGGCGCTCGATCTGCCCTCGCTCGGCCATGCGCACGAGGGTCATGGGGTTGATGCCCAGCTCCCGCGCGTCGTCTGGCGTCACGAAGCCGTACCGCTCGTTGGCGACCTCGGCCAGCTGCGTGTAAGCACGTCCGGGTATTCGGACAAATTAGCACAAAATAGGCTAATTTGTCCCGACATATCTTGGCTGCATCAGTTGCGTTTTGCAACCTTTACAAGTCACAGGACGCCCTGACGGAGATCGCTTCAACGTCCTAACGCTTAGGAGGTCGAGGACGGCGACGGCCAGTGTGCCGGCCGAGGGTTCTGGAACTGCCGGGCGTTCTGACGTGGAGGAGTTCTTCCGATGGGCCTAGCCGGACGGCATTTGAACCGCGGGTTTGTAGGGGCCATCGCGCACCTACACGCGGCGGGGTAGTTGGCCCAAGTCGCTTTCGTCGCTCGGCTTACCGTCGCCCGGTCGTCGCTGAAGTCGCGGACCGACCGTCGTGCACGGCGACCACGTAGGCCAGGTCAGACGATTCCTCGTAGCGGTAGAGGAGGATCATCCAGGACCAGGGTCCGATCACGAACCGGGTGGGCGCCCACCGACCGGCCAACTCCGGGCCAGCGAGCGGGAAGGTTTCCAGCACCCTCAGCGAACGCCCGATTCTGGTCCAAGCATCCTTGGGCAGATTGAGCGCCGAGATTGCCTCGTTCACGTCCCGCTGCGCTTGCGGGGTGATGACTACCTGCGCCACTCAGGTCAGCTCGTCGAGCGGCGTCCCTTCGCCGCGAGCCGCCTGGGCCAGGCCCTCCTGCGTCCGCTCCCAGGCGCCGGGAATGGCATCGAGGATCTCCGTGATGCGAACGGCATCCGGGTCTGCGTCATCGAGCGCCGTAGCGAGAAGCGAACGCGCAAGAGTCCCCTCCTGTACATGAGTTCTCTCGGCGAGCCGCGTGAGCTTTCCCGCGTGCTCGTCATCGAGGGTCACATTGATGCGCTTCGGACCCGTCGCCATTGGCCCAATCTACACGTTTCTACACGGTTCGTGCAGTCACCCTGCCACGATACCGCCGAAGAGCTGGGGGCCTCCTCAGGAGTGGAGCTAGGCGGATTCGAACCGCCGACCTCCTGGGTGCGATCCAGGCGCTCTGCCAGCTGAGCTATAGCCCCGAGGCGTGAGAGCCGCAGGAGTTCCAGCGGCCTCGCAAGGGCAAGGATACCCGCGTGGGCTTTGGATTTCCTGCGACCGGCAGCGGATGGGGCCACGGCGGCCTCTGGCGAGCCGAAGCCTTCAGAGAGGAGTGGGCGGGGGGAGCTGTGGCGAGTAGGTCGTCGGGACGACCCGCTCGTCTTCACGCGATGTGAGCTTGCGAGTGGAACCATCGCTTCGGCGATGTCCGCCGCCGCTTCCGAAGGATCTACCGCGCCGAAGATCCGCGAACCTCGTTGCCCGTGGTTCTGGACGACTTGCGCCGTTAACCTTGAGACTGATGTCCGTCCAGGCCACGATCGATCGGGCCGGGGTCGACGAGCTCCTCGCGGCGCTGAGCAGGCGCGGCTTCGAGACGATCGGCCCGACGGTTCGCGACGGGGCGATCGTCTATGACGGGATCTCGAACAGCGACGACCTGCCCGTCGGCTGGACCGACGAGCAGGACGGCGGCACCTACCGGCTGCGGCGACGTGAGGACGAGGCGCTCTTCGGCTACGCGGTCGGGCCGCAGTCGTGGAAGCGGTTCCTGCACCCGCCCGAGTTGACGCTGTGGCGGGCGCGGCGGGGGGCCGACGGAGAGCTTGAGGTGAGCGAGGAGCTGGACGAGGCCCCTTCCTACGCCTTCGTCGGCGTCCGTTCCTGCGAGCTGCACGCGATCGCGATCCAGGACCGGGTGCTGATGGAGGGCGCCTACCCCGACCCCTTCTACCGGGCGAGGCGCGAGGGAGCCTTCATCGTCGCCGTCAACTGCACCGTCGCCGGCGGCACCTGCTTCTGCGTCTCGATGGAGACCGGTCCCAAGGCCGATGCCGGCTATGACCTGGCGCTGACCGAGGTGATCGAAGACAACCGCCACTACTTCCTCTGCGAATCCGGCAGCGAGCGCGGCACCGAGGTGATGGGCGAGCTGCCGCGCTCCGAGGCCGGGCCGGCCGAGCTGGCCGCGGCCGATGCCGGCGTCGCCCGCGCCGTCGCCAACCAGGGCCGCACGATGGAGACGGAGGGGATCAAGGAGCTGCTCTACGACAACCCCGAGCACCCGCGCTGGGACGAGGTCTCCGAGCGCTGCCTCAGCTGCGGCAACTGCACGATGGTCTGCCCGACCTGCTTCTGCACCACGGTCGAGGACACCAGCGACCTCACCGGTGAGACGGCCGAGCGCACGCGGCAGTGGGACTCCTGCTTCACGCTCGACTTCTCCTACGTCCACGGCGGCAGCGTCCGGGCCTCCTCGAAATCGCGCTACCGCCAGTGGATGACGCACAAGCTGGCGACCTGGATCGACCAGTTCGGAACCTCGGGCTGCGTCGGCTGCGGCCGTTGCATCGCCTGGTGCCCGGTAGCGATCGACATCACCGAGGAGGCGGCGGCGATCCGGGCGACGGACGGGCTCGGCAGTCAGGGGAAGGGAGGTAGCGATGGCGCCGATGCGGACGATTGAGCAACTGGTCGCCGAGCTGCCGACCTTCGCCGGGCTCGAGCCCGCCTACCTGGAACTGATCGCCGGCTGCGGCAGCAACCGGGTCTTCGAGGCGGGCGAGCGCCTCGCCCGCGAGGGCGACCCCGCCGACAGCTTCTTCGCGATCAGGCACGGGCGGGTCGCGCTCGAGCTCGCCGCCCCCGGCAGGGGGGAGCTGATGATCGCCACCCTCGGCGAGGGGGCGGTGGTCGGCTGGTCGTGGCTCTTCCCGCCCTATCGCTGGAGCTTCGACGCCCGCGCGCTCGAGCAGACCCGGACCGTCGCCTTCGACGGCGCCTGCCTGCGCGACAAGTGCGAGGCCGACAAGAGCCTCGGCTACGAGCTGATGCGGCGCTTCGCCGCGGTCATGCTCGACCGCCTCCAGGCCACCCGCCTTCAGCTACTGGACCTCTATGGCGAGCCCGCCGCCCGGTGAGGCGCCGGCCGCGGCCGGGCCGATGGCCCCACGGCCCTTCCGGGTCGTCTCCCGACGCCAGGAGACCGAGGACACCTGGACGCTTGCGCTCGAGCCCGCCGGCGGCGGGCCGGCGCCGAGCTTCGGCCCGGGCCAGTTCAACATGCTCTACGCCTTCGGCGTCGGCGAGGTGCCGATCTCGATCAGCGGCGACCCGGCCGCGGGCGGCCCGCTCGAGCACACGGTGCGCGCCGTCGGGTCGGTCAGCGCCGCGATCTGCCGCGCCGAGCCCGGCGAGCAGCTCGGCGTGCGCGGGCCCTTCGGCAGCTCCTGGCCGCTGGCGGACGCCGGCGGCCGGCACGTGGTGATCGTCGCGGGCGGCATCGGCCTCGCCCCGCTGCGCCCCGCCCTGCTGGCGGCGCTCGCGGAGCGCGAGCGGCTCGCCGGGCTCGTCCTGCTCTGCGGCGGGCGGGCGCCCTCGCAGCTCCTCTTCCGCTCGCAGCTCGACGAGTGGCAGGCCGACCCGCGACTCGACGTCGGCGTCACCGTCGACAGCGCCGAGCCCGGCTGGCTCGGCCACGTCGGCGTGGTGACGACGCTGATCGGGAATGCCCCGTTCGACCCCTCCCGCGCTCTCGCCTTCGTCGTCGGGCCGGAGGTGATGATGCGCTTCACCGTCGACGCATTGCTCGCCAGGGGGATGAGCCCCGCCGACGTCCACATCTCGATCGAGCGCAACATGAAGTGCGCGATCACCCACTGCGGCCGCTGCCAGCTCGGCCCCACCTTCGCCTGCCGCGAGGGGCCGGTGATGCGCTTCGCCGCGATCGAGCGCTTCTTGCGGGTGAGGGAACTCTGATGGCGCCGAAGCCGAAGCTGGCGGTCTGGAAGTTCGCCTCCTGCGACGGCTGCCAGCTCAGCCTGCTCGACCTCGAGGACGAGCTGCTGGGGCTGGCCGAGGAGGTCGAGATCGCCTACTTCCTCGAGGCCTCGCGGGCGACGGTCGAGGGTCCCTACGACCTCTCGCTGGTCGAGGGCTCGGTGACCACGGCGGCCGACGCCGAGCGGATCCAGCAGGTGCGCCGGGTCTCGCGGCGGCTGGTCACGATCGGCGCCTGCGCCACCGCGGGCGGGATCCAGGCGCTGCGCAACTTCGCCGACGTCGGCGAGTTCGTCTCGACCGTCTACGCCAGCCCCTCCTACATCTCGACGCTGAAGACCTCGACCCCGATCTCCGACGCGGTCCACGTCGACTTCGAGCTCCACGGCTGCCCGGTCGACCGCTACCAACTGCTCGAGGTGATTGCCGCGACGCTCGCCGAGCGCCGCCCGGCGATCCCCTCCTACAGCGTCTGCGTCGAGTGCAAGCGCCGCGGCAACGTCTGCGTCACCGTCGCCCAGGGCACGCCCTGCCTCGGCCCGGTGACCCAGGCCGGCTGCGGTGCGCTCTGCCCCGCCCACGACCGCGGCTGCTACGGCTGCTTCGGCCCGATGGAGTCTCCCAACACCGAGTCGCTCACCGCCTGGATGCGCGGCCTCGGCGCCGAGACCCCCGACCTGATCCGCGCCTACCGCAACTTCAACGCCAACGCCCCGGCGTTCCGCGAGGCGGGCGAACGCCTCCAATGACGCTCCGGTGCGCCTTTCCCTCCCTATTCGGGGATAAAGCGCACCGGAAGGGGTGGAGGGTGGGATGAGCACGCGCCGGATCGAGACCGACTATCTGGCCCGGGTCGAGGGGGAGGGGGCGATGCGGGTGCGGCTGCGCGGGGACGAGGTCGAGGAGGTCGAGCTGCGGATCTTCGAGCCGCCGCGCTTCTTCGAGGCCCTGCTGCGGGGGCGGGCGCTCGAGGAAGCCCCGGACATCACCGCCCGCATCTGCGGCATCTGCCCGGTCGCCTACCAGACCAGTGCCTGCCAGGCGATGGAGGACGCGCTCGGGATCGAGGTCGAGGGCCAGCTGCGCCTGCTGCGCCGCCTGATCTACTGCGGCGAGTGGGTCGAGAGCCACTGCCTGCACCTCTACATGCTGCACGCGCCCGACTTTCTCGGCTACGAGAGCGGCATCGCGATGGCCCGCGACCACCGCGAGGTGGTCGAGCGCGGGCTGCGCGCGAAGAAGGCCGGCAACCGCCTGATCGAGGTCGTCGGCGGCCGCGCCGTGCACCCGGTCAACGTCCGCGTCGGCGGCTTCTACCGGGCGCCCGAGCGGCGCCGGCTGGAGGCGCTGAAGGACGAGCTGGAGCGCTGCCGGGAGGAGGCGCTGGAGACGGTTCGCTGGACGGCCGGCCTCGAGTTCCCAGACCTCGAGCGCGACTACGAGCTGGTCGCGCTGCGCCCGGAGAGCGAGGACGAGTACCCGATCGACCGCGGCCGCATTGTCTCCTCGCGGGGGATCGACATCTCCCCGGCCGCGTTCGACGCGACCTTCGAGGAGGAGCAGGTACGCCACTCCACGGCGCTGCACGCCAAGGTCCGCGGCCGCGGCGCCTACCTGACCGGGCCGATGGCCCGCTTCGGGCTCAACCGCGAGCGCCTCTCGCCGCTCGCCGCCGAGGCGGCCCGCGAGGCCGGCATCGGCGACGGCTGCCGCAATCCCTTCCGCAGCATCGTCGTCCGCGCGGTCGAGATCCTCTACGCCTTCGACGAGGCGCTGCGTCTGATCGACGCCTACGAGCGTCCCGACGAACCGGCGGTCGCCTACGAGCCACGCGCCGCGGTCGGCCACGGCGTCTCCGAGGCGCCGCGCGGCCTGCTCTACCACCGCTACGAGATCGACGCCGCCGGCCAGATCGCCTCGGCCTGGATCGTGCCGCCGACCTCGCAGAACCAGCGCTCGATCGAGGAGGACCTGCGCGAGTTCGTCGCCGCCCACACCTCCCTGCCCGACGACGAGCTGCGCCACCGCTGCGAGCAGACGATCCGCAACTACGACCCCTGCATCTCCTGCTCGACCCACTTCCTCGATCTCGAGGTGGAGCGCCGATGAGGTTCCGGTGCGCCTTATGCACCCATGAGGTCCAAAAGGCGCACCGGAAGGGCGGATGAGTCAGCTCTTCATAGGCATCGGCAATCCGCTGCGGGGGGACGACGCCGCCGGGCTGCTGGCGGCGCGGGCATTGCGAGCGCGCGGCGCGGAGGGAATCGAGGTGCGCGAGCTGGAGGGTGAGCCGGTCGACCTGATCGAGGCCTGGCGGGGCGCCGAGCTGGTCCTCGTCGCCGACGCCGTCGTCTCCGGCGGCGAGTCCGGCGGGCTGCACCGGATCGACGCCGGCGCCGGTCCGCTGCCGGCCGCGCTCGCCGGCGCCTCGACCCACGCGATGGGCCTCGCCGAGGCGGTTGAGCTGGCCCGGGCCCTGGACCGCCTGCCACCGCGCCTGCTCGTCTACGGGATCGAGGCGGCGAGCTTCGCGACCGGCGCCGAGCCCAGCCCCGCCGTCCGCACCGCCGCCGAGCGCGTCGCCGACGCGGTCGTCGCGGAACTCGGGTCGCGCTAAGGTCGTTGCGATGTGCCTGGCGATTCCCGGCCAAGTCCTAGAGATCGTCGACGAGCCCAACCGGCTCGCCCGCGTCGACGTGGCCGGGGTCAAGCGCAACGTCAGCGTCGGGCTGCTCGACGATGACGACGGCGGCGTCGAGCCGGGCGACTGGGTCCTGATCCACGTCGGCTTCGCGATCTCCAAGGTCGACGAGGACGAGGCCGAGGCGACGCTGAAGCTGCTCGGGGAGATGGGCTCCGAGTACGAGTCCGAGCTCGACGAGCTGAAGGGGAGCTCGATCGAGTGAGGTTCGTCGAGGAGTTCCGCGACGCCGATCTGGGCGCTGCGCTGGCGGCGCAGATCGTCTCCCTGCTCGAGCCCCGCCGCCACTACAAGCTGATGGAGATCTGCGGCGGCCACACGCACTCGATTTACCGCTACGGGATCGACGACCTGCTGCCCGACGAGGTCGAGATGGTGCACGGGCCGGGCTGCCCCGTCTGCGTGATCCCGATGGGCCGGGTCGACGACGGGATCGCGATCGCCGAAGACGAGGGCGTGATCCTCGCCTGCTTCGGCGACATGATGCGCGTGCCGGGCTCCGAGCGCACGCTGCTGGAGGCGAAGGCTGCCGGCGCCGACATCCGCGTCGTCTACTCGCCGCTCGACGCGCTGCGGATCGCCCGCGAGAGCCCCGAGCGCGAGGTGGTCTTCTTCGCGATCGGGTTCGAGACGACGGCGCCCTCGACCGCTCTGACCCTGATGCGGGCCCGCGAGGAGGGTCTCGCCAACTTCTCCTGCTTCTGCAACCACGTGGCGATCGTGCCTCCGTTGCAGGCGCTGCTGGCGCTGCCCGACCTCAGCCTCGACGGCTTCGTCGGCCCGGGCCACGTCGCCACCGTGGTCGGCGCTCGCCCCTTCGAGTTCATTCCGGCCGAGCACGGCAAGCCCTTCGTCGTCTCGGGCTTCGAGCCGCTCGACATCCTGCAGGCAATCGAGATGCTGCTGCGCCAGCTCGCCGAGGGACGCTGCGAGGTCGAGAACCAGTACAGCCGCGTCGTTCCCGGCGAGGGCAACCCGGTGGCGCTGAAGGCGATGGCCGAGGTCTTCGAGCTGCGCGAGAGCTTCGAGTGGCGCGGCCTCGGCGAGATCCCGCGCAGCGCCTTCAAGCTGACCGAGGCCTTCGCCGCCCACGACGCCGAGCTGCGCCACGAGCTGCCCGGTCGCAGCGTCGCCGACCCCGAGGCCTGTCAGTGCGGCGAGGTGCTGAAGGGCGCGATCAAGCCCTGGGAGTGCAAGGTCTTCGGCACGGCCTGCACGCCCGAGCACGCGATCGGCACCTGCATGGTCTCGCCGGAGGGCGCCTGCGCCGCCTACTACAACTACGGGCGCTTCGCCCGCGAGGGGCAGCCGGCATGAGGTCCGAGCAGCGGGTGCTGGAGATCATCGAGACGGCCCGCGGCAAGCGCCCGCGCTTCAAGGACGAGCTGGTGACGATGGCGCACGGCGCCGGCGGCAAGGCCTCGCAGACGCTGATCGAGGGACTGCTGGTCCCGGCCTTCGGCTCGGCGGCGCTGGCCGAGTTGGGCGACTCGGGTGCGGTGGAGGTCGACGGGACCGGCCTGGCGATCACGACCGACAGCTTCGTGGTCCGCCCGATTCGCTTCCCCGGCGGCTCGATCGGCGAGCTGGCGGTCAACGGCACCGTCAACGACCTCGCCGTCTCCGGTGCCCGGCCGCTGGCGCTGACCGTCTCGCTGGTGCTCGAGGAGGGGCTGGCCGCCGGGGAGCTGCGGACCGAGGTCGAGGCGATCGCGACGGCGGCGAGCGCGGCCGGGGTCGAGATCGTCAGCGGCGACACCAAGGTGGTCGAGCGCGGCCACTGCGACTCGATGTACGTCTGCACGACGGGGCTGGGGAGGGTCGACGAGCGTGCGGCGCTCAGCACCGGCGCGATCGAGCCCGGCGACAGGGTGCTCGTCTCCGGCCCGGTCGGCGCCCACGGCACGGCGATCATGCTCGCCCGCGACGAGCTGGGCCTGGACGCCGAGATCGCCTCCGACACGCGCCCGCTCTGGCCCGCCGTCGACGCCATGCTGGAAGCGGCCGGGCCCTCGCTGCGCTGCCTGCGCGACGCGACCCGCGGCGGCGTCGCCTCGGCCCTCAACGAGCTGGCCCGGGCCTCGGGCGTCTGCGTCGAAGTCAGCGAGGGAGCGGTGCCGGTGCTGCCCGAGGTCGCGGCAGCGGCCGAGCTGCTCGGCATCGACCCGATGTACATCGCCAACGAGGGGGTGCTGGTCGCTTTCGTCGCCCCCGATGGGGCCGAGGCGGCGCTGGTGGCGCTGCGCACGGCGCCGGGCTGCGAGGCGGCGGCCGAGATCGGGGCCGTGCGCGAGGAGCCGCCGGGAATGGTCTTGGTCGAGACCGGCTTCGGCGGCCGGCGGGTGATGGACCTGCTCGCCGGAGACCCGCTGCCGAGGATCTGCTGATGCATGAGCTGGCGCTCTCGCGGGCGATCGTCGACGCCGCCCTCCGCCACGCCGAGGGGCGGCCGGTCGAGACGGTCCATGTCAGGCTCGGATCCCTGCGTCAGGCGGTCCCCCGCTCGCTCGCCTTCTACTTCGAGATCGTCGCCCGTGATACGGACTGCGAGGGGGCCGTGCTGGAGATCGAGACGCTCGCCGGCGAGGCGCTCGAAGTCGCCTGGATCGAGGTCGAGGAGGCGGCCCATGCATAAGGTGCGCGTGACGGTCGCCGAGGGGGTACTCGACGCGAACGAGACGATCGCTCAGGCGAACCGGGAGGACTTCGACCGCGCCGGGGTGCGCGTCCTCAACCTGATGAGCGCGCCCGGCGCCGGCAAGACGGCGCTGCTGGAGCGGGCGATCGAGGCCGGACTCGGGGGGACCCGGATCGGCGTGCTCGAGGGCGACGTGCAGGGCAGCCTCGACGCCGATCGGATCGCCCACCTGCACGTCCCCGTCGTCCAGCTCAACACCGACCCCGGCTTCGGCGGCGAGTGCCACCTCGACGCCAACATGGTCCGCTCGGCGATCGGCGAGCTGCCGCTGGCGGAGATCGACCTGCTGGCGATCGAGAACGTCGGCAACCTCGTCTGCCCGGCCGAGTTCCGGGTCGGTGAGGACGCCCGGGTCATGGTCTGCTCGGTGGCCGAGGGCGAGGACAAGCCACTCAAGTACCCGCTGATGTTCCGCGCCTGCGAGCTGGTCTGCGTCAACAAGACCGACCTCCTGCCTCACATCGACTTCGACCT
The DNA here is from genome assembly GCA_963774405.1 of uncultured Solirubrobacterales bacterium. Taxonomy (GTDB): domain Bacteria; phylum Actinomycetota; class Thermoleophilia; order Solirubrobacterales; family 70-9; genus VRUE01. The sequence goes on along the minus strand of CAVZEV010000005.1, from coordinate 488,521 downwards.
CGGGCGGCTGCTCGCCAACATCGAGGCGGTCAACCCGGAGGCGACGGTGCTGACGATGAGCGCCCGCAGCGGCGAGGGCGTCGAGGCATGGGTCCGGTGGCTGGCGTCGTTCGCCGCCGGGTAGCGGCCCGCGTAGGCGGCACCGTGCAGGGGGTCGGCTTCCGGCCCTTCGCCTTCCGCCTCGCCGCCGAGCTGCAGCTGGACGGCTTCGTCCTCAACCGGGCCGAGGGGGTCGAGCTGGAGGTCGAGGGCGAGCCGGGCAGCGTCGCCGAGTTCCTCGCCCGGCTCGCCGGCGAGGCGCCGCCGCTGGCCGCGGTCGAGTCGGTGGAGACGACTGAGCTGGCGGCGAGCGGCGAGCATGGCTTCCGCATCGCCGGCTCCGACGGCGGGGGCGGCACGGGGGCCCCCGTGCCGCCCGACGTCGCCACCTGCGAGGCCTGCCTGGCGGAGCTCTTCGATCCCGCGAACCGCCGTCACCGCTACCCGTTCGTCAACTGCACCGAGTGCGGGCCGCGCTTCACGATCGTCCGCGGCATGCCCTACGACCGGGCGCGGACGACGATGGCAGGCTTCGCGATGTGCCCGGCCTGCCGGGCCGAGTACGAGGACCCGGCCGACCGCCGCTTTCACGCCGAGCCCAACGCCTGTCCCGAGTGCGGGCCGCAGGCGCGCCTGCTCGACGCCGGAGGAGAGCCGCTCGCGCCCGTTGCCGATGCCGACCCGGTCGCGGCCGCGGCAGCATTGCTGGCCGGCGGCGCGATCGTCGCGGTCAAGGGGGTCGGCGGCTACCACCTCGCCTGCCGCGCCGACGAAGAGGCGACGGTTGCCGAGCTGCGCGCTCGCAAGCGGCGCGAGAGCAAGCCATTCGCGCTGCTCGCCTGCGACCTCGCCGCGGCGCGGGCGCTGGTCGCGCTGAGCGCGGCCGAGGAGCGGCTGCTCGCCGGGTCCGAGCGGCCGATCCTGCTCGCGCGCCGCCGCCCGGGCGCCGCCGTCGCCGGCTCCGTCGCCCCCGGCTGCGCCGACCTCGGCCTGATGCTGCCCCACTCGCCGCTGCACCACCTGCTCGTCGCCGGCGTCGGCGAGCCGCTGGTGATGACCTCGGGCAACCTCGCCGAGGAGCCAATCGCCCACCGCGACCTCGAAGCGCTGGAGCGGCTCGGCGGGATCGCCGACGCCTTCCTCTGCCACGACCGGCCGATCGAGACCCGGGTCGAGGACTCGGTCGTGCGCGCGGTCGCTCCGGCACTCGGCCCGGCGGCCCTGACGGTCCGCCGCTCGCGCGGCTACGTCCCTGCCTCGCTGCCGCTCTCACCCCCGGCCGAGCGCCCCGTGCTCGCCTGCGGCGCCGAGCTGAAGTCGGCCTTCTGTCTGGCCAACGGCTCGCGCGCCTGGGTCGGGCCCCAGGCCGGCGACCTGAAGAGCTACGAGGCGCTGCGCGCCTACGAGCAGGGGATCGCGCACTTCGAACGGCTCTGCGGGTTCGCCCCGGAGCTGATCGCCCACGACCTCCACCCCGACTACCTCTCGAGCCGCCACGCGCTCGGGCGCGAGGGTGCCGAGACGCTCGCCGTCCAGCACCATCACGCGCACCTCGCCGCCTGCCTGGCCGAGCACGGCCTCGCCGGCGAGGCGGTTGGGGCGATCTACGACGGCGCCGGCCTCGGCCCCGACGGGACCGTCTGGGGCGGCGAGATCCTCGCCGGCGACGCGACCGGGTTCGTGCGGGCAGGCGCCCTGCGCCCGGTGCGGCTGCCCGGCGGCGACGCCGCGGCGCGCGAGCCCTGGCGGATGGCCTGCGCCTGGCTGGCGGAGGCGCTGGAGGAGCTGTCGCCACCGTTGCCGCCGGGGCTGCGGGGGGCGGTTACGCAGCTGGATTGGGAGAGCGCAGCCGTCCTCGCAGCCGCCGGCGCCTCGCCGGTCACCACCAGCGCCGGGCGCCTCTTCGACGCGGTCGCGGCGATCGCCGGGCTACGGGCCCGGATCGGGCACGAGGGGCAGGCGGCGATGGAGCTGGAGGCGGCCGCGCGGCTGGAGGAGAGCGGCGCCTACCCGCTCGAGCTGGTCGAGGAGGACGGCCCTGGGGGCGAGCGCCTGCTCGTCCTCGACCCGGGCGAGACGATCCGGGCCCTGTGCGCCGATCTCGCGGAGGGCGCCGCGCCCGGCGACGTCTCGGCCCGCTTCCACAACGGCCTCGCCGCCGCCACGGCCGCGGCGCTGGCCGCGGCCGCTGGGGCCCGCGGCCTCGATGCCGCCGTCCTCTCCGGCGGCGTCTTCCAGAACCGGTTGCTGCTCGAGCGAACCGTGGAGCACCTCCGCGCCGCCGGCCTCCGCGTTCTCGTCCCCGAGCGGCTCCCTCCCAACGACGGCGGCATCGCCTATGGCCAGGCCGCCGTCGCCGCGGCGACCGGGCTCGCCTGGGAGCCAGGCGCAAGCAGCGGTAATCCACCGAACAGGTGTTCGGGTTTCCCCCGATGACACCGCGATGACCACGACATAGATTCATGGCATAAAGGGACGCCGCGAGGCGGAACGTCGCGTCAGGCGATCCAGACAGGCAGACAGCGAGAGGAGGCGAAAATGCCCGCCACAACCCAAAAGCCCAAGCAAGCCGCGGCATCTGACCGCGGTACGGTCGAGAGGACCAGCGAGTTGTCCGAGCGAGTGCTCGAGCAGGTCAAGGAGAGCCAGGAAAGTGCGATCGAGGCAGTCCGCAAGTTCATGGACTCCGTTGACGACGCACTGCCCCCGCACGTCAAGGGCGAGAGCCGTTCGCGGCGTCAAGAGGTGATCGACTCGGCGCTCGAGATGTCCGAGAAGCTGGTCAAGACGCAGTACGATTTCCTCACAAGCGTCGTACGCAGCGCCGCCGAGGCGTTGGGCGCACCGGCCAAGAAGGCGTAGGCCAAGCGCCCGGCAAGGCAGCTGATGATACGACCGTCCATACGTCAAACCGGGAGGTCGGCGTGAGCAAGTTCGAGGTGAAGTCCGAGACGCTCCACGGCCGCCCGGTGAGTTATGCCGAGGCAGGCAAGGGGCCGGCCCTGTTGCTGATCCACGGCATGGGCGGCAACTTCGAGAACTGGGCGGAGGTGATCGAGCCGCTGGCGCGCGCGCACACCGTGATCGCCCCCGACCTGCCCGGGCACGGCAGCTCGGCGCCCGGGGGCGGCGACTACTCGGTCGGCGCGCTCGCCGCCAGCCTGCGCGACCTGCTCGTCGCGCTCGGCCACGAGCGGGCGACCCTGGTCGGACACTCGCTCGGGGGCGGCATCGCGATGCAGTTCTCCTACCAGTTCCCCGAGATGGTCGAGCGCCTGGTCCTCGTCTCCAGCGGCGGCCTCGGGCCCGAGGTGAGTCCGGTGCTGCGCGCCGCGGCGCTGCCGGGAGCCGACCTCTTCATCGCCGCCACTGCCGCGATCGGCGGCCGGATCGGGCCCCTGGTAGGACGCGGCCTATCGACGATCGGCCTGCGTCCCAATGCCGACGTAGCCGAGGTGCCTGCGCGGCTACGGCTCGCTGACCGACCCGATCCGGCGCGCCGCCTTTCTGGCGACCGTGCGGGCGGTGATCGGCACCGGCGGCCAGCGGGTCGACGCCACCGATCGTCTCTACCTCGCCGAGTCGGTGCCGACGCTGATCGTCTGGGGCGCCCGCGACCCGATCATCCCCGCTCATCACGGCGAGGATGCCCACCGCCACATCCCGGGCAGTCGCCTCGAGGTCTTCGAGGACGTCGGTCATCTTCCCCAGGTCGAGGCGCCGCTGCGCTTCGTCCTCGCCCTCGAAGAGTTCCTCGCTGAGACCGAGCCGGCAAGCCTCGACCGCGAGGCTTGGTTCGCGATGATCCAGGACCGCGACGCGGCGTAGAGCCGCGAGGGTCCCGGCGTCGGGTGGCGGCGGCGGAGTCGGGGATCCACGATGCCCCGGATTCCCGTTAGGCAAGCTGATAGGCCACGGCTATCCTAACTTTGAGATGGACACCATCGCACGGGAGGTGCAGGTTCCACCGCTTTCGCTTGAGCGGATGCAGGGGTTGATCGACCCCGAGGATTGGCAGCGGCTTGAAACCGGATTGAGCCTGGGGCGCTCGCTGCTGGACGGGCGCGAGCTTTGGAACGTCAACTCGACCGCGGCCGGGGGCGGCGTCGCCGAGATGCTCTGGTCCTGGGTCGGCCTGGCGCGCGGGCTCGACATCGGCATGCGCTGGCTGACGATCTCGGGGGCATCGGACTTCTTCGCCCTGACCAAGCGCCTCCACAACCGCCTTCACGGTGAGGACGGCGACAGCGGCGCGCTGGGAGACGGCGAGCGCGAAGTCTACGAGCGGGTCTCCCGCGCCAACGCGAAGGCGGTCCTCGCGGCGATCGGTCCGCGCGACGTGGTCTTCCTCCACGACCCGCAGACGGCCGGCCTGATCCCACACATCGCGGGCAGCGGCCGCACCGTCGTCTGGCGATGCCACATTGGCGCCGACGAGGTGAACGAGCAGAGCCGCGTGGCCTGGGACTTCCTTGGCCCCTATGTCACCCGGGCCGACGCCTGCGTCTTCTCGCGCGAGGCCTACGTGCCGGACGTCTGCCGCGCGAGCGGGGCGAGGATCGCGATCGTGCCGCCCTCGATCGACGGCCTCTCGCCTAAGAACCAGGAGATGACGTCGGCCCAGGGGGAGGCGATCCTGCGCCACACCGGGCTGCTCGCCGAGGACCGCCGCGACGGCGCCGAGGCCGTCTTCACCCGTCCGGTGGGCGGCACGGCCAGGGTCGAGCGCCGCTGCGAGGTCGTCACCGACGGCTTCCTGCCGGGCCCCGGGACGCCGCTGGTGGTGCAGGTCTCGCGCTGGGACCGGCTCAAGGATCCGATCGGGGTGATGCGGGGCTTCGCCGGCGCGCTCCCCGGCGACTCCGCCGCCCACCTGATCCTCGCCGGCCCCAGCCTCGGATCGGTCACCGACGACCCCGACGGCGTCGCCGTGCTCGGCGAGACCGAAGAGGCCTGGCGGGCGCTCGACCCGAAGGTGCGCAACCGGGTCCACCTCGCCAGCCTGCCGATGGACGACCTCGAGGAGAACGCGGCGATCGTCAACGCGTTGCAGCGCCAGGCTACGGTCGTCGTGCAGAAGAGCCTCAAGGAGGGCTTCGGCCTGACCGTGACCGAGGCAATGTGGAAGGCGCGGCCGGTGGTCGCCAGCGCCACCGGCGGCATTCGCGACCAGATCGAGGACGGGATCACCGGCCTGCTGCTCCCCGACCCATTCGACCTCGAGGCCTTCGGCGCGGCGACGCGGGGGCTGCTCGAGGAGCCGGAGCGTGCCCGCCGGATCGGCCTCGCGGCGCACCAGAGCGTGCGCGCGTCGTTCCTCGAGAACCGCCACACGCTCCAGTACGTCGACCTGCTCGGACACCTGCTCGCCAAGTGACCCAGCCGAAGCACGTGTACGGGTTCGCCGAGGGCTCGAAGGAGATGCGCGACCTGCTCGGCGGCAAGGGCGCCAACATCGCCGAGATGGCGCGGCTCGGCCCGCCGATCGAGGTGCCCGGCCGGGTTCACCGTCACGACCGAGGCTTGCGTCGCCTACCTGGCCGCGGGCGGCGCCTTCCCCGCGCAACTGGAGGACCAGATCGACGCGGCCCTGGCAACGCTCGAGGCGGAAGCGGGCAAGCGGCTCGGCGACCCGGCCGACCCGCTCCTCGTCTCGGTCCGCTCCGGCGCCCGCGAGTCGATGCCGGGGATGATGGACACGGTGCTCAACCTCGGCCTCGGCGACACCGCGGTCGGCGGCCTGGCGGCGAAGACCGGCGACGAGCGCTTCGCCTGGGACTCCTACCGCCGCTTCGCGCAGATGTTCGGCGACGTGGTCTGCGGGATCGACTCGATGCTGTTCGAGCGGGCGATCCGGGCGGTCAAGGCCGAGCGCGGCGTCTCGCTTGACACCGAGCTGGACGCCGCCGACCTGAGGCGCCTGGTCGGGGACTTCAAGCGGATCTTCGCCGAGCAGACCGGCGAGGAGCTGCCGCAGCGCCCGCGCGAGCAGCTGCTACGCGCGGTGGCAGCCGTGTTCGGCTCCTGGAACGGCGAGCGGGCGATCGAGTACCGGCGCCTCAACCGCATCCCCGACGAGTGGGGCACCGCCGTCAACGTGCAACAGATGGTCTTCGGCAACAGGGGCGAGGAGTCCGGCTCCGGCGTCGCCTTCAGCCGCGACGAGATCACCGGCGCGCCGCGGCCCTCGGGCGACTTCCTCCTCAACGCCCAGGGAGAGGACGTCGTCTCGGGCACGCGCGACACGGCCGATCTCGCCGAGATGGCGGCGATCCTGCCCCGGGCCCACGCCCAGCTGGTCGAGATCCTCACCACCCTGGAGCGCCACTTCGGCGACATGCAGGACGTCGAGTTCACGGTCGAGGAGGGAACCCTCTACATGCTGCAGGCGCGCTCGGCCAAGCGCCCGCCCCATGCCGCGGTGCGGGTCGCGGTGGACATGGTCGCCGAGGGCATCCTCACGCGCGAGCGGGCGCTGGCGAAGATCGACGCCTCGAAGCTGGAGGCGCTCCTGCACCCCTCCTTCGACCCCGCCTACGAGTTCGAATTGCTCACCCGCGGCGTGCCGGCCTCGCCCGGCGTGGCCAAGGGCAACGTCGTCTTCGCCGCCGAGCGGGCCGTGGAGCGGGCGGCCGCGGGGGAGCGGGTAATCCTGGTGCGGCCCTTCACCGAGGCCGCCGACGTGGCCGGGTTCCACGCCGCCCGCGGCATCCTCACCTCCGAGGGCGGCAAGGCCTCCCACGCCGCCCTGGTCGCGCGCGGGATGGGCAGGCCCTGCGTCTGCGGCGCCTCGGCCCTCGACATCGACCTCGAGGCGCGCGAGATGCAGGTCGGCGGCAAGACACTGCGCGAGGGGGACCCGATCGCGATCGACGGCTCCAATGGCGCGGTCACGGTCGAGGACGTGCCGCTGGTCCCGGCCGAGGTCGACGAGCACTTCCAGGCGGTGCTCGAGTGGTCGGACGAGCTGCGCCGGCTTGAGGTGCGCGCCAACGCCGACCGGCCGGCCGACGCGGAGACGGCGCGGCACTTCGGCGCCCAGGGCGTCGGCCTCTGCCGCACCGAGCACATGTTCCTCGGCGAGGATCGCCAGGCGAGGATGCAGGCGATGATCATGGCCGAGGACGAGGACGAGCGCCGCGCCGCGCTGGCCGAGCTGGAGCCGCTGCAGCGAGCCGACTTCGAAGGGCTGTTCGCGACGATGGCCGGGCTGCCGGTGACGATCAGGCTGCTCGACCCGCCGCTGCACGAGTTCCTGCCGCACGCCTCCGACCTGGTGGCGGAGATCGAGCGCCGCCTCGCCGCGCCCGGCCGCGACCCGGTGACGCAGCTGGAGAGCGAACTGCACCGCGTTCGCCAGCTGGAGGAGACGAACCCGATGCTGGGCACCCGCGGTTGCCGCCTGGCCCTGCTCTTCCCCGAGATCTACGAGATGCAGGTCAGGGCGATCGTCGTCGCCGCCGCCACCGTGCGCGAGCAGCAGGGAGACGCGCCGCGCCTGGAGGTGATGATCCCGCTGGTCGGCTACGAGCGCGAGCTGAGTGCGATGCGGAAGCTGGTCGAGCGCACCGCCGCGGAAGCGATCGCCCGGCTCGGCACCGAGCCACTCCCCTTCGCCGTCGGCACGATGATCGAGCTGCCGCGCGCCTGCCTGGTGGCAGAGCGACTGGCCGCAAACGCGAGCTTCTTCAGCTTCGGCACCAACGACCTGACCCAGACCGCGCTCGGCTTCTCGCGCGACGACTCCGAGGGCCGCTTCCTGACCGAGTACCTGCGGCGCAAGATCGTCGAGCGCAGCCCCTTCGAGACGATCGACGTCGAGGGCGTCGGCGAGCTGGTCAGGACCGCGGTCGAGCGGGGCCGCCGGGGCCGTCCCGACCTCGGCCTCGGCGTCTGCGGCGAGCACGGTGGCGACCCCGACAGCATCGCCTTCTTCCACGAGGTGGGTCTCGACTACGTCAGCTGTTCGCCGTTCAGGGTGCCGATCGCCCGCGTCGCCGCGGCCCAGGCCGCGCTCGCGGCGCCCTGATCGTCAGGCTCGGGCCACCTCGCGAGCGGCGCGGCGGCGCTCGGCTTCGAGGCGCCGCACTCCTCGGCCGGCTCGGCGACGCTCCAGGGGTGCTCGGGGTTGTGGTCGAGGCCGCCGAGCACTTTTTGCGTCTCACAATCAGGCCCGGCCACTACAAGGTAACCGTCACCGCGAAGCGGGACGGGCTGAGGTCGAAGCCCAAGTCGCTCAGGTTCACGATCGTTCGGTAGCGCGGGCTCGGTCCGACTTCCGGCGGCCTACGGACGGAAGGCCAAGCTACGTTGGAGCTGAAGCCGGCCCCTCAGCGCCGGGGCACCCACCTTGATGGCGACCTTCCCATGCAGCGGGAGGGTCCTGCCCGGCCTCGGGTGCTGGCGCTTGACCACGGCCTTCTTCGCTCGGTGGCCTCTGACTTTGCCGAGCTCGCAGCCCGCCCTCGTCAGCTTCCGTCGCGCCGCCTTCACCCGCTTGCCCTTCAGCTTGGGCACGATGCACTTGGCCCCCGTGGAGGTGTCGCCGGCAGACGCCGTGGACGCGGTGTAGGTGAACTGATCGGCGCCGTCGATCGGCGACGTTCCCGCCGTCGTCGTCACCCTGACGTCGACAACCCCCGGGCCGGAGGCGGGTGGCGAGACGGCCGTGATCTGGGACTCGGAGTCGACGTTGAAGCTGGCAGCGGCAGTCGTGCCGAAGCTCACCGCGGCGACTTCATCGAAGTCTTTACCGCTGATCACGACTGCGGTTCCGCCCCCGACCGCCCCGGTGCCCGGGGCGAGGCCGGTTACCTCGGGCTGCGGCTGCACGTCGGCGTTGAAGAGGACCTCCAGGTTGCCCGAGGTCGAGCCAGGCGGCGCGCTGGCGAGTTCGGCCACGGGCGGCACCCAGACCGAGAACGCCGAGCCAGATGCGGTGGCGGTCGCGAGGTGGCGCCCGTTTTCGTAGTCGATGGCGACCAGGTCCCCCTTCTGGATCGGGAGGTTCGCCGGGAAGCTGACCGTGGCGGTCCCGCTGGCTTCGACCGGCAGCGTGGAGCCGACGCCCGTGTACTGCCCGCCTCCAGCCGGTCGCAGGACCCGCACCACGAAGGGCCCCTGGTAATTGCCCGCGATCCGCCAGCGCACGACCCTTCCCGAGACCGGCGAGGTCACGTTCGCTCCCGGCTCGGTCAGCACGGTATTGGCGTACATGCAGCCCGAGAGGCCGCTGCAGGTGAGGGTGCTGAAATAGGGCGCGGTCAGCGGGCTGCCGACCGTCACCGTCGCCGCGGAAGCGCTGGCCGCATAGAACCAGCACAATCCGGACATCGCCAGGGCGAGGCGGGCGAAACCCGCCGAGAATGCCAGTTGAGTGAAGCCAGCGCGCATTTGGGCAAGGCTAGAGGCTGCCGGCGGCCCGGTCAATTGGGTGGGGGCCTGAATTCCCATTGCGGAGCGATGGGGGTGGATGCCGGTCGATCCCCGGCGCGGCGAAAATCCCGACGTGCAGGGATTTCCGTGAGTGGCCCTAACCGGACGGCATTTGAACCACGCGACGACCGCCGTCATCCGGCAGCTACGCCGAGATCCAGGCGAGGTATACTGAGGCCGTATGACTCAGCGAATTGGTGCCAAGGGGCAAGTGGTGATTCCCAAGGATCTCCGCGAGCGCGCAGGGCTTGGGCCGGGCTCGAGCGTGTCCTTCGAGTCCGTTGACGACGGGATCGTTGTGCGGCGGGCCACCCCTCGGTCGACGCTGCGGGGGAGATTCGCCGGCAGCGGCATGGCGACGCGGCTACTTGAAGATCGCGGCAAAGAGCCCCGGTAGACCTTGTCCTTTTGCCTGGATTCCTGGCCTGTCCTGTCTTGGCTCGACGGAGACGAACCGGCGGCAGATCTGGTCGATGAGATTCTCAATCGGGAGCGCCCGGGGATGAGCTGGATCAATCTGATCGAGGTCCACTATCGAACCAGCCGGGATCACGGCAAGGAAGAGGCAGACCGCATGCTCGAGGACCAGTCCGTCCTCGGATCACCGAGCATCTCCCCGGCGTCTCGGCGATGCGGGCGGCGTCGAACCTAAAGGCCTCCCACCCAATGGCGTTGGCCGACTGCTTCGCAGTCGCACTCGCGGCCTCTGAGGGCGCAGTGCTCCTGACCGGCGACCCGGAGATCATCGATCGGGCGGGAAGCCTGCCCTGCGAGGTTCAAGACCTTCGACCGTAGCCGGGTGCGAATGGAGCTAGGCGGATGCGAACCGCCGACCTCCTGGGTGCGATGAGCAAGCTCTGGGCGGGGATTCAGCGTTGAACGTGCGGATTAGCAGGGGATTCGCGGGCGCGACCCGGCGTCGCTGTTGCCGTAGAAGTGCGGCGATTAGCGGGGATTGTCAGCCTCCAAGGCCGAAGCGGCAGGCGCAGTGGAACCTGCGCGTCAACAGGCGAATCGATCGGGCGGCCGCGTGACGAGAATCTACGCTGCTTCTTGCCTGCGATTGGAGAGGACTCGCTTCAGCTTGCGTCGCGGCTTGCGGAGATCGCCGACGAGGTCCACGACGGTGCCCGCCAGAAGGAGAACGCGAGCGACGTCGAGGCCGAACGGCGTCACATCCTCGCCGCTGACTCCGTCGAGGGACTGCTGGATCGCCCACTCGTAAAGCGGCGGTGGCAGCGCCTCGAGCGCGAGGTACATCGAGACCCGCTTGCCGTCCATCAGCCAGCCGTCCGGCGCCTGAACCTCAAACCGCTCCCCGTTGCAGAGATGCTCCACCAGCTGGCCGCTTGCGGTTCCCTCGGGCCCCACCCGTTCGAGGATCCGCCAGTCGCAACCGCGCCCGGTGGCGTCGATCGTCTCGACTTCGCGAAGCGCGGCCTTGCCGCGAATCCCGTCGGCCTCGGCAGGCAGGCAGCAGAGCTTGTACTTCTTGCCGCTGCCGCAGGGACACGGCGCATTGCGACTCACGCGCGTCATCGCCGTCACCATAGGGACGGGGACGGACCAACTTTCGCTGTGGATTCCGGCAGACTGAGCGCGTGCCGATAGAGCTGTCTCCCACGTCGGTCGAGCGGGCGCTCGCGCTGCTGGGCGAGCATGACCTGGAGGCGCCCGGGGACGTCGAGGGAGCCCTCGAGTTGATCGCCGGGTGGGAGGGCGAGGAGGCGCCGGTCGAGATCAGTCGCTACGACCTGCAGCTCTTTCTCTGGTACCAGCTTCCCTGCAAGCTGCTTGCCTCGCTTGAGGTGAAGCGGGCGGTGGCCGAGCGGCTCGGGCGCTTCCTGGAGCTCGCCGGCGACGGCGCGACGGCCTACGCGGAGATCTGCACCTGCGAGCAGACGATGGCGATGCTGGAGGCGTGGGAGGTTGAAGAGCCGGACACGGTTGAGCGACTGCGCGAGGCGCTCGAGGCCTCGGGGCTGGAGCCGCCCGACACGGACGACTTCCGCTGGCGCTCGATGATGGGCTTCGAGGAGGCGCGTCTGCGCGATCGGGTGGCGCGCGAGCTGGAGCAGTGGATCGAGGGAGAAGGAGTCGATCCCAAGGCCCGAGGGTTCAAGCGCCGGCAGATGGCGCTCGTCACTAAGTTCCTTCAGCGGGCCCGGGCGGAGCTGGGGGGCCGGGCACCGCTTGACGTCATCGTCGAGGAGCGGCTCGAGAGCTGGGCACGAGATGGCCGCGCGGCGCGGCGGGAGTTCCTCATGCCGGTCGTGCCGATACTGGAGACGCCAGCGGCGCCGGAGCTGCCACCGGATGCGAACGAGCCATTGAGGACGCTGGTCTGGTTGCTCGCGAAAGGCGAAGACGGCATCGGCCTGACCCAGACCGGGGCGCTCAATCGAGCCCTGGTGCGTGCCTCCGTCGAGCGCTTTCCGGCCTGGTGGCGCATGGAGACGGGGCCGCCACATCGCGAAGACGAAGTGATGGGGCTCTGCGAAGTGCACGACCTGGCGCGGCGCATGAGGCTGCTGCGCAAGACCGGTCGCTCGCTGGTGACGAGCAAGCGCGGGCGCTTGCTGCTGCGCGATCCGGCGGCTCTCCACGCAGCTGTCGCTCCCCACCTCCTCGCGGCGGATGGGTTTGCCGGCGCCGTGCAGGAGCTTGCCGCTGCCGCGCTGCTCGGCGGCGGGCCGGTTGTCGACCGCGACGAGCTCCTCGCACGCGTTCACTCTGCGATCGTGGCCGATGGCTGGAACGCCGCCGGGGCGCCGCCGGACGTTCGCGACGTGCACGTCTACGCCTGGAACGCAATCCGGCTGGCCGAGGCACTGGAGTTGCTGATGTACGAGCACGAATACGACCGTGAGACGCACATCTCCCGAGGCGAGCTGACGGTGACGCCGGTTGGCCGCGAGGCACTGCGGCTGGCGCTACGCGCCCGGGCGGTCGACTGAGGGACGGGTGGCGGAGGGCAACCGGAAACGTCAGTCGTCGAAGTCCGAGATCGTCGTCGTCTCGGCACTCAAGGACTGGAGCTGCGCCGAGTGCGGCGGCGGCGGGAGCCTGCTGACGATGGACGACCGGGGACCGCTGTGCCTGGGCTGTGCCGACATGGCTCACCTTGTCTTCCTTCCGTCCGGCGATGCCGCGCTGACCCGGCGGGCGAGGAAGGCGAGCGGCCTCTCAGCCGTGGTCGTCCGCTTCAGCCGGGCGCGGAAGCGCTACGAGCGCCAGGGCATCCTGGTCGAGGAGGAGGCGCTCGAGCGGGCGGAGGCCGAGTGCCTCGCCGACGCCGACGCTCGCGCGAGGCGCCGCGAGCGAGAGCGCTCTCGTCGTGCCGAGCACGATCTCGCCTTTCAAGCTGAGATGGCGAAGGAGATCGTTCGCCTCTTCCCGGGCTGTCCCCGGGATCGGGCCGATGAGGTCGCTCGTCACGCGGGTGCGCGTGGCAGCGGCCGAGTGGGGCGCAGCGCCGCCGGCCGGGCCCTCGACCCCGGAGCGCTTAGGCTCGCCGTCGCCGCCTCGGTTCGCCACCGCGACACGGGCTATGACGAGCTGCTCATGTCGGGCGTGGACAGGACAGAAGCCCGGCTCTTGGTCCGCGGCGAGGTTGAGCGGATTCTGGAGGAGTGGGGTAACCCATAGGCACTCTTCGGTCTTCGCCGTGGCGGTTCGCAAGCGCCTGAATCAGGGGTGCATCTTCTCGCCGCGCTCGAGCATGGCGACGAACTTGCGCAGCCGCCGCTCGCGCGTCTCCGGCTTCTTCGCCTCGCCGAGGCGGTAGAGGATCGCGTAGCGGTTGGCGCTGTCGAGCCCAGCGAAGAACTCGGCCGCGGCGGGATTGGCGTCGAGCGCGCGCCGCAGGTCGCCCGGCACCTCTGCCGTGCGCTGGCCCTCGTAGGCGGCCTCCCAGCGACCGTCGGCTTTGGCCGCTTCGACCTCGGCCAGCCCCGCCGGGCGCATCGCGCCGGCTGCGAGCAATGTTTCGGCCTTCTCGCGGTTGATCTTCGACCAGCGGCCGCCGGGACGGCGCGGGGTGAACCGCTGTAGGAAGTGACGCTCGTCGAGGCCGCGCTTCTGGCTGTCGATCCAGCCGAAGCAGAGCGCCAGCTCCACTGCCTCGGCATAGGTGACGCTCGGCGGCTCGGTCCCCTTCTTGGCGATCTTCAGCCAGAGCCCCCGGGACTCGGCGTGGCTCTCCTCCAGCCAGGCCTCGAGCTCGGCCGGCGTGGCGAAGAGCAGGATCGGCAGCTCGTCGGGCATCAGCGGCATCTTCGCTCAACCAACGCCGCCCTTGACCAGGAAGAGCGGGTTGCCCTCCTCGTCGAGCGAGCGGTCGAGCGGGAGGGCGACGAGCATGAATGACACGGCACGGCGGACGCGAGATTGGGGCAGCTCCTCCTGGTCGGCGTAGTGGCGAATCCAGTCCTGCAGGACTCGCCAGCTTCGGGGCTTCTTCTGCTTCGGGAAGCTCACCCTCGGCCCCTGGCAGCGAGCATCTTGCGGAGTCGGCTCAGCTGCGGGCCGCGTACCAGGCCGCGACGGCGAGCCCCATCGATCGCCTGACGCAGCAGGTCCGCCCGGACGCCGGTCTCGATCCCCTCGGTGATCGCGCGATAGGGCGTGACGATCGGGATGCCTTCGTAGAAGGTCCGCTCGCCTTTTTCGAGATCTCCCTGGTGGATTCGGTAGAGCTTCGGCACCGGCTTCTGAAGCCTGTACGCGATCGGGATCGTGATGTGGATCTGAGCAGGGTTGATGTCGCAAAGCTCGTGCAGATCGAGTGCCGTGTCGTGGGAGAGGGTGCCGCGTCGATTCGCCCAAAGCGTCGCTTCGGCCAGTTGGCCGAGCTCCGGATTGGGCTCGAGAAGCGGGAAGCGATAGACGCCCCTAGCAACCCGCTCGATCACCCCCCGGCGCTCCATGTCGACTAGGCGATGAGGGTCGACCCCGGCCTCCCGGGCATCGGCAGGCGTGACCAGGCCCTGCTGCTCCGCAGCGATGGTCGCGAGCGCGTTGTAGTTGCGTCCTGGCATGGCTTCCTTAAAACGTTGCTTTTTGCAACTTTTCAAGTCAAGTCAACACCGCGAGACCGTGCCCTCCTGCGCCACCTTTAGCGCGTCTTCGACCATGGCTGTCCTCGAAAGCAAAGCTATACTTTGTTTATGCATGACAAGCCTGATCTCCGGGGGCTCGAGGCAACCGCCTACGCGCAGCATGGCTACTTCACCACGAGCCAGGCCCGCGAGCGTGGAATCAGCAGTCAGCTCCTGAGCCACTACGTGCGCGGGAACCGGTTCGAGCGGGTGCGGCGCGGGCTCTATCGCCTGCCCGGCTTCCCCCGCCCGGAAGACGATGAGATGCGTGAGAAGTGGATGGCGGTCGGCACCGAGAAGGCCGTCCTCTCGCACCAAAGCGCGCTCGCTCTGCTCGATCTCAGCGACAACATTCCGAACGCGGTCCACCTTCTCGTTGGGCGCCGACATCGCGGTCTGCGCCGTCCAACCGGCGTCGTCATCCATACCCGCCCGGACGAGGAAGAGATCGCCACGGTTTCGCGCGAAGGGCTCCGCCTAACCGCCCCTGCACGAACGCTCATCGACGCAGCCGGGGAAATTCAGCCCGAGCAGCTGGAGATGGCCGTTCGGCAGGCACTTGGCCGTGGGCTGCTCACTGCGCGCGAACTCGAAAGGGAGGCACAAAGGAGCGGTCGTAACGACGCGGTTAGCGCCGCCATTGAGGCGGTGACCTCGTGAGATACGAGAGCGCTGCCGCGTTCCGAATGGCGCTGGAGCAGCGCATGAAGACCGAGGCAGAGAGGACCGGCTCCAATCTCACCCGCCTCCGCAAGCGCGTCGCCTTCGAACTGTTCCTGCGACGCCTTGCGCAGGCTGCGCCGGATCGTTGGGTGCTCAAGGGGGCATTGGCGCTCGACTTCCGGCTGGGCGGAGCTTCGCGGTCAACCAAAGACATCGACCTCGGGCGCGACGACAACGAGGAGGCCGCGATCGAAGACATCGCCGCGGCGCAGCGACTCCGCCTCGATGACTTCTTCGCCTTCGCGGCAACCAGAACCGACGCGTTCGACGAGGTCGATGAGTTTCAGGCGATTCGCTTTCACGTACGCGCCGAGCTGGCGGAACGTGTCTTCGAGCAGTTCATCCTGGATATCGGCTTCGCGAAGTCGGCCAGCTTGGAGCCAGACAGAGTGCGCACGTCGGACTTCCTCACCTTCGCGGACATCGAGCCACTTGAGCTTCCCGCGATACCGCTTGCCCAGCATCTGGCCGAGAAGGTCCACGCTTACACGCGGAGCTATGGCACGACGGGCAGACCCAGCACGCGGCCCAAGGACCTGATCGACATCCTGCTCATCGCGGACTCACAGTCGCTCGAAGCCGCAGTAGTGCGAGAGGCGCTGAAGCACACCTTCGAGAGCCGCGCCCGCCAGGCGCTTCCCGAAAGTCTGCCCGTCCCACCGCCCGAGTGGGCACCGGACTATGGCCGCCTCGCCGAGGAAGTTGGTCTCGACCCCGACCTGGCAGTGGCATTCGATCGCGCCGCAGCCTTCCTCGATCCTGTGCTCGCGGGCGAGACACAGGGGAGATGGGATGCAGCAGTCAGCGCGTGGACCGAATCGGACGGTGCGCTGTAAGCAGTGGAGCTAGGCGGATTCGAACCGCCGACCTCCTGGGTGCGATCCAGGCGCTCTGCCAGCTGAGCTATAGCCTCGAAATGTCCGGTTTGCAGGGATATTCTGCCTCGGACTGGGTAGGTGCAGGAGCGAAGTCTAGCTTGGATCTCTGCTGGGGTCGGGGTTGGAGGGGGTGCGGGGGCTTGCGGCTGCTTCCACCTTGGGGAGGATCTCGCGGATCGTGGCGAGGACTCCGTTTGCGATCAGGGCGTGGGTCTGCTCCCTCGTCCCGCCTCGGCCGCCGAGCCAGTCGACTACGGCCCTCTCCACCATGCCCAGCGCTGCCCGCATCGTGTACAGGGCGGCGGGGGGCACCGGGGCCGTCCCCAGGTGGTTGGACAGCATGCGGGCGGCGATCCGGTCGCGCAGCTCGTCCTGGAGCGCTTCCAGCTCGGGGTCGCGGCCGATCGGTCCGCCGCCGGCGAAGGCTAGAAACGCGGCGCTGCCGGCTTCTACCGAATCGAGCCAGGCCGCGGTGTTGGCGTCGACCATCTCCTCGACGCTGAGGCCGGAGAGGTCGGTGCGCACGGTGGCGGGGACGCGCTCGACGATCTCGCGGGCGACGGCGAGGAAGAGCCCCCTCTTGTCGCCGAAGTAGTGGTTGATCAGGGCCCGGCTGGCGCCTGCCTCGCGGGCGATCTCGTCCACCTGCACGTCTTCATAAGGCCTCGCGGCGAAGGCACGAGCGGCGACGCTGAGAATCTCGGCCCTGCGCTTCTCGGGGTCCAGCCTTCGTCGCATGTCAGATGTCTAACTTTCCCATGGGGGCATCCGGTAGCTTATTGGCGCGCGCCAATAAGTCCGACGAAAGGAAGTCCCTACCCATGCGCCGTGCCCTCCTCCTCGCCCTGTCGCTGGCCGGTCTAGCGGTCATTGTCACCCCGACCAGCGCCCTCGGCGCCGGCAGGGACCATCTCGTCGTCGGCAGCGTGCCGCTGCGGGGCATGAGCGTCGTCCTCTACGCGGCGCGCTCCGGAGCCGGCAAGCCGACCGTCCTCGGCCGCGGGCGCAGCCGGCGCGGCGGCGGTTTCGCGCTCCGCTACCGCCCCGCCGGCGCCGCTGCGGTCAAGTACCTGGTGGCCACCCGCCCGGGCGGCGGCGCGGAAGCGGGCTTCCCGGTTGTGGCCAACGCCTACCGGCTGGCGGCCGCGACCGGCGTGGGCGCGGTGCCGCGCCGGGTGACCCTCAACGAGCGCACCACGGTCGCGATGGGGTATGCGATGGCGCAGTTCATCGACGGGGCCCGGGTTGCCGGCAAGGATCCCGGCCTGCGCAACGCGGCCGCGATGACGGGCAACCTGGCCCGGCTCGACAGCGGCCGCCTGAGCGGCGTCCTGCGGCGGTTCCCCAACGGCAACTCGACCTCGACCATGCGCACCTTCGACTCACTCGCCAACCTCCTGGGCGTCTGCCGGGTCCAGGGCCGGCGCTGCGCGAAGCTGCTCAGGCTCGCCGGCGCGCCCGGTGGCGGCCCCGCGGCCAACACCTTGGAAGCGACGACGAACCTCGCTCGTTACCCCTGGCACAACACGGGAGCGCTGTTCGGGCTCTCCCTGCGCACGCGGACTCGCTTCAAGCCTGCCCTGCCCCGCCACGGCCGGCCGGATGCTTGGACCCTGGCGCTGCGCTTCGAAGGCGGCGGCAAGCGGGGGCTCGACGGCCCCGGCAACTTCGCAATTGACGCCGAAGGCGGCATCTGGGTTGGCAACAACTACGAATACAGCCGCGAATCGCGGAAGTCGATCTGCTTCGGCCGCTCCGTGTTCCGCTTCACGCCAACCGGCCGCTATTACCCGGGGTCGCCGTACGAGAGCGGCGGCACCAGTGGGGTCGGGTTCGGGATCACGATCGACCCCCGCGAACACGTCTGGGTCGGCAACTTCGGCTTCGAAGGCAAGGGCTGCCGGAAGGCCGCACCGCACAACAGCGTCTCCGAGTACCTGCCGAACGGCCAGGCGCTCTCACCCGAACTGGAAAGGACGGGGCTGGCGCTCAACGAAAAGAAAGAAGTCGTCGAGACCTACAAGGGCGGTTGGGAAGTCGGCGGCATCAACTGGCCGCAGGCGACCGTCTCCGACCAGGAAGGCAACATCTGGGTTGCCAACTGCGGCAACAACAGCATCACCCGGATCGCCGGCGGCAACCCCCTCGCGGCCGCCAACCTCGGCGAGGCCCGCATCACCGCCGGGAGCAGCGTCGGCTTCGAACGTCCCTTCGGCGCCGCCGTCAACGCCCAGGGAGACATATTCGTCACCGGCAACTCGAGCAACTCCGTCCTCGAGCTGTCGCCAAGCGGCGAGGTGCTGAGCCTGGTGAGCGGCGGCGGGCTCCACCAGCCGCTTGCTGCCGCCGTCGACGACAACGGCTACGTCTGGGTCTCGAACTCCAAGTGGGTGGTGGCGCCGTGCCCGAACCGCCGCAGCCCGAAGGAAGTGTTCGAAGGGGAGCCTGAAGGCGGCCGCAGCGTCACCTTGATCAAGCCGAACGGCCAGATCGCGCCGGGCAACCCGATCACCGGCGCCGGCCTCCAGAATCCGTGGGGCGTTGCGGTCGACGGCGCCGGTCAGGTGTGGGTCGCCAATTTCGGCGGCCGGCGGCTCTCGGAGCTCTGCGGAACCGAGCCGCAGGGCTGCCCGCCCGGCAAGCGACGGATCGGCGCCGCGATATCCCCCGAAGGGACCGGGTACGGCTTCGACGGCCTGACCCGCGACACGGGGGTGGCGATCGACCCCTCGGGCAACGTCTGGCTCGCCAACAACTGGAAGAACGCGCCGATCCAGACCAACCCCGGCGGCTACCAGATCGTCGCCTACCTGGGAATGGCCGCGCCGGTGAAGACGCCGCAGATCGGTGTGCCGGAAGCGCCGTGACCGGAGGGAGCTTCGCCCTCCTCAGAGCATGACCGCGCGGTGTGGGAGGTTCGTCCCAGCGCCCTCGCAAGGCGAGGGATAACCGCATAGGCTTTAGCTTCCCGCTTTGGGAGTCAGCCATGGGCATCCTTGACGAGGCCATCCGAGAGCACCTGGAGCTGAAGCGCCAGCACGGCGCCGGCGATTCCGAGCTGAAGCAGCTCGAGGACGAGGCGTTCGGTCAGGCGGACCGGCCGGGCGACGAGCAGGCGGCGGATCCGTCGGCTGAGGCGCCGACGCAGTTCATGGAGCAGCCGGAGATCGCCGAGGACGAGGGCGCGCGCCGGGAGCCGACGATCGCCGACCTGCAGGAGCCGCCGCCGCTTCCCGAGCCGAAAGAGTCGGCGATCGAGAGGGACTTCGCCGAGGCGGAGGCCGCGCCCGTCGACGACGGTCCCGCCGAGGAGGAGCAGCCGGCGATGGAGCACGAGATCGTCGCCGATGCGGTCGAGGCTTCCGGGCCCAGCACCGAGGAACGCCGGACGATCGCCGAACAGCCGACCGAGATGTTCGATGTCGAGCAGGAGCTGGGCGGGCCGCCGAGCCCGAGCGACGAGGAGCTGGTCGAAGAGGAGATCGCCGAGCCCCGCCTGGCGCCCACCGATCCGCTCGCCGGCCTCGCCGAGACCGAAGAGGGCGAGGTCAGCGTCCAGGGCCCCGCGCCCGATGACGATGACGAGTACGACGACGAGGACGACGCCTTCTGGAACGAGCAGCGGCTCTCCGACGAACTCGACCAGGCGCTCGAGGCGCCGCGCGAGGCCGAGCCCGAGCCGGTGGCTGAGGTCGAGATCGAGACGCAGCCCGAGCCGGAGATCGAGGAGCCGGCCGAGCCCGACGAGGAGCCCGAGGCCGCCCACCACGAGGAGGACGTGCTCGAGGAGACCCCGGACTTCCTCGAGGAGACCCCCGAGGACGACCAGCTCTGGTTCGAGCAGAAGCCGCCCAAGGACTTCGACTTCGACGACTGAGTCGCCGGCCGGGTCCACCTCGCCTCGACCCGCCTAAACTTCCATCCGCGGGGCCATAGCTCAGCTGGCAGAGCGCCGCCTTTGCAAGGCGGAGGTCGCCGGTTCGATCCCGGCTGGCTCCATTCTCCGCATGCGGGGATACGCTCGACAATCCGGGACGGCTCCGGTCGGTCGCCGGGCCGGGCGACGTGGTCGAGATCCCGAGCGGCCACCGGCACGATTGGTGGAACGCGGGCGCGGAGGAGGCCATTGTCGTGGCCTACGTCTCCGAGGGCGACCGCTTCCTGCAGATGATCGAGACGATCTGGGGCCTCGCCCTCCTGCCGCTACGGCGACTGTGGCAATTTGGCCGCGCCGCGCTTCGTCACCGGAGCCGATGGCGGCGGCACGACGGGCCCGATGTCGCCGTCGGGGGCCTCGTCGAGGTCGACGATCACCGGGGCGTGGTCGCTGGGGCCTTTGCCCTTGCGGGCCTGGCGGTCGACCCAGGCGGCTCGCACCCGGTCGGCTAGCGGGGCGGCGGCAAGGATCAGGTCGATCCGCATGCCGAGGTCGCGGTGGAACATGCCGGCCCGGTAGTCCCAGTAGGTGAAGATGCGCTCGTTTGGCCAGCGGTCGCGGACCACGTCGCGCAGACCGAGCGCCTGCAGCTCCGCCAGCGCCGCGCGCTCGGCCGGCGTCACGTGCGTGTGGCCGGCGTAGGCCTGCGGGTCGAAGACGTCGGCGTCGCTCGGGGCGATGTTGACGTCGCCGCAGACGACCGTCGCCTCGGGGCCGGCGGCCACCGCGTCGCGCAGCGCGGCCAGCCAGGCGAGCTTGTACTCGTAGTGCTCGGAGCCCGGCTCGCGGCCGTTGGGGACGTAGACCGAGTGAACGCGAACCCCGGCGCAGGTGGCCGAGAGCGCCCTCGCCTCGGGGTGCGGGAAGCCCGGAGCTCCCGGGAGGCCCCGGACGACGTCCTCCAAGCCGACCTTCGAGAGAATCGCGACGCCGTTCCAGCTCGCCTCGCCGTGCATGGCGACCTCATAGCCGCGGCTACTCGGCTCGTCCCCGAGCAAATCGAGCAGGGCGTCGTCGGCGAGCTTCGTCTCCTGCAGGCAGACCACGTCCGGGCGCCGTTCGTCCAGCCACGGAAGCAGGCGCGGCAGGCGCTGCTTGGCCGAGTTGACGTTCCAGGTGGCGAGGCGCACTTCAGTGCGAGCCATGCCAGCAGGGAGGCAATGACCGGACCGGCGGCGGCGAGTGCGGGCGGCAGACTCGGAAGGAGGCGAACGCGGGCGGTCCCTTTTGGCCGCTCCAACCGATCGCGCGGACCCGGAAGCGATGCCTGCCGACCCCGACCCGGTAGCGCTTTGGCGAGTGGCAGCGGGCCTGCGGTCGCTTGTCGATCTTGCAGACGAAGCCGCGCACGGAGGCGTGTTTGGCGGCGAAGAAGCCGAAGCGGACGGTGAGCTTTCGGCCGCCGAGCTCTATCGCCGGGAAGGGGCGCCGACCGAACGTCGTACGCGGCCGCTTCGGGCCCCTTCTGCGCCGCTTCCCGTGCCTCTTACCGGGCCCACTCTTGGCCGACGCCGACGAGGGCGCGAAGGGGTCCTCGCTGGTGAAGACCTGGCCGTCGCCGGCGGAGATCGCACAAAACGTGACCGTCGGACAGGAGGCGCCCCACATCGCGTTGGAAACCGTGGTCCCAACGATCTGCGTGTACGGGATCAGGTTGGTGAAGGTCCAGGCGGCGGGCCCGCCGGTGGGTCTCGTCGAGGTGAGAACGTCGGCGTTGTTGTCAACCGCGATGCAACGACCGGCGCTCGGGCACTCGGCGGCGGTCAGCTGCACCGAGCCGCCGCCCGGGGTCACGGGCCAAGCGGTGGACGGTCCGGTCGGAGCGGTTGAGACCAGCAGCTTGCCGATCGCGTTGCCGGTGACACAGAGGGCCGGCGAGGGGCAGGAGACGCCGTAGAGGTTGCCGGGCGAGCCGGGAACCGGCGCCTGCTGCCAGGCGCCGGCGAGCGGGTCGGTCGAGGCGAGGATCTCGCCCTGGTCGGTCGGGCCGGGCCTGATGCTTTCGCCGTTGTCGCCGACGGCGACGCAGAACGAGGTCGAGAGGCAGGAGATGCCGCGCAGTTCGAGCGGGCCGGCGAGTTGGGTCAGCGTCCAGGCCCCGGCACCGCCGGTTGGGTTGGTCGAGGTGAGGATCTTGGCGCCGCCGGCCGAGGCGGCGCAGAAGCTCGGCGAGGGGCAGGAGATTCCGTAGAGGTGGATACGGGGACCGCTGGGGCTGAGGTCGGCCATGCTCCACGCCCCGAGCCCACCGCCGGGATTGGTCGAGGTGAGCACGACCCCTTCGAAGCTGACGGCGACGCAGAGCTGGGGCGAAGGGCAGGAGACACCCTTGATCCCGCTCTGATTGGGAGGCCCGGCGCCACCGGGGTAGACGACCGACCAGCCCGCGGCGGGACCGGCTGGATTGGCTGAGGCGGCGAGCGTGTTGCCGCCGCCGACCGCGACACAGAGCGAGGTGCTTGGACAGGAGATGTCGAACAGCGGCGCCTGTCCCACCGAGGGCAGCTGGTGATCGGTCCAGGTGGCGGCGGCAGCCGGGCCGGCGAGAAGCGCGAAGCAGGCGACGGCGATCGCCGCGATCCCGCTCCCCCTGCCCCTTGCACAAAGACGACCCCTCATCGCAATCTCCCCTCCTCTTACCCCGATCACGTAGTTCAACAGTAGCCGCCCTCGCGGTTCCTGAGAATTGCCTACTCGTTCTTTCATCTGCGCTTAAGCGACGCTGGTGAGGGTCCGGGGCGTGGACCGATCGCGGCGGCGCAGGCGGCGCAGAACCTCACCGGCGCGGCGGCGGCGCCTCGTCCTCCTTGGCGGGATCGTCGTGATCGCGGTCGTCGCGATCGCGCTCGGCAGCGGCGCGGGTGGCGGTGGTGGATCCAAGGCGGGCTCGGCGCCCTCGCCGACGACCAAGACGGTTCTCGTCGCCCGGCCCGTTCAGCCCCTGCCGGCGCCGATCTCCGGCGAGGCGGTGGTGGCGACCAGGAAGGGGCCGCTGATCCTCGGCGGACTCGACTCCTCGGGCAGCTCGGCCGGCGGGGTCTTCCAGCTGAACTCGGCCGGCGGCGGGCTGAGCGAAGCGGGCTCCCTGACCGGGCCGCTGCACGACGCCGCCGCGACCATGCTCGGCGAACGCGTGCTTGTCTTCGGCGGCGGCACGGAAACAAGCACCGACGCGGTCCAGTCGCTCCCGGCGCCGGGAGGAGTTGTCGCGGCCGGGACCAGCGCCGAAGCGATCGGGCGGTTGCCCAGCGTGCGCTCCGATCTCAGTGCCGTGACGATCGGCAAGACCGCCTACGTGCTCGGCGGCTATGACGGCAGCAAGCCGCTCGACTCGGTCCTGGCGACGAGCGACGGCTTGAGCTTCACCCAGGTGGCGCGCCTGCCGGCGCCGGCCCGCTACCTGGCGGTCGCCGCGCTCGGCGGACGCATCTACGCCTTCGGCGGCGAGACCGCGAGCGGCTCCGCCAGCGACGCGGTCCAGGAAATCGACCCGGCGCCGGGACGGCGCGGATCATCGGTCGGCTGCCCCGAGCGCTCTCCCACGCCGCCGCCGTCACCCTCGGCGGCAGCGTCTACGTGCTCGGCGGGGAAGCGGGCGGCTCACCGCTGTCGCAGATCTGGCGCTTCGAGCCGGGGACGAAGACTGTCTCCGCCGCGGGTCGGCTGCCGCAGCCGATCTCCGATGGGGCCGCGGCGGCGAGCGGCTCCTCCGCCTACCTGATCGGCGGCACCGGCCCCGGCGAAACGCCGCTGGCGACGGTGGTGAAGCTCGACGTCGAACGCAAGAAGATCGCCAAGCTGGCCAAGGCGACGAGCGCGGCCGCAGCGCCCTTCTCCGGGCAGATGATGATCGCCGACCGCGGCAACAACCGGCTGCTCGTCGTCGATGCCCGCAAGCACATCCTCTGGCGCTTCCCCTCGCGAGCGCACCCGGCGCCGCCCGGCGGCTTCTACTTCCCCGACGACGCCTTCTTCATCCACGGCGGCGCCGGGATCATCTCCAACGAGGAGCAGAACGAGCGCATCGTCCAGCTCTCCTATCCCGGTGGCAAGCTGCTCTGGTCCTACGGCCACCCCGGCGTGACCGGCTCAGAACCGGGCTACCTGCACGAGCCCGACGACGCCTACCTGCTGCGCAACGGCACGGTCACCGTCGCCGACGCGCAGAACTGCCGGGTGCTGATGATCTCCCAGGCGAAGAAGATCCTGAAGGAATTCGGCAGCCCCGAATCGTGCAGCCACGAACCGCCCAACCTGCTCGGCTCGCCCAACGGCGACACCCCGCTCGCCAACGGCGACATCCTGATCTCCGAGGTCAACGGCTCCTACATCGACGAGATCACGCCCGCAGGCAAGCTGGTCTGGAGCGTGCAGCTGCCGATCGAATACCCCTCCGATCCCCAGCAGCTGGTCCCGACCGCTACCTCGTCGCCGACTACACCAAGCCCGGCGGGATCTACGAATTCAACCGCGCCGGCAAGATCCTCTGGTCCTACAGCCCCTCCTCGGGCAAGCGGATGCTCAACCACCCGAGCCTCGCCGAGCGGCTGCCGAACGGCCTGATCGCGGCCAACGACGACTACCGCGACCGGATCGTGATCATCGACCCGAAGACGAAGAAGATCGTCTGGCAGTACGGCGTCACCGGCGAACCCGGCACCGCTCCCGGCCGGCTCCACATCCCCGACGGGTTCGACTTCCTCGCCCCGAACAACACCACCCCGACGCACCCCTTTACCGGCTGAGCCGGCGGGCGCTCGCTCAGCCGTTCGGCTCGCCCCACGCGGTCGCGACCAGCGAGCGTGGGCCGCCGTGGTCGCGGTGCTCGCAGAGGTAGATGCCCTGCCACGTGCCGAGCGCAGGACGGCCGTCGCTGAGCGGCAGCGTCAGCGTGGGGCCCAGCAGCGCCGCCTTTATATGGGCGGGCATGTCGTCGTCGCCCTCCAGGGTGTGGGTCCAGTACGACGCGCCCTCGGGGACCGCGCGGCTGAACCACGTCTCGAAGTCATGCCTCACTTCCGGCGAGGCGTTCTCGCTCAGCGCCAGCGAGGCCGAGGTGTGCTGGATCAACAGGTGCAGGATCCCGACCGAGATCTCACCCAGCTCGGGCAGCGCGTCCAGCACCTCGGCGGTGACCAGGTGAAAGCCGCGCGGCCGCGCGCCAAGCCGGATGGTCCGCTGAGTCCACATCACCTTGAGCCAAGGTCTGGGGCGGACGACGGATCCGCAATCCAATGCGCCTCAACCCCGAGCTGGTCGCCAAGGCGCTCCAGGTGTTGATCGAAATGGAGAATGCCGATGGCCGCGTCCTGAGCCGCCGCCGCAACCGCCAGATCAGCCAACGGGTATCGGTGGGCGCCGTGGGAACCGGTAGCGGCAAGCTCGCGCATGATCGCCACCGCCGCGCGCTGCACCTTGCGGTCGATTGCGACCTCACGCAACCCCTCCAGAGTTCGCTCCACCGCGGCGATCCCCTCAGGCCCGCGTGCGTCGACCATCAACTCGTAGCGCACCGGCCAGCACCAACATGTGTCTCCGCGCTCGATTCCCTTCTGCAGCAGGAGGCGGGCGCTCGGGTCCCGGCGCGCTCGTATCCAGGCGGACGTATCCGCCAGCACAGGCCCAGACCCATCCCAAAGCCGGACCGACATCAGGCTGCGGGCGGTGCGTTGAGGCGGTCGACCGCGGCGAGATCGAGGTCAAACATCCCCTCGTCCATTGCCTCGAACAGCGCTTCCGCCGCAGCGCGGCGATTACGCGCTGCTTGCAGTTCGGCCTCTGCCCCCTCGACGGCGAGGCGGCGCAGCAAGGTCGCATCGGCCTCTCGGGTGCCGGTGGCGGCGCGCACGCGCGCCAGTGCCTCCCCCAATTCGGGATCGGCGGTAACGGCGATGCGAGGATGCTTGGAGGGCATCTGGAGCAAGTGTAGCTCCATGGTGTTACTCGTAGTCCCAGTCGTCGGTACCCGTGCAGCGTGGACACGGGCGGAACCTGCCCACCCTCGTGACCATCTCCATGATGAAGACCGAGATCTCCGCCTCGCGGTAGTACTCCTCGCCGCAGTACTCGAAGTACCGCCCGTCGGTGCTGAGGTGGAGGTAGCGCCTGGTTTCCCGGTTCTTGTATGCATGAATCCGGGTTCCGTCCTTGAGCTCGACCTCGTGCATCCACATGAAGTCGACGACGAGGTACTCGGCGAGCAATTTGAGTAGCGGATCCCAGTGGGGTTTTTCGTACTGGGCGACCTGGCCGATTCGCTTCCGTTTCTTCTTTGGCGTCATCGGCCGATCCTCAGCCGTCGGTTGTTACCGAACAAGACCTGGGTGTGCCGAAACTGAGAATTCAGCCAATATGAACGCGTGCGGATCGAGATCGCCGACGACATCGACAGCCGGCGCTACGTGATTCGCATGGCCGGCAAACGCGCCGGCCTCCTCCAGTACCGCCTGCACCCCGAGCTGATCGAGCTGGTGCATACCGAGATCTACGAAGAGTTCGAGGGTCGCGGCCTCGGCGGGCAACTGATCTCCTTTGCCCTGCAGGACGCCCGCAAACGAGGCCTGGCGGTGCTGCCCTTCTGCCCCTTCGTCAACGACTACATCCAGCGCCACCGCCAGTACGCCGACCTCGTGCCCGCGGGGCGACGGGCGGAGTTCGGGCTCTGACCGAATTAAGTGCTTGACAGTGCTTTATTGGTACGGATAGGGTCGCGCTCGATGAAACGGAAGCCGATACTGGTGCCGCTGGGCGTTGCGCTGGCCGCGATCCTGCCCCAGGGGGCGGGGGCAACCGTCGCCGATGCTGGGCTCAGCGTCGGCCGGGCGCAGGCGGCGATCACGCAGAGCGCCGGCTCCGCCGCAAGTGTCGCCCAAGCGCCCCTGCTGGCGCTGCCCAATGACGACGCGATCGCCGGAACGTCCCGTCATCACTCACACCACTCGCACCACAGTCACCACTCCCACCATTCGCACCATTCCCACTACTCGTCCAGCGGCGGCGGCCACTACTCGCACAGCTCCCACGCCTCGCACTCATCGCACTACTCGAGCTCCTGAGCACTCGGAGCTAGATCGCCCAGGCCAACGCCATGAGCGAGCATCTCTCCTTCGACCACAACGGCCACTCCCTCGACGCCGTTCAGCGTGCTGCCTACCGCTTCTCCGATCGGCTCTCCTGCGAGATCACCGAGGGCACTGAGGCGATCGACGTAACGGTGCACCTCGGCGAGGGCACCGCCGACTCGAAGGCGGTCCTCGCCGACTTCCGCAACGAGGTGCTGGACCAGGTGCTGCGCGAGCGGGTCCGCGCCGAAACGGCCGACGTGCGAAACCTCGTTCTCGCCCTCGCCTTCTCGAAGACTGGACTGATCGACGCCGATGTCTAGGTTCCGCGATCCGGTCGCCTTTCAGGCGCCGAATGCCGAGTGGCAGCTGCTGCCCTTCCGCTTCGAGCGCATCGGCGACCGCGTCCTGCTGACCAACCTCGTCGGCGAGCACCTCTTCCTCGGCAGCGAGGAATTCGAGCAGCTGAGCTCGGGTGACCTGCCCGCCGACTCACCCCTGGTGCGCCGGCTCCGCGCCAAGCACCTGATCCGCGAGCGCGACGACAAGCTGCCGGTCGAACTGCTCGCGATCAAGGCCCGCACCCGCTACCGGCGGCTGGCCGAATTCACCTCGCTGCACATCCTCGTCGCCTCGCTGCGCTGCGAGCACTCCTGTCCCTACTGCCAGGTCTCGCGGCAGAGCTCGGATCGCGAGGCCTTCGACATGAGCCCCGAGACGGCCGCGCTTGCCCTGGACTCGGCCTTCCGCTCCCCCTCGGAGAACATCAAGATCGAGTTCCAGGGCGGCGAGCCGCTGCTGAACTTCGAGCTGATCGAAGCGGTCGTCACAGAGGCCGAGGCCCGCAACGAGACCGCGCAGAAGAACCTCGGCTTCGTGATCGCGACCAACCTGGCGCTGCTCGACGACCGGGTGCTCGACTTCTGCCTCGCTCACGACGTCTACATCTCGACCTCGCTCGACGGTCCCGCCGACCTGCACAACAAGAACCGGCCGCGGCCGGGGCGCAACAGCTGGGAGCTGGCGACGGCGGGGATCCAGCGAGTGCGCGAGGAGCTGGGAGTCGACCGCGTCTCGGCCCTGATGACGACCACCCGTTCGAGCCTCGGTCGGGTGCGCGAGATCGTCGACACCTACGTCGAGCAGGGCCTGACCAGCATCTTCCTGCGCACCCTCTCCCCCTACGGCTTCGCGATCAAAACCAAGAGCTTCGACGCCTACGACGTCGATCACTGGCTGCCGTTCTACGAGGAGGGCCTCGACTACGTCATCGAGCTGAACAGCAAGGGCGTGCCAATGGTCGAGCAGTACGCGGCGCTGATCCTGAAGAAGATGCTGACCAACGACGACCCCGGCTACGTCGACCTGACCTCGCCGGCGGGGATCGGGATCGGGGCGATCGTCTACAACTACGACGGTGACGTCTATGCCTCCGACGAGGGGCGGATGCTGGCCGAGATGGGCGACAAGACGTTTCGCCTCGGCAACCTGCACGAGGACTCCTACGAGGAGATCATGCTCTCCGACGCACTGCTGGCGCCACTGGAGGAGTCCTTCGCCCCGAGCGCGCCGATGTGCCAGGACTGCGCCTTCGAGACCTACTGCGGCTCGGACCCCACCTATCACCACGCGACCAGCGGCGACTTCCTCGGGCGCAAGCCGACCTCGGGCTTCTGCCGCCGCAACATGGCGATCTTCAAGCTGCTGCTGGACCGCTACGAAGGCGACGCGGCGACCCGCGCCCTCTTCCAGACCTGGGCGGGCCATTGATCGCGCTGCGCGGCAAAGCGCTGAGCGCGCCCTTCGAGGCGCCGCTGCCGCGCTCGGTCTGGAAGATCGCCGACGCGGCGACGCTGACCTCGCAGCGAGGCTCGCGCGCATTCATGGTCGGAGACGACGGTGAGGCGCCGGCCGGATTCGACCTCTACCTGGCCAGGAGCGATGGCCCGGGGGCAAACGGCGCGGCTGTCGTGCGCCTGCCGCCCGAGCTCGACTACCTCAGCGGCGACGACGTCGTCTCGGTCAGCGACGACGGCGAACGGATCCGGGTGCTCTGGCGCCATCAGAGCCGCCAGAACAGCATCCTGCTGACCGAGCGCTGCAACCACTACTGCCTGATGTGCTCACAGCCGCCGAAGACGGCGAATGACGATCGCCTGCTGGCAGAGGCCTTCGAGCTGATGCGGCTGCTGCCGCGCGACACCGCCGAGATCGGCTTCACCGGCGGCGAGCCGACCCTCTACGGACAGGGCGTGATCGACCTGCTGCGACTCTGCCGCAACCTGCATCCAGAGGCGGAGGTCCACGTCCTCTCCAACGGCACCCGCTTCGCCGACCCCGAGTTCGCCGCCGCCTGGGCCGCGATCGAGAACCCGAACATGATGGTCGGCATCCCGATCTACGGGGCCGAGCCGGCGCGGCACGATTACGTCGTCCAGGCCGAGGGCGCCTTCAACCAGACGATCCCCGGCATCCTCAACCTCGCCCAGCTGCGCCAGCGGATCGAGATCCGGGTCGTCCTGCACAAGCAGACCGCCCCGGCGCTGCCCGAAATCGCCGAGTTCATCGCCCGCAACCTGCCCTTCGTCGACCAGGTGGCGCTGATGGGCCTGGAGATGATCGGGCTGGCGCGGGCCAACATCCCCGCGCTCTGGATCGACCCGACCGAGTACGCGGAGGAGCTGGTCGAGGCGGTGACGCTGCTCGACCGCAGCCGAATCCAGACGATGATCTACAACCACCAGCTCTGCCTGATCCCGCGCAGCATGTGGCCATACGCGGTCCGCTCGATCTCCGACTGGAAGAACGAGTACCACCCCGAGTGCGTCGATTGCGCGGTCAAGGACGAGTGCGGCGGCTTCTTCTTCTCGGCCAAATACAAGGTCAGCGAGAAGATCAAGGCAATCCCGAGCGAGGCGGCGGCGCCCGAGCCGGCGCTGCTGAGCATCTGATGGCCGTGCCCGAGGCACCAAGCTGGCTGAAGCGGGTGAGCGTCTGGCGCGCCGGAGCGCGACCCGATATCGGCAGCCCCGGCGATCTTGCCGGCGATGAGGCGCTTCGCTGGTTTGAGCTGGTCTGCGGGCCCGACCTCACCGCCGAGGCCTTCGACTTCCTCGGCCCGCGCTGCCCCGGACTGACATCGCAGATGCTGGAGGACCTGCTCACCCCCGACGACGCGCCCGCCGGCATCTCCTACGGCGACGGCGCCATTCGCCTGGCCTCGACCTTCAGCGTCGAGGCGCTGCGCGTCGACCACCGGCGCGAGCGCGGCACCGCCCAGGGCAGCGGCGTGCTCCGCTTCCAGCCGGTCGAGCTGCTCGCCGGCGAGCGATGGCTGATCAGCTGCTGGCACCCGCGCAGGACGTTCCAGGGTGCGATCAAGATCGAAGAAGACCCTCCCGATTCATCGGATGAGACATTCCGCGGGGTCGCCGAGCGCTGGGCGCAGCGGCGCGACGGCGGAGCCGGGGATCTCGGCGTCGCGGTGATGAACGAGCTCGCGCTGAGCTACGCGCCCGCGCACCGAGCCCTCTTCAGCTGGCTCGAGGACTGGGAGCTGAGCCTCTACGTCGACGACGACCTCGACAACCGCGACGAGCTGCCGGAGCTCTGGGGACTGATGGCGGTGATGCGCGACTGGCTCAACCCGCTCAACCGCCCGGGCCTACGCGCCGACGTCAGCAAGGCCTGGCTGGTCGCGAGCGACCACCAAGCCGTGATCGAAGTCGACGAGCGGGTCGACAAAGCCTTGGCCGGCCTGGCAAAGCTGAGCGAGCGGCTGCGCCAGTCCTTCGGACTGCTCCACCTCGAACAGACCGATGAACAGCGCCAGCACAGCGAGAGGATGCAGCGGCGGATCGAGGTCGCCGCGGCCGTCTTCCTCGTCCCGACCCTCGTCGTCGGCTTCTACGGAGCCAACACCTGGGTCCCCGGCCAGGGCAAACACTGGGGCTTCTGGGTGATGGTCGCGCTGCTGATCCTGCTCAGCCTCGTCGCGCTGCTGGCCGTCCTCTTCCTCCAGCGCCGCGCCGGCCAGGCCGCGGACCGGGCCGGCGACGAGCGCCGACAGATGCGCACCGAACTGCTCCGCGGCGGTTGACGGTGGCGAAGAAGCGCTTCGGCCTCCGT
This sequence comes from uncultured Solirubrobacterales bacterium, assembly GCA_963774405.1. Taxonomy (GTDB): domain Bacteria; phylum Actinomycetota; class Thermoleophilia; order Solirubrobacterales; family 70-9; genus VRUE01. The sequence continues at coordinate 457,221 of CAVZEV010000005.1, read as the reverse complement.
GGCCGCGGCATCGCGCGCGGAACATTGATCTCACTCGAGGCGCTTGCGGCCTTGATCACAGTGGGCGCCGTCGTTGTCGCTTTGGTCAATCATTTCGACGCTGGCTCACCTGCGCCGCTCCCCGGTGAAGGCAAGCGAATCGTCACCTTCCGACAGGTGGCAAACCGGATCTGCACCGAGCATCGCGGCAATGTCCATCGTGCTTTTGCCGAGGCGGGCAACCGCGTGGAGCGATTGGGCTTCCTGGCGCGCGCGGTTGGCTGGGATGTCAACGACCTCGAGAGCATTACGCCTCCACCCAGCAGATCCGACGACTTTCTGGAGGAGGTCGCTGTGCGGCGGCGCACAGGCGTTCAGATTCTCGCTCTGCAACAGGCGATCGAGCTTCACCGCCTGGATCGAAAGGCCAGCGCCATCGCGGCAATCGAAAACCTCGAGCGCGAATCGGTGGAATTCAGTCGGGGCGCAGGAATTGTCCGCTGTATGCGAATCCTCCCACCGTTGTCTCAACTGATTGCGAATTGAACAGCGGACGTATTTCTTCTGATGACTCCTCGGATAGCCTCTCCAAGATGAGGGTTGGGGGGAGATCAATTTGGGCGGTGCCGATTGCAGTGCTGCTGATGATGGCAACACCGTTGGCTGCGGCCGCCGAGCCCGGTTTTTTTGTGGAAAAGCCGCAGAGGTGGACAGAATTCGTGCTGCCTGCTGCAAATGGCTACCGGTTCAGCGTGAGCGCGGTGGCAGCGGAGCGAAAGCGCGATCCCAGCATCTACATCAGAGTCTCCAAAGGTCGGCGGTATGAAGTTCAGTACCTCGCCAGGGGACTCAGTACCTCGGATGGACGGGTCAAGGCGAGACTTCCAGGCGTGGGAAGGATCGCCGTCCGATTCAATGAGCTCAGTATCAGCCGCGAAGCGATCGCCGACAATTGCAAAGGACGCGCCGATGTCATTCGTCACGGCTGGTTCGAAGGCCGGATCGAACTCCACGGCGAACACGGCTACACCCGCGTCTACGGTCGCCGAGCCCGCGGCTCAATCAGGCAGTCCTTCCGCCATGTCTGCGATCAACGCGAATTCGGGCACGAAGGGTCGGGGGCAGGCCGGTCCTTCCACCTGGAGAGCCTCTACGCCGGCAGCGAGGGGCAGCGGCGCCTGGACTTCTCCGTCTCTCGCTTCGACCCCGGAGCGAAGTTCGGTGAACCGAGCGTCTTCTTCTCCGCCTCCTCCTCGACACAGCGTCACGGTTTCTCTGTCGTCTCCTCCGTCTCGGTCGAAGGCAAGCCCACGATGTTCTTGACACCCGATCCCGCCGGAGTTCTCGAAGACGCATCGATTAGCCCGCCCGCGCCCTTTCACGGATCGGCCACCTTTCACCTCAACTCGCCGACCTCCGCCGACTGGGAAGGCACGCTCGGCGTCGAGCTGCCCGGCATCGGCGACACCGCGCTCGCGGGCGAAGGCTTCTGGTCCGCCCTGTGCGAAGACGCGACCTGCACCAAGACGCTGCCCCCGAACGTCCAGATCCTCTCCATCGGCACTGAGGGCTAGCGTGGCGGAGACGGTCCTCGTAACCGGCGGTTCCGGCTTTCTCGGCGGCTGGTGCGTCGCCGAGCTGCTCGGGCGGGGATACGAGGTGCGGACCACGGTGCGTGACCTCGGCCGCGAGCAGGAGGTGCGCGAGGCTGTCGGCTCCCAGGTCGATGCGGGCGAAGGGCTCACCGTTGTCGCCGCCGACCTGACCAGCGACGAGGGCTGGGCCGAGGCGGCCGCTGGCTGCGATTACGTCCTCCACGTCGCCTCGCCCTTCCCGCCGGTGCAGCCCAAGGACCCCGACGAGTTGATCGTGCCGGCGCGTGAGGGCACGCTGCGGGTGCTGCGGGCGGGGCTCGACGCGGGCGCCAAGCGGGTCGTCGTCACCTCCTCGGTTGCGGCGATCGCCGGCGGCGCCAGGGGGCCGGGGCCGCTGACCGAGGAAGACTGGACCGACCTCGACTTCGACGGCCTCTCGCCCTACGTGCGCTCGAAGACGATCGCCGAGCGGGCCGCCTGGGAGCTGGTCGAGGAGCGGGGCGAGCGCGAGCGCCTGGCGACGATCAACCCCGGCGCGATCCTCGGCCCTCTACTCAGCCGCGACGCCTCCTTCTCGCTGCAGGTAATCGAACGGCTGCTCAAGGGGATTCCGGGTGTGCCGCGGATCGGCTTCAGCTTCGTCGACGTTCGCGACGTCGCCAAGCTGCAGGTCGAGGCGATGCTCTCGCCCGCGGCCGGCGGCGAGCGCTTCATCGCCGTCGCCGAGTTCCTCTGGATGGCCGAGATCGCGGCCGTGCTGCGGCGCGAGCTCGGCCCCGACGCCGCCAAGGTGCCGACCCGCGGCGTGCCCAACTTCCTGGTGCGGGCGATGGGCCTCTTCGACCCCAGCATCCGCACGATCACCAACCAGCTCGGCAAGAAGCTCACCTACTCGAACGAGAAGGCGAAGACCGCGCTCGGCTGGACCCCGCGCCCGCTGCCTGAATCGATCGCCGACACCGGGCGACGCATGGTCGAGCTGGGCCTCGCCTGATCGTCTTCCGGTGCGCCTTATGTGGTCATAAGCCACATAAGGCGCACCGGAACAGCGAGGCCTAGGACCAGTCCTCGGCTCCCGCGTAGCGCAGCGAGCCGGGCGTGGTCAGAGTCGGCGACCGGCTCTATCTCCCAGGTCACCCGCGAGGTGCCTTCGCCCTTGACGTCGTCGCTCCAGAGCGCGTTGAAGCTCTGCACCAGGCGCCGCGGCGGTGAGACCTCGAGGTTCTCCCCGGCGGCGATCTTGACCCCGGCGGCCGGGTGCACGGACTCATAGCTCGAGCCCGGCGTCCAGTCCGAGCTGACGCCGACGCCGACGCCGAAGTTGTATCGCCAGTTAGTCACATGTCAAATCGGGCTCAACCGGCGGCGACGCGGCGGGCCTCGGCACCGCCGAGGTAGGGCGTGAGCACGAACTGGATCGCCTCGCCGGCGATCTCAGGCAGCTCCGCCTGCCGGCCGAGCGAGAGGCGTTGGGCGACGAGCATCGCCACACCGCTCGCCATTGCCCGCTCGGTGAGCGCGGGCAGGCGCTCGCCGTGCTCGGCCCGCTCGCGGCCCGCCTCGAGCAGCTCGGCGACGTAGGCGATCATCCGCTCGTAGCGCTCGAAGCCGGCGCTGCCGCCGGCCAGGGCGTCGTTGGTCAGCAGCTGGGCCGCGGCGGGCTCGGCCGCGACCCACTCGAAGGCGGCCCTGATCCCCGCCGCCACCTGCTCCGGCCACCCGGTCGACCCCCCACAGGCCGACTCGATCCGCACCTGCAGCTCCGCAAACGCGGAATCGAAGGCGAACGCGAAATCGCCTGGTTGCCATGCCCTGTCGCCCATCCCGCCTCCGCTGCCGTTGGGGCGCGCATGGTAAACACGAATGTCTGGGAACGCAAGCCGATTCCCGGCGCGGGCTCACCCGCCCGCCGAGGGCGCGTGGGGCTAGCCGAAGTACCGGCGCATCGGCTGGAAGGCCCTCCACCAGCCGTCGTCGAGGACGGCGTGGTCGACCCGCTCGATCACGACCCCGTCGTCGTCCTGCAGCTCGTAGCTGACCAGGGGCGCCCCCTCGGCCTGCTCCACCCCCAAGACGTGGGCGATCAACAGGTAGGGCGGGCAGCTGAGCCAGCGCTCGCCGGGCTTGGGAATCGACTTGGTGTCGATCATGCCGCCTTCATACCCGTCCGTTCGGAGGGAAAACCGGGGGCTTCTCGCCGATCGAAGACCTATGCCGTACCGTATTAAGCGCACTCCTCGAAGAAGGCTGAACGTTTAGCCAGCTTCGGAGCGGGCAACGAGGAAGCATGGATAACAACAAACGCAAATCCCGCCGTCCATGAGGGTGGTGGTGGCAGGGGCCACCGGCAACGTCGGCCGGCCCGTCGTCGCGGCCCTCGCCGAACGCGACGAGGTAAGCGAGATCATCGGGCTCGCCGGGACTGGCGCGGTCCCGGCCTGGGCTGGGAACCGCGGGTGAACGTGATCGAGGCGCTCGCGGAACTCTTCGCCAGGCCGCGCGGAGGCAACGGCGCGAGCGATACGCCGATCGTGGATCTCGGCAAGCGGCCCCGTGAGGTGGCGGCGGAGCGGAGCGAGATGGAGCCGCCGGAGGCGAAGCTGGTTCAGCAGCTCGCCGGCGTGCACGCGATCGGGCGCCAGGCGCTGGTCCAGATGCGGCGCGCCCCGTTGATCGTCGGCGACGAGCAGTTGGCGGCGATCTTCGCCGCGCACAGCACCGAGACCGAGGCGCACCAGCAGCGCCTGCGCGAGCGGCTGCGGGCGCACGGTGCCGATACCGCCGACGGCTCGGCCGAGCGGACCGGTGGGATCGGCATGGCGATCTTCGCCGCCGGCGAGCCCGATACCCCCGCCAAGCTGGTCGCCCACGCCTTCTCCTACGAGCACCTGGAGATCGCTTCCGCCGAGCTGCTGCGCAAGGCGGCCGCGGAAGCGGGCGACGCCGCAACCGCCGCGATCGCCGGCCAGATCAGCGAGGAGGCGCAGCGGATGGCAGACCGCCTCGCGGGCTCCTTTGACCTCGTCATTGACGCCTCGCTCAACGGCAGCTGGGAGACCGGACTCGAGGCTCAGCTCAAGCGCTGCATGGCCGACGTTCACGCAATCGAGAAACAGGGGCTGCAGCTACTTGAAATGGGTCCGCGGCTGATCGAGGACGAGGGCCTGATCCGCTTCTTCGCCGCCCACCTGCGCGAGAGCGAAGAGCACGAGGCGATGCTGCGCGAACGAATCGAGGCGCGCGGGGTCGGCCCGGCCGAGGCCGGCGACGCGGTGCTGCAGCTGACCGGCATGCAGGTCGGCGCCTTCCTCGCCGCCCAGCCCGAGACGACAGCAAAGCTCGTCGCCTTCGTCTCCGCCTTCGAGCACCTCGAGATCGCCGCTTACGAGCTGCTCGAGCGACTCGCCCGGCGGGCCGGCGACGAGAAGGTCGCCGGCGTCGCCAAACGGGTTCTGGCCGAGGAGCGCGCCGCCGTCGACGCGCTCGCTCAGGCCGCCGTCGGCTCGTAATTCCCCCACGCTATGCTTCTCGCGCTCGAGTGCCCTGGCGGCGCCGAGCATCAGCCAGGCACGCGGGTCTCGAGGCTCGCCGTGCGGGGCGCGACGAGTTCGAAGCCAGGGCAAACGGCTCATCCACCAGGAGCCGTAGCTTGGATCGTCCGAACCCTCCAGAAAGTCCCACTGCCCACGGGGCACTCGTTTCGCAGCTCTCGCGCGAGATCGTGCAACTGCACGCGCGCCTCTACGGCCGCGGGCCGACCAAGGCGCGCAGCTACCTGCAGGGCGACTACGCGGTCTGCATCCTCGAGGAGATCTTCACCACCGCCGAGCGCACCCTGATCGGTGCCGGCTCCAGCGAGCACGTCAGCGAGACCCGCAAGAAGTTCCAGGAGGCGGTGAAAGACGAGTTCGTCGAGGTGGTCGAACGGATAACCGGGCGGTCGGTGCGGGTCTTCCTCAGCCAGGTCGACATCGAGGCCAACCTGGCGCTCGAGTTCTTCCTCTTCGCCGAGCCCGAGGGCAGCTAGCGCGCGGCCGGCTCGCCGAGCAGGAAGACCTCGATCGCGACGTCGGGGTCGACGTGGACGACGCTGAGAAAGGCCTCGACCGGGCGGCCCATGATCGCTTCGACGCTGGCCTTGTACTCGGCTTCCAGCGCCTCCTGGTGCAGGCCGCGGGTGCGGCGCACGTGCTCGGCCTGGCCGGCGCCGATCAGGGTGCGCTCGACCGCGGTGTAGATGTCGCTGAGCACGCAGACGACCATCTCGTCGTTGATGAAGCTCTTCGCCGCGCCGGGCCCGCGGCCGAAGTACTCGCGATGCAGCGCGACCATCGCGTTGGAGAGCTCGACCAGCGCCTGGCCTCCTCTTGGGGTCTCTTTTCCGGCCATCGGGTCCTAGGAGCTCGGGGTTCGACAAGGTCGCCAACCTCAACCGCTCCTCGCGCGACCTCTGCACGGCCGGCGTTGGATCGGGATCCCCCGCCGGCCGGTCAGCTCTTGCAAGTCATGCGCGCTGGCCCGTGTGTCAGGTCGGAGACCCAGCCTACTAAGTCGTTGGATAGGTGGTTTCGGGTGGTACCGTTTTGGAACGCCGGAGGGGCTCGCCGCAACTCTCCCCCTTCAGCGCCGTGGTCAAGAGGGGCGGAAAAGGAGCTGGGTTGAATTCGGGGCACCCCGACGGGGAGGCGCTGGCAGCCATATCGAACGGTCTCGCGCAGCTTCACCTGCGCTTCTACGGTCGCGGGCCGGCCAAGGTCAAGACCCACATCGCCGAGGACCTGATCGTCTGCCTGCTCTGGAACGGCTTCACCACGGTCGAGCAGACCCTGCTCACCCGCGGCGAGACCGAGGCGGTCAAAGCCTTTCGCCGCACCTTCCAGGACACGATGGAGGAACACTTCACCGCGGTGGTCGAGGACGCGACCGGGCGGCGGGTGCGCGCCTACATGAGCCAGGTCCACGTCGACCCCGACATGGCGGTCGAGATCTTCATGCTGGAGTAGCTTTGTCCGCCGCAGACGCACTTGGCGCCGGGGGCGGGCGGCTGCGCGACGACCTCGTGCTGCCGGCGCTGCGCCCGGGCTCAGCCTGAGCCCGGGCCGCCTACGGCTATTTGTGCGAGCGCCGGCCGACCTGGGTGGTCAGGCTCACCTTCGGCTCGCCCGAGCCGACCTTCGCCGCCTTGACCGCGAAGCGCAGCTGGCCCCTGTGCAGGTGCGCGACTTCGACCACGGCGAAGGTCGAGCTGAGCGTGCGCGAGACCTTCAGCTTGCCGGGCTTCCTGCCCGGGCGCGAGGCCACGGCCAACAGGTGTCCCTTGTTGACCAGGCGCAGGCCGGAGAGCTTGAACTTGTCCAGCGGGCTGGTCCAGGTGAGCGTGATCCGAACCGATTTGGTCGCGGCGCCGATCGCCACCGAGTGCGTCTTGCTCTGGCCTTTGGCGAGCAGGTCGGTGAACTGGCGCGGCGGCGTCTGGCAGGTCAGCGCCGCCTCGATCGTGTTCATCACCGACTGCAGCTGGGCCGAGTCTTTGAGCGGGAAGTAGCGGCCGCCGGTGTCAGCGGCGATCTTCTGCAGGCGGGCCTGGTCTTCGCCGGCGACGATGCCGCCGAAGCCGATCACGTAGGTCGGCACGTTGTGGACGAGGTGGCCTTCGTTGTAGGTGCCGATGTCGTGGCCGCCGTCGGTGAGGAAGATGCGGGCGTTGGCGCCCGGGTTGTCGAGGTCGGACTGGGCGAAGGCGGCGTTGTAGTCCGTGGCGCCGTTGTCGGCGTGGATCTTCTGGTCGAGCGCCGTTCGCATCGCGTTGCCGTTGGGCCCGACCGGCTGCGGCGGGAAGACGGTGTCGGCGCCGGGGGGGTTGTTTTCGTAGCCGGCGGAGCCGAACTCGACCGCGCCCAGCGTCGTCCCCTTGCCCAGGGTGTCGATCAGCAGGTTCATCGCCTGCACGCGCAGGCGATTGGCGTCGGTGAATTCCATCGAGATCGAGTCGTCGACGATCGCCTCGATATCGCTCGCCGGCGTGCAGGCGCCGCCGGCCAACGGGGCTGCCGCGGCTCCGGCGGTGGCGATGCCCATCATCAACAGAGCGGCGATTGCGGCTCCTGAAAGCACCGCGGCGACTCGTCTCATCTTCCCTCCTACTGCTTGAGGATTCCTGTCCACTCGCTACGCTGGGATGACGATGGTCGCAGCTTCTGGGGACAAAGTCACGATGATCACGCTCGGGCCCGCGGGAACATGTCATGAGCGGGCGGTGCAGCGCTACCTCGAGTTCCAGGGCGTCGACGAATATCGGATCGAGCTGATCACCGATTTCTTCGCCGGCCTGGAGATGCTGCGCGAGACGCCGAACGCCTTCCTCGTCCAGTGCAGCGCCCACCCCAAGGTGCACGAGATCACCGAGAAGTACTGGCGCGAGGTCTTCGTCGTCGACACCTTCATCTACCCGACCAAGCACCTGGTCCTGCTCAGCCGCCGCGAGGTCGAGGTGCCGCGCTCGATCGGGATCGTGCCGGCAACCAAGGGCTACGTCGACCTCTCCCGCTGGGAGGAGGTGATCGACGTCGTCTCCAAGCCGGTCGTCGGCGAGGGCCTGCTGCGCGGTGAGTACGACTCCGGCCTCACCCACATGGAGCACGTCGAGGAGCACGCCGAGGAGCTGCGGCTCGATCTCGACATCGGCGAAATCGACACCACCTGGGTCGTCTACGGCCGCAAGAAGCGCTTCCGGGGCGAGCTGATCGGGATCCCCTCGGCCCAGCTCTTCGCGCCGGGCGGCGGCGGCGCGGCGAAGGCCCCGCCGGTCCACGCCTAGCACGCGTTACCATCGCGCCCGACGCTGGCGCACCTCGCGTAGGTCGCCTCGGCGTTGGCATCAGAACGGTGGGCGCGATGGCAGCTGTTGCGGCGGCGATTCGGCCTATCGGGGTCCCCCCGTGGAGTCGGAGCATGTCCCATGCCGATGAGGCCACCGTCAGGCGCTGGTTCGACGCCTTCAACTCTCGCGACCTCGAAGCAATGCTCGCCTGCATGGACGCACACGTCGATTTCCGGCCCTTGAGACTGCATGGGATCGACTCCGTCTACCACTGCCACGTCGGCGTGCGCGACTGGTTCGCCGACCTGGTGCGGATGGAACACCACCACCGGATCGACCTGACCGAGGTGAGTGCCGTCGCCGGGAACAAGGTGATCGCCGCCGGCACGCTCTCGGCCGCCGACCCGGCCGGCCCATCCTCGTTCTGGGCCGAGGAGCGCTTCGAGAACGGCGTCATAGTCGACGCCCGTCACTACCTCAGCAACCGCCTTCACCTGCGATGAGCGGAGCGCGGGGCGATCGGGGTGTCGCGGGCCCCAGCGGCGGCGAGCTGAACGCCGCTATCACCCGCGAGCTGGTCCGCATCCACACCGCGGCGCTCGGCCGCGGGCCGCGCAAGTCCTACTCCTTCCACAGCGGCGACACCGTGGTCACGGTCATGCTCGGGGTGCTGACCCAAGCCGAGCAGACGCTCGCCTCCTACGGCGAGGGCGAGGCGGTGCTGGCGATGCGGCGGCTCTCCCAGCGCGCCATGGCGGCGGAGATGAAGACCGCCGTCGCGAGGCTCACCCGCCGCCCGGTCCTCGCCGCGATGTCCGACACCCACCTCGATCCCGACATGGCGGTCCAGGTCTTCGTGCTCGGCCCGGCGCCGGCCTAGCGCCGGGCTCAGCCGTGGTCGAGCTCGCGAGCGAGGCGGCGCAGCGCTTTCGCGTTGGGGCGCCGGATGAAGGCCCGCGTCATCGCCGGGATCAGGCCTTCGGCGCGGGCGACGGCGAGCCACTCGAGCTCGAAGGAGATCTCGGTGCCGCCGCCGGGCAGGCTCTGCAGCCGGTAGGTGCCGCGGGTGCGGCGCTTGCCCTTCAGGCCGACGCCCTCCTCGACGATCAGCGCGGGCTCCTCGACCGCGACGATCTCGAACTCGGTCCAGTCCTGGGACATCGGCGCGCTCGCCCGCGCCTCGGCCTTGGCGCCGACGCCGCGCGGCGGCCCGGAGAACTTCCAGTCGACCAGGAAGTGATCGAGGAAGGCCTCGTGGTTGGCGAGCACGACCAGGTAGTCGAACACCTCCTCGCGGGGCTGGGGCACCTCGATCGAGACCGTGACCGGCTTCACGGACCCGATCCTACGGATCGTTAGCCTGCGGGGCAGAATGGCGGCGCAGAGACGAGAGGGCATCGAAGTCGAGGCGCTCGTGCGCGAGTTCAAGAACGGGCCGCGGGCGGTCGACGGGATCGACCTGCGGGTCGAGGCGGGCGAGATCTACGGCTTCCTCGGCCCCAACGGCGCCGGCAAGTCGACCACAGTGCTGATGCTGACCACGCTGCTGCCGCCGACCGCGGGCACGGCGCGGGTGGCCGGCTTCGACATCGTCAAGCAGGGACCGGAGGTGCGCTCCTCGATCGGCGCGGCGCTGCAGGAGGCGGCGCTCGACCCGCTGCTGAGCGGGCGCGAGCACATGCGCCTGCAGACGGCGCTGCACGGGATCGGCAAGCCCGAGCGCGAAACCCGGGGGCAGGAACTGCTCGAGCGGGTCGGGCTCGCCGAAGCGGCCGACCGCAAGGTCGGCGGCTACTCGGGCGGGATGAAGCGGCGCCTCGATCTTGCCCTGGCGCTCGCCCACGGGCCGAGCATCCTGTTCCTCGACGAGCCGACGACCGGGCTCGACATCCAGAGCCGCACGGCGCTCTGGGACGAGGTCGGCCGGCTCGCCGCCGAGGAGGGCGTGACGGTCTTCCTCACCACCCAGTACCTGGAGGAGGCCGACGCGCTCGCCAACCGGGTCGGGATCATCGACCACGGCCAGATCGTCGCCGAGGGCACCCCGGCCGCGCTCAAGGCCGAGATCGGCCGGCCGACCGTGGAAGCGGTGCCGCGCGAGCCCGGCGAACGGGCGCAGCTGGCGGCCGTGCTGGAGCGCTTCGGCGAGCGCGCCGGCGCCTCGCCGCGCGGCGCAGCGGCGCGGCTGGAGGGCGGCGAGGCGCAGCTGGCCGAGGTCGTGCGGGCGCTCGACGCCGAGGGGATCGCGATCGAGCAGCTGCAGCTGCACGCGCCCTCGCTCGACGACGTCTTCCTGGCCAAGACCGGCCGCTCGCTGGAGGGTGCCGGCGGCGCCGCGGAGGGCGAGGCGGAGGCGGTCGGCGCGGCGTGAGCAGCGGCGCCCTGCGCACCCAGGTCGGTCAGCTCGCCCAGCGCTCCGTGCGGCGCACGATGCGCCAGCCGGCGCAGATCGTCCCCGCCCTGGTCTTCCCGCTCTTCCTGCTCGCGGTGAATTCCGGCGGCCTCAAAGACGCGACCAACCTGCCCGGTTTCCCCACCGACTCCTACCTCACCTTCGCCCTCGCCGTGCCCTTCATCCAGGGGGCGCTGTTCGCGGTGATGAACACCGGCACCGACCTCGCCCGCGACATCGAGACCGGCTTCCTCAACCGCCTGGCGCTGACCCCGCTGCGCGGTGCCGCCCTGCTCAGCGGCCTGCTCGCCGGCACCGTGCTGCTCGGCCTGGTCCAGGGGGTCACCTACCTCTCGCTCGGGCTGATCGCCGGCGCCGAACTCATCACCGGCTTCCCCGGCGCCCTGGTGATCATCGCCCTCTCGGTCTCGATCACCGTCGCCGCCGGCTCGATCGGGCTCTTCGTCGCCCTGCGCACCGGCTCCGGCGAGGCGGTCCAGGGCCTCTTCCCCGTCTTCTTCGTCTTCCTCTTCATCTCGGCGATGTCGCTGCCGCTGGAACTGCTGCAGACGCAGTGGTTCCACGACATCGCCGCGGTCAACCCGGTCACCTACCTGCTCGAGGCCTTCCGCTCGCTGCTCTTCGAAGGCTGGGACGCGGGCGCGCTGGCGCTCGGCTTCGGGATCGCCGCGGCGGTGCTGGCGATCGGGATGGCGGCGGCGAGCGGCGCGATGCGCTCGCGGCTGGTGCGGACGTGAGCGCGGCGGAGCGGCAGCGCAAGCCGGCCGGTTTCGCCGCGATCGCGGGCGCGGTCGCCTGGCGCAGCATCCACAACTTCCTCACCAACCCGGCCTTCCTGGTGCCGGCCATCGCCTTCCCGCTCTTCTTCTTTACCGCCTTCGCCGGCGGCCTCTCGGCGATCGGCGAAGTGCCCGGCTTCAACTTCCCCAGCGGCTACACCGCCTTCCAGTTCGTCTTCGTCCTGCTCCAGTCGGCGGCCTTCGGCGGCGTCTTCACCGGCTTCGGCATCGCCCGCGACTTCGAGATCGGCTTCGCCAACCGCTACCTGCTGGCCGCCGCCGATCGTCGCGGCATCGTCGCCGGCTACGCGATCGCCTCGCTTGCCCGCGCCGTCATCACCTGGACCGTGCTGACCACGATCGCGCTGATCGTCGGCATGGAAGTCGGCGGCCAGGGGATCGAACTGGTCGGCCTCTACACCCTCGCCATCCTGACCAACCTGACGGCGACGCTGTGGGCGGCGGGCGTGGCGATGCGGGTGCGCTCGATCCAGGGCGGCCCGCTGATGCAGTTCCCGGTCTTCCTGATCCTCTTCCTCGCCCCGGTCTACGTGCCGCTCAGCCTGCTCAGCGGCTGGATCCACGCGGTCGCCTCGGTCAACCCGGTGACCGCGCTGCTCGAGGCGGGCCGTGGCTTCATCTCCGGCGAACCGGTCGTCGTCGCCCTCGCCTTCGCCGTCGCCGTCGCCCTCCCGGTCCTCTTCTCGCTCTGGGCCCGCGGCGGCCTGCGCCGCGCCGAAGCCGCGGGCTGAAGCGTCCCCACCTCAGAGCAGGTGCAACGCTTTACGGCGCCAGAAAGGACGTAAAGCGTTGCACCTGTCTCAGCGGCTCTCGCGGCGCGCCGCGAGGCCGATCCTGAAGCGGCCGCGCCTGCGCATCGCGCCGCGCTTGCGGTGCTTGCGGCGCGGCGCGGACCTGAAGGCCGTGGCGGCGCTCGCCGGAGCGGCGGCGAGCGGCGGCGGCACCGCTTCCAGGCCGACGCCGGTGAGGGCGATCTGCAGCCCGCCTTCGCCGTCGCCGACGAGGAAGAGCCGCGCCGTCTTGGCGCCGGTGCTGATCGGGTCGAAGCGGACCTGGAGGTTGCAGGTACCGCCGGGGCTGAGCGGGATGCCGGTGCAGTTCTCGTCGAGCAGGTGGAAGCTGCCGACCGCGCCGCCGGAGATGACCGCGATGAAGGCGGCGCCGGGCATGTTGCCCCGGTTGGTGACGTCGATCGTCCTGGTCACGCCGGCCGAGCCGAGGGCGACCGCGCCGAAGTTGGTCGGGTTGGTCGCCGCGACCAGTTCCGGCCGACCGCCTTCGCCGCTGAGATCGGCGCTGAAGCTCGTGCCGGCTTCGGATTCGGCGCGCAGCCGGGCCGAGAAGGGCGCGACTTCGTAGGGGTTGAAGCTGACCTGGATCGAGCAGGTTTCGCCCGGTTCGAGGGCGTGGTTGAAGCAATCGGTGTTGCCGGTCCAGAAGGCGCCCGAGCCGGGACCGACGACCTGCAGCGAGTAGATCGGCGCCGGGACGCTGCCGACGTTGCGCAGCTGGAAGTTGTTCTGGCTGTTTTCGCGATTGACTTCGTGCAGGCCGAAGTCATAGCTGCCCGGTTCGATCGCGATCTGGGGCAGAACCGGCGGTTCTCCTTCCGGCGAGGCCGCGGCGGCGAGCGTGGGAATCGCCGCGAACAGCGCGCAGACTGCGATCAGGAGGGTGGCCGCGGAGGCGCTCCGCGCTGGCTCGGACTTGCTTCGGGATGAGAACATGGACGCTTCATCGACCCCAGCGCTCGTCTATTTGACGATGCGAAAGAAATTTCACCCAAGGACGTGAACATGGCGACGATCACGCAGGGCGAGCAGGATCAGGTAGAGCGAGCGAACGGGTCGGGCAAGACGCCGGTCGTCTTCATCCACGGCCTCTGGCTGCTGTCGAGCAGCTGGCAGAGCTGGGCCGACCTCTTCGAGGAGGCCGGCTACGCGGCGCTGGCACCGGGCTGGCCGGACGACCCCGAGACGGTCGAGGCGGCGCGGGCGAACCCGGGAGCCTTCGCCGGCAAGGGCGTGGCCCAGGTCGCCGATCACTTCGCCGAGGTGATCGCGGCGCTCGAGCGCAAGCCGGCCATCGTCGGCCACTCCTTCGGCGGCCTGATCACCCAGATCCTCGCCGGGCGCGGGCTCTCGTTCGCCTCGGTCGCGGTCGATCCGGCCCCGTTCAAGGGCGTGCTGCCGCTGCCGATCGCGGCGATCCGCACCACCCTCCCCGTGCTCGGCAACCCGCTCAACAAGGGCCGCGCGGTGACGCTCAGCTTCGACCAGTTCCGCTACGGCTGGGCCAACGCGGTCGACGAGGACGAGGCGCGCAAGCTGTATGAGACCTACCACGTCGCCGCGCCGGGCAAGCCGATCTTCCAGGCGGCGATGGCCAACCTCAACCCGGCAGCCGAGACCAAGGTGGACACCAAGAATCCGAACCGTGGCCCGCTGCTGATCTTCACCGGCGAGAAGGACCACGCGGTGCCGCCGGCGATGAGCAGGGCGGCCTTCAAGAAGCAGAGCAAGAACCCCGGAATAACCGAGCACATCGAGATGCCCAACCGGGATCACTCGCTGGTCATCGACCATGGCCGGCACGAGGTCGCCGAGAAGGCGCTCGCCTTCGTCAAACGCTTCAGCGAGGCCTAGCGCGCGTGGCGCTGACCGAACGGGTTCACGCCTGGCAGGCGCGTGGACAGAGCGAGGAGTTCCGCGGCTACGGCATCCACAGCCTCCGCCAGCAGGGCGAGGGCCCGCTGCTGCTCCTCCTGCACGGCTTCCCCTCCAGCTCCTATGACTGGCGGCTGCTGCTGGACGAGGAGCTGCCGCCCAACCGGCTCGCCTTCGACTTCCTCGGCTTCGGCCTCTCCGAGAAGCCGCGCGAGCACGACTACAGCCTCTTCTGGCAGGCCGACCTGACCGAGGAGCTGGTGCGCCGCCACGGCGGCGGCCGGCCGGTCCTGATCGTCGCCCACGACATGGGCACCTCGGTCGCCAACGAGCTGATGGCGCGCGACCTCGAGGGCAGGCTGGCGATGGAGATCGCCGCGATCGTGCTCTTCAACGGCAGCATGGTGCTGGAAGCGGCCAGCCCGACGCCGGCGCAGCGGGCGCTGCGCAGCCCGCTCGGGCCGCTCCTCGCCCGCCTCTCCAGCGAGCGCGTCTTCCGCCACCAGTTCGGCTCGGTCTTCTCCGAGTCTCACCCGCTGAGCGAGGCGGAGGCCGCCGACCAGTGGTCGCTGGTCTGCCACAACGGCGGCCGCACCCTCGGCCACCGCCTGATCTCCTACATGGACCAGCGCGAGGAGCACGCCGGGCGCTGGCACGGCGCGATCCGCGACTGGCCCGGCGAGCTCAGCCTCGCCTGGGGCATGCGCGACCCGGTGGCGACCCCAAAGGTGCTGGCCGCGCTGCGCGAACTCCGCCCGGGGGTCGCGGTCAGCGAGCTCCCCGAGCTGGCCCACTACCCCCAACTCGAAGACCCGCGCCGGCTCGCACGGGCCCTCGGTTCCGTTTGAGTTCAGCCCGCGCCGTTCCGGTGCGCCTTATCCCCCTATAACAGGGAAAAAGCGCACCGGAGCAGATCAGGCCTCGGAGTAGGCTGGCGCTCCCTCGGGCTCACCGGCCGGTGCCTGAGCGTGTTCGGCCATTTCCTCGGGGGAGGGCATCGGGACTTCGCGCAGGACGGTGACGGCGATCACGACGGCGGCGGCGACCAGGATCGCGCCGATCAGGTAGGCGAGGTGGTAGCCGGAGTTGAGCGCCGCCAGGTTGCCGGCGCCGTCGGCGAGCTTGTTGTCGGTGCGCTGGGCGGCGAGGGTCGCCAGCACGGCGAGGCCGATCGCGCCGCCGACCTGCATGCTGGTGCTGACCACGCCCGAGGCGAGACCAGAATCCTCCGGCGTCGCTCCCGACATCGCCAGCGTCATCAGCGAGGGGAAGGATGTGCCGACGCCGAGCCCGACCAGCAGCAGCGGCGCCAGCAGGTCGGTCACGTAGTCCCCGTGCACCGGGGTGCGGGCGAAGAGCAGCAGGCCGATCCCGACCATGACCACGCCCGGGATCAGGGTGCGGCGCGGGCCGAAGCGCATGATCAGCTTTTCCGAGAAGCCGAGCGAGAGCGTGCCCATTACGATCGTCGTCGGCAGGAAGGCGAGGCCGACCTGCAGCGCGTCGTAGCCGAGGATCCGCTGCAGGTAGAGCGCGCCGAGGAAGAACATGCCGAACATGCCGGCGACCAGGAGGGCCTGGATCAGGTTGGCGCCGACCACGTTGCGCGAGTGGAAGAGGCGCAGCGGCATCAGCGGGTTCTCGATCGTCGCCTGGCGGTAGATGAAGGCCGCGCCGAGGACGAAGGAGACGGCGAAGAGGCCCAGTGTCTGCGCCGAGCCCCAGCCGTGTTGGCTGACGCCGAGGATCGCGTAGACGCCGATCATCAGCGAGCTGGTGATCAGGGCCGCGCCGGGGATGTCGGCACCGGCCTTGAAGCCGAGGCCGGGCTTGTCCTCGACCAGGCGCCTGGCGCCGTAGGCAGTGGCGATGCCGATCGGCAGGTTGATCACGAAGATCCAGTGCCAGCTGATCGCCTGGGTGAGGATGCCGCCGAGCAGCAGGCCGATCGAGCCGCCGGCCGAGGCGACGAAGCCGTAGACCCCGATCGCTTTCGCCTGCTCGCGCGGCTCGGGGAACATCGTCACGATCATGCCCAGGATCACGGCCGAGGCAAGCGCGCCGCCGACGCCGGCGAAGAAGCGGCCGCCGATCAGCATCGCCTGGTTCTCGGCGACGGCGCAGAGCAACGAGGCGGCGACGAAGACCGCCAGCCCGATCAGGAACATGCGCCGCTGCCCGAGCAGGTCGCCGAGCCGACCGGCGAGCAGCAGCAGGCCGCCGAAGGGGATCAGGTAGGCGTTGACGACCCAGGCAAGGCCACTCTGGGAGAAGCCGAGGCTGTCCTGGATAGTCGGCAGGGCGACGTTGACGATCGTCACGTCGAGGACGATCATCAGCATCCCCGCGCAGAGGACGTAGAGGGCGAGCCAGCGGCTGTCGTGCGTGTTCGTCATCGGCGGCACCTTAGCAGATGGTTCAGAAAAACAACTACTCGCTTGCTTATCCGTTTTAACTAGTTGTAAACTCCGTCTATGGCAACCAAGCGCAGCTACGGTGAGGCCTGCCGCTTCGCCTACGCACTGGACCTGGTGGGAGAGCGCTGGGCCCTGTTGATAGTGCGCGAGCTGCTGCTCGGCCCGAAGCGCTTCACCGACCTCCGCGCGGGCCTGCCTCACGCGAGCACCAACATCCTCTCAGACCGGTTGCGGGAGCTCGAAGAGAACGCCGTCGTGCGGCACCGCAAGCTTCCGCCCCCCGCCGCCTCCGCCGTCTACGAGCTGACCGAGTGGGGGCGGGAGCTGGAGCCCGTCGTGACTCAGCTCGGCGCCTGGGGCGCTCGCTCGCCGTTCCCGCCCGACTCGCAGGAGATCGGCGCCGACTCGATCGTCCTCGCCCTGCGCTCGCTCTTCGACGCCGAGGCGGCCGGCGAGCTAACCGCGATCTACGAGTTGGGAATCGGCGAGGAGCGCTTCAGCGTCGCGATCGCCGGCGGCGAGCTCGAGCTCGAGCGGGGCCCCGCCGAGGGCCCGGCCGCGACGATCGCTCTCGCCGACGCCCCGGCCCTCGCCGCCATCCTCACCGGCCGGCTCCCCCTCGACGACGCGCTCGCCTCCGGCGCCGCCGAGCTCGAGGGCTCCAAGCGGGCCGCCAAGCGCTTCCTGCGCCTCTTCCCGATGCCCGAGCCGTGCGAGTGCTCAGCGGCGGCCCCAGCTGTGGGCGCCGGGAGCCACGGCGCGTAGCTCGGCGACGGCGCGCTCGCGCATGCGGCGGCGGATCGGCCGTCGACGCAGCTTTCCCTCGGCAGCGTTTCGCGGTTCCGGGCGCTCGAGCTCGATCACCTCGTCGACGACGACGTTGGTGGTGCCTTCGTGGCGCTCGAGCCTGCCCTTGGCGCGGATCAGGGGGGCGGCGCGAACGGCGGCGCGGCAGCGCTCGTAGACGGCCTTGGGCACGACCAGGTTGACCGTGCCGCCCTCGTCCTCGAGCAGCATGAAGACGATGCCCCTGGCGGTCTCGGGGCGCTGGCGGGCGACGACCATCCCGGCCACCTCGACCGCGGCGCCGTTCTCGGCCTGCTCCAGGTCGACGCTGCGCAGGAGCCTCGGGTCGAGGTCCTTCCCGCATCAGCTCCATCGGGTGCTCACCCAGCGTCATCCCGATCGATCTGTAATCGGCGATCGCCCGCTGCCACTCGTCGAGCGGCTTCAACTCGGGCGCCCGCGGCGCCTCGAGCGGCAGCGCCATCTGCTCCCCCCCATGCCGCCCCCCCGCCCAAGCCCCCCCAGCCTCCCAAAGCGCCTCCCGCCGCCCCGGCAACCCCGCCGACGGGCCTAAAGCGTGTCTATATGTCACGTTTTCGGCCCATCGGCCCCTGACGAGGTCGTCGAGGGCGCCGGCCCAGGCGAGGCGCTCGAGGGCGTCGCGGGCGGCGCCGGAACGGGAGGCGAGGTCGGCGATGCCGGCGTAGTTGCCGCTGCGCTCGCGCTCTGCTACCAGGCCCTCCATCTCCTCCGCCCGGGCGCCCTTGACGTAGCCGAGGCCGATCCGCACGGCCGGCTCGCCTTCGATCGGCTCGACGTGGCAGAGCACGCGGCTGCGGTTGGCGTCGGGGCCGGCGAGGCGGACGCCGCGCCGCTGTGCCTCGTGGACGAGGGCGTCGGGCGGGTAGAAGCCCATCGGCTGCTCGTTGAGCAGGGCGCAGAGGAACTCCTGCGGGCGGTGGACCCGCAGCCAGGCCGACTGGTATGCGAGCAGGCCGAAGGCGGCCGAGTGCGCTTTGGGGAAGCCGAAGCCCGAGAAGCCGCGGATCTGCTCCCAGACCCTCTCGGCCACCGCCTCGGGGACTCCCTTCGCCGCGGCGCCGGCGACGAAGCGCTCGTGGTGGTCCTGAATCGCCGCCTCGGAGCGCTTGCGGCTCATCGCCCGCCGCAGCGAGTCGGCCTGGGCGGGGCTGAAGCCGGCCAGCGCGATCGCCACTTCGATCACCTGCTCCTGGAAGACGATCGTGCCCAGCGTGCACTCGAGCACACCCGCGAGCAGCGGGTGCTCGTAGGGGACCTCGAAGCCCGGATCCTCGCGGCGGCGCTTCAGCCGCTCTATATATGGGTGCACGGCGCCGCCCTGGATCGGGCCGGGCCGCACCAGCGCCACCTGCACGGTGAGGTCGTCGAGGCTGGAGGGCCGCGTGCGCGGCAGCATCGACATCTGGGCGCGGCTCTCGATCTGAAAGACGCCGGTGGTCTCGGCGGCGCGGATCGAGCGGAAGGTCTCGGCGTCGTCGTAGGGGATGCGCGAGAGGTCGAGCGACTCGCGCCGCGTCCGCCGCACTTCGTCGACGCAGCGCTCGACCGCGGAGAGCATGCCGAGGCCGAGCAGGTCGATCTTGAGGAAGCCCGCGTCGTTGCAGGAGTCCTTGTCCCACTGGACGATCTGGCGCCCCGCCATCGCCGCCGGCACGACCGGGCAGACGTCGATCAGCGGCCGGGTCGAGATCACCATGCCGCCGGGGTGCTGGGAGGGGTGGCGGGGCAGGCCCATCGCCTCCGGGCAGAGCGCCGGCAGCGCCCGCCAGCGCGGCGTCGCCGCCCGCTCGGGCCCGATCGCGGCGACGACGTCCTTCTCGATCTCGCCGCTGCGCTCGTGAAAGCCGACCAGCTTCGCCACCCGGTCGATCTCCGCCGGCGGCAGCCCCAGCACCTTGCCGAGGTCGCGCACGGCGGCGCGCGGCCGGTAGGTGGGGAAGGCGGCGACCAGGGCCGAATGCTCGGCCCCGTAGCGCTCGTGCACGCGCGGGATCAGCACCTCGCGGATGTCGCGCGGGAAGTCGAGGTCGATGTCGGGCATCGTCGCCCCCTCTCGCTTGCCGACCTCCTCGTTGAGGAAACGGCTGGAGTTGAGGTCGTTGGCGACCGGGTCGATATGGGAGAGGCCGGTGAGGTAGCAGACGACCGAGCTGACGCTGGAGCCGCGGCCGCGGCCCGGCGGCAGGATCGAGCGGGCCGAGTCGGGACCGCGCACCTCGGCGGCGACCTCGCGGGCGAGCAGCAGCAGGTCGTGGTGGAGGAGGAAGAAGCCGGAGAGGCCGAGGGCGCGGATCGTCTCCAGCTCGCTCTCGAGCCGGCGCTCCGCCGCGGGCCGGTGGCGGGAGCCCGCGTAGCGCTCGGCCAGCAGCGCGCGGCAGAGCTCGGCCAGCTCGCGGTCGACCCCCGGCTCCTCGGCGCGCGGGTAGCGGTAGCCGAGCTCGCGGCCGAGGTCGAACGCGAGCCGCTCGGCCACCCGCAGGGTCTCGGCGACGGCGTCGGGATGATCGGCGAAGCACTCGGCCATCGCCCGCGGCGAGCGCAGGGCCGAGCTGCGGTTGCCGCGCCGCAGCGACTCGGACTCCTCCAGGGTCATCCCCAGCCGAGTCGCGACGAGGGCGTCCTGCAGGTGGGCGCGGCGCCTGGTGTGGGAGTGGACGTTGCCGGTGGCGACAGCGGGCACCCCCAGCCGCTCGGCCAGCCCGGCGAGCCAGCGGTTGCGGGCGCGGTCGCGCCGCCAGAAGGGCCGCTGCAGCTCGACCCGAAAGCGGCGCCGCCCGAAGATCCCGAGCAGCCCGCGGGCGGCCTCCGCTCCCCCCGCCGCATCCCCCCGCTCCCAGGCGGTGGCAAGCATTCCGGCGCCCGCGCAGCCCGAGAGGCAGACCAGCCCCCCGGCGTGCTCCTCGAGCTGCGCGAGCGTCACCGACGGCTGCCCGGCGCTGCGCTGCGAGCTGTCGCGCGTGTGCGAGTGAGCAGCCGTGAGCAGGCGGCAGAGGTTGCGGTAGCCGGAGGCGTCTTCGACCAGGAGCGTCAGGTGCGCGTCCCCCACCGTCAGCTCAGCTCCGGTGATCGCCCTGACCGGGCTCGCCTTGCAGGCCTGGACGAACTCCATCGAGCCCCAGACCCCGTCGTGGTCGGTCAGGGCGAAGGCCTCGTAGCCAAGTCGCGAAGCGGCGCCCGCCAGCTCGGCCGGCGTCGATGCCCCGTCGAGGAACGAGAAGGCCGAGTGAGCGTGCAGCTCGACGTAGGGTGCCCCCGGCCTCATCGGCCGCGGGAGAGAGGCGGAGCGCTATCCCGACTCGAAGATCTGTTCGACGAAGAAGCGGGCGGCTGGATCGAGGCGGTCCCCATAGGTCCGCTCGGCGATCGAGAGAACCTCATCGGCGCTTTCCAGACCGAGCTCGTCCGCCAGCAGACGCAGGTCGGCCTCGTCCTCTCCCACCCGATGCGCGAGGACCTTGAGCGCCAGCAACGTCTCGGGCGAGGCGGTGAGACAGCGCAACCCGGGCAGTTCGAGGACCGGAGCGGCAGCCGGATCGTCCCCGGCCAGAAATCCCTTGACCGCGTCATTGAGCCACCCCGGCGGCAGGCCCCGTTGCTCGCCCACCGAGGCAGCCGCCTCGTACACGGCCGCCTTTGGCTCGAAGACCGCGTCGATATCGCGGGTCGAGCGCCGCTCGTCGAAAGCAAGGGCGATCGCCGCGCCCCCCACCACGTACATCTCCGCGCTGATTCCCCGTTGGGTCAGCTCGCCGGCGAGGGCCGTGAGGGCGTCGATTATCTCGCTGCGATCCATCGCTCAAACACGGTGCAGGGAGCGCTCGGGCACGAGGATGTTGCGACGCCGAAAGGCAGCCGGAGTCTGGGCTATGGAGATCGCTCGAAAGCCCGGAACCTCGCTGACGAACCAGAAGCGAGGCAGGAAACGGTCGGACTCCACCGACCACGCCGGTCGCTGGAGCCCATGAGCGACGGCGAGATGCTCGGCCAATGCGCCGAGATAGGCGTCCTGGCGAGGCTCCCCGGTGGATGGAGGCTTCTCGACGATGGCGGCGGCACGAGTGCGCTCGTCTGCCCTCAGGGCAAACTCGTCGAGGAACTCCCGAACAGCTCGGTGGAAGTCTTCGCCCGCACGGGTGCGCTGCGCCACCACAGCGAGCGTCTGGCTCAGACGCTCCGCAGCGGGAGGGTGAGCGGCGAGCCAATCGGAGCGCGTTGCAAGTCGCTGGGCCATCGTGAGCAGATCGTAGGGGCAAAGGCGAGAAGCGATGCATGACTGCGGCCACCGGCTCAGCCACGCTGCCGATACCAGCGCCTGCTGACGATGCTGCGGAAGACGACCAGGTTGCGGCCGTCGGCGAGGACCAGCTCGAAGTAGTGGCGGCCGAGCGGGTTCGGCGTCCACCAGCGGTCCTCGACAACCCACTCCTCCCGCACCGCTTCGACCGCGGACCCGTCGACCGTCACCGGCCTCCCGGCGGAGTCGGCCTCGACCTTTGCCGGCCGTGGCACGTAGAGCCTGCGCAATCCTGGAGTCATACGAACGTATGTTCGTATGACTCGGCGAGCCGAGTCAAGTCAAAGCGCCGGCCCTTAACAAGCTGGAGCTAAGCGGCGGCTTCGCCGGGGCCGTTGAGCCGGTCGAGGACGCTGAGTACGGCCCTCGTGTTCACCCGGATCTGCTCCGTGTTTTCTTCCATCTGCACGATCAGCCTCGTGTAGACCTTCTCGTTGCGAAGCAGGATCTCGCGGTTGAACTCTCGGGTTTCCTCGGTGAGAAGCTCCAGCCGCGCCTCACGCTCCCTGCCCTCCGCCTCGCGCTTCCTGCTCTCCTCGTCGCGCTTTTCCATGTAGCGATCGAATTCCTTCTTGCGCTTCTCCTCGCGCTGCAGGAACTCTTCGTGCCGCCGCTCGGACTCCTGGTGGCGCCGCTCGGACTCTTCGTGGCGCCGCTCGGACTCCCTGCGCTGCTGCTGGATGAGCTCGCGAAGGCTCTCTTTGCGACGGCTGAACACGGAACCTATTGTCGCAGGCGATTCCGCGCTCGTGGTGCGCGGAACGTCACGGAAGTGTCATTTCCAAGACGCCAGAGACGCGCTACCGAGAGCCTGCGGCCGGCGTCAGCATCGCCCGGCGCTCGGGCAAGCGGGAGGCGGAGTCGAGCGGCACGATCGTCAGCAGCGAGTCGGCGCCCTGGGCGGCGCGGACCTCGCGGATCGCCTCGCCGAGCCGCCGGCGGCGGTGCTCTTCGCCGCGCAGCGAGAGCTCGAGCTGGTCGCCGAGCGGCGGGCCGAGGCCGAGGGCGCGAAGCCGCAGGGCGACGGCCGGGCCCGGCAGCGTCTCCAGCCGCGGTGCCAGCAGCGCGCGCAGGGTCCGCGCCGAAGTGGTCGGCCGCCCAATCCCCACCTCGACGCTCCAGCTGCCGCCGGCGCTGAGCTCGGCGCCGAGGCGCAGCCCCAGCAGGGTCCGCCCCCGGCGCTGGGGCGCGGCGAGCAGGCGGGCGACGAGCAGCCCCAGGGCGTGGTCGAGCTGGCCGCCGGCGGCTCCCTCCGGCAGCTCCACCCTCTCGACCAGCTCCTCGTGGGGGCGACGCGGGCGCAGCGGCCCCTCCTCGCCGCGGGCGAGCCGCAGCGCCTCCAGCCCCGGCGGCCCGAAGCGATCGGCGATACGGCCCGGGGGGAGCGCCGCGAGGTCGCCCAGCGCCTCGATCCCCAGCCGCCGCATCGTCTCGATCAGGCTCCCCGCCTCGGGCGGCGGCAGCTCGAGCCT
Source organism: uncultured Solirubrobacterales bacterium (assembly GCA_963774405.1). GTDB lineage: Bacteria > Actinomycetota > Thermoleophilia > Solirubrobacterales > 70-9 > VRUE01. The sequence continues at coordinate 433,937 of CAVZEV010000005.1, read as the reverse complement.
GCCGGCCAGCGTCGAGACGGGGAGCGCTGCCAGGAAGTCGCCTGCCTCGGGCGGCGGGACGATCGCCTCCCTCAGCGCGGCGGCATGAGCGGCGAAGCGGGTGGGAGCAACCCCGATCCGCACCTCCGCCTTCGCCGCGCGCCGCGCCGCCGCCAGCACCCCGGCGCTCGTGCCCCCGTGGATCCCGCGCAACCCATCGAGGACGAAGAACGCCTCCCCGGCCCGCTCCGACTCGACCGCGGCGCCGATCCTCTCAAGTCGGCGCAGCAGCCCCTCGGTCAACTCGCCGGCCTCAACCGGGTCGGCAAGCGCGGAATCGGGGATCAGGACACAGGCAACCTCCATACGAACATATGTTCGTATAAACGCTCGGCGGAATCAACCCCCTGATTTCGACTCAGACAAGGGTTCCATCACATATTTGTTATAGTTCCGGGGTGACTCCTGGCCAACTGATCCGTACCACCAGGCACCGAGCGGGCCTCAGCCAAGGAAAGCTCGCGCGGCGGGTCGGCACTCAACAGTCGGCGATCAGCAGGCTCGAGGCAGACGAGATCTCGCCCAGCATCGAGACCCTCGACCTGCTGCTTCGCGCAATGGGTGAGTCCCTGGAGATCGGCCCAGGCAAGCCCGAGCGCGCCTACGACCCAGCCCACCGCAGGGCTACCGCCGAACGCTCTCCAAGCGAGCGCCTGGCCCTCGGGATCTCCTGGAACCGAATGGCCGGTCGGCTCGCCGCCGCCGGCAGGGCTGCCCGTGACCGAGCCTGAAACGCCGCTCGACGCGGAGCGAATCCTGCGGGCCCTGGCCGAGCACGAGGTCGAGTACGTGCTGATCGGTGGCCTCGCCGTCCAAACCCACGGCCACGTGCGAACCACCAACGACGCGGACCTGATGCCCGCTCCGGATCCCGCCAATCTCGAGCGGCTGGCGGCGGCGCTTCGCTCGCTCGATGCTCGCGTGCTCAATCCTGGCGAGGAGGACACCGAGATCGACGCGAAGATGCTGCCCAGGGCGACGATCTGGCAGTTCGTCAGTCGCGACGGCGGCATCGACGTGATGCACGAGGTCCCCGGCGGACGTCCTTACAAAGAGCTGCGCGATGGCGCGATGCAGGTGCAGCTGGGCGACATCGACGTGCCGGTGGTCGCCCTGGATGACCTGATCCGGATGAAGCTTGCCCGAGGGCGACCGGTCGACCTGGCCGATGTCGCTTCGCTGACGGACCCCGATGCCGGGGGCGGCACTTAGCCCTACTGCGCCACAGCCGCGAAGCTCACCGTGCCGAACAGTTCGCCTGGCGCGAACGTGGCTTTGCCGGCGGCGAAGGCTTCGTTGAAGGTCTGCGCGGTCTGGGCGTCGAGGGTCAGGGTCGCGTTCGAGACCGAGATCGTGCGGCTGTTGGGGTCCGAGGCGACCGCGGCGCCGGCCATGCCGATCGCGTAGGTGCCGATCCGCCCCAGCTTGCCGGGGAATGCCGGGGTGGGCTCGACGTCGACTTCCGAGCTCGTGTCGAGGCCCGCCAGGTCGAGCCAGAATTCTTTCTGGAAGACCTGGCCGGCGCCGAGCTGCAGGAGTTCGATCGCGCCGCCCAGGCGCAGGGTGCCGCTCGTGGCATCGGGGGCGATCTGGCCGCCGAGGGCGATCGGGAAGTGGAAGACCGGTCCCGGGGCGAGTTCGGCGGGGCTGATCGGGTTGAGCGAGACGAAGAGCGATTTGAACTTGGCGAGGATCGCCGCGTCCGGGGTCAGCGTGCCCTGACCCTCGGGCAGGATCGTCACCCGCGCGGGCAGGGCCTGGCTCTTGATCTTGCCGATCAGCTGGCCTTCCTTGAAGAAGTCCTTGGTGCGCAGCTTCTTGTTGAGGCGGGTGGCGACCTTCTTGGTCAGCTTCAGCCCCTTGGCGTTGAAGGCGGTGGCAAAGCCCGCCCGCGTCACCTTGGTCGTCTTCGAGGTCGCCACCTTCAGCTGGCTGCCGCCGACCTTGGCGAAGAGCGGCGTGTGCTTGGCCTTGAGCTCGATCTTGCGCAGCGGCACCTTGCGCTTGCCGGCCTGGAAGATGACCGTGCCGTCCTGTTCGATTTCAGCCTTCTTGATCGTCGGGTCGGACTTACCGCCGATCACGGGCAGGACGAGGGTGGAGCCCTTGCGCTTGGCCGAGGACTTGGCCGTCACCTTCACCCCCACCTTCTTCAGCGAGTGAAGGAAGTGCTTGTCGAGGACGAGCTTCGTCGTCCCGCCGGCGATCGGGTCGTACTTGGCCTGGGCCGCCGGAACCGCCAGCAGCAGCGCGAACAGCCCGACGACGATCCCCAGCGTTTTTACTCGACCGATACCGATCCCGCGCATCTCCATCCCCCTTGCCTCGTTCCCTGACTCTGACCTGTGCCGCCGTCAATCATCCCCTGGCGGTTCTCGCCCTTAAACCCTAGCGATGAGAGAAGCATGCGGCGAAGCCGCTCGGTCAGCGGTCGAGCTGTCGATTGCGCTCATTCCTTGACCCCGCAAGCCTTTTCCACCTTCGCCGAGATCGACAGCCCTTCCCCGAACGCAAAGGAGGCCAGCGCCAACGGGAAGACCGTCCGCGGAGAGCCCTTGGGCGCAGGACACCCCGCGTTGAAGTAGGAGAGCTGCCTCCCCTTGTATTGGTATTTGCGCTTCAGGGTCAGCTTGATCCGATCGACGTAGCCCCAGTCCCCCAGGGCCTGGGGCAAAGAGGCGGTGAGCTTGGTCCCGTAGGCGCCGTGGTGGGTCTTCTGAATCGAGAAGGGGATGACGAATGAGGAGAAGAAGGGGTTGGCGGTGAAGATGTGGGTGAAGATCACCGGCTTGCCCTTCTGGCGTCCGTTGAAGATCAAGAGCCTCCCGTGGGTCGGGTAGGCGCCCTGGTCGGGTAGCACGATGTGGGCCCAGAACTGGCCCGAGCCGATCAGGGCCGCTCCGCAGCTTTGAAGTGCCCGCTGGGTCGAGGCGGGCTGGATTCGCTTCAGCGGGCAGGTCGGCAGGCCCTTGGATTGCAAGAGGCCGTGCTTGTTGACTTCGACGGTCATCTGCTTGAGCTGCGGGGGGATGCCGCCGTGGGGTTCGGAGAGGTGGCCCGAGACGAAGACGGCGATCGGGGCCGTGCCCTTTCTTGGGAGCTTGTAGGGGAGGACTTGGGAGAGGACGGTGATGCGGACGTTGCCCTCCTGGACCACCGAGGCGTGCGCGAGGCTCGCGCACGCCAGGACCGCCACCGCCGTGGCCAGGGCCCCCGCCCGTCTGCTCATTCCTAGCGCGCCCTGTGAGAGGAGCGCTTGTGGCGGTGGGCCTTCTTGCAGGCGCTGGGGATCAGCTTGGGGCGCTTGCTCCAGGTCTTGCCGTTGTGGCCCTTGAAGTCGGCTTCGGCTCTGTGGGTGCCCTTGCAGAGGTTGGTGGAGTTTTCAAAGAGGCCCTTCTTGCCGCCGCGGAGCTTCAGCAAGACCGAGGAGACCGGGGCGTCGGGGGTGGCTTCGAAGGTGCTTCTCAGGCGTCCTTTGACCGAGTCGACTTTGCCGTCCAAGACGACGTCGATCTCGCCGTTGTGAACGGCGGCGACGACGTCTGGGAGCTGGTGTTCGGAGGAGCGCAGGAAGACCGGGCCTTCCAGGGGTTCGGAGAGGATCGGGGTGAAGACCCTGGCGCGGCCGTAGATCGAGCCCTTGGGGCACAGTTCTCCCGGGTGGGCGCCCTGCTTGAAGACGACCCTGGTGCAGATCGTGTTGAAGTGGGCCTGGGCGATGAACTCCGAGGCGGGCAGGGTGACCTGGGTGCGCCGGATGCCGGCTTCGCCGAAGCCGTTCATCTTGAGCTTCGCGGTCAGCGCCGGGTAGGCGCCTCTCCTCGTTCCTCCCTTGAGCCGCAGCGAGAGCTTTGGCTTGAAGGGCAGGGCGGCGCAGTCTGCTGCCTGGAAGGGGGTGGAGACCGTTACCGGGCGGTCGTCTGCTTCGGAGGCGAAGTCAAGGCCCGAGCCCAGGAGGGTGCTGGCCGTTGAGGTCCGCGCGCAGGAGGTCGGGTTGAGGACGAATTCGGGGCGGTCCGTATAGGCCCTGATGTCCCTTGCGTGCACCGGTACCCCCTTGATGATGTGGGGGATCGGGTCTGATCCGGTGGCGTCGATGAAGACTTCGCCTGTTTCGGGGTCCACTCTGAAGGCGTAGCGCAAGACCACAGTGCCAAGGTCGAAGGGGCCAGCCTTGGCGGCCGTGATCGCGACCAGGCTGATCGCCGAGCCGTGGTAGGGGCCGGCGAGGTAGAGCTTGCCGGGTACGTAGGCCAATGCCTGGCCCACACCCGCTCCGACCAGGGAGTGGCCGATTTCAGATGCCTGCGGGCAAGAAGGAGAGTTGATCTCTTCTTCTCCCCCGTGGGGGCCCGTCCTCGACCTCGCCGCTTCGATTGCCTGATCGGAGCAGAAGGGGATGCCCGCCAGCTTGCCGACCACTCCGGGGGGCAGCTTGATCGAGAAACGGGTGAACTCCTGTTCGCTATCTGTTCTGAAGAGGCGGACGTTGAAGGGGGAGAAGCGTCCCGCCGCGTTGTTGATCGAGCCCGCGATCAGGCCGGGGTGGAAGGGGGGCAGGCCGCCGGAGGGGCAGGCGCCGCCGTCTGCTCCGTGTTCGATCTGAAAGGAGCCGGTGGTTTCGATCGCTTCGGCGTCGCTGCTCGCCGAGAACGGGGTCAGCTTGGCGACGGTCTTGTATTCGCCGCAGGCCTGCGGGGTCGCCAGGGGCGCTCTGGCTCCTTCGCGGAAGTGAAGCTTGAAGGAGGAGAACGGGATCGGGGGCAGATTGTCGAAGGTGGTGGTGATCTGCCCCGTTGCGGGGTTCATCTCGATCTTTCCCGCCTGCTTGACGAGGATGCCTCGTTCGGGGGCGCGGGCGACCATGTAGAGGGCGGTCAGGGTGCCGAAGGGGTTGGCGTAGGGGGCTGCCAGGTAGAGGCTGCCTTCCACCGGTTCTTCCAGGAGGGGGCTCAGGACGTGGACGGAGCCCAGCTTGGAGGCTTCGGGGCAGTTTTCACCCGCTTTGGAGGTGAGCTGTTCTGCTTTGTATTGGGCTTGCGAGCAGGTGGCGATGCCTTCGGCCAGGGAGGGGTTGACGGTGAGGCCTTGGGGCAGGGTGACCACTGCCTTGCGGGGCTCGGTTTCGGCGGTGCCGCCTGGATTGGTCAGGCCGACGTTGGGCAGCTTCAGCTCGAAGTCCAGGCCTGATGGGTTCTCGGCCAGCTTGGTGGTCGGCTGGGAGGAGATGCTCGGCGAGAAGGGCACCGCGGCGCAGCCGGTCATCGGCTGCGGCTGCTTGGCGGCGTTCAGCGCCTTGACCGTTTCGGAGCTGTAGGCCGTGGGTCCTCCACGGAGTCGACGCTGATCGTGGTTTCCGGGGCACTCTCGCAGAGGGCCGGCAAGGTTAGGTAGGAGCGCAGGAGGGCGTCGGAGGGACAGCCTTCGGTGGCGCCGCAGAACCGCTCGGGATCGTGGCTCGTCGCCGCCGGGGCGCCCCAAACCGTCTCGGTCACCGAGCTGATCGGCAGTGGCGTGTTAATCGCGGCGACGCGCAAGCCGTAGCCCTCTTCGCTCCGCACTGAGGCGAACTGCCGAGAGAGGAAGCCGAGACTGCTGAAGCCGAGCTGAGTCGCCACCCCTGGCGGGGGGGCGACATTGTAGAGGGGGCCGTGCAGTTCGCCGAAGCCGGGAAGGATCGCGTGCAGAACACCAACCTGGGAGCTGGTGGGGCAACGCTGTATCTCGAAGGTGGGTTGAGCGCAGCGCGGGGCCGCCTGGGGGTTGCCGACCAGGCCCGGCGGCAGGTCGACCAAGGCGTTTCGCATCTCCCCACCTTCGGTGTCGCCGCTTTCGTCGGTCTTCAGGTCGAAGTGCACGGTGAGGCTGTCCGGGTGCGAGCCGGCCCGGGTGTCGATCGTGCCGTCGACGTTTCGGGCCGTCACCGTGACGCTGCCGGGGACGAGGCCGAAGTCCGCGCTGGCGGCGGGCGGCAAAATCAATGAGCAGGTCAGCGCCGCCGCGAGGGCAACCGTTCTCTTGGCGGCGATCACTTCGCATCTCCACGGTTGTGCTTGGCGGCTCGCAGGTTGGCGCGCGTTCGGTGCGCCTTCTTGGCGTGCCTCTTCCTGCGCTTGTGGGTCTTCTTTCGCCTATGAATCTTCTTGTGCTTCTTCCCTGACTTCTTTTCTTCCACATTGCCCGCCCCTTCGAACGTGCTCGACCCGGGCGTCGGGTCGCTGGGGGGCGACAGCGCCGGCACGCATGCTTCACCCTGGCATTCACTCCTCTCGACTTCGGTTTCAGAGGCGATGCCGCCTTCTTGGCGGGCGTCATAGAGGTCGATCAGTTCGTCCTTGTCCTTGAGCGTCAGCTGGTCGCGAGTGGTGAAGAAGACGTTGGCCCCGGTGGAGTCAGTGGCGAGAAAGTTGGAGTCCAGAACGCCGGTGCCAGCCGAGATCAGCAACGTGCAGCCGTCTTCGCGTTCGCAGGTGCCCCACTCCGTCGGGCTCGTACTCGTAGACATCTTCGACCCCTTCGTTGGTGTCGGCGGGCACTAGTGAGTCCTCACTGTCGAAGTAGAGGCGCCCTTCGTCGGTCAGGTAGCGGGGCTGCGGCAGGTAGGCTTCGCCGTCAATCAGCCGCAGCACAGACTGACCCAGTGGCCGCTCGCCGCTGGGGTTGCAGGAGGCGCAGATCAGTCTCTGCGTAGCCGAGTCATAGAGGAACACCTCAGGACAGGGGGCACTGACGTGACCTCCCGCGTGGTTCGATTCGCAAGGGCCGGTGTTGTCGTAGCCGGTCAGCGGCGCGCTCGAGACGAAGGCGAGGTAGCGACCTCGTGGGCTCGCCTCGGCAGTGCGGTTGGAGGGAGACCTGGCCCAGTCTGTGTTGATGTCGCCGCTGTCACCTTCGGGCGCCAGTCTCGCCACGAAGCGCGTGCCTTCGCCCTCGGCCCAAGCGTAGAGGTTGTCCTCTCCTTCTTTGGCCTTGACGCCATGCTCGTCTTCTTCTTCGCCCGTCAGCACTTCGGTATCGACAAAGTAGACATGAGAGAGGTCTTCGCTTTCGCCGGCGATTCCCTCGAAGCCGCCCTTGCCCTGGGTAAGGTCGACGGTCTGCCCTTCGCCTTCGAGGAAGTGGAGGTGGCCGTTAGCGAGCAGGACCGCCGAGCCATCGGTGGCGCCGAGGAGGAATTTGCCGGGATCGGGAGTGCCTTCGGTTTCGATCTCGTTGGTGCGTTCCGCGTCTTCGCGCTCGTAGACCTGGCCGGTTTCGTCGGAAAAGAACGCTCGCCTGCCATCCTCTGAGATTGTGTGAGCGCTGCCGGCGCCGAAGGAGGCCCCCGGGGCGGCCGCGGCGTTGCCCGGCAGCACGTTGACCAGGGCGAGCTGCCCGTTGTGCCATTCGTAGAGGTCCCTTGTTGGAGGCACCAGGGTCCGACGTTTCGGGGGCGAAGGACGTTTCGTTGGTCAGCGCGTCGTTCGCTTCAAAGAAGATTCGGGAGAGGTCGGCCGAGGCGCCAGCGTAGAAGAGCCTGAATTCGGAGGCGGGTCGGTGGAAGGCTTGCCCATCGCCGAGCAGCGCGCTGAGCGCGAACGGGTCGGCGCTGCGCTGGGTATAGAGATTGGCGTATTCACCGGGGGCTTCGGTGCTGAGCGCTGGGCTGAGCTGGGCCAACACGCCCCTGGTCAGCCCGGGGTCGAAGGCCTTGTAGCCCTGGGCGCTGGCGCTGCTGAGGAGGGTCGGGGTGAGATTGGTCGTCTCCCACCCGGCTTTGGGGTCTCGGCGGGCGATGTACTGGTTCTCGATCAACGAGCTGGCTTCGGCGTCGAAGGCGGTGCCCTCGTAGACGACCGCGTCCCCGTCGGGGGCGCTCTGCATAGGAAAGTGCTGATCGGTTTCGCCCGGCTTGCATTCGCCTTCACCCGGGCAGGAGCCGATTCGCGGGTCGGCTGGCAGTACCTGGCCGCCCTGCTTTTCGATCGGCGAGACCAGCTCCCAGGCACGCCCGTCGGGCAGGCCCGATTCTTCTTCCGGGAAGGTGCGGAAGGCGGCGGCTTCACCGCTACCTTCGCAGAGTCTTTCGGGGTCTTCGGAGGAGCAGTGGCTGCTGAGCACGACCCGGTAGCGGTAGGCGGTGTCGGGGGCGAGGCCGACGAGCGAGGCCGAGACGCCGATCACTTTCTGGCCTTCGCCCGCCACCGCGCCGCCCGGGGGGCTTCTGCGGCCCCGGCGAAGCGTTCGGTCGGTTCGTTGGCCTCGTACTCGGTCTCGGTCTCGTACTGGAAGATGTAGCGGGTCAGCGCCCCCCTCGGGTTGACCTGGGCGCCCAGGTCGGCCGTCGTCGGGGTCACATGTGAGGCCGCCTGCGAGAGCGCTTCCGGCGCGAGTTCCAGCGGCGACGAGAAGACGTAGCCGAGGGCGGATTCGCCAAGGGTTACTTCGCCTTCTTTTTTGGTGTTACCCCCTTCTCCGCTCGGCGCGCCACCGTAGAGCACCCCCGCCGTGCGACCCGCTTCCAGCTGGCGGTCGGGATCAAACGCCATCGCTGCGATGTACCTTCTTTCTGGTGCGAAGGCGAACGCGCCCGCTTCGGCGAACTTACCTTCTTCGCACGGAGCAAGCTGGTGGATTTCTTGGCCCTTGGTGGTGTAGAAGAAGACTTCGCCGCTCGCCGGGTTCACCGTCATAGACTGGATGCCGCCTTTGGGGAACTCGAATTCGCACAATGCTGGCGCAGTCGGCTGGCTCGGGTCGAGCTTGGCGACGTATTCTTCGCCGCTCGCGTAGAGGGCGCCAGCGCCATCGAAGACAAGGCTTGCCACAAAGGGCGTTTCCCCGAGTGATCCCGCCCATACGTCGTGGCCCTGCCCGGCGTAGACGTAATGCTCGTAGTCGCCCGGGCTCTGCGGCGTGAACTCCATCACCCGGTGGTAGAAATTTTCCAGTTGGCTGTAGTCGAAGAGGTAGACGTTCCCGGCGGCGTCGAGCGCCATGCTCCCGCCATAGGCGGAGGGTTGGTGGAGCTTCGCCGGGCTCGCTCCAATCGATTCACTCATGTCGGCCTGATCCCCGAATTCCGCGATCAGTTCCGAGCCGTCGGCGCTGTAGACGTGAATGCGCTTGGATCCGACGACGTTGGTGCGGCCGCCGAACACATAGACGTACCCGGTGCTCTGATCGACTTCAATGTCCACTTGCGACTCCGACCCACTCGGCCTGCTTTTGCATATCGGATGGGCGGAATCGCCTTCCGGGCCGCAGCGTTCTTGGGGCGAAGGGCTTCCTTCAAATGTCCAGCTCTCGCTGAAACTGCCATCAGGGTTATAACGGGCGACGCGCACCCCTCCGGTGAGGGTCGCGGCGTAGAGAGTCCCCGCTGTCACCCCGCCCGCACCGGTGCGGTTGACCGCCATGCCGCCGAGGCCGCCTACCTGCACCTCTTCAGGCCAAAGTTGGTCATTTTCGAAGCCTGGCGGATGGAGCTCCCCCGGCGTGCCGGCAAAGGTGCCAACCTGTTCGTAGGTGGCCGAGGCCGGAGAGGCGGTGAAAAGCCCGAGGCAAAACAGTGCTGCGGCCACAGCTCCCAGGCAGGCCGAGAGACGGCGGGCCTTCGTCATTGGGGTGCAGGCTGCTTGCTTCATCGGGGCTCCTCGTGTCGCGTAGCGAAGGGGGCTTACCCGTCGCCGGCCTGTCATGCGGGCAAGCGATTCTGGGGCGTCCTATTCGGCGGCGGTCACAGCCCAAGTGCCGTAGGCACTGAGCGCTCCACCGATACTGGAGGGTGCGGACCAGACGTAGGTGCCGGTCGGGGAGTCGCCTTCGTTTGAGCCTTCGACCCGTATTTCCTGAACGCTGCCGACCAGTTCTTCGCGGGTGAACACGCAGAGTGTGCCGGGGGGAGCAACCGGCATGGCTTCGTTGTCGCCCACTTTTAGTTCGCAGCCTTCGACCGGATGGGCCGTCGATTCCGCGGTTTCGAGCTGGTCGAGGAGGACAACTTTTTCGGAGGGTTCGGCCAGCGGGATCGAATAGGAGATCGGGGAGAAGGGCTGAGTGAATTCCGGTTCAGAGTTAAATGCAATCGCACTCCAGTTGCCGGTCTCGGTCTTCCCGGCCGGCAGCGTTTCGGTGAAGCCGGTTTCGCCCGCGGGCCCCTGCGGCCCGGTCACACCCTGTATGCCCTGGGCCCCTGTCGCCCCAGCGGCGCCGTTGGCGCCATTGGCCCCGGCGTCGCCCTTGGGCCCGGCAGGCCCGGCCGGTCCTTGAGCACCCGCAGGCCCGGCAGGGCCCGTAGCGCCCTTGGGCCCCTTCGGCCCGCGCTTGCCGGCCTTGGCCTTCTTGGCCTTGTGCGACTTCTTGGAGGCGAGGGCGCCGTGACCGCCTGAAGAGTTGGAGGCGGCATAAGCGCCGCCGAGCATTGCGAAGACCAGGGCGATCACCGAGATCACTCCGGGGATGCCGAATCGCGTGCGTAGCGTCGAGAACATCTAGATCTCTCTCCTTGTCCCGTGAGCCCCTCTGCCCGCCGCTTCCCTTTGCGGCTTCCTCGAGGCTCGGTTATGTCCCTGTGGTGCTTGGCCGTCTTTTCAGAGACAGCGTTTGCACACCGTAAACGAAGACTTTCATAAAGTCAAGAGGGAGATTTTTGAAAGAAAGGCTCGTGTCTCAGCGCACCTCCAGGAGGGATTCGAGCTCAGCTGCGGCAGGCGGTCGGTTTTCCGCCGAGCGCCGGGCAACGAGACTCGCCATCGCGGCGATCGAGGCCCAGGCGGAATCAGGCGATGCCGGGTCGTCCTCCCCACGCAGCGCCGCCGCCAAACGCTCGATCGCCGCGTGCTGGGCGCGCACGCCCTGCTCGCCGACCGCGACGATCTCGATGCAGAGGAGCCGTGCGGCGGGTGCGTCCTCCGCGAGCAGCGCCGCCGCAGTTCGGACGCCCGCCCGGCGGCGCGCGATCACGTCCCCCCCTCCTCCGCAGCCGGCTTCGATCGCCCCCAGCAGCCGCTCGAACAGCTCCTCGAAGCTGACCAGCATGCACTCGCGCTTGTCCTTGAACTGGCCGTAGAAGCTGGCGGTGGAGACGCCGGCGCGCTTGGCGACCTCGGCGACCGAGGACTCAGCGTAGCCGCGCTCGGCACAGACCTCGGCCATCGCCGCGATCAGCCGTTCGCGCTGGTTGCGCTCGACCAGCTCGGGCGGCAGCCCGTGCGGGCCGGGCGGCAGGCGCCGCATTCGCTCCCGGTCGGCTCCGCTCATCGCCTTAGGTTAGACGGCGTTCCCAAAAGGCATTCTCCGTACCGATCCCAACGGAGCGGGTGGCCTCTGCTCAGTCGACCGAGAGCAGGCGTTCCACGGCAGCAACAAACTCAGCGGCGCCCTCGAGGAAGTCGGCGGCCTCCGCCGGACTGGGCGGAGCGGCGTCGTAATCGCCCCGCTCCCGAGCCTCCTTGACCCGACCGGCCAGGCTGCTGAGCTCGCGGTCGAACTCGCCCGTCGCGACGAACACCTTGCTGAATAGAGTCCAGGTTCCGCTGTGGGTCTTTGCGTACTCCCCACGCTCGGAAAGCGCGGCGCGAGCGGCATTCAGGATCGCGTAGTAGGCGGCGCTGACCACGACGGCGGGGTGCACCATGCCGGCGATCTTCTGAGCGTCGGCGAGCCGCTCACGCGCCTGCTCCATGAACTCCTCCGAGCGGGGGCTCACTCGAGACGCCCCCCGGCGAGGACGAGCTTGTCACGGTCGACCTCGGCGATGAAGAACGACTCGATCTCCCGACGACCGCGCAGCCACTCGGGGTCGTGGACGTGGACCGAGTAGGTGAAGGGACTCTCGTCCTCGGCGTAGGCAACCTCCGCGCTGAGATCCATTGCGCGGCGCGCATAACGCTCATGGCCTCCCTCGGCGATGACCATGAGGTCGACGTCGGAGTCGAGATGGGCAGGCTCGCCACGAGCCCGTGACCCGTAGAGCCAAATTGCGCGCAAATCCTCGCCAAGCTCACTCTGGAGAGCTCTGACAATGCCCTCCACCGTGCGGCGCTCTGCCGTAGAAAGAGTGGCCGCGGCAAAGGCGCTGTCGAGGTGCGCGGTCACGCCTGAAGTGTAAGAGGGTCAGCGGTTGCCGCTGACCGCCTCGATCCAGTCCCAGGGCCGGCCGCAGAGGCGGCGCGATTCGGCCACGGGGACGGAGACGAGGCGGCCCGCCGGGTCGCCCGACGGCGAGAAGAGCAGCGGACCGGTGGCCGGGCGAGGGAAGCCGCCGCTGCCGGGATGCAGGTCGGCGCCGCCGAAGCGCAGTTCGACCCGATGGCGACCGGCGCGCAGCCGCGGTTCGCCGAGCTCGATGAAGCCGCCTTCGTTCTCCAGCTGGTGGCGGGCCTCGCCGACCTTGCGGCCGTCGACCCAGAGCTCGACGCTGCCCCGCACTGAGCCGAGCAGCCAGGCCGCGTAGCGACCGGGGCGGGGCGCGGTCAGGGCCCCGTCGGTGGCGTCGTAGACCGGCGCGTGTTCGGCGCCGACCAGGTGCACGTCGGGCAGCTGGTGCAGCAGCGCCAGCTCGCCCAGGCCGCCGATTTCCCCGCACCCCGCCACGCCGGACGGGTCGAGTTCGCTACCCAGCGCGAGGTGTTCGGGCAGCGGGCCGGCGAAGTCCGCCGGCCGTTGCCAGACCTCGTAGTAGCGGCCCGACCAAACCAGGCGGTAGGGCAGCGGCGGCCGGCTGCGCAGCGGCGAGCGGCGCAGGACCAGGGTGCGGTATTCGAAGAGGCCGGGCAGAGCGAGTTCGTCGGTGTCGACCGCCTCGCCCTTTTCGACCGTGCCGCCCGCGGCCAGCGGCACCTCGCGCACGCGCAGCTCCGAGGCGCCTTCGGCGTCGAGCTCGCGCAGGAAGTGGCGGGCGCCGTAGGGATTGTATTCGGTCATCAGCGCCGGGCCTTCGCCGGCGAAGGCTTCGCCGATCCGCTCGAGTTCGTGCAGCTGCCCGTAGGGGGCGAGACTGACGCCGCCGTAGGCGAGCACATTGGACCAGACGACCCCGCCCGCGACGACCAGCATGAGCGCGGCACTGCTGACCCGGTCGAAGCGCAGCGCAGCGAGGCAGCGCCGGCGATCGCCAGCGAGAGCACGATCGGCGAGGCGGTCGCCAGCGCCTTGCCGCCGTTCCAAGGAGAGCCGACGATGACGATCGCGGCACAGGCGACGCAGCGCGGTTGCGTAGAGCAGCAGCGCGGTGCTGCGGCGGCGCCAGGCGAGCCAGAGGCCGATCGCGGCGGCGGCGACGCTGAGGGCAACGAGGACGGCCGTGGCGATCACCGGTTCCGGGTGGAAGCGGAAGTCCCCGGCCGGCCAGATGCCGAGCAGCCTGCACCGGGTTGAGCGGGGCGATGCAGGTTGCCGGCGCCGTTGGGGCCGACGAGCGGTTTGGCCGAGGGCGGCAGCAGGCCCTCCGAGACGGCTGGGATCGCCAGCACGCCGAGCAGCAGCGCGAAGGGCAGCGCCAGGGCCAGCGTCCGCCGCGCGGCCGAAGCGCCGCTGGCGATCACGACCAGCGCAAGCAGCAGCGGGCCGATCCAGACCAGGCCGCCGAGGCTGAGCGCGCCGACGAGGCGCGCGGCGGCGACCGCGAGCGGCAATCGTGTCGCGCCAACCGCGCGCCGGCGCGCAGCGACCGCCGGCGCCAGAGCGGCCGCCAGGGCCACCAGCGCCCGCGGCAGCGACCTCCTTCACCCCGCCCCACAGCGCGTAGCCGAAGAGCAGCGCCGGCTGGGCGGCGACGAAGACGGCGAGCGGCGCGCAGGCGGCGCGAGGCGCAGCAGCCCGGCGAGGATCTCCCAAAGCGAGAGCGACAGCATCGCGGCGAGGAAGGCGATGTAGGGCTGGAAGACCCAGGCGAGGTCGCCGCTCGACCAGCTTCTGCGCGGCGCCGAAGGGGATGAAGGCGCCGACCGGGTAGCCGCCGGCGAGGTTGAACTTCGAGCGTCGCCCTATAGGTGGACGGTTCGAGCCCGGCGAGGCTGCGGCCGTGTTCCATCATCCGGTCGGTCATCGCCAGCCAGGTGGCGGTGTCGTCGAGCTTGATGTAGCCGGCGAAGGTCGGCTCGCCGGAGAGGACGACCGGGGCGCGCGAAGACGCAGAAGACGCCGACGCGACGCCGCCGGCAGCAGGGTCGGGGCGGCCGAAGCGCCAGGGCAGCGAGAGGCCGGCGCCGAGCACCGCGAGGAAGAGCAGCGGCGGGAACGGTCAGCTGCGCCGTCGCCGCGGTGGCGGTGGTGAACTCGCCGACCACGACGATCGCCGGCGAGGCCGGCGGGCAGCGACCAGCGCCCCCGGCAGCCGCCGGCCGCTGAGCAGGTCGACCAGCAGGCCGAGTGCCGGCGCAGAGCAGCGCCAGGACCAGCGGGAAGACGACCCAGGCGACGAGCATGCTCACTGGCCACCGCGCGGGTCAACCGGCCGGCTCACCCGGCCCGAGAGCGCCAGGCGCATCGCCCGCTCGCGGCGAGGGATCGTAGACCTCGACCTGGACCGCTGTTGTCGGGGCCGGCGAAGTAGACGCTGGTCGGCTGTTCGCGGCTGCTGACGACCTCGGTCGCCGTCGCCGGCGCACGGCGGACGACCGCGCCCGGGCGAGCGGCGAATTTCCGCAGCGCCGCCGCCGGATCGGCGAGCGGGTAGCTGCCGATCGCGAGGGCCGCAGTCGAGTCGGTGCCCGCCCCTTCGCCGGCGGGCAGGTAGACGACCCGGGCCCCACCTTCGGAGAGCTCTTCCAGCTCGAGCTCGCTGCCCGGCAGCGAGCCGGCCCAGTAGACGGGCTGGCCGAGCTTCGCGGCCGCCGCGGCGAGACCGGTCGTGGAGACGATGGTCGTGCTGGTTTCAGCCCTCGCCGCGGGTTCGTCGCCACCCTGATCGTTCCCCCGCGTCGCGAGCCAGGCGACAAGCGCAACGACGGCAGCCAGAGTCACCAGACCCGTGCGCAGCAGCAGCCGCTGTTTCCGCAATCGACTCAGCCCTTCACGCGACAACTTCCCTCCTCGGTCCCCCATCCGGTGTTCCCAGCCTATCGGCGGTGTTGACGATATTCCACCTGATAGTCCTACGAGCTTCCTGCTGAAATCGTTACAAAATCCCAGCTATGCTCTCTACAATATTCCAGCTACTCTCAGGAGAGCTGATTGCGAACACGAATGCCATATATCCCACGAATCGCGGATTCCGAGCTACAGAAACGGCTAAGAGCGGCCGGCGCAGTCCTCGTCGAGGGAGCGAAGGCCTGTGGAAAGACCGAGACCGCCCGCCAAATTGCCAAGAGCGAGGTGCTCCTCGACGTCGACAGATCTGCCCGTGAAGCCGCCGAGGTAAATCCTGGCCTGGTTCTCGAGGGCGATACCCCACGGCTCATCGACGAGTGGCAACTCGAGCCGGAGATCTGGAATCACGTGCGTCGCGCGGTTGACGAACGCGTGGATCCAGGTCAATTCATCCTCGCCGGATCTGCCCGGCCAACCGATGACGAAACTCGACACACGGGCGCCGGGGCGAATCAGCCGCCTGAGGATGCGGCCCATGTCTCTCTATGAGCTTGGGATCGGCACTGGAGAAATTTCTCTAGCCGCCCTGCTCGATGGCCAGAGAGGGGAGGCGAGCGGCCCCGGGCTCGAGCTGGGCGACCTGGCAGCGGCAATCTGTCGTGGCGGATGGCCCGCCTTTCGCGGCCTCGACCTGCCGGATGCTCTCCGGCGAGTTCGCGACTACCTGGGTGAGATACCCCGCGATGCCCAGCGACTGGGCTCACGTCACAGGCCGGAGAGGGTGGCCCGACTGATCCAGAGCCTCGCACGCAACGTGGCCACACCGGTTGCGGCCACAACCTTGGCCTCTGATGCCAGCCGGCCAGAGGATCCGATCTCGGACGATTCTGTTGCGGAATACCTCAGCTCGCTGGGCGCCCTATTCGTGATCGAGGATCAGCCGGCGTGGCAGCCTCACCTGCGCTCGCGATATCGGCTCCGACGCGCGGCCAAGCGGCACTTCGTCGACCCTTCGCTGGCCGTCGCGGCACTTGGTGGATGACCTGACGCCCTGATGCGCGATCTCAATTTCATGGGTCTTCTCTTTGAGTCGATGGTGATCAGAGATCTGAAGGTCTACGCACGGGCCATGGACGGTGAGCTCACCTACTACCAAGACAACAGTGGTCTCGAGGTAGACGCAATTGTCGAAACCGGAAATTCCTGGGGCGCCTTTGAGATCAAACTGGGTGGTGAGAGGAGAGTCGAGGAAGGCGCCGCGTCACTGATTAAGTTCAAGCAACGCATCGACACTTCCAAGGTAGGAAATCCAGCGGTGCTGGCAGTCATCGTCGGAGGTGGCTACGGATACCTTCGCGATGACGGAATACAAGTTGTTCCGATCGGGTGCCTGGGGCCGTAGCCGGCCGCGGGCGACTGTCGTCGCTATTCCTTCACCCCGCAAGCCTTTTCCACCTTCGCCGAGATCGACAGCCCTTCCCCGAAGGCAAAGGAGGCCAGCGCCAAGGGGAAGACCGTCCGCGGAGAGCCCTTGGGAGCAGGACACCCCGCGTTGAAGTAGGAGAGCTCTTTGCCCTTGAAGCGGTATTTGCGCTTCAAGGTCAGCTTGATCCGATCGACGTAGCCCCAGTCCCCCAGGGCCTGGGGCAAGGACGCGGTGAGCCTGGTGCCGTAGGCGCCGTGGCGGGTCTTTTGAATCGAGAAGGGGATGACGAAGGAAGAGAAGAAGGGGTTGGCGGTGAAGATGTGGGTGAAGATCACCGGCGCTCCCTTCTGTCTTCCGTTGAAGATCAAGAGCCTCCCGTGGGTCGGGTAGGCGCCCTGGTCGGGCAAGACGATGTGGGCCCAGAACTGGCCCGAGCCGATCAGGGCCTCTCCGCAGGAAGAGAGGGCCCTTTGCGTCGAGGCGGGTTGGATTCGCTTCAGCGGGCAGGTGGGCAGGCCCTTGGACTGCAGCAGGCCGTGCTTGTTGACTTCGACGGTCATCTCCCGCAGCTGCGGGGGGATGCCGCCCTTGGGGGCGGAGAGGTGCCCGGCGACGAAGACGGCGATCGGGGCTGTTCCCTTCCTTGGCAGCTTGTAGGGGAGGACTTGGGAGAGGACGGTGATGCGGACGTTGCCTTCCTGGACCACCGAGGCGTGCGCCAGGGAGGCGCACGCCAGCAGGGCCAGCGCCGTGGCCAGGGCCCCCGCCCGTCTGCCCATCCCTAGCGCGCCCTGTGGGCGGTGCGCTTTGCCTTGCGGTGCTTCTTGCAGGCGACGGGCTTCAAGACCGGGCGCCCTTCGAAGCGCTTGCCGTTTTGGCCGGAGAAGACGGCTTCGACGCGGTGGGTTCCCCGGCAGAGGTTCGTGCTGTTTTCGAAGAGGCCCTTCTTGCCGCCCTTCATCTGCAAGAGGAAGGAGGAGACCGGGGCGTCGGGGGCGGCTTCGAAGGTGTTGCGAAGGCGTCCCTTGACCGAGTCGACGTGGCCGACCAGGTCGAAGTCGACCTGGGAGTTGTGCAGGGCGACGACCAGGTCTGGCAGCTGGTGTTCTGAGGACCTGAGGAAGACCGGGCCGGTGAGCGGTTCGGAGAGCAGCGGGGTGATCGCCCTGGCCTTGCCGTAGATCGATCTCGCCGGGCACTGGGTGCCGTTGCCCGCTCCGGCCTTGAACTGCACTTTGGTGCAGATCGTCTGGAAGTGGGCGTTGGCGATGAACTCCGAGGAGGGCAGGACGACCCGGGCCCTGGAGATCCCCGATTCGCCGATGCCGTTCATCTTGACGCGGGCGGTGAGGGCAGGGTAGGCGCCTCGGCGGGTGCCTCCCTTCAGCTTCAGCGAGAGCTTTGGCTTGAAGGGCAGGGCGGCGCAATCGGCTGCCTGGTAGGGGGTGGAGACGGTGACCGGGCGGTCGTCTGCTTCGGAGGAGAAGTCAAGGCCCGAGCCCAAGAGGGTCGAGGCGGTCGAGGTCCGCGTGCAGTCGGTCGGGTTGAGCGTGAAGCCCGCTCTGTCGACGTAGGCGCGGATGTCCCTTGCGTGGACCGCGACTCCCCTGATGATGTGGGGGATCGGGTCCGAGCCGGTGGCGTCGATGAAGACTTCGGCGGTCTCGGGGTCGATCTTCAAGGCGTAGCGGATCACCACGTTGCCGAGGTCGAAGGGGCCGACCTTGGCCGCGGTTATCGCCACGATCGAGAGGTTTGAGCCGTGGTAGGGGCCGGCCAGGTAGATCTTGCCCGGGGCGTAGGCCAGGGCCTGGCCCACGCCCGCCCCGGCCAGCGAGCGGCCGACTTCAGAGGCGGCAGGGCAAGAGGGCGAGCTGAGCTCTTCCTGGGCGCCGTGGACCCCCGTCCTCGACTCGGCCAGGGCGATGCCCGACTCGGGGCAGTAGGGGGTTCCCGCCAGCTTGGCGGTGATCCCCGGCGGCAGCTTGATCGAGAAGCGGGTGAACTCCTGTTCTTGGTCGCTTCTGAACAACCTGACGTTGAAGGGGGAGAAGTGCCCGGCGGCGTTGTTGATGCTTCCTGCAATCAGGCCGGGGCGGAAGGGCGGCAGGCCGCCGGAGGGGCAGGGGCCTCCACTCGGGCCGCCTTCGATCTGGAAGGAGGCGAACCTTTCGATCGCTTCGTTGGAAGAGAACGGGGTGAGCTTGGCCGTGGTGGTGTAGGAGCCGCAGGCTTGGGGGGTTGCCAGGGGTGCCCTCGCTCCTTCGCGGAAGTGCAGCTGGAAGGTCGAGAAGGGCAGCGGCGGCAGGTTTTCGAAGGTGGTGACGATCTGCCCGGTGGCGGGGTTCAGGTCGATGCGGCCCGCCTGCTTGACGAAGACGCCGCGTTCGGGGGCTCTTGCGACCATGTAGAGGGCGGCGAGGGTGCCGAACTGGTTTTCGTAGGGGGCGGCCAGATACAGGCTGCCTTCGGCGGGTTCTTGCAAGAGCGGGGTGTGGACGATCACGCTGCCCAGCTTCGATGCTTCGGGGCAGCCCGTGCCGGCAGGCGATTCGAGCTTCTCGGCCTGGTACTGGGCGACCGAGCAGACGCCGATGCCTTCGGCCAGGGACGGGTTGACGGTGACTCCTTCGGGCAGGGTGACGACGACCTTCTTCGGCTCGGTTTCGGCAGTGGCGAAGGGTGCTTCCAAACCCCGGTTCGGCAACTTCAGCGTGAAGTCGAGGCCCGAGGGGCTCGAGGCGGACTTGGAAGTGGCCTGCGAGGCGATTTCGGGGTCGAAGGGGACGGCGTCGCAGCCGGTCAGGGCTTTGGGGTTGCCGCCGGCGTCCAAAGAGAGAGCCGTTTCGCCCGTGAACACCCCCGGGTTGAGCTTGGAGTCGGCCTGCACGGTGGTTTCGAGCGGCGAGTCGCACTGCGCGGGCAGGGTGAGGTAGGGCTTAACGGGAGCGGTGGTTTGGCAAGGCGGCACCAAGGTGCCGTTGCCTTCGATGCAGAAGCGTTCGTCGTCGTTGGCCGGGTCGGCGGGCACCCCCCAGATCGTCTCGGTCGCTTCGCTCACCGCTACCGGCACGTCGACGGAGGAGACGCGCAGGACGTAGCCGTCTTCGCTTTGCACCGAGGCGTACTGCAGCACGTTCTTCCCCACCAGGCTGAAACCGAACATGGTCGGCGAGCCGGGCGGGGCGGCGATGTTGTAGATCGGGACAAAGATGTGGCCGACGGTCACGGTCGCGCCCAGGGTGCCGACCTGGGTGTCTACCGGGCACTGCGGGGCGAAGCCCTCGAAGCTCTGCCGCGGGCAGGCGGGCATCGCCGAGGGGTTGCCGACCAGGCCCGCCGGGGGATCGACGACGACGTCGCGCGCTTCGCCGCCTTCGAGTTCGCCCGAGCCGTTGGTGTTCAGTTCGAGGTGAATGACGAAGGAGCCCGGGTGAGAGCCCGCCTGTTCGTCGATAGTGCCGTTCTTGTTCAGCGCCGTTGCGGTGGTCGTGTCGGGCACCAGGCCGAAATCGGCCTGGGCCGTTGCCGGAACGACGAGGGCGAGGCAGAGGCCCGCGAGGGCGATCAGCTTCCTGGCGGGACTCACTTTGCACCTCCGTGGTTGCGCTTGGCGGTTCGGGCCTGCTTTGCCTTCTTCTTTGATTGCTTCTTGTGCTTCTTGGCGTGCTTCTTCTTGGAATGCTTGCGGTGCTTCTTCTTGGCCTTCTTGTGCTTCTTGGCCGCCGAGGGTTCCTTGACGTTGCCGGCGCCTTCGAAGGTCGAGGAGCCGGGGGTCGGGTCATTGGGAGGAACAACCGGCGCCTGGCAGTTTTCGCCCTGGCATTCGGCTCGCGAGATTTCGGTTTCCGCCGCAATCCCGCCGCCTTCGCGGGCGTCATAGACGTCGAGCAGTTCGTCTTTGTCCTTCAGCGCCAGCTTGTCTCTGGTGTCGAAGAAGACGTTCTTGCCGGTTTCGTCGACCGCGATCAGGTTGGAGTCGACCGCTTCGGTTCCGGCCGAGATAAGGCGCGTGCAGCCCGCGTCTCGTTCGCACGTCCCCTGCGCTCCCGCTCCTTTGGGGGAGTACTCATAGACGTCTTCGACCCCTTCGTTGGTGTCGCGCGCTGAGAGCGAGTCCTGGCTGTCGAAGTAGAGGCGGCCTTCGTCGGTCAGGTAGCGGGGCTGGGGGAGTTCTTCGGGCGCCCCTTCGATCCTGCGCAGCCTGGTGTCGCCGAGCGGCGCTTCGCCGGTCGGGTTGCAGGAGGCGCAAACAAGCTTGCCGGTGGCCGAGTCATAGAGGAAGGCCTCGGAACAGGGAGCTTCGCGGAAGTCGTGCGTCGAGTAGTTGCGAAAGCACGGCCCGACGTTGTCATAGCCGGTCAGGCTCGCCTTCGAGGCGAAGGCGAGGAAGCGCCCGTCGGGGCCAGCCTCGGCGGTGCGGGCGGCGGGGTTGGGGGCCCAGTCATTGAGGTTCTCGGCACCACCGGTCCCATCCGCGGCGAGCAGAATCGCGACGAAGCGAACTTCCCCCCCGCTCCAGGAGTAGAGATTGTTCTTGCCCGCTTCGGCGACTTCGCCGGCTTCGTTGGCTTCCCCACTGCCGAGCGCTTCTGTGTCGACGAAGTAGAGGTGGGAGAGATCCTTGCTCTGTCCCGCCAGGCCCTGGAAGCCGCCCTTGCCTTCGGTCAGGTCGGTGCAGGATTCGCCTTCGATCGGGTAGAGGCAGCCGTCGTCGAGCAGGCACCTCCTCGCCGCTCGGGGAAGCGCTGAGGAAGTGGCCTGCATCGTTGATCTGCGTGGTTTCCTCACCGTCGATCCGCACGTAGAGGTTGCCCGCTTCGTCCTCGAAGAAGGCCCTGGAGCCGTCCTGGGAGACCCCATGGGTGTCGGGGCTGAGCGAAGCGAAGGAGGCGCCCGCCAGCACCGTGCCGTTGCCGGGGGCGACGTTGACAACGGTAAGCCGGCCTTCGTGCCATTCGTAGAGGTCGTTCTTGGAGGCGCCCGGGTCAGGGGGTTCGGGGGCAAAGGGCGTTGCTTCGGTCAGAGTGTCGTTGGCGGCGAAGAAGATCCGCGAGAAGTCCGCGGAATGCCCGCCGTAGGCGACCCGGAAGGAGTTCGGGCCGGTGGTCCGGTTGGGCGGGGTCTCGGTGATCAGCGGCGTGCGCGCACCCGGTGCGGCGGTGGGCTGGATTTCGAGCTGCGGCGTCCCGACTTCGAAGTTGAGCAGTCCACGATCGAGTGAAGAATCGAAGGCCACCTGCCTGGACCCGCCGGGCGGCAGGGCAGGAATCAGCGCGGTGCTCTGCCATCCCGATGCGCTGCGCCGAGCGACGTAGGAGTCGTAGTTGACCGCGCCTTCGAAGGGGTCGAAGGGCTGGCCCTGGTAGGCGAGCGCTTCCCCGTCGGGGGAGCTCTGCATCGGGAAGATGTTGCCAAAGGCATTGGGCTTGCATTCACTGCAGCTGCCGCTCAGCGGCTCGGCCGGGATCACCTCGCCGCCGTGCTTTTGCGCCGGGGAGACCAGCTCATAGGCGCGGTGATCGGGCAGCCCCGGCGGGAAGAGCGGGTAGGTGGCGAAGCGAAGCGCTTCGCCTTCGGCTGTGCACGGTTCGGCGCCTTCCCCGTTGCATTCGCTGGTCGCGATCGCGCGATAGCGATAGGCGGTGTCGGGCGCCAGGCCCGAGATCGAGACAACGGCTTCGCCGATCGAGCCGCCGCCGATTTCCCCGCCGCCCGGGGGCGCTTCCATCGCCCCGGCGAAGCGTTCGCCCGGTTCGTTGGCTTCGTATTCGGCCTCGCTCTCGTACTGGAAGAGGTAGCGGGTCGCCTGGCCGTTGGGGTTGATTTCGGCGTGCAGGGCCGTTGAGGTCGTGCGGGTGTTGGAGACCGACTCCGCGAGGACTTCCGGGGAGTGCGCTTCGGCCGGGGCGAGGATGTAGCCGAGGCCGCGGTAGGGGGGTTCCTCGGAGCCATGCGATTCCCTGTCGGCCCCGTAGAGCACGCCGGGTGGGCGGTTGGGGCCCCAGGAGAGGGTCGGGTTGATCGCCAAGGACGCTTATGACGGCCATGTGTGGCGAGACTTCAACCGGCGCCTGGGCTTCTTCAAACTGTCCTTTTGTGGGGTCGCAGGGCTTCAGGCGATAGATCTTCTTGTTGTTCGTGTTGAAGTAGAAGAGTTCGCCGGTCAGCGGGTTGACCGTCATCGCAATTGCCTGCGCGTGGGTGTTGTAGGTGCAGAGGGCTTCGGCGGTGGGTTCGGCCGACGAGAGCTCCTGGAAGGCACGTTCACCGCCAACGTAGAGGTGGCCTGCGTTGTCGAGCGCGAGCAGGCTGAGGTAGCTTTCGCCCAACAGGCCCACATTGATGTCCTGCGAGCGCCCGCAGTATGCGTAGTGTTCGTAGTCGCCCGGGCTTTCGGGCGCGAAGCACATCACCCGGTATTCGCTTACTTCGTTGCCGATGTCGGTGAGGTAGACCTTGCCGCTTTCATCGACGGCGATGCCACGGTTGACGGGGGGAAAGCTGTGCAATTTCGCGGGGCCTTCGTCGAAGCTTTCGCCACTGTTTGGGCCAGCGTCGCCGAAGCGTGTGACCAGTTCCGAGCCGTCGGCACTGAAGACTTCGATCAGGTTGTGTGCCCGCACGCTTGGCCTATTGACCACATAGACATCGCCGGTGCCCTGATCGACGGCGATGGCGTCGGCTCTCGCGAATTGGCCGACTTCTTCGCCGGAGGGGGGAGTGGCAGATTCTTGCGATGTGCAGACATCCCCGTTGTCCGGCCGACAGCGTTCGAAGCCGCTTGCCTTGTCGGGACCCGATTCAATCGTGTTCCAGCCCCAGACTTCCTTGATCTCGCCTTTGGCGTTGTAGCGGGAAACGCGATAAGGAGACGCAACGTAGACGCTGCCTGCTTCGACGCCGCCAGCGCCGGTGTAGTTGACGGCGACGCCGGTGGAACGTTCGAGCTGCGCCCCGTTGCCTTCTTGCCCGAAGAGGCCGACCTGTTCGTAGTCGGCTTGGGCCGGCCCGGCGAGCGCCAGGGCGGCAAGCGCCGCCAGGGCAGGGACCGAGAAGCGCAGGTATGTCCTGGCGGCGGGGCGCATCAGGCGGCCCCGTGGTTGCCGTGGCCGGAGCCGATCGTGATCTTGGTGCTCTGCCCGCCCGCGTGCAGGGTGTAGCTGCCTGAGCGCAGGTGGGAGAGGTTGAGGCGCAGGGCCCCCTTGGAGGTTCCGTGGGAGACCGCGTGGCCGCCGCGCATCAGCTTCCAGCGCAGGCGCCTGCCGCTCGAGCCCGACTTGGGGTAGGAGACCTTGCAGGTGACCTTGACCTTCTTGCCCTTCTGCTTGACCTTGCAGGTCACCTTGCCCTTGGGGCCTGCGGGGCCCTGGGGGCCTGCTGCTCCTTGCGGGCCCTGGGCTCCTGCTGCCCCGGCGGCACCGGGGTTGCCCTGGGGTGCCCTGGGCGCCTTGGGCGCCCGCTGCCCCGGTTGCCCCCGGGTTGCCCTGCGGGCCGGTGGCGCCCGGGTTGCCCTGCGGGCCCGTCGGTCCCTGCGCGCCTTCGGCGAGGAAGACCGCCGTCACTTCGGTTTCGCTGCCGACGTTGACCGTGCAGGTGACGGGTCCGGTGTGTTTGCAGCCGACCCAGCCGGCGAAGGTGTAACCCGTAGCGGGGTGGGCTTCCAGTTCGACCGCTTCTTCTTCGAAGTGCCCGAAGCAGCCTTCGCCTTCGCATTCGAGGACCGCGGGGTCGCTCGAGACGGTGCCGTTGCCACCGGTCCAGACGAAGAAGTTGGGAAGGAGGTTGTTCTTGGCGGCCACCGTCTGGTTGTGGGTCATCGTCACAACGCAGGGGCCAGCCCCTGTGCAGGCGCCTTCCCACCCGCGGAATTCCGAGCCGAAGTCCGGCGTGTTGATGACTTCGACTTCGGTGCCTTCTTCGTAGCGGGTCGCGCAGGGTTCGGCGGAGCCGCTCGGCAGTTCCTTGCAGGTCAGGGTTCCCGAGCCGCTGCCCGAGGTGCTCGGTTCGAGCTTGTAGTGGGCCGGGCCCGTGGTGCAGCCCAGAAGCAGAGTTTCGTTTTCTTCCCAGTAGGCGTTGTAGCCTTCTTCTTCAATCGCCTTGCCTTCAGGGCAGAAGGTGGCCTGGGCTTCCCATTCGTTGGGTTCGCCCACTTCGGGGGAGGCAAAGCCGCATTCGAGCATCGACTGCGATCCATGTTCGACGCTTTCGGTCGCCGGGCAGAATTCGGTGAACCCTTCGCAGGTGAAGTTGGGTTCGCAGCTGAATGCTGTTTCGTTGAATTCTTCGCCCTTCTGTACCACCCAGCCGCCGAATTCAGAGCCGGGGACCGGGTTGGCCACCAGCCACTCCCTGTTCCTTTCGAATCCGGATTCTTCGGGCGTGTTCTGGCAAACGCCGCTCGCGGCTGTGCCGTTGTAGGAGCAGGCCATCGACGGGCTGCCGAACCAACTCCCAAGAAGCCCTGGACTGGTGACTTCGCCGCTGCCGGGGCCGGTGATGTTGACCTTCATCGAAGGGGCCGCAAGGGCCTGCGCGGCCGGCACGAGCACAAGCGCGACCGCCACCGCGAGAAGAAGGGGCAGGCGCAGGCCGCCGGCCCGGCGCCGATTGGGTGCAGCGGACGATGCATTCGCTTGGCGAGTCACGTAGCTCTCTCCTTGTCCCGTGAGCCCCTCTGCCCGCCGCTTCCCTTAGCGGCTTCCTCGAGGCTCGGTTATGTCCCTGTACTTGTCGTTCCCTGAATCGCTTGCTGAGGTGCGGCTAGTTCCTAGAAGTTGCTAGCTGTACCGGCAAGTGGCGCCAGTGAAGCACCCCGATCGGGGGTTGTCAAGTGATAGTTCCCAAAAGAAAAAGAGCGTTCCCAGAGGCGTTCCCTGGGGATATATCGGAGTACCGAATTACTTCGGTGGTGAGGAGCCCGGCTGCGGCCTAACTGGCGGCGAGCATCTGCTCGACCGCGGCGATGAAATCGCCTGCGCCTTCGACGATCGTCTTTGCCTCGTCGGGAGCGGGTGTGATCGCTTCGTAGTCACCTTGTTCGCGCGTCTTTTGGGCGCGCTGGGCGAAAGCGTGGAGGTGCTGATGCCCGGACGCGAACGCGACCCGGGCGAGCTCCAGCCGGTCGCGCGCCTGGTCCATGAACTCCTGTGAGCGGGGGCTCACTCGAGCCCGCTCCCGTGCAGGATCAGCTTGTCGCGGTCGACCTCCTGAATGAAGAAGGAGCGGATCTGGCGGCGATCGCGCAGACGATCGATGTCGTAGACCAAGGCCGAGTAGTAGACGGGGCTGTCGCCCTCCGCCGCGGCGGCCGCTTCGATCTGCGGGATCGGCTCAAGCCCGAACGAGCTCCAGCCCGAGGCGGGATCGACGATCAGCATCAGGTCGATGTCGGAGCGGCGGTCGTGGTGCGTCTCGGTCGGATCGGCCTCGCCGCGCGCGCGGGAGCCATACAGCCAGACGGCGAGCAGCTCGTCGCCAAGCTGCCCTCACGCAGCGCGGCGAGGAGGCGCACGAGCACGCGCCTCTCGAGCTCAGAAAGCGCCGCCCGCTCCAGCATCTCGCCCAGCGACTCCACCATGCCGACATCGTCCCCGATCCGCCGGATCGAGTCCAACAGGGCAGCGTACAAATCGCTGATGTAAACTGTTGCATTGGATGAATGCATTAATTGACTGCGCGAGGAGAGAAAGATCAAGGCATTGACGATCAGGAATGTGCCGCCGAGCCTCGCGGACGCCCTCGAGCGCGAGAAGCGCCGCAAGGGCAAGTCGCTCAACCAGACGGTCATCGACCTGCTCGGGCAGGGACTCGGCGCGGAGGGCGTGCGCTCCAATGGACTGGGCCGCCTTGCCGGGAGCTGGAGTGAGGATGAGTACCGCGACTTCGAGCGGGCGACCGCGCACTTCGAGGCGGTCGACGAGGAGCTCTGGCGTTGAGCTCGCTCTGCCTCGATACCTCCGCCTACAGCAACTTCAGGCGAGGGAACGAAGAGGTGGCGGCGCTTCTCGACCAAGCCGAGCTCGTGGGTGTGTCAACCATCGCACTCGGCGAGTTGCGCACCGGCTTCCTGCTCGGCGGCAAGCGACAGCGCAACGAAGCAGAGCTGGACGCCTTTCTCGATAGCCCCGCTGTGGAGGTGCTGCCGGTCGACGCCGAGACGAGCCGCCACTACGCGGGGATAGTCGCCGAGCTTCGCAAGGCGGGAACGCCTGTCCCCACCAACGACATCTGGATCGCCGCCACCGCGGCCCGCAACGGCTCTACGGTCCTGACCTGCGACGACCATTTCGAACGCATCGCCCGGGTCGGCTCGATCATCATCGACAGCTGAGCCGGCGTTCATTGGTCTCTTTGCTTGCGAGCAAGGCCGCCGGCTTCCTCGGCACCGAGGTAGGGCGCGAGGATGAATTCGGCGAAGTCGGGGGAGGAGGTCCACCAGTTGCTCGGCCTCGCCGGCGGCGACCTTGCGCCCGGCAAGCAGGACCAGGGCGCCGAGGGTGGACTCCTCGGTGGTCGGCGGCAGCTCGCGATCGCTGTCGCGCAGCCCCCTTCCCTTCTCCAGATAGGGAGCGACCTCGTGCACCGCCTCGTGGAAGCGGGCGGAGACGGCGGGGCCGGCGGCCTGGGACTCGACCAGGCAGAGGCGGGCGAGGTCGGGCTCGGCGGCGAAAAGGCGAGGACCGCGCGAGCCGCTGCGATCGCCTGGTCCGGCCAATCTTGAATCGAGGCGATCGCCTCCTCCGCCAGCTCGCGGATGTGGCCGACGACCACCTCGAAGGCGGCCAGGAAGCACTCGTCCTTGCCCTCGAAGTTCTCGTAGAAGACGCGGCGCGAGACCCGCGCGGCTTTGGTGATGTCGGTGATCGTGACCGCGCGGTAGCCCTTCTCGGCGACCGCGGTGGCGAGGCCGGCGATCAGGCGCTCGCGCTGGTTGTGGGCGACCTGCTCGCGGCTGAAGCCGTGGCGTCCCGCAGGCAGCGGGCCGAGCTCGTCCTCAGCCACCCAGGGCCTCGACGCCGCCCGCCTCGCGCGCCGCCGCGTCCTCGCCAACGTAGGGCCGCAGCAGGAACTCGAGCGCCTCGGGCAGCAGCGCCCGCAGCTTCTCGGCTTCGCCGGCGATCAGGCGCTGGTTGATCACCCAGAGCACTCCCCCGGCCAGGGTCTCCTCGAGGCTCGCGGGCAGCTTGTCGGCGCGCGGATTGAGCTCGCGCCCGGGGCGCAGCAGCGGCGCGAAGCGCTTCAGCGCCGCCTCGTGGCGGGCCGCCGCCTCCGGCCCCGCGGTCGGTGCCTCGACCAGGCAGGCCCGGGCCACGCCCGGGTGCTCGGCGGCGATCTTCAGCAGCGCGCCCGAACCCCGCCCCGACCTTGTCGGGCCAGGGCCCGTCTTCGCGGTCGAAGGCTTCTTCCACCTCATACGCCGTGCGCTCGAGCGCCGCGTCCATCAGCGCCAGGAAGGCCTCCTGCTTGTCGGCGTAGTGCTTGTAGAAGGTGGCGTAGCCGACCCGGGCGCGGCGCACGATCTGCTCGATCGTCGTCTCCGCGTAGCCCTGCTCGGCGATCAGGTCAGCGGTCGCGTCGAGGATCCGCCGCCGCTGGTCCTCGGCGGACGCGGCGCGGCTTACCGGCTCGGGGCCGGGCGGCTGCCGGGAGGCCTTTCCAGGCAATGCGCGCACGCAGTCAGGATAGCGCGCGTTCCCATTGGTACGAAGGCAGTATATGAAGTGTTGATAGTTCCCAAAGATGGGCTAAGGTACCTCGGAGTGGATGCACCACCCACACTGCGCGCGGTGAGGTCATGGGACGAAGCGATACCGCAGCGCGCGTCGGATGAGGGGGCGCTGGAAGCGATGCTGCTCAGCGTCGGCGCCCGTGGCTACGACGGGGCCACGGTGGGGGAAGTGCTGGAGCGCAGCGGGATTTCCCGCGACCGCTTCGGGCGCCGCTTCGGCGGCAAGGAGGCCTGCTTCGCGCAGGCCTACGAGATGGCGGCAGATCGACTCTGCGCGGAAGTGCTCGAGGCGGGCCGTGAGGCCGAGAGCTGGCGGGCGGGCTTCCGCGCCGCCCTCGCCAGGCTGCTGCGCACCGTCGCCGAGCAGCCGCTGCTGGCGAAGGCGCTGGTGATCGAGGTGCGGGCGGCCCGCGGGCAGGCCTGGGCAAAGCACCAGCAGCTGATCGAGCGCTTCGCGCGGGCGGTCGACACCGCCCGCCACGAGCCCAACGCGCGCGCCACCGTAACCCCGCTCACCGCCCAGTTCATCGTCGGCGCGATCGAGGAAGCGATCGCCGGCGAGATCGGCGCCGGGCGGGCGGCGACGGTCGAGCGCCTGCTCCCCGACCTCGCCCACCTCGCCGTGCTCAACTACTTCGGCGAGGACGAGGCCTGGCTGGAACTCGGATCGTCGGAGCTGCAGTCCGTCGATACACAGGACTGACGCATAGCTATAGCTGCGTAGCGATCAAAACCATGATTCCGCTGAATCCGGCAAGGATCCCGCCGGTAATGGCGATCAATGCGTGAACCATCGAGCGCTGAATCGAATCGAGCCGCTCGTTGACTCTGCCGAATTCGCGGTCAAACCGCTGATCGACCCGCTCGAATCCCCGCTCGATCTTGTCGTCGATCCGGTCGAGCCGTTGGTCCACGTTTTCGAACCGCTGATCGACTTTCTCGAACCGCTGATCGACCCTCTCGAATCCCCGGTCGACCTTGTCGCTCAGGTCGTCGAGCCGACCGTCTGTCCATTCCTGTGCCATCGCCTCCACGATGATGACAGCCTAGGACGAAGTGTGTTGTCTGTGGCGCACGAACTGCGCCGACTGTGCCAAACCTTGCGCACGAGACCCGCGCAACTGGGCCTCCGGCTACTCCCGAGCCAGCTCTGCGGCCTCTTCGCTGCCCAGATACGGAGTCAGGGTGAACTCGACCAGGTCGGGGAGGAGCTCCTCCAGCTCTTCGGCTTTGCCGGCGATGATGCGGCGGGAGATCAGCGAGACCATGCCGCCGACCAGGGCCTCCTCGGTGGTCGCCGAGAGGCGCTCCAGGCCCTCGGGCGGGCGGCCCTCGCGGCCGGTCTGGAAGTAGGGCACGAAGCTCTGGATCGCGGCGTCGTAGCGCTCGACCACGACCGGGCCGGCGACCAGGGCCTCGACCATGCAGAGGCGGGCCAGGTGCGGCTCGGCGGCGAGGAACTCGAGCATCGCGCCGATCCCCGCTTTGACCGCGTGCGGCCAGTCGTCCTCGGCGTCGAAGGCGGTCGAGACGCGTTCGCGCAGCTCCTCCATCACCGTGTCGTAGGCGGCGACGAAGCACTCGTCCTTGCTGGAGAAGTGCTCGTAGAAGGTGCGCCGGGAGACGGCCGCGTGGCGGGTGATGTGGGCGATCGTCGTGCCCGAGTAGCCGTTTTCGGCGATCGCCTCGGCGAGGCCGGCGATCAGGCGCTCGCGCTGGTTGTGGATGACGAACTCGCGCGGCAGGCCGTGCCGGCCGGGAGGCAGGCGGGCGAGCTCAGGCGGGTAATCCTCAGCTGACACTCCCGAGTCACCCGTTTCTCGGGAGGAAGACTTCTTCTTGGCCACACCCCGACGATATCGCGCCGGCGGCGTCGAAGCCCCTCGACAGCTCGGCCAGGCCCGCCTCGATTCCCAGATACGGCATTACCGCGGCGGACATCAGCTGGGGCACCAGCTCGGGCAGCTCGTCGGCGTCGCCGCGCACGACTTTGGCGTAGACCTGGCCGTAGGCGGACCCGGCGAGCGCCTCGGCGGTGGTGTGCGGGACCGACTCGGGGTCCTCCATCTCGTTGCGCCCGGCGTCGATCAGCGAGGCGATCACCCGCATCGTCATGTCGCGCCGCGCCCGGGCGGCGTCGCCGGCGGCCAGCACCTCGACCGCGAAGGAGGCGCGGCTGGGGGCGTTGCGCAGGTTCTCGACGATCTCGCAGGCGACCGCGCGCAGCCGGTCGGGCCAGCTCTCCTCGCTGTTGAAGGCCGCCAGCATCTCCCGCATGCAGCCCTCGTTCATCTCCTGCCAGGCGGAGAGGAAGCAGTCGTACTTGCCGCGGAAGTGGCGGTCGAAGGCTGGCCGGTCGAGTCCGGCTCGCTCCAGGATCAGCTCGATCGTGGTCTCGGCGTAGCCGCGCTCGGCGGCGATCTCGATCAGGGCCTCGACGATGCGCTCGCGCTCGGGACTGGCGGCGCGCTCGCGGGTCTCCAGGTCAAGCACTAGGTCATGGGACCCCCAATCCCTGCCCCTGGCTCAACCCGCAGAGGGTGTCGGTGCTTCTTCGCCGGCGATCCGCTTGGCGGACTCGGCGCCGAGGTAAGGAGTGAGGGAGAACTCGACCAGCTCCGGCAGCAGCTCCTCGATCTGCTCCGCCTGCCCCATGATGATGCGCTGGTAGAGGATCCAGAAGATCCCGCCGACGATCGTCTCCTCCAGCGTCGTCGGCAGCTCCTCGCCCTTGGCCGAGACCTTGCGACCCATGCGGAAGAGCGGCACGAAGGCCTGGATCGAGCGCTCGTAGCGGTCGACCGCGGCCGGCCCGGCCGAGAGCGCCTCGACGATGCAGGTGCGGGCGAGGGCCGGCTCGCCGGCTACGTAGTGGAGGAAGGCGGCGAGGCCGGCGTTGACCCGGGCGGGCCAGGTGTCGACCTTGCTGGCGGCGTCGACGACGCGGCGCAGCGCCTCCTTGACCGCGAACTCCGAGGCGGCGAGGAAGCAGTCCTCCTTGGAGGAGAAGTTCTCGTAGAAGGTGTTGCGGGCGATGCCGGCGCGGCGGACGATGTCGGCGACCGTGACCGCGCGGTAGCCCTTCTCCACGGTCTCCTCGGCGAGGGCGGCGATTATGCGGGCCCGCTGGTGCTGGGCGATGAACTCCCGCGGCAGCTGATGCCGACCCGGTGGCATCCTCGTTGCTTGCGGAGCTCGATCAGGCACGAACGCCAGGGTACCTCTATAGGAATCCGATTCCAAGCTGGACGTATGGACCAGATACCGCTACTGTACCTTATTCCAGACAACCCGTTCCCTTGATCAGCAGAGGAAGGTCGGATGGGCAAGCAGGCCGCAACCAAGGTCCGGGCAGGGGCTGAGGGGACCGGCGCAGCGGGGAAGGTCTTCCCCGCGGCTCCCACACTCAGACTCGTGAGTTCCCCGAAGCGTCAGCGCATTCTCGAGGGCATGCTCGAGGCTGTCGGCAATGCCGGCTACGACGCCGCATCGGTGCGCATGGTGCTGGATCAAACCGGCCTCTACCGCCAGGCTTTCTACGACGAGTTCGCCGACAAGGACGCCTGCTACCTCGAGGCGCTCGCCTACGGCGTGGCCAAATTCGAAGTGATCGCCGCCGCCGCCGCGCAGCCCGAGGACGACTGGCGGGCCAAGCTGCGGGCCGGAATCGGTGCCGTCCTCGACGCTCTCGACGCGGACCCCGCGACGGGCCGCGCGCTGATCGTCGAGTGTCCACGCGGCGGGCCCGGAGGCGCTGCAGATTCGCTCCGAAGCGATGAAACGATCGACCGATTTCATCGATTCGGCGCGCCACGCCTCAACCGCCAGCCGAGGCACCGCCGCCGATCGCCGCCGAGGGGATCGTCGCCGGCATGCACGCGGTCGTCCACGCCAAGCTGGCGAGCGGGGCGAGCAGGGGTTTCGCGGGCTGCTGCCGGACTTCATGTACTTCGCGGTGCTGCCCTACTTCGGGGCCGAGGTGGCCGGCGCGGAGATGAAGGCCGCCCGAGCCTGAGCGGCTGAGCCCGGCCGCGAATCGCGGATCGGGGTTGGACAGTTTGAGAACACTGTCCTACTCTGAGCCATGGATTCGTCCCCGACTTCGAGTCCGGAAAAAACACAAGCCGGTACGCGGAGTCTGCCTCGGGCCTACCTGGTGCGCTCCGAAAGGGAGCGTCTGCTGGAGGCGATGCTGCGGGTGGCGGCGGCGAAAGGCTACGAGGCGACGACCGTCAAGGACGTGATCGAGGTCGCCGGCGTCTCCGAGCAGAGCTTCGTGCCGATGTTCGGCGACAAGGAGAGCTGCTTCCTCGAGGCCTACGAGGCGGTCTTCGACGTCCTCCTCGCTCACGTGACCAGCGCCTTCGAGGCCGCTACCGGGCAGCCCTGGCCGGAGCGGATCTCGGCCGCGCTGGCGCCCTGGTCGGGCTGCTCTCGGTCGAGGCCGGGATCGCCCGCCTCTCGATGGTCGAGGTGACCGCCGCCGGCGACGACGTCCGCGCCCGCTACCGCTCCGCCCTGGCCCGCTTCACCCCCTTCCTCGAGGAGGGCCGCCACTACGCCAGCCAGGGCGAGGAGCTGCCGGCCGACACCGCCCGCTTCGCGATCGGCGGCGCCGCCTCGATGATCTTCGACGAGATCCGGGCGGGGCGGGGGCCGGAGCTGGCTCGCATCCTGCCCGACCTCGTCTTCGCCGTGCTGATGCCCTACATCGGGCCGGAAGCCGCCGAAGACGAGATGCGCCGGGTTGCCCGCGAGCACGCCGGCAGCGCTCTGACCTAGACGCCCTCGCCGTGGCGGCCGGCGCCGCCGGCGAAGCGCGGGCTCCCTTGACGGCGACGTGGAGGGTCTCGCGGCCGAGGCGGTGCTCGAGCGCGATGCCCTCGGCGAGCGGCAGGCCGAAGCCCTCGATCGCGGCGCGGCGGTCGGCCAGCATCGTCTCCTGCGGGAAGGCGGCGATCCGCTCGGCCAGTTCGAGGGCGCGCTCGAGGTGCTTGCCGGGCTCGACCAGCTCGTTGACCAGGCCGATGCGGTGGGCCTCCTCGGCCTCGACCGGGCGGCCGGTGAGGATCAGCTCCAGCGCCCGGCCCATGCCGACCACGCGGGGCAGGCGTTGGGTGCCGCCGTCGACCAGGGGCACGCCCCAGCGGCGCTCGAAGAGGCCGAAGGTCGATTGCGGCGTGGCGATCCGCAGGTCGCACCAGAGCGCCAGCTCCACCCCACCCGCCAGGCACCAGCCGTCGACCGCGGCGATCGCCGGCTTGGCGGGGGTCAGCCGCGTCGGCCCCATCGGCCCGTCGGGATGGTCGACGTCGAGGTCCATCGCCTTCAGGTCGGCGCCGGCGCAGAAGGCCTGGCCGCCGACGCCGGTGAGGACCAGCACGCGCGCCCCCTCATCGGCCTCGAACTCCTTCAAACCCTGGCGAAACGCCTCCGCCGTGGCGCCGTCGACCGCGTTGCGGCGCTCCGGCCGGTCGATCGTGATCACCGCCGCCGCCCCAACCCGCTCGTAGCGAAGCTCCCCACTCATCGCCAGGATCCTCCCACAGGAAAGTGGGAGCGGGCGGGCTAGTCGTCACGACCATCCGGGTCTCGCAACGACGCCCAGCTCCCAGGCACTACGTCCCGGCACGCGCGACGTCGATGGCAGGTGCTCGACGCCAACCCCCAAGCTAGGCACCCCTCCGGACGCTGACTTGTCGTTAGGTGTCCTATTGGCCCCCAAAAGACGAAGTCAGCGATTTCGGGCACAAAAAATGCGACTGGCGATGACGCTCGGTTGCCTGCCGCGTGCGTAGCCTTCGCTCGCTGAAGCTCGTTGCGCCACCTTCGAGGCGGTGTCCGGTGGGCTTCCGCGGACGCCGTCTCTCCCAGTCGCAGTTCCAACTTAGCGCGCGGCCGGCGGGGCGCAAGGGGGGCGACGAATACGTTCCCGCAAACTCCGGGAATTGGCCGCTTCCGGCAGCGCCAGATACCCTCCTCCGATGCGCATCGACCAGATCATCGCGGCCAAAGCGCCGACCTTCTCGGTTGAGTTCTTCCCGCCCAAGACCGAGGAGGGACGCGATGCGCTGCTGGCGACGGCGCGCTCGCTGCGCGAGCTCGAGCCCGACTTCGTCTCGGTCACCTACGGCGCCGGCGGCTCGACCCGCGACGGCACGGTCGAGATCACCCGCGAGCTCAAGGACGAGCTCGGCTTCGAGACGATGGCGCACCTGAGCTGCGTCGGCGAGACGGCCGAGGGCTTGGCGCAGACGCTGGACCAGATCGAGGCGGCCGGGATCGAGAACGTCTTCGCCCTGCGCGGCGACCCGCCGCGAGGCCAGGAGGACTTCGTCCAGCCCGAGGGCGGTCTGGGCAGCGCCGCCGAGCTGACCGCCTTCATCGGCTCGCGTTGGCCGTTCACGGTCGGCGGCGCCTGCTTCCCCGAGGTCCACCCCGAGGCGCCCGACCTGGAGACCGACCTGGCCTACCTGAAGACCAAGGTCGAGGCCGGCGCCTCCTTCCTGATCACCCAGCTCTTCTTCGACAACCAGGTCTACTTCGACTTCGTCGCCGCGGCGCGGGCGGCGGGGATCGGGGTGCCGATCATCGCCGGCGTGATCCCGGTGGCGAGCTTCGCCCAGACGAAGCGCATCTGCAGCCTCTGCGACGCCTCGATCCCGCCGCGGCTCGAGGCGGCGTTCGCCGCCGCCGACGGCGATGAGCAGGCCGAGTTCGAGCTCGGCATCGCCTACGCGGCTCAGCAGTGCTCGGAGCTGCTGCTGGCGGGGGCGCCCGGCATCCATTTCTACGCGCTCAACCGGGCGCCGGCGACGCGGGCGGTGCTCGGCTCGCTGCGGGCGGCCCGCCCCTGGGATCGCCGCCGCGATGACAGCGGCGACTTGGCCAAGTCAGTCTGAGTAAACTGGTTCCAGCATGGCCAATCGTAGGGAGGAAGAGAGAGAGCGGCTCCGCCAGGCTCGAGAGGAACGCGAGCAGAAGCAGGCCGGCTCGGCCAAACGTCGCTTGATGATCGGCTACGGCGCCGCGGCCGTGGTCGGCATCGTCGTCCTGATCGGGATCGCCGCGGTGATCGTCTCGGCTTCCAACAAGAACGACAGCGGCAACGCTCACATCAGCCAGCAGGCGGGCTCGACCAACGGCATTCAGCCGGACACGCGCAGCGGCACCGACGGTCGCCGCGGTGAAGGTCGCCGAACCTCAAGCAGGCGGCGAAAAAGGCCGGCTGCGATCTGCGGCTGCACCTCAAAGAAGAGGGCCACGAACACCTCCCACCGACCGCGCCGACGCCCGAATACGAAACCAACCCGCCGACCTCGGGCAACCACGTCGAACCGCCTTACCAGCAGGCCGACGGCGCCTACAGCGAAATGCCGAAGGAAATCGACATCGTCCACTCGCTCGAGCACGGCCGGCTGGAGATCCAGTACTCGCCGCACCTGCCCGAAAGCGACCAGCTGGAACTGATCGGGCTCTACGACACGATGTACGGGGCGAGCCTGCTCTTCCCGAACGAAAACATGCCCTACGAGGTTGCAGCGACGACCTGGCGCAACCTGCTCGGCTGCAACGAATACAAGGGCCAGATCACGCTCGACGCGATCCGCGACTTCGGCAAGCAGACCTGGAGCCACGGCCGCGAGCCGACCGAAGCCTTCCCCTTCACCGGCCCGACCCCGGCCGAACCGACCGTCGGCTAGGCGCTCGGCGCCCGGTAGGTGGGGAAGAAGCCGGCCGCGTCGTGGCCGGCTGAGAGGCGGTCGTAGGTCGCACGGTCGGCGACGATCTCCGACGTGTGCCAGGCGAGCTCGCGGTTGGCGAAGCCGCGCTTGAACTCCTCGAGCCGGTCGCCGCGGCTGATGCCGCCGCCGAGGTTGAGCGGCAGGCCCAGCTCGGCGGCGAGCTCGACCAGCGCGGCGACGACGTTCTTCATCGGCGAGTCGCGCAGGTGCGAGTCGGCGCTGCCGCTGAGGTAGTAGTGGAGGAAGCCGTCGCTGCGGCCGCGATCGAGCCGGCGGCGATGCTCGCCGTCGGGGCGTGCGCGATGCGCGAGCCAGGTGCGAGGCGATTCGAGGATGCGGTCGAAGTAGGCGGCGCCGAAGAAGTAGCGCTCGGCGGCGCCGGTGCGCCGCATCGTCTGCTCGTAGGCGGCGAGGAAGCCGGCCCGCTGCCCGGCGCTCGTCTCGGGGCCGGGAACGAGGCTCAACTCGTAGCCGTTGCGCAGGTTCTTGTTGATCTGGTTGCGATCGCTGCCGCGGCTCTTCGCCGGCAGCGCCGGGTCGGCGATCTGGACCACGTTGCGCTCGCGTGGCGCCGGCAAGCGGCGGCTCGCCGAGCGTGTGGCGGAGGAAGACGCTGACCAGTCCTGTGGCCGAGAAGTCGATGGATCCGCGGCGAGCGAGGAGTCGAGGGGTGTCCCGCCGAGCCTCCGCGCGGTTGCTCGGCGGGCACCCCCCGACTCCGCTCGACCAGCCCCGGATAGCCGTAGGGGGAGATCGCGTCGCGCTCGTCGCTGCCCGGGATCTCACGCACGATCAGCGGGGCCAGCAGCTCGCCCGCGTCGGCCTGCGATGCGCAGCGTGTGGGTGACGCCTTCGGCCTCGAGGAACTCGCGGCGAGCGGAAGAACTCCTCGCTCGTCGGCCGCCTCGCCGCGGTCCGCGAGCAGCTCGGCGCGTGCGCCGCGGCGCTCACGCGAGCAGGTCCGCTGCGGCGGCGCGGAACTCGTCGGGCAGGACGCCCCAGACCTCGCAGTCGTCGGCGGCCGCTCCGTCGCGGCGCAGGTGGGCGCGCATCGTCCCCTCGTGCTTCCAGCCGAGGCCGGCGACGGTCTTCTTCGCGACCTCGTTGCGGGCCGGGATGCGACCGTAGACGCGGTGGGCGCCGAACTCGTCGAAGGCCTTGGCCAGGGTCAGCGCCTCGGCGCGCCGGCCGACCCCCTTGCCGCGCACGTCGTCGCCGATCAGCGCGCCGAGCTCCGGCGCGGTCTGGCGGAAGAGCCCGTAGAGCGCGGTGAAGCCGACCGGCTCCTCGTAGCCCTCGACCTCGATCGCGTACTTGCGATCCTCGCCCGAGTCGTCCATCGCCCGGCTCGACCCAGGCTTCGGCTTCCTCGAGCGAGAACGAGTCCCGCTGCTCCATCAGCGACGCCGTCGCCGCCGGGTTGTTGAACCAGCGATGCACCGCGGCGGCATCGCCGGGCTCGAAGCGGCGCAGGCTGACATGCGGTCGATCGGCCACGGCGAAACCCTATGCCGTCCATCCCTCGGCCAGGTGCAACGTCTTACGGCTCCAGCTGCGCCGTAAAGCGTTGCACCCGGTCAGTCGGGGGCGAGGCCGTGGCCGGTGACGAGCAGCCAGAGCGTCTTCAGCAGGATGCGGGCGTCGAGGGCGGCGCTGCGGTGGTCGACGTACTAGAGGTCGAGCTCGATCCGCTCCTCCCAGGGGATGCCGGCGCGGCCCTGGACCTGGGCCCAGCCGGTGATGCCGGGGCGGACCTCGTGGCGGCGGTGCTGGCGCGGCGTGTAGTCCTCGACCTGGGCGGGGATCGTCGGGCGCGGCCCGACGATCGCCATCTCGCCGCGCAGGACGTTGACGAGGTTGGGGATCTCGTCCAGCGAGGTGCGGCGCAGGACGCGGCCGGCGCGGGTCACGCGCGGGTCGTCGCGGGTGACGACCGTGCCGACCCCGACCGGGTCCGAGCCCGGCGACCATCGTGCGCAGCTTCAGCATCTCGAACTCCGCGCCGTCCAGGCCGACCCGGCGCTGGCGGTAGATCACCGGCCCGCGGCTGCCGAGCTTGATCGCGATCGCCGCGATCAGGAGGACGGGCGAGAGAACGACCAGCGCGAGCAGCGGCAATGAGAATGTCGAGGATCCTGGGCATCGACTAGCGCGCCGCTCACCGGGTTCCCGGCGCCTTCTCCCAGGCTCCGCCGGAGCGCCGTGGCGGAAGCGGTCCCAGAGCCCGGCGGCGATCGAGAGCGGTGGTCATCGCGTAGTAGCGGGCGACGCGCAGCGGGCCGACCGGGAAGCTGCCGCCGAACAGCGCCGCGGCGATCGCGGCGACCTGGACGCCGTAGGTGACGACGTAGACCCTGCCGCTGCCCAGCAGGGCGAGGTTGGCGAAGAAGGCGACGAGGTGCAGGAACGGGGTCAGGTAGCGCAGCAGCCGGTGCGAGAAGAGCTCGAAGGCGTAGAGGGCGGAGTAGCCGCGCGGCGAGACCATCCGCTCGCCGACGACGATGTCCCAGAGCCCGACCATCATCCGCCGTTTGCGGGCGAACTCGCCCTCCAGCGTCGGCACCATCTTCTCCTCGGCACTGGCCCCGGGAACGTAGAGCGAGCGCTTGCCGCGCTTGGCGAGGGCGAAGGGGAAGGAGAGGTCGTGGCTGCCGGCGGGTCGAGCGGCATGTAGTCGGCGGCGCGCACCGCGTAGATCGCGCCGTTGCCGGCGGTGATCCCGGCCAGCGAGGACTCCATCTCCCGCACCGCCATCTCGTAGCGCCAGTAGGCGCCCTCGAGGTTGTCGCCGCCGGCGTCGAGGAAGCGGACCTGGCCGCAGGCGTAGGCGACCTTCGGGTCGGCGAACGGGGCGACGAGCTGGCGCAGGGCGTCGGGGCGCCACTCGCTGTTGGCGTCGGAGAAGGCGAGGAGCTCACCGGTTGCCCGCTCGGCCGCCGTGTTCTGCGCCGCCAGCTTGCCGCCGCGGGGCAGCTCGAGGACGAGGTCGGCGCCGGCCGCGCGGGCGCGCTCGGCGGTGGCGTCGGCGGAGCCGTCGGAGGCGACGATCAGCTCGAGCAGCTCGCGCGGGTAGTCGAGCGCGAGCGCGTTGGCGACCTTCGCCTCGATCACCTCCTCCTCGTCGTAGGCCGCGACGATCAAGGAGACCGGCGGCAGCTCGTCGGCTCGGCCGCGGGCTTCCGGGGTCGGCGCAGAGCGACGAGCAGGCGCAGCACCAGCGGGTAGCCGAGGTGCGTGTAGACGATCAGCGCGGCGGAAACCCAGAAGAGCGCAGCGAGCATCCGGCGATTATCTGCTTCCGGTGCGCTTTATGTGGTCATAGACCAGATAAGGCGCACCGGAACGGCCGGTCAACCGACCAGCTCCTGGTAGAGGGCGAGGGTTTGGGCGGCGACGGCGTCCCAGGAGTAGGGGCCGCCGGCCGCTTCGCGGGCGGCGGCGGAGAGGCGCTCGCGGGTGGGCGGGTCGGCGGTGAGCTCGCTCAGCGCCTCAGCGAGGGCAGATGCGTCTCCGGGAGGAACGAGCCGCGCCGCGCCCGTCGCCGCAACCTCGGGAAAGCCGCCGACGGCGCTGAGCACCATCGGCTTGCCGAAGGCGAGGCCGGTGTAGAGGACGCCGGAATGCTCGGCGTCGCGGTAGGGCAGAACGAGGAGGTCGGCGCGGCGGAAGATCGCCGGGATCTCGGCGTCGTCGATGAAGCGGGTGACGAAGCGCACCGTGCCGGGCACGGTCGCCGCCGCCACTCGCAGCGCGGTGAGGTCCATGCGGGGGTTGCCGACGATCCACAGCTCGGCCCGCTCGACCCGGGCGAAGGCCTCGAGCAGCAGGTCAAGTCCCTTATATGGGCGCAGCAGGCCGAAGAAGAGGATCACGGGGCCCTCGACTCCCTCCAGCTCGGCAGGCAGCGGCTTCTCGTCGGGCCGGCGGGTGAGGTAGTCGAAGGCGCCGTGGGGGATGACGCGGACGCGGCCGGGGTCGAGCCCGACCTCGTCGCGCAGGCGCGCGGCGCCGTGCTCGGAGTGGGCGACGACCGCGTCCATGCCGCCGAAGGTGCGGCGGGCGGCCGAGACCTGGCGGCGGCTGGGGTGCGGAGGCAGGATGTAGTGCGCCGTCATCAGTCGCGGGCGGCGCGGCGGCAACAGCCTTGCGTCGAGGGAGGGCATCGTCAGCCACTGGTAGTGAACGACGTCGCCGTCGAGGGCACCGCGCAAGCGCAGCATGCCGGGCAGGTGCTCGGCGGCCTTGAAGGCGCGGCGGGCGGGCGCGTCGAGACCGCGGGCGGAGCTGCGTCCGTAGAAGAGCTCGCGCACGCGGTAGCCCTCGGGCTCGGGGACCGGCCCGTAGAGGAAGTGGCTGGTCAGCAGCTCGACCTCGGCGCCGCCGCGGGCGAGTGCCGCCGCGAGCGCGCGGTCATAGGGCGGCGTGAAGGCCGAGGGGTCGACGAGTTGGACCTTCATGGCTCGGTGCCGATTATCGTGACCGCGGTGGCACCCACGCTCTCCTACTGCGTCGTGAACACGAACGGCCGCGATTACCTGCTCGCCTGCCTGGACGCGATCAAGCGCACTCACCCCGACGAGGTCGGGCGCGAGATCCTGGTTCTGGACAACGCCTCGACCGACGGCTCGGCCGATGCAGTGCGCGCTCGCGGCGACGACATTCGCCTGATCGAGCGCGAGCGGCGCACCGGCAAGGGCGAGAATGACTCGACCCTGATGCGCGAGGCAAGCGGCAAGTACTGCCTGCTGCTCAACGAGGACTCCGAGCTGCGGCCGGGAGCCGCGGCGGCGCTGGTCGAGGCGCTGGAGGCCGATCCGAGAGCGGCGGCGGCAACCGCGCAGTTGCTCGATTCCGCCGGCAACCCCGTCCCCTGCGCCTGGCGCTTCCCCGGCGTCGGCACCGCCCTGGCCGGCGCCCTCTTCCTGCACCGCCTGCTGACCGTGCAGAGCAAGGGCGACTCAACCCGCCGGGTTGACTGGGGCCAATCGAGCGCCCTCCTGGTCCGCCGCGAGGCCGCCGCCGAGGTCGACTACATGGACCCCAACTTCTTCGTCTACTACGACGAGTGCGACTTCGCCAAGCGCCTCGCCGAGGCCGGCTGGCACAGCCTCTTCGTCCCCGCCGCCGAGGCGGTCCACCACGACCAGCTCTCCACCGATCTCGGCAAGGGCCTGCCCCGCATCGTCGAATTCCATCGCAATCGCGATCTCTACATGCGCAAGCACCACGGGCGTGCGGGGGCGCTGGCGGTACGGCTGCTCACCGCCTGGTCCTACGCGCTGCGGGCCCTTGTCGCCAGCGTGCTGCCCAATCAACCGGCCCAGGTCTACCGAGCCCACGCCCGCCAGGCCCTGTTTCCCCGACGCGGCACGAGCATCGCCGACGCCGCCCGCGGGTGATGTCGCAGATTCCTCCGCTATGCGGCGGAATCTGCGACCGCTAGCCGCAACTAGAGGTGAGCGT
The DNA here is from genome assembly GCA_963774405.1 of uncultured Solirubrobacterales bacterium. GTDB lineage: Bacteria > Actinomycetota > Thermoleophilia > Solirubrobacterales > 70-9 > VRUE01. Next base: position 392,521 of record CAVZEV010000005.1, on the reverse strand, counting down.
CCTCGTCGATTCGCTCTGCCTCGTAGACCTCGGGGATGCTGCCGTCGACGCCGTCGCCGGTGAGACGCAGCGCCCGGAGGCCCGCCACGACCTCGCCGGGATGGCGTAGGCGGGCCAGCCAGCGGCGCTCCGCGCCGGTGAAGAATCCGGTGGCCAGGAGCGCGAACGGATAGGCGAGGGTGAAGGCGAGGCGCAGGAGCAAGCCGGCGAAGCCCTCGGTGGGGAGCAGCAGTTCGCCCAGGCCGACCAGGGCGGCGGAGACCGTGAGCACGCGCAGCAGGCGGCCCCATTCGTAGGGGACCGGGAAGAGGCGCTGGGTGAAGCCGTACATCAGCGCCAGCACCACGACATAGGAGGCGACGAGGGCGATGCCGGCGCCGACGATCCCCAGCGGCGGCACCAGGGCGAGGTTGAGGGCGATGTTGGCGGCGAGGGCGGCGAGCGTGGCGGGGAAGTTGAACTCGGTGCGGCCGGTGCGGCCGAGGATGACAACGAGGACCATGTAGAGCGCGTAGAGGGCGGCGGCGGTGGCGAGCAGGCCGATCGCCTTGTAGGAGGCGAAGAATTCAGGCGCGGCGAGGGCGCGGACGAGCCAGCGCGAGAGCAGCCACATGCCGGTGACGACGAAGGCGCAGCCCGCTGCGAAGAGGGTGACCACGCCGGCGTAGACGCGGCGTGCCTCGTCGTCGTTGCGGATCGAGTAGGCGAGCGGCGGCCAGGCGAGCTGGAAGCCGCGGACGAGGACGTTGACGCCTTGGGCGAACTTGACCGCGATCGAGTAGAGGCCGGCCTCGGGCAGGCCGGCGGCGTGGACGATGATGATCCGGTCGACGAAGTTGAGCCCGTAGAGCGAGAGCTCGGCCGGCATCGTCGGCAATCCGAAGCGCAGCAGGCGGCGCAGCAGGGGTCGCTCGAAGCGCAGCGAGAGCTGGCGCCGGTGGATGAAGATCAGCGCCAGCACGACCGCGGCGCCGCTGGCGTAGCTGCCGATCAGCAGGCCGCGGGCACCCTCTTCGAGGCCGACGACGAGGATCACGGTGAGGGCGATCGCGCCCACCACGTTGAGCATCGTGGTGACGAAGAATGCCCGGGCGCGCTCCTCGAGGCGGAAGAGCGTCAGCAGGTACTCGTTGAGGGTCAGCACCCAGAGGCCGGCGATCGAGATCCGCGCCAGGTCGGGCGCCGACTTGTCGAGCAGCGCTTCGGAGATCGGCCCGGCGAAGGGCAAGGCAATCAGCGCCGCGATCGTGGCCAGCCAGAAGAGGGCGGCAAAGGAGGTGGAGACGACGCGGGCGGGGTCCTCGTCGTCGCGGTAGTAGAAGCGCAGCAGCGCCTCGATCAGGCCGAGGCGGACGACGATGCTGGCCGAGACCACGGCGGCGAACATCACTTCGGCGGCGCCGTAGTCGCCGCGGGTGAGGAAGCGCGTGTAGAGCGGCAGCAGCGCCACCGCGATCAGCTTCGAGACGATGCTGGCCGCCGTGTAGGCGGCGCCGGTGGTCGCTAGGCGGCGGAGGTATCCGGACACGGCTCGACCCTACGTTGATCGGCGGCCGGCAGGGACACAGCAACTGCAAGGAGGACCCAGGTGATGGGGTCCTCGTAGAAGCCGGCGTAGGCCATCGTGTGGACTAGTAGGGCGACAAAGGTTGCGAGGACTGCCACGCGAGCCACTTGGCGCGCGGGGCCTGTCACTGCAGGGGACCCCCACCCCTTCCGGTCGCTAAAGCGTCCTCAGGGGTGGGCCCCCCTACAGTGCCACCCGCGCGAGAAGCGGCTAGGCGAGACAGCGAGGGGCGAAGGCCGGTGGCCATGGTCCAGAGCGCTGCTAGGACGAGAGCTGCGTAGAGCGCGAGGCCCACGATGCCCTGCTCAGCGGCGACGGTTATCGGCTCCGTGTGGGAGACCGAGACGGGGGCTTTGCGGGTCTTGACGTGTTTCCGGTAGGCCTTGGGGAAGCTGCCGGAGCCGTAGCCGTAGATCGGGCGTTGGGTGAAGAGGTGGACGCCGCCGGAGACAAGGTTGGCGCGGCCCGAGGTGTCGATGTTGATGCGGTTGAAGCTGAAGCTGCCTGCCAAGGTGACGATCAGCATCGTCAAGACGACGCCGCCTACTGCGGCTATCGCCGTCCATTTCAGGCTCCAACGCAGGGCGGCAAGAACCACCAGCCCTGCAAGGAGTGCAGCGAAGCTCGACTGCGAGAACGTTGGCACCAGGCCTATCCACAGGACAGCAATGAGCGCTGTGAGCAATGCGAGCGTTTTTCGCTCCCTCGCCCAAAGCAATGCGGTCATCGCAACTACCGCGACGAGCGACAGGTAGCGCCCGTAGATGTTCGGGTCCCAGAAGACCGAGTTCACCCGGAAGTAGGTGTGGAATTCATTCGACCGAATCACCTGGTCGTTCCAGAACAAGCTCTTGGTCACGAACTCCACTGAGCCGACCAGAACGAAACAGACCGCCTCGATCCCGACGACCCAGAGGACCAGCGTCAGCAACCTTCGGTCCCATCTGACATCTCGCAGTAGCCCGTAGACCAAACTGAACGGCACGAAGAAAAAACAGACGTTCTGTAGCCCCTTGGAGAAGTCCTCGGAATACAGGCACCTGAACGGCGTACAGAACAACCACAGCAGCGAGCACTCGCGGTAGCCAGGCAGCGCCCCCTCCGGGGGGTGGCGCCGTAGGGGGTACCGCCCCTGAGGAAGCTTTAGCTACCGGAAGGGGCGGTGGTCCCCTGCGGCGACAGGCCCCGCCGGCCGGGAGCGCCAGTCCCTGGTCACCACCGCCAGCACTCCCCCAGCAATCACGAGATAGAGCGGCACGAGCAGATTCGCTGTGTCGCCGCCGGAGTGGAGCGGCACCCGGAACGGAAGGGCGGCGACGATGGCGAGCGGCAGGAGTATCGGCCAACGCCTGAAGACATAAGCGAGCGCAGCGGTTACCGCGACCCCCACCAAGCCCAGCGCAACGAGGCGGCCGGTGCTGTGGCGCAGATCGACGATCTGGTGTGAGTGCCACTGGTCGCCGAGGATCAGGACCGGGAAGAGGACCAGCGCGGCAAGCATCGCCAGCGAACGCAGGCGACCCGGCGGCAGCAGGATCGCACCCGCTGCTCCGCCTGCCGCAACCAGCACGCCGATCCCAGCGAGGAAGTCGCTCACGGCTTCCCCCCCGAAGCCGCCTGCCCGCAGCCCTTGGTCGGGTTCCGCCCCGCGTGGTGCAACTTGATCGTCCCCGGCGGCACCAGCACCCGTTCCTGGCCAAGCAGCTTGACCCGCAGCTTGTAGCGGCCCGGCGGAGCGGTGCCGTCGTTGCGGGTGCGGCCGTCCCAGTAGTAGGTGTGGAAGTGGTAGCGCTTGAGGTAGGTGTCGCGGGCGAGGGTGAGGATCAGCCTGCCGCCCGGCTTGACCACCTGGACGGTTCCGTGGTCGGACTGGGTGGTGCGGAAGCGGATGCGGATGCGGTCGTAGCGGCAATCCGCGTTGGGGGTGAAGCTGTGGACCGGGTGCTTCGGGTGGAGAACCGGGAAGCCGACGAAGGAGGTGCGGTCGAGCACCAGCGGGTCGCGCTTGACTCGCTGCGACCAGGCGAAGGCGGCGAGGGTGGCGAGGACGAGGAGGGCGAAGACGAGGCCGGCCCAGCGGCTAGCCGCTCGAGGCATTTTCCTCGCCGACGATGACGGAGACCGGCGCGCCGCCGGAGACCGATTCGATGTCGGCACTCATCAGCTTCACCTTGGCGATGCCGAGCGCCGTGGCGACCTTGCGGGCTTCGGGGGCGTGGCCGCGCTCGAACATGACGATGCTTTCGGCGAAGCTGGTGCTGCTGTTGGTGACGGCGCCGCGCTTGAAGCCCTTGCCTTCGACCTTGTCGGCATAGGTCGCGGCGAGGCCGGGCACGGCGGTGCCGTTGAGCACGGTCACTTCGATTTCGCTCGGCTTGGTCGCCTTCGCCGACTTCACCTTGTTGCCCTTGCCGTCGGCCGAGCCCGAGCCCTGGGTGGCGACGTAGACCGCGCCGGCCGCGATCAGCAGCACGACGACGAAGATCCCGACCAGCCAGCGCGGCTCGGCGAGCCGCGAGCCGAAGCTGGAGAAGCCCTCGCCGAGGCGTTCGCGCCGGGTCAGTTCCGGCAGGCCCGCCTCGCGTCGCTTGCGCCGCTCCTCGCGCTGGTCGAGCGCCTCGCGTTCGGCGGTGCGCGCATCCTCCAGCGCGCGCAGCTCCTCGGCCCGCTTCGCCGCCGCCGCCGAGGTCGAGTCCTTGCGCTCGGTATCGCGCTCCGGCGCCGAGCCGGCCCACTCGCGCAGGCGACGGATGTCGCGCGCCTGGGAGAAGGCGAGCATGGCGAGAACAGCGAGGCCCAGAAAGGCAGCCAGGCCTGCGAAGGCGCCGATTTCCTTGATCAGCTCCAAGTGGGGGCGAGAGGCTACTCGTCGTAGACGACTGCCGCCGCGTCACCGCCGGGGGCGGTGATCATCTCGACGACACGCTGGGCCAGATTAGCCTCGTCCCCGGCCATCACCAGGTGCTCGAGCGAGTTCAGCGTCGCCTCGATCCAATCGGGGTCGAGCGGCGCCTCGCGCACGGCGCGCTGGATCCGCCGCGCCGCCGTCGGCCGGCCGATCTCGGCGAAGCCGAAGAGCTCCTCGTGCAGCTTCTCCCCCGGCCGCGGCTTGGTGAACTCGATCGCGATGTCGGTCTCCGGCTCGTAGCCGGCGAGCCGGATCATGTTGCGGGCGAGGTCGACGATCCGCACCGGCTCGCCCATGTCGAGGACGAAGACCTCGCCCTTGCCGGCGCCGATGTCCCCGGCGCGGATCACCATCTGCACCGCCTCGGGGATGGTCATGAAGTACCGCGTCATCTCGGGGTGGGTGACCGTGACCGGGCCGCCGCGCTCGATCTGGCTGCGGAAAATCGGCACGACGCTGCCCGAGGAGGCGAGCACGTTGCCGAAGCGGACGCTGGCGAAGCGGGTGCCCGGGTGTTTGCGGCCGGCCGCCTCGACGATCCACTCGGCCATCGCCTTGGAGGCGCCCATCACGGTTTTCGGGTTGACCGCCTTGTCGGTCGAGATCAGGACGAAGCGCTCGACGGCCGACGCGGCCGCGGTCTCGGCGGTGATCCGAGTCGCGATCGCGTTGTTGCGCACCGCCTCGAGCGGGTTGGCCTCCATCAGCGGCACGTGCTTGTAGGCGGCGGCGTGGAAGACGACGCCGGGCTTGAAGCGCTGCATCACCTCGAGCATCCGCCCGGGCTCCTTGCAGTCGGCGAGCACCGACTCGACGTTGGTGCAGTGGCGCTCCTCGACCATCTCGCGGTCGATCTGGAAGAGGTTGTCCTCGGCGTGGTCGAGCATCACCAGCAGCCGCGGCTTGACCTGGGCGATCTGGCGGCAGAGCTCGGAGCCGATCGAGCCGCCCGCGCCGGTGACGAGGACGATGCGGTCGCGCAGGTAGGCGCCGACGCGGTCGAGCTCGCGCACGATCGGGTCGCGGCCGAGCACGTCCTCGACCCGCACCTCGCGCAGCTGCTTGTTGAGCTGGACGCCGCCGCGCAGCAGCTCGAAGACGGTCGGCAGGGTGCGCACGCGGATCTCGCGCTCGCGGCAGGCGGCGACGACTTTGGCCCGCAGCGTCCCGGGCGCCGAGGGGATCGCGATCACGACCTCGTCGGGCCGGGTCTCGTCGAGGATCGTCTCGATCTGTTTGGTCGAGCCGAGCACCTTGAGCCCGAGCATGCGCATGCCGCGCTTGCGCGGGTCGTCGTCGACGAAGCCGATCGCGCTGACGCCGATGTCGGGGTTGAGCTGCAGCTCGCGCACCACCATCTGGCCGCCCGAGCCGGCACCGACGACGAGCACCTCGCTCTTCGGCACCCGGGACGAGCGCGAGGGCCGTTCGACGATCAGGCGCACCGCCAGGCGGGCGCCGGTGATCAGCATCAGGGTGAGCAGGAAGTCCATCACCGCGACCGAGCGCGGCAGGTTGTGGGCGAAGGGCCGCAGCACGGTGAAGGCGACGACGAGGATCGCGCTGGAGACGGTGACGGCGCGGACGATCTGCAGGAAGTCGCGGCCGCTGACGTAGCGCCACCACTTCTGGTACATGCCGAAGGCGTAGAAGACGATCAGCTTGAGGGCGATGACGAAGCCGACCGACTGGGCGAAGAGCACCCAGTAGCGGTGCGGCAGGTGCCCTCGTCGAGGAAGCGCAGCCGGAACGCCAGGTAATAGGCGAGCGCGACGAGGGCGCCGTCGGCACAGACCTGGAGGACCCGGTTGCGGTAGACGGGATGGTTCAACCGGCGCATGGAACCGAGCCAGTTTAGTTGCTGTTGAGCTCCACGCCTACAATCCCCGCTTCACGAATGCCGCTCCTCTTCCTCGCCAGCATCAGCGACAAGATCGTCGAACCGATCGTCGACCTCGCCACCGAATTCATCGGCTCCGCCGGGGTGGTCGCCGTGTTCCTGCTGATGACGCTGGAGTCGGCCTGCATCCCGATCCCCAGCGAGGCGATCATGCTCTTCGCCGGCTTCAGCGTCTCCAAGGGGGAACTGACGATGTTCGGCATCGTCACGGCCGGGGTGCTCGGCAACCTCGTCGGCTCCTGGATCGCCTATGCGGTCGGCTACTACGGGCGGCTCGACCTGCTCGAAAAGAACAAGCTGATCCACATCAGCCCCAAACACCTCAAATGGGCCGATGACTGGTTCGAGCGCTACGGCGCCCCCACCGTCTTCTTCTCGCGGATGCTGCCGATCGTGCGCACCTTCATCTCGCTGCCGGCCGGGGTGGCGAAGATGCCCTTCTGGCGCTTCTCGCTCTACACGCTCGCCGGCTCACTGCCCTGGGTGCTGGCGTTGGCAATCGTCGGCGAAAAGGTCGGCAACAACTGGGAAGACTGGCGCCACAAGCTCGGCTACCTCGACTACCTGGTGCTGGCGGCGATCGTCATCGGGATCGTCTACCTGCTGATCAAGCGCCGCCGGCGTCCCGCACCTGCGTGATCCCCGCCCGCCGCGCGATCGCGCTCGGCATCGTGCAGGAACCCGCCGAGCTGCTGCCGGTCTCCAGCTCCGCCCACATCGTCCTCGTCCCCTGGCTGGCCGGCTGGGACTGGGAGGCGATCGACCCCGAGGTGCGCAAGAGCTTCGAGGTCGCCCTGCACAGCGGCGCGGCGGCGGCGCTGCTGATCGGCCAGCGGCGGCTGATCGCCGAGGAGCTGCGCGCCTTCGACCGCCGCGGCGCCGTCGTGCTGGCGCTCTCCTTCCTGCCCGCGGCCGTGGTCGGCTACAGGTTCGAGCGCCCGATCGAGCGCCGGCTGGGCGGACCGCGGGCGACGGCCTTCGGCCTGCTCGCGGGGGCGGCGGCGATGCTCCTCGCCGACACCCGGCCGCAGCTGCGCGGCCGCGGCGAGGCGGGCGCGGTCGACGGCCTCGCCCTCGGCGTCGCCCAAGCGGCGGCGCTGGCCCCCGGCGTCTCGCGCAACGGCATCACCCTGGCGGCCGCCCGCTGGCGGCGCTTCTCGCGTGACCAGGCCAACCTGCTCTCGCGCACGATCGCGCTGCCGATCATCGTCGGCGCCGGCGCGCTCAAGGGCACCCGCCTCGCCCGCCGCGGCGCCTCGCCCGAGCTGCGCCGCTCGCTGGCGCTCGGCGCCGCGGCCTCCTTCGCCTCGACCCTCGCCTCGCAGCGCCTGATCAAGCTGGTCGAGCGCGACCGGGCACTCTGGCCCTACGCCGCCTACCGAGCCGGCCTCGCAGCCGCGGTGCTTGCGAGACTGCAGCGGCAATGAGCGACGCGTACGCGAAAGCCGGAGTGGACCAGGGTGCCGCCGACTCGGCGGTTGCCGGCCTGGTCAAGGCGCTGGGGGCGATCCAGCTGGGCCGCCCCTCGCGCCAGGTGCCGCTGCCCGGCCACTACGCCAGCGTGATCAAGCTCGACGAGCGCACCGGGATCGCGCTCTCGACCGACGGCGTCGGCACCAAGCTGCTGGTCGCCGAGGAGCTCGGGCGCTTCGACTCGGTCGGGATCGATTGCGTGGCGATGAACGTCAACGACGTGATCTGCGTCGGCGCCGAGCCGCTGGCGATGCTCGACTACATCGCGATCGACCGTGCCGAGCCCGCGGTCTGCGCCGAAGTCGGCGTCGGCCTGGCGCGCGGTGCCGAGCTGGCCGGGATCGAGATCCCCGGCGGCGAGCTCGCCCAGCTCGGCGAGATGGTGCGCGGCGTCGACGTCTCCGGCGCCTGCTTCGGCACGGTGGCGCTGGACGAGATCGTCGACGGCTCGGCGGTGCAACCGGGAGACGCGATCATCGGTCTCCCCTCCTCCGGCCTGCACTCCAACGGCTACACGCTGGCCCGCTCGGCGCTGGACGGACTCCCGTTGGGCGAGGACCCAGAAGGCCGGCTCGGCCGCTCGCTGGGCGAGGAGCTGCTCGAGCCGACCGAGATCTACGTCAAGCCGGTGCTCGAGCTGCTGCGCTCCGGGGTCGAGGTGCGCGGGCTCGCCCACATCACCTCGGGCGGCCTCGGCAACCTCGACCGCCTGGCGGCAGACGTCAGCTACGAGGTCGACTCGCCCCTCCCGGTGCCGCCGATCTTCAAGCTGATCCAGGAGCGCTCGGGCACCTCGGATGAGGAGATGCAAGAGGTCTTCAACATGGGCTGCGGCTTCTGCTGCGTAGTCGCGGGCTCGGAGGAGGCGGCGGCCGTCGACCTCCTCCGTCGCCACTACCCGCGGGCGCAGCGGATCGGGCAAGCAGCCTCTCGTTGACTAGACACTACTTAACTAGTGTCTAGTTCGCTATTGTCTCCACTGTGAGGTTTGTCGGACGCGACGCGGAGCTCGACGCCCTGACCGCCGAGTTCGAGCGGGTCGGCAAAGGCGGAGAGGGCCGCTTCGCCTGGGTTCGGGGCCGTAGGCGAGTGGGAAAGTCTCGCCTCATCCAGGAGCTCTGCGACCGTCTCGAAGCGCCATACGCCTTCTACCAGGCCCCGCAACGAGACCGGCCTGCCGCGCTCGCCGCCTTCGCCGATGCGGTCGCCCAGTCGACTCTCCCCTCGGCTCCCGCCTTCGAGGGGACGTCCTTCGACTCCTGGCCAACCGCGATCCGGGCGGCGGCGCAGGGCATCGATCCCGCGCGGGCGGCGATCCTCGTCATCGACGAGCTGCCCTACCTCGCCGAAGGCGATCGGGGCTTTCCGGCGGACCTTCAGCAGGCATGGGACCGCCTGCTCGAAAAGACGGCCGTGCTGCTGGTCTGCATCGGCTCCGACGTGCGGATGATGGAGAGCCTGGTTGGGGTCCGGTCCCCTCTTCACGGTAGGCCGACGCTGGAGCTCCGAGTGGCTGGGCTAAACCCGGCCGAGGTCGGCGGCCTCACCTCCGCGCCGGACGCCGCGGCGGCGTTCGACCGCTACCTGATCGTCGGAGGCTTCCCGCAGCTGGCGGCATCCTGGCCAGGCGGGTCCGGGGTACGAGGGTTCCTGCGCAAAGCTCTCGCCCATGATCAGACTCCGTTCGCCGCGACCGCGCTGCGAATCTTGGCCTCGGAGTTCCCGCGCGAGCTTCAGGCGAAGGACGTGGTCGAGGCGATCGGGCACGGTGAGGCCTCCTACAGCCGCATCCAGTCCCGCAGCGGCGTCAAGGGAAACACCCTGAACGACGCGCTCGATCTGCTGGTCGAGCAGAAGGGTCTCGTTGCCCGTGAGCTGCCCTACGCCGTTCCGCGCGGCAAGAAGGCGCCCAAATACATCGTCAACGACCCGTACCTGCGCTTCTGGCTGCGCTTTGTCGGCCCCCATATGGAGGAGCTCTCGCGCGGTCGTGCGGATCTGGTCATCGAGAGGATCGAGCGCGACTGGCAGCTTTACCGTGGACGAGCGGTCGAGCCGCTGGTGCGCGACTCGCTTGAGCGGCTGCTCGCCGATCCGGCGCTGAGCGAGCGGCTCGGTGGCGCTCGCCACCTAGGTGCCTGGTGGCGACGCGATCACTCGGTCGAGGTCGACCTGGTCGGCGGCGATCGGCCCGAACCGGCGGCGATCGGATTCATCGGCTCGGTCAAGTGGCGAGAGCGAGGCCGCTTCTCCGCCAAGGACCTCGCTCAGCTGGCTCGGCAGCGCACGCAGGGCCCGGGCGCCGAGGGCGCGAAGCTGGTCGCGGTCAGCCGCAGCGGCTTCGAGAAAGGGCTCGGCGCCGATGCAAGCTTTGGCCCGGACGAGCTGCTCGGCGCCTGGGAGACGGGCGCCGTCGCCGCCGTGTCCGACAATGGTCGGGACTAGATGAGCCCCGCCCCCTCAAGCGCGATGATCGGCACAGTGCTCTCCGGCCGCTACCGGCTGGAGGCCAAGCTCGGCAGCGGCGGCATGTCGACGGTCTACCTGGCCCGCGACCAGACGCTCGACCGGCAGGTGGCGGTGAAGGTGATGCACCGCGAGATGTCCGAGCAGGCCGACCAGCTCGAGCGCTTCCGCCAGGAGGCCCGCTCGGTCGCCAAGCTCTCCCACCCCAACGTCGTCTCGGTGATCGACGCCGGCGAGGACGGCGGCCACCCCTACATCGTCTTCGAGTACGTCGAGGGGGAAACGCTGAAGCAGCGGATCAACCGCGACGGGGCGCTGGTGCCGCAGGAGGCGATCGCCTACGCGATCGAGATCGCCCGCGGCCTCTCGATGGCCCACGCGCGCAACATGGTCCACCGCGACATCAAGCCGCAGAACATCCTGATCGACGCCGAGGGGCGGGCGAAACTGACCGACTTCGGCATCTCGCGCCAGCTCGAGCAGGACGGGATGACCGCCACCGGCCGCGTGCTCGGCACCACCGACTACGTCGCCCCCGAGCAGGCGATGGGCCGCAAGGTCGACCCCCGCACCGACATCTACTCGCTCGGCGTCGTCCTCTACGAGATGCTGGTCGGCCAGGTCCCCTTCGCCGCCGACAGCCAGGTCGGGGTGGCGATGAAGCACGTCAACGAGGAGCTGCCCGACGTGCAGCGCCGCCGCCCCGAGGTCTCGGCCGCGGTGGCGCTGGTGGTCGAGCGGGCGACGGCCAAGGACCCGGCCGAGCGCTACCAGCAGATCGGCGAGATGATCGACGACCTCGAGACGGCGCTGGAGGTCGAGGCGGCCCGGGCGGGGTCGACCACGGGCGAGGCGACGAGCGTGCTCGACGCGGTGCCGCCGCCGGAGCGCAAGCTCTCGGGGGGGCGCCGTTGGAGCTGGGCGGCGGCGCTGGCGCTGCTGCTCGCCGTCGGCGCGGTGCTGCTGGTCGTCTTCGTGATCTCCGGCGGCAGCGTGGGCGGCGGCGGCGCCAACAAGGGCAAGGGCGGCACGATCCCGATCAGCTCGGCGACCGATTACGACCCCGAGGGCGACGGCGAAGAGGTGCCCAACAAGGTCGGACTGGCGGTCGACGGCGACCCGACCGGCACCGCCTGGGAAACCGAGCACTACGAATCCGACACCTTCGCCGGCACCAAGACCGGCCCCGACCCCGGCGTCGGCATCTACGTGACCACCACCGCCCCAGCCAAGGCAGCGAAGATGATCGTGCGCACCCCCACCCCCGGCTGGGACGGCCAGGTCTTCGTCGCCTCCTCGGGCCCGCCGCAAGAGCTGACCGAATGGGGCGAACCCGTCGGCATCACCGTCAACGCCGCCTCGACCACCGAAATCGACCTGACCATGACCAGCCCGGCCCGCTACTTCCTGCTCTGGTTCAACAAGGCCTCCGAAGCAGGCGACCAGTACGGCGGCTACCAGGTCGAGATCAGCGACATCAAGCTGCTGCGATGAGTCGGGCTTCCAAGCGCGCGCTTCGCTCCACGTTCGCATTCGCTCTGATCGTCACTGGTGCACTGGCGCTTGGCTCGCCTGGCGGGGCGGCCAGCCCCGCGTTGGCCTGCCCGCTCAAAGCCGAGACATCTGTCCCTTCATTTGAACTTGTGTACCTGCTGCGGCGGGGTGAGCAGAAGGTCTCGGCCGGCACGCGCACGAGAGCGGCGGCAATTCTTTGCGAGCGACTGCAGAGGATCGGGATCGCGGCGGCCGAGGTCGACGCGGAAGGACTGCGACAGATCCGTGTCGTATTGCCGGGGCAGCGAAATAGCGATGCGGTCGACCGGCTGGCTCAGCGACTCGCCGTCCCGGGTCGGGTCGGCTTTTATCAGTGGGAGACGGATCTGATCGGGCCTGAGCGAGCGATCGGCGGGCATCCGGGCAAGCAGCCGCAGGCTGGGGCCCTGGTCAGGGCTGAACACGAATGGAAGACGGCGGGGCGGGGCGTCCACAGCAGCGCTGAGAGACGGTTGATCTTCGCCGGTGCCTTTCCGGGCGCCTACGGCGCGGTCCGCCTGGCGTCCAAGCTGGCGCCGCGGCGACATTGCGCGGCGTGCGCCGTCCAGACGCCGCGCTTCTACATGTTCGACCGCACACCAGCCCACCGCTTGATCGCCGGTCCGGTCTCCGAGAGAGCGGAACTGCGACGGCGAGGAGGCAACAACATCGTCCTCGAGGTCCCGGTCGGCATCGCGATCGTCACCGAACAGCCATCCAGCGAGACTGGGGAGCTGATCGCCGCCGCCGAGCCCGGCTGGTTCGCGCTCCGCGACCGGCCGGCGGTGACCGACAGCGACATCGTCGATCCCAGGCAGGAAACCGACGAAGTCGGTGCGCCGGATGTCATCTTTGGCTTCACCAAAAAGGGGCGGACCGCTTTCCGCCGGGTCACCCGCGAAATCGCCCAATGCGGTCGTTCCGGAGCCCTGGGGCCGGTGACATCTTCGGCGGCCGAAGAACTTTCCTGTCACCTCGCCGTCATCCTCGATGGTGAGGTGAGGACGCGGCCGATCATCAACTTCGCCGAGAACCCGGACGGGATCGACGGACGGACCGGAGCTCAAATCTCCGGCGGCTTCGACAACATCGGGGAAGCCCGGTCCCTGGCCGCCGTGCTTGGCACGGGGCCCTGCCGATCGAATTGACGCTGGTACGACAGCGGGAGCTGCCGATTCAGAACTCGTAGGAGCGGGCGCGCTGGTGGCGCTCGATCGCGAGCTGCACGAGGCGGTCGCAGAGGGCCGGGTACTCGAGCCCCGAGGCCTGCCAGAGCTTGGCGTAGACGCTGGTCTCGGTGAAGCCGGGCATGGTGTTGATCTCGTTGACGAGGACGGTGCCGTCGGGCTCGACGAAGAAGTCGCAGCGGGCGAGGCCGGAGCAGCCGCCGAGGTGGAAGGCCCTGATCGCCAGCTCACGTACCTCGGCGATCTGCTCGGCCGGGATCGGGGCCGGGACGACCAGCTCCATGCCGCCCTCGCGGTACTTGTTCTCATAGTCGTACCACTCGCCGTCGGCGACGACCTCGCCGGGCTGCGAGGCGTCCACGTCCTCGTTGCCGAGCAGCGAGCACTCGACCTCGCGGCCCGCGGCCGGAGCCTCGACGATCACCCGCGGGTCGTGGCGCCGGGCCAGCTCGACCGCGGCGTCCAGCTCCTCGTCGACACCGGCGACCCTGCTGATGCCGACGCTGGAGCCGAGCCGCGAGGGCTTGACCCAGAGCGGCGACCCCAGCCGCTCGCAGCGCTCGCGCCAGCCCGGCTCGCCCGCGTCGACGAAATCCACCTGGGGGATCCCCGCCTGGGCGAAGAGGCGCTTCAGGGTCAGCTTGTCCATGCAGGCGGCCGAGGCGAGCACGTCGGAGCCGACGTAGGGAACGTCGAGCCACTCGAGCAGGCCCTGCACGCTGCCGTCCTCGCCGAAGGGGCCGTGCAGGGCCGGGAAGGCGGCGTCGGCGCTCAGCAGGCCCTCGCCGGGGACCAGCTCGAGGCCCGCGCCCTCATGGCTCCAGGCGCCCTCGCGCGAGATCGTCACCCGCAGCGCCTCGTGGCCCGCCTCCTCCAGGCCGCGCGCCACCGCCTCGCCCGAGCGCAGCGAGACGTCGTGCTCGGAGGAGCGGCCGCCGCTGAGGACCGCGACCCTCATCCCGTTTTTTCTTCGGCTTCGGTTTCGGCAGCGCCGACCGCGGCCTTGCCGACGATCAGGGTCACGGTGCTTCCCGGTTCCACTTCGGACTTGGGCGGCGGGAACTGGTCGGTGACGCGGCCGACCTGCGAGGGCACTTCGGTTTCCTGTTCCTGCACGGCCGGTTTGAGGCCCGCCGCCCGCACCGCTTCCACCGCTTCGGCGCGTTCCTTGCCGATCACGCTCGGCACCGTCGCCTTTTCTTCGCCCTTGGAGACCGTGATCGAGACGGTCGAGCCCGGCGGCAGCTGCGAGCCGGCGCTGGGCGCCTGGCGGATCACCTGCCCCTGCGGCTGCTTGCTTTCGACTTCTTCGACCGAGGGGGTGAAGCCGCGGCCGCGAATCTGCTGCACCGCCAGCGAGCGCTGGGCGCCGACCAGGACCGGCACCTTGGCCAGCTTCGGGCCGCTGGAGACCTTCAGCACCACCGTGCTCCCCTTGGTCGCGGTCTGCCCGCCGGACGGTTCGGACTTGAGCACCAGGCCTTCTTCGACGTCCTTGGAGTGGACCGCTTCGCGCTTCGCCTTGAAGCCCGCCTGCTCGAGCTTTTCTTCGGCGGCCGCCTGGCTCAGGCCCGCGGTCGACGGTACCTTGGCGCTGCCGGGGCCCGAGCTCACCGTCAGCGTCACCTTCGGCTTCGAGCAGAAGAAGCTGAGGAAGCTGCAGTCTTCGGAGGCCTGGTCGGCCGGTGGCGCCGCGGCCGGGTCCTGCTCCAGCACTTCGTTGGCCGGGGCTTCCCGTTCGACCCGCTCGACGTTGCCGACGCTGAAGCCGTTTTGCTGCAGCAGCGCGATCGCCGTGTTGAGCGGGTTGCCGGTGACGTCTGGAACCTTGGTCGTCGTGTCGCGAGTGAGGGCGAAGCCGACCAGAAGGCCGATCAAGACCGCCACGGCGACCAGGGCCCAGATGCGCCGCTTGCGCTTGTCCTCGGGATCGGTCCCCTCGGCGACCGGCTCCTCGGGCACCGCGACCACCGGCGGCAGCGGGGCGAAGGCGGCGGTGCTGCCGGCCCCACCGCCGGGGTCCTTGAGCGCCGCGTCGATCGCCGCGATGAATGCGTCGGCGCTCTGGAAGCGCTGGCCCGGCTCCTTCTCCAGCGCCCGCATCACCACGGCGTCGAGCGCCGGGGAGACGGCGGGGTTGATCGAGCTCGGCCGTTGCGGCGGTTGGGAGACCTGTTTCATCGCGATCGCCACGGCGGAGTCGGCCTCGAAGGGAACCCGCCGGGTCAGCGCCTCGTAGAGCATCACGCCGATCGAGTAGAGATCGGAGACGGCGGTGACGTCGAAGCCCTGGGCCTGCTCGGGCGAGAGGTAGTGCGGCGTGCCCAGCACCGAGCCCGCCTGGGTGATCTCCGAGACCCCGGCCTGGGCGATGCCGAAGTCGGTCACGGTGGCCTTGCCCTCGGCGTCGACGATCACGTTCTGCGGCTTCAGGTCACGGTGGACGACGCCGTGACGGTGGGCGAAGCGAGCCCCCTCGAGCACCTGCCGGATCAGCCCGGCGGCCTGCTCGGGCGAGAGGCCCGTATCGATCAGCTGCTTCAGCGTGCGCCCCTCCAGGTACTGCATCGCGATGTAGTAGTTGCCTTCGAACTCACCGCGGTCGAAGACGGCGACGATGTTGGGGTGCTGCAGCCCGGCAGCCGCCTCGGCCTCGCGGCGGAAGCGCTCGACGAACTCCCTGTCCTGGGCGAAGCGCGCGTGCAGGACCTTGAGCGCCACCTGACGCTGAAGGTGGTTGTCGTCGGCCAGCCAGACGTCGGCCATGCCACCCGAGCCGATCCGCTCCAGAACGGTGTAGCGATCGTCGACCACTGACCCCTTTGTTACCTCAGCCACGCTTCACGCCTTTCTCGTTTCACTCGCTATTCACCGTTGAGGATCGTTTCCGCGACGTCGCGGAAGATCGGCGCGGCGACGTCATTGCCGAACTGTTCCGTGCACTCGACCGTTGCCGCGATCGCGATCTTGGGGTCATTGGCCGGGGCGAAGCCTATGAACCAGGCCTGATTCTCGGCTTCACCGCCACCGCAGGCTTCGTTGCCCGGGGTTTCCGCGGTGCCGGTCTTGCCCGCGACGGGAACCCCTTCGATCCTCGCGTTGGTGCCGGTCCCTTCGCTGACCACCCCTTCCATCGCCGTGGTCAGCTCTTCGGCGGTCTTGGCGCTGATCGGCCGACTGTACTGGGAGGGTTCCATCCGCTTCGTAACCCGCCCGTCCGGATCGACCACGCGGCTCCAGATCTGCGGCTTCATCTCCTTGCCCTTGTTGGCGACCGCGGCCGCGACCTGCGCCATCTGCAGCGGCGTCGCCACCAGCCGCTCCTGACCGATCGCGACCCGGGCGAGGTCGACCGGGTCGTTGGGACCGAGGAATTCATTCGTTTCCGAGTCGAAGACGCCGCTCTTGTAGACCTCGCCGGAGGGGAGGTCTATCGCGGGCGTCGAGTTGAAGCCGAACTTTTCCATGTATTCGAACAGGGTGTCCTCGCCGAGGCGCTGGCCGAGCTGGCCGAACCAGGTGTTGACCGAGTTGGTCAGGGCGGTGTCGAGGGTCGTGCCCGGAAAGCTCTCGTTGAAGTCGTTTTGCAGCGGCGTGCCTTCGACTTCGAGGCTGCCCGGCGCGTCGATCTGCGTCTGCGGCGTGATCGTGCCGCTTTCCAGGCCGGCGGCGGCGGTCACCACCTTGAAGGTCGAGCCCGGCGGGTACTGGCCCTGGGTGGCGCGGTCGAAGAGCGGCCTTTCGATTTCGTTGGTGCTCAGCTTGGAGAACTCGTAGGGCACGCGGTTGGGGTCATAGGGTGGATTCGAGGCCATCACCTCGATCCTCCCGCTCTGCGGCTCGATCGCGACGACGGCACCGTAGCCCGCTGCTTCGAGGTCGGCCAGGGCGGTCGCCTGGGCCGCCGGGTCGAGGTTGGTGACGATGTCGTTGCCCTGCTGGTCGCGGCCGCTCAGCTGATCGAGGATCGAGCCGAATTCGGATTCGTTGCCGATGAGTTCGTCGTTGTGGAAGCGCTCGAACTCGCTGTCGCCGTACTGGACGAAGCTGTAGCCGATCGGGTGGCCGTAGAGCCGCCCCTGCGGGTAGCGCCGCACGTAGCGCTTGGCCGAGCCGTGCCCCTTCGCCACCGACTTGGCGATCACGGTGCCGTCGGCGGCGAGGATGCGGCCGCGGCGGATCTGCTGCTGCTCGAGCAGCGGTCGCTTGTTGGCGCTCTTTTCGCGCAGCGCCTTGGCGTCGAAGACCGACCAGTAGGAGGTGAAGCCGATCAGCACGGCAAAGAGGACGACGATGAGGCCGAAGAGCTTGACGATCTGTCGGTTCAAGCCCCTGCCTCCCGTCGCGCTCGGTCAGAGACCAGCAACAGCAGCGCCAGGAGGACGAAGTTGGCGACGATCGAGCTGCCGCCGTAGCTGATGAAGGGCAGGGTGACGCCGGTCAGTGGGATCACCCGGGTGACGCCGCCGACGATGACGAAGGCCTGGATCGCGAAGACCGCGGTGAGGCCGGTGGCGAGCAGCTTCGAGAAACCGTCGTCGGCGAGCAGGGCGATCTTGAAGCCGCGGGCGGTGATCAGCAGGTAGGTGAGGATCACCGCGCAGGCGCCGAAGAGGCCGAGCTCGTTGACGATCAGCGAGTAGATCGTGTCGGTCTGGGCGGCCGGCAGCAGCGCTTCGGGCGGGTTGCTGCCGGGAATCACGATCAGCGCCTGGGCGAAGCCTTTGCCGAACAGCCCGCCGTCGGCCTGGGCGAAGAGCGATTGCAGGATCTGGTAGCCGGTGGTCTGCGCGTGCGCGTACGGATTGAGCCAGATTTCGACCCGGTCGTGCACGTGCGGCACGGTGGTGGCGAAGAACCAGGCGCCGACGAGGAACATCGCCATGCCAATCACGACGAAGGAGAAGCGGCCGGTGGCGACGTAGAGCAGGGCGAGGAAGGCGGCGAAGAACATCAGCGAGCTGCCGAGGTCGCGGATGAAGACGAGCATGAACATCGAGGCGCCCCAGACGACCAGCATCGGGCCGAAGTGCTTGAGCGGCGGCAGGGTGACGCCGAGCACGCGGCGGGCGCCGACGATCAGTACCTCGCGGTGCTCGCGCAGGTAGCTGGCGAGGAAGACGACCAGGCAGATCTTCGAGAACTCGGCCGGCTGGAAGGCGAGCGGGCCGATCTTGACCCCGAGGTAGGCACCGTTGACCTGCTGGCCGATTCCCGGCAGGCGCGGGGCCAGCAGGAGCAGCAGTCCGACCACGGCGATCGTGTAGCGGTAGCGCTCGAGCACGTCGTAGTCGCGCAGGAAGTGGATCGTCGCCGCGAAGAGGACGAGGCCGAGGACGAACCAGTTGGCCTGGTCGCGGGCCAGGCCGGCGTCGATCCGGTAGACCATGACCAGGCCGAAGGCCATCAGCAGCGCCGCCATCGGGAAGAGGTAGGGGTCGGCGTTGGGCAGCCGTACGCGCAGGTAGATGTGGGTGGCGAGGCAGACGGCGAAGAAGTAGGCGCCGTAGGTGAGGCTGAGGTTGTCGAGCTGTGCGTTCTCCTGGGCGAAGACCGCGGCGAAGCCGGCGGTGAGGAGGAGCGCGACCGGGACCAGAGCCATCAGCTCCCGGTTGCGAGCGCTCACTTGACTCCTTGCGACTTTTCGATTTCTTCGAGCAGCGAGACGGCGTCGTCGCGCGAGCGCAGGTCATGTCCGGTGACCGCGTCCTGGCGCCGCGACGGCAGCGAGGAGGTCTGGATCGGGGCGGCGTAGCGCTCTTCGTAGAGCTTGATGCCGAAGGGCAGTTCGTAGGGCATGCCGCGGTAGAGGGAGACGCGGCCGCCGTCGTCGGTGCCGAGGAACCAGACCTGGCGGTTGCCGTACCAGGCGCCGAAGGCGAGGGCGGCGAGCACGGCCACGACGGCGAGCAGCTTGAGCGCCCGGCGCAGGCCCCTGCGCGGGCCCTTGGCGGCGAGCTGCTCGCGGCGGTCGCGAGCAGCCGCGGCGGCGGCACGGCGGCGCACCTCGGTCGTGGTCAGCCCGGCCTCGGCAGCCGTGCTGCCGATCAGGGTCGCGTCCTCGTGGCTCTGCTGCGGCGCCGCGGCGTCTTCGAGGCGGAAGGCGAGGGCGGTGATGTTGTCGCGACCGCCCGCCCGGTTGGCTTCGTCGACCAGGGCCCGGACCGCGGCGCTCATCGAGCCGGCGCCGGCGAGCAGCTTGGCGATCTGCTCCTCGCCCAGCATCGTGGTCAGCCCGTCCGAGCAGATCAGGAAGACGTCGCCCGCGACGGCCGCCACCGTCTGCAGGTCCGGCTCCACGTCCGGCTCGGGGCCGAGGGCGCGGGTGATGATCGAGCGCTGCGGGTGGTCCTCGGCTTGGGCGTCGGTGATCTGGCCCTTGCGCCGCATCTCCTCGACCAGCGAGTGATCGCGGGTCAGCTGCTCGAGCTTGCCCGCGCGCAGCCGGTATGCGCGGCTGTCACCGACGTGGCCGATCGCCACCTCTTCGCCGGCGGCGTCGACGATCGCCGCGGTCAGGGTCGTGCCCATGCCCGCCCGCGAGGGGTCCGCCCGGGCGAGCTCATGGATGCGGCGGTTGGCGGCGACGATCGTCTCGCGCAGGACCTGCTCGGGCGGCCCCTCGGGCAGGTCGACATCGAAGGCGTCGGCGGCGGCTTTCGAGGCGACCTCGCCGGCCTGGGCGCCGCCCATGCCGTCGGCGACGACGAAGATCGGCGCCCGCACGAAGAAGGAGTCCTCGTTGGCGCTGCGCTGGCGCCCCGTGTCGGTGCGAAAGGCCTGGTCGTCGATCCGCAGCATGCCTATCCCGAGGCCTCGTACCTGAACTCGGTGTCGCCGATCCGCACGATGTCGCCGTCGATCAGCTCCGCCTCCCCGTTCAGGGTCGCGTCGTTGAGCAGGGTGCCGTTGGTCGAGTTCATGTCCTCCACGAAGGTGTGCCGGTCACGGCTGAAGATCCTGGCGTGCACGCCGGAGGCGTAGCGGTCGTCGATCCGCACGTCGGCCTCGGCCGAGCGGCCGATCGAGAGGCCGCCGATCAGGTCGAAGCGCTCGCCGGGATCGAGGCCGCCGCCGCGTTCGGCCACCAGCCAGGCATCGCCGCCGGCGGATTGCGGGGAGAGGCCGCCGGGAACCTGGTGAAAGCCGGTGGCGTCGGGGGCGGGCGAGGTCGTGCGGCGCAGGTCCTTGAGCGCACTGCGGGCGATCCAGAGCAGGAAGAGGTAGAGGACGGCGAGGAAGCCGAACTTGAGGAAGACGGAGATCGGGGCGTAGTCCACTAGATCTGGACGCTCACTGCTCGATCTCGAACAGGAAGGTCGTGGTGCCGACGGTCACCTGGTCCCCGGGGCTGAGCCGCGAGGAGGAGACGCGCCGGCCGTTCACCTTGATGCCGTTGGTCGAGCCGAGGTCGGCGATCGTCCAATCGCCCGTCGGCGAGCGGCGCAGCTCGGCGTGGCGGCGGGAGACGTTGGGGTCGGCGAGCACGCACTCGGCGCTCTTGGAGCGCCCGATCGTCGCCCGCGGGCCCTCCAGCACGTAGCGCCGGTCCTCGAGCGAGACGACCGCGCGGGTGGCGACCATCGCTTCGGCGCGCTGCTCCGCGCCGGCCGGCGCGGGCGGGCGCTCTTTGACCGCCGAGTAGACCATCGTGTGGCCCTCCTCACCCTGGCGCGGAGCCTCGCCCTCGTGCGCCGGCGGCTTGACCAGCCTGGTCTGGATGCCGAACTCGCCGAGCCGCAGGCGCTCGTCGGTCTTGAACTCGACCGCGGGCCGGGTCAGCAGGTCGTAATCGCGCCGCCGCGCGTGCTCGAGCAGATAGCCGGAGAGCTCCTGCTCGAGCGAGCGCTCGTAGCCTTCGAGCTTGGCCCGGTCCTTGCTGGAGAGGTAGACGGTGTACTCGTTGGGGACGTAGACGCGGGCGACCCCGGCGGTCTTGTGGGCGTCCATCTCCTTGGCCAGCTTGCGGGCCAGCTCCACCGGCTGCACCTCGGAGCTGAAGGCGCGGCTGAAGACCCCCTCGACGAGGCCTTCGATCCGACTCTCGAGGTTGCGTAGAACGCTGATCAGTGGCTCCTTCTCGGGGACGCGACGGCCTCGGCAGCCGACGAATCCGGCTCGAATCCTACGGGAGCAGGACGCCGTGACCGACGGCGAGCCAGGCGCCGAGGGCGGCGGCGAGGCCGACCGCGCCGAGGCGCAGGGACAGGGCACGCTCGCTGCGGGGAGGCTGATCGGCGAGGCGGTCGAGCGAGCTCTCGATCGCGCTGCCCAGCTGCTCCAGCGACGGGCGGCGATCCGGGCGGGCCTGCAGGCAGGCGTCGACGCTCTCGCAGAGCTCGCGCGGCAGGTCGGGGCGCAGCCTGCGCAGCGGCCTCAGCCGGCCGCCGATCGCCCGCGCCGTTGCCGCCGGGGTCGAGCGGCGGGTCGGGTGGTCGCCGCTCCAGCTCTCGTAAAGCATCAGGCCGAGGGCGTAGACGTCGGCCTCGGGGCCGGCGATGCGACCCTCCGCCTGCTCGGGGGCCATGTAGGCGAGCGTGCCGACAACGTCGCCGGGAGCGGTCAGGGCGGCGGCGTCGGTGAGGCGGGCGACGCCGAAGTCCATCAGCTTGGCGTGGGGCTCGCCGTCCCCGGTGACCAGCACGTTCTGCGGCTTGATGTCGCGGTGCACGACCGCCCGCGCGTGCGCGTGGTCGAGCGCCTCGCAGAGGTCGGCGCCGATCTCGCCCACCTCGCGGTCGCTGAGCGTGCCGTCGCGGTTGAGGTCGGCCAGGGTCGAGCCGTCGACCAGCTCGGTGACGAGCAGGGCGTTGCCGTCCTCCTCGCCCATCTCATAGAGGGTGACGATCCCGGGGTGGTTGAGCCGCGCCGCTGCCTGCGCCTCGCGCAGTACGCGGTCGGATCCCGGCGCCGCCGCGGATTCGATCGCCTTGACCGCCACCGGCCGCTCGAGCCGCCCGTCCCAGGCCTCGTAGACCGTGCCGAAGCCGCCGCTGCCGATGCGGCGCTCGATCAGGAAGCGGTTGAGTACGAGCGAACCGACCAATGCACTCTGCGGCTTCGCCGCGAATCCGCTTCCTCCTGCGACATACTCCCTGCTTCTTGGAGGATTCCGCCTCATCCCGGCCACCTCGACGCGCGCGGCCTCGGCGTCGCCCTGAACGGCAGCAGATCCTGCTGCGCCGTGGGCTCGCGCTCGGCGGTGGCCTGCTGCTGCTGATCCTGATCGTGCTCGGCGTCAAGGGCTGCCTCGACGCGCGCAAGGAACGGGCGCTCAGCGACTACGCCCGCAACGTCACCCAGATCGTCGAAGAGACCGACCAGACCAGCAAGTCGTTCTTCGGCAAGCTCGACGAACCGGGCGGCCTCTCGGTGACCGAATTCATCAACCAGGTCAACACCGACCGCAGCGCGATGGACAGCTACGCCGCCCGCGTCGACGGTCTCAGCGCCCCCGGCGACATGGGCCACGCCCAGAACGCGCTCGAGCTGACCTACGAGCTGCGGGCGAGCGCGATGGACGAAATCGCCGAAAAGATGAGCACGGCACTCGGCGACGTCGGCTCCCAGCAGGCGATCAAAGCGATCACGGCGCAGATGCGCAAGCTGCTCGGCGCCGACGCCCTCTACGCGGCGGTGGTGCGGCCCGAGATCGACGGCGTCCTCGCCGCCAACGGGATCGACGGCTCCGACGTGCCGAAAAGCGTCTTCCTCGCCGACGAACTCCGCTGGCTCGACGAAGGTGAGGTCAGCGCCGCGCTCGGCTCGGTGAGCGGCGCGAGCGGCGGCTCGGCAAACGGCATTCACGGCCTCGGCCTGATCAGCACCGCCGTCAACGGCACCGCGCTGACGGCCGAATCGACCACCTCCGTCGCAAGCGAAGGCACCCCGGAAGTCGAAGTCGAAGTGGCGAACCAGGGCGAATCGACCGAGAACGGGATCAACGTCTCGGTCAGCGTCAGCGGCGGCACGACGCTCTCCGGCACGATCGACAGCATCGGCGCGGGCGAATCGGAAACCGTGGCGATCCCGCTGACACCGGCGCCGAGCGGCGAAGTGACGCTGGAAGTGAAGGTCGACACCGTGCCCGGCGAGAAGGTCTCCTCCAACAACGAAGCCACCTACACCGTCGCCTTCGAATAGGCGGGGTGCGGTCGTGCGGATCGCCTATCTGGGGCCGGCGGGGACCTTCACCGAGGACGCCCTGCGCGAGGCGGCAGCGGGGGTCGAGTACAAGCCGCTGCGCACGGCGACGATCCGCGACGCGATCCTGGCGGTCGAGCGGGGGGAGGCCGAGCGGGCTCTCGTCCCCTTCGAGAACTCGATCGAGGGCTCGGTGCGGACCAGCCTCGACACCCTGGCTCTCGACGCCGAGGGAGTGACGATCGTCGGCGAGCACGACTTTGCCGTGCGGCCGATGCTGATCTCGCGCGAGCCGCTGGCGCTGGAGCAGGTCGAGGTGGTCCTCTCCCACCCGCAGCCCCTGGCCCAGTGCGCTCGCTTCCTGCGCGAGAGCCTGCCGGGCGCCGAGCTGCGAAGCACGACCAGCACAGCCGAGGCGGTGGAGACGGTCAGCGAGTCCTGGGAGAAGTGGGCGGCGATCGGCGGCCGCACGGCGGCCGATCTCTACGGCTGCGCCGTGCTGCGCGAGGGCATCGAGGACGAGCCCAACAACGTCACGCGCTTCGTCTGGATCGCGGCGGCCGGCACCGAGCCCGCGCCGGGCGCGGCGTGGAAGACCTCGCTCGTCTTCTCCGAGCTGGGCGAGGACCATCCCGGGGCGCTGGTCGAGGCGCTGCGGGTGTTCTCCGACCGCGCGGTCAACCTGAGCCGGATCGAGTCGCGGCCGCTGCGCAGCGAACTGGGCCGCTACATGTTCTTCTGCGACCTCGAGGGAGCGCTCACCGAGGCGCCGGTCGCGGCGGCCGTCGAGGCCCTGCGCGCCAAGGCCGAATCGGTCCGAATTCTCGGTTCATACCCGACTCGGTAGGCCGCCTGCGTAGAATTCCCGGGCAACATGGCACGTGTGCTCGTACTCAACGCAACGTATGAGCCGATCAACGTCTGCACGTTGAGACGCGCCGCTGTGCTGCTGCTGAAGGAAAAGGCGGAGCTGCTGGAGCGCCGCGAGGGCGCAATCCACTCCGAGCACATGACGATGGAGCGCCCCGACGTGATCCGCCTGACCAACTACGTGCGGATCCCCCGCGAAGCCCACCGCCGCAAGATCACCCGCCGCGCCGTGCTCGCCCGCGACTCCTGGACCTGCCAGTACTGCGGCTCACGCAAGTCCGGCCTCACCGTCGACCACGTCATCCCCCGCAGCCGCGGCGGCAAGTCGGTCTGGGAGAACATCGTCGCCGCCTGCGCCAGCTGCAACCGCCGCAAGGGCAACCGCCTCCCCCGCGAGATCCACATGCACCCCAAGAACACGCCAAAGGCGCCGGGGCCCAACGTCTTCATCCAGGTCGCAAGCCCAAGCATTCCTGCGGCTTGGCAGCAGTATCTACCGACGGCCGATTTGCCGGCCGCGGCGTAGGGCAGCGGGGAGGGGTCTGGCGGAACCCGGGCACCGTCCTTACGGCCGGTGCAATGAGGTGGCCGCTATCGCGGCCATTTGAATAACTCTGCGGAGCCGCTTCGCGAAGGTTCCGCCAGACCCCTCCCCGCTGCCCATCCCTGCGAAAGCCAATCCGCCGCCGGCCAGATCCAACCACCCAGGCTGTCGGGAGGCTGGGATCGCCGCCTAGCTCAAAAGCAAAGTCGGGGCCGAGGCGCACAGATCGCGGAGCACGTCTCGTCCCGAATCGCTTCGGTGGGCAGAGAAGCTTCTGAGCTCAGGGGTGGTGGTGGGGTGGTCCCTGGGAAGCTTCTCGAAACGGCTCCGCAGAGTTATTTGATGCCGCGAAAGCGGCACTTGATTGCACCAACCGAAGGGCGGTGCCCGGTTTCCCAGGGACCACCCCACTACCACCCCTCTACTCGGCCAGCTCCTCTTGCCCATCCGCCTCGTCCGGAGACGAGTCGTCATCGACCACCAGCGCCACGGCGCTGACGCGGTCGTCGTCCTTCATGTTCATCACTTTCACTCCCTGCGTCGGGCGGCCCATCTGGGAGATGCCGCCGGCGCGGGTGCGCTGGACCATGCCGTTCTGGGAGATGAAGAGCAGGTCCTGGTGCTCGCGGACGATCAGGGCGCCGGCCAGGCCGCCCTTCTTCGCCGTCAGCTTGGCGGTCAGCACGCCCTTGGTGCCGCGGCCCTTGACCGGGTACTCGGAGACCGAGGTGCGCTTGCCGTAGCCGTTCTCGGTGACGACGAAGAGCTCGGAGTCGTCGCGGGCGATGTCCATCGCCAGCACCCGGTTGGGCTCGCCGTTGACCTTGGCCGAGACGTTCATCCCCTTGACGCCGCTGGTGTCGCGGCCCATCGAGCGCACCGCCTCCTCGGAGAAGCGCGAGGCGTGGCCCGACTTGGAGACGAGCAGGATGTCGTCTTCGCCCGAGGTGAGGCGGACCTGGACCAGCTCGTCGGAGTCGCGGATCTTGATCGCGATGATCCCGTCGGCGCGGATCGGCGTGTTGTAGGCCTTGAACTCGGTCTTCTTGACCAAGCCTTGAGCGGTGGCGAAGACCAGGTACTTGTTCTCGCTGAAGTCGCGCGTGGGAATCACCGCGGTCACCTTCTCGCCATCGCGCAGCGGCAGCACGTTGACAAGCGCCCGGCCTTTCGCCGTGCGCGCACCCTCGGGCAGCTCGTAGACCTTGAGCCGGTAGACCTTGCCGCGGTTGGTGAAGAAGAGCAGGAAGTCGTGGGTCGAGCAGATGTGCAGGTGCTCGATGTAGTCGTCCTCCTTGAGGTCCATCCCCATCACCCCACGGCCGCCGCGGTTCTGCTGGCGGTAGGTGGCCAGCGGCAGCCGCTTGGCGTAGCCCGAGTGGGTGATCGAGATCACCATCTGCTGGTCGGCGATCATGTCCTCGATGTTCATGTCGCCCTCGAAATGGGTGATCTCGGTGCGCCGCTCGTCGCCGTAGCGCTGGTCGACCTCGTCGAGCTCCTCGACGATCACGGCGTCGATCCGGGCCGGGTCGCCGAGGATCGCGCGCAGCTCGGCGATCCGTTTGGCCAGTTCCTCGTGCTCCTCGCGCAGCTTGTCGGACTCCAACGCGGTGAGACGGGCCAGGCGCATGTCGAGGATCGCCTGCGCCTGCTCAGCCGAGAGCTCGAAGCGCTCGATCAGGCCGCTCTTGGCGGTCTCGGTGTCGGCGGAGCCGCGAATCAGCTCGATTACCGCGTCGAGGTTGTCGAGCGCGATCAGCAGCCCCTCGAGAATGTGCGCGCGGGCCTCGGCGCGACGCAGCTCGTACTGAGTGCGGCGGATTACCACCTCGCGCTGGTGGTTGACGTAGTGCTCGATCAGCTCCTTGAGGCTGAGCGTCTTCGGCACCCCGTCGACCAGGGCGACCATGTTGACGCCGAAGGTGCTCTGCATCGCGGTCCGCTTGTAGAGCTGGTTGAGCACCACCTCGGGCGGGTCGCCGCCGCGCTTGGTCTCGATCACCAGCCGCATGCCGGAGCGGTCGGACTCGTCGCGCAGGTCGGAGATGCCGGTGATCTTTTTGTCGCGGACGAGGTCGGCGATCTTGGTGATCAGGCCGCCGTCGCCGCCCTTCTTGACCATGAAGGGGAGCTCGGTGACGATGATCGCGTCGCGACCGCCCTTGAGCGGCTCGACGTGGGCGCGGGCGCGAATTCGCACCGAGGCGCGGCCGGAGGCGTAGGCGTCGCGGATCCCTTCGGCGCTCATGATCCCGCCACCGGGGAAGTCGGGGCCCTTGACGTGCTCCATCAGCCCTTCCAGGTCGATGCCCGGGTTGGCGATGTAGGCCTTGACCGCGCCGATCGACTCGCTCAGGTTGTGAGGCGGGATGTTGGTCGCCATCCCCACCGCGATCCCGGCCGAGCCGTTGACCAGCAGGTTGGGGAAGCGAGCCGGCAGCACCAGCGGCTCCTGCTGGGACTCGTCGTAGTTGGGCCCCCACTCGACCGTGTCGGCCTCGATGTCGCGCAGCAGCTCAATCGAGAGCCGAGCCAGCCGGGCCTCGGTGTTATGGCTGACGAACCCGTTGGTCAGAAACGAGTGGTCCTCGGTATCGACGCGAACCGAGTAAACCGGCTGCACGCCCGCATCGACGACCGACTCGACCTCGGCGTAGAAGTAATCGCCCGTGAGCAGCGGCGAGATCGTGTCACGGACCTCCTGTGACTCGACCCGCTCAAGAATCGCGGTACTGACGGCAGTGGGTGTTCGCCTCATTTCGATTCCAAGCGACTCACCCTCAGACTGCAGGTAGCGTCCGATCAGCGGGTCGGCCTCCTGGGGTGGCAGGGAATCGACCTGCGACCTAACGATCAGGACTCGATCGCCGGGGCGGATCTCCTCCAGGAGCTTCCAGAGGAGCATCGGGACGCCCGCCATGTCGACCAGGCAGAGCAGGGGATGGTTGTGAGTCCCCGTCAGCTCATGGCCCTGGGCAGTGCGAAGGCGCAGCGTCGGATGGTCTCCCGAGTGGAAGAGCTTCGAGGCCTTGGCGGGCCGACCGCGGCGATCGAGAACCTCGAGCTCCACCTCGTTGTCGGAGTTCGGCTCGGCGCCCTCGACGATCGAATCGATCCGCACAGTCCCGCCGGGCGTGGCGACACGGGTGTCGCCCGCCACGCAATACCTCATCGCGGCCGGTGGGTCGTCGTCGATCGAGCCGAAGTTGCCCTGGCCGTCGACGAGCATGTAGCGCAGTGAGAAGGGCTGCGCCATCCGCGCCAGGGTGTCGTAGATCGCCGAGTCGCCGTGGGGGTGGTACTTGCCCATCACCTCGCCGACGATGAAGGCGGACTTGCGGTAGGGCCGGTTCGGCTGCAGGGCGAGGTCGTGCATCGCGTAGAGCACCCGCCTGTGCACCGGCTTCAGCCCGTCGCGGACGTCGGGCAGCGCCCTGCCGACGATCACGCTCATCGCGTAGTCGAGATACGACGAGCGCATCTCGGTCGTCAGCTCGCGCTCCTCGATCCGCCCTCCGGTGAGTGCTTCCGCGCCCTCCACTTAAATCACCCGTCCTTGGCTAGACATCGAGGAAACGGACCTCCTTGGCGTGCCTTTCTATGAAGGCCTTGCGCGGCTCCACCTTGTCGCCCATCAGGTCGGTGAAGATCTTCTCGGCCATCGCCGCGTCGTCGATCTGAACCCGCTCCAGCGTGCGGCTTGCAGGATCCATCGTCGTCTCGCGCAGCTGTTCGGCGTTCATCTCGCCCAGTCCCTTGAAGCGCTGCATGCTGACGCCCTGGCGGGCCAGCTCCATCACCATTCGCCGTAGCTCGGCGAACGACTCGGCCGTCTTCTCTTTCTGCTCCAGCGAGACCTTGAACGGCGGCCGGCCCACCTGGCTCAGCAGCTCGCCGTGAGACTCGACCAGGCGCCGGTAGTCGTGCGATTCGAACAGCCCGGCGGAGAGCTCGAAGGCCTTGGCCAGGCCGTCGCGACGATGGACCGCGCGGACGAGGATCTCGTCGCCGGATTCGGAGACGATCTCGGTGTCGAACGGCTCGACCTCGCCGGCGTCGCCGTTGACCACGTCCTTGACCGCGGCCAGGGTGGTGACGCCGCGGTCAAGGATTTCCGACTCGCCGAGGAAGCGGATCAGCTCATGGCCGAAGTCGGCCTGCAGCGAGTCGGCCCAACCCTCGTGCTCCTTCAGCCGGCGGTTGAAGCGCTGCCAGCGGGTGGCGGTCAGCTTGTGCGTCTCGCCGGCCGCGTCGGTCACCTCCATCTGCTCGAGCTTGTCGCGCAGCAGCAGTTCCTCCAGCTCGGACTCCTTCTCGACGTAGGTTTCCTGCTTGCCGTTCTTCAGCTTGTAGAGCGGCGGCTTGGCGATGTAGACGTAGCCCGCCTCGATCAGCTCCGGCATCTCGCGGTAGAGGAAGGTCAGCACGAGGGTGCGGATGTGGGCGCCGTCGACGTCGGCGTCGGTCATCAGCACGACCTTGTGGTAACGCGCCTCTTTGACGTCGAACTCCTCGCGGATGCCGGTGCCGACGGCGGTGATCAGCGCCTGGATCTCGTTGTTGGAGAGGGCCTTGTCGATCCGCGCCTTCTCGACGTTGATGATCTTGCCGCGCAGCGGCAGCACCGCCTGCGTGTTGCGATCGCGGCCCTGCTTGGCCGAGCCGCCGGCGGAGTCACCCTCGACGATGAACAGCTCGGCCAGCGCCGGGTCGCGCACCGTGCAGTCGGCGAGCTTGCCCGGCAGGGTCGAGTTCTCCAGCGCCGACTTGCGGCGGGTCAGGTCGCGTGCCTTGCGAGCGGCCTGGCGGGCGCGAGCGGCGTCGACCGCCTTGCCGACGATCCGTTTCGCCTCGCCGGGGTTCTCCTCGAAGAACTCACCCAGCTTGCGGTTGACCGACTCCTTGACCAGACCCTCGATCGGCGGGTTGCCGAGCTTGGTCTTGGTCTGGCCCTCGAACTGGGGATCGGCGAGCTTGACCGAGATCACCGCGGTCAGCCCCTCGCGCACATCGTCGCCGGTGAGGTTCTCGTCTTTCTCTTTGAGCAGGCCTTTGCTGCGCGCATAAGCGTTGAGCGTGCGGGTCAACGCCGAGCGGAAGCCGGAGAGGTGGGAGCCGCCCTCGTGGGTGTTGATGTTGTTGGCGAAGCTGAAGATCGATTCCTGGTAGGAGGAGTTCCACTGCATCGCCACCTCGACCTGGCCGTCCTCGGTCTCGTTCTCGAAGAAGACCGTCTTGCGGTGCAGGGGTCCTTGTTCTCGTTGAGGTGGGCGACGAAGTCGACGATGCCGCCCTCGTAGTGGAAGGTGTCCTTCTGACCGGCGGCGCGCTCGTCGATCAACTCGATCTTGAGGCCGCGGGTGAGGAAGGCGGTCTCGCGCAGCCGCTCGGCCAGGGTCGCGTAGTCGAACTCGAGCTCGTCGAAGATCTCGGCGTCGGGCAGGAAGGTGATCGTGGTGCCGTGGGCGTCGGTGCTCTCGCCGCGGTGGAGGTCCGCCTGCGGTTTGCCCCGCTCGTAGTCCTGGGTCCAGATCGCTCCCTCGGTGCTGATTTCGAGGTGGAGCCGCTCGGAGAGCGCGTTGACGACCGAGATGCCGACGCCGTGCAGGCCGCCGGAGACCTTGTACCCCTCGCCGCCGAACTTGCCGCCGGCGTGAAGCGTCGTCAGCACGACCTCGGCCGCGGGGCGCTTCTCTTTCTCCATTTCGCCGACCGGGATGCCGCGGCCGTTGTCGGCGACGGTGCAGCTGTTGTCGGGGTGCAGGACGACGCGGACGTCGTCGCAGAAGCCGGCGATCGCCTCGTCGACCGAGTTGTCGAGCACCTCGTAGACCAGGTGGTGGAGGCCACGCGGCCCGGTCGAGCCGATGTACATGCCCGGTCGCTTGCGAACCGCTTCCAGGCCTTCGAGGACGGTGATGTCCTTGGCACCGTAGGACTCTGAGCCGCCTTTTTTCTGCGCGGCCGTATTCGTCTTCTCAGGCAATTAATCCCTTCCCGCTCTCATAGAAAACCCCGACCGTCCGGGCTCTTGCCGCCCAGGTCGGGGCAGAAACACAAGTTGACATAAGGATACCAGTTCGGACCCCTCGGGAGGCCCGGCAGGGCAAATAAAAGCCCTGCAAAACGCAGTATTTTGAAATTGATCTCACTCGTTTCTCACGCGAAAGCGCAAACTCTTCGGCGCCTGCTCCCGGAGTCGCTCTCGCAGCCGCTCCAGCAGTTGCCCTTGCATCAAATCCAACTCCTGCGCCCAGACGGAATCCGAGCACTCCACCACCACCTCGCCGCCGCGTTCGGAAACCGGCTGCGCCTCGGTCGCGATGCGCTCGCCGACGACCTCCGCCCAGACCGACTGCAGCGCCGCCAGACCGGTCTTCGGGGCGGCGGCCTCGAGCGCCGAGCGCAGGGCGGTGCCGGCGGGCCGGGGGGCACGACGGCGACTCACGCGGCCTCGGCCTCGGCGCTGTTCAGCGGCATCCGCACGATGCTCCCCCGTGCCCGCGGCGGCAGCGAGTCTTCGTCCGCGGCCGTGATCACGGCCTGCCCGCCGCTGTCGAGGCGCTCGACCAAGCGCTCGCGGCGCCCCGGGTCGAGCTCGCTCATCACGTCGTCGAGCAGCAGCAGCGGAGCGACCCGCCGGGCGGTGAGCAGGACGTCGCGCTCGGCGAAGATCAGGGCCAGCAGGGCGGCGCGCTGCTGGCCCTGTGAGCCATAGCGCCGCAACGAGCGACCGGCGAGGTTGAACTTGACCTCGTCGAGGTGCGGCCCCCACGAGGTTCGGCCGAGGCGCAGGTCGGCCTCGCGCCGCTCGCCCAGGCCGGCGCGGATCTCCTCCGCCGAGCCCGCCGCCCGCGGCGCGTACTCGACCTCTCCCCCACCCTCCAGCCCAAGCTCCGCCGCGGCGTCGACAAAGGGGGCGCTGAGCTCGGTCACGGCCTCGGCGCGAGCGGCGATGAGGGCCGCGGCGGCGTCCGCCACCGTCGCGTCCCAGGGGTCGAGCTGAGCCGGCGCCCCGTGGCCGGCCGCGAGCCGGGCGACGAGGGCGTTGCGCTGTGCCAGCGCCTGGCCGAAGCGCCGGCGCAGCTCGGCGCGGCTGGGCCAGCGGGCGGCGATGAAGCCGTCGAGATGGGCGCGACGCTCGGCCGGCGGGCCCTTGATCAGCGAGAGGCGGTCGGGCGAGAAGACCGCGACGGGCGGGCGGTTGCGGGCCAGGGTCGCCGGATCGGCCGGGCCGGCGTCGAGCAGGTGGCGGCGGCCCTCGCTGCGACTGACCGAGGCCAGCAGGCGGTGCTCGATCCCGTCGTCGTCTCGGATCGTCGCTTCGGCGCGGGCAAAGGAGCCGCCGAAGGGAATCAGGTCGCGGCGGTCCGAGGTTCGGAACGAACGCCCGGTGAGGGCGAAGTAGAGCGCCTCGAGCAGGTTGGTCTTGCCGACGCCGTTGGGACCGACGAGGCTGACGGTGCCGGCGTGGAGCTCAACTCGCGCCTCGGCCAGGCTCCGCGACGGCCTCGCTTCGACGGCGGTGACGAGCACCGGCCGCGGCTCACACGTTGAGGCGGATCGGCATCACCAGGTAGCGGAAGTCTTCGTTGTCGACCGGCTGCAGCAGGCCCGGGCGCAGCGGCGAGATCAGCCGCAGCATCACCTCATCGCCCTCGACGCTTTCGATGCCCTCGCGCAGGAACTCGGGGTTGAAGCCGATCTCCAGCGGCTCGCCCTCGAAGGCGGCCGGCATCGTCTCCTCCGCGTCGCCGACGTCCGGGGTCGAGGCGGCGATCTTCAGCTCGCCCGGCGAGAAGGCCAGTCGCAGCGGGGCGTTGCGTTGCGCCAGCTGGCTGATCCGGCGGGTGACGTCGAGCAGCTCCGGCCGCGGCAGCCGCACGTCGTGCTCGTAGGACTCCGGCAGGAGCTGTCGAAAGTTGGGGAACTGCCCCTCGATCAGCCTCGTGTTGAGGACGATCGCCCCTGCCTTGAAGATGGCCTGGTTGCGCTGCAGCGCAACCGAGACGCTCTCGACCCCCTCGACCGAGACGATGCGGCCGAGCTCGCGCAGCGCCTTGGCCGGGATGTTGGCCTCGAGCTCGCCGCCGATCGCGCTCTCGAGCTCGGTGCGCTTGACCGCGAGCCGGTAGGAGTCGGTGGCGACCATCGTCATCTCCGAGCCGCTGGCGCTGACCAACACGCCGGTCAGGACCGGGCGCATGTCGTCGCGGGAGGCGGCGCGGGCGACCAGGTCCACCGTGGCGGCAAGGGCGGCGGCCGGGATCGAGAGCGGCTCGCCCTCCTCCTCGGGAAAGGCGGGGAAATCCTCGCTGGGCAGCACGCGGAGGTGAAAGCTGGAGCCGCCGCTGCGGATCTCGACGTCGCGCTCGGACTCGCGCAGCTCGATCTCCACCGTCGAGTCGCCGAGCGAGCGCGAGACCTCGGCGAGCAGGCGGCCGGGAAGCAGGACTGAGCCGGCGCCCTCGACCTCGGCCTCCAGCTTCGTCTTCAGCCCCATCTCCAGGTCAGTGGCGCTGAGGGTGACCCCGTCACCGCCGGCGCTGAGCAAGATCCCGGAAAGAGATTGGGTCGCGGCGCGGGTCGATACCGCTCGCGAGACAACTGAGAGCTTGGTGACAAGCTCATCTCGTTTGGTCGTCAGCTTCAAGTGATTGATGCCTTCTTAGGTTGGGTTAGTGCCTGTGGAAAAGCGTGAAGAGACCTGCTGCGCCGCATTGAGCCGCGATTTGCCGGCTGTGGAGGGCGCTGTGGGAAGGCATTGATTCTTACAGTGTCGTCGGCCGTCAGGAGCGACCTGTGGAGCTGCTGTGGATAGCCGCGCGCAGCTCGTCGACCTGCGCGGCCAGGCTCGGGTCGGCGCCGCAGCGCGCTTCGGCGCGGCGGATCGAGTTGAGGACGGTGGAGTGATCGCGGCCGCCGTAGAGGCGGCCGATCTGGGGCAGCGAGAGGTCAGTCAGCTCCCGGGTCAGGTAGATCGCGACCTGGCGGGCGCTGAGAGGGGTGGCCGCGCGGGTCGAGCCGACCAGCTCGGCCCGGGAGATGCCGAAGGCTTTGGAGACCCGCTGCTGGATCTCGTCCACCGGCGTCTGCTGGGAGCCGCGAGAGGTTTTGGGTATGACGGCGTCGACGAGCTCGAGGCTGAGCGGTCGGGCGGTCAGCGAGGCGTGAGCGATCAGGCGGGTCAGGGCGCCGTGCAGCTGGCGGACGTTCATGTCGATCCGCCTCGCCAGCTCGCCGAGCACGTCTCCCTCGGTATCGACTCCGGCCTCGCGCACCAGCCGGCGCAGGACGGTGAGGCGGGTGGCCAGGTTGGGCGGCTCGACCGCGAGGGTCAACCCCCACTCGAAGCGATCGCGCAGCCTCGACTCGAGGCTGGAGAGCTCGCTGGGAATGCGGTCAGCCGAGAGCACGAGCTGGCTGCCGCCTTCATATAGGGCGTTGAAGGTGTGGAAGAACTCGTCCTCGGTGTGGCGCTTGCCCTCGAGGAACTGGACGTCGTCGACCAGGAGGACGTCGAGATCGCGGTAGCGCCGCTTGAACTCCTCGGCGCCGGCGCTGCGCAGCGCCGTGACGAACTCGTTGGTGAACCGCTCGGCGGTCGTGTAGCGGACGTTGAGGGCGGGCGCCGATGCCTCGAGGTAGTTGGCGATCGCGACCAGGAGGTGGGTCTTGCCGAGCCCCGGCGGTCCGTGCAGGAAGAGCGGGTTGTAGGCCTCGGAGGGAGCCTCGGCGACGGCCAGGGCCGCAGCGTGGGCGGCGCGGTTGCCGGCGCCGATGACGAAGCGATCGAAGGTGTAGTTGACGTTGAGGGCGGCAGCGGGGCTCGGGTCCGTGGTTTCCGCCTCGACGTCACCCTCGGCGACGAGGATGACGTCGGTGAGCTCGGAGCCGGCGCCGGCCAAGGCCTCGCGAATCAGGCCGGCGTAGCGGCGCTCGCTCCAGGCCCGGATGCCCTCGGGGGCGGAGAGCAGGAGCGTCTCGGAGCGGCTGCCGA
The DNA here is from genome assembly GCA_963774405.1 of uncultured Solirubrobacterales bacterium. Classification (GTDB taxonomy): domain Bacteria; phylum Actinomycetota; class Thermoleophilia; order Solirubrobacterales; family 70-9; genus VRUE01. The sequence goes on along the minus strand of CAVZEV010000005.1, from coordinate 357,927 downwards.
CGACTTTCAGTGGCTCCAGCCAGAGCTGGAACGTCGAAGGCGGAACAGATGCCCGCAAGCGGGCCTGCACGCTGTTCCAGAGGGAGTCGAGGTCTTGTCGTGCCGCGTCATCTTGCACCGACGGCCGACCATAGCGACGCCTGGGGGGGCCGAAATCAACCGCTCCGCAAATGCCGCTGAAATCATTTCGGCGGCGAGTTCCCTCGCACGGCGGCGCGTCCGTATACTGCGACGCCCGATGAAGCGGACTTATCAGCCGAAGAAGCGGAAGCGGGCCAAGACGCACGGATTCCGGGCGCGGATGAGCACGCGCGGAGGCCGGGCGATTCTCAAGCGCCGCCGCGCCAAAGGCCGGAAGCGCCTCACTCCCTAGATGGCGGGGAAACGGCGCCGCCTCTCACGCAGCGGCGAGTTTGACCGCGTCTATCGCGACGGATCCTCACATGCGACCCGCTACCTCGTTCTCTACAGCTTCCCCCGCAAGGGCGAGGAAGAGGACGACGAGGTGAGGCTTGGTGTGTCGGTCAGCCGCAAGGTCGGCGGTGCAGTCGACCGCAACCGGGTCAAGCGCGTGATGCGCGAGACCTTCTGGGGCCTTTCCGATCGGCTCCCGGCCCAGCACGACTTCGTCCTCGTCGCCCGGCCCGAAATCGGCGACCTGATCGAGCGGGAAGGGTCCTCTGGGGTGCGCGCCAGTATCGAGGAAGCGCTCGCGGGCCCTTCCGGAAAGAAGCGTTCCACGTGAAACGCGCCTCGTTGGCGGCGATCCGCTTCTACCAGCGCCGGATTTCCTCCGCCTTCCCACGCCGCTGCCGCTATGAGCCGACCTGCTCGAGTTACGCGGCCGAGTCGATCGGGCGTTTCGGGGTCCTGCGCGGAAGCCTTCTCGCCGCCTGGCGCCTGCTGCGTTGCAACCCCTTCAGCCATGGCGGCTTCGACCCCGTGCCAGAGCGATTCACGCTCAAGACAGGGCCTGTCGACCCCGCTGTTCATCACGGTGAGGCGCATACGTGATCCCGCCCGCCAACATCCTGCAGCCGCTGATCGACGTTGCCAACGCGGTCCTCCAGTTCTTCCACGACAACGCCGGCCTCGAGCTGGGGCATGTCGATCATCGCCCTCACGATCACGACCAGGGCGCTGCTGATCCCGCTCACCTACCGCCAGCTCAAGGGAATGCGCGCGTTGCAGGCGCTGCAGCCGCAGATCAAAGAGATCCAGGCGAAGTACAAAAACGATCGCCAGCGCATGCAGCAGGAGATGATGCGCTTCTACCAGGAGAACAAAGTCAATCCCTTTGCCTCCTGCATCCCGCTGATCGCGCAGCTACCGGTCTTCATCACCCTCTTCTACGTCCTCCGCCACGAGCTGCCGAGCGATATCGGCTGCGAAGCCGGCCACTGCGGCTCGGAAGCGTCCTTCCTCTTCATCAACGATCTGACCGCCAAGGCGCACGGGGCGGAACTGATCACCCTGCTCGTCCTCTACGTCGGCACCCAGCTGGTCTCCGGCCTGGTGATGTCGGTAACCGCCGACAAAAGCCAGCGGCTGATGATGGGCCTGCTGCCCTTCATCTTCGTTCCCTTCGTGATCAACTTCCCCGCCGGCCTCGTCCTCTACTGGATCACGACCAACTTCTGGACGATCGGCCAGCAGTACGTGATCCAGCGGGTCATTCCGGCGCCTGTCGCTGCGACCCCGGAGGCGATCGCAGCGGCAAAGCCCCCACCGCCACCGCCGAAAAAGAAGAAGAAGCGGCGCTGAGCACGCTTCCGCGCGAGAGGCGGAAGACGGAAGCTTTCATCTGATGCGCTCCCGCGCATAGACTGCGGGCCGTGACCGGAGCTGACGACTGGCCGCAGGAGCCCGCTGAGCGGGTTCGGGAGCTCGTTGAGGGAGTGCTCGACGAGCTCGATCTGGAGGGGGAGGTGGAGATCGTCGAGAGCGACGACCGGATCACCGCCTCCGTCGCCGGCGACGAGGACTACGGGCTGCTGATCGGCAAGCGCGGGCAGACGATCGACGCCCTGCAGCTGATCGCCTACCAGGCGGCCTTCCGGGGCCTGCGCGAGCGCAAGCGGGTGGTCGTCGACGCTGCCGGGTATCGCGACCGGCGCAAGGAGACGCTGACCGCGCGGGCCGACCGGGCCGCCGAGCAGGCGCTGAACGAGAACCAGTCGGTCGAGCTCGACCCGATGAGCGCCCAGGAGCGCCGCGTGGTGCACGAGCACCTCAAGGAGCGCTCGGGGGTTGAGACCTACAGTGAAGGCGACGAGCCGCGCCGGTGCGTGGTCGTTGCTCCGTTGGTTTCCGAGTAGCTTGCTAGACGAGGCGCAGAGGGCAACGATCACGCGGGTCCTCGAGCTGTTGGAGGAGGAGCGGGCGTCCGTCAGCTCCGTGACCGAGCCGGAACGGGCCTGGCGGGTACATGTGGCCGACAGCCTCACGGGACTGGAGTTCAGGCAGCTCAGAGATGCCCCACGGATCGCGGATATTGGCTCTGGGGCTGGGTTTCCGGGGCTTGTGCTGGCGGTTGCCCTACCTGGTGCCAAGGTTGACCTGATCGAGTCGGTGGGACGCAAGTGCGACTTCATTCAGCGAGCGATCGATGCGGCGTCGATTTCCAATGCCCGGGTCATCAATGCTCGTTCGGAGGATCTTGCGGGCGGCGAGGGGCGGGAGGCCTACGCGGCGGTGACGGCCCGCGCTGTCGGTCGACTCTCCACCCTCGCCGAGCTCGCCTCGCCGCTGCTCGAAGAGGGCGGAGTCCTCGTCGCCTGGAAGGGCAAGCGCGATGCCGACGAGGAGGCGCAATTGGAGAGCGCGGCCGAGACGCTGGCGATGCGCCCCGAGGAGATCCGTCATGTCGGGCCCACGGCCGGCAGCGACCATCGCCACCTGCACGTGATCCGTAAGTCCGGCCAGACACCGCAGAAGCTGCCGCGGCGTTCGGGCATGGCCAAGAAGCGCCCGTACGGCTCTTACGCGAACTAGTCTGCCTGGCCATGGGCGTCGTCTACGCGATCTCAAACCAGAAGGGCGGCGTCGGCAAGACGACGACGGCCGTCAACGTCGCCGCCTGCCTGGCCTCGACCGGCGCGCAGACGCTTCTCGTCGACCTCGACCCCCAGTGCAACGCGACCGTCGCCCTCGGCGCCGAGCGCGACATGCACCCCTCTTCATATGACTGCCTGATCGGCGAGGTCTCGGTCGCCGAGGCTGCCCGTCCCGCCGGGCCGGACAACCTCTGGCTGGTCCCGGCAAACCGCGATCTGGCCGGCGCCGCGGTCGAGCTGCCGCGGATCGAGGGCTCCGAGACACGCCTGCGCGAGCGGCTCGGCCCGGTGCGCGAGCGTTTCGCCTACACGCTGCTCGACTGCCCGCCCTCGCTGGGACCGGTCAGCGTCAACGCCCTGGCCGCCGCCGACCGCGTGATCGTCCCGGTCCAGGCCGAGTACCTGGCGCTGGAGGGCCTGGTCCAGTTCCTCGACACCCTGGCGGTGATCCGCCGTGAGCTCAACCCGGCGCTGGAGGTGTCGGGGCTCTTGGTCACCATGCACGACGAGCGCACCCGCTTGGCACAGGACGTCGAGGCTGAACTGCGCCGCCACTTCCCCGAGATGGTCTTCAAGACGGTCATACCGCGCAGCGTCCGGGTCGCCGAGGCGCCCAGCTTCGGCCTGCCGGTGATCGACCACTCCCCCCGCTCGCGCGGGTCCGAGGCCTACCGCGCACTCGCCCGGGAGCTGGCTGAGCGTGGCTAGCGCGGCCAAGCGCGGCAAGCGGGGCCTTGGCAGCGGCCTGGCGGCGATCCTGCCCGAGGCGAGCGCCGAGCACGCCGGCGAGCTGCGCGAGCTGCCGGTGGAGACGATCAAGCCCAACCCCAACCAGCCGCGGACCAAGATCGACGCCGAGTCGCTCGCCGGCCTGGCCTCCTCGATCGAGGCCAACGGCGTGGTGCAGCCGCTGCTGGTCCGCCCCCTGCCCGACGGCAGCTACGAGCTGATCGCCGGCGAGCGCCGCTGGCGCGCGGCGCAGGCCGCCGGCCTGACAAGGTGCCGGCGGTGGTGCGCGACCAGGAGCTGGCCGAGCGGCTGCAGGTGGCGCTGATCGAGAACATGGTCCGCGAGGACCTCAACCCGGTCGACGAGGCGCGGGCCTGCGCGGCCCTGGTCGACGAACTCGGCCTCTCGCGCGAGGAGCTCGCCCGCCGCGTCGGCCGCAGCCGGCCGGCCGTCTCCAACCTGATCCGCCTGCTCGACCTGCCCGACGAGGTGCTCGACCTGCTCGAGTCGGGCGAGCTCAGCGAGGGCCACGGCAAGGCCCTGCTCGGCGCCGAGGGCAACGACGTGCGCCGCCGCCTCGCGCGCGACGCGGTGAGGGGCGGGTGGTCGGTACGCGAGACCGAGAACCGGGCCAAGCTGGCTGGCCAGCCAAGGAAGGCGAGGCCGAGCGGAGGAGGCCTCTCGGCCGAGGAAGAGGAAGCCCTGCGCGAGGCCGCCGACGAGCTCGAGTCGGCCCTCGGCCACGAGGTCAAGCTCAAGCCCAGGGGAGAGGAGCTCGCGCTCGAGATCCGCCTCACCGACCTCGACGAGGCCCTCGCCCTGGCGCGCAAGCTCAAGCGGCCGCGCTGACCTCGCGCAGGCGCTTCAGCTGGCTTTCAACGGTTGAGAGCAGTTCCTCCGGCACCCCGTCGGTTTCGGCGCGGGCAGCGGCGATCGCCTTCGGGGCGCGGTCAAGCAAGCCGACCACGGCGGCCTCTGCCCGCTCGCGGGGAAGACCCCAGCGGACCGCCTCGTTGATCACCCGCTCTCCGGTAACTCGATCCGTGCGCTGAACGCTGTCGACGTACATCGCCAACCGCCGGTCTCCGTAGTGCAGGGTCGACATCAGGTCGTATAGCGGCGCAAGGGCCATGCCGCCGGATGCCGTGTGGAGAAGCGAGAAGTTCTTGGCGTGAGCGTCCCCGTTGCCGAGCAGCACGTTGAGGGTAGTGGCCTGGGCCAGCTTCACCAGCGAGTCGGTGGGGGCGACGTCCTGCAGGATGTCGGCGATCCGCCGAAGCGAAGGCCCGCCGTCCTCCTCGTACTTCGTGTCCGGCGGGGTGCCGGTTGCCTGGCAGAGGTCCTCCTGGTGAATGCGCTCGGTCGAGCCGTCGGGCTCAACCGAGCGGTCATAGCGCTCGACGACGATCAGCTTGCGCCCGGCGACCTCGGTCGTCCCAACGGCAGCCACGTCGAGGTCGAGATGCCTCGCCACGCGCATGCAGAATGCCTCGTTCTCAACTGTCTGTGGATAGGCGGCTATCTCCGGCTTGAGGATGTGCGTCGAGGGCGCCCCGTTGACCGGCCGACCCCAGGAGCCATTTGGCATCCGCGTGAGGACGAGCTTCTCCTGCACGCCGGCCAGCGACACCCGCACCTCGCCGCCCGCGCCAAGCGGCGCGCTGCGCAGGTTTTCGACCAAGCTCTCGAGCTCACCGGCCGAAAGCGCCTCGGCCGCTGCGGTACTCGGTCCCGGTGGTGGGGGATCGTCGAGCGGCTGGATCACCACGGCTCCCGCGCAGTCGCGACCGAGCGCCTCGACCAGTCCGTACGTGTCATCGGGCCGCAGCCCCAGCTCCCTGGCCAGAAATTTCCGCGACTCTCCCTCGGGCAGCAGCCCATCGAGGAGCGAGCTGGTCACCCCCTGGGGGTATTCGCGGGGCGTCACCGGCAGGGCGAGAGAGAGCAGCGGCGTGCCCAGCGCGTAGCGCTCGAGCGCCGCGTCGGTGTAGGTGAGCCTCGGCCGGCCGCGCTTGAGCTTGACGAGCGCGACGCGCACGCCATAGAGCCAGACCGCAAGTTCGTCCGCCATTACCAATCGGCCTCGTCCAGGGTCATCCGCACGCCGAGCCGGCGCAGCACGCGGAGCAGGCGCTGCAGCTGCTTGGTCTCCTTGCCGGCCTCGAGCTCAGACAGGTAGCTTCGCTGCAGTCCGGTCATCTCGGCGAGCTCGGCCTGGGTGAGCCCGGCTTGCGTTCGGTAGTGGCGAATCGCCTGGCCCAATGACGCAGGCGTGTAGATCCGAAACGACTCGTCTTTGTCCTGAAATGTCGACATTTCCCGAAACCGTAGCAATGTCCGAAAATCCCGGCATTACGCATTGTCTTGATATTCCGACGGCCGGTCAGGCGAGCCGGCCGGCCTGCGCCCGACCGCGAGGCACGAGTCCCTCGCTATCCTTCGCTTGGCTCCGGGCGATTAGCTCAGTTGGTTAGAGCGCGTCTCTGATAAGGACGAGGTCCCTGGTTCGAATCCAGGATCGCCCACTCGTGCAACAGATGCAGATCTACGGCGTCAGCTTTGACATGGTCGGCAAGCAGCCGATCGTCTTGCTGAAGACGGTTGACAGCAACAAGTTCCTGCCGATCTGGATCGGGCACCCGGAGGCGGCGGCGATCCTGATGAAGCTGCAGGGGGCCTCGACGCCACGGCCGATGACCCACGACCTGCTCTCCGACCTGCTCGAGCAGCTCGACGCCAAATGCGAGCGGGTCTCGGTGACGGAGCTGCGCGACAACACCTTCTACGCCTCGATCACGGTCTCGGTCAACGGCACCGAGATGGAGATCGACTCGCGCCCCTCCGACGCGCTGGCGCTCGCCGTGCGGGTCTCGGCGCCGATCTTCGCCGACGAGGACGTGATCGAGGAGTCGGCGATCGAGTTCGAGCATGACGTCGAGGACACCGAGGAGGTCGTCGACAAATTCAAAGAGTTCCTTGACGAGGTCACTCCCGACGACTTCGCCAAAGGCGAGGATTCCTAGGCGCTCGCCGGGGTGAGGGCGAGCTCGAGGATTCGCTCGACCAGCTGCTCGAATGACATGCCCGCCGCCTCGGCGGCCTGGGGCAGGAGGCTGGTGTCGGTGAGGCCGGGGATCGCGTTGACCTCGAGCACCTGCGGGCCGTCCTCGGTGAGGATCAGGTCGACCCGCGAGAAGCCGGAGCAGCCGAGCGCCCGGTAGGCGCCGAGCGCGGCCTCGACCACGGCCGCGGACTCCGCCGCCGTGAGCTCGGCGGGGCAGACGAAGGAGGTGCGGCCGATCTCGTAGCGCGCTTCGAAGTCGTAGACGTCGCCTGCCTCGGGAATCGCCTCGACCACCGGCAGCGGCTCGCCGCCGAGCACACTGACCGCCAGCTCGCGACCATCGACGAAGCGCTCCAGCAGGCACCCGGTCGTCGTAGCTGAAGGCCGAGACCAGGGCCTCGGGAACGTCGAACCAGTTCTCGGCGAATTTGATCCCCAGGGCGGAGCCGCCGCGGCTGGGCTTGACCACGAGCGGAAAGCCGAGGCGCTCCTCGAGCCCGGCGAGGGCGTCGGCGGCGCCGAGCTCGCGGAAGGCGGTCTCGTTGAAGGCGAACCAGTCCGGGGTGGGGATGCCGGCGTCGCGCAGCTCGTGCTTGGCGAGCACCTTGTCGATGCAGCGGGCGCAGGCGGCGACGCCGGGGCCGGTGAAGGGAATGCCGAGGATTTCGAGCAGCTCCTGCGCGGTGCCGTCCTCGCCACCGGGGCCGTGCATGGCGACGAAGGCGATCTCGGGCCGGTCCGCCGCCAGCCGCTTGACCATCTCGCCGTCGGCCTCCATCGCGATGACCTCGTGGCCGAGTCGCTCCAGGGCGTCCTCGACCCGCGCGCCGGAGCGCAGCGAGACGCCGCGCTCGAGCGAGCGGCCGCCCTTGAGCACGGCGACCTTCACGCGCCCTCGGCCTTTCTGAAAGGCACGACGTTCTCGGGATCTACCGGCTCCTCCTTGCGCTCGACGGCAGCCGGCGGTTCTTTCCCGGTCAGCGCTGAGTACAGCTCGACCTGCTCCTCGACCACGCGGCCGATGCGGCGAATCCCCTCGCGCAGGTCGTCCTCGCCGCTGCCGGAGAAGTTGAGCCGCATCGAGTTGCGGCCGCGGCCATCGACGTAGGCCGCCTGGCCGGGGACGAAGGCGACGTCGTCGCGCAGTGCCTTGGCCAGCAGGTCGCCGGTGTCGATGTAGGGGGGGAGGGTGGCCCAGATGAAGAGGCCGCCCTCGGGCTCGGTCCAGCTCGCCTGCGGCGGGAAGTAGCGGCCGAGGGCCTCGATCATCGCGTCGCGCCGTTCGCGGTAGAGCTCGCAGAGGCCGGCGATGTACTCGCGCCAGCGCCCGTCGGCGAAGTACTCGCGGACGAAGTACTGGGTCAGGGTCGAGGTGCAGAGATCCGCCGCCTGCTTGCCGAGCACCACCTTCTCCATCACCGGCGGCGGCGTCACCGCCCAGCCGAGGCGGATGCCGGGCGAGAGGATCTTCGAGAAGGTGCCGACGTAGATGACGAAGTCGCCACCGTCGAGCTGGTAGAGCGGCGGCAGCGCCTCGCCGCCGAAGCGCAGCAGGCCGTAGGGGTTGTCCTCGACCACGAGCAGCTCGCGCGAGCGGGCGATCTCGACCAGGCGCCGGCGGCGCTCCAGCGACATCGTCACCCCGGCCGGGTTCTGGAAGGTCGGCACCGAGTAGATGAACTTGGGCCGGCGCCCTTCGAGGTCGAGCCGCTCCAGGGTGTCCTCGAGTTCGGCGATCCGCATCCCCTCGTCGTCGCACTCGATCTGGATCGTCTCCGCCTGGTAGCTGCAGAAGACCGGGATCGCCCCCGGGTAGGTGGGCGCCTCGCAGATCACCACGTCGCCGGGGTCGACCAGTGCCTTGCAGATCAGGTCGATCGCCTGCTGGCCGCCGGTGGTGACGATCACGTCGTCGGGATCGGGCAGCATCCCCTCGGCGCCCATCACTTCGACGATGCAGTCGATGGTCTCGCCGAAGCCCTCGGTCGGGCCGTACTGCAGCGCCTCGGCGGCCGACTCCTGGGCGATCCGGGTCATCTGTGCGGCGAAGGTCTGGGGCGGAAAGGTCGAGGTGTCGGGCAGGCCACCGGCCAGCGAGATCACCTCGGGCCGCGCCGTCACCGCCATCAGGTCGCGCATCGCCGAGGAGCGCATCACCCGCGTGCGCTCGGCGAAGAGGCCGGCGTAGCGCTCCAGATCGCTGCTGCTGGCGTGGGCGCGCCGCCGGTGGGGTGGCTCGGACATTGGGACAGTGTGCCGAATCCGCGCCGCGAGCCCGGGGGAGTTAGGTTTTCGGTGTGGGATCTTTCTCCGGCATCTGCCTCGAGCTCGGCATCGGCATCGCGATCGGGATGCTCGCCGGCACCACCGGCACGCACGGCTCCGCCCGCGGCCGGATGACGATCCTCGCCGGCGTGATCGCGCTGGTCATCGGCTTCCTCCTGTCGGGCAGCGCCAACGTCAGCTCCCTCGCCGGCGCCTTCTTCTGCCTCGCCGGCGCCGTCTTCGCCTGCCTCGTCGTCAGCGACGTGGTCAGCTCGGCGGGCCGGCGCGAGGGCAGCGGCGCCGGCGCCCTCGGCTTCCTCGTCTCGGTCGCGGCATTGATCGTCCTCGCAATCGCGATCCTGATCTCCCCGGCGACCCTGCTCGTGGTCGCCGCTCTCGCCTGGCTCGGCATCTCAAGACGCCGGCGGGCGCAGCGCAAACACGCCGGCCTCCGCGTCCTCCGCTAGCCGCCGAGCGCGGTTCGGGATCATGGCGGCTGTGGCTGCCAAGAAGCTCGTTCTGACCTACGTCGACTCGCTGCGCACGGACATGCTCGAACGCACCGTTGCCGAGGGTCGCGCCCCCAACTTCGGCGCCCTGATCGAGCGCGGCGTGCTGATCCCCGACTGCGTCTCCAGCTTCCCCTCGGTGACGCCGGTCGCCAGCGCCGAGATGGTCACCGGGCGCGCCGCCGACGGCCACTGGATCAGCGGCATGAACTGGTACCACCGGCTCGAGCGGCGCTACGTCGAGTACGGCTCCTCGCTCGAGGCCAGCCGCGCCTTCGGCGTCTTCCGCTCGCTCTACGACCTCGTCTACAACATGAACCTCGCCCACCTCAACCCGGCGGTCGAGACGCTCTTCGAGCAGCTCGACGACGCCGGTCTGCGCACCGCCTGCACGCCGTTCCTGATCTACCGCGGCCGGCACCGCCACCAGGTCTCGCTCGAGGGGCTGCTGCGCCGCGCCGTCGATGCCACCCGGCTCAAGTTCCGCCACCACACCTGGGGGCCGGCCGAGCTCTTCTACGGCGACCTCTACGCCAGCCGCGAAGTGCCCTGCAAGTCGACCTCGATCCCCGGCAACCGCGACGGCTACTCGGCCTGCTGCTCGGCCGAGCTTGCCAGGTCAGACGACTTCGACTTCCTGCTCCTCTCGCTGCCTGACAACGACAACTACTCACATCGCCACGGCCCCGAGGCGAGCGGCGAGTCGATCGCCAAGGCCGACCACTGTTTCGGCAAACTGGTCGAGGCGGCGGGCGGCCTCGACGCATTCCTCGACCGCTACGCCGTGATCCTGCTCGCCGACCATGCCCAGACCGAGGTCAACCGCGGCCTGCCGCTCGCCGAGCTGCTGGGCCGTGAGTGGGCGGTCCTGCAGCCCTCGGAGTCCGAACCGGAGGCGGCTCAGATCGCGGTCAGCCCGACCGGCCGCGCGGCGCACGTCTACCTGCTGCCGGGCGAGGGCGAGCGGGCCGACCCCGAGGCGCTGCGCCAGGCCCTGACCGTGATCGAGGGCGTCGACCTCGTCTGCCGGCTCGAGCGACCCGGCGGGGAGCCGCTGGTGAGAAGCGAGGCGGGCACGCCGCGGGACGGCTGCGCCGCGGTGGTCGAGAAAGGAGGGGCCCGGCTCAGCTTCCGGCCCGGAGGTCCGGTTGCCGACCTGCGCGGCGCCGGCTGGCACGTCGACGGGGACCTGGAGGCGTTGGAGGCGACGATCGAGGACGGCCGCCTGCGCAGCGAGACCTACCCCGATCCGCTCGCCCGCGTCTGGTCGGCGCTCTGCGCCCCCCACGCCGGCGACTTCCTGCTCTCGCTGCAGCCCGGCTTCGAGGCGGTCGACTGGGGCGGGGTCACCCACGTCGGCGGCGGCAGCCACGGCTCGCTGCACGCCGGCGACTCGCTCGGCCCGCTGCTCTTCGTCGGCTGCGGCCCCGACTCGCCTGGCGAGCGAGAGCAGTGGACCCTGAGCGACGTGGCGCCGGCGGTGCTCGACCACTTCGGGCTATGAGCCGGCTGGCGGCCGCCCTCACCGCCGTCCTTTTGTGCCTACCCAGCGCCGCCGCGGCGAGCGCCGAAGTCAGCGCCACGGAAGCGGCGCAGATCGCCGGCCACGATCCCAACGTCGCCAAGGAGCAGTGGGCCAACGGGACGCTGACCCACGCGGTCAACAAGGTCGACGGCAACTGGGAGGTTGGCTACTTCGCCGACAACAAGGAGGTTGCCCTGGTCATCGTCGATCCCCGCAGCGGCAGCGTGCGCGAGTCCTGGACCGGCTACCAGGTCGCCTGGAAAATGGCCCGTGGCTACTCGGGCGCCTTCGGACACAAGCTCAACGCCCCTTACGTCTTCCTGCCCCTCTGCGTGATCTTCCTGCTTGGCCTGATCGACTGGCGCCGCCTGCGCCGGGTCGCCAACCTCGACCTGCTCGTCCTGCTCGGCTTCGGCGTCTCCAACTTCTTCTTCAACCGGGCGGAAATAGGCGTCTCGGTGCCGCTCCAGTACATCCCCCTCGCCTACCTGTTCGCTCGCGCCCTGTGGATCGGGCTGCGGGGTGGGGGAGGGGGGATCAGGCCGCGCTGGCCGGCGGCCTGGCTGCTGGTCGCCGCCCTCTTCCTGATCGGCTTCCGGGTCGGTCTCAACATGGCCGACTCGGGCGCGATCGACGTCGGCTACGCCGGCGTGGTCGGCGCCGATCGGATCGCCCACGGCGAACCGATCTACGACAACTTCCCCGCAGACGTCTCCCAGGGCGACACCTACGGCCCGGTCAACTACCTCGCCTACGTCCCCTTCGAGCGGATCTGGCCCTGGTCGGGAACCTGGAACGACCTTCCGGCCGCCCACGGCGCCGCGGTCTTCTTCGACCTCGCCACCTTCGCCCTGCTGATCCTGCTCGGCCGCCGCATCCGCCCCGGGCCCGACGGCAACAAGCTCGCCGCGACCCTCGCCTTCGGCTGGGCCGCCTACCCCTACACCGCCTTCACCCTGCTCTCCAACTCCAATGACTCTCTGGTGGCCATGCTCCTCGTTGCCACGCTCCTAGTCTTGGCCCGCCCTGCAGCACGTGGGGTGATGACATCGCTGGCGACCCTCGCCAAGTTTGCCCCGGCCGTATTGGTGCCAATGCTCCTTACGTACCGGCCCGCGGGTCCTGTCACTGCAGGGGCCCCCCCACCCCTTCCGGTCGCTAAAGCGTCCTCAGGGGCGGGCCCCCCTACAGTGCCACCCGCGGGAGTTACGTTTGCGCTCGCCTTCGTACTGACAGCGCTCGCCTTGCTGCTGTGGCCGGCGATTGACCCGGGTCTGCATACCGTCTACGAGCGCACGATTGCCTACCAAGCAGGCCGCAGCTCTCCCTTCAGCATCTGGGGACAAGTTCCGTCTCTGGAACCCCTCCGCATAGCTCTCCTTGCAGGAGTCGCCGCCCTGGCCCTGCTCTTCGCTTTCCGGCCCAAGGAAAAGCAGCTATTCCAAGTGGCGGCGTTGGCTGCCGGGCTCCTAATCGGCGTCCAGCTCACCATGCACCACTGGTTCTACCTCTACATCGTCTGGTTCTACCCCTTGCTCTTGGTGGCGATGGCGGTGGGGGCCCCTATGTCAAACACTCAAGAGCAGCCTCCGGCTGCTCGTTTGACATAGGGGCCCCACCGCCACCCCGACCTAAAGCTCAGGCGCCGGAACCATCACCGACGTAATCGAGTCAGCGAGCCCTTGGTCGTTCACGTCAACCACAGCCCCCATCACCCAGACATCCTCGGCCGCCGTCTCAAACTTGACCGGCATCTGCGTGATCATCTGCTCGAGGATCAGCTCCGGCTTGACCCCGAGCACGCTGGTCCGCGAGCCGGTCATGCCGACGTCGGAGATGAAGGCGGTCCCCTGCGGCAGCACCCGCGCGTCGGCCGTCGGCACGTGGGTGTGGGTGCCGAGCACGCCCGCCACCCGCCCGTCGAGGTGCCAGCCCATCGCCACCTTCTCGCTGGTCACCTCGGCGTGGAAGTCGAGGATGACGAAGTCGGCCTCGATCTTCTCGAGGATGTTGTCGGCCTCGTGGAAGGGCGAGCGCGCGACCCGCAGCCCGATCGCGCCGCTGAGGTTGATCACGCCGCAGCGCCGGGCGCCGATCTCGACCACGGTGTAGCCGCGGCCGGGGTTGGCGTAGGGGTAGTTGGCCGGGCGGATCACCCGGTCGCTGCGATTGAGGTAGCTGTAGACCTCGCGGTGGCGGTAGACGTGGTTGCCGGTGGTGATCACGTCGGCACCGGCCTCGAAGAGGGCCCCGGCGGTCTTCTCGGTGATGCCCATCCCGCCGGCCGAGTTCTCGCCGTTGACGATCACCATCTCCGGCGCGAAGCGCTCGCGCAGCTCCGGCATCGCGGCGGCCAGGCCGCGCCGGCCCGGCCCGCCGACCACGTCGCCGATGAAGAGGACCTTCATGGTCATGACCCTATCCGCGCAATTACGAAAGGGTGTGCGGGGTGAATGAGCGAAACGACGTGGTCGAGCGCGCCCTGGGCTATCCCTACGGCGCTCCGGCCGGCCCCTTCATCCAGCTCGGGCACCAGACCCTGGCGCCGGAGGAGATCGAGATCGACCGCGAGGAGCGCACCCCGGTCCTGGCCTACGGCTCCAACGCCGCGCCCAAAGTGCTCTCGCGCAAGCTCGCCCTCAGCGACCAGCCGGTGCTCGTCGTCCCCGCCCGCCTGCGCGAGTTCGATGTCGTCTACTCCGCCCACATCTCTCCTTACGGGGCGATCCCCGCAACCCTGCAGCGCAGTCGGGGCACCGAGGTGCGGGTCCACGTGATCTACATGACCGAGGCTCAGATCGGCGTCATCTCGGCGACCGAGCCGAACTACGAGCCGCGGCTGCTGGAAGCCGTCGAGTGCCGGCTCGAGGACGGCGAGGAGCTGAGCGAGGTCTCGGCCTACATCAGCCGCCACGGCTGCCTCCTGGCCGAGGGCTCCGAGCTCGCGCTCGCGGCGGTGACGGCGAGCGGCAGGACGCTCGAAGCGATCGGCGAGCCGGAGGCGATGGAGCTGGTTCGCTCCACGCTCTGCCCCGAGGTCGACCTGGAGAGCTTCGTGCTCGCCAACGTCACCGACCCCGATCTGTCCCAGTCGCGCTCGGCGCAGCTGCCGCGCCGCCCGCTCGCGACCTGGTAGCTCAGACCGCGCTGAAGCGGCGCAGGGCGAGGCGGGCGATGAGGCCGTAGGCGACGATCAGGACGGCGAGGTGAAGCAGGGCGCCGGCGATGCTCGGCCCGCCCGGGTCCAGCGCCGCCGTCATCGCGTCCAGCGCCGGCTTGAAGGGGAAGAGCGCGGCGATCACCTTGATCGCGTCGTAGAGCGCCGGGCCGACCGTGCCGGAGGGGATCAGCGAGAGGAAGGCGACCGGCAGGACAACCATGAATGCCAGCAGCGAGACCGCCCGCACCTCGCGCGCGGCTGCACCGAGCGCCGCCCCGGCCGTGCCCAGGCCCGCCCCGCCGGCGAGGATCGCCAGCAGCCAGAGCCCGATCCGGCCCCAGTGCAGGGGCACGAAGACGGCCAGACCGGCGAGCATCAGCAGGGTGACGAGGAGCCCGACCGCGACCCCGAGCCCGACCTTCTCGGTGAGCAGCGCCGAAGGCGAGACGAGGCCCCGGGTGAGGCGCGGGAAGGCGTTCTCCTCGCGCTCCAGAGCCAGCGAGCCGGCGACCAGCAGGACCGTGACGAAGGCCAGGGTGAAGGTGGCCGCGACCGCGATCGCGAAGACTTCCAGCGGCGGGGTGGAGGTGTTGACGACCTGCTTGTCGACCGCGATCGGCTGGGAGAGGCGCTGGAGCAGGGTCGCTGCGGTGGCGAGGTTGCTCTTGGTCAGCGTGGTGAAGCGGATGAACCTGGTCGAGCGAGTCGCGCAGGGCTCCGGGTGGCAGCGAGGCGCGCACCGCGTGCAGGATGCGGGCCGTGTTGCCGAGTCCGAGGATCTGAATCGCCTGGCCAAGCACGGTGAACTGACCGCCGTGGACGACGAGGCCGACGAATTTGCCGCCTTCGTGGGCGATCCGCCGCGCGATCACCAGGTTGGCCTGGGTCAGCAGCGAGTTGATCCGGTCGTTGACCAGGCGCGCCTTGACCGGGTCCTCTTCGTTGACGATCACCTCGACTTCGGGCGTTCGCGGCGACCGGCGTCGAGAGCGAGTTGATCTTGTCGACCAGGTCCGCCGGCAGGATCAGCGCCGCCAGCACGTCTCCCGAGCGCACCTCTTCGAGCGCTTCGGCGTGGTCCTTGACGTGGACGCACTCGACCCGTTCGCAGATCCGCTCGCTGACCCCGATCTTGGGCAGCTCGCTGCCGCCGACCGAGACGCGGGAGTTGGCCGGCACTTCGTTGAGGAAGGCGACCCGCGGCTTCTCGGGCGAGCGCGAGATCGCGAACCCGACCAGGACCGCGATCAGGACCGGGTAGGCGACCAGCAGGAACGCCTGCAGGGGGGAGCGGCGGAGGATCTGCAGGTCCTTGAGCAGCAGCCAGCGCATCAGTGCCCCCGGTGGTGGAGGAAGGCGACGAAGGCGGTCTCGAAGTCCTGGCCGGCGGCCTCGGGTGCCTCGGCCCGCGCCGCCTCTCGCAACCCCTCGGTCGACCCGTCGAAGAGCGCCTCGCCGTCGGCCAGCACCAGCAGCCGTTTGCCGTAGCGCTCGGCCTCCTGGATGTCGTGCGTGGAGAAGATCACCGTCGTCCCCCGCTCAGCCGCCAGGGCCACGACGAACTCCCACAACCGCGCCCGCTGCCGCGGGTCCAACCCCACACTCGGCTCATCAAGCAACAACACCGAGGGCCGCGCCAGCAGCCCAATCGCAATATTGATCCGCTGCTGATTCCCCCCCGAAAGCCGAGCAACGATCTCTTCCCTCCGCTCGTCCAACCCCGTCAACTCCAACATCTCTTCGACCGAAGCCTTCGGGTCAGGGTGCTCTCGAGCCGCGCAAACAACATCAGGTTCTCCTCAACGGTCAGCCGCCGATATAGAGACGCCTGCTGAGGCACCCACCCGACCTCCCCCTCGGGCACATGGACCTCGCCACCGTCGGGCTTGGAGATGCCGGCCAAGATTGAGAGGAGAGTGGTCTTGCCCGCTCCGTTGGGGCCGATGACCGCCACAAGCTCCCCAGCCGAGGCTTCGAACTCGACCCCCCGCAGCGCTTCCCGTTCGCCGAAGCGCTTGACCAGCTTGCGCGCCTCGATCACGGCCGTCCCGGCTCCCGTCCCCGCACCCATGCTGTCGAAAGCTATCCGTAGCCAGGAATCGCATTGTTAGCCAGTGCTTGAGCAAGGGAGGCAGGTGCCCTATCCCAGACGCCCGGCTGCGCCGGGCTTGAGTGTCTGGGATAGGGCACCTGCCTCCCTCCCCTAAACTCGGCCTCGAATGCCGTTTCCCGCCACACGCTTGCGTCGCTTGCGCCGCACCGAGGCTTTGCGCGGCCTAGTCCGCGAGACCGACCCTCTCCCCGAGCCACCTCATCCAGCCACTGTTTGTCGTCGCTGGCGAGAACGTCCGCGAGGAGGTCGAGTCGATGCCGGGCGTTGAGCGTTTCTCCATTTCGGAGCTGGTTGCCGAGTGCGGCCGAGATCGCGTCGACCGGGATTGGAGCGGTGCTGCTGTTCGGCATCCCCGCCGCCAAGGACGAGTCCGGCACGGGTGCTTACGACGATGAGGGCATCGTGCAGATGGCGGTACGGGCTCTCAAGGAGGCCCACCCAGATCTCACGGTGATCACTGACGTTTGTCTGTGCGAGTACACCTCGCACGGGCATTGCGGCTTCGTTCGGGATGGGGAGGTCGACAACGACATCACCGTTGAGCTCTTGGCGAAAATCGCGATCTCCCATGCCGAGGCCGGGGCCGACGCGGTGGCGCCGAGCGACATGATGGACGGCCGGATCGGCACGATCCGCCACCAGCTCGACGAGGAGGGCCACTCGGGCGTGCCGATCGTCGCCTACAGCGCGAAGTACGCCTCCGCCTTCTACGGCCCCTTCCGCGACGCGGCCGCCTCGACCCCCGAGTTCGGCGACCGGCGCGGCTACCAGATGGATCCGGCCAACGCCGCCGAAGCGGTGCGCGAGGCCGAGCTCGACCTGGAAGAGGGCGCCGACATGCTGATGGTCAAGCCCGCCACGCCTTACCTCGACGTCGTGCGCCGGGTCAAGGACGCGACCGGAGCCCCGCTCGTCGCCTACCACGTCTCCGGCGAGTACTCGATGCTGAAGGCCGCCGCCGAGCAGGGCTGGATCGACGAGCGTGCCGCGGTGCTCGAGACGCTGACCTCGATCCGCCGCGCCGGCGCCGACGCGATCGTCACCTACTACGCCAAGGAGGCTGCCGCGTGGCTTCGGTGAAAGCTCCCGCAGTCGAAGGCGCGCTCGCGCAAGGACGGCGCCGCGATCCCGCTCGACGAGACCGACAAGCGGCTGATGAACCTGCTGCAGTCGAGCTTCCCGCTCGACCCGGAGCCCTTCGCGCTCGTTGCTGCCGAGGCTGAGCTCGGGCTCGAGGACGTGCTCGCCCGCACCAACCGCCTGCTCGAGAACCGGATCATCCGCGAGATCACGCCGATCTTCGACACCCGGGCGCTCGGCTACGAGTCGATGCTGGTCGCCGCCAAGGTCGACAGCGAGCACCCCCAGCGGGCCGCGCAGATCGTCAACTCCCACCCGGGCGTCTCGCACAACTACCTGCGCACCCACGACTTCAACCTCTGGTTCACGATCGCCACTCCGCCCGATTCGGAGCTCGGCCTCGCCGGCACGCTGGAGGCGCTGATGCGCGAGACCGGCGCCGAGTCGATGCGTGAGCTGCCGACCCTGACCCTGTTCAAGATCAACATGAACCTGGAGATGGAGAAGGGCACCGACGCGCTGGCCGCCGCCGCGGTCGAGGCCGCGCCGCCGCGCGAGCTCGAGGCGCAGCCCTACGACGAACGCGACATCGCCGTGATCCGCGCCCTGCAGGGGCCGATGGAGGCGATCGAGCGCCCCTACGACGCCGCCGCGGCCGAGGTTGGCATGACGACGGAGCAGCTGCTGACCCACCTCGGCGGCATGGTCGAGCGCAAGCTGCTGCGCCGCGTCGCCGCGATCCTCTTCCACCGCCGCGCCGGCTTCTCGGCCAACGGCATGGGCGTCTGGAAGGTGCCCGAGGAGGAGATCATGAGCACCGGCGCCCGCATGGCCTCCTTCCGCGGCATCTCCCACTGCTACCAGCGCCCCACTTACGAGGACTGGCCCTACAGCGTCTTCACCATGGCCCACGGCCGCTCCAAGGAGGAGTGCGACGCGGTGCTCGACTCGATCGCCGCCGACTGCGGCATGGGCCCCGAGGACAGGGCCACGCTCTACTCCTCAACCGAGTACAAGAAGATCCGCCTGCACTACTTCACCGACGACTACCGGCGCTGGGAGGAAGAGCATTCCTAGCGGCGAGCGCTCGGCGGAGCTCTACCGCCGCGCGGTGAAGGTGCTTCCCGGAGGAGTTAACAGCCCCGTGCGAGCAATGCGCCAGATTGGGCGGGAGCCGATCTTTGTTGAGCGCGGTGAGGGATGCGAACTGGTCGATGTCGACGGGAATCGCTACGTCGACTGGGTCGGCTCCTGGGGGCCGTTGATCCTCGGTCATGCGCACCCCGCCGTGCTGGCGGCTGTCGAGAGCGCGGCCGTGCGCGGCACCAGCTTCGGCGCCGCGACCGAGGCCGAGGTCGAGCTGGCAGAGGAGGTGGTCGCTCGCGTGCCCTCGGCGGAGATGGTCCGCATGACCAGCTCCGGCACCGAGGCGGCGATGAGCGCGATCCGGCTCGCCCGCGCCGCCAGCGGCCGCGAGGTCGTGGTCAAGTTCGCGGGCGCCTACCATGGCCACTCCGACGGCCTGCTCGCCGAGGCCGGCTCGGGCATCGCGACCCTGGCCCTGCCCTCGACACCGGGCGTCACCGCTGCGCAGACGGCGGGCACGGTGGTCGTGCCCTGGAACGACCGCGCTGCGCTCGAGCGGGCGCTCGCCGACCATCCGGTCGCCGCCGTGATCCTCGAGCCGATCGCCGCCAACATGGGCGTCGTCGCGCCGCTCGACGGATTCCTCGAGCACGTCGCCGCGACGACCCGCGGCGCCGGCGCGCTGCTGATCTTCGACGAGGTGATCACCGGCTTCCGCGTCGCCGCGGGCGGCGGCCAGGAGCTCTACGGCGTCGAGCCCGACCTGACCGTGCTCGGCAAGATCCTCGGCGGCGGCCTGCCCGCCGCGGCCTTCGCCGGCTCGCGCGAGCTGCTCGAGCGGGTCGCGCCGGCGGGCGACGTCTACCAAGCGGGCACCCTCTCCGGCAATCCCCTGGCGAGCGCTGCCGGCCTCGCCACCCTGCGCCGGCTCGACGCCGCCGCCTACGAGCGCCTCGGCGAGCTGACCGAGCGCCTGCGCGCCGGCCTCGCCGACCTGATCGGGGATCGCCCGCTGCAGCTTGCCTCGGCGCCCGGCCTGCTGACCCTCTTCTTCAGCCCCGACCCCGTCGTCGACTTCGCCGCCGCCGCGGCCTGCGACCTCGACGCCCACGCCCGCTTCTGCCGGGCGATGCTGGAGCGCGGCATCTACCTGCCCCCCTCGCAGTTCGAGGCCTGGTTCGTCTCGCTCGCCCACGACGAGGTGGCGATCGACCGCACGCTCGAGGCCGCCGCCGAGTCGCTGGAGGAGAGCCTTGGCGTCTGACCCGACCCAGGCCCTCGCGGTTCTCGCCGCGCGGCTGCGCGAAGCGGAATCGCCCCTGGCGACGCACGTCACCGACAGCGAGGAGCGCCCGGTCTTCGGCCTGCTCGCCGCGCTCGGCCCGCGCTCGGCCGCGGCGCCGGGCGAGTACGCGTTCGTGGTCGAGGCGGTGCGCGAGGGCTACCTCCTGCACTACGGCACGCCGCGCCTGTTCGCCGGGCACGACGCCGACCTCGCCCTGCTCGCCGGCGACTATCTCTACGCGCTCGGCATCGACCGCCTCGCCGCTCTCGGCGACGCCGATGCGGTCGCCGTGCTGGGCGATCTGATCGGCCGCTGCGCCCAGCTGCACGCCGAGCAGCGGCTCGACGAGGTGGCCGGGCTGTGGCGCTCGGCCGCCCTCGCGGTCGGCGGCCGGGAACATGGCGACCCCGACGGGGCGTGAGTCAATAGACTCCGCTCTCCTGAGGTTGAGCTGTTGAGCGACGAATCGGACAAGCAGAACGGGGCCGAGGCAAGCGGTCGGCCGGAGCGCCCAGCGCCCGAGCCGCCTGGCTACTTCGAGGGCGAGTCGATGACTCGCCGCAAGCGCATTCACGATTGCGGCCCAGGGCCTCGGCGGCCTCGCCGGCGCCGCGATCGTCCTGCCCGCGGTCGGCTTCGCCGTGGCGCCGATCTTCCACCGCGGCAAGGAGCGCTGGGAGGCGGTCGGCCCGACCGGCGACTTCGTCGAAGACACCTACCGCCAGGTCGTCTTCACCGAAACCGAGGGGATCGGCGACGCCGGCAAGACCACCGCCTACGTCCGCCGCAGCTCCAAGCAGCTCGAAGAAGAACCCGGCCAGTTCGTCGCCGTCTCCAACCGCTGCGCCCACCTCGGCTGCCCGGTCCGCTTCGTCGAGGCGGCCGGCAACTTCATCTGCCCCTGCCACGGCGGCGTCTACGACTTCCAGGGCAAGCGGATCGGCGGCCCGCCGGTGCGCCCGCTCGACCGTTCCAGACCCGGATCCGCAACGGCCAGGTCGAGGTCGGCCCGCGCTACAGCGTCACCTCGCAGCTGGAACCGGTCCGCGCCCGCGACCCCGGCGAGTTCACCGGCGGGATCTGGGAATACCTCTACCCGCCGCGTCCGTCTACCTTCCCGCCCCCTGAGCGCCGAGCATGCCGAGACGATCCCCGACTCCGCTGGTCCCCGCGCCGCTGCGCAAGCCGGCCAAGCCCGGTGCGGGCAGCGTCGCCAAGGGCCAGGCCCCGGCGGACCTCAAGACCGCGCCGCCCGAGCGCCCCACCGACGCGCAGCGCCTCGGCGACCAGGCCAAGGAGGCCCCCGCCGACGTGCTCGCCTGGGTCGACCAGCGCACCGGCGCCAGCGGCTTCCTCACCGGGATGCTCTACCGCAAGGTGCCGAAGGGGACCAACTGGTTCTACACGCTCGGCTCCGCCACGCTCTTCGCCTTCATCGTGCAGGCGGTCACCGGCGTCTTCCTGGCGATGTTCTACACGCCGTCGACCACCCAGGCCTACGCCTCGATCGCCCACATCAACAACGACGTCTTCGCTCGGCGCACTCGTCCACGGCATGCACAAGTGGGGCTCGAGCGTGATGGTGATCCTGATCTTCCTGCACATGGGCCGCACCTTCTTCTTCGGCGCCTACAAGTACCCGCGCGAGCTCAACTGGGTGATCGGCGTCGTGCTGCTGATCCTGACGATGACGATGGCCTTCACCGGCTACCTGCTGCCCTTCGACCAGCGCTCCTTCTGGGCCTCGATCGTCGGCATCAACATCAACGGCACCGGCCCGATCGTCGGCCCCTACCTGAGCGACTTCCTGCGCGCCGGGCCGGAGCTCGGCGCGACCACGCTCTCGCGCTTCTACGCGATCCACATGCTGCTGGTGCCGGGCGCGATCATCGCCCTGATCGGCGCCCACATGTACCTCGTGGTCAAGCTCGGCACCACCGCGCCGCCCTGGGTGAAAGCCGAGAAGCCGAAGGTCGCCGAGCCGGTCGCCCAGCTCGACGCCGGCGTCGAGGGCAACGGGGCCGCTCCGGCAACGGAGCGTCAGCGGCGCATGAAGCCCTCAGATAAGCAGGCATACCTCGAGGAGTACGAGCTTCTGAAGAAGAAGGGCAAGCCGTTCTTCCCCTACGCGGTGCTGAAGGACTCGGCGATGGCGCTGATCGTCGTCGCCGTGATCATCGCGATGTCGCTCATCCTCGGCGCCGAGCAGGGCCCGAAGGCCGACCCGACCACGACCACCTACGTGCCGCGCCCCGAGTGGTACTTCTTCTTCCTCTTCGAGCTCCTGCGCGTGATCAAACCGCCGGAGCTGGTCCCGATCGCGACGATCGGGATCCCGACGATCTGCATGGTCCTGCTGCTGCTGCTGCCCTTCTACGACCGCGGCCCCGAGCGCCGCCCGGATGCGCCGCCCGATCGCGACCACGGCCGGCGTGCCTGACGATCGTCGCGATGGCCTACCTGACCTTCCTCGGCGCGACCGCCGGCTCGCCGACCGAGATCGACATGAAGGTCGCGCCGCAGTACGAGGCCGGCAAGGAGGTCGTCGCCGGCTCCGGCTGCCTCGCCTGCCACAAGCTGGGCGAGAACGGCAACAACGGCCCGGGGCCGGAACTGACCCACATCGCCGACCGCATCCCGCGGGCGGCGATCATGCGCTCGGTCGAAATCGGGCCCGGCATCATGCCCTCCTTCCGCGACCTGCCGCCGAAAAAGCTCAACGAGCTGGCCGATTTCCTCTCCTCGCTGACGAGCCTGGTGGAACGCCGCCGCGTGAGCGCGAGCCGGACACGCGACTCGCGCCCAGTTCGCCGGGCAGGTCAACCGCATGTTCGACCGCGTCGCCGGTCGCTACGACGCGCTCAACTCGGTGATGACCGCGGGCCTGCACCACCGCTGGCGCGAGCGGGCCGCCGAGCGGGCCGAGCTCGGCCCTGGCGACTCCGCCCTCGACGTCTGCTGCGGCACCGGCGACCTGGCGCTGGAGCTGGCCGGCCGGGTCGGCGCCGGGCGGCCACGTGGTCGGCTGCGACTTCTCCGAGCCGATGCTCGACCTCGCCCGCGAGAAGGCGGCCGCAGCGGCAGCTCGCGGCGTCCGCTTCGAGTGGGCCGACGCGCTGAGCCTGCCCTACGACGCCGGTCGCTTCGACGCCGTCACGGTCGGCTTCGGCGTCCGCAACCTCGCCGACCTCGACCGCGGGCTGGGCGAGATGGCCCGGGTGCTGAAGCCCGGGCGGCCGCTCGTCGTGATCCTCGAGATCACCCAGCCGACCCGGCCGCCGCTCTCGAGCTTCTACTCGCTCTGGTTCGACCGCATCGTGCCCCTGCTGGGCAGCTTCTCCGGCGATCCCGAGGCCTACAGCTACCTGCCCGAGTCGGTCCGCAGCTTCCCCAGCCCGCGCCGGCTGGCCGAGAAGATGGACGGCGCCGGGCTTCGAGCGGATTCGCTGGACCGTTCTCGCCGGGGGGATCATCGCGATCCACAGCGGCGTCCGCGGCGTGACCCGGCCCTCGGCGGTCCCGCCGCCGGTCACCGCGGTCCTCGACGCCTCCAGCCGCTGGCTGCCGGCGCGGCTGGGCGAGGTCGAGGAGCTGCTGCGCGAGCAGGGCCGCGGCTACGGCGAGCTGCTCGGCGCCGACGTCGCGACGACGCTGGCCGCCGGCGGCAAGCGGCTGCGGCCGATGCTGGTCCTGCTCTGCGCCGGCGCCGAGGGTGGCGCGGGAGCCGTGCGGGCGGCGGCGGCGATCGAGCTGGTCCACATGGCGACCCTGGTCCACGACGACGTGCTCGACGACGCGCCGCTGCGGCGCGGGCAGCCGACCGTCGCCGCGAGCTCCGGCCGCGATCGCGCGCGACGCGGTCGGCGACCTGCTCTTCGCCGCGTGCCTTCGCCCTGCTCGGCGAGCAGGGCGAGGAGCGCAGCGTCGCGCTGCTGGCCGCCGCCTCGGTCTCCCTCGCCCGCGGCGAGCTCGCCCAGCGCCACGACGCCTACGACACGCGCATCTCCGAGCAGCGCTACCTCGACCGCTGCCGCTTGAAGACCGCGGCCCTGTTCGAGTGCGCCTGCCTGCTCGGCCGCGACCTTGACGCACCTCGGCGCCTTCGGCGCGGCGATCGGCCTTGCCTTCCAGCTGCTCGACGACGTGCTCGACGTCTCCGGGCCGCCCGAGCGCACCGGCAAGGCGCGGGGAACCGACCTGCTCGACGGCACCGTCACCCTGCCGCTGATCGAGCCGCCGCCGCGCGACCCCTCGATCGGCGAGACCGACCTGCGCTCGCTCGACGCCGCCGGCGCCGAGCGCCTCTGCGATCGCATCGCCGCTACCGGTGCGCTCGAGCGGGTGCGCTCGCGCGCGCTGGAGCTGGTCGCGAGCGCCAAGGCCGAGCTCGACGCCGACGCTTTCGATCCCGAGCAACGGCAGCTGCTGGGACTGGTCGCCGACGGCGTCGTCCAGCGCTACACCTGAAAGTTCCGCCCGTATGCGGGTTAGAGAAAGTCGTCGGCCGTGATCAGGTCGGCGTCGAGTGCCGCTGCGAAGGTCTCGGCCACGCTCCATGTTCTCGTGCTCGAGCGTCCGCAGGACGTCGTCGAGGGCGCGGGTGCCGAGGTCGAGCTCCTCGTCGAAGGCGTCGATCTCGGCCTCGCCGTGGACCCCGTCGTTGTACCACTCGCACTCGGGGCAGCGGCGCCAGAGCCGCCAGTGGCCGCGGTCGCCGGCCTGCTCCCAGCGGGTCGGCTGCACCAGCGAGGACCGGCAGCGCGGGCAGACGTGAAGCCCGCCGGCGGTCTTGGTCTGGCTGGGGCTCGTCTCGCGCATTCTGCAATATCGAACCCGCGAAACGATCACTCCATCCGCACTTTCCCGTAGCGGGCCGAGAAAACCCAAATACCGGGTAGGCCGCCTCCCGAATTACATACGAGGCGAAATCTGATCTGATCGGCTCCGGCGGCCGTTACCATGGGCACATGCCAAACATCGGACCACTCGAGCTCGCGATCGTCCTGATCATCGCCCTGGTCGTCTTCGGCCCCAAACGCCTGCCGGAGCTGGGCAAATCGCTGGGCAAGGGGATCCGCGAGTTCCGCGGCTCGGTCAGCGGCGAGTCCGACGACCGGCCCGAGCGGCCGGAGGCGATCGAGCCCCCGGCCCCCGTCGAGCCCACCAAGCCCCCTGTCGGCGATGGAGCCGAGGAGGGCGAGACGGTCGCTCACGATCGCTCCTAGGAACTAGCCATGGCCCGGATCAGGCCGGTCTCCCACGAGGATCAACTCAGCCTGGTCGAGCATCTCGACGAGCTGCGCACCCGCATCGTCGTCTGCCTCCTCGTCCTCGGCGTCGCCCTCGCTCTCTGCTTCTGGCAGAACCACCTGCTGCTCGAAATCGCCTCCGGGCCGCTGCCCAGCGGTCACAAGAAGCTGATCACCTTCGGCATCACCGAGCCCTTCACGGTGACGCTCACCGTCTCGGTCTACGCCGCCCTGATCCTCTCGATGCCGGTCCTGCTCTACCAGCTCTACGCCTACATCCTGCCCGCCTTCAGCGAGCGCGAGCGGCGGGTCGTGCTGCCGATCCTGATCTTCGCTCCGATCCTCTTCCTCGCCGGCGTCGCCTTCTCCTATTTCGTCGTGATGCCGGCCGCGGTCAAGTTCCTGCTCAACTTCAACGACAGCCAGTTCAACGTGCAGGTGCGAGCGCGCGACTACTACAGCTTCTTCTCGACCACGATGCTGGCCGGCGGCGTGATCTTCCAGCTGCCGCTGGCGATCCTGGCCCTGGTCCGGCTCGGCATCGTCAGCGTCGAGCAGCTCTCCAAGAACCGCCGCTACGCCTACCTGGCGATCTCGATCATCGCCGCCGCGCTGCCCGGAGTCGACCCGGTCTCGATGCTGTTGGAGATGGTTCCTCTGCTTGTTCTGTTCGAGTTGAGTATCTTGATCGCTCGTGCCTTCGGCAGGCCGGGGGAGGCCGGGGGATTGGCAAGGCCATCGACCCAGGAGCGGTGAATCGAGTTGGCGGAAAGCGGCGAGCGGCGGATGCTGTTCGATATTCGGGGACGACGCAAGCACGTCGTCCGGGTCGTCTACGCGATCCTCGCGCTGCTGATGGGCGCCAGCCTCTTCCTCGTCGTCGGCCCTTTCAACGTCGGCAACCTGATCGGCAACAGCAGCACCACCAGTGCCGCCAAGGTGCTGCAGGAACAGGCTGAACGGACCGAAGCCAAGCTGCGACGGGAACCGGAAAGCGAAACCCTGCTGCTCGCCCTGACGCGCTCGCGGGTCAACGCCGCCAACAGCCTCACCGAAGTCAACTCCGAAACCGGTACGACCGTGCTCACGGCGGAAGGGCGGCAGGAACTCGAGCGCGGGATCGAAGCCTGGAACAGCTACCTGAAGCAGTCCAAGGAACCGCGGGCGAACACCGCGCTGCTCGTCTCCCAGGGCTACTTCACCCTCGCCGAATCGTCGACGGGCCTGGAAGAAGCGGTGGAAAACATCGAAGGCGCGGCCAAGACCCAGCGCATCGCCGCCGAAGCCCAGCCGACGATCAACTCGCTGACGACGCTGGCGATCTACGAGTACTACGCCGGCGACTTCGCCGCCGGCGACAAGGCGGTCAAGCAGGCCGAAGCGAAGGCGCCGAGCAAATCCGAAGCGAAAGAAATCGGCAAACAGATGGCCGAATTCCGCGAACGCGGCAAGGCCTTCGAAAAGCAGAAGAAGGAAGCCGAAAAAGCAGAAGCCAAATTCGGCAAAGAACGCCTGCAGAACCCGCTCGGCGGCCTCTCCGGCAGCAGCAGCTCGCTGGGCGAATAGCGTCGCGAACCCGGCCTGACCGACGTCGCGAAGCTAAGACCAAGCGGTGAAAAGCGCTTTACCAAGCGGTTTGAGCTTGAACTAGTCCGGGAATGTCCCTATCATGTCCCATGGATGTCTCAGAAGTGAGACAGACGAAAGGAGACGTGTGACCACAGCCCTGACCCCAGAACAGCGACTCGGCCGCGCGGATCAAGAGCTTCAAGAGCTCAAGGACACTTTTGTCGAGGCGATAGGGCAGCTTCAAAAGAGCCGTCATGTCGACAATTCATTTCAGGACCGGCTGAACGACATCGACAGCCGCCTTCGCGAGCTTCGACGGGGACTCCGCATCGAGGATCTCGACAAGGCGCAAATCAGCGAGTTCCACAGTGCGTTGTGGGAAATCAAGGACCTGATCGACGACCAAGGGGATGAGTACGACCTCGACACGGTCGATCAGTTGCTCGTCTGCATCGAGCGCGTGAGGCACGTCGTCCGAGATGCGCTCGACGAACACGTCGCAGGGATACCGGACGACGCGAGCTTGGCCGTTCAAGAGCTCAGGGAATG
This sequence comes from uncultured Solirubrobacterales bacterium, assembly GCA_963774405.1. Taxonomy (GTDB): domain Bacteria; phylum Actinomycetota; class Thermoleophilia; order Solirubrobacterales; family 70-9; genus VRUE01. The sequence goes on along the minus strand of CAVZEV010000005.1, from coordinate 330,688 downwards.
GCTCCCAAATACATCGATCGCAACGGTCAGCCGTCTCGTCGGGGTTGACCGACGAACGCTCACGCGGTGGACCAAGGTTCACCGGCCAACACCACGTCGGCTCCAGCTGGTGGCCAGTCTCGTTGCGGTTCTTCGACACAACTGGACGGAGGAGGGGATAGTCGCCTGGTTTGATCGGCCAAGACGGGGTTTGGGGGGGCGTAAGCCGGCCAGCCTTCTCGACGACCCGGTGGCGGACGGACTTCTCCTGGCCGAGGCCCGCTCGGGAAGGTCGCAGGATGCCTCCTAGGGGCCTTCCGCCCCACCTGCGGATTGAGAAGGTCGTTTACCGAGCAACCAGCTATGACGTGCCAGTTCGAGTTGCGGAGAATCGCCGCTCGGGGCGATGGAACATCGCCGGCAGTGGAACAGTGCAGTACACCTGCCTCGACTCGGAGGCGCCTTTTGCGGAGATGCTTCGACACGAGGGCCAGTTCGGACCGAGAAGGATGCGACTACCTTCCGCACAACCCTGTGGCAGATGAAGGTCAATGAGGGGGTGGTGGTCGACTACAGCACCTTTGCCAAGGCGGAGAATGCGGGGTTCCCTCCCGAAGCCCTCGTCGACGACGACCATGAATATTGCCAGCGCGAGGCCCAGCGGCTGTTCAGCCTAGGCGCCGGCGGCGTGCTGAGTCCCTCGGCTGCTCTCCCCGGCAGCACCAACCTCACCTTGTTTGGGCAGCGGGCTCCCATTCAATGGACGGCCGATGTCGAGATATCCAGTGCAATCCCGGTTCAGCGAATTGCCACCGGCCAACCGCCAGAAGGCCTGGTGTCGCGGGTCCGGTACTTCGGAGACGCTCACTCAGACCTCGTTCGCTACCTGGTGGAGAAAGCGCGCGGGACCGGAGCGTAGGTTCAGGCGAAAAGTGGGCCGTGCTGGGCTCGAACCAGCGACCTTGAGATTAAGAGTCTCCTGCTCTACCAACTGAGCTAACGGCCCGCGGTCGGCAAGTATAGGAAGGCGGCGCCGTGGAGGCTCGCCCTACCGGACGGTGCAGGCCTTTTCGACGCTGCCGTCGATGATCGTGCCGTCGGCGAAGGTGAAGCGGCCGTGGGTGCTGAAGATGCCGTCGCCGCAGCGGGCCGAGACGTAGCTGCGTTCCTTGCCTCCGAAGCGGTAGCGCTTGCCGATCGAGGCGCTGAGGTGGGTCAGGGCGCCGCGGCCGCCCGCGATCGGCGGCACGTCGACCGTCGCCCGGTAGCGGTAGCGGCCGGGGCGCTTTTCGATCGGGATCGTGACCACGAAGGTCTGCACCGCCGGGACCGTGATCCGCGCCTGCATGATCACGGTCGGCTTGCCCGCCAGGCGGGGCCCGTTGAAGAAGGTGAGGGGAGAGCCGGCGAGGATGGGACGGCCGCCGCTGTCGATCGCGACGCTCGCCCGGCCGTGGCCGACGATCGCCCGCGGGCAGCGGTTGCGCGCCTCGCGGCTCGTCGCTCCTTCCAGCGCGGCGGGCGGGCAGACCGGCAGCCCCGCGGTGCTCAGCCTGCCGTCGCGGTCGAAGTCGAGGATCAGCTGCTGCAGCGGCGGCGGCACGCTGCCGTCCACCGCCCGCAGGTTTGCTTCGCCGTCGAAGCTGATCGGCGCGTAGGAGCTGCGCGGCAGGGCCGACGGCTTGAAGCCGCCGTCCGCGGTCAGCACCAGGTTGCCGGTCCGGACCAAGGCGGCGTTGGCCGCGCCCGCCAAGAGGACGCAGCAGATCAATGCCCCAGCTGCCAGAAGCCGCTTCAAGTTCTCCTCCACAACCAGGCTAGCGCCCCGCTCAAGCCGGCCACGAGGGCCGTTCCTTAACACAGTCTTCTGCAAGGGCGTCCCCGCTCGGCCGTCCTGACCGCCAAACTACGGGGCGTGCCTGTGAGGAGGAGCAGGGGGCAGAGCGATGGTCCGCGCGCTGAGCGGGGCGCCAAGCCACGCCCCCCCGTGATGCTGCGTCACCCGAAGCGAACGCTGGCCGTCGGCGCGCTCGTCGTCGCCTTGCTCTCGATCTTCGGCTTCAGCCTCGAGGGCCGGCTCAACCCGAGCACGATCGAAATCAGCGGCACCGAGACCAGCCGCGCCACCGGCATGCTGAACGAATACTTCGGCGACTCGGCTCCCTTCGTCGTCTTCCTGCGCGGTCCGCAGCGGGCGCTCGACGCACAGGGGCCGGCCCTGATTCGCCGGCTTCGCCAGGACCCGAAGGTGACGACGCTCTCGCCCTGGGACCGGGGGGCGACCGGGCGCCTGCGGCCCTCGCCCCGGCGCGCCTTCATCCTGCTCGACTTCCACGTCAACAACAACGAAGCGGTCGACGACAAGGTGCCCCTGCTCAACCGCTACCTCGAAGAAACGATCCACGCCCCGGTGCGCGCCGACCAGACCGGCGTCGCCACGCTCTCGCGCGCGATCGAGGACAAGTCGATCTCCAGCACCGAGCACTCCGAGTTGATCGCGCTGCCGGTGCTCTTGGTCGTCCTGCTGCTGGTCTTCCGTTCGCCGGTCGCGGCGGCGATCCCACTCGGCTTCGGCGCCCTCTCGGTGCTCTCCTCGCGCGGCCTGCTGGCGGTCCTGACCAGCTTCTTCGACGTCAGCGCGATCGCGCTCGTCGTCTGCTCGATGCTGGGCCTGGCCCTGGGGGTGGACTACGCGCTGCTGATGGTCTCTCGCTTCCGCGAGGAGCTCGCGGCGGGGAAGGACCCGATCGAGGCGGCCTGGACGACTCGCCGCACGGCCGCCCGCACGGTCGTCTTCGCCGGCAGCACGCTGGTCCTCTCGATGGTCGTCGCCCTGCTCGTCGTGCCCGGCGCCCTGCTCGCCTCGCTGGCCGGGACGCTGGCGCTCGTCGTCGTGCTCACAGTGCTGATCGCGACCCTGCTCGGCCCCTCGGTCCTGGTCCTGGTCGGCACCAACATTGACCGCTGGCGGATCGGCGCCGCCCCCAACGGCGAGCGCTCGCGCCTGATGGCCCTGGTCGCCGCGGCCCTGCGCCGGCCGGCACCGGTGGCGGCGGTGATCGGCACCATCGTGCTGCTGCTCGCCGCTCCCGCCCTCGCGCTCAAAACCGGGCCGTTCAGCATCGGCCAGCTGCCCAAGAACGATCCGGCCCGCCACAGCGCCGAACTGATCGAAGAATCGGCCGGCGGCGGCCTGGAAGCGCCATTCGTCGTCGTCGCCGCCTCGCCAAACGGGCCGATCACCGAAGAAGACACCCTGGAAGCGCTGGGTCGCTGGCAGAAGCGCATCGCCCACACGCCGGGCGTGCAGAGCGTGATCGGGCCGAGCCAGCTCTCGAAGTCGGTCAAGCCGCTGCAAAAAGGCCTCTCCCAGCTGCTTGGCTCGAACGAAAAGGTCGGCCCGCTGGCGGCGCTCAACCGGCTGGGCACGAACATGAACCGGGTTGCCAACGGGGTCAGCGCGATCCGCGGCGGCCTCTCGCAGGCCACCGCCGGCGCGGGGCTGCTGGCGGATGGGTCGGGGCGGATCGAAGAAGGGGCGATTCAGATCGCCGCCGGCATCGGCCAGGCGGCGGCCGGCGGCCAGGAAGCGATCGACGCGATCGGCAAGGTGGCGAAGGGCAATCGGCAGCTGGCCAAAGCGCTTGAACGGGCGGCGCTGGGAGCCCTGCAGGTCAAGTTCGGCAGTCACGATCTGGTCCCCAACTTCAACGCCAACGGGCTCCCGCGCGCTCGGCGGCTGCAGCGCTCGCTGCACCGGGACTCCACGGCAACCATGCCACAGGCCCAGGCGACTGCGCAGGCGACCAGCGAAGTGCTGAACACGGCGCTGAAAGAGCTGGAAGGAATGACCGTCGGCAAAACGGACCCCAACTACGCTGCGACCCTCACCGCCCTCCGCGAAGCCTCGGGCAGCGCCTCGACCCTGACGACCGAACTCGGGGTGCTACAGGAACACCTCTTGACGGACACCCACGAAGCGCGAGAAATCAGGTTGTGGATCCAGAGCACCCTGAAGCAGATGAGAGAACTGGCGGCTGCCTCGAAACGCCTTTCCGACGGCTTGAAGGAAATTGAAACGGGCAGCAAGAAACTCGCCGCCGGGACCGAAGAACTCAACCGCGAAGCCTCCAAGGAACTGGGCCAGCTCGGCCCCTTCCACGCCAACGCCGAAGAACTGGTTGCCGGATTGACCCAGCTCACCGGCGGCACCACCGAGCTCGAACATCGCCTGGGCGAATTCTACGCTCGCTCCTACCCGGTCCAGAGCGGCGCCCGGAGGATCGCCGTGCGGGTGGAATCGCAGAACAGATCGATCCAGAGGCGCGTCAAGCGACTGAAGCGGACATCCCCGGGCATCTTCGAATCGGGCTACTTCGTCCTCTCGGCGCTCGACGGCACCCGCGGCGAGCTGCACGAACGCGCCGACGAAGCGGTCGCGCTCAAGCACGGCGGTCAGGCGGCAATCCTGACCGTGATCCCGAAGGAACCGCTCAACTCGCCGGGCTCGATCGCGCTCAACAAGAAGCTCGACAAGGACGCGGGCGCGCTGGGCACGGAAGCCGGCCTCAAGACCGGCGTCACCGGCGGCCCGGCGACGCTCAACACCTTCAGCAGGGTCACCCGCGACAAGCTGCCGGTGGAGATCGCGGCGATCGTCCTCGCCACCTTCCTCGTCCTCGTCCTCGTCCTCCGCTCGCTGCCCCTGGCGGCCCTGGCGATCGCGCTCAACATGGCCTCGGTGGGCGTCGCCTTCGGCGTCCTGATGCTGCTGACCAACGTGCCCGAAGGCTGGCCCCTGGGTGGCCACACCTACGTCGATGCGGTCAGCACGGTGATGATCTTCGGCGTCGTCTTCGGGCTCTCGATCGACTACGCGGTCTTCCTGCTGGTGCGCATGCGCGAGCACTACGACGAGTTCGGAGACAACGCCAAGGCGATCGAATTCGGCCTCGAGAAGACGGCGCGGGTGATCACCGGCGCGGCGGTGATCATGATGGCCGTCTTCATCGCCTTTGCCAGCGCGCCGATCGCCACCGTGAGCCAGATCGGCATCGGCCTCACCGTCGCCGTCATCCTCGACGCGACCGTGGTTCGCGTCGTCCTGCTGCCCGCCCTGATGCTGCTGATCGGCGATCGGGTCTGGTGGCTGCCGGGCCCGCTGGAGCGGGTGCTGCCGCGGCTCAACGTCTGAGCGGCCCGCGATCCTCTTATCCGCTGCAAAAGAGCGCGTTGAATTCCAGTTAAGTCCCCGCGCGCCGCGCCCGTGGCGGCGGGTCGCTCGGATACGATTCTGCGGCCGTTCCACCGGGTCGGAGGCCGGGGAACCGCAAGCGACGATCCGTGGCTGCTAACCCATCAGGCGAGGACGCTGGCTCGGCGCAAGGCCGGGGGGTCACTCCTGCGCGGGTGGCGGTGATCGCGGTCCTGGCCGTGGCGGTGATCGCGCTCGGCTACGTGATCTTCAACGGCGGCAGCGAACACAAGTACAACCTGCTCTTCCAGAACGCCAGCCAGCTCGTCCCCGACAACCAGGTCCTGATCGGCGGCCAGCCGGTCGGCACCGTGGAAAGCATCGAACTGACCGGCGACAACCTGGCCAAGGTCGTGGTCAGCGTCGAACAGGAGCTGCATGAGGGCACGACCGCGACGATCCGGGCGACCTCGCTCTCCGGCGTTGCCAACCACTACGTCTCGATCAGCCCGGGCCCGAACAGCAACCCGCCGCTGAAGAACGACGCGACCCTGGGGCTCGCCTCGACCACGACCCCGATCGACATCGACCAGCTCTTCAACACCTTCCCGGCGCCGGTCCGCCGCGGCCTCGCCCAGTTCATCCAGGGCAACTCCGAAATCTACGCCGGTGCCGGCAAGCCGGCCAACAAGACCTTCAAATACATCGGCGTCGGCTTCAACCGCGCGGGCGCCTTCGCCCATGAGCTCAGCGCCGACGAAAAGCTCTTCGCCCGCTTCCTGGTCAGCTCGAGCCGGCTCGGCACGGCGGTCTCCGAACGCGGCAGCGAGCTCTCCAGCGCGATCGCCAACGCCAACTCGGCGCTCGGCGCGATCGCCAAGCAGAACGCCGCCCTCGGCACCAGCCTGAAGCTGCTGCCGCCGACCTTCCGCCAGGCCAACACGACCTTCGTCAACCTGCGCGCCGCCCTCGACGACGTCGAACCGCTGATCGACACCTCGCGCACGGCGACCAAGGGCCTGGCGCCCTTCCTCGGCGAACTGCGGCCGGTCCTCTCCAAGGCGGTGCCGGTCTTCAAGAACCTGCGCCTGACCGTGCGCCGCAACGGCTTCGCCAACGACTCGGCCGAACTGCTCGGCTTCCTGCCCTCCGTGCAGCAGCGCGCCTCGCGAGCCTTCCCGCACTCCGAAGGGGCGATCACGGCCTTCCAGCCCAACCTCAACTTCATCCGCGCCTACACGCCCGACCTCTTCAACGGCTTCGCCCGCCTCGGCCAGGTCAGCGCCCCCTATGACGGCAACGGCCACTACATCCGCAGCAGCTTCAGCGACCTCAACCTCTTCAACTACAACAGCGGCAACCGTGAACTGGAACCGATCACGCCCGCCGAACAGTACGACGCGTTCGGCCCCTCGGCCGGCGTCAAGAAGCGCTGCCCAGGCGGCGCCAGCCAGCCGGCCGCCGACGGCTCCAGCCCCTTCGTCGAACCGCCGCACAGCGGCTCCGGCGTGACCACCTCCGAATGCAACCCGGCCGACGCGCCACCCGGCCCATGAGGAGGGCGATCGTCATAGGCGGCCTGGTCGCGGCGGTGATCGTCGCGATCGTGCTGATCTCCTCCGGCGGCGGCGAAAGCAGCGGCTACGTGGTGCGGGCGATCTTCGACAACGGCGGCTTCATGGTCAAAGGCGAGCAGGTCCGCGTCGCCGGCGCCAACGTCGGCCAGATCGAGTCGGTCGGCGTCACCCTGCCGGGAGAAATCGACAGCTACGAAGGCGGCAAGGAACGGGCGGTCGACGGCAAGGCGGTGATCGTGATGAAGATCACCGATCCCGGCTTCCAGGACTTCCGCAGCGACGCCACCTGCATAATCCGCCCGCAGTCGCTGATCGGCGAGAAGTTCGTCGACTGCCGCCCGACCCTGCCGCGGGCGCCGGGCGCCAAGGAGGCGCCGCCGCTGAAAGAGGTCCCGTCGGGCCGGCCGGGCGCGGGCGAGTACCTGCTGCCGCTGGAGAACAACAGCACCAGCGTCGACCCCGACCTGATCAACGACATCAACAAACTGCCCTACGCCCAGCGCTTCCGCCTGATCTTCAACGAACTCGGCGCCGGCCTGGCCGGGCGCGGCGCCGACATCGAGGCGACGGTGAAGCGGGCCAACCCGGCCCTGCGCGACGTCGTGCGGCTGATCGGCATCCTCAACGACCAGCGCGACCAGCTGACCCAGCTCTCCGCCGACTCCGAGCAGATCCTCGGGCCGCTCTCGCGCGAACGCGCCCAGGTGGCAGGCTTCTTCACCAACTCCGGCGCGGCGGCTCAGGCGAGCACCGAAAAGGGCAAGGCGCTGGAAGAATCGCTGCAGAAGTTCCCCGCCTTCCTGCGCCAGTTCCGCACCACGATGCGCAGCCTGCAGGGCTTCTCCAACGTCGCCACCCCGGTCTTCGCCGACCTCGGCAAGGCGGCCCCCTCGTTCACCGAAGCGACCCGCCTGCTGACCCCGTTCTCCGCCGCCTCGACCGTGGCCCTGAAGTCGCTCGGCGCGACCGGCGAAGAAGCCGGGCCGACGCTGCGCTCCGCTCTGCCGATCGTGCGCAAGACCACGCAGCTGGCCCGCAGCGGCGCCGGCCCGACCAACACCCTGGCCGAATTCCTCGCCAGCACCAAGGAAACCAAGGGCTTCGACGCGCTCACCGAACTGATCTACAACTTCACCGCCGCCTCCAACGGTTTCGACAAATACGGCCACTTCTCGCGCCTGCTCGTCACCCTGACCAACTGCCTCGAATACGAAGTTGAAGCGAGCGGCTGCTCGGCCAAGTTCACCGGCCAGTTCCACGCCGAAGCGGGAGCCTCGGAGGCCGAACTGAGCGCGTTGCTCTCGCGCCTGCAAGAAAAGGAAGCCGGCGAAGTGGGCGGCACCCTGGCCCGGCCGGGAGCCCCGTCGGCCACCCTGGCGCCGGCTAAGCCGACCACGCCCGAAACTCCTGAAATCGCCCAAGGCCGGAAGCTTGGGGCGAAGTCCACCGCGCCGGCGCCACGCCGGCGCGCCCTCCTCGACTACCTCCTCGGCCCATGAGAAACCGCAGCGGCATACAGGGAGTGGCGAGCAGCCCGGTGATCGTCGGGGCGGTGACCGTGCTGGTCGTGATCGTCGCCGTCTTCCTCGCCTACAACGCCAACAACGGCCTGCCCTTTGTCTCGACCTACAACCTGCACGCGCGGGTGCCCAACGCCGACGCCCTGGTCAAGGGCAACGAGGTGCGGATCGGCGGCGCCCGGGTCGGCGTGGTCAAGTCGGTGGTGCCGGTGCAGACCGGCAACGGCCAGGTCGCCGCCGAACTCAACCTCAGCCTCGACAAGAACGTCGAGCCGCTGCCGAAGAACTCGACGATGATCGTCCGGCCGAAGTCGCCGCTCGGCCTCAAGTACCTGCAGATCGTCCCCGGCGATTCCAAGCAAGGCTACGCCGCCGGCGAAACGATCCCGGTCAAGGCGGCCCGCCCCGAACCGGTCGACATCGACCAGTTCTTCGACATGTTCGACGAAAAAACCCGCAAAGCGATCCAGCGCAACCTGGCCGGCTTCGGCAACGGCCTCGCCGGCCGCGGGCCACAGCTCAACAACGCCTTCGTCGCCCTGCGCATGCTGGCCGAAAGCAGCGAGCCGGCGCTGGCCGACCTGGTTGCGCCGAGCACCGGCTTCGGCGAATTCTTCAAGGCGCTGGAGGCGCTCTCGGCGACGGTGGCGCCGGTGGCCGAGCAGCAGGCGAGCATGTTCGCGGCGCTGGACCGCACCTTCGCCGCTTTCGCCCGCGTCTCCCGCCCCTACATCCAGGAAACGATCGCCAAGGGCCCGGAAACGCTCGACTCGGTGACCGAAGACCTGCCGGCGATCAACCCCTTCCTGCACGACTCCGAACGCTTCTTCGCCGCGCTCAAGCCAGGGGCGAAGGTGCTGGGCGAAACCTCGCCGACGATCGCCGCCGCGCTGCGCGGCCGGCATCCCGGCGCTCAACCGCTCACCGGTGCTCAACGCGCAGCTGCCGCCCACCGCCGACGCCCTGGTCGCCTTCCAGGAATCGACCGGCGTCTTCAACGGCCTCGACCTGCTGATCGACACCAACGAACTGCTCGGCCCGGCGATCAGGTTCATCGCCCCGGCCCAGACCACCTGCAACTACCTCAGCATCACCTTCCGCAACCTCGCCAATGCCTCAAGCGAAGACAACGGCCTGAGCGGCTGGATCAACGCGATCTCCTTCCAGCCGCCGGAAGGGCCGAACAACGAGGGCGGCCAGGCCTCGGCGCCGGCAAACGGCGGCTCGACCGACCCGCTCAACCACCTCCACAGCAATCCCTTCCCGAACACAGCATCACCCGGCCAGCCGAAAGAGTGCGAAGCCGGCAACGAGCGCTACGAAGTGGGCAAGACGCGAATCGGCAACACCCCACGAAACGACGGGATCAAGACCGCCAGCCAGACCAAGAAACAGCTGGGGGAAAGCGAATAATGGGCCGGCTGCCGGAGAGAGATACGCGCGCGGGAGCGACCAACAGCCGCTTCAAGTGGCGGCCCAGCAACGCGATGATCGCGGTGATCTTCATCCTCGTCTTCACGATCGGGCCCTACCTGGCCTTCACCGGCCACGTGCCCTTCACCAGCTACGGCTACCAGCTCAAGGCGACCTTCAGCAACGGGGTCAACATCGCCACCAACTCGCCGGTGCGGATCGCCGGCGTCGACGTCGGCCGGGTGATCTCGACCGAACGCGACGGCGACGCCACCACCGTCACCTTCACGGTCGAAGGCAAAGGCCGGCCGATCCACGACGACGCCTTCGCCGCGATCCGCCCCCGCATCTTCCTCGAGGGCAACTTCTTCATCGACCTCGCGCCCGGCAGCCCGAGCGCGCCGGAACTCGGCAGCGGCGACACGATCCCGGTCAGTCGCACCTCCACCTGGGTCCAGATCGACCAGGTGCTGACCGCCCTGCAGGCACCGGTGCGCGCCGACCTCAGCCGCCTGCTGGAGAGCTACGGCACGGCCCTGACCAACAAGCCGACCGCGGCCGAAGACAAGACCCAGGAACCGGAGGTGCGGGGCAAGACGGCCGGCGAAGCCCTCAACGGCGCCTTCAAATACGGCGGCGACGCGGGCCGCTACAGCTCCCAGGTCACCAACGCCCTGCTTGGCACCGGGCCGCACGACCTCTCCCGCCTGATCGCCGGCAGCGGCCGCACCTTCGCCGCCCTGGCCAAGAACGAGAACGATCTGAAGGGCCTGATCGTCAACTTCGATGTCTTCACCGGCGCCCTGGCGGCGCAGTCGGCCAACCTCTCGGCCACGGTCAACCGTCTGGCGCCGACCCTGAAGAACTTCCACAGCTCGCTGGTCAGCCTCAACAAGGCGCTGCCGCCACTGCGCGCCTGGGCGATCGAGATGACCCCGGCCGTGGCCGAGCTGCCCGCCGTGATCAAGGCCGGCAAACCGTGGCTGGCCCAGGCCCGGCCGCTGCTCTCCGGCAAGGAGGCGGGCGGCACGGCGAAGCTGCTGCGCGAAGCCACGCCCGGCCTCGCCGGCGCCGCCCAGGCGGGCAAAGCGCTCGCCCTGCCCCAGCTCAACCGGATCAGCCTCTGCACCAGCAAGGTCCTCGTCCCCACCGGCAACCAGGTGATCAACGACCAGTTCAGCACCGGCCAGCCCAACTACCGCGAGTTCCTCTACTCGCTCACCGACTTCTCCGGCTGGGGCCAGAACTTCGACGGCAACGGGCCCTTCCTGCGGGTGCAGCCGGGCGGCGGCAACCTGCTGGTCGAACAGAAGAACCCGGAAGGGAACCTGAGCACGGACAAGCGCGACTACGCCCACACCATCGCCCCGCCGCTCGGCACCCAGCCCCAGCTTGGCGGGCGCGGGCCGTTGAAGCCGGAAGTGCGCTGCGATCGCAACCCCGTTCCCGACCTCAACGCCGGCCTCGGCCAGGTCGGCGCGCCCAACCCATCGGTGGTGCCAGGCTCATGAGCCGCTGGACGACCTTCCGGGCCTCGCTCTCGCGCCAGTCGCGCGGGCGCAGCAAGGACACGATCGCGATCATCGCTCTCGCCGCGGTGGGGGTCGTGATGACGCTCTGGATCTTCACCCAGCAGAAAGCCTCGCTGCCGTCTTGGGTGCCGATCGTCGGCGAAGAATTCGACCACATCACCGGCGACTTCACCACCGCGCAGGCGGTCACCCCCGGCCAGGGCCAGGCGGTCGACGTGGCCGGCATCCAGATCGGCAAGGTCACCTCGGTCGACCTCGAAGACGGCCACGCCGTCGTCGGCATGGACATCGAGCCCAAGTACATGGCGCTGATCCACCCCAACGCCAGCCTGCTGCTGCGGCCGAAAACCAACCTCAACGACATGGTCGTCGAGGTCGAACCCGGCAGCGGCAAGGGCCACATCGAAGACGGCCACAACTTCCCGCTCTCCCAGACCGAACCCAACGTCAACCTCGACGCCTTCCTCGGCACCCTCGACGCCGACACCCGCCAGTACATCCAGCTGCTGGTCGCCGGCGGCGCCCAGGGCATCGGCGGCCGCGGCCACCAGTTCGGCAACGCGCTGCGCCGCCTGCAGCCCTTCTCGCACTACATCGCCAGCCTCAACAAGGCGGTGGCGAGCCGGCGCGTCGCGCTCGCCAACGTGATCCACGACTTCGGCCTGCTGACCACCGAACTCGGCCGCCACGACGCCGCGATCGAACGCTGGGTCACCGCCTCCAAGGGGGCGCTGGGCAACTTCGCCAACCAGCAGAGCTCGATCCAGGAAATCCTCACCGAGTTCCCCTCCACCCTGAGCGCCGCCGAAACGGCCTTCGCCAGCGCCAACGCCTTCTCCAAGGCCGCCCGCCCGGCCCTGCTCGGCCTGATCCCGCAGGCGCAGGCGCTGAAGCCGGCGCTGAAGGCCAACCAGCGGCTCTTCGAACAGACGGTCACCCCGATCCGCACCCAGATCCGCCCCTTCACCCGCGAAGTTCGCCCGGTGCTGACCCAGGTCAGGCGCGGCTCCAACGCGCTCAACAGGAGCGTGCGCGGCTTCGGCAACTCGCTCGGCGCCTTCAACAGCTTCCTCAACGAGCTCGCCTACAAGCCGAAGGGCAAGCAGAGCTACCTCTTCTACCTGCCCTGGCTCAACCACGACACCAACGCGACCTTCAATCTCGCCGATCCCGCCGGCCCGATCAGCCGCAGCCTGGTGATGATCTCCTGCAACGGCACCGAACTCGCATACGGCTTTGCCACCGATAAGCCTTACATCCAGTCCCTGCTCAGGGGGGCGAATGTGCCGCGCAAGGGCGAGCTGCCGGCAGTCCCGCCATCGAAAGAAACTCCACAAGCGACCGGCTGCGGTCCGGAAACAGAATGAGCAAGCGCGCCCCCAGCACAACCCAGCTCCTGGTGATCGCCGGCTTCGCGCTGTCGTGCTTCGGCATCCTGCTCTTCCTCTGGATCACCTTCGGCGGCCCGACCCCGTTCAAGGCGCGGCCGTATGAGGTCAACATCCCCTTCAAGGAGGCGGCCCAGCTCGCCCAGCAGTCGGACGTGCGCATCTCCGGAGTCTCGGTCGGCAAGGTGCAGAACATCGCCCTCGCCCCCAACGGCAAAGACGCGATGGCCAAGGTCGACATCGACGACAAGTACGGGCCGCTGCCGGCCAACACGCGCGCCATCCTGCGCACCAAGACGCTGCTCGGCGAGACCTACATCGAACTCACCCCCGGCAGCCGCAGCGCCCCCAAGCTCGCCGACGGCGGCACCCTGCCGGAAGCCCAGGTCGCCGAATCGGTCCAGCTCGACGAGATCTTCCGCACCTTCAACGCCAAAACCCGCGCCGCCTTCCAGACCTGGCAGCAGGAAGCGGCGGTCGCGATCGAGGGCCAGGGCGCCAGCCTCTCCTACGCCTTCGGCGAGCTCGAACCGGCCTTCACCAGCTTCGACCGCGTCTTCCGCGTGCTCGACAGCCAGCGGCTCGCGGTCAAGCAGCTCTTCCGCAACGGCGCCACCGCGCTCAGCGCCCTGCGCGGCCGCCAGGGTGAGCTGGCCGGCCTGATCGAAAACTCCAACGCGGTCTTCAGCACAACCGCGGCGCGCGACCGCGACATCGAAGCCCTCTTCCGCGCCTTCCCGACCTTCCAGGACGAGTCGAAACTGACCCTCAACCGGCTGAAGAGCTTCGCCGTCAACGCCGACCCGGTGATGAAGCAGCTGGTCCCGGTCGCCGAACAGCTCTCGCCGACCCTGACCGCCTTCTCCAAGCTGGCGCCGCAGGCGAAGGGCTTCTTCGAAGGCCTCGAACCGGTGATCGATCGCGCCCCGAGCGGCTTCCCCGCCGTGCGCAAGCTCTTCCGCGACCAGTTCCCGCCGCTGCTGCGCGCGGTCGACCCCTTCCTGCGCAACCTCAACCCGGTGATCACTGGCCTCGGCCTCTACAAGCACGAGCTGACCGCGACTATGGGAAATCTCGCCTCGGTCACCAACGCCAAGCTGGTCCCAGAAAACGCCAAAGGCGAACAGCTCCACTACATCAGGGCAATGGGTCCATTCAATCCGGAATCGCTGGCGACCTACCCGAGCCGGACGACGACCGGGCGCACCAACGCCTACCCGCAACCGCTGTCGATGAAGAGCCTCGCGACGGGCCTGCCCAGCTTCGACGTTCGCGGCTGCACCTCAGGCGTCACCGCCACCCTCAGCCCCGAAACGTATAAAGACCCGGCTTTCGCGGAACGCACCGCCCGGAGCAAGAGCTCGGCGGAAGACAACGAAAAATTCTCCCTGAAGTTCTTCGAAGCGCTGCGAAAGTACGCCTTCGCTGAACAGACCGACTCGGCCGCGATCGGCGCCCCCGGCTGCTTCCAGCAGGCCCCCTTCAACCCGATCGGCCGCAGCGGCGCCCCGACGACCTACCAGCACACCTTCGAACAGAGCAAATAGCGCTGACCGTCGGCGCCGGCTCGCGCGTGTCTCGGGCCAGAGAATTAGAGCTGGCGCACATGCGGGGGATAGGTAAGGCCGAGGCGGCGCGGGAGGCGATTCTGGAGACTTTCCGACGAGGCTCTTGCGCGACTTTCGGCGCCTTCTGCGCACCACGGGTACGCCCGCCGGCCCGAGACTTGGCGGGTGGATCAGACGCCAAGCAAAGGGGATGCCGGCATGGACGCCCTCTACAAGGTTGCCTATGACGAGGCGGTGCGGGCGCTTTCGGATCAACGGCTCGAGGTCGACGGTGTCCATAGCCGCACCGGTCTCCTTCTTTCGGTAGCCACGGTCGTCACCTCTTTCCTGGGAGCGCGAACGCTGGAGAGCGGCGCGTTGAGCCCGATTTCCTGGCTGGCGCTGGCCAGCTTCATCGCGACGGCGCTGGTATCGCTGGCAACCCTTCGATCGTTCCGGGGGGAGTTCACGGCTGACGTGAGCAATCTGATCGCGATCTACCTGGAGGCCTCAGAGCCAGCGTCGATCGAGAGCCTGCATCGCGACCTCGCACTCCACATGCATGACAGCTACGTCAGAAACCTGGAAGGACTCGACCGGCTCGAGATGTTCTTCCAAACCGCAAGCGGCCTACTGATCACCGAGGTCGCTCTTTGGGCAGTCTCGATCGCCGTGTAGCATTCAACTGATGACAAAAGCTTTCACCCCACCTGATCCCAAGCGGCCCAAAGGGCTACAGCCGGAACGACCAAGCCCAATGCGGCTTGAGAAGCGCGACATCTCCTATCGGGCTCTCGTTCCCTGGCTCGAGCGTCGCCCGCACTGATCCTTTCCTCTTAATTTGCAAGGACGCTCCGGAGACTCGGAGCCGCGTCTGGTTCTCTTGAGATTCCGGCCGGTTGCCGCCGCCCCGGGCCCTTAACTAAGTCGATGGCTTCCGCTCCCACAGCCCACGTGCCGCCGCAGAACATCGAGGCTGAGGAATCGGTGCTGGGAGCGATGCTGGTCTCCGAGCCGACCCTGACCCGGGTTATCGACGAGGTCAAGCTCAACGCGGCCGACTTCTACCTCGAGAAGCACGGGGCGATCTTCACCTGCATCCACGACCTCTACGCGGCCTCCAAGCCGGTTGACGAGCTCAGCGTCACCGAGGCCCTGGTGCAGCGCAACCAGATCGAGGAGGCGGGGGGCAAGCACTACGTCTCCGAGTTGGCGGCCAAGGTCGCCGGCCGCGGGCAACGCCAAGCACTACGCCGAGATCGTCCAGCAGAACTCGCTGCTGCGCCGCCTGCTCGGCGCCGGCCAGGAGATCCAGGGGTGGGTGCACGAGCGCGACGGCGAGCCGCGCGAGCTCTCCGAGCGGGCCGAGCGCCTGCTCTTCGACGTCGCCCACAAAGAGCAGGCGAGCGACTTCAAACAGCTTTCCGAGATCCTCCACCTCGAGGTCGACCGCCTGGAGAAGCTCTCCACCGGTGAGCTCGAACTGACGGGGACGCCGTCGGGGTTCCGCGACATCGACGCGGTGACGGGGGGATTCCAGCCGGGGAACCTGATCATCGTGGCTGCGAGGCCTGCGATGGGCAAGTGTAATTCAGCACAAAGTCTGATTTACGATAGCAAGAGTGGCGCGCGGCGCCGGGTGGTCGATCTGTTCGAGGCGTACGAGCGAGGCGAGGAGGTGTGGGTTGCCTCGCTGGGTCCGGACCTGACGATGAGGTCGGCAAAGGTTGCGGCGATCGAGCCGAATGGCCGTAAGCCGATACACCGGCTGACCACGCGCCTTGGCAGGTGGACGGAGGCCACCGCCAATCACCCGGTGCTCACCAGCTCGGGATGGCAGGATCTGGGCGATTTGAAGCCCGGTGACCGCATCGCGGTGCCGCGACGGTTGCCCCGGCCTGCTCGGACTGCGGAGATGCCCGATGCAGAGGTTGTTCTTCTCGGCGCGCTAATCGCCGACGGATCGATCGGCGGGGGGACCCCGGCGTACTGTTATGGAGCCGATTCGGGGGTGGCCGGAACCGTCGAGGCAGCCGCTCATGCTATGGGCGTGCGGTTCAGTCCGAGCCGACGCGAGGCAAGAGGCAGCTCCTACCTAACTTCCGGAAACCGTCCAGGCGGAAACCCCGTCACCCTGATGCTCCGTCGTCATGGCCTCATGGGGCTTCGCTCAGCTGAGAAGTTCGTTCCAGACGAGGTTTTTGGCTTGCGCGACGAGCAGATCGCGCGCTTCCTCGGCGTGATGTACGCCTGCGACGGGCATGTCTATTGCAGCGATCGCTTGGCGCAGATCGGCTACACGACGATCAGCGAGCGACTCGCTCGCGACGTCCAGCACCTGCTGCTGAGACTCGGCATCGTGGCGACGATCCGGACGCTGAAGCGGCCGGTCTACGACGGGACGGAAAAGGTCGCTCGCGAGATCCGCATCACCTCTCAGGAGGGTCTGCGCCGCTTCTGTGAGCTGATCCGCGTTCCCGGCAAGGAAGCGAAGCAGGACGAGGTATTGGATCGTCTCGAGTCTGCTCCCCGGTCAACGAACACCGACACGCTCCCTGGCGATATTTGGGAGGAGATCCTGTTTGCAAAGGGCAGTCGCTCCTGGGCCGATGTCAGCGAGGTCACCGGCCGTCCCCGCAATCACAACTGGCACGTCGGCAAGCGCTCACCGTCCCGCGGGCTCGTCGCGGAGTTGACGACGGCTATCTCCTCTCCAGCCCTCGAGGAGCTCTGTGACTCCGACATCTGGTGGGACGAGGTCGAGTCGGTCGAATACGTGGGCGAAGAAGAGACCTACGACCTCGACGTGCCGGGCCTGCGCAATTTCGTCGCCGACGACATCATCGTCCACAACAGCGCGATCGTCGCCAACATCGCCGAAAACGTAGCGGTGAAGCGAAATCTGCCGGTCGCCTTCTTCTCGCTCGAGATGTCCGAGGTCGAGCTGGCCCAGCGCTTCATCGCCTGCCGGGCGCGGATCTCCGGCGACAAGCTGCGCAAGGGACAGGTCTCCCAGAAAGACTGGCCGAAGGTGGTGCGGGCCTGCAACGAGCTCGAGGAGGCGCCGCTCTGGTTCGACGACTCGTCCGATCTCGGCCTACTCGACCTTCGTGCCAAGGCGCGACGCCTGCACGCTCAGGAGCAGGAGCGGGGAGGCCTCGGCCTGGTGATCGTCGACTACCTGCAGCTGATGCGCGCCGACGACCTGCGGGCCAATCGAGTCGAGCAGGTCGGCCAGATGAGCCGCGGCCTGAAGATCCTCGCCCGCGAGCTGGAGGTTCCCGTCCTGGCGATCTCGCAGCTGTCCCGAGCTCCCGAGCAGCGCCACCCGCCCAAGCCGATGCTCTCGGACCTGAGAGAGTCGGGATCGATAGAGCAGGACGCGGACGTCGTCGCCTTCCTCTTCCGCGAGGACTACTACCGCGATCCCGACGACGAGCCGGACGGCCTCGCCGACCTGATCATCGCCAAGCACCGCAACGGACCGATCGCCTCACCGAAGCTGGTCTTCCTCGATCGCTTCCCCAAGTTCGCCGATTACGCCGGGCAGGAGCAGCCGATCGAGCAGCCGGCAGACGAGGGCCCGCCGTTCGATGACGCCGCCGTCGCGGGACCGGAGTTCTAGGTGCCCGGCGCCCGCTCCGAACCCTTCCGCGAACAGGCCTGCCCGCTCGGCGTCTGCGACGGCTCCGGCTGGATCCTCGGCCCCGAGGACGTGGCGCGCGAATGCGAGTGCCGTGCGCAGCGGCTCAAACGCGGTCGTGTGCGCGGCGTCGCCTCGGTGATCCCGGCGCGCTACCGCGGCGTCTCCTTCGACCGCCCGCCGGTCTCCGACATGGCGCGCGATTTGCAGACCAAGGCCGCCGTCGGCGAGGTGCGCAACTTCGCCGACGATCTCGAGGGCCGCCTTGGGGCGGGACGGGGCCTGTGGATCTTCGGCGACACCGGCACCGGCAAGACGACCCTGGCGATGCTGGTCTCGAAGATGGCCCTGGAGGCCGGCCACTCGGTGGCGATCTACTCGCTGCCCAAGCTGCTCGCCCACATCCGCCGCACCTACGACTCCGAGCCCGGCGGCGACTCCTACCTCGCCTTCTTCGAGCGGTTGACCTCGGTCGACCTGCTCCACATCGACGACCTCGGCGCCGAGAAACGCAGCGACTGGGTGCTCGAGCAGCTCTACGCGCTGATCAACGAGCGCTACGAGGCGCAGCGCTCCGTCCTGGTCACGACCAACCTCCCGCACGAGGAGCTCGAGGAGCAGATCGGCAGTCGCACGGTCTCCCGTCTCAGCCAGATCTGCGACGAGGTGCCCCTCTTCGGCGACGACCGCCGCTACGGCAAGGTCGCCTAGCCGATCGAATCGGCACAATGCCCCGGTCATGCCGGGACTCGTAATAGTCGGCGCCCAGTGGGGCGATGAGGGCAAGGGCAAGGTCACCGACCTGCTTGCCGAGCGCGCCGAGGCGATCGTGCGCTTCCAGGGCGGCAACAACGCCGGCCACACGATCGTCCGCGACGGCGAGGAGTTCAAGTTCCACCTGATCCCCTCCGGGATCCTCTACCCCGACAAGGCCTGCGTGATCGGCAACGGGGTCGTGCTCGACCCGCGCATCCTGCTCGGCGAGATCGACGGCCTGCGGCGCCGCGGCGTCGACATGAGCAACCTCAAGATCTCCGCCAACGCCCACCTGATCATGCCCTACCACGTGCTGCTGGACACGGCGGGGGAGCTGAAGCTGGGCAAGCTCTCGCTCGGCACCACCCGCCGCGGCATCGGCCCCTGCTACGCCGACAAGGCGCTGCGGCTTGGCATCCGCGTCCAGGATCTGCTCGACGAGAAGATCCTCCGCGCCAAGATCCGCACCGCGCTGGCGAGCAAGCAGCAGGCGCTGCGCGAACTCTCGGTGCAGCGGCGCAAGCTGCGCAAGGAGGCGGGCGAGGGCAGCGTCGCCGAGGGGGCGATCGAGGACGCCCCGGATCCCCGCATCGACCTGCACACGATGACCGAGGAACACGTCAACTACGGCCACCGGCTCGAGCCGCACATCGCCGACACCTCCAAGCTCTGCTGGGACCTGCTCGACGCCGACAAGACGGTGATCTTCGAGGGCGCCCAGGCGACCCTGCTCGACCTCGACCACGGCACCTATCCCTTCGTCACCTCGTCCAACCCGATCGCCGGTGCGGCCACGGTCGGCGCCGGCATCGGCCCGACCGACATCGAGGAGGTCTGGGGCGTGGCCAAGGCCTACGCCACCCGCGTCGGCGCCGGGCCCTTCCCGACCGAGCTCGAGGACGCCACCGGCCGCCACATGCTGGAGAAGGGTCATGAGTACGGCACCACGACCGGGCGCGAGCGCCGCTGCGGCTGGATGGACCTGGTGGCGCTGCGCTACGCCGTGCGGCTCAACCGGATGAGCTCGCTGGCGATCACCAAGCTCGACGTGCTCAGCGGCCTCGAGACGCTGCGGGTGGCGGTGCGCTATCGCTCGCGCGAGGGCGCCCTGCTCGACAGCTTCCCCTACCACCAGTCGATCCTGCACTCGGCGACGCCGGAGTACGAGGATTTGCCGGGATTCAGCGCCGATCTCGAGCAGTGCCGCAGCGCCGCGGACCTGCCGGCCGAGGCGCGCAGCTACCTCGACTACATCGCCGAGTTTGTCGGCGTGCCGATCCGTCTCGTCGGCGTCGGGCCGAGTCGCGACCAGGTCGTCTGGCTCGGCGACTGACCGGACCGGCGGGCCCGCCGGTCAGCCGAGCGTGGTGCCCGAGAGAGCCGCGACCTTCCAGTGGCCGCCTTCGTCGCGCAGCGGCATCGCGTACTTGACGTGGCCGGCGCCGTAGTAGATCAGGAAGCCCTGTTCGCCTTCGTGCCGCAGGCTGCCCGCGTCGACGGTGGTGATTTCGCGCTCGACCGAAGCCGGCAGCGGCCGGGTGAAGGCCTTGAGCACCGTCGCGCAGTCGGCTCCCTGCGACTTGGCCGACTGGTTGGCCAGTTTTTCCAGCTGTTCGATGTTCGACTTGGCGAGGTAGGAGCAGGCCCTGTCCCATTCTTCGGCGGCGCGGGAGACGTAGAAGCCGTGCACCACTTCCGCGGCTTCCTGCAGTTCCGATTCATCGCTCTCGCCGCCGAATTCCTGGATGCTGTTGTCGCCGCCCTTCGTGCGGAACTGCCCGGAGCCGCCGCCCGAGACCTTGAGCGGGGTTTCCACGCCCTTGCGCCCCTGCCCGCTGGAGCCCTGCTGGGCCTGAACTTGCTTGCTCTGGCCGCCGCTCTGACCCTGGTTGTTGGCCTGTTCCCGGGAGCCGTTCTTCTTTGCCTCGCCCTGTGAAGACTGTGAAGAGCCTCCCTGCGAGCCGGCCTGGGCGGTGGTGCCGGTCGTCGTCGAGCCGCTCGGCTCGCTGCTCGTGCTACTGCTCGAATCCGAGCTCGAGCCGCCGCAGGCGGCGAGCAGCGCCGCCGCGAGCACGGCAACGACGAGGGCCGCGAACGGCCGTGTCCCTTCCCTGGTCACCGGGCCATTGTATGCGATCGCCTGCGCTAATCCAGAACTTTGGATGAGAGCGAGTCGACCTTCCAGCCGTCGCCTTCCCTGCTCAGCGGCATCGCGTAGACGACTTCGCGCGGCCCGGAGTAGATGAGGAACCCCCGTGCGCCCTGCTCCCGCAGGCTGCCGGCGTCGATGACGGTGCTCTCGCGGCGTTCCCGGGCGCTGAGGCTGAGGAACGCCTCGAGGAAGGAGGGGCAGGAGCTGTCTTCCAGTTCGGTCGCCGAGACCGCGAGGTGTTCGATTTTGCCCAGCAGCGCCCGTGAGAGCTGGGCGCAGGTGGCGGGCCAGTCTTCCCGCGAGCGGGCGAGGAAGAAGCTGCGCACCGCACTCGCCGCTTCTTCGCGTTCGCCGTCGCTGCCCTCTTCGCCGAAGTCGAGCAGGTGGCTGTCGGTCTTGTCGCGGAACTGGCCCGACCCGCTCGATGAGCTGCCGCAGGCAGCCAGAAGCGCAGCTCCCAAAGCCGCGGCGACCAGCGTCGCGACAACCGATCTCGCCTTCTCCCCGGTCAAGTGGCGCGATTCTATTCAGCGCTCTGGGCCCGGAGACGCCGGGGTACAGAAAGCTCGCGCCCCCCGCCCTTCTGCTCTACAGTTGCGATGTGGCTTCAGGTAGACGCACGGCTAGGCTGAGCGAGCGGCTGCCAAGGGGCCGGCACGGGTTGCCGCGGGAGGCCGTGACGGAGTCCCAGCGCATCCGCATCCTCCAGGCGATGATCGAGGTCGTCTCCGAGCGCGGCTACCCCGATACGCGGGTCGTCGACGTGATCGGCGTCGCCGGGGTCTCGAGGAAGACGTTCTACGAACTCTTCTCCTCCAAGGAGGACTGCTTCCTCGCCACCTACGACGTGCTGCTCGGCAACCTGCTCGGCGACACCGCCCGTGGCTTCGAGTCAAAGCCCGGCTCGTCCTGGGCCGAGCGCGTCGCCGCGGGCCTCGGCGAGCTGCTCAAACACCTCGCCGAGCATCCCGACGAGGCCCGCTTCGCGATCGTCGAGGTGCTCGCCGCCGGCCCCAAGGCGCTGGCCCGGCGCGACGCCGCGCTGCGTCAGTTCACCGGCTTCCTCGACGCCGGCCGCGCCGAAACCTCGGTCGAGCTGCCCGGGATCACCTCGCTCTCGCTGGCCGGTGGCATCAACGAGCTGCTCTACAGCGAGATCCTCCATGGGGCCGCTGCGCGGCTGCCAAGCCGCCTGCCCGACCTGATGTTCTGGATCACCCTGCCCTTCCTCGGCCCCGAGGGCGCCGCCGAGGAGCGCGAGCGCACCCGCCTCTCGATGCTCGACGGCTGAGCAATCCCGCTTGCCGCCGCTCTTTTCTGTGAATGCCGGGGTTTACCTAGATTGCGAGACTGGTAATTTGGGAACCGGAGGGATAGACCAAGGCTTTTCGATGGCCGGGGCTGCTTCAAGGCCGGGCCGCAAAGGAGAGAGATACAGCACATGCGCAAGCGTTTGATTACGACATTGGCACTGGGGGCGGCGCTGGCCGTCGCCGTGGCGGGGATCGCCACGGCAGACAAGCCCACCGTCGTCCAGGTGGGCAACCTGAAGCTGACCCTGAACGGTGGCTTCGCCCCCAAGGCATTGCCGAAGAAGGGCAAGCCGGCGCCGATCAGCCTCAACGTCAGCGGCAAGATCCAGACGGTCGACGGCAGCCACATCCCGGCGGTGAAAGAAATCATCGTCGAAACCGACAAGCACGGCTCGATCGACACCAAGGGCCTGCCCAAGTGCACCGCGGGCAAACTGCAGGCGCAGACCACGCAGAATGCCGAAAAGATCTGCAAGAAGGCGATCATCGGCAAGGGCAAGACCAACGTCGAAGTCGAATTCCCCGAATCGAACCCGTTCATCGCCAAGAGCAAGCTGCTCGCCTTCAACGGCGGCACCAGCGGCGGCAAGACGACGATCTACATCCACGCCTACCTGAGCTCACCGGTCTCGGCGGCGGTCGTCACCACGGTCAAGATCTCGAAGATCCACAACGGCCGCTACGGCACCAAGTCGGTCGCCTCGATCCCGAAGATCGCCGGCGGCTACGGCTCGGCGAAGGAATTCGAACTGGAATTCACCCGCGGCTACAAGAACACGCCGTTCCTGTTTGCCACCTGCCCCGACGGTCACCTCAACGCGAAGGCCACCTCGGTCTTCTCCGACGGCACGAAGCTGGTCGGCAGCTTCGTCCGGACCTGCAGGCCGAAGGGCTAGCGAGCACCAAGTCTCAGGACGAAAAGGGGAAGAAAGGGCGGCCGTTTGGCCGCCCTTTCTTTGTCTCAACACGAAATAAATGGTTCGTCCCCGCTTGACGCGGGTAAGGTCGTAATGTGGGCAAGCGGTTGACACTCGTGTTCTCGGCGGCGGCGCTGGTCGTCCTGGTCGCCGTGGGCTTGGCAATTGCAAAGGGCAACAACAAACCCTTCGTCACCACGGTCGGCAACCTGAGGATCACCGCCAACGGCAACTTCAGCCCGACCAAGCTGCCGAAGAACAAGCTGGCGCCGATCACCCTGAACCTCAGCGGCAAGATCCAAACCCTCGACCACACCCACCCGCCGGCGATCCAGGAAGTGATCGTCGAAACCGACAAGAACGGCGCGCTCAACGCCAAGGGGCTGCCCAAGTGCACCTCGGGCAAACTGCAGGCGCAGACGACGGCGAAGGCGCGGGCGATCTGCAAGAAGGCGATCGTCGGCGAAGGCAAGACCAGCGTCGAGGTCGAATTCCCCGAATCGAACCCGTTCATCGCCAAGAGCACATTGCTCGTCTTCAATGGGGGTGTGCACGGTGGCAAGACCAAGGTCTTCGTCCACGCCTATCTCAGCTCGCCGGTCTCGGCCGCGGTCGTCGTCCCGGTCACGGTCACCAAGATCCACCACGGCCGCTACGGCCTCAAGACCGTGGCGAAGATCCCCAAGATCGCCGGCGGCTACGGCTCGCCGCTCAGCTTCAAGCTCAAGGTGGGCCGCAAGTTCACCTACAAGCACAAGCGCCAGAGCTACCTGCTCGCCAAGTGCCCCGACGGCCACCTGCAGGCAAAGGGCGTCGGCGTCTTCAGCGGCAATATCCGCCTCGCCGGCAGCCTGATTCGCCCCTGCACGCCGAAGGGCTGAGCGTCGGTGACGAGGCGCCTCGTGACGCTGGCTGTCATCGCGTTGTTTGCCGGCGCCGTTTCTGGTGAGGCGGCAGCGCGAGAAATATCTGTGCCCATGCCGAACATCCGCTTCACCCTTGGCGCTCACTTCGCTCCCAAGAAGCTACCCAAGAGTCAGTGGGCTGGCGTCAGCGTGAGAATCGACACCAAAGTGAGGACGGAAGATGGAAGCCAGCCACCCGCGCTAGAAGAACTGCGCTTGGAGTTCGACCGGAACCTTGCGATCGATGCGGCGGGCCTCCCGGTCTGCCACCCCGGGCCGCCTGAAGATGGCGAAATATCTGGCACAGAGGAGAGCTGCAAGAACGCCCTTGTCGGGACGGGACAGGCCGAATTCGAGATCGCTTTTCCAGAAGAGATGCCATTTCCGACACACAGCAAAGTGCTCGCCTTCAATGCCGGCGCCTCCGGTGGCAAAGACAAACTTCTCCTCCTCGCATACTTGGCGTCCCCGGTTTCTGCTGATGTTGTGATTCCAGTGGAGATCTCCAAAGAGAGCAAGGGCGCCTTCGGGCTCAAAGCGGTGGCAGACGTTCCGAAAGTTGCCGGCGGCTACGGCTCCGTCACGAGCCTGTCTCTTGGCCTGCACCGCAAGTTCACCTACAAGCACAAGCGCCAGAGCTACCTGCTCGCCAAGTGCCCCGACGGCCACCTCAACGCCAAGGGCGTCGGAACCTTCAGCGGCAACATCCGCCTCGCCGGCAGCCTGATTCGCCCCTGCACGCCGAAGGGCTGAGCGTCCTCGAGCTCCCGCGCGCTCAGTCGCGCGGATCGATCAGGTCGCTGGGCGCGGGCGGGATCGATCCCTCGGCTTCGCGACGGCGCTCGCCGCGGCGCAGCATCCGCTGGGTCAGGATCGCGATGCTGAGGATCGCCGTGGCGCCGAGGCTCAGCTGCACGCTGAGCAGGCCCTCGCGGGTCCAGTAGACGTCACGCAGGTCGAGCAGCAGCGCCGCCTCGTCGAAGGTGAGGCCCATGCCGACGCCGGTGGTGATCGCCAGCCGCTCTTCCAGCGCCTCGTTGTCGGTCAGCAGCGCGGTCGTGCCCGAGGCGAAGGTGAGCGCGATGCCCGGTACGAAGTGATGGATGTGGTGCCCGCCGACGCTGACGTTGCGGAACGGCCCCCACTCGTCGCGGATGCCGAGGGTCGAGAGGCGGACGAAGGCGAAGGAGCCGAGGAAGCCGGCGAGCAGGTTGAAGAGGACCGTCTCGGAGCGCGGCGCCTCGTCGTAGCCGCCGACGGCGACGCTGACCGTGTCGAGCGCGGCCGCCGGCGCGGCCTCGACCAAGCGCTCGCCGTCGGCGTCCTCGTGGGCGCGACGGCGCAGCATGCGGCCGAACTGGCCGGCGAGGACGACCCCCGCTCCTCCCAGGGCGACCGTGGCAAGTCCGATCGTCGCCCGCTCCGAGCGGGCCCAGTGGAAGTGGGTCCGCGCCCTGGCGCGCCGGGTCAGGCGAGTTGGCAGGCGAGGCGAGCCCATGGCCCGCAGCCTAACGGCGTCTCTAGCGTTCCTCGGTGACGATCGTCTTCACCGTGGCGACGGCGCCGTCGGTGAGCTCGATCTCGACCATGTGAGTGCCGATCTCGCGGATCGGCTGCTCGAGGCGGATCTTGCGCCGGTCGATGCGCAGGTCGCGGGCGTCGCGGATCGCGTCGGCGATCTCCTTGGCGCCGACCGAGCCGAAGAGCTTGCCGTCCTCGCCCGCCCGCTGGTAGATCGTCAAGACGGTCTTGGAGAGCAGCGAGGCTGCCTGCTCTTCACGCTCGGCACGGGCCTTCTCGGCCTTTTCGAGTGCGGCCTGGCGGCGCTGTGCCTGCTCCAATGCGCCGGGCGTCGCCGGCGTCGCCAGCTTGCGCGGGATCAGGTAGTTGCGCAGGTAACCGGGCGAGACATCGACCGGCTCACCGCGCTGGCCGAGCTGCTCAACGTCCTCGAGCAGGATGGCCTGCGTCATCAGCGCTCTCCGACGTAGGGCAGGAGGGCGATCTCGCGGGCGCGCTTCACCGCCACCGAGAGCTGGCGCTGGTGCTTGCGCGAGAGCCCGGTGACCCGACGACCGCGCGTCTTCCCCTTGTCGGAGAGGAAGCGGCGCAGCAGGTTGAGGTCCTTGTAATCGACCGCCTCGGAGTTGATCCGCGTGTATTTCCGCGGCCTCGTGCGGTCGTCACGGCGACCGCGGCGCGGTGTGGAAGAGGTTGAGTCGTTGGTTCGGGCCATGCTGGGCCGGGAATCCTACAGATATCCCGGCCCGAGCCCGGGTCCCTGCTGCGTGAGCTAGAAGGGGATGTCGTCGTCGCCACCGCCACCGGCGGCCGCGCCGGCGAAATCGGAGGAGTCGGCGGGCACGTCGCTGCTGGGGCTGAAGCCGCCGCCCTCGTTGCCGGCGCCACCGCCATTGCCTCCGCCGCCGGAGCCGTCGCGGGAGCCGAGGAACTGGACCGAGTTGGCGATGATCTCGACGCTCTGGCGTTTGACGCCGTCTTTCTCCCACTCGCGCCAGTCCAGGCGCCCTTCGACCGCCACCGGGCGGCCCTTGGAGAGGTAGCTGGCGCAGTTCTCGCCCTGCGCCCCCCAGACGGTGACGTCGAAGTAGTTGGGCTTGTCGACCCATTCGCCGGTCTGGCCATCCTTGCGCCGGCTGTTTACCGCCACGCGCAGCTTGCAGACCGCTGTGCCACTGCCGAGATGGCGCAACTCCGGGTCGCGGGTCAGGTTCCCGGTGATCACCACTACGTTCACGTTCGAGGCTGCCACAGCTCTCAACTCCTCTGGATCGTTGTCTGGGACCCCAGTCTAAGAGCGTTGGCGGCGCGACTCGCCCCCTTGCTCCCGCAATCTGCGCAGGAAAACCGACTACTCGTCGGCGGCGACGGGAACGTCGGCGCTCTCGGCAGCGCTCTCGGCCGGCTCGACGGCCTCAGCTGCGGGCTCGTCATCCGGCTCGACGGCGATGGTGGGGCGGGACGGGCCCTGAGAACCGCGATCGTCGTGATCGCGCGAAGCGCCGGGAGCCGGCGCGGCAACCGCGGGCGGCACCATCACCGGCGCGTCGGCATCGACTTTGAAGATGCGGAAGCGCAGCACGCCGTCGGCGATCTTGAGGTTGTGGTTGAGCTCGTCGAGCAGCTCGGTCGGCGCCTCGAAGCGCAGCCAGCGGTAATCGGCCTCGTTGCGCCCGCCGATTTCGTAGGCCATCTTGCGCAGGCCCCATTTGTTCTCGTGCTTGAGCGTCCCCTTGCCCTCGATCCGCGCTTTCACCTCTTGCGCAAGCGCGTCGCGCCCGGCCTCGTCGGGACCGGGGTCAAGCATCAGGACCAACTCGTATTCACGTGGGGCTGCCAAAACGGCGAGGGACTATAGCTAGTGCGGGGCAAACTCCATCGACCCGTCGTTCGGCGGGGACGGGGTGGGAGTGGGTTCAGGCGGGGGTTCGGGACTTGCCGGAGGGCCGACTTCGGGGGAAGGGACGGGTGCAGGGGCCGGCGGAGTGGCGGGCGGGTGGTGTCGGCTGGGGGTGCTCGGCTTGTGCTGCGCGCTTCTTCGGGGGAAGGGACGATGCGCGCGGCGCTGCGGAGTCTTCCCCTCAGAAGCCTCCGCACGGCGCCGAGCACCCCCACCCGACACCACCCGCCCGAGTTTTCGTCCCGGCTGACGCACCGAATCCGGCCGCGAAGCAGTCTTCATCCGCGGCAGCCCAACGTCGGCGGGAAGCGGAGCAGGCGCCGGCGCTTGCAAGAAGCTTGGCGCGACCCGGAGGGTCAGCAGTACTCCGGCAACTCCAAGGAGCGCCAGCCCAGCTTGAGACCACCGAATCCGGACACGCATCCACCCCTAAGCCCCTGAGCCTGGAATGTCTCCCCGAAAGCTCTCCATCCAAACCGACCGGTATTCGGTCAGAAATCCCCCGCCCCCGGGTAGGGTTGACCCGTGCCCGACTCCGATCCATTGATCATCGTTTCCAACCGGGGCCCCGCCCAGTTCGAGCGGGATGAGAATGGTGAGCGGACCGTGCGCAGGGGTGGGGGAGGGCTGGTCACGGCTCTTTCCGGGTTGGTCTCCCACCGCAACGCGCTCTGGATCGCCTCGGCGATGACCGACGAGGATGTCGCCGTCAGCGAGGAACGCGGTGGCCCGGCCGAGCTCTCGATCGACGGCATCGACTACCGGGTGCTGCTGGTCGGCTCCGACGCCGAGGCCTATGACCGCTTCTACAACGTGATCGCCAACCCGATCCTCTGGTTCATCCAGCACTACCTCTGGGACCTCTCCAACGCGCCCGACATCCGCCAGGAGGAGCTCGACGCCTGGGACTTCGGCTACCAGGCGGTCAACCGCGACATCGCCAACGCGGTGCTGGGCCAGATCGAGGGCCGCGAGCGACCGCTGGTGATGCTGCACGACTACCACCTCTACACGGCACCGGGAATGATCCGCGAGGCCCGCCCCGACGCCTTCCTGCACCACTTCGTCCACATCCCCTGGTCCCAGCCAGACAGCTGGCGCATCCTGCCCGGCCGCATCCGCGAGGCGCTCTTCCGCGGCATGCTCGCCAACGACATCATCGGCTTCCACACCCACGCCTACTGCATCAACTTCATCCGCTGCTGCGACGAACTGCTCGAGGTCGACGTCGACTACGAGGAGGGCATCGTCCGCCACGCCGGCGGCGAGACCCGCACCCGCGCCTACCCGCTCTCGATCGACGCCGAGCGGCTGCGCCGCGCCGCCTCCTCGCCCGAGGTCGCCGCGGCCGAGCGCGAGGTGCTGGAGCGCCGCCGCAAGCACCTGATCATCCGCGTCGACCGCGCCGACCTCTCCAAGAACGTGCTGCGCGGCTTCACCGCCTTCGACACCTTCCTCACCCAGCACCCCGAGTTCAGCGAACAGGTCACCTTCATCGCCCACCTGCAGCCCTCGCGCCAGGACGTGCCCGAGTACGCCGAGTACCTGGAGCGGATCGAGGCCCTGGTCGCGGTCGTCAACCACCGCCACGGCACCACCGACTGGATGCCGATCGACCTCAAGATCTACGAGAACTTCCCCGAGGCGGTGGCCCGCTACAAGCACTTCGACCTGCTGATGGTCAACTCGCTCTTCGACGGGATGAACCTGGTCGCCAAGGAGGCGCCGGCGGTCAATACCCGCGACGGGGTGCTGATGCTCTCCGAGAACACCGGCTCCCACGAGGAGCTCTCCGACTGCACGCTGACGGTCAACCCCTTCGACATCCAGGAGCAGGCCGACGCGATCTACCGGGCGCTGACGATGGAGCCCGAGGAGCGGCGCCTGCGCGCCCAGCACCTCAAGGAGCTGGTCTTCTCGCGCAACCCGGGCGACTGGGTCGACGACCAGCTCAAGGACATCGCCGAGCTGCGCTAGAGCCTAACTGCCCGCCGACGGGCCTGAAACGTGTCTATATGTCACGCTTGCGGCCCGTCGGGCCTCAGGTGTCGAGCTCGGAGAGCAGCTCGACCCAGTCGCGCAGCAGGCGCGGCGAGAGGAACTCCTTGCGGGCGTGTTCCTTGCCCGCCCGCCCCAGCCGCTTGCCGAGCTCGGGGTCGGCGAGGATCTCGAGGCAGCGCTGGGCGCACTGCTCGGGGGAGTCGACCAGGAAGCCGCTCTCACCGTCGCTGATCTGCAGCGGGATGCCGCCGACGTTGCCGCCGATCGTCGGCCGTCCCTTCCACAGCGCCTCGGTCACGGTCAGGCCGAAGCCCTCGCGGATCGACTTCTGCAGGCAGACGTCGGACTGCGACTGGAAGGCGTTGACCTCGATCGCGCCGACGTTGTTGAGGTTGTTGAGGATCTTGATGTCGTCGTCGCCCTCGGCGTACTCGAAGGTGTGCTGGAAGAACTCCCAGCCCTCGGGGTCGTCGGTGGCCATCGAGCCGACCAGGGCGAGCTGGGCCTCCGGCACCTCCTTGGTCACCTCCCGGTAAGCGTCGATTACCCCCATCGGGTCCTTCCAGGGGTCGAAGCGCGAGACCTGGGTGATCAGTGGGCGGTCGACGTCGATGCCGAACTGGCGGCAGACGAAGGCCGCGTCGTCGGGCGAGAAGGCCATGTTCTTCGGCGAGAGCGGATCGATCGCCGGCGGGATGATGTTCACGCCGGGGTGCGCGGCGACGCCCTTGGGCACGTAGGCCGGCAGGTGCCAGACGGTCGCGTCGTACTCTTCGATCATCGGCTGCAGGCGGGCGATCGGCGCCGGGTTGGGCTCGGAGAGGTCGATGTGGCAGCGCCAGATCCAGTTGCGGCTCTTCGCCTCGGCGCCGCGCTTGAGCCCGATCGGCTGCGGGTCGTGGACGATGACCGTGTCCCACTCGCCCTGCAGGCCCTCGGCGTTG
Organism: uncultured Solirubrobacterales bacterium; assembly: GCA_963774405.1. Taxonomy (GTDB): domain Bacteria; phylum Actinomycetota; class Thermoleophilia; order Solirubrobacterales; family 70-9; genus VRUE01. The sequence continues at coordinate 300,486 of CAVZEV010000005.1, read as the reverse complement.
ATCGCGTTGATCTCGTCGAACAGCGCCCATTCGTCGTCGCTCAGCGTCTCCTCGGCGCCCTGCAGCGAGTTGTGGAGCAGCTTGGTCGCGTTGTAGAACTCCTCTTTGCCGAAGATCACGTGCCAGTGCGCGTCGATGCCGATGTCGCGCATCAGCGGCACGATCGTGTAGAGGATCTCCGAGACGCCACCGCCGAACGCCGTGGCGCTGACGTGGAGGACGCGGTGGCCCTTCATCGGCTCGGCCAGCTCGCGAATCCGTTCGATCGTCTCCTTGCCGGCGATGTGCGTGTAGTCGGCGAGGGACTTGTTGCCTAGCGAGACTTCCTGAAGCATCGGGGAGTTCTACATCGCCCGGCGGTCGCCCGTTCTTCAGCCCCCCGGTCGTTTGCCCAACGTCACACTGACCTGCCGGCGCTTGCCGTCGCGCAGGATCTCGAGCTTCACGCTTTCGCCGGGCTGGAGGGCGGCGATGTAGCGGGCCAGGTCGTCGGGCTGGACCACTGGATGGCCGTCGATCGCGAGGATCACGTCGCCGCCGGTTTCGTAGGGCGTCGCCTGGAAGGTGATCTTTTCGTCTGAGCCCTTCAGCCCCGCCTTGGCGGCCGGACCGCCCGGCACGACTTCGGAGAGCAGGGCGCCGTGACCGGTGTCGAGCCCGAGCTTGTCGGCGAGCTGGGGGTAGATCGCCTGGGTGGCGACGCCGATGTACGCGTACTCGGCTTCGCCCTTTTCTTCCAGCTGGGCGACCGAGCGCTTGATCGCCGAGACCGGCACGGCGAAGCCGACGCCGGAGTTGGAGCCCGAGTCGGTCTCGATCTGCTCGTTGATGCCGAGCACGCGGGCGCCGGCGTCGAGCAGCGGTCCGCCGGAGTTGCCGGGATTGATCGAGGCGTCGGTCTGGATCGCGCCCTGGAGCTGGAACTTGGTCAGCGATTCGACCGAGCGGTCGGTGGCTGAGACGACGCCGACCGAGAGCGACTGCTGCTCGCCGAAGGGACTACCGATCGCCGCCACCGGCTGGCCGACGACGAGGTCGCCGTCATCGCCCAGCTTCAGCGGGTGCAGCGCGAAGCCGTCGGGCTTGACCTTCGAGCAGGGCGACGTCGGCGAAGGGATCGAAGCCGACGATGTTGGCCGGCACGACGTTGCGGTCGGGGAACTCGATGAAGACTTCCTTGGCCGTCTTGCGGGTGCCGCTCGATTCGTCGGTGACGACGTGGGCGTTGGTGACGATCTGGCCCTTGTCGTCGAGCACGAAGCCGGAGCCCTCGGCGGCGCCGCCGCTGCCGCGGAAGATCGAGCGGATCGTGACCACTCCGGGCGAGGCCTCGCGGTAGACCTTGCCGGCGTCGAAGCCGTGTTCGGCGGTCTGCACGGCGACCTGGGGCGTCGCGCTTCGGTCACGCGTGGTCCGGCTCGCCGTGTCGGTGCCGCCGCTCCCACCGCAGCCGGCGATCACCAGCGCAGCCGCCAGGGCCGCGACAGGGAGCGTGCAACGTCTTACGGCCTCGCGGGACCGCTTTGCGCCGCACCCGTCATGCGGTCGCCCTGCTCGGGACCGCCGGGGCCGGCTCGGCGACCGCCGCCGCGCGAGCGCGGCAGGTCGAGCGTGAAGGCGGTGAAGCGCTTGGAGGAGGCGATCGCGACGCGGCCCTCCATGCGCTGGGCGAGCTCGCGGGCGATCGCCAGGCCGAGCCCGGAGCCGCCGGCCGAGTCGGCGGTGTAGAAGCGCTCGAAGATGCGGCTGTGGACGCGACGCGGGATGCCGGGGCCGTCGTCGGAGACGGTCAGCTCGGCACGTCGATTGACGGAGTAGGTGGTCACGGTCACCTTGGTGCCCTCAGGCGTGTGCGTGAGGGCGTTGTCGAGGAGGATACGGATGACCTGGCGCACCCGGTCGGGGTCGGCGCTGGCGATCACCGGCAGGTCGGGCGTGCGCAGCTCCAGGCGCGAGCCCCGTCGGTCGGCCCGCGGCCCGAACTCGCGCGCCACTTCGCGCGCCAGCGAGCCGAGGTCGACGTTGCTGCTTTTCATCGCCACCGCGCCCGCGTCAAGCTGGGAGAGGTCGAGCAGGTCGGCGGTGAGCTTGGTCAGGCGGACGATCTGCTCGCGCATCGTGCGCACGAACTCGGCCCGCTCCTCGGGGCTCGGGTCCTCCTCCTCGAGCAGTTCGACGAAGCCGCCGAGGCTGAAGATCGGCGTGCGCAGCTCGTGCGAGGCGTTGGCGATGAACTGCTTGCGGGCGCTGTCGAGCTCGGCGAGGCGGCGCTGCATCTCGTTGAAGGTGCGGGCGAGCTGGCCGAGCTGGCCGGCGGCGGAGATCGGGATCGGCGTCTCGAAGTTGCCGTCGGCGACTTTGCGGGCGGCGTCCTCGAGCCGGCGGATGTTGGAGCCGGCGAGGCGGGCGTAGTAGATGCCGATCCCGGCCGAGATCAGGACGGCGAGGAAGCCGGCGATCAGGATCTGTCCTTTGACGGCGCCGATGCCGCTGGCGGCGCCGCCGATCGCGACCGTGTAGATGTAGATCAGGAGGGTCGTGCCGATCGCGATGCCGAGCGCGATCAGGGTGATCCGGTTGCCCAGGTTTGGGGGCCTGAACCGCTGCACGCGGTCTACTCCCGGAAGCGGTAGCCGACGCCGCGCACGGTGAAGAGGAACTCGGGGTCCTTGGGGTCGCTCTCCAGCTTCTCGCGCAGGTGGCGGATGTGGACGTCGACGGTGCGCGGGTCGCGGTACTCGGAGTCCCCCCAGACGTGCTCGAGCAGGGTCTCGCGGCTGAGCACGCGGCCGGGCGAGCGCGCGAGCGCGCCGAGGATCTCGAACTCGACGTAGGTGACCTTGACCTCCTCCTCGCGCAGGGTGACCATGCGCCGCTCGAAGTCGATGACGAGATCGCCGTGGTCGATCGTGCCCTCCTCGGCCGGCCGGCCGCCCATCCGCGAGCGCCGCAGCGCCGCCTTCACCCGGCTGCGGAACTCGCGCATCGAGAAGGGCTTGGTTATGTAGTCGTCGGCGCCGACCTCGAGCCCGGCGACCTTGTCGGTCTCCGAGCCCTTGGCGGTGAGCATGATGATCGGCACCTGGCTGCGCGAGCGCAGCTCGCGGCAGACTTCGACGCCGTCGAGCTTGGGCAGCATCAGGTCGAGGATGACGAGATCGAAGCGCGCCTCCTCGAAGCGTTGCAGCGCTTCGCGGCCGTCCTGGGCGGAGGTGACGTGGTAGCCGTCCTTGCGCAACGGGTAGCTGAGCAGCGTCTGGATCGACTGCTCGTCATCGACGAGGAGAATGCGGGTCGATCCGTTGGCCATGCTTAAAGCGTATCTCCGGCTAGCTTGGACATATGTGCGAGTACCAAGTACTAAGGTTGCGGGTAGAGAGCCGATATGAAGCGCAGGATGCAGCCACGACAGTTGAAGAGTCTCGTCGAGACCGGGCACTACAAGCCCGAGCCCTCCCTGGTGGCCGCAGCGATGCTGCAGCGGCGCGGCGTCAGGGAGCTGTTGACCAGCGAGAGCCTCATGCGAGCTGGTCGAATCCCGTCGGCTCCAGAAGCTCGCCACCGGGCAGCCTGATCTCGACCCCGGAGCCCGCCTTCACCTCGCCCACCTTCGTGAGCGGGACGCCCCCTTCGGCCGCCACCTCGGCGACAGCCTGCTCGAGCCGCTCGCGCGGCACGGACGCCAGCAGCTCGTAGTCCTCGCCGCCGCCGAGCAGCCACCAGGGCTCGCGGTGGGTCGCTTCGCTCAGCGCCACCGCCGCGGCGCCAGCGGCACCGCCGCGGCCTCGATCTCGAGCTTGACGCCACTGGCCCGGGCCAGGTGGCGGGCATCAGCCCCGAGCCCGTCGCTGAGATCGATCATCGCCGTCGCCCCGAGCCACAGCGAGCCCCTGCCCCGCAGCGAGCCGCGGCAACGGTTCGAGCTGCCTCCCCACCAGCCCTTCCGCCGCTGACTTCGCCCTTCGGGTGCATGCGCCCCCTAAAGGCGAAGTCAGCCTCTTGGTCGCTGAGCAGTGCCAGGCCCGCAGCGGCGGCGCCGATCTCGCCGGTGAGGACGAGGACGTCTCCGGGGTCGAGCGCCGGCGCGGGTGACGAAGGCGTCGGGGGACGGCGCGTGGCCGACGACGGTGATCGCGAGGAAGAGTTGGTCGGAGCGGGTGAGGTCGCCGCCGGCGAGCTCGGTGCCGGTGGGCTCGGCGAGCGCCGCCATGCCGTCGAGCAACTGGAGGCAGTGCTCCTCGCCGAAGTTGGGCGGGAGGCCGAGGACGACATAGGCCTCGCCCGCCTCGGCGCCCATCGCCGCCAGGTCGGAGAGGGCGGTCGCCAGAGCCTTGTGGCCGATCTGCGCCGGGGTCGCGAGATCGCGGCGGAAGTGCACGCCCTCGACCAGCGCGTCGACCGAGGTCGCCGTGGCGCCGCCGGGCAGCGTGACCGCGGCGTCGTCGCCGCTGCCGAGGTGCGTACGGCCCCCGCTCGCGGGTAGCCGCTCCCGTATCCGCGCCAAAAGCTCGAACTCGCCCACGCCCCCATTCTCCCTGCTGACTTCGCGTTTAGTTGGGCATGCGCCACCAAAACCACGAAGTCAGCGGCCAGCGCCGTCAATAGTGTGACGAGCGACGTGGACCGCAGCCAGCCCCTTCTACACCGCATCGGCGAGGCCGGGGCCAAGTTCGGCACCAAACCGCCGCGCAGCAAGCGCGTGCGCCTGGCGATCCAGCTCGGCATCGCCGTGCTCGTCTTCGGCTTCCTCGTCCTCACCGTGGTCGGCCAGTGGTCGGAGATCCAGGAAAAGGGCGTCCACTTCCACGTCCTCTGGCTGATTCCGGCCTTCGTCATCCTGCCGATCTTCTACGCGCTCAACGCGATCGGCTGGGACCTGATCCTGCGCTTTCTCGGCTACAAGCTGGGGGCGGGGCGGGCGCAGGTCGCCTGGGGCCAGCCGCTGCTTGCCCGCTACGTGCCCGGCAGCGTGCTCTATGTATTGGGCCGGGTGCTGCTCTCCGAGCGGGCCGGGGTGCCGCGGCGGCTGACCGTCGCCAGCATCGTCTACGAACAGGCGCTGCAGGCGACCTCGGCGATCGTCGTCGCCGCCTACTTCCTGATCGTCCACCCCGACCTGCAGGGCCAGCCGCTGCGCTGGGGGATCCTGCTCTTGATCCCGCTGCTGATCGTCCTCCTGCACCCGCGGGTCTTCGGGCCGTTGGCCAACCGGGCCCTGCGCGCCTTCGGTCGCGAGCCATTGCCCGAGGTGATGTCGCTGGGCGGGGTGCTGGCGGTGATGTTCTTCTACGTCCTCAACTGGGGCGTGATCGCGGTCGGCATCTACTGCGTCGCTCGCTCGGTCAGCTCGATCCCGCCCAGTCAGATCTTCGTCGCCGGCGCGGCCCAGGCCTTTGGCTACGTGGCGGCGCTGGCCACGCTGGTCGCCCCGGCCGGCCTCGGCATCCGTGACGCGGCCTTCGCCTGGTCCTTCAAGGTGGCGGCGCCGGGAGACAGCTTCGCGGTCGCCTCGCTGATCGCGATCGTCGTGCGCGGCGTGCAGACCGTGGTCGAGCTGCCTCTACGTCGGGATCGTGACCGCTCTGGGCCGCAGAGAGGGATGGTCCATGCACACCGGGGTGCTCCATCCCTCTCCCGAAGAGGAAGCGGCGGCCTCACAGGGGGATGCGGGCGCCGAGCTGGTAAGCGGTGAGACCCAGCAGTAGGAGCTGGAGGGCGCGGTCTCTGGAGAGAGCTGCGGCGGGCAGGGGCCAGAGGAGGTACCAGGGGAGGAGCCAGGCGGTTGCGAGGAGGAGGCCCGTGGTGGCCCATGCCGTGGCGCGCAGCCAGTCGCCGCCGCGGTAGGTCCAGATCAGGAGGTAGACGACCAGGGCGGCGAAGAGAGCTGTCGCGGCAGCGCGGGTCGTATCCGGGCTGAGTCCGGTGAGGCGCGCGGCAGTGGTGGGGATGCTCAGGTGGGTCGTGTGCCCCTGGTTCTCAGCGACCAAGCCAAAGGCATTCAGCCAGTCCCAACCAAACGCAAACCCCCCCGCCACCCCCAAAACCCCCCCCGCCACGACCCCCCCCAGCACCAGCCGGCCGACGGGCCGAAAACGTGACATATGGACACGTTTTCGGCCCGTCGGCCCCTGGGCAAGGGCGAAAGGGAGGGCGATCGCGGCGGTGGCCTTTGTGGCGATCGCGGCTAGGAGGGCGGCGCCGCCGAGGGCCTCGCGGGAGGTGAGCACGGCCGCGATGCCCAGGGTCATCAGCAGGACGGCCAGCCCGTCGTTGTGCGGCCCGCCGACGACGTGGACGAGCACCAACGGGTTGAGGGCGACGAAGGTCGCCGCCCGCGCGGGGTCGACCCCGCGCGCCGGGGCGAGGCGGGCGACGAGATAGGCGGTCGCCAGCACGGCGCCCGCCGAGACCGCCTTGAGGATGTAGACGGCGGCGCCGACCGACAGCCAGGCGAGCGGGTAGGTCGCCAGGGTGAAGAGCGGCCCGTAGGCGCTCGTCGTGTGCGGCCAGGTGACCTGGGCGAAGGCGGGATCGGCGGGCGCCGCCGCCGGGCCGCGGACGTAGGGGTCGATCCCGTGCAGGGCGCCGAGCCGGGCGTAGTCGACGTAGCTGTAGACGTCGTGGGAGAGCAGCGGCGGCAGGCAAGCGAAGAGGACGACGAGGGCCGTGATTACCGCCCAGAGCAGCCGCCGGTCCAGCCGCGGTGCCAGCGCCAGGGCGCCGAGGTAGACGGCGAAGCCGACCCAGATCAGGGCGTAGGCAACGCCCGGCGCCAGGCTCAGCTACTTGCCCCCGGTTTCTTCGGCCGCACCGGCGCCGCCGACGCCGGCGGCGGGCGGCGGCGGGGGCACCGGCGTCGGCTTCTGTCCCGCCCCGGGCGCGTAGGCGTCGGGGTTGTAGCCGCCGGTCACTTCTTCGCCGATTTCACGGGCGCGTTCGGCTTCGGCTTCCGCCGCCCCGCCGCCGCCCTTGCGCCGCGGCGCCGCGGCGGTGAAGTGGCCGAAGTAGGGCGCCCAGCTGATCGGCTGCTTGGGCTTGTCGAATTCCTCGCAGGGGACTTCGGCTCCCGCGTAGAGCGAGTGCCAGATCTCGGCCGGGAAGGTGCCGCCGTAAACGGTGATGCCGTGCACGCTGGTCATTTCGATCGCGTTGGACTGCGGGTAGCCGACCCAGACCACGGTGGTCAGGTTGGGCTGGTAGCCGGCGAACCAGGCGTCGGTCTCGCGGTCGGTGGTGCCGGTCTTGCCCGCCTGGCCGGGGCAGCCGGTGTAGGCGGCGGTGCCGGTGCCTTCGGTGATGTTGTCGTGCAACAGCCGGGTCACCTCGTAGGCGACCGCTTCGGAGATCACGCGGCGTGGCGGCTTGCGCCCCGGACGTTGGGTCTTGCCGCCGGGGAAGACGACGCGCTTGATCGCGATCGGGTCGTGGTGGACGCCGCCGTCGGCCAGCGTCGCGTAGGCGTCGGCCAGTTCGAGCGGCGAGACGCCGACGCGCAGGCCGCCGATTCCCTCGGCCGGGATGCCGTCGAGCGGGCTGGTGATCCCCATCGACTTCGCCGTCGCCGCCACCCGTTCGGGGCCGACGTCGAGGTCGAGCTGGGCGAAGACGGTGTTGTCGGAGGCGACGGTCGCCTGTTGCAGGTTGACCTTGCCGAGGTAGCCCTCGTCGGCGGTGTGCACTTCCCAGTGCCCCCACTTGGGCAGGTTGAGGTCGAGCGGTTTGGAGGTGTAATAGGTCGTGTAGGGGTCGATGCCCTGCCTGATCGCCGTGGTCAGGACGAAGGCCTTGAAGGTCGAGCCGGGCTGGCGGTGGCCCTGGGCGGCGAGGTTGAACTGGCTCGAGTCATAGCTCGAGCTGGAGACCATCGACTCGATCTCGCCGTTGCTTGGGTTGATCGAGACCATCGCCGAGGAGGGGTCGGTCGAGTAGGGCAGGGTCGAGCGCATCGCTTCCAGGCCGACCCGCTGCAGCCGCGGCTGGATCGTCGTGTAGGCCCTGATCCCGCCGTTGCGCACCGCCTCGGCGCCGAAGCGTTCGACCAGCTCGTGTTCGACGTAGTCGAAGAAGAAGGGTTCGCGGTGGGCGAAGTAGGCGCCGGAGACATTCAGCCCGAGGCCGCTTGCTTCGGCCCGGCGGGCGCGGGCGGGGGAGAGGTAGCCGAGGTGGGCCATCTTCGCCAGCACCGAGTTGCGCCGCCGGCGCGCTTCGCGGGGATGCAGGATCGGGTTGTACTCCGAGGGCGCCTGCGGCAGGCCGGCGAGCAGCGCCGATTGTTCGAGCGAGAGCTTGGCGACCGGCCTCGAGAAGTAGATCTGCGCCGCGGCGCCGACCCCGACCGTGGTCGCCCCTTCGACCGTGCCGTAAGTGGCGGTGTTGAGGTACTGGCCGAGGATTTCCCGGCGCGAGTGCTTTTCGGCGTACTCGATCGCCAGCTTCGCCTCGATGATCTTGCGTTCGAGGTCGCGCTTGGGGTTGCGCAGGCAGAGGTGGCGGACCAGCTGCTGGGTGATCGTCGAGCCGCCCTCGACGGTCTTGCCGGCTTCCAGGTTCTTCAGCGCGGCGCGCAGGATGCCCTCGGGGTCGACACCGCCGTGTTCGTAGAAGCGCTGGTCCTCGATCGCCACCGTGGCCAGCTGCAGCTGCTTGGGGATGCGCGCGATCGAGACCGGCTCGCGCGCTTCGTCTGAGGCGATCCGCCCCAGGCTGCTGCCGTCACCGGCGTAGATCGCCGAGTTGCCCGTGCGGTCGACCTGCTTGCAGGCCGCCAGCGAGGGCGCGTCGGCGGCGACATTGAGCACCCAGGAGGCGATCGCGAAGGCGCCGAAGGCGAGGACGACGAAGAGGGTGCCGCCGAGCAGCGCGAGCTTGCCCCCGATCCCCCCGCGCCGCCGCTGACGTCGCCGATTGCGCTGCGCCATGGGCAGAGGGTACTTCGGCCCGGCGCCGCTCAGGCCTGGGTGTCTTCGGTCGAGAGGTTGTGGACGATGCCCTCGACCAGCATCTGGTTGGGAATGACGACGGTGGTGCCGTCGCCGGGGCTGACGTAGGTATAGGAGAGGGTGATGTCGGTGACCCGCCCCTCGACCGCTTCGAAGGAGATGCGGTCGCCGATCTTGATCGGCTGCGAGATCGCCAGCTGAACGCCGGCGACCATGTTGGCGATCGTGTGCTGGGCGGCGAAGCCGACGATCGCCGCCAGCACCGCGGTCGAGGCGAGTATCCCCGTCGCCAATCGCTTCAGCTCGGTGAACTGGCTGAGCGCGATCGCGACCAGGACCAGGAAGACGATCAGGATCACCAGCCGGCGCAGGAAGCGCAGGCGCGTTTTGGTCGAGCGGGAGACCTGGGAAACTGCGGGGCTCATGGCGACCAACTTAGAGGTGGGGGGAGTCGGGCAGCCCTCCCGGCTCGACTTTCCGTATGCGAATTGGGGGCCATGGGCTGCGCTCCTGGGCGTGCTGCTGGCAATCGGCACGGGGATCGTGCTCTCGGTTCCGGCGCTGATCATCGACAACCCGCCCTCCGGCGGCGAACTGAGCGATGCGGCAAACGCCGTCGTGCAGCTGGCCACCGCGCTGGGCTTCCTGCTGGTGCCGATCGCGATCGCCGCCGTCCGCGGCGCCACGGTGCGCCAGGCCCTGTCTCGCCTAGGCCTGCGCCGCTTCCGCCCGGGCGCGATCAAGTGGATGTTCGCCGCGGTCGGCGCCTACCTCGTCTTCGCGATCGCCTACACGGCGGTCTTCGGGGCGCCGCACCAGAAGGACATCGCCGAAAACTTCGGCACGGTCCCGGTGCAGGTGCTGCTGATCGTGATCGCAGCGCCCGTCAGCGAGGAGGTCTGCTTCCGCGGCTTTCTCTTCGGCGGCCTGCGCGAGCGCTGGCCGAGGATCGCCGCAGCGCTCCTCAGCGGCCTGATCTTCGGCGGCCTGCACGCGACGACCGGAGTCAGCGCCGTGCCGCCATTGATGGTCTTCGGCTTCATCCTCGCCCTGCTCTACGAGAAGACCGGCTCGATCTGGCCGGGAATCCTGCTGCACATGCTGAACAACTCGGTGGCGCTGCTCGGGCAGTAGCGGGCAAAGAAACGGCCCGCAGCGCGGGCCGTTAGGTGCAGCGAACGATTGACAGTCGAGATAGAGCCTAGCAATCTCATGACTTGACTTCGGCCGCGTCGCAAAGGCAAATCGCATTGGCGGGCACCACCCCACAGGCCGCTTGACGTTGCACCTCGATCGTCCTTTGCGTTCGCGACACGATTGGCGGAGGGCGGGGGACTCGAACCCCATCCGGACGGACACCGGACTCGTGACTGTCAATCATTCGCTGCGACCTCGCAGCTTCACCCTCCGCTGCGCCGAAACGTATTGGCGGCATCCGGTAAGTCAAGGGTCATCTCTCTTATTTGACAAAGAATTGACCCTTTTGTCACCCCGACCGCGCGATCGGTAAGAATCGACCCGTGAGTCGCCGTCTCGGTCCCGCCCTGATTGTCTTCGCCCTGCTTGCGCTGGCAGCGGCACCGGCCTCGTTCGCCGCGGCGCCTGTGCCGGCGAAGCCCAGCGGGCCGCCGGACGCGACGGTCTCGATCAAGGTCGGGCACCTGCACGGCGGCAAGGCCGGCATCTACGACACGGTGCCGGTCAACGGCACGGTCACGCCCTTCATCCCCGGCCAGCACGTCCAGGTCACCTTCTACCTCAACGGCCACAAGCTGCTCGCCCGCCAGGCCGCGGTCCAGCCCGGCAAGGGCGGCGCCGGCAGCTTCAGCGCCTCGATCGTCGTCCGCGAGGACGGCAAGTACGCCGCGGCGGCCAAGCACGTCGCCACCGCCGCCCTCGGCGGCGACAGCACCGTGCGCAAGAGCTGGCGCGTCAGCTTCCCCGCCCTGCACCCGGGCCAGTGCGGCAAGGTCGTCGGCGGCTTCAAGCAGGCGATGGCGAAGCTCGGCTACAACGCCGGCGGCGGCAAGTGCTTCGACGGGCGCACCGGCCGCGAGGTTCTCGCCTACCGCAAGGTCAACGGCCAGGCGCGCACCGAGCGCGCCGGCAGGGGCCTGGTCAAGAGCGTCTTCGGCGGCCGCGGCGGCTACCACGTCAAGTACCCGAGCGCCGGCGAACACGCCGAGGTGCCGCTCGACAAGCAGGTCCTCGTCCTCGCCAAGGGCGACAAGCCCTTCGCGATCTACCCGGTCTCGACCGGCAAGCCCTCGACCCCGACCGTCACCGGCCACTACAGCTTCTACCGCCAGGAACCGGGCTACAACTCCGAGGGCATGTACTACTCCTTCTACTGGCACAACGGCTACGCGGTCCACGGCTACGCCGAAGTGCCGACCTACGCCGCCAGCCACGGCTGCGTGCGCACCTTCATCGCCGACCAGCCGCGGATCTACGAACAGCTCCACTTCGGCGAGAGCATCTTCGTCTTCTAAGCGATCGCTGGGCTCGCCCGAACTTACTAAGCGATATCGCCTTATCCTTTAGTAAGCACGGGGTCAATTCGATCGGGCTCCTATTGCGCTCCGCACGCGTTCACGATCTGGCGATAAAGCGGGTGGTGGTCAAAGCGCCGAGCGCGGCCGAGCAGTTGGCCCTGTCGGAGCCACCCGTCTACGCTGCCGTTTCCAGGCTCGAGGAACTCGGGATACTGCGCGAGGTGACGGGCAAGTCGCGGGGCAAGACCTACGTGTACGGCGAGTACATGGACATCCTCAACGAGGGGACACAGTTTTGAGCGGATCGCAGCCTTTGCTGAGCGAGAGAGCCCTGAAAGTGGTCCTCGCCGTGATCGCCGCTTGGCACATCGTCACCGGGGGGATGGCGCTGGTCGCGCCGGACACGTTCTTCGACCAGATCGGGCATTACGGGATCGAGAACTCGCACTACGTCGGTGACGTGGGGGCGTTCATGTTGGCCTATGGGATCGCCGTGGCTATCGCGATCTGGCGTGCCTCGTGGCGGGCGCCGATCCTCTGGCTGGGAGCGCTCTGGTACGGCATTCACGCGATCAACCACGTCTTCGACACCGGCGAGGCGAAGAGCGAGGAGCGTGGCTGGGGCGACACGCTCGCGATCGCCCTCGGTGCCGTCGTTGCCGCCTGGCTGGCACGGGTATCGGAAAGGCTGAACGCGGCAACTCACGAGTAGGAGGTATGGGATGAAGGTCTTCGTTGCGGGAGCGAGCGGAGCGATCGGCCGCCCATTGGTCCGTCAGCTACTGGCGGCGGGTTACGAGGTGACCGGGATGACGCGGCGCGAGGAGAACGCGGAGGCGATCCGCGCGGCGGGCGCGGAAGCCGTCGTCTGCGACGTCTTCGACGCGGCGGCGCTGGAGGGCGCGGTTCGCGCCGCGGCTCCCGAGGTCGTGATCCACGAGTTGACCGCGCTGCCGCCGCGGCTCGACCCCAAGTCCAAGCAGGCGCTGGCGCCGACCAACCGCCTCCGCATCGACGGAACGCGCAATCTGGTTGCGGCGGCGAAGGCGGCCGGCGCGCGCCGGCTGATCGCCGAGAGCGTCGCCTTCTTCTACGCGGCCGAGGGCGACTGGGTGAAGGACGAGGACGCCCCGGCCTTCCCCCCGGCGCCCGGCCCATTCGGCGAGGCCGGCAGGGCGCTGGCCGAGCTCGAGCGGCAGGTGATCGGCGCGGAGGGGCTGGAGGGGGTCGTGCTGCGCTACGGCTGGCTCTACGGCCCCGGCACCTACTACGACCGCGACGGCTCCCAGACCGAGGACTTCCACAAGCGGCGGATGCCGGTCGTCGGCAAGGGCACGGGAATCTTCTCCTTCGTCCAGGTTGAGGACGCGGCGAGCGCCACGGTGGCCGCGGTCGAGCGCGGTGAGCCCGGCGTCTACAACGTGGTCGACGACGAGCCGGCACCGCTGAGCGAGTGGGCGCCGGTCTTCGCCCGGGCGGTGGGGGCGAAGAGGCCGCGGCGCGTGCCCGTGTGGCTCGCCCGCCTGCTCGCCGGAACCCCCGCCGCGGCAATGGCGACCGAGCAGCGCGGCGCTACCAACGCCAAGGCCAAGCGCGAGCTCGGCTGGCAGCCGCGCTATCCGAGCTGGCGCCAGGGCTTCGCCGATCCGGCGGTGCGCGGGTAGCTCGCCGGCGCCGGCGACTCGTAGGATGTGCGCCGCATGGCCGACCTCGCAGCCGCCAAGGAGACCCTGCTCGCCGAGCTGCGCGAGCACTCGCTGATTCTCGGTGAGGTGACGCTCGCCAGCGGCGCGACCGCGCAGTACTACGTCGACGCCCGCCGCGCCCTGCTGCGCCCAGCCGGGTTCCTCGCCGCCGGCGAGCTGATCGCGGCCCTGGCCGCCGAGCTCGGTGCCACCGCCGTCGGCGGCCCGGCGACGGCGGCGATCCCACCCTCCTGCGCCGCGCTCGCGGTTCCCGCCGGCGCCGGCCTGCTCGGTTTCTTCGTCCGCGGCGAGCGCAAGCAGCACGGCCTGCAGCGCTGGGTCGAGGGCCCGGTCAGCGAGGGCGCGCGCTGCCTGGTGGTCGAGGACACGGTCACCACCGGCGGCTCGACCGCGAGCGCGATCGAGCGGATCGCCGAGCAGGGCCTCGAGGTCGCCGGCGTGGTCGGCGTCGTCGATCGTCTCGCCGGCGCCGCGGCGAAGATCGAAGCCGCGGCGAACGCCCCCTACCGCGCCCTGATCACGATCGACGAGATCTACCCGGACCGCCCCGACCGGCACTGAGCCCTATTTACGCTAAGCCAGCCTATGCTAGGCTAGCTTATCCATGAAGGTGGACGCCTACGAATGGCCCGCCCGCGACCAGTTCCGGGGCCGCGATAGCGACCTCGGGAGCCTGCGCCGCTGGTGGGACGGCAAGGACCGCGATGGGTTAGCCCTCTACGGTCGCCGTCGCGTCGGCAAGTCATGGTTGCTTCGCGCCTTCGCCCATGGCAAGCCTGCCCTGGTTCTGGTCGCCGATCAGGGCGCCCCCGGTCGCCAGCTCTCTCGCTTCGCCGAGGCGCTGGAGCCCCACCTCGGCCTCAGGCCCGACCTACCCGATCTGCCCTCCCTCTTCCGCGTCCTCTACCGGCTGAGCGCTCGCGATCGGGTCCTGGTTGCGATCGACGAGTTTCCCTACCTCCTCCCCGGCACCGAGAGTCCGCGCCGCGAGGTGCTCACCGGTGTTCAGGCCGTTATCGAGGAAGAGCGCGACGCCTCACGGCTCAAGCTGATTCTCTGCGGCTCGCACATCGCGCAGATGCAGGGTCTGCTCGCCGAGCGCAGCCCGCTGCGGGGACGGCTCGATCCGCTCTCGGTCGAACCGCTTTCGTTCCCGGGCGCCCGGCCTTTCCTCCCGGACGAGTCGCCGCAGAGCGGGATCGAACGGTTCGCGGTGAGCGGCGGGATGCCGATGTACCTGACTGAGTTGGGTCGCCGCGGCAGCCTGCGCGCCGGCGCTGTGCGAGTCGGTGCTCGATCATCGCGGCCCTCTCTTTAACGATCCGCGCGAGATCCTCGAGGAGGAGTTTCGCCGCCCCGGCACCTATTTCTCGCTTCTGGAGGAGCTCGCGACCCGCGAGCGGGGGATGGATGACCTGACCGCCGCCTTGGGCAGCTCCCATTCCTCACTAAGCCCCTATCTCGTCGAGCTGGTGAGGATGCAGCTGGTCGAGAAGCGCTCCCCGCTCACCGCTGAGCGCGAGCTGCGCTACCGCCTCCGTGACGACTTCCTCCGCTTCTGGTTTCGCTTCGTCTTCCCCTTTCAGGAGAGTCTCCGCGCCGGCCTCAGCCCAGGCGATCACTACGACGCCGAGGTCGCGCCGGCGCTGGCCGATCACGTGGCCCCGGTGTTCGAGCGCGTCTGCCGCCGTTGGGTACGCCGCACCATGGGCAGGGAAGCAACTCAGGTTGGCCCCTGGTGGGGCCGGGCCCTGGATCGCTTGCGCGCAGACGGTTCGCGAGGCAGCGAGGAGATCGACATCGTCGCCTCGGCTCGCTCGCGGGTCACGCTGGTCGGCGAGTGCAAGTGGACCACGAAGAAGATGGCCGGCAACGTCCTCGACGACCTCGAGCGGTTCAAGCTGCCGGCACTGCGCCAGGCCGGCGCCCGCTTCGCCGCGAACGGTCCGCGCATCCTGCTCTTCTCCAAGAGCGGCTTCAAGCAGGCCTTGGTCGAGCGGGCCGCCACCCGCGAGGACGTTGACCTGATCGACCTCGGACAGCTCCATCTGGGCCTGGACTGATCCTGCGCACGTAGGATTGCGTCCGCGATGGAGCCCGACGCCGTAGAGATCCGCGTGCTCGGCTGCTTGGTCGAGAAGCAGCGCACGACGCCCGATGTCTACCCGCTCTCGCTCAACGCGTTGCGCCTCGCCTGCAACCAGTCGACCAACCGCGAGCCGGTCGTCGACTACGACGAGCAGACCGTGGTCGAGGCGCTGCGCCGGCTCGCATTAAGCGGCTGGACCCGCCTCGCCAGCGGCGCCGGCAGCCGGGCGCGCAAGTACCGCCACCTGCTCGACCAGGCCTTCGGCCTCGACGACGCCGAGGTCTCGCTGCTTGCGGTGCTGATGTTGCGCGGGCCGCAGACGCCGGGCGAGCTGAAGCAGCGCGGTCAGCGGCTGCACGACTTCGCCGATCTCGGTGCCGTCCAGGAGGCACTCGAGCGCCTGGTCGAGCGCGGTCAGGTCGCCCGCCACGAGCGCCGGCCGGGGCAGAAGGAGGATCGCTACGAGCAGCTGCTCGGCGGTGGCATCGCGCCGCGTGAGCCGGCTGTCGAGAGCGCCGAGCCCGCGGCTGCGGCGGTCGAGGAGCTCACTCCCGCCGAGGACCGGCTCACCCGCCTCGAGCGCGAGGTCGGCGAGCTGCGCAGTGAGCTCTCGGCGCTCCGCGCCGAGCTTGGCGACTGAGCGGCGATGCGCTACCTTGGCGCTTGGTCCCGGACGTAAACGACCCAGTTCGCAACGCAGGGGAGGTAGGGAGGTCGATGTCCAGACCAACGTTTTCGCGCGCGCGCTTTCGACTCGGAGCGGCGCTGTTCTGCCTGGCCGCGATGCTGGCCCTTCAGGCTCCGGCCGCGGGTGCCGCTCCCGGCTACCAGGTGGATTCCTCGGCACCGACGATCTCGCTGGCGGCGGACGTCCCAACCGGCGTCGCCGTCGACCAGAGCAGCGAAGAGATCTACGTCGCCGAGCTGAGCAAGAGCCTGATCAACCTCAGCCCGGGCGAGGTCGAGCAGCTCGAAGCGGACGGCACGCCGACCGCGAGCTCGCCCTTCACCACCGGAGGAGCGGATTTCTTCGTCGCCGTCGCGGTCAATCCGGTGACGCACGGCGTATTCGCCTACCAGACCGAAGGGATGACGCCGTTTGGGCAAAAAGGCACGTCGGAGCTGAGCAGCTTCTCGTCCTCGGGCGTACTTGGCACCTCGTTCGCCCCGGCCGCCTCATTCGCAACGACGCTGGCCGCCGACTCCTCGGGCCACGTCTATTTCCCCAACAGCAGCGCCCACAGCATCCAGGTCTTCGACTCCGCCGGTGCCCTCGAAGGCACGATCACCTGTGGCGATTGTCCCGGCGGAGGCCTGGGCGAACCGACCGCGGTCGCCCTCGGCGCCGCCGGCAAGCTCTACGTCGTCGACCGCGGCGGCGACCGCGTGCTCGAGCTCGCCCCCTCGGCGGGCACCTACGCCTACGAATCGACGCTGCAGAGCGGCGAAGGCGCGGCCGCGATCGCGGTTGACACGCTGGACGGCGACACCTTCGTCGGCGATCTCGCCGGCGGCAAATACCACGTCGTCGCCTATGATTCCTCGGGTGCCGAACTCGACGATTTCGGCACCGGCCTCCTTCACGCCTCGCTGGTCGAAGCCGCGACCGGCCAGCTCGCCGTGAACGCGAGCACTCACCAGCTCTACCTCAGCGATCCCGGCGGCAAGCAGCTCTGGGCCTTCGAACGGATCGACTCGATACCGACGCCCACCGCGGCGGCGAACGCCCCGTCCCCGGTCGGGCAGGTCGAAGCGACGCTGCGCGCCACGGTCAACCCCAAGGGGCACGTGCTGAAGACCTGCCACTTCGAATACACAAGCCATGCCGATTTCCTCGCCAACGGCTACGTGAACGCGAAAACGGCGGCCTGCCCGGCGCTGGTCGGGGAACGGGAAAGCACGACGATCTCAGCTGCTGTGAGCGGCCTCACCCCCGCAACGACCTACGACTACCGGATCCAGGTCGGCAACCACGGCGGCTCCGCCGAAGCCGGTCCGCAGGCGTTCGAAACGCTGCCGCCGCTGCCGCCCGCAGCAACGACGGAAGCGGCGAAATCGATCACCAAGACGACGGCGACGCTGGCCGCCTCGGTCAACCCGAAGGGCGGCAAGATCTCCAACTGCCACTTCGAGTACATCGACGAAGCCGGCTTCCAGAGCACGGGCTTCACCGGCGCCGCCACCAAGAGTTGCTCACCGACCCCGAAAGGCAACGTCGCCACCGCGGTCAGCGCCAATGTGAGTGCCCTCGCTGCCGGTACCGCCTACCACGTCCGCGTGGTCGCGACCAACAACGCGGGGACGACCCAGGCGGGCGAGCAGGCCTTCGCGACGGTGGCGGAAACCTGCGCCGAAAACCCCCTGCGCTGCCCGCCGGCGGAACCCTCTTCGCCGCCCGCCGCGCCCCTGCCGGCGGCGGTCACACCGGCGCCGGTCGCCAAGCCGCCGGCAAGACACCATCGCAAGCCGCTGCGCTGCCGCAAGCACTTCAAGAAGAAGAGGGTGCGGCACAAGCTCAGGTGCGTCAGGGTCAAGAAGCACCGCCGCCGCCGACGCCGCTGAGTCGCAATCTCCAGTCCGGCAACTGAGCCCGCCCCTGAGGCGGGCTCGTTTGCTTTTGCCTTGTTTTGCAGGCAAGACACGCGTGTCTTGACAATCAGACAACCGTGTGTCTTAATCCCTCCACGATCTAGAGACGCAGATGTCTGCGTTTCCCGGACCGGGAATACAGGGACATAACCGAGCCTCGAGGAAGCCGCTAAGGGAAGCGGCGGGCAGAGGGGCTCACGGGACAAGGAGAGAGATCTAGATGTTCTCGACGCTACGCATCCGCTTTGCAATCCTGCTCGCCGTCGCGGCGGCGTTCGCGCTTGTTCCGGCAGCGCAGGCCCTCGCCACGCCGAGCTTCAAGCTCAACGTCACCGGTACGGGCAGCGGCGAAGTGGTCAATTCCACCCCGGAAGCGTTCACCGCCGCCACGCCGGCGCTCGCCTGCACCTACAACGGCAGTACGACAAGCGGCGTCTGCGAAAACGTGCCCGGCGAAACCGAAAATGGGAACGAATTCTATTACGCCTACCTGATCGCCAATCCCGCTCCGGGGTCCAAGCTGGGGACGAGCGGCTTGGAAGGAAGCGGTTGGACGATTCAGGGCGGCACGCCTTCATTCCTTGCGGGCTGTCCGCCCTCGGGCCACCTCAACGAATGTGAAGTCGCCGGCGAAAACGAATCGTTCGAACTGGTCGAAGCACTCGAAGCCACCTTTGAATTCGTCCCCATCCCCTTCCACCTGACCGTCTTCGCCAACGGCCCCGCGGGCGCCGGCTCGGTCACCTCCGCCCCGGCCGGGATCAATTGCTCGGCCGGATCGGAATGCGGCGCCAACCTCGCCGGCGTCGTTACCCTGACCGCCGCCCCCGCCTCGGGCTACGTGCTCGCCGGCTGGATCGGCTGCAAGCAGACCGGCCCCACCACCTGCACCGCCGTGCCGAGCGCCGAAAACGAAGAACGGGAAGCCACCGCGGTCTTCCTCAAAGCGGGCAGCACGGGTGCGACCGGTCCGCAGGGCTCCCAGGGCGATTCGGGTCAGAACGGCGCAAACGGTGCCGCCGGCCCCCAGGGCGCCAAGGGCGACACCGGCGCCGCAGGTCCGCAGGGCCCGCAGGGCCCACGGGGCGCGGCGGGCAAGGTCTCGGTCACCTGCAAGGTCAAGAGCTCAAAGAAGGTCGTCTGCAAGGTCAAGCAGCCCAAGTCCTCCAAGCGCCGCCTGCGCTGGAGCCTGCACCGCGCCGGGCGCACACTCAGCCACGGCGCCACCAGCGCCGGTCGCCTGCAGGGGGTGCTGAACCACCTGCGCTCGGGCCACTACAGCCTCCGCATTGCCGGCCAGGCAAGGAGCGCGCGCATCGTCATCCATTAAGCCCGGAGCGCCGGGGGCGGCCAAGGTCGCCCCCGGTCCGATGACCCACCGGCTTTCAGCACCAAGCGAGGAGATCATGAGACTGCAGACGGTTACGACAGCCCCCACGAGCTCGACCGGCGGCCCTTGCCGCGCTACGCGACGCCGGCGGCGCTCCTTGGGCCGCGTCGGCACCTCTCTCTGCCTCGCCCTGCTCTGCCTTGTCCTCGGCGCCTCTCCGGCTTCCGCCGCTTACGAACAGGTGGGGAACTTCGCCGGGACCCTGGGGGTTCTGCAGCTAGATGGGGGCACCTTCGCAGAACAGTCCGCACGCTGGCCCGAAGAGGTGCAGCTCGGCGGCCTCGGCGGGATGGCGGTCAATTACACCGGCGCGGGAGGGGTGCCGGCGGGAACCGTCTACGCGGTTGGGAAGACCCACGGAACCCCAATGCGCGTCGCCCGCTACAACCCCGACGGCAGCTTCAGCGAGGCCTGGACCTTCAAGGGCAGCCCGGCACCGGAAGAACGTTGCGGCCCCGAAGGCAACCCGGCCGAACCGAGCTGCGTCAGCGCTGTGACAGGTGATCTGCAAAATGTCGACGTCGACGTCGACCAGAGCACCGGCTACGTCTACGTATACAACGCAGTCGCGAGCAGCGAAAACGAGCCAAACCAGATCCACGTCTACACCCCCGACGGCGCGGAACTGATCGCCAGCTTCGGCGAAGCGGCCGCCGAAGGCGAAACGACCGCGGCGAGCCCCGGCAAGCTGCACATCACCGGCAAGCGCCAGAACGGGGCGATCGCGGTCAACTCCGAAGGCGACGTCTACGTCTACGACCAAAACGGCAGCGACAACAACTACCACCGGCTGATGGAGTTCGAACCGCAGACCCCGGGCGACTACGAACACTACGTCTACGCCGGTCAAGGCCACGACGTCGGCGCCGGCTTCGGGAAAGAAGGGGTGTCGGAGCAGTTCCCGGTCGCCGATGCCGCCGGCAACCTCTACGTCGGCGGGGAAAACGGCGAAATCGCCAAGTTCGACCCCTCCCAACCGGCGGCGCCGATCTGCCGGTTCAGCCACCCGCAGGGGCGGATCGACATGATCACGGTCAACCCGGCGGGGGGCGAAGTCTTCTTTCACTCAGAAAACGGCTCCAACAAGATCCACCAGCTCGGCGCCGGCTGCGACGGGGAAGGCAAGTTCCACGAAGCAAGCGCCTTCAAACTCTCGCCCAACCGAGAAGATCTCACCGGGCTGGCCTTCGACCCGGCGCGCGAATACGAAGCGGGCCGCCCGGCGGGAGTGCTCTACGCCGGCGCGCGGAGCGGCTACGGCGGCAACTTCGAAGGAGAATGGCCCAACTACCTCGTCGAATCCTCGCTCGGCTACATCTTCTCCCAGCCGGCCGAAATCCCGCCGGCGGTCGAAGCGGAGTCCTTTGCCAACGTCACCGCGAGCACGGCCGAGCTCTCGGCCCAGGTCAACCCCAAGGGCTCGGCGACCCGCTACGCCTTCCAGTACGAGACCGAGGCCCAATACGAGGAAAGCGAACCGTCCGATCGCTTCGCCGGGGCGGCGCAAGCACCGCCGGGCGGGGCGGTAGCGGGCGAAGGCACCGAAGCGGTCACGGTGAGCGCCTCGCTGGCCGGCCTTGCCCCCGACACCGCCTACCGCTTCCGCGCCGTGGCGAGCAGCCACTGCTCCGCGGGTGAACCCGAAAAAGTCTGCGAAGACAGCGGCGAAGCGATTAGCCTCCGCACCTTCGCCGAGGAAGCCCCCGGCCTGGCCGACCGCCGCGCCTATGAGCTGGTCTCCCCGGCGCAGAAGAACGCCGGCCAGGTGGTCCCCGCCCGCCCCGAGGGCACCTGCCCCACCCAGACGGTCTGCAAGCCCGGCGGGCACCTTCCCTCACTTCCCGATGCAAAGCGCCCCCGACGGGGAAGCGATCGTCTATGAGGGCACCGCCTTCGACAGCGAAGCCAGCGCCCTGCTCGCCAACCAGTACCTCGCCCGCCGCGACCCCAAAGCGGGCTGGCAGACGAGGAACCTGACCCCGCTGCACCTCGGCCAGGGAGGCACCCGGGGCTACAAAGCCTTCGGCGCCGACCTCGGCCACGGCGTGCTGGAGGACGGGGGCTCCGAAAGCGACCTGCCGCTCAGCCCCGAAGCGCCGGCGGGCTATCAGAACCTCTATGCCCAGGTCTCCTCCGATCCGTCGGCGCCGGCGCCGCTCGTCGCCAATGCACCGCCCAACCGCCCCGCCTTCGGCAGCGGGAACTTCGAAATCCGCTACGCCGGTGCCTCGGCCGACCTCTCGCGGATCTTCTTCAGCGCAAACGACGCACTGAGCGCAGAAACCCCCTTCGCCCCCGCGGCGGCCGACGGCGGCCCGACCAAATTCAACCTCTATGAATGGCACGAAGGCGCCATCGCCCTGGTCAACGTGGCGCCGGGCAACGCCACCACCGAACCGGGAGCCGCCTTCGGCGCCGGCAGCGCCCAGGCGATCTCCGCCGACGGCGCCCGCGCCTTCTTCGAAGACGAAGCCCACCAGACCTACGTGCGCGAAGACGGCGAGCGGACCAAAGCGATCTCCACCGAAGGGGGCCCCGACCCCGGCAGGTTCCTCGCCGCCGCCGCCGACGGCTCGGCGGTATTGCTCGCCAACGGGCACCTGCACTCCCTGGGCGGTGAAGAACCGACCGTCGACCTGACCCAGGGCAAGGGCGGCTTCGAAGGGGTGGCCGGCCAAAGCGAAGACCTCTCCCACGTCTACCTCGTCGACACCGAAGTGCTCGACGAAGCGCCCAACCAAGAAGGCGAAGCCGCCGAAGCGGGCAAGCTCAACCTCTACGCCTGGTCAGAAGGCGCCGGCACGCGCTTCGTGGCGAGGCTGGCCGCCGCCGACAACGACGGTAACTATGGCGCGGACTGGGAAGCCGCCCCGAACCAGCGAACCGCCGAGGCGAGCCCCGCCGGGCGCTACCTCGCCTTCCTCTCCGTTGCGCCGCTGAGCGGCTATGACAACGGCGGGCGCCCCGAGGCCTTCCTCTATGACTCGGCCACGGAGGCGCTTCGCTGCGCCTCTTGCAACCCCAGCGGCGAGCGCCCGCTGGGGAGGACGCGCTGCCGAGGATCCAGTCCTTTAGCGCCTTCCAGCCGCGCTACTTGACCGACTCCGGGCGCCTTTACTTCGACAGCCAAGACTCGCTGGTTCCCGCCGACACCAACCACGGGGTCGAAGACGTCTACCAATACGAGCCGCCCGCCGGCCCCGAAGAGCCCGCCGCGAACACCTGCGGGCGCTCTGAAGGCTGCACCACGCTGATCTCGGCCGGAACCGGAGTCGTCGACTCCAACTTCATCGCCATCGACCCCGCCGCCGGGAACGTCTTCTTCACCAGCCGCGATCAGCTCACGCTGAGAGACAAAGACGACCTGATCGACCTCTATGACGCCCGCGAAGAAGGCGGCATCCCCGGCGAAAGCGAAGTCGGCAGGGGCGAATGCCAGGGCGAAGCCTGCCAGGCGCCGGTCTCGGTCCCCAACGACCCCACACCGGGCTCCTCGACCTTCCAAGGCGCGGGCAACGTGCACGAGGAAGGCAAGGCCAAGAAGCACAAGCACAAGAAGCACAAGCACAAGAAGAAGCGAAGGCACGCCAAGCACAAGCACGCCCACAAGCGAGCCGCCAAGCACAACCGTGGAGGTTCGAAGTGATCGCCCGCAAGAGACTCCTCGCCCTCGCGGCGCTCGCCTGCTCGCTGGCCCTTCCCGCCGCGGCCCAGGCCGACTTCGGGCTGGTGCCCGGCAGCGCCTCGGTGACGGCCCGAACCGCCAGCGGCACAATCGACACCCAGGCCTCCTCGCACCCGGCCGGCCTCACCGTTCACTTCGAGCTGAAGACCGATGAAAGCGGCCGCACCGAAGGCGGGCAGGCGCGAAACATAATCGTCGACCTGCCGGCGGGCCTGATCGGCAACCCCCGGGCGGTGCCCGCCTGCCCGCGCCAGGCCTTCGACGAAGGCGCGCTGCTGCCCGACTGCCCCGGCGACACCCAGGTCGGCTTCCTGCGTGCGATCGTGCCCAGCGCCGGCGGCCAGGCCACCGGCCCCGTCTTCAACCTGGTGCCGCCGCCCGGCGTCGCCGCCGAGCTCGGCTTCTCCACTGCGGAACTGGTCTCCCACCAGCTCGCCTCCACGCGCACCGAAGAAGGCTACGGATTGCGGGTCGATGCGATCAACACGCCGATCGAATTGAGCGCGATCACCGAGACGATCTGGGGCATCCCCGCCGCCGCCGAACACGACCCCGAACGCTCCTGCCTCACCCTCGAAGGTGTTGTCTTCGAAGGCTGCCCCTCGACCGCCCCCCTGCGCGCCTTCCTGACCATGCCCGCCTCCTGCAAGGCGGCACCGCAAACCACGATCAGCGTCGACTCGGTCCAAGACCCCACCACCTACAGCTCCGAAACGGTCAAGGCGCTGAACGCCGCCGACCAGCCGCAGCCGATGACGGGCTGCGCGGCGGTCCCCTTCACTCCCGAAATCTCCTCCCAGCCGACCACCAAGCTCGCCTCCAATCCCTCGGGGCTGGACTTCGAGCTGAAGCTCTCCAACCAAGGGTTGACCAACCCGAACGGCATCGCGGAAACCGAGCCGAAGAAGGTCGTCGTCAGCCTGCCCGAAGGGACCACCGTCAACCCCTCCTTCGCCGAAGGCGTCGCCACCTGCTCCGAGGCCCAATACCGCTCCGAGCAGCTCGACTCCCCGGCAGGGGCAGGCTGCCCGGAAGCATCGAAGCTGGGCTCGGTCCACGTACTCAGCCCGCTCTTGGAAGAACCGGTGGAAGGCTCGCTCTACCTGGCGGCCCCCTACGAAAACGAGTTCGGCACCCTCGCCGCCCTCTACATGGTCGCCAGAGCCCCCGAACGAGGCATCCTGGTAAAGCAGGCCGGGCGGATCGACCTGAACCCGAGCACGGGCCAGATCACCACCACCTTCGATGAGCTGCCGCCGATCCCCTTCACCTCCTTCAAGCTGCACTTCCGCGAAGGAGCAAGGGCACCGCTGGCAACCCCCCAGTCCTGCGGTGAATACAAGACCGTCGCCAAGCTCACCCCCTTCTCCTCGAGCGAAGCGATCACCAGGGAAGCCTCCTTTCAGGTCGAACGCGGAGCCGAAGGAGGCGCCTGCCCCTCGGGCGGCCTGCCGCCCTTCCACCCGGGCCTGATCGCGGGCTCGATCAACAACGCCGCCGGGCGCTTCAGCCCCTTCAACGTGCGTCTGTTCAGGAGCGACGCAGAACAGGAGATCAACCGCTTCTCGATCAAGCTCCCCCCGGGAGTGGTCGGCAAGCTGGCGGGGTCTCCTTCTGCCCGGACTCCGCGATCGAAGCGGCCAGGGCGAGGAGCGGCTCCCACGGCGGTCAGGAAGAGCTCGACTCCCCCTCCTGCCCCGCCGCAAGTGAAATCGGCCACTCCCTGGTCGGCGCGGGAGTCGGCCAGGCACTCGCCTACGTCCCCGGCAAGCTCTACCTCGCCGGGCCCTACCACGGCTCGGCGATATCGCTGGTCGCGATCACCGCCGCCAAGGCAGGCCCCTTCGACCTCGGCACCGTGGTCTTGCGCTACGCCTTCCGGGTCGACCCCGAAACAGGCGAAGTCTTCATCGACGCCACGGGATCGGACCCGATCCCCCACATCATCAAGGGGGTACCGGTGCACGCAAGGGACATCCGCGCCTACACCGACCGACCCGAATTCGTCCTCAACCCGACCTCCTGCTCGAGGACCTCCACCGCAAGCACCCTCTTGGGTTCGGGCCTTGACTTCTCCTCGGAAGCAGACGATCGCCCGGTGACGGTCTCAACCCCCTTCCAGGCAGCCGATTGCGCCGCCCTTCCCTTCAAGCCGAAGCTCTCGCTGAAGCTCAAGGGAGGGACCAGGCGAGGCGCCTATCCGGCCCTGACCGCAAGGCTGAAGATGAACGGGATCGGCGAAGCGGGGATCAAACGAACCGAAGTGATCCTGCCCTCCTCGGAGTTCATCGCCAACGCCCACTTCAACACGATCTGCACCAGGGTCGTCTTCAAGCAGGGCGCCCACCCGGGAGAAATGTGCCCGAAGGGATCGATCTACGGCCGCGCCGTGGTCAGGACCCCGATCCTCTCCGAACCCCTGGTCGGGCCGGTCTTCCTCAGCTCCTCCGAGCACCAGCTGCCAGACGTGGTGGCGGCGGTCCACAACGGCGAGATCGACGTCGTCTTGGACGGCAAGGTCGACTCGGTCAAAGGACGCCTGCGCAACACCTTCGAATCGACTCCCGACGCCCCGGTCTCAAGCGTCGTGATCAAGCTGCGGGGAGGCAAGAAGGGGCTGTTTGAAAACAGCACCAACCTCTGCGCCCATACCCACCGCGCCGAAGCCAACTTCACCGGCCATAACGGCAAGCTCGCGGAGCTGCGACCGAAGCTGAAGCCATTGGGCTGCAAGAAGGCCAAGAAGAAGCACCGCAAGCGCGGAGGCCACCGATGAAGGCCCGCCTCGCCGCTGCGGCGGCCTTGCTCTGCCTCGGGCTCTTCGCCGCCTCCGCCTCGGCCGCCTACGAACAGGTGGGCAACTTCGCCGGCAACCCTGGAGAACTTCACCTGTCGTTTAACGGCTCGCCGGCTGAATGGCCCGAAGATGTGCAGCTCGGCGGCATCGGCGGCATGGCGGTCAACTACACCGGCGCCGGAGGGGTGCCGGCGGGAACCGTCTACGCGGTTGGAGAAACCCTCCCAACCCCAATGCGCGTCGCCCGCTACAACCCCGACGGCAGCTTCAGCGAGGCCTGGACCTTCAAAGGCAGCCTCGGACCGAAGGAGCGGGAAGAACGTTGCGGCCCCGAAGGTAACCCGGCCGAACCGAGCTGCGTCAGCGCTGTGACAGGTGATCAGCAAAAGGTCGACGTCGACGTCGACCAGAGCACCGGCTACGTCTACATATACAGCGCATACGCGAGCAACCAGATCCACGTCTACAGCGCCGACGGCTCGGAACTGATCGCCGAATTCGGCGAAGCGGCCGCCACGGGCGAAACCACCGCGGCGAGCCCCGGCAAGCTGCACGCCACCGGCAACCGCCGGAACGGCGCGATCGCCGTCAACTCCACCGGCGACGTCTACGTCTTCGACGAAAACGGCAACGACAACAATTACCACCGCCTGATGGAGTTCGAACCGCAGTCCCCGGGCGACTACGAACACTACGTCTACGCCGGCCAAGGCCACGACATCGGGGTCGGCTTCGGGAAAGAAGGGGTGTCGGAGCAGTTCCCGGTCGCCGATGCCGCCGGTGAGCTCTACGTCGGCGGGGAAAACGGCGAAATCGCCAAGTTCGACCCGGCCCAACCGGCGGCGCCGGTCTGCCGGTTCAGCTACCCGCAGGGGCGGATCGACGCGATCACGGTCAACCCGGCGGGGGGCGAAGTCTTCTTTCACTCAGAAAACGGCTCCAACAAGATCCACCAGCTCGGCGCCGGCTGCGACGGGGAAGGCAAGTTCCACGAAGCAAGCGCCTTCACACTTTCGCCCAACCGAGAGCAGATCACCGGGCTGGCCTTCGACCCCGAACGGGAATACGAAGCGGGGCGCCCGGTCGGCGTGCTCTACGCCGGCGCGCCGGATTACGGAGGCGGCAACAGCGAAGGAGAATGGCCCGAAACCCGCGTGGAATCCTCGCTCGGCTACATCTTCTCCCAGCCGGCCGAAATCCCGCCGGCGGTCGAAGCGGAGTCCTTTGCCAACGTCACCGCGACCACGGCCGAGCTCTCGGCCCAGGTCAACCCCAAGGGCTCGGCGACCCGCTACGCCTTCCAGTACGAGACCGAGGCCCAATACGAGGAAAGCGAACCAGCCGATCGCTTCGCCGGGGCGGCGCAAGCACCGCCGGGCGGGGCGGTAGCGGGCGAAGGCACCGAAGCGGTCACGGTGAGCGCCTCGCTGGCCGGCCTCGCCCCCGACACCGCCTACCGCTTCCGCGCCGTGGCGACCAGCCACTGCTCCGCGGGCGAAGCCGAAAAAGTCTGCGAAGACAGCGGCGAAGCGATCCGCTTTCGCACCTTCGCCGAGGAAGTCCCCGGCCTGCCCGACCGCCGCGCCTATGAGCTGGTCTCCCCGGTGCAAAAGAACGCCGGCCAGGTGGTCCCCGCCCGCCCCGAGGGCACCTGCCCTACCCAGACGGTCTGCAAGCCCGGCGGCACCTTTCCCCACTTCCCGATGCAAAGCGCTCCCGACGGGGAAGCGATCGTCTATGAGGGCACCGCCTTCGATACCGAAGCCAGCGCCCTGCTCGCCAACCAGTACATCGCCCGCCGCGACCCCAAAGCCGGCTGGCAGACGAGGAACCTGACCCCGCTGCATCTGGGACAGGGAGGCACCCAGGGCTACAAGGCCTTCGGCGCCGACCTCGGCCGCGGCGTGCTGCTGGGCTCCGAAAGCGACCTGCCGCTCAGCCCCGAAGCGCCGGCGGGCTATCAGAACCTCTATGCCCAGCCCTCCTCCGATCCGCCGGCGCTGGCGCCGCTGCTCACATCAGAACCGCCCAACCGCCCCGCCTTTGGCAGCGGGAACTTCGAAATCCGCTACGCCGGCGCCTCGGCCGACCTCTCGCGGATCATCTTCAGCGCAAACGACGCGCTGAGCGAAGAAACCCCCTTCGCCCCCGCGGCCACCGACGGCGGTGCGAACAAGTTCAACCTCTATGAATGGCACGAAGGCGAGATCGCCCTGGTCAACGTGGCGCCGGGCAACGCCACCACCCAGCCCGGCGCAGCCTTCGGCGCCGCCAGCGCCCACGCGATCTCCGCCGACGGCGCCCGCGCCTTCTTCGAAGACGAAGCCCACCAGACCTATGTCCGCGAAGGCGGCGAGACGACGAGGGCGATCTCCACCGAAGGGTGCCCCGACCCCGGCAGGTTCCTCGCCGCTGCCGTCAACGGCTCGGCGGTATTGCTCGCCAACGGGCACCTGCACTCGCTGGGCGATGAAGAACCGACCGTCGACCTGACCCAGGGCAAGGGCGGCTTCGAAGGGGTGGTGGGAGAAAGTGAAGACCTCTCCCGGATCTACTTCGTCGACACCGAAGTGCTCGACGAAACGCCCAACCAGGAAGGCGAAGCCGCCGAAGCGGGCAAGCTCAACCTCTACGCCTGGTCAGAAGGGGAAGGCACGCGCTTCGTGGCGAGGCTGGCCGCCGCCGACGGCGGCAGTTCCACCAGCGGCGGGGACTGGGCGGGTAGTCCGGCGGGACGAACCGCCGAGGCCAGCCCCGCCGGGCGCTACCTCGCCTTCCTCTCCGTTGCGCCGCTGAGCGGCTATGACAACCACGCGGTCCCCGAGGCCTTCCTCTATGACTCCGCCACGGAAACGCTTCGCTGCGCCTCTTGCAACCCCAGCGGCGAGCGCCCGCTGGGGAGGACGACGCTGCCGACGATCCAGTCGTTTGGCGCCTTCCAGCCCCGCTACCTAACCGACTCCGGGCGCCTTTACTTCGACTCGCAGGACTCGCTGGTTCCCGCCGACACCAACAACGGCGTCGAAGACGTCTATCAGTACGAGCCGCCCGCCGGCCCCGAAGAGCCCGCCGCGAACACCTGCGGGCGCCCTGAAGGCTGCACCACGCTGATCTCGGCCGGAACCGGAGTCGTCGACTCCAACTTCATCGCGATCGACCCCGCCGCCGGGAACGTCTTCTTCACCACCCGCGACCAGCTCACGCTGAGAGACAAAGACGACCTGTTCGACCTCTATGACGCCCGCGAAGAAGGCGGCATCCCGGCCGAAAGCGAAGTCGGCAGGGGCGAATGCCAGGGCGAAGCCTGCCAGGCGCCGGTCGCGGTCCCCAACGACCCCACACCGGGCTCCTCGACCTTCCAAGGCGCGGGCAACGTGCACGAGGAAGGCAAGGCAAAGAAGCACAAGCACAAGAGGCACAAGAAGAAGCGAAGGCACGCCAAGCACAAGCACGCTCACAAGCGAGCCGCCAAGCACAACCGGGGAGGTTCGAAGTGATCGCCCGCAAGAGACTCCTCGCCCTCGCGGCGCTCGCCTGCTCGCTGGCGCTGCCCGCCGCGGCCCAGGCCGATTTCGGCCTCGTGCCCGGCAGCGCCTCGGTCACGGCCCGAACCGCCAGCGGCACGATCGACACCCAGGCCTCCTCGCACCCGGCCGGCCTCACCGTTCACTTCGAGCTGAAGACCGACGAAAGCGGCCTTACCGAAGGCGGGCAGGCGCGAAACATAATCGTCGATCTGCCGCCGGGGCTGATCGGCAACCCGCGGGCGGTCCCCGCCTGTCCGCGCCAGGCCTTCGACGAAGGCGGCCTGCTGCCGCCCTGTCCCGGCGACACCCAGGTCGGCTTCCTGCGCGCGATCGTGCCCTCCGCCGGCGGCCAGGCCACCGGGCCCGTCTTCAACCTGGTGCCGCCACCGGGCGTCGCCGCCGAGCTCGGTTTCTCCACTGCCGAACTCACCTCCCACCAGCTCGCCTCCACGCGCACCGAAGCCGGCTATGGCCTGCGGGTCGATGCGATCAACACGCCGATCGAAGTGAGCGCGATCACCGAGACGATCTGGGGCATCCCCGCGGCCGCCGAACACGACCCCGAACGCTCCTGCCTCACCCTCGAAGGTGTTGTCTTCGAAGGCTGCCCCTCGACCGCCCCCAAGCGCGCCTTCCTGACCATGCCCGCCTCCTGCAACGCGGCACCGCAAACCACGATCAGCGTCGACTCCGTCCAAGACCCCACCACCTACAGCTCCGAAACGGTCAAGGCGCTGAACGCCGCCGATCAGCCGCAGCCGATGACGGGCTGCGCGGCGGTCCCCTTCACTCCCGAAATCTCCTCCCAGCCGACCACCAAGCTCGCCTCCAATCCCTCGGGGCTGGACTTCGAGCTGAAGCTCTCAAACCAGGGGTTGACCAACCCCAACGGGATCGCCGAAACCGAGCCCAAAAAGGTCGTCGTCAGCCTGCCCGAAGGGACCACCGTCAACCCCTCCTTCGCCGAAGGGATCGCCACCTGCTCGGAGGACCAGTACCGCTCAGAGCAGCTCGACTCCCCGGCAGGGGCAGGCTGCCCGGAAGCTTCCAAGCTGGGAAGCGTCCACGTACTCAGCCCGCTCTTGGAAGAACCGGTGGAAGGCTCGCTCTACCTGGCGGCCCCCTACGAAAACGAGTTCGGCACCCTCGCCGCCCTCTACATGGTCGCCCGCGCCCCCGAACGCGGTGTCTTGGTAAAGCAGGCCGGGCGGATCGACCTGAACCCGAGCACCGGCCAGATCACCACCACCTTCGAAGATCTGCCGCCGATCCCCTTCTCCTCCTTCAAGCTGCACTTCCGCGAAGGAGCCAGGGCGCCATTGGCCACCCCCCAGTCCTGCGGTGAATACAAGACCGTGGCCAGGCTCACCCCGTTCTCCTCGAGCGAAGCGATCACCAGGGAAGCCTCCTTTCAGATCGAACGCGGAGCCGAAGGAGGGGCCTGCCCCTCGGGCGGCCTGCCGCCCTTCCACCCGGGTCTGATCGCCGGTTCGATCAACAACGCCGCGGGAAGGTTCTCGCCTTTCAACGTCAGGTTGTTCAGGACAGACGCAGAACAGGAGATCAACCGCTTCTCGATCAAGCTCCCGCCGGGTGTGGTCGGCAAGCTGGCGGGCATCCCCTTCTGCCCGGACTCGGCGATCGAAGCGGCCAGGGCGAGAACGGGGCCCCACGGCGGCGAAGAAGAGATCAACTCGCCCTCTTGCCCACAGGCCTCTGAAATCGGCCACTCCTTGGTCGGCGCGGGAGTCGGCCAGGCATTGGCCTACGTCCCCGGCAAGCTCTACCTCGCCGGGCCCTACCACGGCTCGGCGATATCGCTGGTCGCGATCACCGCCGCCAAGGCAGGCCCCTTCGACCTCGGCACCGTGGTCTTGCGCTACGCCTTCCGGGTCGACCCCGAAACCGGCGAAGTCTTCATCGACGCCACGGGATCGGACCCGATCCCCCACATCATCAAGGGCGTACCGGTCCACGCCCGCGACATCCGCGCCTACACCGACCGACCCGAATTCGTCCTCAACCCGACCTCCTGCTCGAGGACCTCCACCGCAAGCACCCTCTTGGGTTCGGGCCTTGACTTCTCCTCTGAAGCAGACGATCGCCCGGTGACGGTCTCAACCCCCTTCCAGGCCGCAGACTGCGCGGCCTTGCCCTTCAAGCCAAAGCTTTCGCTGAAGCTCAAGGGCGGAACAAGACGCGGCGCCTACCCGGCCCTGACCGCAAGGCTGAAGATGAACGGCATCGGCGAAGCGGGGATCAAACGAACCGAAGTGATCCTGCCCTCCTCGGAGTTCATCGCCAACGCCCACTTCAACACGATCTGCACCAGGGTCGTCTTCAAGCAGGGAGCCCACCCCGGGGAACAGTGCCCCCCCGGCTCGATCTACGGCAAGGCCGTGGTGAGGACCCCGATCCTCTCCGAACCCTTGACCGGTCCGGTCTTCCTGCGCTCCTCCGAACACCAGCTGCCGGACGTGGTGGCGGCGGTCCACAACGGCGAGATCGACGTCGTCTTGGACGGCAAGGTCGACTCGGTCAAGGGACGCCTGCGAAACACCTTCGAATCGACCCCCGACGCCCCGGTCTCAAGCGTCGTCTTGAGCCTGCGGGGAGGCAAGAAGGGCCTGTTCGAAAACTCGACCAACCTCTGCGCCCATGCCCACCGCGCCGAAGCCAACTTCAGCGGCCACAACGGCAAGGTCTCTGAACTGCGGCCGAAGCTGAAGGCGACCGGGTGCAAGAAGGCCCGCAAGCACCGCAGGCGCTCAAAGCACAGGGTTCGCTAAGAGATGGCGAGACGGGCGGGGGCCCTCGCCACCGCGGTGGCAGTGTTGGCGTGCGCTAGCCTCGCCGACGCCTCGGTGGTCCAGGAGGGCAACGTGAGGATCACCGTCCTCTCCCAGATCCTCCCCTACAAGCTCCCCAGGCACGGAGTCGCACCGATCGCCGTCTTCGTATCGGGCCACCTCTCCGAACCCCACGGCGGGATCCCTCCCCAGCTGCAGGAGATGACGGTCGAAGTCAACAAACACGGCCTCTTGCAGTCCAAGGGACTGCCGAGTTGCCCCTTGAAGCGGATCCAGCCCGCCTCGACGCAAAGAGCCCTCACCGCCTGCGGCGATGCCCTGATCGGCTCGGGCCAGTTCTGGGCCCACATCGTCTTGCCCGACCAGGGCGCCTACCCGACCCACGGGCGCCTTCTGATCTTCAACGGCCGCCAGAAGGGCCGCCCGGTGATCTTCACCCACATCTTCACCGCCAACCCCTTCTTCTCCTCATTCGTCATCCCCTTCTCGATCCAGAAGACCCACCACGGCGCCTACGGCACCAAGCTCACCGCGTCTTTGCCCCAGGCCCTGGGGGACTGGGGCTACGTCGACCGGATCAAGCTGACCCTGAAGCGCAAATACCGCTTCAAGGGGAGGCAGCTCTCCTACTTCAACGCGGGCTGCCCTGCTCCCAAGGGCTCTCCGCGGACGGTCTTCCCCTTGGCGCTGGCCTCCTTTGCGTTCGGGGAGGGGCTGTCGATAAGCGCGAAGGTGGAAAAGGCTTGCGGGGTTAAGGAATGAGTTCAGGGCCCGGGGTCGAATAGCCAAATCAGTGGTGTTTTCTACGGATACCCCGTTCGTCTCTCCGGCTATATTTGCCGCGAGTTGACCGAATGAAGGAGGAGAGGGTGCAGCGTGAAGGCTGGAGGCGCCTGGTAGTTGAAGGCTGGGTTTTTGTCCTGATAGCTGTCATCGCGTTCGTTGGCGGCCTGCTCGTCGGCAAGCTCGGCGGCTCGACGAAGACCGAAATCGTCTACGTCAGCGGTTCGGCAGGCGAAACGCAGTCCGCAGGGGCCGGACCGAGCGAAACCGCAAGTGCGGACGGTAAGCAACTCTTCACTGACACTGGCTGCGGGTCCTGCCACACCCTGGCCGCCGCGGGGGCGACCGGGAAAGTCGGCCCCGACCTCGAAGAATCCCTCGCCCCCGACGACAACACGGCCGGAATCGAAGAAATGATCGTCCACCCGAACTCCGAGGTCGTCGAAGGCTACTCCGCCAACGTCATGCCCCAGACCTATGGGCAGACGCTCTCGAGCGAAGAAGTCCACACCCTGGCCGAATTCCTCGTCGCCAACAGCGCCGCCAAGCCATAAGGCACGCTGAGCAGGACGCCACGGTCGGCGAGGAGTCGCGGCATGGCCGATGGCGTGTGCCTGATGCTGGGGCGCGACCTTGACATGCCCTCGGTCGCGCCGACAACAAGACGAACCATGCGGCGCTGATCTTCCGCCGGCGATCCTCACGTGCCGCGCGGCCAGGACGCCCGATTCATCAGCTCGCGAATCCCTGCCGGGAAGCGTTCGCCCGCCTGCTCCGCAAAGGTGACCATCGCATCGAGGCACAGCCGTCGGCCGGCTGCGCCCGGCCAGTCGGCGGGCAGCAGCTCAGGCGGGAGGAGCGGGTCGGGCTCGATCGTCCGAACCAAGTCGAGGAGGGTCGCAATCGCTCGCCCCGTCGCCTCCGCCGGACTGTTCGGTCGCGGTCCCAGCCGCCGTCGAGTCGCGGCATCGTACGACCGCCAGCTCTCAGCGATCGCATCCAAGGGCCACAGTCGCTCGGCGATCCGTTTCGGCGAGGACTCGCCGCCGACTTCGAGGTCTGAGGTCGTGGCCGAGGTCAGCCACGGCTCGACCCGAAGCTCGCGAGCGACGGCGTCGACGTAATCCTCCCAGGGACTCGCGGAAACGTACAGACCGGCTTGGATCGGAGCTCCCCCGAGGAAGAGGAGCCGCCGGCGCAGCTCGTCACGACGACTTCGCATGGACTCCGGGACGGTGAATGCCAGGAGCCGCCACCGTTCGTCCCAGGGCTCTTCTCCGGCATCGCGCCGCAAGGCGAAGTCGAAGAAGGATGCCTCCGGAAGGATGCTGGACCTTGGCTCGCCGGCGACGCGATAGCAGGCGTGCCTGCCGCGGCCACCGCTGCGACGCAGGCTGCCCTCGGCGACCAGTCGCCTCAAGCAAAGACGCAGCTGCTCGTCGCCGATGCCCACCACCACCGCCGTTTCCCTGAGCGCCTCAAGCGGGACGGCACCGTCGGCGTCGACCATCGCGAGGACCAGGGCGCGGGTCGGTATCGGGGAGTCACTCATCGTTGCATGCCAAGTATCGAAGCTCGGACCAAATCGGTCGTATGATTGACGATCGTATGAAGAACGACCGTACAGGGAGGACGGTGGCAATCCTCGGCGGTGGCGGGGGCATGGGCCGCCATGCCGCGGCGACCGCCGCAACTCTCGCCTGCGTCGAGCGGGTGCTGGTCGCCGACCGAGACCTCGCCGCGGCGGCACGGGTCGCGGATGCCTGCGGCCCTCGCGCCACGGCGCTCGCACTCGACGTCACCGACGAGGCCGCCCTGCGGGCTGCCCTGAACGAAAGCGACGTCGTCCTGAACACGGTCGGCCCGTATTTCCGCTTCGGCCCTCCTGTGCTGGCCGCGGCGATCGAGGAGGGCTGCGACTACCTCGACCTCTGCGACGATCCCGAGCCCACGGTGGCGATGCTCGAGATGTCGGCGACCGCCAGGCGGGCCGGAGTGCGGGCGGTGATCGGGATGGGCGCCAGCCCGGGGCTGGTCAACCTGCTCGCGGTGGTCGCGATGTCCGAGCTCGACGACGTCCACCGGGTGATCACCGGCTGGAACGGCGAGGGCGCAACCCCCGAACCGGGCAGCGGTCCCGCCGCGATCGAACATGGCATCGCCCAGGCGACGGGGACGATCCGGGTGGTCCGGGACGAAAGCGAGCGAGCGGAGCGACCGCTACGGCGTGTCGTGGTCGACTACCCGGGAGTGGGCCGCCGCCGCGCACGTACTTTCGGACATCCTGAGCCGGTCACGCTGCACCGCACCTTCGGCGTCGCCGAGAGCGTCAACGTCACCCACGGCCGACTCCGCTTCAGCGCATCGCTGGTGGCACTCGCCTGGCTCTGCGAGCGCGGCCCTCTCTCTCCGCGGCAAGCCGCACGGGTGGCCGACTGGTCCGAGCGCCGGATACCCTCGCCGCCGCTCGCCGCACTGGCCTCGACCAAGCGACTGCCGCCGATCTTCGCGCTCGCCGAGGGCAGGCGGGGCAAGGACCCGGCGGCGGTGGGCGTCACCCTGGCGGCGCTGCCGGGGAGGAGCATGGGAGCGGTCACCGGCGTGCCGCTCGGCGTCGCCGCGGACCTCCTGCTCAACCGCGCAGGGGTCCCGGCCGGCGTCCATCCGCCGGAGGCCGCCTTCGACCCGCGGCAGCTATTCGAGGCGCTCGTCCCGTACTGCCTCGGCTCAGCCGACGGCGAGGATGCGCTCCTCGTCACTCGCTCGTGGGATCCCACGGCCTCCGAGGCATACCGTTCCGGCATGGAGGCCGCCCGGCGTCGCTTCTCAATCGGAGACACTCTTTGAGTCAAGGACGAAGCCGCGTCCTGCTACTCACGCAGAAAGTGCCCCGAGCTGGATTCGAACCAGCGGCCTACTCCTTAGGAGGGAGTCGCTCTATCCAGCTGAGCTATCGGGGCGGGCCCGGAAAAGGCTCTGCTGAGCCGTTTCCGGCGATTGTCCGTCGTCTTCGCTCGGCTCTGAATCGATCGGATCGGCCTCTCCGCTGCCCACTGCTGCCCATTGGAGGGCTGCATCGAACTCTCGGAGCGCCACGCCGGTCAGCCTCGCACGGCGACGCACCGCACTAGCGTAGACCTTCATCGAGAACCCTGGCTCGGTGTGCCCGAGCTGGTTCGCCACATACACGGGATCGTCGCCCAGGGCGAAGCGCAGGCTGGCGTAGAGGCGGCGCAGCGAGTGCGGCGTGACCGCCTCGTCAATCGGCCGCAGGCCGATCTCAACGAGCCGCCTATTCGCCCGCCGGATCGCCGTCTTGAGGCGTCGCTCCACGTTGCTCACTCCCTGGCGCCGGCCCTTGCGGTTGCGGAACATCGGACCCTCGTTGCTGTAGAGGGTGCGGAGCTTGTAGGCGGCGAGTTCCTTGCGGAGGGCGTCGGGGAGGTCGACCTGGCGCACGCCCGCATCGGTCTTCGACGCCGCGACGGTGATGGTGCCGCTGGCAGGGTCGAAGTCGGTCCAGTCGAGCCCGCATGCCTCGCCGTTCCGCAGGCCGGTCCCGGCCATCGTGGCGACAATCGGCCGCAGCTTGCGCGACGCCTCGAGCAGGGAGGGCAGCTGCTCGGGCTCGATCGTCGGCCGCTTCGGTGTCGTGTGCTTGACCCTTCGCCTTCGGCCGCGCGCCGGGTTGCGGGCAGCGTCGATGTGCCCGTAGTCGCCGGCGGCGTCGAGGATCATCGCCAGCAGCCCGATCGACTTGTTGATCTGGTTTGGCCCCAGCGCTCCCTCGCGCAGCTTGGTCGCCTTGTAGCGGTCGACCTCCTCGGCGCCGATCTGGTCCAGGTGCAACTGGGCGAAGTGGGGGAGGAGGTGACTGGTCAGCAACCAGCGGTAGCACTCGACCGTCTTCTCGCGTAGCTCCGGTTCGCGACCCGCGATCCACTCGGACGCGAACTCGTGGAAGGTCGGCGGTTCAGCCACCTTCGGAGCTTGCGCCGGCTCGTACGATCGCCAGAGACCGCGCTCGACATCGGCCAGTACGTGCCGCAGCTCCGCTTCGGCCCGCTTGCGGCTCCAGCCTTCCTCGGCCGTGCCAAGCGACAGGTACCGGCGCTTCCCGTAGGCGCGGAAGCGGATCGCCCAACCGCGTCCGTCCTTCGGCTCGATCACCTGGCCTGTTGCCTGCCGGGGCATCCCTACCTAAGCCGCTGAGGGCGGTCCGGTCTCTCCCGGCTCACGAATGGGCAGCAACTCCACCCGACCCTCCGACCCCTGCGGCTGGCCCGCCCGCTTACCTGAGCGGGCGGGCGGGTCAGCCGCCGGTTCCTCGCCAACCCTCCGCAGCACCCGCGCGGCAACTTCGGGGTCGAAGCGAAGCCGTGGCTTCGCACCGCTGCCGAGCTTGACCGCGCCCAGCTCGATCGCGTGGGAGTAGACCCAAGAGCGCTCGATCCCGAGTCGCCTTGCCAGCTCCGAGGCATCGACCAGCTCACGCTGCTGCAGCCCGCGCGCTTCGAGCAGCTCGACCACGCGACGGGCGATCTTCTCCACCGTCTCGGGATCGAGCCGGATGCGTTTGGATTCCATGCATTAGTAGTCGATTCGGCAGCCAAAACGCCCCGGGAAATCGGCTCTGGGAGGGCACCGAGAACGCGGTTCATAATGTGTCGGGGGGTCGAGGTTGGTCTCTCGGGAGCGGTCGAGCGATGGCGCGTGGAGGGCGCTGAGGCGATGCCTGGATTCGGTTTCGAGATAGGCATGGCGTTGGGATCGAGTGCCGCTCTCGTCTCGGTCTTCTGCGGGCGTTGTCTGGCGGTCAGCGGTTACTCGGGGGCCGAGGCAGGAAGCGAAGCCATCGAAGCTCCGCAACCTCCCTGTGGCCTGCGCCCCGACCCCCGAGAAACCACTGACCGCTCCCGCCGTCCTAGGAGACGCCCCCGAGCAACTCGTCAAAGCGCACAGCCGCCCGGCTCGGGGCGAGGCGTCGGCAATCGCAGGAGAGCAGCCCGTCACGGTTCAGCTCCCGCACAGCGCGCTCCACCGCGTCCTGTTCGCAGTCGCGCAAATCTCCCTCCACCCGCAAGGCAAGCTCCAAGATCGAAAGCTGGGCGGGATGCAGGAGCAAGACCTGCGTGAGGACCGAGCGTTCCATGATCTCGTCCTCGTGGGCGGACGCAGACAGGCCCCGCCGGATATCTTCGTTGTGCATGGGAGCTCATACCTCCTGTGCCATGCCCCCGGCTGTTTCCGCAGCGCGGGGGCGCTTTGTCGTTGGGTTGGCGAGGGTACAGCAACTTCTGCTGAAACACAAGTGCTACGACAGGTGGATCAAAACGCCTGCGTCTGAGAGCGTGCCCAGAAGATGCGCCGCTCAGATCAACCCCAGCCGGCCCTAGGCAAAGCGATCCGCCAGCTCCGCGAAGAGCGCGGCATGACCCAGGAAGCCCTAGCCCAAGAGGCGGGTATCACCGTGGGCCACATGTCGATGATCGAACGCGGCCACTCCAATCCCACTTGGGCAACGGTCA
The DNA here is from genome assembly GCA_963774405.1 of uncultured Solirubrobacterales bacterium. GTDB lineage: Bacteria > Actinomycetota > Thermoleophilia > Solirubrobacterales > 70-9 > VRUE01. The sequence goes on along the minus strand of CAVZEV010000005.1, from coordinate 262,148 downwards.
AGGCGATTGCCGCCGCGCTTAATGCCTCGATGGTCGAGATGGCGAAACGAACAGACGGTTTCGAGGGCCAACCCTAGGGCTGTCAAGATCCTCCGCAGCGTCGTCGCCGAGTCCTAAGCTGAAGGACATGGCAGATATCGAGATCCTAGAAGTCGATGCTGGTGATGTTGGGCAGCCGCGCAATGACGGGACTCCCGGCAGCGCTCTATACCGCGTTCCGATCAAGCTGAGCGCCCCCCCATCCGCTGTCTGGGCCGAGATCGCAGTTAAGACCTGGGATAGCCCCCCATCCTTCACAACGATGCATCGTCCCGGGATCGCGTCGGTCGTCGGTGACCGCTTTATCTTGGATGGGACTACGGTGGAGGAGGTGGAGGCCTACCACGCAGCGACTTTGAAGCTCGTTGTCGAGAGGGCCAACCAGCTCGCCCAAGAGATTGAAGAGCGCGAACGAGACGAGGAACGTAGAACAGAACAGGACGCACAGGCGCACACCGAGAATGTCGCCGCCGTTTCAAAGCGCATCAAGTTCTGACGCTGAACGCTTCTCGGCCAGGAGCCGGCCCCCTCGGTCCGATACGACAAGTCTTTTGGATAGGTACCTTGAAAGTACGCGGACGCAGGGAGATGTCCTCCGCAGGAGAAGAAAGTGGGCCATGACCAATCAGGAGATCAGAGAAAGTGCATCGACGGTTCGCTGAGCGAGCGCTGGAGCCGCGATACCGGTTTCCTGAGGCTGCCCGACTTGTCGCTCGGCCACCGGAGACAATTCGACGCTGGGCGGTTGGCCATCAACGGCTTTATCGGGGTGAGCCTGCCACAGACAAGCCGCTGATCCAAATTGATGGTTCAGCGGAGCAAGGTCGCTTGCCGCTGTCTTTCGTGAACCTCATCGAGCTTCGTTTCCTCGCCAGCTACCGTCAGGGGGTCTCGCTGCATGCAATTCGCCGTGCCCTCGACTTTGCAGCCCAAGAGTTGAATGTCGACCGGCCTCTCCTCGAAGTGGAGTTTGCGGCCCATGGACGAGAGCTGTTCTTGCGCTACGCCGAGGAGGGCGGTGAGCAGTACTTTCTTAATGCAAGTCGTCGGGGTCAGGTGGCTTGGCCAGAAGGGGCGACGCAGCTCTTTGAGTCGCTGGAGTACGACGCTAGCGAGCACGCTGCTTATCGTTGGTGGCCCCTCGGTAAACAGAGGCCGGTTCTGCTCGACACGCGTCTAAATGGCGGATTGCCGTCGACCGCTGAAGCAGGCGTGAGAACTGTTGCAATCGCTACGCGAGCCAAATCAGGATGGTCGATCGGCGACATAGCCGCTGACGTAGCGGCTAGCACCGACGAGGTCGAGGCGGCGCTCCAGTTGGAGCGGGCTGCATAGGCCTGCGGCATGCAGCTACAGCCGGTCTTCTACGTCGAGAACAACGTGGGGCTGGGGTTCACCCGTGCATTTAATGAGTTCTCCGCGAATCACGGCTGGGGCGCTGTCTTTCAGAACCACATTCACCCCGCCATGCAACGTCCACAGAATGGTGACGAGTGGTGGATAGAAGACATTGCATCGAAGGGCTACGCGCTTCTAACTTGCGATTTGGCGATCACGGAAACCGAGTCAGAGCGTGAGGCGCTGCGCCGCTCGGGTTTGCGCTACGCGGGTTTTGCGTCTGCCGAATATGACGGGTGGACCCAGATGCGCGCTCTGGCGCGGCACTGGGAAAGGCTGAAGACCGAGCTTGAACAGGAAGGGCCAGTAGTGGTAAAGCTCTATAGCGGTCCCACCCCGCCAGATGTCACGCGCCTATGAGGCCAATGGGCAGCGGCCGGTTCTCGCTGCCCAAATCAAGCCTAAATGTGCGTAATCGACTCGAATCTGCGACCGCACTAGGTACCGTCCATCCCGCTGTGCAGAGCCAAAAACGCGCTCTCCTCCGCTTCGCTTAGGAGGGAGTCGCTCTATCCAGCTGAGCTATCGGGGCGGGTTGCTCAATCGTAGAGGCCGAACGCGGGCTCCGAAAAGCTCGCTGCTGAGCTAACGCAGCGCGCCCGATCAGCCGCCGCGAGTCTCTGGGCGACCGAGACCTGGAGTAGGCGGAGGGGGGGGCGGTGGGGTTCCGCCACTTCCGGTTTGAGGCTTTGGTGCTTCTGCCATCGCTTAAAAGATGTTATCGCCCAATAGGGCAGCCAGAGAAAGAATCTCAACCACGAGGGCGGTTGCTGCGACGGTGTAGGCGCGGGTTAGCCACTTGATCTTCGTATCGTTGGAATCCCAGAACAGGTCGAGGTCGTAGGCAAGGCGGCGATAGACCTCGGGCATGTCGTCACGAAATGCATAGAGGCCCTCGTACAGGCCAGCACCTGGCATGACCCCCTGAAATCGCTCCGCCCCTTGTGAGAGTTCTTCCGGCCCACGACAATGGGCCAAGGAGGACCGACGCAAGTGAAGAGAAGGCGACACACCCCCGAGCAGATCATCCGCAAGCTCAGGGAGGCCGAGCGGATGCTCGGCGAAGGCAAGCAGGTACCGGAGGTGGCGAAGGCGCTGGGGGTCTCCGAGCAGACCTTTCACCGCTGGCGCAACCAATACGGCGGCATGAAGGCCGAGGACGTCAAGCGGCTGAAGGAGCTCGAGAAGGAGAATCGACAGCTCAAGCAGATCGTCGCCGACCAGGCACTCGACATCCGCGGCTACCAGGAGATCGCGAAGGGAAATTTCTAGGCCCGTCCCGGAAGCGCCGAGCGGTCCTGATGCTCCAGGACCGCCTCGGCCTCTCCGAGCGCCGGGCGTGCCGGATCGCCGGCCAGCACCGATCGACGCAGCGACATGAGCCGCAGGTCGCCCCAGATGACGCGGCTTTGCGCAAGCGCCTGCGCGAGATCTCCAAGCTCAAGAAGCGCTGGGGCTACCGCCGCGCCCACGCCCGCCTGCTCGAAGAGGGCTGGGAAGTGAACAAGAAGCGCGTGCAGCGCCTCTGGCGCGATGAGGGGCTGCGGGTGCCCCGACGCAAGCGAAAGCGTGCCAGGCTGGGCGGCAATGCAGATGCCAAGGAGCTGCACGCCGAACGCCCCGACCAAGTCTGGGCGCTCGACTTCCAATGCGACGAAACAGCCGACGGGCGTCAGCTGCGGGTGCTGAACGTGATCGACGAGTTCACCCGCGAGGCGCTGGCGAGCGAGGTGGCGCGCTCGATCACCGCCGAGGACACCGTTGCGCTCTTGGAGCGCCTCGTCGCCGCCCGCGGCGCCGCTCCCGAGCACATCCGCTGCGACAACGGCCCCGAGCTGATCGCCCACACCCTGCGCGACTGGTGTCGCCTGGGCAAGACCGCCACCGCCTACATCGAGCCGGGCGCGCCCTGGCAGAACCCCTACGTGGAGTCCTTCAACGGCCGCACCCGCGACGAGGTGCTCGACGTCGAGCTGTTCTTCACCCTGGCCGAGGCCAAGGTCATCCTCGCCGACTGGCTCGTCGCCTACAACACCGAACACCCGCACTCGTCCCTGGGGATGCTGCCGCCGGCGCGCTTCGCCGAGCGCTGGCGGGAGGAGAACGGCGCCCCGCCGCCTCGCTCCGATCGCCCTACGGGCTCACTCCGCGAGGCGGCGGTCGACCCCGCTACCGTGCAGGTTGATACCGACCACGAACTCTCACTGAGGGTGGACCGGTAAACGGGGGCCGGTCACACCAGCCTCGGCAAAGATCAGATTTTTCTTCGGCAGCAGGATGAAAACGCTTGCGGCTATCGAGACTACAAACGCAATCAGAGCCGCAATTGCCAACCCTCAAGGGCTTGGGTGCCGGAATGCCTGTTGTCCGAGGAACGATGCTGCGAGCGAGGAGGCCGCCAAGAGGACCCAGTCCGAGACCGCAGCTCTTCAAGTAGGCCCTCCTGCTTGTCGAGACCGCGAAGCGCTGCCTCGTAGGCCAATTTCTCGAACTCCCCCGCCATCGCCTCCAAGCTAGCGGTGCCCACGGCGGAACCTTTTGTCGTCGGCATCGTTTGGGCAGCGGACCTTCCTCGCTGCCCAAACCGAAATAGAACCACGGTCATCCGCTAGAACCCGCGACCGCGCAAGACGCCGCGTGCGCCTCCAACTCGCTTAGGAGGGAGTCGCTCTATCCAGCTGAGCTATCGGGGCGGGCTAGGGATTGTTTCAGCCGCGCTTCTCATTCAATAGCTCGCGGCACCAGGTGACCGCAGTGTTGGCAACAGCGATCGCTCGTTTTCGATCCAGCGTCTCGATCGGCGCGTCGTCGTACCGGAATTCAGCGGCCCAGTCTTGGGAAAGTCGACGCCCCGCAACATTAGAGCAACCTTCACGGCCTTCTCGACGGCTTGCTGTGCGTGAAAGCCCACCGGGCGATCATCCATCTCTGGATCGGGGGCGAGCTTTTCGGCGGTCGCCAAGTCGATCGCCGAGAGTCGAGCGAGGGCCCCCGCGACCTCAAGCTGCTCAGGCGTTGGCAAGGACGCGACCGTCGCGCAGTGCGTGATGGACCATCGTGCCGGGTACCTTTGCGCGCCGCTCAGCATGCTCCCTGCCTAGAACGACGATGTCTACCGGCGCCGGGAAGTCTCTAAGAGCGCGTCGCAGACGCTCCCACTCCTTGAGGCGATTCTCCACGGCAGGCTCGATGACGAGAAAGTCGACGTCGCTGTCCGGGCCGGCCTCTCCCCGGGCATGGGAGCCGAAAAGGATTACTTTCGACTCTGCGCCGGCGGCTTCTGCCAGCAGTCGCCCTGCCTGGTCGATCAGGTTGCGAGAAACCATGCCGACAAGGTAGCGAAGCGAGTTGCGGACAATGCAATCCATTGGGCAGCGGGGCGGGAAGGGCGGATCGTAGAGCTATTGGCCGGTTGCTTCGAGGTCTTCCAGGTCTACGGAATCTCGCGGTCTTCCTGCCACGCGCTTCATTCGCTTCAGAGCGTCGATCGAGCAGACATGGACATTGACTCCGAGGATCTCGGTCTCGATGGCGGAGGCGCGCAACTCATTGTAGGACGGAACCCCGGGGAGTCCTTGGACGACATCCAACAGGCCCAGCTCGGTTTCAATTGCGACCCGATCTCCGTTTGCAAGGTGCGCAGCTATTGAGAAAGGGGTGCTGAGGAACGATTCGCCCGTGTGGACCTGGCCGCCAATCGCCACCGCTACCTCGGCAATTCGCTCGAGATTCCCAGGGTCCGACGCGACCACGATGTCCACGTCCTTCGTCCCTCGAACCACGCCCCAGGCGTTGATCGCGAGACCGCCGATCAGGATGAACTCGACGTCCGCTTCGGAAAGTCGGCGCAGAAGCTGATCGAAGGCCGGCTCGGTCAACTGGAGCGGGCGGCGCCGGTGAATCGCATCAGCTTGTGGCTGAGGGCAATGCCCTCAGCCAAGTTCACGCTCATCGGGCGTTCCGCGTCTTCACGCAGTCGCTGGCGGCGAACGGCCTCGGCTTCGGCGGCAGCGTCCTTGGACGCGGCGCCCGGTCGATGAGTTGCTGCCATGCCCGAAACGGTAGCTGGTGCTAGTCGACGTAGCGGGCGAAGTGGTGCGCCGAGATGACCAGGCCCGTGCTCATATAGAGACGGTGGGCGGCGGCGCGGTCGATGCCGACGCCGGAGTCGAGGTGGAACTGGTCACAGCCGAGGCGCTTGGCCTCGTCGAGCAGCCACTCGAGCAGGGCGGCGGCGTGGCCGTGGCGACGCTCGGTTGACCTGGTGGAGAGGTCGTCTACATATAGGTAGTGGCGCCAGGCGAGGCTGTGGCAGATGCGGAATCCCGCCGCCGCCGATGGCTCTGAGGCGCCTGGTTTAAACGCGGCAACGAGCCGGTAGCCCTCGGCGCGCTGGACCTCGTCGACCTGGCGTACGAAGGTCTGCTCGTCGTCGAAGTGAGGGCGCAGCTCTCGCATTGCCTCGAACGCCAGACCCGTCTCCGGGCGCAGCAGCTCGCGGATCTCGGGCTCAGAGCTCATCGGCAAGCTCAGGCGTAGAGGCTCTCGCTCGCCAGCTCCTGCGCCCGCCGGCTCCAGAGCTTCACCTGCATGAAGATCTCGTCGCCGTAGGCGTCGAGGGCGTCGAGGGCGAGCAGGGTGAAGCGGCCGTTGGAGACCTCTTCCTGGTCGACGGTCTCCCCGTCGAGCTCGGCGGTGGCGGCGACGGCGTTTTGGACGAGGGGGCGGCCCCAGACGAGGGTGACCGCACCGGCGCGGCCGTTCTCGCCGCGCCAGCGGCCGATCACCTCGTCGTTGAGGTCGATCTTCCAGTCCGGGTTGTCCTCGGCGAGGACGTCGGTAAAGTCGGCGGTGGCGCGGAGCTCGGAGGGCTCGCCCTGCTCGGGCTGGATGTAGGAGACGTGGCCGAAGAGTTCCAGCGCTCCCTCGGGCCCCTCGCTGCGCGCCGCGCAGGGCACCCAGACCCGGCCGCCCCAGGCGCGCTCGGGGTACCAGTCGAGCTCGGCGGGCGGCTCGACTCCCTCCGGCAGGTCGCTCAATCCTCTTACAGGCCTCGCGAAAGGCCTCGCCGAGGCGCTCGGCGAAGCGGCCGTGCGGGATCCCCTCCTGGGTCGAGTCGGCGATGAAGCGGGGGATCGGGCGGGGGTTGGGCGGCATCAGAGGCACTCGCGCAGGTCGGCGGCGGCGCGCTCGGGAGGGTAGGTGTTGATGTCCACTCCCGTCGCGAACTCGAAGCTCGCCTTGATGCTGAGCCGCGGCGCAATGTCGATGTGCCAGTTGAAGTGCTCGCTGCCGCGCGGCGCGGTGCGGACCCAGAGGTTGAGCTCGGGCGAGCTCTCGAAGCGCGCGGCGAGCAGGCGCAGGGCGGTGTGGATCATCGCCGCGCCGCCGCTGTCCTCGGCGAAGCTCGCCGCGCCCGAGCGCGGGATCATGCGCAGCTCGAAGGGCGAGCGGGAGGCCCAGGGGCAGATCAGCGCCGCCTCGTCGTCGATCGCGACGAGGCGCTCCTTGCGGCGCATCTCCTCGACCAGGATCTCGCCGAGCAGGCCGCCGCCCTGCGTGCGTTCGGCGTAGGCCCCGACCCGCTCGCGCTCGCGCGCCACCGCGGCGGGGACGAAGTCGAGCGCGTAGAGCTGGGCGTGGCTGTGCTCGAGCGAGGCGCCGGCGCCGCCGCCCTCGTTGACGATCAGCTGCACGTAGGAGGCGCCGGCGTGGGCGCGCATGCGCTTGCGCCAGGTCTCGACCGCGGCGCCGAGCTGCTCCGCGCTCAGCTCGTGCATCGCGGTGACGTGCGCGGGCGTGTTGATCAGCACCTCGTGGGTGCCACTCGCCGGGCGCGAGGAGAAGAGGTCGGGCTCGCCGGAGCGGCGCGACTCGAGCAGCGGGTCGCCGGCGCCGGCGAAGGCCCCGGCGTCGCCGGAGCGTGCTGCCCCCGCGGGTTCAGCGGCGCCGCCGGCCTCGTTCGACAGGGCCGGATAGAGGTTCGGCACCACCCGCGTCGTCCAGCCGGGCGAGTCGGGCTCGCCGGCGCCCGGCCGCGTCGCGTAGACCTCGGGCGGCGTGCGGTCCTCGCGCCCCTCGCAGAAGGGACAGCTCTCCGGCCCCTTCGGTTCGCTCTTGGGCAGGTTGAAGCTATCGGGGCGGGCGGCCCGCCCGGGGGCGAGGATCGCCGGCAGCCCTGAGAGCTGGTCGATGCGTAGCTCGGGCGCGCTCAGGAGCGGGAGGGTGGCAGGTCGGGCTCGGGCTCGACGGGCGGCGGTGGGGGCGGCGGCGCTTTCGGTCGCTCGCCCTTCGGCTTCGTCGCGTTGAGGAATGGCCCGAGCACGTCCATCGGCAGCGGGAAGACCACGGTGGTGTTCTGGTTGCTGCCGATTTCCAGCAGCGTCTGCAGGTAGCGCAGCTGCAGCGAGGCCGGGTTGGTGCTGATGATGTCGGCCGCGTCGGTGAGCTTCTGCGCCGCCTGGAACTCGCCCTCGGAGTTGATGATCTTGGCGCGGCGCTCGCGCTCGGCCTCGGCCTGGCGGGCGATCGCCCGCTGCATCTGCTCGGGGATTTCGACATCCTTGATCTCGACCGCGGTCACCTTCACGCCCCAGGGCTCGGTCGACTCGTCGATGATCTTCTGCAGCTCTTCGTTGAGCCGCTCGCGCTCGGAGAGCAGCTGGTCGAACTCGGCCTTGCCGAGCACCGAGCGCAGCGCCGTCTGCGAGATCTGCGAGGTGGCGATGAGGAAGTTTTCGACCTCGGTGATCGCCCGGTTGGAGTCGACCACGCGGAAGTAGGCGACGGCGTTGACGCTGGCCGGGACGTTGTCGCGGGTGATCACCTCCTGTGGCGGGATGTTCAGCGTCACCGTGCGCAGGTCGACCTTGACCATGCGGTCGATCAGCGGGATCAGCAGGATCAGGCCGGGCCCCTTGGTGGCGATCAGGCGACCGAGCCGGAAGATCACGCCGCGCTCGTACTCGCGCAGCACCCGCACCGAGGTGCCGAGCGCGATCACGACGAAGAAGGCGATGATGATCAGGACTCCGAGTGCTGCTGCCATCAGCTTGCTCCTCTTTCGGCTTGGCCGGCGGGCGTCGGCTCGGGGCGGACCACCAGGGTCAGCCCGTCCACCGCATCGACCCTGACTCTATCCCCCAGTCGCACCGGCGCCCCGCCCTCGGCCAGGCGAGCGCTCCAGACCGTCCCCTCGGCCCAGACCCGGCCGTCGGGGTCGATGTCGCTGCGCGCCTCGGCGAGCGAGCCGATCAGCTCCTCCTTGCCGGTGCGCACGGGCTGGTCGCGGTGGGCCTCGATCACCTTGCGGGTGATGAAGTAGAAGGCGACGAGGGAAAGGACGCCGAGCGCGATCAGGGCCGGCCCGACGTAATCGGCGGCGCCGCTGTCGGACTCCAGCGCCAGCACGCCGCCGGCGATCAGGCCGAGCGCGCCGAGTGCCGCCAGCACGCCGCCGGTCGAGAGCAGCAGCTCACCGGCCAGTAGGCCAATGCCGATCAGGGCGACGAGGAGGGCTGCGTCCATGGTTCGATTATCCGCTTTCGCATTCTTCGTGCAGGGCGTAGCGCTGGATGTCGGCCGCCAGTTCGGAGTGCGCCGTGAAGGGGCCCTGCTTGAGGTAGCAGAGCGAGCCGGAGCGATCGTAGAAGGCGGTGTCGGGCAGGCCGCGCCCGGCGCCGATCGTGTGGGTGATTTCCTCGTTGCCGTCGCTGAAGCTCGGGTAGGGCAGCGGCGCCTCTTCGAGGAAGGTTTCGGCGCCGGCGTTGGAGTCCTGGCTGTTGACGCCGAGGAAGGCGACCTGCTTGCCGTAGGCGGCGGAGAGCTTCTGCAGGGTGGGGAACTCGAAGCGGCAGGGCCCGCACCAGGAGGCCCAGACGTTGACCACGACCGGGTAGCCGTGGAGTGCGGCGAGGCGCCGTTCGAAGGCACTCGAGCCGCCCGGCAGGAGCTTGTCGCTTTCCTCGTATAGAGCGGCGAGTGGCGCCGGCGCGCCGGCAAGCGCCTTGGCGTAGTCGGGGTGTTGGCCGCCGTAGTCGCCGCCGCTGCCGGCGCCGCAACCGGCCCCGACCAGCCCCGCCACCGCGACCGAGATCAGGCCGATCGCGAACTGTCGTCCCTTTTTCGTCAATTCCTTGATTACAATACGTATGTCCGGTTCGCTGCTTCGTGCGAACCGCTTGTGAGAGCGCTGGGGGGAGGCAGTAAGGCCGACTCCCGGCATTCCTCGTCTAAGTGCCCCCGCCCGTCATCCATCGCGGCGGGGACTGAACCGAAAGCCTTTATGGCCAAGACCAGCGAAGTTGCCGCGCCGGCGGCAGTTCCATCCAGCGCCGATATCGATCGGGCGGCGAAGTTCGCCCGGGAGCCCTTCCTGCTCGACGGCGAGGGGCCGGAGGCGCTCGCCCCCGGCACCGCTCGGCGCCGCGCTCTGGACGCCGCTCTGGCCGAGCTCGACGAGGGAGCCGAGGACCCCTCGATCCAGTGGCGCCGCGATTTCTCCCTGCTGCTGGGCCTGGAGCGCCTGCTCGCCGACGAACCGCCGAAGCTGCGCGACGGCGCTGAACTGAACCCGCACCAGGTCGACGCGCTCTCGGGCACGCTGACCGAGCTGATGGCCGAGCAGCAGGTCGCGATCGGCGACGAAGCGAACGGCAAGGCGAAGGGCAACGGCTCCGTCGCCGCGGCGGAGAAGGCGGCGCCGGCGAAGACCGACGCCGACGCCGACGGCAACCTCGACGATGACGACGAGGACGAGGAGCTGGCGCCCGACGAGGAGCCGCAGGACTGGGAGGAGCAGCCGGCCGAAGACGACGAGGAGACGATCGAGGAGGCGCCCGACGACCCCGGCGCCGAGCGGCGCTTCTGGTTCGAGCACGCGACCGGCGCCGGCAAGACCGTCGCCGCGGTCGGCTTCATCGACGCCACCCGCACCGGCGGCGTGCTGATCCTCACCCACCGCCGCAACCTGGTCGACCAGTTCATCGGCGAGATCTCCGACCGCGGCTACAAGGAGCGCCTGCGCCCGCCGCTGCTCGGCGACCGCGACGACCCCGACGGCCCGGTCACGGTCGAGACCTACCAGTGGTTCGTCCGCAACCACAAGAAAATCTCCGACGCCTACTCGATCGTGATCTGCGACGAGGCGCACACCGCGCTGGGCGAGAAGACCAGCGCCTGCATCCGCGCCTGGACCGGTCCCGTCTTCATCGGCATGACCGCGACCGGGGCGCTGATCGCCCGCCACGTCGCCGACCTCTTCCCGACCCAGACCTCGCGCTTCGACCTGATCCAGGCGGCGCGCCGCGGCGTGATCTCGCCGCTGCGCTGCATGCGCATCCCGCCCGGCCCGGGGGTGCGGACGATCGCCAAGGTGCCGCTGCGAAAAGGCGAGGTCGACCAGGACTTCGACCAGGAGGAGCTGGCGGCGCTGCTCGACCAGGAGCCCTTCAACGTCGCCATCGCCGACCTCTACAAGACGCGCTTCGACGGCATGCCCGGCGTCCTCTACACGGCCGGCGTGCAGCACGCCAAGAACGTGGCGCGGGCGTTGCAGGCGGTGGGGGTGACCGCGCGCGCGGTCTCCGGTGAGACGCCGAAGCGCGAACTGGCCGAGATCCTCGCTGGCTTCGAGCGCGGCGAGGTTGACGTGCTCTGCAACGCGATGCTGCTCGCCGAGGGCTGGAACTCGCCGCGGGCGACGCTCTGCATGCACCTGGCGCCGACCGCCTCGCGGCGGATCTACCAGCAGCGGGTCGGCCGCGTCACTCGGCGCGCGCCGGGCAAGGAGGCGGGCCTCGTCATCGACTTCGTCCACCCGGCGACCACCCACGACGAGACGATCATCACCCTGCACAGCCTGCTCGACCGCGACGTCTACCGCGGCGGCGCGATCGTGATCGGCCCGGTGCGGCGCTCGCGCGGGCGGCGGATTCGGGTCGAGCGGCGGATCGTGCCGGTCTCCGGCGAGGAGGAGCGCCGCATGCAGGTGCTCGAACGCGAGCTCTGGCGGATCGCGGTCGAGAACCTCGACCACGCCGAGCAGCACGCCTGGGCGGCGCTGGCCGGGGCGCGGGTCAACCCGCAGGGCTGGCGGCGGGCGCGGGCGATCCTGCAGGGCTCCGGCTCGCAGGAGCTGAAGCGCCGCTTCCTGCTCACCTGCGTGCAGCGCAACCGCACCTCGCAGCTGAAACTGAAAGCGCTGAGCGAGATCGCCGACCTCGGTGACGCCGACGCCTTCGACGACGCGATCGACATCGTCGGCACCTGGAGCCGCGACGACAAGCGGGCCGGGACGAAGACGCTGCTGCAGGCCCTGGTCGACAAGCGGATCGGGCGCCGCGACCAGGCCCAGGCCTGGGTCTGGCGGCTCGCCTCCTACACCCCCGAGCTGCACGAAGAGTACGCGGTGCAGCGCTGGCCGGAGACGAAGCGGCTACTCGGCCTGCTGGTCAACTCCTCGGGCCGCGCGCACGGGCGCAATGCCCGCCGGCTCGTCCACGCGGCGCGCAAACAGGACCGCCGCCTGGCGGTGGCGCTGCTGGCCGGTGCGGTCTCGCACACGCCCGAGGGCGAAGAGGTGCTGCGCGGTGCGCGGATGCGGATGGCCCGCAAGCCCTCGGCGATCGCCCGCGAGCTGCTGCGCAACTTCCCCAAGGGCGGCAAGCGGCGCAACAAGCGCGGCAAGAAGCGGCCGAAGCGGGACGCCGCGGGGAAAAAGGCCGCGAAAGACTCAGATGCGCAGCGCGACCTCGCCGGCTCCGAGGCTGACCCGGTCGCCGCCGGGAACGACGACGACGAGGTTGCCGCGGTCGTCGATTCCGTCGGCGACGCCTGAGCCGTTCTCCCAGAAGACCTCGCGACCGAGCAGGCCGTCGCGGCGGCGCCACTCGCCCAGCACTTCGTCGTCGGCCGCGTAGACCCAGTGGTCGAGGTGACGATTCAGCATTTCCGCGGCGGTTGAGGGAGCCGGGGGAGGGGGTCCGCCGGACGCTCCCCGCTGTTGTCCGGCGGACCCCCTCCCCCGGCTCTCGTCAGCCGGCTCGAAGAGCGAAACCGCCGGTTGACGGAGGTCTGAGGGGAACTCCTCTGGAGCGATTGTGAGGTTGAGGCCTACGCCGATCACGGCCCAGCCGTCTTGGGGGCGGGCCTCGATCAGGATGCCGGAGAGCTTGCGGCCTTCAAGCCAGATGTCGTTGGGCCACTTGACCTGGCAGGAGATGCCGGGGCGGAGCGCCTCGGCGGCGGCGCAGACCGCGAGCGGGACCGAGAGCGGCAGCAGCAGGTGGCGCTGGTCGAGTGGGCGCAGGATCGCCGAGTAGAGCAGGGCCTTGCCCTCGGGCGCGGTCCAGACCCGGCCGACCCGTCCCCGCCCGGCGGTCTGTTCCCGTGCCGTGACCACGGTGCCGCCCGGCGCCCCGGCCTCGGCCACCTCGCGAGCGCGCGTGTTGGTCGAATCGGTGACGCGATAGTGGCGGTGTGGAGTACCGAAACGCGCGGGCATCTCAGTGGGTGTGGCGTTTTGTTCCCCGACGTGGGGGCACAAAACGCCACGTCCTCATCGGGCGTCCCGCAGAAGGGCCGCCAGAAGGCCGTCGATGTCGTGGCGCTCGGCTTCGACGTCTACCTCGAGCCCCGCCTCGATCGCCGCTTCGCTGGTCACCGGGCCGATCGAGACTATGCGGGCGTCTTTGGGGAAGCGGTCGCCCAGCGCCTCGGTCAGGTTGCGCACGGTCGAGGAGGAGGTGAAGGTGACGTAGTCAGCGCTCTGGGCGGCCTCGATTGCCTCGGCGTCGGGCTGCTCGCGCACGGTCTCATAGAGAGCGACGACATCGACCTCGGCGCCGCGGCCCTCGAGGTGCTCGGGGATCACGTCGCGCGCCTCGGCGGCGCGGGCAACCAGAACCTTCCTGCCGGCGACGTCGAGCTTGGCCAGCGCTTCAACCAGAGACTCGGCGACGAAACGCTCGGGGATGATGTCGGCGTTGATGCCGCAGCGCGAAAGGGCTCGCGCGGTCCCTGGTCCGATCGCGGCAACGGTTGTGCCGGGATTCTCGGCAGCGCTCGATCCCACTTCCCCTACCTGCTGCCTTTTTGGGCTGCCGAGCGCACGCGCATCGAGGCCTGCCTCGCGCATCGCCTCGAACAGCAGCCGCACCCCGTTTGGGCTGGTCAGCACGATCAGCGCGTAATCGCCGATCCGCGCGACCGCGCGCCGCACCTCCTCGCTCTCGATCGTCGGCTCGATCCGGATCGCCGGCAGCTCGACCACCGCGGCGCCGAGGTCGCGCAGGGTCTTGGCCAAGCCGCTGGCCTGGGCGCGCGCGCGGGTGACGACCACGCGCTTGCCGAAGAGCGGGCGGCGCTCCAGCCAGGCGAGCGAGTCGCGCCGCGCGACGACCGGGCCGACGACGATCAGCGCGGGCGCTTTGACCTCCTCGCGAGCGACCGCCTCGGCCAGGGTGCCGAGCGTGGCGACGACGGTGCGCTGGCCCTCCATCGTGCCGCGTTCGACCGCGGCGGCGGGCTCGTCGGCGTTGCGGCCGGCGGCGATCAGGGCGGCGGCGTTGTCGCCGAGGCGCTTGACGCCCATGTAGAAGACGAGCGTGCCTGGGAAGCGAGCGAGCGCTTCCCAGTCGAGCGCGCTCCCCTCCTTCTCCGGGTCCTCATGGCCGGTGATGAAGGCGACCGCGGAGGCGTCGTCGCGGTGGGTGACCGGGATGCCGGCGTAGGCGCTCGCCGCGACCCCGGCCGTGATCCCCGGCACCAGCTCGAACTCGATCCCGGCCTCGCGCAGGGCCTCGCCCTCCTCGCCGCCGCGGCCGAAGACGAAGGGGTCGCCGCCCTTCAGCCGCACCACGCTCTTGCCTTCCTTCGCCGCCTCGATCAACCGCTCGCCGATCTCCTCCTGCGGCACCGAGGGCTTGCCCGGCGCCTTGCCGACGTAGACCAGCTCGGCGTCCTCGCGCGCCCCGTCGAGCGCCCCCGGCGGGATCAGCCGGTCGTAGTAGATCGCGTCGGCGCCAGCGATCAGCGCCAACGACCGCGCCGTCATCAGCCCCGGATCGCCCGGTCCCGCCCCGACGAGATAGACAACCCCCGCCCGCGCCGTCATTCCGGTGCGCCTTTTCCTCGATATAGGGGGATAAAGCGCACCGGAAGCATCAGGCGGCCAGTTCCTCGGCGCGCTCGAGCAGCTCGCGGGCGCCGGTGGCGATCAGGCGCTGGGCCAGTTCGGCGCCGAGCGCGGTCGGCTCGGTCGAGTCTCCCTCGACGCTGTCTCGCACCCACTCGCTGCCGTCGGGCAGGCCGACGAAGGTGTCCAGCCGCATCCGGTCCTTCTGGGCATCGACCCTGCCGTGGACCCCAATCGGGCCGGCGCAGCCGGCGCCGAGCAGGGCGACGACGGTGCGCTCGGCGGTCAGCTCGCGCAACGCCGCTTCATCGACGATCGGGTCAACCACGCGCAGAGCGTCCTCATCCTCGTTGCGGATCTGCAGCAGCAGCGAGCCCTGGCCCGCGGCCGGTGTCATCACGTCCTCCGGGATCGGAAAGGCGATCTCATCGGCTCGCCCGAGCCGGCGCAGTCCGGCGACCGCGAGCACGATCCCGTCGAGCTCCCCCTCAGCGAGCTTGCGCAGCCGAGTGTCCACATTCCCATGCAACTCCATCACCTCAAGATCGGGTCGAGCCGCCAGCAGTTGCGCCTGCCGCCGCAAGCTCGCGGTCCCCACCTTCGCCCCCTCAGGCACCTCATCAAGCGAACCCCCGACCCCGACCCAGGCATCCCGCGCATCCTCACGCTTGGGCACCGCAGCCAACATCAGTCCCTCGGTCAACTCCGCCGGAAAGTCCTTAGCCGAGTGAACCCCAATCTCCGCCTCGCCCTCTAGCAGCGCCTGCTCAACTCCACGAACGAACCGCGCCTTATCGTCAGCTCCTCCGTCGGAAGCGACCCGGACCAGCTCTGCTCCGCCAAGCATCTCAGCGACCTGCCCGGCCTGAGCCAGGGCAAGCTTGCTCCCGCGTGTGGCAATTCGAAGCATCAGCGTCCGTGTCGGGTCGATCCCGGTAGGGGTGAAACGTCTTGCACTTTTTGGTCAAGCGCTAGCGGCGTCAGCAGGAGACTCTCCACCCAAAAAGTTAAGTGGAACCCCTACCGGGATCGACCCGACGCAGCTCGGTCACGTTCGAAGCGCCACCCTCGGCCTCAGGCTCGGTCTCCACGTCCAACCCGAAGAGCTCCCGCAACGCACTGACGTAGAGGTAGGCCTCGTCGCTTCCAGCCGACCGCTTCATCCGCAGCGTCGGCTCGTGCAGCAGGCGCGAGGTGATCGCCTTCGCCATCACGCCGAGCCGCTCGCGGTCTGCCTCGCTGAGCTCCTCCCAGCGACCGTCGTTCTCGGCCAGCACCCGGCGCACGACCTCATCGGCGCGCTCGCGCATCGCCGCGATCGTCGGCACCACCTCGAGCGAGGCGAGCCAGCGCTCGAAGCGGTCCTGCTCGGCGTCGATCAGGCGCTCGGCCCGCAGTGCCTCCGCCTCGCGGCCGCCGGCGTTGCGGGCGACGATCTGCTGGACGTCGTCGATGTCGTGCAGGCTGACCCCGGCGATCTCGCGGCAGGCCGGCTCGATGTCGCGCGGCACGGCGATGTCGACCAGCAGCAGCGGCCGGCCCTCGCGGGTCGCCATCACCTGCTCGAGGTCGTCGCGCTCGACGATGTGGTGCGGCGAGTTGGTCGCCGAGACGACGATGTCGGCCCGCTCGAGCTGCTCGGGCAGCTCCTCGAAGCGGACGGCGTTGCCGTCGAAGCGCTGGGCGAGCCCGATCGCGCGGTCGTAGTGGCGATTGGCGACGAAGACGGTGGCGACGCCGCGGCTGACCAGGGCTCGGGCGAGCAGCTCGGCGGTCTCGCCCGCGCCGACGACGAGCACGCGGCGGTCGCCGAGGTCACCCAGCGTGCGCCGCGCCAGCTCGACCGCGACCGAGGGGATCGAGACGTTCTTCTCGCTGATCCCGGTCTCGTCGCGGGCGCGGCCGCCGGCGGCGAGGGCGCCGCGGAAGAGGCGGTTGAGGATCGGCCCGGTGCCGCCCTCGACCAGGGCCAGCTCGTAGGCGCGCTTGACCTGTCCCTGGATCTCGGCCTCGCCGATGATCATCGAGTCGAGCCCGGCGGTGACGCGGAAGAGGTGGCGGACGGCATCGCCGGAGCGCAGCGAGTAGAGGTGGCCGAGCAGCTCGGTGGGGCGGATCTCGGCCTGGCGGGTGAGCACGCCGAGCGCTGTGGACTCCGCCTCGACCGGGTCGGAGACGACGAGGTAGAGCTCGGTGCGGTTGCAGGTCGAGATCGCCGCCGCCTCGTGGATGCCGGCGACCTCGGTCAGCTCGCGCAGGGCGCCGGCGGCGCGGCCCTCGGTCAGCGAGAGCCGCTCGCGCAGATCGAGCGGGGCGGTCTTGTGCGAGACGCCGAGGGCCAGTAGCTCAGACATCAGACGCCGCCTCCTCCGCTCCCGTGAGGGGCAAGGGAATCAGATATGGATTGCCCCTCACTCCCGCGTCCGGGGGCGGCTTCCTCCCCTTGGGAGCGGGACTCCGCGAATCCTGCAAGCTCTCTGAGCTCCCTCTCCATCCGCTGCAGTTTGCTCGCCATGATCGCGACGTAGATCACGATCAGGACCAGGAAGACGACGTAGGCGCCGGCGACGTACTTGCCGGCCTCGTCGAGCGGCAGCGCCGGCGTCTCGGCCAAGAGCAGCCCGATCACCTAGCTCACCTCCGGCGCGATCCGCGATCCGCCGCCCCCCGGGGCCGGCGCGTCGAGTGCCCGCCGCAGTCGCTTGAGCTGGCCCGAGGTGCTCTTCGCGGTCAGCTCGAGCTTGACCAGGGTGACCCAGAGCAGCGCCGTCGCGGCGAGGCAGACGAGGAAGGTGAACATCATCGAGCCCGGCAGCCCACCGTTGGTGGTTGCGAAGACGCGCGGGTGGACGAGGCTCTGCGCCATCCGCACCGCCATGAAGTTGAGCGGCACGAAGGCGCCGGCGGTGACGGCGAAGACCGAGGCGTAGCGGGCCTGGCGCTCGGGATCCTCGATCGCGTAGCGGAAGGGGTAGTAGGTCGCGTACATCAGGAAGACGATCAGGAAGCTGACCAGGGTCGGCTCGTCCCAGACCCACCAGTGCCCCCAGGAGGCCTTGGCCCAGATCGAGCCGGTGATCAGCACGGCGACGCCGAAGATCACCGACATGTGGATCGCGACGTAGGAGTAGGCGTCCCACTTGCGGTTGCCGCTGCGCAGGTGGGCGATCGCGAAGACGCCGCCGACGACGAAGCCGAGCAGCGCCACGATCGCCAGCGGCACATGCAGGTAGAAGATCTTCTGGATGAAGCCCTGGTCGGCGTCGAGCGGCGCGTAGAAGAAGACCAGCGAGAGCGCAGCGGCAATCCCGACGACGGTCGCGATCGAGAGCGGTCTGAGTCCTTTGCCGTACATGCCTGAGTTGGGGCGGTCCGAGGCGCCTGCCCGCTAGTCCTCCAAAAGGAAGTCGAAGACGGCCCAGCCGAGCAGGAGGAAGATCAGATCGTATAGGGAGAGCACCGCCAGCCAGCTTCCGAAGCGGTGGTAGCCGACTCCGCCCGCGGCGAACAGCGGCTCGCTGGCGCCGGTGGCGGCGATCATCAGCGGTACCACCAGGGGCAGCAGGACGAGCGGCCCGAGCAGATCGCGGGCGCGCGAGTGCACGGCCATCGAGGAGATCAGGGTGCCGGTGGCGGCGAGGCCGAGGTCGGCGAGCAGCAGCACGGCGACGAGCGGGCCGAGCGCCGCGGCGGAGCCGAGGAAGAAGAGGGCGAAGATCGGCACCACGACCAGCTCCAGCACGGCGAGGTAGGCGAAGAGCGCCGTTGCCTTGGCGGCGAAGAGGGCGCTGCGGTCGATCGGGGCGAGGCGGATCGCGTCGAAGCCGCCCTCCTCGCGCTCGGCGACGAAGAGGCGGTTGACGCCGAGCAGGGCGGCGAAGAGCAGCGTCGCCCAGAGCACCCCGGCGGCGAGGCTGCCGGAGAGCTCGGTGCGGTCGAGCCCGAAGCGGAAGATGACGAAGGTCGTGGTGGCAAAGAGCGCCATCGCCGGCAGCGACTGCAGGGTGCGCAGCTCCGCCCGCAGGTCCTTGGCGAGGATCGTGAGGTACGCCGTGCGGGAGGAAGTCATCGTCCCGCCTTCCGGTGCGCTTTATGCACCGGTGGCGTGCAAAAGGCGCACCGGAGCCTCATCGGACCGCCACCTTGCCGCCGGCCTCGAGCCGCAGCACCTGGTCGGCCTCGGGCTCGAAGCGCTCGGGGTCGTGGCTGACGATGACGCGAGTGCGGCCCTCGCCGGGGCCGATCAGGGCGCGGGCCAGCTCGCGGCCCTCGGCGTCGAGGTTGGAGTCGGGCTCGTCGAGCAGCAGCAGCTCGGGCCGGTGCAGGACGCAGCGGGCGATCGCCAGGCGCTGGCGCATCCCGGCCGAGAGCTCGGCGACCCGTTGCTCGGCGCGGCGCTCCATCCCGACCGCGGCGAGCAGCTCGGCGATCCGTGCCTCGCCGTCGCGCCCTCGCAGCCCGTGCAGGCGGGCGTGGAAGCGCAGGTTCTCGCGGCCGCTGAGGTCGCGGTAGAGCAGCGGCTCGTGGCCGAGGAAGCCGATCCGCCCGCGCAGCTTCCAGGCCTCGCCGGGCAGCGAGCAGCCCAACGCCCGCACCTCGCCGCCGCTCGGGCGCAGCAGGGTGGCGAGGATGCGCAGCAGCGTCGTCTTGCCCGCCCCGTTGGGACCGAGCACGAGCAGCGTCTCGCCGCGGGCGAGCTGCAGCCCGACGCCGTCGAGCGCCGTCCGTTCACCGTAGTCGCGGCGCAGCCCGGCGAGGCTCAGCGCCGGCTCGTCTGTCGCCTGACCGGGCTCCACCGCTGGGATTGTGACCGTCTAGGCTGCCGCGGCACATCTCAAGAGGAGGAACGAATGAGCAGGACCAAGAAGGCAGGGGCGCTCGCGGCGCTCGCACTCGCCGTCGTTGCGCTGGTGGCGATCCCGGCCCTCGCCGCCGGGCCGGGCCAGACCGTCAAGGTCAAGTCACAAGTGACGATCGGCGCCGTCGGTTACCGCGGCAAGGTCAAGGCCGCCAACTCGAACTGCGTCGGCGAACGCACCGTCGTGCTCAAGCAGAAGGGCAACGGCGTGCTCAGCCGGGTCAAGTCGAAGCCCAACGGCAACTGGCAGGCCGACCTCGAAGACCTCAACGCGAACATCAAGATCCCGGCCAAGGTCTTCGCCGAAGTGAAGCCGTCGACCCAGGCCACCGCGGGCCCGATCTACAAGTGCGGCCGAGCGATCTCCAAGACCGTCGAAATCGCCGGCGGCTGACCGGTACGGGGGTTGATCGCTCGCGGTACGCTTTGAAATCCGTGAGCGATCAACCGCCAATCCTCAACGAGGTTGACACCTACGGCCCGGCCTACATGCGGGTCGCCAACCAGCTCGGCCGCTACGAGGGCAACGAGGAGGAGGCGCCGCTGGCGATGGAGCTGCTCGGCGTCGAGGCGGGCGACCGCGTGGTCGACGCCGGCTGCGGCCTCGGCCGCTTCGTCGCCGCCCTGGCCGACAACGGAGTCGACGCGGTCGGGGTCGACATCTCCGAGATCGCGATCGCCGCGGCCAAGCGCGAGTACCCCGGCCCGACCTACTACGTCGCCGACCTGATGCAGCCGCTGCCGCCGGAGCTGAAGGGCTTCGACGGCCTGGTCAGCCTCTCTTCCAGCTTCGGCTTCGGCGAGACCGTCGCCGAGGACGAGGCGATGATGCGGGCCTACCACGAGATGCTGCGGCCGGGCGGCAGGATGGCGATGGAGCTCTCCGACCTGGAGCGCTCGCGCTTCCGGCTCAAAACCGACGAGGGCGTGGTCGAGCGGGAAACGAACGGGGTGAAGGAAACGCTCGACGTCGACTTCTCGACCGGGATGCTGCACGTGCACTACGTCTACGGCGACGATGTCGTCGACTCGCGCATCCGCATGTACGAGGCGGATGACCTGGAGCGGATGGCGGCCGAGGCAGGCTTCAGCGAGATCGAGCACTACGGCAACTTCGCCGGCGGCCCGAAGCGGCCGGAGGACCGGCTCGTCCTCGTCGCCACGGCATGACCGTGCGCGGCGCGGCGGTCGTCGTCGACGCCTACTCGACCGGGGCGCGGCTGGCGCCGCGCTTCGCCGCCGCCGGCCTGCCGGTCGTCCACGTGCAGAGCAGCCCCAGCCTGCCCGAGTTCTACCTGCGCGCGTTCCGCGCCGGCGACTTCGTCGAGAACGTCATCCACGAAGGTGACCTCGAGGCGACCGCGGCGCGGCTCGCCGCCCACGACCCGGCCTTCGTCGTCGTCGGCGCCGAGCCCGGCGTGCCGCTCGCCGACGCGCTCAGCGAGCGGCTCGGCCTGCCCTCCAACGGCAGCGCCCAGAGCGCCGCACGGCGCGACAAGAACGCGATGTCCGAAGCGCTGCGGGCCGCCGGCCTGCGCACGGCGGAAGCGCTGAAGACGGCCGACGCGAGCGCGGCGCTCGCCTGGGCGGCCGAGCGCGGCGGCGCTCCGGTCGTGGTCAAACCGCTCGACAGCGCCGGCACCGACGGGGTCGTCATCTGCCACGACGCGGCCGCGATCGAGGCCGCCTTCGCCGCCAACCTCGGCCGGCCCAACGCCCTGCACGGCGCCAACGAGCAGCTGCTGGTGCAGGAGCTGCTCGAGGGCACCCAGCTATTCGTCAACTCGATCAGCTGGGACGGCGTCCACCACGTCTCCGAGGTCTGGCGCGACAACAAGCTGCGCGCCGGCGCCAACTTCATCTACGACTACGAGGAGCTGCTGCCGCGCCACGGTGAGCAGCAGGACCAGGTCGTGCCCTACGTCGAAGCGGTGCTCGACGCGCTCGGCATCCGCTTCGGGCCCGCCCACACCGAGGTGATGCTGACCGCAAGCGGTCCGGTCCTGGTCGAGTCCGGGGCGCGCATGCACGGCTCGGTCCCCGACGAGATCGTCGACCGCTGCACCCCCAGTCACCAGACCCTCACCGCCGAGGCCTACCTCGACCCGAAATCGGTCGCCCGCCGCGCCCAGCAGCCCTACGAGCTGGCCGCCGGCGCCTACTGCGTGATGCTGATCAGCCGGCACGAAGGCTTGATCGTCGACGACGCCGGCATGCGCGAGATCGAGGAGCTGCCCTCCTTCGCCGGCACGATCTCGATGCTCGGCCCCGGCGACCAGCTGAAAAAGACCGTCGACCTCTTCTCCTGCCCCGGGATCATCTACCTGGTCGACCCCGATAGAAAGCAGCTAAAACGCGATTACGACCGCATCCGCCAACTCGACGCGGCCGGCGCAGTCTTCAAGTTGGAGGAAGAGCTGCGCTCGTTGGAGGGCGTGTCCCGGTAGGGGTGGAACGCTTTGCCTTTTCGTCGTGAGCAATAGGCGTCAGCCCACCACGTCTCCACCGAAAAGGTCAAGTGGAACCCCTACCGGGACACGCCCTCAACCGCCGCGCTTACTCAATGTCCGACGCCCCACCTGCAGCAACGGCCCCGCACCCTCCCGGAGTGCCTTCGTCCGCGTCGCCCCCTTGCCGTAGAGGATCTTGGCCGAGGCGCGCACCGCTTCGCCGAGAGTCTTGTCGTAGGGGTGCCACCAGAAGTCGCGGGTGAGGCCCGGCTCCCAGGCGTTCATCTTGATGTTGACGCACTCGTAGAAGCCGAATTTGGAGTGCGAGCGGCCGACGCCGGAGTCCTTGATCCCGCCCCAGGAGCACTGGCAGGCGCCGTGGCTGAAGGAGTGGTCGTTGATCCAGACCATGCCCGACTCGATCCGCCGCGCGATCCGCTCGCCCTTCTGGCGGTCCTTGGTCCAGACCGAGGCGCCGAGGCCGAACTCGGAGTCGTTGGCGAGGTCGATCGCCTCCTGCTCGGATTTGACCACGACAATCGGCAGCACCGGGCCGAAGATCTCCTCCTTCATGATCCGCATCTCGTGCGTGACCCCGGTCAGCACGGTGGGAGCGACGAACTTGCCGGGCAGGCCGGGCACGTCGACGGGGCCGCCGCAGAGCTTGGTCGCGCCCGCGGCCTCGGCGTCGGCGATCAGGTCGACGACGATCTCGTACTGGCCGTCGGAGGTCATCGGGCCGATCTCGGTCTCCCACTGCAGCGGATCGCCGAGGCGCAGCTTCTCGGCCTCGCGGGCGACGCCCTGCACGAAGCGGTCGGCGACCTCCTCCAGCACGTAGACGCGCTCGATCCCCGAGCAGGTCTGGCCGGCGTTGGCGAAGCCGCCCCAGACGGCGCCGGAGATCGCGTTGGGCAGGTCGGCGTCGGCGCAGACGATCATCGGGTCCTTGCCGCCGAGCTCGAGCACCGAGCCCTTGAGGCTCTCGGCGCAGACGGCGCCGACCTTGCGGCCGACCTCGACCGAGCCGGTGAAGAAGACCTTGCCGACGCTGGAGCGGGCCAGCGCGTCGCCGACCGCGCCGCCGCCGTGGACGACGCGGACGAGGCCCTCGGGCAGGCCGCCCTTCTCGAAGACGCGGCGGATCGCCTCGCCCAGCAGCGGGGTGAGGCTGGCCGGCTTGAGGACGACGCCGTTGCCGGCCATCAGCGCGATCGCGACCTCGCCGAAGGGGATCGACCAGGGGTAGTTCCAGGGGGCGATTACGCCGACGACGCCGATCGGCTCGTAGGAGAAGTGACCTTTCTTGGAGAGCAGGAAGCCCTGGGTCATCCGCACCTTCTCGTCGGCGAGGATCTTCGGGCCGGCCTTGGCGCACCAGTGCAGGGCGTCGACCGTCGGCAGCAGCTCCATCGTGTAGGCCTCGGCGCGCGGCTTGCCCTGCTCCTGCACCAGCAGCTCGGCGATCTCGTCGATGTCGTCGAGAAGCGCGTCGGCGGCGCGCTTCATGTAGCGGCCGCGGTCGGCGAGGGAGAGCTCGGCCCAGGCGGGCTGGATGCGGGCGACGTCGTCGACCACGGCCTGGACCTGATCGGGCGTGATCGTGGCAACGGAGCCGACGAGCTCGCCGGTGGCCGGGTTGAAGCTCTCGAGGGTGGACTGGGACGGGGGGGACTGCGTTGCGCTCTCCATTTGCTGAGTGTAAAGGGGATCGGGGGAGGGTTTGGTGAGAATCGGGAGAGGTCGTGGGGGTGCCTATGTTCGCTTCGCTGGCGCTGCGCTCACCAAATTGGAGTCGCTTCGCGACCCATGGTCACCTTGCCGGGGGCCGCTTCGCGAGGCACCCCCACGACCTCTCCCGATTCCCCCTAAAGCGCCTCCACTGACACGGTCATACTCAGCAGCAGTGGCTGATCAGCTATTCGACACGGGCGCGTCCTCGCAGCCTGAGGTCCCGGCTTCGGATGCGCCGCTGGCAGTGCGGATGCGGCCGCGGAGTCTCGATGAGCTCGTGGGGCAGGAGCATGTGCTGGCGGAGGGGTCGGCGCTGCGGACTGCGATCGAGAGCGGGCATCCGCATAGCGCGATCTTGTACGGGCCTCCGGGGGCTGGGAAGACGACGCTTGCTCGGATTGCGGCGGCCGGGGCGGAGGGGGCGTTCGAGGAGGAGTCGGCGGTCAATGCGGGGCGGGCTGAGATTCGGGCGGTGATCGAGCGCGCCAAGGAGCGGCGGCAGTCCAGTGGGCGGCCGACGGTGCTCTTTCTCGACGAGATCCATCGCTTCAACAAGGCGCAGCAGGACGCGCTGTTGCCGGCGGTCGAGGAAGGGCTGCTGACGCTGATCGGGGCGACGACGGAGAACCCCTACTTCGAGGTCAACTCGGCGCTGCTCTCGCGCAGCCAGATCTATGAGCTGCAGCCGCTCGAGCCGGCGCACGTGGAAGAGCTGCTGCGGCGAGCGCTCTCCGACTCCGAGCGTGGACTCGTCGATCCGCCGCCGGTCGAGGACGCGGCCCTGGGGATGCTGGCCGAGCGCAGTGGGGGCGACGCTCGGGTGGCGCTCTCGGCCTTGGAGCGGGCGGTCGAGCGGGCGCAGGGGAAGGCGGTCGACGTGGCCGCGATCGAGGACGCGCTGCAGCGCAAGGCGCTCGACTACGACCGCCAGGGGGATCGCCACTACGACTTCGTCTCGGCCTGGATCAAGGCGACGCGCGGCTCCGACGTCGACGCCTCGCTCTACTACCTGGCGGTGATGCTGGAGGGTGGCGAGGACCCGCGCTTCATCGCTCGCCGCATGGTCATCCTCGCTTCCGAGGACATCGGCAACGCCGATCCGCAGGCGCTGCTCGTCGCCGACGCGGCGGCGCGGGCGGTCGACCGGGTCGGGCTGCCCGAGTGCGCGCTCAACCTCGCCCAGGCCGCCGTCTACCTGGCTCTGGCGCCGAAGTCCAACGCCTCCTACAAGGCGCTCGCGGCGGCCCGCGCCGAGGTGCGAGAGAACGGGGCGAAGACGCCGCCGGACTACCTGCGCGACGCTCATTACCCCGGCGCCAAGTCGCTCGGCCGCGGCGAGGGCTACCGCTACGCCCACGACGAGCCGGGCGGCATCAGCGATCAGCCGCTGCTGCCGGAGGGCCTCGAGAACCGCCGTTTCTACACCCCCACCGAGCGCGGCTTCGAGGTCGAGCTGGGCCGCCGCTGGGCCGCTCTGCAAGACAAGATGCGCCGCGGTTGAGACAACCGCAACTTCTTTCCGATCGTGTGTTTTAGAGGGCGGCTTTCCAAGCTAGAGCCAGGGAGAGCCGACACACCGGCCGGAGGTCTGGACTGGCGACCTCCGGCCGGGTTTCAAAAAGGGACACAGGGGGGAAACGGTGGCGCGCCTCGCTCGATGGGCGCTGCCACCGCGTAAGGGGCCATGTCAGCGGAGCGGCGTATTGCGCCGCCGCTCCGGCCCCCTGCGCTGTCGCCGGGGGTTGCGACCGCCTATCGTGGGCGCATGGCCACTGAGGAGAAGGAGCGGCTCCGGCTCGGCGGCATGGCTCTGCGCAACGGGCTGCTGATCCACGGGCCGACGCACTGGGCCGCGGCGGTGCGCGATGGCGACGGCAGCATCGAAGTCGCCTCCGAGCGCAAGCCAGAGCTGGCGCCAAAGCTGGCGGCGCGGATTCCCGGCCTGCGCGGCCCGTTGCGGCTCGCTGACGCGCTGGCGGTGCTGCCGCTGGTGCGGCTGCGCATGCCGGCGGCGCGGATGCCCTTCGAGAACCCGCGCGTGCTGGGCACGATCGGGGCCACGCTGGTGGCGACCGCGCTGCTGCGCAAGCGCTTCGGCAGCCCCGCCCTGCGCGAGGGGGTGGTCCAGATCGTCGGCGCCGCACCCGCCCTGGTCGCCCTGCTCGACCGCGACCTCGCCGCCTACCACGGGGTCGAGCACAAGGCGATCGCCGCCTACGAGCAGGGCATCGACGATCCGGCCGGGGTGCCCAAGGAGCACGACCGCTGCGGCTCCAACCTGATCACGCCGATGATGCTGCTCTCGGTCGGCGGCACCGTGATGCTCGAGCGCCTGGTCGAGAAGCCGACACCCGCCGCCCGTGCCGCGGTGGGACTGGTGGGCGCCTCGATCGCGGTCGAGATGTTCGCCTGGAGCGATCGCCACCACGGCGACCCGCTGGCCGAGGCCTTCCACACGCCCGGCCGCGAGATCCAGCGCCTGATCGCGACCAAGGAGCCGACGCCGCGCCAGCTCGAGGTCGGCGTCGCCGCCTTGGCCGAGATCCTGCGAGCCGAGAACGCCGCGTAGACTGCCGCCTCGTGTTCGGAAGGATCGACCACATAGGCGTCGCCGTCGAGGATCTCGACGCCGCGATTGAGCTCTACGAGAAGGGCTTCGGCATGGAGTTGGGGCTGCGCGAAACCGTCGTGGAGCAGGGTGTCGAGGCGGCGCTGATGAACGTCGGCGAGGGCCACGTCGAGCTGATGGCGGCGACCGGTCCCGACACCCCGGTCGGCAAGTTCATCGCCAAGCGCGGCGCCGGCATGCACCACGTCGCCTACGCGACCGACGACATCGACTCGGCGCTGGAGCGGCTGGCGGCGAGCGGGATCGAGCTGATCGACGCCAAGGCGCGGGTCGGCATCGGCGGCAGCCGGGTCGCCTTCCTGCAGCCGCGCTCGACCGGGCGCGTGCTCACCGAGATCGTCGAACCCCCCGAAGGAGGACACTGATGGCGGACGCACAGAAGGTTGAGATCGGCTTCGAGGGCGGTCAGGTGATCGCGGTCCGGCTCAACGACGACGAGCTCAAGGATCTGCGCAAGCAGCTCGAGAAGGGCGGCTGGCACGACGTCAAGACCGAGGACGGGGTGCTCGCCCTCTACGTCGGCAAGGTCGCCTTCCTGCGCATCGACTCCGGTGAGCACCGGGTCGGTTTCTCGCTCAAGAACTCCGACTGATGCGCGCGAGCAAGCTGCTCGGCGCCGCCGCCCTGGGGACGCTGGCCGCGGCGCTGTGGTGGCGCAAGAACCCCTCGGCCTGTCCCTACGGCCAGCGCTTCTGGGTCGAAGCGCCGCACCCGATAATCACCCGCGAGCGCCTGCGTGCGGTGCTGGCGCCCGAGCCCGGCGAGCGCATCCTCGAGATCGGCCCCGGCACCGGCTACTACACCCTCGAGATGGCCGAGTGGGTCGGCCCCGAGGGCACGATCGAGATCTTCGACCTCCAACAGGAGTTCCTCGACCACGTGCTCAGGCGAGCGGCGGAGCGCAACCTCGCCAACGTCGTCCCCACCCAAGGTGACGCCACGGCGCTCCCCTACGAGGACGACTCGATCGACGCCGTCGTCCTCACCGCCGTCCTCGGCGAGATCCCCGACCCGGTCGCCGCCCTGCGCCAGATCCAGCGAGTCCTCAAGCCCGGCGGTCGCCTGGTCGTGGGGGAGCTTTTCGGCGACCCCCACTTCACCACTCAAGCCGCGCTCAGGCAGCAGGCCGGCGAAGCGGGCCTCGCCTGGAGCGAGCACTCAGGCAACTGGTTCGGCTACTTCGCCCGGCTCTCGTAGTACGCTGTAACACATGGCAACACGGCCCAAGGCTTTCTCGGCCCGCTGGGATGCGGATGTGGTTGCGCGGCTGGATCGGCGCAGCGAGGCGGTGGGGACGAACAAATCCCGCTTGGCCGAACGCTACGTCGATGAGGGCACTCGGATGGACGAGCATCCGGGAGTTGTCTTTCGGGGCGGCCCAACGGGCCGGCGTGCCGCCCTCGCCGGTGGCCCAGATGTATGGGAGCTGGTGGCCGCGCTCAAGGGCGGCGAGAGCAAGGGGGAGGAGGCCGTTGCAGAGCTGGCAGAGCTGCTGGGTCTGAACGAGCTCCAGGTTCGCACGGGGGTGCGCTACTACAGCGCCTACCCGGAGGAGATCGACGCGCGCGTCAAGCGCAACGTCGAGGAGGCCGACGCGGCCGAAGCGGCCTGGCGCCGCGAACAGGCCGCCCTGGCGTGAAGCTTCTGCTCGACGAGCAGATAAGCAGCAAGGTTGCCGAGCGGCTGAGAGGCCAGGGCTGTGACGCTGTCGCCGTCAGCTCAGAGAGTGCGTTGCGCGGGCTCAGCGACCCGGACGTCTTCGAAATCGCTCAGGCCCAAGGGCGCGCGATGGTCACCTATAACCGGGCCGACTTCGAAGCGATCAATCTTGAATTTGCCGAGCTGGGCAATGAGCACCATGGCCTGGTCATCGTGCACCCGGTGCGCTTCCCGAGTCGGGACTTTGCCCGCCTGACCAAGGCACTGAAGAGCCTGGCGGAGGGCGACGCGCTCGGCGCCGGCTTCGTCGTCTGGCTGCAGGAGACCTGAGGCGCAGGCGCCGTCAGTAGCGCGGCGGCAGGTCGCGTTGTTCCTGGGCGGCAACGGCGTCGCGCTGTTCCGTCGCGGCGACTTCGCGGCGGCGGGTCCGGTCGGTCCAGATCGCCTCCTGGAAGAAGCCGAGGATCAGCCCGGCGGCGCCGGCGATCATCAGGATGATGCCCACGGTGTCGAGGCTGACGCCCTGGACGTGGATATTGGTCGCGAACTTGAGGATCGCGCCAACGGCGATCAGGAATATCCCTCCAGCAATGGTCATGGGCAGTGAGTACCCGAGTCACCGCAAGCGAAACGATGCTCAGCAGGGCCGTTGGCAGGTGGGGCACCAGTAGGTGGTGCGGTTGGCGTCGCCTTGGCCTTGGGAGCGGATTGGGCTGCCGCAACGGGGGCAGGGGCGGCCGGCGCGCTTGTAGACGGCGCGGTCCTGGCGGCCTGACTCGACCGCTTCGTGCATCAGGTCGTGGGCGGCCTGGGCGACGTGGCGCAGCTGCTCGGTGGGCACTCAGCGACCCGTTGCCAGGGATCGAGGCGGGCGGCGAAGCAGGCCTCGCTCTTGAAGATGTTGCCGATGCCCGCGACCAAGTGCTGGTCGAGCAGGGTGTCGCCGAGACTGCGGTCGGGAACGGCGGCGAGCGAGCGGGCGATCGGTTCGGCGTCGAAATCGGGCGCCAGGATGTCGGGACCGAGGCGGGCGAGGACCGGGTCGCGGCGCAGCGACTCAGCGCGCAGCAGGCGCAGGGTCGGGCCGCCGAACTGGACGGCTTCGGCGCGCTCGGTCGAGAGCACGGCCCAGGCGGCGCCGGGCGGCTTGCGCCAGGGCTCGCCGCGGCGGTAGGTGTGCCAGGAACCGCTCATGCCGAGGTGGCTGTGCAGGACCAGCTCGCCGAAGTGCAGCAGCAGGTGCTTGCCGTGGGTGCCGGCGCGCTCGAGCTCGCGGCCGTCGAGGCGCTCGATCCGCGCCGCCCGCCCGCGCGGGTTCGGCGCACTGGCCTCGACCGGCTCGCCGGCGATCGCCGCCTCGATCCGCCGCGCCGCCCGCAGGATCGTGTCGCCCTCGGCCACTCGTCAACCCTGCCGTGTCATCGATTGATCGATTTGCCACCTCATAGGTGGGTCAATCGATCAATCGAAGCCAGAGCCGCTGCTCGGCCTCGAAGACGCGGTGAGCGGCCGCGTCGATCTCGCGCCAGAGGCCGGGCTCGGGATCGTCGCGCTCGCTGGCGGCGTGGAAGGCGCCGGCCAGATCGGTCCAGCGCGCGGCGGCCTCGGCGGCCAGCGGCGCCTCGGGGCGCCCCGCCTCCTCGAGGAAGCGCGAGTACATCAGCCGGAAGGCGCCGCCGCCGGTGCCGCGGCGCTCGATCACCTGGTAGCCGAAGCGGGCGCACCACTGCCAGTCCTCGGCGACCTCGGGCCAGCTGCCGGCCTCGCGGGCCAGCCGCTCGACCGCGCCGAGGCCGGCGAACTCGCCGAACTCTGAGGCGACCATCGCCTGGGCGGCGCGCTCGATCGCCGCCGGGATCGCCGCCCGCAGCCGCTCCTGCGTCACTCCGCCCGAGGCGGTGAACATGTGGCCCGAGAGCGGGTAGGCGGGGTGGCCGCTGTGGCGGGCGCGGTCGAGTGGCCTCCAGCCGCGTTGTCGTCTGCAGCTGCTCGAAGCCGGTGTCGGAGAGGTGCGCGTGCTCCTCGTCGTAGCCGGCGAGGACCACGGCGTGGCCAGGGAAGTGGGCTGAGTTGCCGTAGTGGTCAAGGTAGTAGAGGTCGGTGAGCAGCAGCACCGGGTTGCCCGCGTCGACCTCCGCGCGCGCCGCCCCCCAGGCGCCCTCGTCGCCCTCCTCGAAGGTGCGCAGCCGAAGTGCACCCCACCCGTCAGCTCGCTGAAGGTCTCCTCCAAACGCGCGGTGCGGCCGTTGAACCAGCGCGTCGGCGAGGCGTCCTCAAGTGACACGTAATAGAAGCAAGCGCCGGCGCCGAGCCCGAACGCCATCTCCTCGCTCAGATTGGCGACCCCGTGGAAGCCGAGCAGGTTGCGCAGGGCGGTCGAGCCGCAGTGGTGGCCGGGCGTGTGGACGTAGCCGGGGACCGAGGGCATGACGGGATACTGACCTACCGCCTTATCCTGCGCGCCGATGCACGAAGCCGATCTCAAGCTGCTGCGACTGATGCGCACACGCGGCCACTCGCCCGGCCTGGAGTCCGCCGCCAAGGCCCTGGGCAAGGCCGGCAACAACGGCGCGGTCTGGGTCGTGCTCGGGATCGCGCTGGCGCTGCTCGACCCCGGGCGGCGCGAAGCGTGGCTGATCTGCGCCGCGCTCGGGCCGATCTCGATCGGCCTCAACTACGGGATCAAGCTGGCGGTCAAACGGCCGCGCCCGGTGCTCGAGGGGCTGCCGCCGCTGGGCGGCGCACCGAGCTCGCTCAGCTTCCCCTCCGCGCACGCTCTCTCCTCGTTCGCGGTGGCGACGGCGATGTTCCGGGTCGACCCGGCCACGGCCGGCGCCCTGCTCGTCGCCCTGGCGCTCTCGCTCGGCCGCCCCTATCTCGGCATGCATTACCCGTCCGACGTCCTCGCCGGTGCCCTGCTCGGCATCGCCCTGGGCCTGATCGTGCCGCTCTCGCTGTGAAGGTCGGGATCGTCGGGCTGCCCAACGCGGGCAAGTCGACCCTCTTCAACGCGCTGACCGAGGGCGGGGCGCAGACCGGCGACTACCCCTTCACCACGATCGAGCCCAATGTGGCGATCGCCGAGGTTCCCGACGAGCGACTCGAGCAGGTCGCCGCGACGCTCCGCTCCTCCAAGCTCGAACCGGCGACGATCGCCTTCCACGACATCGCCGGGCTGGTCAAGGGCGCCTCGGAGGGAGAGGGCCTCGGCAACCAGTTCCTCGCCTCGATCCGCGAGACCGACGCGATCTGCCACGTCGTCCGCTGTCACGCCGACTCCGGCGTGCCTCACCCCGACGGCCGCGTCGACCCGCTGGCCGACATCGAGACGATCGAGACCGAGCTGATCCTCTCCGACTACGAGCAGGCCGAGCGGCGCCTGCACCGGGTCGGCAAGGGCGCCAAGTCGGGCGACGCCGAGGCGATCGCCGAGCGCGACTGGCTGGAGCAGGTGGTCGCGGCGCTGGCCGCGGGCAAGCCTGCCCGCTCGGTGCCGGTCCCCGACGCGGCCGCGCACGGCCCGCGCAACCTGCAGGCCCTCACTTCGAAGCCGATCCTCTACGTCGCCAACGTCGACGAGGGCGACGCCGAGCCGCCGCAGGCGGTCGCCGAGCACGCTGCCGCGGTCGGCGCCGGGGTGGTCGCGGTCAGCGCCCGCATCGAGGGCGAGCTGGCCGAGCTCGACCCGGCCGAAGCGGAGGAGATGCGCGAGTCCTACGGGGTCGAGGGCTCCGGCCTCTCGCGCCTGATCCGCGCCGCCTATGAGCTGCTCGACCTGCTCACCTTCTTCACCGCCGGCGAGGGCAAGGAGGCAGTCGCGCGCCCGATCCCGCGCGGCTCGACCGCCTGGGAGGCGGCGGGCACGATCCACACCGAGATCCAGGATGCTTTTGTCAAGGCCGAAGCGATCGGCTGGCAGGAGCTGGTCGAGTGCGGCGGCTACGCTCCCGCCCGCGACAAGGGCCTGCTGCGGATCGAGGGCCGCGACTACGTCGTCCAAGACGGCGACGTCATAACCATCAAGGTCTAGCCGCGCTTGACCGGCAGCTTTAGGGTCTGAGCATGGACGAAGGCGCGCGCTTCCCAGGGTCCCGGCGAAGGCCGGCCACTACGAGAGCTTCTACCTCAAGGCCTGCCGGCCCGGTGGTGGCCAGGGGATCTGGATCCGGCACACGGTCCACAAGCGCCCCGGGGCCGAGCCCAACGCCTCGATCTGGTTCTGCCTCTTCGACCGCGAGGCCGAGGGCCCGCGGGCGACCAAGGTCACCGTGCCTGCGGGGCAGCTCTCGGCTCCGGCCGGCTCATGGATCAGGGTCGACGAGGCCGAGATCGGGCCCGGAGTCGCAAGCGGCTCGATCGAGACGGAGGCGCTGACGGCGAGCTGGGACCTCAGCTTCAGCGGCGACGCCGAGCCCTGCAAGTACCTGCCGGCCGACTGGCTCTACGAAGCGCCGGTGCCGCGGACCAAGTTCGTCGCGCCGTTCCCCAGCGCCCTCTTCAACGGCCGGGTCGAGCTCGACGGCGAGGCGATCGAGCTCGACGGCTGGTCCGGCATGATCGGCCACAACTGGGGCAGCGAGCACGCCGAGCGCTGGGTCTGGCTCGAGGGCACCGGTTTCGCCGAGGACCCTCGATCTACTTCGACGCCGGCGCCGCTCGGGTCAAGGTCGGGCCGTGGACGACCCCCTGGCTGCCCTCGGGGATGCTGGTGCTCGACGGCGAGGCGCACCGGCTCGGCGGCCTCGGCCAAGTTCGCTCGGCCTCGATCGAGGCCACCCCGGGCGCCTGCGAGTTCACCCTGCCCGGCCGTGACATCGTCGTCCGTGGCCGGGTCTCCGCCCGGCTGAAGGACTTCGTCGGCTGGGTCTACGCCGACCCCAAGGGCCCCGAGCACCACACGCTCAACTGCTCGGTCTCCGACCTCGAGCTGACCGTCGAACGCCCCGCGCTCCCGGCCCGGCGGCTCACCCTCAGCGCCGGCGCCGCCTATGAGTTCGGCCTGCGCGAGACCGACCACGGCGTCCCGATTCAGCCCTACCCGGACGGTTGAGCAAGCCGAGCCGCACCGGCGCCCGTCGCTACTGGTGGATCTGGGCGGCGGTCATCCCGATCCTGGTCTGGACCGCGATCCGCCTCTGCGGCCTCGAGCGCGGCTACCCGCTGGTGGCGATGATGGCCTTCACCCCGTTCGTGGCAATCGCGGCGTTGCTCGTCGCCGGCGTCGCCATGGCGCTGCGCAACTGGGCCGCGGCGATGCTGGCCGCGCTGGCGACGATCGCTCTCGCGGCTGTGATCCTGCCGCGCACGATCGGCAGCGAGACCGCGAATGCCGCCGGGCACGAGACGCTGACCGTGCTCGCCGCCAACGTCCACGAAGGTGGGGCCGATCCGAGCGCCCTCCTCGCCCTGGTCGACCGCATCCACCCCGAGCTGCTCAGCGTCGAGGAGCTGACCCCGAGCTTCGCCGCGAAGCTGAAGCAGGCCGGGATCTTCCGCCGCCTGCCGCACTCGATGCTTTTGGCCCACCGCAACGCCAGCGGCGCCGGCCTCTACTCCCGCCTGCCGCTGACGCCGCTGCCGCACCAGACGCGCTTCTTCTTCCGTATGCCGCGAGCGGCGCTGACGATGCCCGACGGGCGACGCCTGCGCGTGGCCGGCGTTCATCCCTACCCGCCGCTGAGCGGGAACGTCGGCCGCTGGCAGGCGGCTCTGGAAAGCCTGCCGAGCGCCGGGCAGGGAACGCCCTGGGTGCTGGCCGGCGACTTCAACGGCACCTTCGACCAGGCTCAGTTCCGCGACGTCGTCGACCGCGGCTACACCGACGCCGGCGCCGCCACCGGCAAGGGCCTCGAGCCGACCTTCCCGACCATGGGCCACCGCCTGCTGCCGCCCTCGATCACGATCGACCACGTCCTCGCCGACCGCCGCCTTGGCATCGCCGACTACGGCGTCGACGACCTCGCCAACAGCGACCACCGCGCCGTCCACGCAACGCTCGTGCTGCCGTAGCCGCTCAGCCCGTGACCTTCCGAAAGCTCATCCAGGTGCTGTAGGCGCCGAGCGCGATCTCGAGCTCTTCGCCGGTCGCCTTGGTGACGCCGCCCGTGCCGATCAGCTTGGCGGCGACGATCCGCGGCGAGACGCCGCGCTTGGTGATCACCACCTGCTTCAGCTTGCCGTCGAGGTAGGCGCCGAGCTTGGCGCTGATTGCGGGGCCGGAGAACCTGAGCGTCCAGCTGTGCAGCGGGCAGTAGTAGTCGTAGGGATCGGGCACGCCCGTGAGGTAGGGGACGGGCGGGCCGAAGAAGACGTTCTGGACGCTCTCGGTGTAGCCGCCCGAGCAGGCCGAGAAGTAGGTCTCTGCGACCTTGCCGCCGTAGGTGACGACCTGGCCCCTGGTCGCGTTGGTCGCGGCGTTGGTCGCCGCCGTCTCGCTGGAGAGGCCGTCGTAGACCTGGCTGCGGGTGTCGTCGTAGAGGTCGAAGCCGTTGCCGCCGACGCCGGCGGTGAGCGCGAAGGAGCGCGACTCGACCGCCTGCGCGCGCAGCTCCTGCGCCGGCCAGGAGGGAGGCGACTCGTTGGCGATCACGCCCTTGACGTACTGCTCGAGCGGCAGCGCGTTGACCACGTTGAGCGAGCCTGGGCTGCTTTCGGTCGGCACCGCCTCGAGCACGCCGCGGTAGGTGCCGGCGCCGGCGATCGCGATCCTGCCCCGGCCGGCGGCGCGCAGCTTGCTGCCGCAATCGGCCAGCGGCTTGCCGGCGGAGCTGCGCAGCTTCACCCGGTTGCCGGCGCGGCGCGCCTCGTAGCTCCGCGCCGGGTCGAGGGCGATGCCGCAGGCGCTGGTCGCGGCGCTGAAGCCGACGTCGCCGGGCGAGATGTCGAGCAGCACGCGGACGACCTTCACCCCTTCGACCTGGCCGATCGAGCTGCCCTGGTAGTAGTGGGCGAGGATGAAGCGGTAGTCCTTGCCGTGCAGGGCGTAGCCGTAGGCGCCGTACTGGCTGACCCCGACCCCGTGGCCGAAGCCGTGCCCACGCACCACCCAGTTGACGCTCGCCCGCGCGCTCGACGCGGCTCCGAGCAGCGTCAATGCCACGATCGCGAGAAGGGCCCCCAGCCGGCTGTGTCGCTCAGAGCGCATCTATCGCACAACAGATTCGCCCTGCCCGAGTAGCGGCCTGCATTACCCTGACCTTGCGGTGCGCCTTTTCCCCGCCATGGAGGGATAAAGCGCACCGGAACGGGAAAGGAGACGGAGATGGCGACGCAGACGGTGCAAGTGAGCGACCACAAGCTCCTGGCTGCCGGTGAGTGGCTGGAGACCGGCGCGTGGGGAGAGGTGAAGAGCCCCTATGACGGGACCGTGGTCGGGCGGGTTGCCGAAGGCGACGCGGCGCTCGTCGACCGGGCGGTGAAGGCCGCCCACGAGGCGTTCGAGACCGCCGACTTCCCGCAGCACGAGCGCGCGGCGCTGCTCGACCGGGCCGCGGCGCTGGTGCGCGAGCGCCGCGACGAGCTCGCCCTGGCGATCACCGCCGAGGCGGGCAAGCCGCTGAAGACGGCGACGGTCGAGGCCGAACGCTGCGTCGACACCCTGACCTTCTCGGCAACCGAGGCGCGCAAGCTGACCGGCGGCACGGTGCCGATGGCGGCGTCGCCGGCCGGGGTCGGCAAGCTCGGCGTGATGCTGCGCGTGCCCTACGGCGTCGTCGGCGCGATCAGCCCCTTCAACTTCCCGCTCAACCTGGTCGCCCACAAGCTCGGCCCGGCGATTGCCGCCGGCAACGCGGTAGTGCTCAAGCCGGCCGGCCAGACCCCGGTCTCGGCCCTGAAGCTGGCCGAGATCCTGGTCGAGGCGGGCCTTCCGGACGGCTGGCTCAGCGTCATCCCCGGCCCCGGCAAGGAGGTCGGCAACGCGATCGTCGAGCACGAGCTGACCCGGGCGCTCTCTTTCACCGGATCGGCGGAGGTCGGCTGGGGCATCCGCAGCAAGGTGCCGCACAAGAAGGTCAATCTCGAGCTTGGCTCCAACGCGCCGCTGATCGTCAACGCCGACGGCGACTGGGAGACCGCGGCAGACAAGGCGAAGCTGCACGCTTTCTCGCACGCCGGCCAGAGCTGCATCTCGATCCAGCGCATCCTCCTCCACGAGGAGATCGCCGACGCCTTCAGCGAGCGGCTCATCGCCAACACCGAGGCGCTGCGGGTCGGCGACCCGCTCGACTCCGAGACCGACGTCGGCCCGCTGATCACGCCCGGCGACCGCGACCGGGTCAAGGAGTGGATCGACGAGGCGGTCTCCGCCGGCGCCAAGCTGCTGACCGGCGGCGAGCTCCTCGACGAGGACCGCTGCCTCGCCCCGACCCTGCTCGAATCCCCGCCGCGCGACGCCAAGGTTTGGTGCGAGGAGATCTTCGGCCCGGTGGCGACGATCGACCGCTTCGCCGACTTCGGCGCGGCCCTGGCAATGGCCAACGACTCCAAGTTCGGCCTCCAGGCCGGTGTCTTCACCCGCGACGTCGGCCGTGGCCTCGAAGCCGCCAACACGCTCGAGTTCGGCGGCGTCCTGATCAACGAAGTGCCCACCTTCCGCGCAGATCAAATGCCCTACGGCGGCGTCAAGGACTCCGGCAACACCCGCGAGGGCCCGGCCTTCGCTGTACAAGAGCTGACCGAGGAGCGCTTCGTCACCCTGCAGTAGATGAGTGTGGCGCTTTGTTCCCCTGCGTGGGGGAATAAAGCGCCACGGGCCCTTACTCGTGCGGCCTGGCCATGCGCCGGTGGTCCAGAGCCTCCTCGAGCACTGAGGGCTCGACACCTTGCTCGAGGGCTACCTCGCGTAGTGAGCGACCGGACTCGGCCGCCGTCTTGACGATGTCGGCGGCGCGGTCGTAGCCGATGTGGGGGTTGAGCGCGGTCGCCGTGGCCAGGGTCGCCTCAGCGTGGCGGGTGGTCATCTCCTCGTTGGCCTCGAGGCCCGTGACGCACTTCTCATCGAGCAGGCGCGAGGCGCTCGCCAGCAGCTTGATCGAGTCGAGCAGGTTGCGGGCGATCAGCGGTACCCGCACGTTGAGCTCGAACTGGCCTTGGCTGCCGGCGAGGGTGATCGCGGCGTCGTTGCCGACCACCTGGGCGGCGACCTGGATCACTACCTCGGGGATCACCGGGTTGACCTTGCCGGGCATGATCGAGGAGCCCTTCTGCAGCTCGGGCAGGCGCAGCTCGGCGAGGCCGGCGCGGGGGCCGGAGCCCATCAGCGCCAGGTCGTTGGCGATCTTGTTGAGCGAGATCGCGTAGACCTTGAGCGCGCCGGAGAGCTCGACCAGGGCGTCGCGGTTGCCCTGCGCCTCGAAGCGGTCGAGGGGCGCGGAGATGTCGAGCCCGGTTTCGGCAGCGAGCCGCTCGCGCACCTTGGCGGCGAACTCGGGGTGGGTGTTGAGCCCGGTGCCGGTGGCGGTGCCGCCGAGCGGGATCTGGCCGACCCGGCGCAGCGTCGCCTCGACCCGCTGGATGCCGAGCCGCACCTGCGCCGCGTAGCCGCCGAACTCCTGGCCGAGGGTGACCGGGACCGCGTCCATCAGGTGGGTGCGCCCAGCCTTGACCACGTCGGCGAACTGCTCCGCCTTGGCCTCCAGCGCGCTCTCCAGCCCGCCCATCGCCGGCAGCAGATCGTGCGTGACCTCACCCAGCGCCGCCAGGTGGACGGCGGAAGGGAAGACGTCGTTGGAGGACTGGCCCATGTTGACGTGGTCGTTGGGGTGGGCGCCGTCGCCGGCGAGGTTGGCGAGCACCTCGTTGGCGTTCATGTTGGAGGAGGTGCCGGAGCCGGTCTGGAAGACGTCAACCGGGAACTGGTCGTCGTGTTCGCCGGCGGCGACCGAGTCGCCCGCGGTGGCGATCCGTTCGGCGAGGGCCGAGTCGAGCTCGCCGAGCTCGCCGTTGACCAGCGCCGCCGCTGCCTTCAGCCGCCCCAGCCAGCGGACGACGGGAACGGGAACCCGCTCGCCGGAAACGGGAAAGTTGTCGACGGCCTTGGTGGTCTCGCCACCCCAGAGCTGCTCAGTCAAGGTCTTTGCCTCCATCGAAGTCGTTGTGGTGAGAGCGTATTCAGCCGCGCGCTTCGCCCGCGTCGAAGCCTTCGCGGTAGGCACGCAGGAAGGCCGCCGGCAGCGGCCGGTTGTCGGGGCTGTAGCGGGCGGCGACCGTGAGCCGACGGACCAGCTCGACATGGATGCCGTCGGTCTGTGAGGCCCCGCGTTCGGCCGCCCCGAGCAGGTAGCCGAGCCGCAGGTTGGCCTCGCCCCCCGGTTCGGCCCGTGCTTCCGCGTTGAGCTTCGTCGCCACCCCAACCAGCGCCGTACCGACCGTTGCCAGGTCACCGCCCTTCTGGTTCTCGGCGAGACATTCGCTGATCAGCGTCCCGCCCCCCAGCCTGACCTCACCCGGCGCGGCATCCAGCGCCTTCACATAGGGCCCTTCCCCTTCGAGGCAGGCAACCGGCGTAGAACTATCGGTGCTCCCGCACCCCGCCAGGGCCACCAGAGCCAAGAGAGCTATCCCAATCCGCGCCCGCATCGGCCGCAGATCTTATGAAGCGTCAAGAGCCGTCGGGGTGCCCCTCCCCAGGCCGCTTCGCGGGAGTTCCTGGGGAGGGACCCCCGACGGCTCTCGTCCTTTAGAAGCTCAATCGCCCCGAGCCGCAACGCCACCGGAGTGGATCGTGCCGAACCCCCCTGGAGGCCCGGTCGGCAGTTTCTGCGGCGGCGAGCTAGGCCGCGGCTTGCGCGGCTTCCGGCTTCCGGCGGGGCCGACCGGGAACACTTCGACCCATTCCGCCAGCTGGTACATCGGCGCCGGGGCGTGCTGCCAGGAGATGTGGAGGTGGTTGCCGCAGCCGTGGCCGGCGTCGCCGTTGTAGCCGACCCAGCGGAAGGGCGCTACCGGCTGGTTCTGGACGGGCTCGGCCCACTCGGCAAGCCGGGTGATCGGCGCCCAGGTGGCGTCGCACTTGCCCGGGGTCCCGTTCAACGGCACCACGTCGACGGCGAGGCCGTTGTAGTGATCGGAGCCCTTGACGTGGCACTGGTGGCAGCCGACGTGTTCGCCGTTTGGCAGCGGGCCGGAGTAGCCGTCGGTGATGTAGATCGGGTAGCGGGCGGCGATCCAGCGCAGGTCGCCGATGATGCGCTTGTCGACCATGTCCCCTTCTTCGTGCGGGATCGAGGCCGGGATCGGCACGATTTCACCGGGCGCGCGGACCACTCGGGTCGCCGACGGCCCGGCGCTGGCCGAGCTCGCGATCAGCAGTCCCAGTGCCAGCAGCGCCGCCAGCGCCAGCAGGATCCGCCCCGACTTTTCCGCCACGGTTGCCATGCCCCCTCTCATCGGCCCCATCTGCCGTTCGCTTGAGAACGGCAAGGCAGCGGTAGGGTTTCGATCGGTATGGCAACGGTCCGCGAGGCAAGCTTCGACCTCTTCCGCGAGCTGGGGATGACGACGATGTTCGGCAACCCCGGCTCGACCGAGCTGCCGATGCTCGCCGACTTCCCCTCGGACTTCCGCTACGTGCTCGGCCTGCAGGAGGCGGTGGTGGTCGGCATGGCCGACGGCTACGCCCAGGCCTCCGGCCGCACGACGATGGCCAACCTGCACACCGCGCCGGGCGTCGGCAACGCGATGGGGGCGATCTTCAACGCCCAGGCCAACCACTCGCCGCTGCTGATCACCGCCGGCCAGCAGGCGCGGGCGCAGATCACCCTGCAGGCCAACCTGACCAACCGCGACGCGATCCGCATGCCCCACCCGCTGGTCAAGTGGGCCTTCGAGCCGGCGCGGGCCGAGGACGTGCCGCTCGCCCTCGCCCACGGCGCACACCTCGCCGGCCTGCCGCCCAAGGGCCCGACCTTCGTCTCGCTGCCGATGGACGACTGGTACGCCGAGGTCGACGAGGCCGACGCGCGCGAGGCGATCGCCCGCAAGGTCGACGGCCGCGCCGCCGCCGACCCCGCCGCCGTCCGCGTCCTCGCCGACCGGCTCGACGCCGCCACCAACCCGGTGATGGTCGCCGGCCCCGACATCGACGCCTCCGGCGCCTGGGACCTCGCGGTCGCCCTCGCCGAGCGCCAGCGCCTGCCGGTCTGGGCGACCCCCGCGACCGGCGGCGGGCG
The DNA here is from genome assembly GCA_963774405.1 of uncultured Solirubrobacterales bacterium. Taxonomy (GTDB): domain Bacteria; phylum Actinomycetota; class Thermoleophilia; order Solirubrobacterales; family 70-9; genus VRUE01. The sequence continues at coordinate 222,076 of CAVZEV010000005.1, read as the reverse complement.
GCTCGGCTTCCCCGAGAACCACCCGAACTACCGCGGCGTGCTGCCGCCGGCGATCGGCCCGGTCGGCCAGACGCTCGAGGGCCACGACCTGATCCTCGTCCTCGGCAGCTCGGTCTTCCCCTACTACCCCTACATCCCGGGACCGCTGCTGCCCGAGGGCGCCAAGCTGGTCGCGATCACCAGCGATCCCGACGAGGCGGCCCGGGCGCCGATGGGCGACGCCCTGGTCGCCGACGTCAAGCTGACGCTGGCCGCGCTGCTCGAGGACCTGCCCGAGTCCTCCCGCCCGGCGCCGGAGCCAAATCCCGGCCCGCAGGAAATCCCGCCCAGCGACCCGCTCAACTCCTCCACCGTGCACACCGCGCTCGGCGAGGTCTTCCCCGAGGACGGCATCGTCGTGCTCGAGTCCCCCTCCAGCACCCTGGCCCTGCGCAACCAACTGCGCCTCTCGCGGCCCGGCAGCTACTACTTCGCAGCCGGCGGGGGGCTCGGCTTCGGCCTTGCCGCCGCGGTCGGCGTGCAGCTCGCCCAGCCCGACCGCCCGGTCGTCTGCGTGATCGGCGAGGGCTCGGTCCAGTACGCGGTCAGCGCCTTCTGGAGCGCCGTCGCCTACAAGGCCCCGGTGACATTCCTGGTCGTGCGCAACGAGGAGTACGCGATCCTCAAGTGGTTCGCCGAGGTCGAGCAGGTCGCCGGCGCTCCCGGCCTCGACCTGCCCAAGCTCGACGTCGCCGCGGTGGCCGAGGGCTACGGCGTCAACGCGACCCGGGCGAAGGATCGCGACGAGGTTCGCGGCGCGCTGCAGAAGGCGATCGCCTCCTCCCGTCCGGAGCTGGTCGAAGTCCCGGTCGCCCCGGGGATGTCCCTCTTCTAGGAGCTGACGATGGCGCTGCTGGAGAGCCCACCGGCACCCGATCGCGCTCCCGAGAGCCTCGCCGCCGGCACTCCGCAGCCGCTGCGCGGCGAACTCGAGCAGTTGCTCGGCGCCGACCGCGTGCTCGCTCGCGCCTCCGACCTGGTCCGCTACGCCTCCGATGCCAGCCCCTACCGGCTGCTGCCCCAGGTCGTGGTCATGGCGCGCGACGCCGCGGACGTCGCCAAGACGCTCGCCTTCGGCAGGCGCAGCGGCATCCCGGTCACCTTCCGCGCCGGTGGCACCAGCCTCAACGGCCAGGGCCAGAGCGAGGGCATCCTGGTCGACGTGCGCCGCCACTTCAGCGGCGTTGCGGTCGAGGACGACGGCGCCCGCGCCCGGGTCAAGCCCGGCACCGTGCTCGGCCACGCCAACCGCGTGCTGGCGCCGCACGGGCGCAAGCTCGGCCCCGACCCGGCCAGCACCGACATCGCCTGCGTAGGCGGCGTGATCGCCAACAACTCCGGCGGCATGCGCTGCGGCGTGACCAGGGACTCCTACTCGACCGTCAGCTCGATGACCCTGGTGCTCCCCTCCGGCACGACGATCGACACCGCCGCACCCGACGCGGCCGAGCGCTTCGCCGCCGAGGAGCCCGAGCTGGCGCAGGGCCTGGAAGCGATTCGCGAGGAGATCCGCGCCGATGCCGAGCTGAGCGAGCGCATCCGCAACAAGTTCGCGATCAAGAACACCACCGGCTACCGGCTCTGCGCCTTCCTCGACGCCGAGCAGCCGCTGGAGATCTTCCGCCGCCTCGTCGTCGGCTCCGAGGGCACGCTCGCCTTCGTCGCCGAGGCGGTCTTCGAGACCGTGCCGCTGCCCGCCCGCACGACCGCCGCCTGGGTCCACTTCCCCGGCATCGAGGAGGCGATCGGCGCCGTGCGCGCGCTGGTCGACAGCGGCGCCACCGCGGTCGAGCTGATGGTCGCGCCGGCCCTGATCACCGCCGCCTGGAACATGGTCGGCGCGCCGGAGGAGTGGAAGGAGCTGCCGCCGGAGTCGGCGGTGCTGCTGGTCGAGTACGGCGGCGTCGACGAGGACGAGCTCGCGGCGCAGGTGGCGAGGGCAGAGGAGATCCTCGCCGGCCACGAGACGATCCAGCCCTTCGCCTTCAGCCGCGACGCGGAGGAGATCGAGCTGGCCTGGCGCGTGCGCGAGGGCCTGCACGGGCTGATCGGCCGCGTCCGCATCCCCGGCACGGCGCTGATCGTCGAGGACGTCTGCGTGCCGCCCGAGCGGATCGCCGAGGGTGCCCGCGACCTGCAGGCCCTGCTCGGCGAGCACGGCTTCCTGCCCGGCGTCGCCGGTCACGCCTCGGCCGGCAACCTGCACTTCATGCTCACCCCGGACTTCGCCAAGCCGGAGGACATCGAGCGCTACGAGGCCTTCATGGCGAAGCTGGTCGAGCTGATCGTCGGCAAGTACGACGGCTCGCTCAAGGCCGAGCACGGCACCGGGATCAACATGGCCCCTTATGTGGAGCGCGAGTGGGGTGAGCGCGCGACCGAGCTGATGTGGCGGGTCAAGCAGCTCGCCGATCCCGACAACGTGCTCAACCCCGGCGTCGTCCTCAACCGCGACCCCGACGTCCACCTGCGCAACCTGAAGACGACGCCGGCGATCGAGGACTCGGCCAACACCTGCGTCGAGTGCGGCTTCTGCGAGCCGGTCTGCCCGAGCCGCAACCTGACCACGACGCCGCGCCAGCGCATCGTCCTGCGCCGCGAGATCGCCCGCCAGCCCGCGGGCTCGGCCCTGCGCAAGGCGCTGCTCGAGGAGTACGAGTACGACTCGCTCGAGACCTGCGCTGCTGACGGGTCTTGCCAGCTCGCCTGCCCGGTCGGGATCGATACCGGGGCGATGGTCAAGGAATTGCGCAAAGAGGGCCACGGCGAGCGGGCCGAAAAGGCGGCGCTGGCGGCGGCGAAACGGTGGAAGACGGTCGAAGCGGCTTCGCGATTGGGACTTCGACTGGGGGGGCCGTTGGCGCGCCGGACCAAGCGCGGGCGGGGACTGCCGGGGGCCGCACGGTGGGAAGCGGGTGGTGCCCCCCGCAGCGCCGCCGCCGCCATCTACGTCCCGAGCTGCACCAACCGCATCTTCGCCCCGACTCCCAGGGCCGACGGGCCGAAACCTGGACATATCGACACGGTTTCGGCCCATCGACCCCCGCTGTCGGTGATCGAGGCGCTGGTGGAGGTATCGGAGCGCGCCGGGTTGCCGGTGCGGATTCCCGACGACGTTGCGGGGAGCTGCTGTGGACTGCCGTTTGGCTCGAAGGGGTTTGGGGCCGCGCATGAGCACAAGGCGAACGAGATGGTCGCCAAGCTCTGGAGGTGGAGTGAGGGAGGGACGCTGCCGATTGTGATCGACGCGGCATCGTGCACGCAGTCGATTGCCGACCCTGGCGAGGGCGTGCTCTCCGAGGAGAACGCCGAGCGGCTGGGCAAGCTGGAGATCCTCGACTCGGTGGCGTGGGCTCACGACCGGCTGCTGCCGAAGCTCGAGATTGGCGAGAAGGTCGGCTCGGCCACGGTGCACCCGACCTGCGCCACCCGCCACATGGGCCTGGCGCCGCGACTGCGCTCGCTCGCCGGGGCCCTCGCCGAGGAGGTCTACGTCGCCCCGTCGTCGACCTGTTGCGGCTTTGCCGGCGACCGCGGCATCTCCCACCCGGAGCTGACCGAGTCGGCGACCCGGCCCCAGGCCGAAGAGCTGGCCGGCCGCCGCTTCGACGCGCACCTCTCCAACAACCGCACCTGCGAGATCGGCCTCAGTCGCGCCACCGGCGCCGAGTACGAGTCGGTCCTGATCCTGCTCGAGCGCCTGACCCGTCGATAGCTCACTCGCACTCCGTTACGTGCGCCATTCGCACCTAACGGAGTTAACGTCTCAAGCGCCGGTGGCCGAGCCGCGGCTGCGCGCCTCGGCGTCGCGCAGTGCCGCGACCGCGCGCGGGTCCTTGGGGAGGCGCTTCTCCATCAGCGGCATCAGGATGCCGCGCAGGGCGGAGACGTAGCGCCACCACTTGGGGGCGAAGACTCGCGGCGCCCGCTCTTCGATCCCGCGCACGACCGCGGCGCCCGCTTCCTCAGGCTTGATCCGCTTCATCAGGAACTTCGGCAGCGTCTCTTGCATCCTGCTGCCGGCCTCCTGCTCGTCGAGCGATTCCTGGACCATGCGCGTGTCGACCCAGCCGAAGTAGCAGACGGTGGCGCTGGCGCCGAAGGGCAGCAGCTCGGCCCGCAGCGAGCGGCCCAGCGCCTCGACCGCGGCCTTCGAGGTCGCGTAGGGGCTCATCATCGCGCCGCCGGCGAAGGCCGCCACCGAGGCGACGATCACGATCTGGCCGTTGCGCTCGGAGATCTGCGGCAGCGCCGCCTGCACCGTGTTCCAGACGCCCATCAGGTTGACGTCGATCACCCGCTCCCACTCCTCGGGCGGCATCGTCCGCGTCGTCGTCTGGGTCGGCGGCGCGATGCCGGCGTTGGCCATCGCCACGTCGAGGCCGCCGAAGCGCTCGACCGTCTCGGCAACGGCGGCGCGCATCGCACCGGCATCGGTGACGTTCCCGGCGATCCCGATCGCCCGCGGGCCGATCCGCTCCGCCGCCTCGCTCGCCTCCTCGGCGTCGAGGTCGACGACCGCGACCGAGGCGCCGCGCAGGTGCAGCTGGCGCGCTGTCTCGAAGCCGATGCCGCGGGCGGCGCCGGTCACCAGCGCGACCTTGCCGTTCAAGTCGTAGGTGGGCATGCGGCTGGAGAGCCTAGACGAGTCGGAGCCGGTCGTTCGGACTGGCGCTCCTAGAATCACCCGTCGATGCCCGGCTTCCGCCCCGTCGACACCAAGCAGTCCTTCCCCGAGCTCGAGCAGAAGGTGCTGGAGCGCTGGCGCGAGCGCGAGGTCTTCAAGCGCTCGCTCGAGCAGCGCGAGGGCGCCAAGCTGTGGAACTTCTACGAGGGCCCGCCGACCGCCAACGGCCGGCCCGGCTCCCACCACGTCCTCGCCCGCGTCTTCAAGGACGTCTACCCGCGCTATCGCTCGATGTGCGGCTACCGGGTGCCGCGCAAGGCGGGCTGGGACTGCCACGGGCTGCCGGTCGAGATCGAGGTCGAAAGGCAGCTCGGCATCTCCTCCAAGCAGGAGATCGAGGAGTACGGCATCGACAAGTTCAACGCCCGCTGCCGCGCCTCGGTCTTCGAGTACGTCGAGGAGTGGAACAAGCTGACCGAGCGGATCGGCTTCTGGATCGACCTCGACGACCCCTACGTCACCCTCGAGGACGACTACATCGAGTCGGTCTGGTGGTCGCTGAAGCAGCTCTGGGACAAAGACCGCCTCTATGAGGGCCACAAGGTCGTGCCCTACTGCCCGCGCTGCGGCACCGCGCTCTCCTCGCACGAGGTGGCGCTCGGCTACCAGGACGTCGAGGACCCCTCCATATACGTGCGCTTCCCGCTGCTCGCCGAGGACGGCGGCGAGGCGGGGGAGTCGCTGCTGGTCTGGACGACCACCCCCTGGACGCTGCCGGGCAACGTCGCCGTCGCGGTCGCGCCCGAGGTCACCTACGTCAAGGCCCGCTGCGGCGAGGAGACGCTGGTCCTCGCCGAGCCGCTGCTCGAGCGGGTGCTGGGCGAGGGGGTCGAGGTGCTCGAGCGGCTGCCGGGCTCGGCCCTGGTCGACCGCCGGTACAAGGGCCCGGTCTTCGAGCTCGAGGAGGAGCCCGCCAACGCCTTCCGCGTCGTCGCCGGGGATTTCGTCACCACCGAGGACGGCACCGGCCTGGTGCACATCGCCCCGGCCTTCGGCGAAGACGACTACGCGGTCGCCGCCGCCAACGGCATCTTCGACCCGACCAACGCCGGCACGCTCTTCAACCCGGTCAACCTCGAAGGGCGCTTCGACCGCCGCGTCAGCGGCTTCGAGGGCCAGTTCGTCAAGGACCCCGAGGTGACCAAAGCGCTGATCGCCGACCTCGAGGCACGCGACCTGCTCTTCCGTGAGCAGGTCTACGAGCACTCCTACCCGCACTGCTGGCGCTGCGGCACGCCGCTGCTCTACTACGCCAAGTCGAGCTGGTACGTCGCCACCTCGCAGGCGCGCGAGGAGCTGCTCGCCAACAACGAGACGATCGGCTGGCACCCCGAGCACATCAAGGACGGCCGTTTCGGCAAGTGGCTGGAGAACAACGTCGACTGGGCGCTCTCGCGCGACCGCTACTGGGGCACGCCGCTGCCGATCTGGCACTGCACCAAGGGCGATTGCACCGAGCTCTACTGCGCCGGCTCGGTCGCCGAGCTGCGCGAGCGGGCGAGGGGAGAGGTGCCCGAGGACCTGCACCGCCCCTACATCGATGAGGTCGTGCTCGACTGCGAGAGCTGCGGCGGCGAGATGCACCGGGTCAAGTCGGTGATCGACACCTGGTACGACAGCGGCGCGATGCCCTTCGCCCAGCTGCACTACCCGTTCGAGAACGAGGAGCTGTTCGCCGAACGCTTCCCGGCCGACTTCATCTGCGAGGCGATCGACCAGACCCGCGGCTGGTTCTACACGCTGCTCGCCGAGTCGACCCTGCTCTTCGATCAGTCGAGCTACCGCAACTGCGTCTGCCTCGGCCTGATCCTCGACCCCGAGGGCCAGAAGATGTCGAAGAGCAGGGGCAACGTGGTCGAGCCCTGGGACGTGATCTCCGCCCACGGCGCCGACGCCTTCCGCTGGTATTACCTCACCGCCCAGCAGCCTTGGTCCGGCTACCGCTTCTCAGTCGACACCGTCGGCGAATCCGTCCGCCAATTCCTCCTCACCCTCTGGAACACCTACTCCTTCTGGGTCCTCTACGCCAACGCCGAGAACCTCGGACCGGCCGACTTCGAAGGTGCGCCCGAGCCCAGCAACGACCTCGACCGCTGGGCGCTCTCCAAGCTGCAGTCGACGATCGAGACCGTTCGCCGCAACATGGATGAGTTCGACTGCACCGCGGCGGGGCGGGCGATCGCCGAGTACGTCGAGGAGCTCTCCAACTGGTACGTGCGGCTCTCGCGCCGACGCTTCTGGGAGGGCGACCGGGCGGCCTTCGCGACCCTGCGTCACTGCCTGCTCGAGGTGGCGGCACTGCTGGCGCCGTTCACGCCCTTCCTCGCCGAGGAGATCCACCTCAACCTCGCCGGCGGCGAGGCCGAAGCGCTCGGCGAGAGCCCCGATTCCGTCCACCTGCGCGACTTTCCGGAGCCCGACGCCGCGCTTGCCGACCCCGACTTGGAGGCGGCGATGGACGCCGTCCGCCTCACGGTCGAGCTCGGCCGCGCCGCCCGCGCTCAGGCCAAGGCCAAGGTGCGCCAGCCGCTGCGTCGCGCCGTGATCGTCGCCAACGACGCCGAGCGCGCCGCGATCGAGTCCCGCGCCGACCTGGTCACCGCCGAGCTCAACGTCAAGGAGCTCGACTTCGTCTCCGAAGAGGCCGACCTGGTCAGCTACGCGGTCAAGCCCAACTACCGCTCGCTCGGCCCGCGCTTCGGCAAGCGCATGCCCCAGGTCGCCGCCGCGGTCGAGGCGCTCGACCCTGTTCACGTCGCCAAGGTGATGGCCGAGGGCGGCGAGGTCGGGATCAGCATCGACGGCGACGACCACACGATCGGCCCCGACGAGGTCACCCTCGCCCTGCAGCCACTGGAGGGCTACGAGGTCGAGGCGGAGGCGGGCCACGCCGTCGCCCTGCAGCTCGAGCTCGACGACGAGCTGCGCCGCGAGGGCCTAGCCCGCGAGATCGTCCACGCGGTCCAAAACGCCCGCAAAGCGGCGGGCCTGGACATCTCCGACCGCATCGAGCTGACTCTGGGAGGCGACGACGAGCTGATCGCCGCCGCCCAGGCCCATGAGCCTTACATCGCCGCCGAGGTCCTAGCCACCGCCGTTGCCTACGACGCCGCCGAGGCGCTCGCCGTCCGAGTCGACGGCCGCGACCTCAACATTCGCGTCACGAAGATTTGACATTGAGCGCGCCACACGCGCGGCCGAGATGTTTACGGTGCAATCATGCACGTGATGAGGGAGAGCTGGACAGACGCGCGACTTGACGATTTCCGCTCCGACGTCGACCGTCGTTTCGACGGGGTCGACAGGCGCTTCGACAAGGTCGAAGGCGACATCAGTGAGTTGCGCGGCGAGATGGGAGAGCTTCGAGCCGAGATGAAAAGCGGCTTCGAAGCGATCAACCGCACGATGCTCCACGGCGTCATCGCTCTCTCAGCCGCCTACATCGCCGGCTTCGCCGCAATAGTCACCCAGCTTTGACTCCCGCCCCCAAACGTAAGGGCGCCCTTACGCATCGAACTTCGCTTCCATGAGCTAAGCCGTCCCAGCACGCCTGTCGGAGGAGTCACGGGAGCACTCTCCCGGAGGCTCAGGGACCACGCTTGAACCCAGGCCTACGATCTGCTGCGCAACGGTCTCCGGGAGAGTGCTCCCGTGACTCCTGCAGCAGACGAGCTAATCGTCGGCTTTCTCGCCGATGATGAAGTCGGTCTTCTTCGAGTCCGAGAACTTGACCCAGCAGTGATCGGGGGCGACGCCGGCGACGTCGACCAGGGCCGCTTCGATGCGCCGGGCGATCTCCGCCTTCTGCTCATCCGAGCGCCCCTCGAACCAGTTGACCTCGACGAACGGCACGGCTCTACCGGCCGCTAGGCGAGAGCTGGCTCGAGCTCGGCCTCGAGGCGACGCTTGGGCATCGCTCCGATCACCTTCTTGGCGATCGCCCCGTCCTTGAAGAGGATCATGGTCGGGATCGAGAGCACTTCGTACTGGGCCGCGGTCTGCTGGTTCTCATCGACGTTGATGCTGACGATGTCGAGGTCGTCGCGCTCGGCGTCGATCTCCTCGAGCACCGGGTGGACGACGCGGCAGGGGCCGCACCAGGGGGCCCAGAAGTCGACGAGGACCGGCCCGTCGGCCTCGAGGACCTCCGACTTGAAGTTGGCGTCTGTCACGTCGCTGAGTTTGCCTGTCACTGGGATCGCTCTCCTGGGAATCGAGGTTCGGCGCTCAATACTTCAAAAAGTATAGCGAGGTCTGCAAGCGGCAGTGGGTCAGTTTGAGCCAGGCGACTCGGCAATTCCTGACGAGTCATGGCGGTCTAGCCAGTAGCGCCCGATCTTCTTCAAGAAAGCCTCGCGCCTAGACAAAAACAGCGATAAGCGCCCTAGAACGAGAAACGGCGCCCCCATTAATGGCGCCGCTTCCGTGAAACCACTAAATCGGCGTCAAGTCGCCGATACGTCTGGCCGGGACAATAGCCAAATTCCTTGTTTTTGGCAATAGCGCTCGCTTTTCAGCCAAAGAAGGCGATACCAAGCTGCTAGAACAAGGAATGAGCCAATCGGGAACGAAATGGCGCCTAGAATCTGCCCAATGGTGGTCGGCCTCCTTATTGAGACCTTGAGCCAGGTTGCTTGAAACTTCAATGGGAAGCTCCCCAGCCCTGAAACTATCGCTACTTCCGTTCCCTCATGACCGTCCGCAGAACTTCCTGCGGTCCCCGGCTTTCTTGAAGGCCTACCGTCGCGCAAGCCGCGCAACGCGCCAGTAGCCGTCCTTTAGATCACTAGCGGCCCTTGCGGGTCGCCGTGATCACTAGGGACAGAACCTGCACAATCAGGTTCACAACTTCGAACCCGCTGATCGGTGCCTCTTAGTGGCTTCTCCACCATCGCGGTCCATTCTAGGCGGCATACCGGCAGGGTTCCCATTTCTCCCCCGCAAAACAAGAAGATTCTTCGGGTGCGTCAGTCCAGAAGCGCCGCGATCTCCTCCAGCGACCAAACGTGATCGGTCACTCCGGCAGCCATCGCCGGGGTGCGCGGGTAGCGCTCCTTCAGCGCCGAGTGCGGGCGGGCGAAGTTGTAGTGCATGAAGTGCAGGGAGACCGCGTGGGAGAGGTTCTCCACCTTGCGGCTGAATCCGTTGGTCAGACGAGTGAAGCGCCGCATCCCCATTCGCATCGTCAGGTTCTGGCGCTCGACGTAGCTCGTTGAGATCCGATCCGGGTCGGGGTCGCCCTTCCTGGTTAGGCGCTTCGTCCCGGTGCAGACGGCCGGGCTGTATTTGCCCGGCTCCCCGCCCGAGGCATAGACCTTGTGGATCTGCGCCCAATCGACCTGATGGCGGAAGGAAGGCCCTACGGTCCCTTCGTACATCCGGTGCCCGTCCGTCGATAGCTGGATGCGGTCGGCCATCCGGCTCGCCAGGTCGGTCAGGAAGACTTCGGCATCGTCGGAGGTCCGCTCCCCGACCAGCCATGAAGGAACCAGCTTCGTGTCGGCGCAGATCGCCGTGAAGGTCCAAACGTCGCCGTAGCCATACGTGCCCTTGAATTCCTCCGGGACGTTCTTCTGCTTCGAGTAGCAGAAGGCCCAAATCTCATCGGCCTCAACGACTTTGCAGGGGAGGTCGACCAGCACACCGTCCTGGTACTCGGCGCAGGCTTCCCCGAGATCGACCAGCAGTTTGGTGATCGTGTTCTTGGCCGCTCCGGTCATTCGGACCGTGGCTCGGATCGAGTTGCTCTCCACAAGGCAGCCGATGATCTGGGCGCGCTTCTCGGTTGAAAGGCGATTCATTGGATTCCAAACTGACCAAGTGCAAGCATAGAAGAAGATTAGCGGCGCTCTCGGACGTTACCTGCCGGGGTCAGACCGAAATAAGACGGGAGATACTGTTGCTATTGTCCTCTCAAGGCGGCAGCGAAGCGCCGCCACTGCCGGGGTAGCCCGGCAGCAGAGACTCTGGAGAGGACGACATGCCTAGCAGTGACGAGATACGGCGCCTGAATTCAAAGTGGCAGACGAACACCGGATGGCCGAAGCGGTTGGAGTGGATTGAGATTGACGGCATCCGTGGCTGGACTGGCCAGCGCTTTGAGCTTCGATTTCCGATCATGGCGGTAGTCGGCGAGAACGGCGTAGGTAAGAGCACCGTTCTGCAGAGCGCGGCGTCGGTCTATCGGGCGCCTGAAAAGAGCGCTGATCGTTTCGCCTCTGACTTCTTCCCGGACACTCCTTGGGATCAAGTCACAGACGCGAAGATCCAATACTCGGTTCGCGAGGGAACAGAAACTCGGGCAGCGACGATCCGGAAGCCGACTAACCGTTGGAGGGGAAACCCGCAACGCCGGGAGCGGAACGTCGAGTACATCGACCTGAGTCGCGTCCAGCCGGTCTCCGGTCGCTTGGGCTACAAGACCTTGGCGAATCCCGCCTATCTTGAGACCGAGGTAAGCCCTTTCGAGAAAGGCCGGCTCGCTCGTTTTAGCGGCATCATGGGCCGTCCCTACGAACTAGCGAAGATGGCGCTGACCTCCGGCGACTCCAAACGGGAGATTCCTGTCGTCAGCCACCATGGGGCTTCATATTCTGGCTTTCACCAGGGGGCTGGCGAGACCACCATCGCCGAGTTGCTCCAAACGGAACTTCCGAAGCACAGCCTCGTCCTGATCGATGAGATCGAGAGTTCGCTTCACCCCCGTGCTCAGCGTCGGCTGATCCGCGACCTGGCAGCTCGTGCTCGCGAGCAGGAGTTGCAGATCGTCATCACGACGCATTCTCCTTACGTGTTGGAGGAGCTGCCCTTTGAGGCGCGAGCCTGCATTGTCCAGACGTCCTCCGGAGAGCGAGAGATCATCTACGGCGTAAGTCCTGAGTTCGCCATGACGAAGATGGATGACGTGCAGCACTCGGAGTGCGACCTCTACGTCGAGGACGGGATGGCGGCGGCGATGCTCACCGAGATCTTGATTTCCGCCAATGCGGATCTCGTTTCCCGATGTGAGGTGATTCCCTTCGGAGCGTCATCGGTCGGGAAATCGCTCGGTCAGATGGTTCTAGGCAAGCGCTTTCCGCGACCGTCGTGCGTCTTTCTGGACGGCGACGAGGGAGCCGTAGGCGGCTGCCGCAACCTGCCTGGAGAAGATGCTCCCGAGCGTGTGGTCTTTGAGGCCCTCAAAGACAAAAACTGGGGCAGCCTTTCAAGCCGAACGGGTCGCGAGTTTGCTGAGGTGGCGGATGCCTGCAATAAGGCGATGGCACTTCCTGACCACCATCAGTGGCTAACTCATGCGGCGAGCCGCCTCTTCTTGTCGGGCGAGACCCTGTGGCAAGCCATGTGCGCGGAGTGGGCCACTCACTGTCTTGACGAGGAAGAGGCGAAAGCGGTCGCACTAGCCGTGGAAGATGCGCTCATCGGGGTCCACAGTGCCAGCGCTCCCCCGGCCAACGATTCATCTCCGAAAGGAGCGCCTGAAACCCCGCCAAGCGACGACACCGTCGCTGAAGTCGGAAACCCAGCTGAGGAGGCTGGTTCTAGTGTCGATCCTTCCAGCGAGTCTGCGCAGCTTTCCTTGCAATCTCAGTCCGCTTCTCAGAACTGAGCGCGGCTGCTCGGGCTTTACCCCCAGCCGCGCCGCGCCCCGAATCGCTGTCTATTTCATTGTCGGTTGCCTCACCCACGATGGCGGCCGCAAGGCGGTTCAAGTCGGCAGGCTTCTTGGACTGCTTAGCCATGCTCAGAGCGTAGCGGTGTCGTCGGGCTTGAACTGGCCACGGCGAAGGTCGCCCGGCTCCCACACGATGCCCTCGAATAGCTCGCCGGGATGGATTTCAAGAGCTGCGGCGAGCTTGGCGACTGTGTCCACGCGGGCGTGCCTCAGACCGCGCTCAAGCTGGCTGATCTCGGTCCTGTGGACCGAAGCGCGGTAGGCCACTTCATCCTGCGACATATCGGCCAGCTTGCGGTAGCGGCGGAGGTTGGCAGCGAACTGGTCTGCGGCGCTCACCAGGCGTCCAATCGGTGCGCGTGGTAGGCGGCGTCGGTCACGAGGATCGTCTGGCCGTGAAGCCGGACCAAGCCGTAATCGCTGAGCTTCCTCACGGCTCGCTCGACTGCTTCCTTGTTGCCGATCTCCCTGCTCATTTCGGGCATCGTGCGGTGATGCGGGTGGGTGGCCAGCGCAAGGGCCAGGACCGCCCGCTCGGTGCGTTCGGGGTCTCTCGGATCGTGCCGAATACGCTTTGCCTGCATGGGGAGCTTCGCCTCCTCGTGCCAGGCGCCCGGACGTTCCACCGTCGCGGGCGCCATTTCGTCTTTGGTCAAGCGAAGCTAGCGCGAAATCAGAGCCGTTTGGCGGTCATTTCAAACTGACCCACTGCCCTGCAAGCCCTCCCGGGCCGCTTCTCCTCATCGTCCATAGCGTAGAAGAGGCACCCGCCAGATCGCCTCGAGCACGATCGAGCGGCTCATCTTCGACGCGCCGGCCTGGCGGTCGCGGAAGACGATCGGCACCTCGACCACCTCGAAGCCGAGCTGGATCGCCCGGTAGGTCACCTCGACCTGGAAGGCGTAGCCGCGCGAGCGGATCGCGCCGAGGTCGACCGCCTCCAGCACCTCGCGGCGGAAGCACTTGAAGCCGCCGGTCAGGTCTCGTACGTGGAGCCCGAGGGCGAGCCGGGCGTAGGTGCTGCCCCCCTTGCTGATCGCCCGCCGCAGCGCGCCCCAGTCGCTCACCCCGCCGCCCGGCACGTAGCGCGAGCCGATCACGACGTCGGCACGCTTGGCAGCCTCGAGCAGGCGCGGCAGGTAGGCAGGCTCGTGCGAGAAGTCGGCGTCCATCTCGATCACCAGGCCCGCTCCGCCGGCCAGCGCGTGGCGGAAGCCGGCGATGTAGGCGGGGCCGAGGCCTTCCTTGCGCTCGCGGTGCAGGAAGTGGATCGCGGGCTCCCGTTCGGCGAGATCGGCGGCGATCCGGCCGGTCCCGTCGGCGGAGTTGTCGTCGACGACCAGGACCTGCGCATCGGCGGGGAGCTTGTCGCGCGCCTCGGCGACCAGTCGCTCGATGTTCGACGCCTCTTCGTAGGTGGGGAGGACGAGCCAGGCCGGCCCCCGCTCGGGTTTGCTCGCGGGCATCTGCAAGGGCGATGCTATTGACGCGGCTGAGCGCGAGCTAAAGAGAGCGGGCTCGCTAGCGTCCAACCCGTGACCAACGCCGAGATAGCCGCCGCGCTGGAAGAGCTCGGGGTGCTCTACGAGCTCGACGGCGCGGTCAAATACCGCGTGCTCGCCTACGGCACCGCGGCCAAGGCGATCCGCGAAAGCCCGGTCTCGGTCGCCGAGCTGGCCGCGGCGGGCCGGGCGACCGAGATCCCCGGCGTCGGCAAGACCCTGGCGGAAAAGATCGACGCGCTGCTGGCAAGCGGCGAGATCCCGGCGGCGGTGAAGCTGAAGGCGAAGTTCCCGCCGACCCTGATCGAGGTCACGCGGGTGCCGGGGGTCGGCGCCAAGACCGCGCGGCGGCTCTTCGACGAGCTCGGCGTCGCCACCCTCGACGACCTGCGCGCGGCGGCGAAGGGCGAGCGGATCCGGGCGATGAAGGGCCTCGGGCCCGAAGGCCGAGGAGAACATCCTGGCCGGGCTCGAGCGCCTCGGCGAGCCGGGCGAGGGGAGCGGCCGGGTGCTGCTCTCGATGGCCCGCCCGATCGCCGAGGAGCTGGCGCGGATGCTGCGCGAACACCCGGCCGCCGACCGGGTCGAGGTGGCGGGCTCGGTGCGGCGCTGGGCCGAGACCTGCAAGGACATCGACCTGATCGCCACCGCCGAGGAGCCGCAGGCGCTGGCCGAGTACCTCGTCACCAGCCCGCTGATCGCGGCGGCCGGCAAACCGGGCCCGAACGGCGTGCGCGCGCAGACCCAGAACGGGATCTCGGTCGACCTGCGGATCGTCGCCCCCGAGGCCTTCGGCAACCTGCTTCAGCACTTCACCGGCTCGGCGGCGCACAACGTGGCGCTGCGCGAGGACGCGGTCGCCCGCGGCCTCTCGGTCTCCGAGCACGGGATCACCGAGGTCGAGAGCGGCGAGGTCGAGCTCTGCGCCGGCGAGGAGGCCGTCTACGAGCGCCTCGGCTACGAATACATCGAGCCCGAGCTGCGCGAGGGCCGCGGCGAGCTGAAGGCGGCGCGCGAGGGCAAGCTGCCGCAGCTGGTCACGCTCGACGACGTCAGCGGCGACCTGCACTCCCACACCACCCTCTCGGACGGGCGCAACACGCTGGAGGAGATGGCCGAAGCGGGTCGCGAGCGCGGCTACGCCTACATGGCGATCACCGATCACTCCGCCAGCCACGGCTTCGGCGACCACGTCAGCGAGGAGCGGCTCTGGGAGCGGATCGACGAGGTCGCCGACTGGAACAGGGGCAAACGCGGCTTCCGCCTGCTCGCCGGCTCGGAGGTCAACATCGGCCTCGACGGCTCGCTCGACTACCCAGAGGACGTGCTGGCCGCCTCGACTGGGTCATCGCCAGCGTCCACACCTCCTTTGCGATCTCCGAGAGGAGATGACGGCGCGGGTGCTGGCGGCGATCGAGAATCCCTACGTCGATTGCATCGGCCACCTCACCGGCCGCCTGATCGGCCGCCGCGAGCCCTACGGGATCGACGTCGAGGCCGTGGCCGAGGCGGCGGCGGCCAACGGCACGATGCTCGAGATCAACGGCAACCCCAACCGCCGCGACCTCTCCGAGCAGCACGCGCGGCTGGCGAGCGAAGCCGGGGTGACGATCGTGCTCAACACCGACGCGCACGGGGTCGACACGCTGAGCAACATGGACTACGCGGTGGCCACCGCGCGGCGGGCCTGGCTCACTCCAGATGACGTCGCGAACACGCTTGGCTGGGCGGAGTTCAAGAAGCGGTTGACCAAGCGGTAGGCGCGGCGGATCCTGTTCGCCGCGGCGACGCCCACTCAGGCGTGGGCGCGGCGGCTGCTGCGCAGGCCGGGGGTGCGGACCAGCTGGATCGGGCGCAGGGCCGAGTTGGGGACGACGTAGAACTTGACCCCGTCGCGCTGCTCGATCGCCAGCACCGCGGCCTCGCGCGAGTGCCAGGCCAACGAGACGAGCAGGGCGTAGCCGGCGGCGATCGCGGCGACGCCGGGGAAGAAGACGCCGAGGGCGCCCGCGGCGATCGCCGTGACGCGCGACCGGCCAGAGGCGGCCGGCGGCGATCCGGGCGGGCGACTCGGGCGGCAGCGAGGTCGCCGTGCGCGCCTGCGCGAGGGTGTCGCGCAGGCTGTCCGCCGCGCGGCTCGGGCGTCCCAGGTAGAAGCCGACGATCAGTGCGATCAGCCACCAGGCGGCGGCCACCGTGAGCGTCCTCGTGTCGGCGTCGCGGTTCACCGTCGACCGCCGTGATCGCCGCCAGGGCCGTCGCCTCGGCGCCGGTGAGCAGGACGGTGACGCGCAGCAGGTCGGTGTAGGGCATCGCTAGGCGGCCAGCTCCTCGAGCAGGCTCACCCAGCCGTCCGGCCCGTCGACGGCGAGGTCGCACTCTTCGGTCAGCTCCGGAGGCGCCTCGGGTGAGATCGACGCCGACGCAGAGCACCGCTTCCAGCCGGCCCTCCTCGCATAGCTCGCGCAGGCGCCGGAAGGCGTCGAGGTCGGTGCGGTCGTCGCCGGCGAAGACGGCGGCGGCGATCTCCTCGCCGGCCAGCAGCGCCGCGACGGCGCTGTCCTTGCCGCCGCCGCCGAGCGGCCGCAGCTCAAGCACCTTGCGCCCCCAGCGCGGTTCGAGCTCGGCCCGCCCGGCCGCAGCGGCGATCTCGCGGGCGCGCGCCTCGGCCGCCCGCTCGTCGTCGGCCCCGCGCCAGTGCAGCGCCTGGATCGGCCCCTTGTCCTCGAGCCGGAGCCGGCGGCCGCCAGCTGGTCGCCGTCGAGCCCGGCGATGAACTCCGCCGCCGCCCGCTCGGCCCCGGCCAGAGCGGGGTCGAGCTGCGGCTCCTCCTCGCCCGGCATCAGCAGCTCGAGCCCGTGGTTGCCGGCGTAGGCGATCTCCTCGACCCCGACCAGCCGCCGCGCCTCCAGCGCCTGGCGGCCGGAGATGCAGCCGACCAGGCCGTAGCTGCCGCTCAGCGCCCGCAGCAGCTCGCTCGCGCTGGGCCGGCACCGCGGCCAGCTCAGGACGGTCGACGATCGGCGCCAGGGTGCCGTCGACGTCGGTGAGGATCGCCGTGCTGGGCCGGGTCGGCGCGCAGGCGCTCGAGCGGCGGGTGCCCGGCGCCGCCGTCCCCTGTCTCATCTACGGAAGGCACGGCCTTAGTATCGCGCCACGATGTCCTCCGCCCCGGCGCCGCCGAGCCACGCGACCCTCAAGCTCGCCGCAATCGGCACCCTGGCCGGCGTCTTCAGCGGCCTCTTCGGCGTCGGCGGCGGCACCGTGATCGTGCCCCTGCTGATCTTCTGGTTCGGCTACGGCGAGCGGCTCGCCACCGGCACCAGCCTGGCGGCGATCGTCCTGATCGGCCTGCTCGGCGCGGTCGCGCAGGGCGGGATCTACGGCAACGTGCACATCGTCACCGGCCTGCTGCTGGCGATTCCGGCCGTCATCGGAGTGGTGATGGGGACGGCGATCCAGCAGCGCATCCCCCAGCGCGCCGTCTCCCTGCTCTTCGCCGCGCTCCTCTTCGCGGTCGCAATCGAGCTGATCGTCAGATGAACGAGCTCGCCGCGATCCTGATCGCGATCGCCGGCGGTCTCGCCGGCGGTCTGGTCGGCGTCGGCGGCGGCGTGCTCTTCGTCCCGGCGCTGACGATCTTCCTCGGCCTCAGCCAGGTCGAGGGCGAGTCGACCTCGCTGCTGATGATCGTCATCGTCGCCCTCGTCGGCGCCTACCGGCAGAGCGGCTACGGCAACGTCAGGCTGCGCGAGGCCGCTGGTCATCGGCGCCCTCTCACCGCTAGGCGTCCTGATCGGCGTCGCGGTCTCCAACGCCGTCCCCACCGCGCGCCCTCGAACTGGCCTTCGCCGCCCTCGCCCTCTTCATGGCCTACACCCTCGTCCGCCGCGCCCTCTCGTCGCCTGCCTGAACGCTGACTTCCTGGTTTTCCGCGGGTGCCGCGGAAAACCAGGAGTCAGCGCCGCGGAGGGCCATCGGTAACCTCAGACTCGTGGAATCGCTTCGCTGGGAAGGCGACGTGCCGCAGCTGCGCAGCCCGATCCTCGTCTGCTCCTTTCGGGGCTGGAACGACGCTGCCGCGGCGGCCTCGACGGCGCTGACCACGGTCGGCGACGCCTTCGACTCCGAGCTGATCGCCGAGATCGACGCCGAGGACTACTTCGACTTCCAGGCGACTCGCCCCACCATCGTCCTCACCGAGGGCCAGGCGCGGCGGATCGACTGGCCGCACAACAACCTGATCGCCGTTCGCGTCCCGGCTGCCGAGCGCGACCTCGTCCTGCTCGACGGGACCGAGCCCAACCTGCGCTGGCGCACCTTCTCGGAGACGATCGCGACCGCCGCCGACGCGCTCGGGGTGGAGATGGTGATCACCCTCGGGGCGCTTGTCGCCGAGGTCTCCCACACCCTGCCGGTGCCGATCACCGGGCTGGCCTCCGACGAGAAGCTGGTCGAGGAGCTCGACCTGCAGCGCTCCAGCTACGAGGGGCCGACCGGGATCGTCGGCGTCGTCCACGACTGTTGCCGCCAGGTCGGGATGAGCTCGGCCTCGCTCTGGGCGGCGGTGCCGCACTACGTCGCCGCCGTCCCCAACCCGAAGGCGGCGCTCGCCCTGCTGCGCCGGCTCGAGGGCCTCACCGGCATTGCCGTCGACGCCGCCGAGTTGGAGGAGGAGACGAGCTCCTACGAAGAGCAGATCGACCGCGCGATCGCCGCCAATCCCGAGATCGAGGAGCTGGTCGACCGCATCGAGGCGGAACAGACCGAGCTCAGCGGCCCCGAAGACCTACCGTCCGCGGACTCGATCGCCCGCGACTTCCAGCAGTTCCTGCGCCAGCAGGGCGACGATTACGCTAGCTCTCCGCCGCCGGGCAGATCAGCCGGTAGTCGCACCAACTGCAGGTGGTGGGCGCGGGCCGCGGCTCGAAGTCCTGGCCCAGCACACCCTCGCCGACTTCCAGCACGGTGCGCTCCACCCGCTCGGCGTCGTCGGCGCGGACCGGCGCCGCCACCTTGTCGGCGTCGAGCACGTAGTAGTAGCTGCCGGTGCCGGCCTCCAGCCCCCAGGCCTCGCGGGCGGCGAGCCGGTAGAGGGCCAGCTGCAGGTCGTTCTCGAGCTGGGCCTCGCTCTTGCGCTCGCCGGTCTTGTAGTCGATCAGCTCATAGCTGCCGTCCGGGAGACGGTCGACCCGGTCGACCCGGCCGCGCACCTGGTGCTCGCCGATGCGGATGTCGAACTTGCGCTCGAGCCAGGCCGGCTCCCCCTCCGATTCGCGCTCGCGCTCCCAGTAGAGCCGCATCGCCTGGCGGGCGCGGTCGCGGAACTGCAGCTCGTCGTCGCTGCTGCCGAAGCCCGAGCGCCTCCAGCCCGACTCGAAGAGGTCGATCAGCTCCGCGAGCTCGCCGCTCGCCGCCTCGCCGTCACTGGCCTCCCTGTGGAAGCGTTCCAGCACGCTGTGGATGAGGATGCCGAAGCGCTGGTTGATCGTCGGCTCCTCGGGGATGCCGAAGACGCGGCGGAACTTGTACTTCAGCGGGCAGGTCAGGTAGAGGTCGAGGTCGGAGGCCGAGAGGCTGAGGGCGCCGTCGCCGCGGCGCGGCAGGAAGGCTTCCAGCGAGGGCTCGTGGCGGGCGGCGATCAGCATGCGGCGGCCGTCGCGCTCGCGCTCTGAGTCGAGCAGGTAGGCGTCGAGCGGCGAGGCGTCGAGCTCGGTCTGCTGCTCGGGCGTCGCCACCTGGCGCAGCAGCCCGTTGACCGCGGCGATCGCCTCCGCCGTCGCCTCCTCGCCGGGCCGCTGGGCGAGCGCCGCCAGCTTGAGCAGCTCGAGGTGGCGGGCGATCGCCCGGTTGACGTCGATCACGGTGTCGAGGCGCGGCTCGGAGAGCTCGCGCCCGGCCCGCCAGGACGCCTCCAGCACCTCCTCGCGAAGCTTGCGGTAGGTCGCGTGCAGCCCCTCGGCGGGACCGAACAGCTCCTCCTCTTGGGCTTCCTCCTCCCCGTCAACCGCCGCCGCCCCCTCCTGGTCGAGCCGCGAGAGCACCAGGCCGAGGCGAGCCTGCGCGCCCTCGCTGCCCTGGCCGAGCACGAAGACGTGGTCGAACTCGGTGCCCTTGGCGGCGCGGCGGGAGAGGCCGAGGACGGCGCCCGGCGAGGGTGGCTCCTCGCCGCCCGCCGGCTCGACCCCCGCCTCGGCGACGGCGCTGAGGTAGCGGACGAAGTCGCGAGTCGTCCCGTGCGCTTCCCGCCGCGCCCAGGCGGATGCCAGCTCGGCCAATCGGGAGAGGCCGAGCAGCCGCTCGGCCACCTCGGGCTCGGCGGCGAAGAGCCGCTGGCGGCGCAGGCCGACCCGCTCGATCAGGCGGCGGACGAAGACGTCGGCGCGGCGTTCTTCCAGCGCCGCCGAGGCTTCGCCGTAGAGCTTGAGGAAGGCCTGGATTCGCTCCCGCCCCTCGGGCGGGATCTGCGGGCTTTCCAGCGCCGCCTCGCAGGCCGAGACCATGTCGACCTTGCGGCGGCGGGCGATCGTCGTCAGCCGCGCCAGGTCGGCGGCGCGCAGCTCGATCGGCGGCCTGGTCAGCGCCCGCGCCGCGGCCGGCGAGTCGTCGGGCGCCGCCAGCACGCGCAGCCAGGCGATCGCGTCGCGCACCTCGGGCCGCTGGAAGAGCGCCGCCGGCCCGGCCAGGTGGAAGGGGATGCCGCGTTCCTCCATCGCCGCCGAGACCGGCCCGCCGTCGGTCGCGGGGTCGTCGACCAACACGCAGATCGCACCGGGCGCCGTGCCCTCGCCGAGCAGGTGCTCGACCTCGCGCGCGACCGCCTGCGCCTGCGCCCGCTCGTTGGTGCAGCGCCAGAACCGCCGCAGCGCCGGCCGGCGGAACTGTTCGCTCGAGCGTGATCGACGGCGCGTCGCCGGTGAGCTCCGCAGACGCGTCCTGGGCGTAGAGGTGATTCGGGTTCTCCTCGGCGAGTTTGGCGAGGACCGTGCGCTGGGCTGGGGTCGTGTCCTCGTACTCGTCGACCATCAGGTAGGCGAAGCGGGTCGCGATCTCGGCGCGGATGCCGGCCTCCTCGTGCAGGAGCTTGCCGAGGGTGAGGAAGACGTCGCCCTCGTCGAGGTTGCCCGACTAGGCGACGATCCGGTCGTGGGCGGCGCAGAACTCGGCCAGGTCGGGCTCGGGCGGGTCGGAGCCCGCCTTCAGCTCATCGATTTGTGCCAGCAGGCGAGCGAGCAGGCCGGCCGGGTTGCCGCGGATCTCGTGGTTGCGGAGCGGCAGCTCGTCGAGGTGGTCGAGCATCATCGCCAGCCGCTCCGCCGGGCCGAGGACGTCGAAGAAGGGATTGAGTCCCGCCGCGGTCGAGTGAGCCCGCAGCAGCCGCTCGCAGATTGCCGACCAGGTGCCGATCCACAGCTCCTCGTAGGGGGAGCGCAGCAACGTCTCGGCCCGGCCCTGCAGGCGACGGGCGGTTGCCGGGGTGGCGGCGATGAGGAGGACGCGATCGGCGTCGACCTCGTCCGGGCGAGGCGGGCCAGGCGCCGGGCCAGGGCCTCGGTCTTGCCGGTGCCGGCGGCGCCGAGCAGCAGCAACGGACCCTCGCCATGCCGGACCGCGCGCTGCTGGGCCTCCGCCAGGGTGAGCATGGTCCAACGCTAGCGAGTGCGCGGCCTCCATAGGATGACCGGCATGGACGTTTTCTCCGCAGACTGGCTGGGAATCTGCCGCCGTTGCGTGGCGGCGCAGCGGGAGATCTTCGAGCAGGTGCGCGGCATCGAGGCTCGCACCGAGTACGAGGGCGTGGGGGAGGGCGGCGACCACACTCTGGTCATCGACCGTCGCTGCGAGGATGTCGTCTTCGCCGAGCTCGAGGGGCTGGCCGAGCGGGGCGCCTCCTTCGTCGCCGTCTCGGAGGAGCGCGGCGAGGTCGAGTTCGGCGGCGGCGGTCCGGCCCGGGTGGTGATCGACCCGATCGACGGCTCGCTCAACGCCCGCCGCACGCTGCCCTCGCACAGCCTCAGCATCGCCGTCGCCGGCGACGACTCGATGGGCGCGGTCGAGTTCGGCTACGTCTATGACTTCGGCGCCGGCGAGGAGTTCAGCGCCCAGCGCGGCGGCGGGGCGATGCTCGACGGCGAGCGGATCGGGGTCGGTGCCGACGGCGACAAGTTGGAGCTGCTCGGCCTCGAGGCGGCGGAGCCCGAGCGCGCCGCCCCGGCGCTCGAGGCGTTTGCCGGGCGCGTGTACCGGATCCGCGTGGTCGGCTCGATCGCGATCACCGCCGCCTACGTCGCCGCCGGCCGTTTCGACGCGATGATCGGCCTGCGGCCCTGCCGCTCGGTCGACGCCGCCGCCACGCAGCTGATCGTCGCGCGAGGCCGGCGGGGCGGTTGGGTTCGGCGAGGGGACGCTGGACGAGGCGCCGCTTGGGCTCGACGCCCGCTACACCTTCGCCGCCGCCGCCGGAGAGCGCGGATTGGCGATTGCCCGAGCCGGGCAGTAACCGGCGGGCGCTTCGGGTTTAAGAACGTTTGTTCGCGTAGAACGTATGTTCGTTACACTCGCGAATCCGAGGCAGGAAACCGCAGACGAAGGGACTCTTCTTTCACATGGCATCCAAGAACGGGAGCAAAAGCTCCGCCTCCAAAGCCAAAACCACGAAGCACCGACGAGCGCTGAGAAAAGCCAGGCTCGCAGCGTCGCCGAGTCCGCCGTCGACCTCCCGGTTGGCGCGGTCCTGAGCTCACCGACCGCGTCACCGAGCTGGTTGAGCCGTTCAGCGGCCGCACCGCCGCCGAAAAACAGCTCAAGTCCTACCGGACCGAACTGCGCCGTCGGTCAAGCGCACCGAGCGGCGCGGCACCACCGCCCGCGAAGCGCGACGACCGAGGCGCGCAAGACCCGCAACCGGGTCGAGCGCGAGGCGCGCAAGCGTCAGCGCACGGTCGAGACGACGCTGAAGCGCAACCGCAACGAGCTCGAGCAGCGCGTACGCAAAGCAGTGGACGCTCCTGCCTGTCCAGGTCGCGACAGCTGTTCCTCCAGGCTCCCCGCCACGGCCGCACGCCCCCTACCGTGGCCACCCCCGCGACCCGCGGCCTCAGCACGACCGCACCAGGACCGGCAGTGAGCCGCCGGCTCGAAGGGCCAGCCGGCTGCGCCGGTGCGTAGGCGCGGAACTGGAAGCGCGCGCCGCGGCTGTCGTCGTCGCTGAAGCGATAGGCGTAGCGGAAGCGCCCGCCGGGCCCGGTGCGGACGCTGCGGAACTCGCTCCAGGGCAGGCCCGGGAGCCGGAACTGCAGCTGCACCACCTTGCCGTCCGCCGGTATCGGGGCGCCACGGCTCGCGACCTTGCCGCGGAAGACCAGCGCCCGTCCGCCGATCTTCGCCACCCGAGCCGAGGCGCGCAGGACCACGCGGCTGTGCACGCTCAGGGCCAGCGGGCTGCTGCTCGCCCCCCGCGTCGTCGCCGTCGGCGCGACCGTGGCGAGGACTCGCGGCTCGGTCCGGGCGCGAGGTGGACCCCGAACCTCCCGTTGACATCCGTCCGTAGCATCGAGACGCGCTCGGCGGGCACCGCGCCCGCGGCGAAGCGCTCGATCACCCTGATCGGCACGCCCGCCAGCGGCGTCCGCCGCGCGGCCAGCGCCCGCCCGGCGAACCAGGTGCGGCGCCCGTAGCGCACCGTCCGCCTGCGAGCGCCGCGAATCGAGAGCCTGACCGGCACCTTGAGCGGCCCGCTGAGGCGCATCGGGGTGCCGTCGGCTCGCTCGAGTGAGACCGTCGCGTTGCCGGCGGCGTCGTAGGCCGTGGCGCGGAACTCGTACTCGCCCGCCGGGTAGGCGCTCGAGTCCCAGTGGGCGTGGAGGGTTCCGGCCGCGACCTGGGTCGGCAGCGCGGCGAAGCGCTCTCCGGCACCGACGCGGCGCACCGCGATCGAGCCCCGGCTCGGGTCGACCCCCGAGTAGGGATCCTCGGCCCGGGCCTCGATCAGCTCGGGATCCCTGGCGTCCTGGGCGGCGGCGAAGGCGAGCCGCGGCGGCTCGCGGTCGATCCGGACCACGGCCGTGGCCGGCGGACGATCGCCGGGTGCCCCGTCGGCGACGTTGCCGGCCGCGTCGCGGGCGTAGTAGGCGATCGTGTGAACGCCGGAGCCGATCACGGTGGCGCTGACTTCGGCGCCCGGAGCGGTGGTTGGGGCGCCGCCGTCGACCCGGATCGCGGTGAAGGGCCCGCCGGCGCCGGTCGGGGCCATCCCCGCGTCGGCATCGTCGGCCACCGCCGTCAATCTCACCGGGCGCGCGCCCAGCCCGCCGGGACTCCCTCGATGCGGGTCGACGGCGCGGTCTTGTCGACGCGGAGGACCGTGGTCCCGATCGGCGCCGAGCTTGTTCCCGAGCCGGAAACGGCGACCGCGTGAACGTAGTTGATCCCCTCTGGCAGCTCGGCGATCGGCAGCGAGTCGGCGCCGGCGCCGCCCTGCAGGTCGGTCTCGGCCGCGGTGCAGCCGGCGCCGGCACAGGGACTCCCGGTCGGGGAGGCATCGACCGAGACGGCGTAGCCGCGGATGCCGGAGATCGGCAGCGGATCGCTCGGGTGGGTGAGGCGGAGCGTGTAGGGAAAGGCCGAGCGGCCGATCCAGGCAGACGTGGTCACGGGCTCGATCGCGCCCGGGCGCGCGTCGTCGAAGCGGAGCTTGGCGCTGACCGCCGGCCCCTGGGCGCCGCCCGTGTCCTTGAGCCAAACCTGCGCGGTGTAGGCGCCCGGCACGGGGGGAACGCTGAGGTGGTCGATCCAGGTTGCTGCCCAGTCGAGGGTGTTGGCGACCAGGACGTCGCCGCCGGGATCGAGCAGCCGGTAGTGGACGGCGGCGACGCCGGGCGGATTGCTCCAGTAAAGCGCAAACAGCTGCCCGCGATGCCAGCTTTCCTCGCCGCCGTCGACCCGCAGGTCAGTCGGCTGAATCGATGCCCCTGCCGCCGCCGGGGAGACCAGGGCGACGGATAAGGCCAGAGCGACGACGGCGGTGCAACGCTTTACGGCCCTCCGGGGACGGCAACGCGTTGCGGACGCTCTCGCCGGCCCGCTCACGGCCCAAACTCCCCGGCGGCGGAGCCGCTCGAGCTTGTCGTCGATCCCGATTCGCCGCCGGCCGTCGATTCGGGTGCCGGTGTCGGGGCCGGCGCTTCGTATTCCACCGCCCCGGCCGTCGTGGCGCTCGTTTCCGTTTCGACCGAGCTGGCTTCCTCGTGCTTGGCCGTGGGCTTCGGCGCCGGCTTGTCCGGCGGGGCTTCGGCCGCGGGCGGGGCGGGCTGATAGTCGACGGCCTCGTCTTCGCTCGACGCGCTCGCGCCGGCCGCCGACCGTTCGATCGCAGGCTCGGGCGCGGGGTCGGAGACCAGCGCCGGCGCAGGCAGCACGCCGCCGGCGACGCAGGCGGCCGCGCCGCCGGCCGCCCCGGCGCAGACCGCGAGCAGCTTGGCGATCGCTGCCATGCCTGCCCCGCGTGTGCCCCCGGCAGCGGCGACCTGCGTGGCGGCCGATTCTCCGGCGCCGAATCCCGGCAGGCGCGAGGCGAGGCTGCCGGCGAGGCTCCTGCGCCCTCTCCAGCAGCGAGCGCGAGGGCGGCATCAGCGGCAGCAACGCGGCGGCGACGCGCGGGGCGGCCCGGTAGGTGCGCATCGTCGAGCGGCAGTGGCCGCAGGCGCGCAGGTGCTCGCGCACCTCCAGGGCGTCATCGGGCCCTGCCTCACCGTCGCAGTAGGCGGAGAGCAGCGGTCGCAGCTCGCGACAGCGGCTGCCGTCCTCGCTGCTGGAGACAAGCGCCCGGTAGCCGGCCCGCCCCTCGGCGAGCAGGCGATTGATTTTCGTCCGGCTCCACCCGGTTCGCTCGCCGATCTCGACGTATGAGTAGCCCTCGGCGAGCAGGCTCAGGGCCCGCAGCTCGGCGGGCTTCAGCCTTTGCAGGGCCTCGCGACTGCGCGCTATGTCCTCACGACGCTCGACCTGCTCGTCGGGGCCGCCGCCGCCGGCCGGGATCAGCGCCACCGGGTCCTCGGTTCCCTCGCGCTGGTAGCGCAGCAGCTTCCTGCGGCTCTGCCGCACGGCCAGCGCCTCGTGCTTGGTGACCGTCTGGGTCCAGCGGATCAGTTCGCCTAAGTTGGTGGTCGGCGCCTTGGTCAGGACGATCTCCAGCGCCCGCTGGTAGGCGTCCTCCGCGTCTTCGGGATCGAACGAGTAGCGCAGCGCCGTGCGCCGCAGGGCGCCTTCGTGGCGGGCGATCATTTCTACGGCGGCGCGCTTGCGCGCCGCTGCACTGGTCTTTGTCGCGTCTGATCCCTGGCTCAATTCCCCGCCGAGCTCCCCTGCGCAGGTCCGATTGGCCGCTGAAACATGGCAACCGAATCCTGCCGCCGGGCAAAACTCGCCCCCCTCCTGGACGAGTTTCCGGTGAATATCGGCGCAAATTGCATAGATCTCGACCGGCAGTCCTCCTCAGGAGTCTGCCGATAGCATCCGCGCGATGAGCACCTGCGTAGTCACCGGCGGCGCCGGCTTCCTTGGCTCGCACCTCTGCGAGCACCTGCTTGGCGAGGGCCATCGGGTCATCTGCATCGACAACCTCGAGACCGGCTCGCTGCAGAACATCGAGCACATTCGGGACCCGGCCTTCGAGTTCCGCCACATCGACATCATCGATTACGTCGACATCCCCGAGGATGTCGACTTCGTCTATCACCTCGCCTCGCCGGCCAGCCCGATCGACTACCTGCGGCTGCCGCTGCACACGCTCAAGGTCGGCTCGCACGGCACCCACCACATGCTCGGCGTCGCCAAGTTCAAGCGCGCCCGCTTCCTGATCGCCTCGACCAGCGAGGTGTACGGCGACCCCAAAGTCCACCCGCAGACCGAGGACTACTGGGGCCACGTCAACCCGATCGGGCCGCGCGGCGTCTACGACGAGGCCAAGCGCTACGCCGAGGCGATGACGATGGCCTACCACCGCCAGCAGGGCGTCGACACCTCGATCGTGCGCATCTTCAACACCTACGGTCCGCGCATGCGCGCCCATGACGGCCGCGCGATCCCGACCTTCTTCCGTCAAGCGCTCGAGGACCGGCCGCTGACCGTCTTCGGCGAGGGCGAGCAGACCCGCAGCTTCTGTTACGTCGACGACCTGATCCGCGGCATCGTTGCCCTGGCCGAATCCGACGTGCACATGCCGGTCAACATCGGCAACCCCAACGAGTTCACCCTGCTGGAGCTGGCGAAGACGGTGATCGAGGTGACCGAGTCGCGCTCGGAGATCATCTTCGAGCCGCTGCCGACCGACGATCCCCAGCAGCGCCGCCCCGACATCACCCGGGCGCAGGAGCTGCTCGGCTGGGAACCGTCAATTGAGCTCCGCGACGGATTGAGGATGACCATTGAAAAGTCGGGCGTCGAGCGCCTGGCTGGCGCCTCGGACTGACTAGCTAAGCGGCAACCGGAGCGGCTGGCTCAGCCGCCGCCACATCGCTGGTCCTGTAGAAGGCGAGGGACGTGGGGACGTTGGTCAACTCCTCGCGCATCGCGTTGAAGGTGCGCATCGCGGCGGTCTCGGTGGGCCAGCCGTAGCGGGCGAGAAGGGCTTCGGAGCCGGTCTCGTCGGGGGCGCCGACGGTCGACTCGGTCAGAGCGCTCGCCAGGGCCGCCATGCCGCGGCAGAAGTCCTCCTCGTTCCAGGTCACGCGGCCGGCCGCGTCGATCTCGACGAAGCCGTTCTCGGCGAGGAAGCTGAGTTCGACGTAGGCGGCGCCGGGGTCGCCGTAGTACTTCGGCCCGCGGCGCAGGTAGTGGAGCAGCTCGGACATGTGGGTGGCGCACATGTCGAGGCGGCTGACCCCGGTGATGTCGAGCCAGGCGTCGGAGATCGTCATCAGGAAGCCGTAGACGTCGGCGATCGCCTCCTGCAGGGCCATGAAGGGCTCGATCCCAAGCGTCTCCATCCACTCGTCGTAGCAAGTCGACGGCACGACGACGTTGTGGCCGTGGTCGTGGCCGCGTATCCACGGCATCAGGGTGTCGGCGATCGGCACCTCGGCGGCGCGCATCGGCCCGCGCAGCAGCTCTTCGGCGAGCGGGATCGTGATCACTTCGTAGCGGGCGAGGTGCACGTTGCGCATGTAGAGCGTGCGCTGTTCCTCGATCGGCAGCCCGTCGACCCATTCGTCCTCGGGCATGAAGTAGGCGAAGTGCTTCGGGTGACCCGCCGCCTCGCCGGCCGAGATCAGCAGGTTGGTGACGTTCATCGGCAGCTTGAAGGGCACGTGCAGCCCGCCGGCGCCGATTTCGGCTTCGACCGAGGCCAATGCTTGCTCGAGCGAGTCGTCAAGTTCGTCCAGCAGCGCCTGCTGGCGCTCGTCGCGGGCGGCGGCGACGAACGAGTGCAGGCCGATGCGCGTCTTCATCCGCCAGGTGCAGAGCGGGCCGCAGACGACCTCGAGCGCCGGCGGCGGGCCGCTGTTGGCGATCTCGAGCGTCATCTCGCGGTGCCCGATGCCGCCGGAGAGCCCCTTGGCGCGCAGGCGAACCGCGGCGGCGGAATCCTCGTCGAGCAGGTCGGCGAGCTCGCGCATCCGCTCGGCCATCTCGCCGCGCAGCACCGAGGCGGCGCTCTCGGAGAGGATCTCGCCCTCGGCGCTCTGCAGGCTGCGCATCGCGTCGCTCTGAGCGGCGAGCTGGAGCAGCAGCGGCATCACCTCGGCCGCGTTGGCCGGGGGTTCGCCGTCGAGGCGCACATGACCGACGCCGTGCTGGTCATCGATCGGCCAGAACGGCGGCAAAAGCTGCGGAGCACTGCGACCGGTCAACTGCGACATCTCGCTCTCCCTTTTCCCCGCATGGCTCGAAGCCATGCCTGTTCGAGTCCACGAAAACTGGTTACTGCCTGATACCTCTCCGGTACGAGCGAAGGTACAGAAGGGAACATGCAGATGCAAATAAATCGCTCTAATTCATTAGAGCATCATCGGGCGCTCAGGTAAAGGGCGGGCCGGCGCGCTCCGCATATCCTGTCGCCATGGCTACCGAAGAGACCCACCGCACGATCGCCCCGCTTGTGGGGCCCGACGACGATCGCGTCTTCACCGATTCCGGCATCGAGATAGAGCGCGTCTACGACGCCGAGGACGTCGCCCCGGGGCTGGAGGAGCGCCTCGGTGAGCCCGGCGCGCCGCCCTTCACGCGGGGAATCCACGAGGGCATGTACCGCGATCGGCTCTGGACGATGCGCCAGTACGCCGGCTTCGCCACCCCCGAGGACACCAACGAGCGCTACCGCTACCTGATCGAGCACGGCTCGACCGGGCTCTCGATGGCCTTCGACCTGCCGACCCAGCTCGGTCGTGACTCCGACGACCCGCTCTGCCACGGCGAGGTCGGCCGCACCGGCGTCCCTATCGACACGATCGAGGACATGCGGATCTGCTTCGAGGAGATCCCGCTCGACGGCGTCTCGACCTCGATGACGATCAACGCCCCGGCGGCGATCCTGCTGCTGCTCTACGAGCTGGTCGGCGAGGAGCAGGGCGTCCCCTCGGAGAAGCTGCGCGGCACGGTCCAAAACGACGTGCTCAAGGAGTACATGGCGCGCGGCAACTACATCTTCCCGCCCGAGCCGACGATGCGCCTGACCACCGACATCTTCGAGTACTGCCACAGCAACGTGCCGAAGTGGAACACGATCTCGATCTCTGGCTACCACATCCGCGAGAAGGGCTGTTCGGCCGTGCAGGAGGTGGCCTTCACGCTTTCCAACGCGATCGCCTACGTCGAAGCGGCGCTGGCGCGGGGGCTGAAGATCGACGAGTTCGCGCCTCGCCTCGCCTTCTTCTTCAACGGCCACAACCAGGTCTTCCAGGAGATCGCCAAGTTCCGCGCGGTGCGGCGGATGTGGGCCAAGATCGTCGCCGAGCGCTTCGGCGCGCGAGACCCGAACTCGATGAAGATCCGCTTCCACACCCAGACCGGCGGCGTGACGCTGCAGGCCCAGCAGCCCGAGGTCAACATCATCCGCGTCGCCCTGCAGGGCTTCGCCGCCGTCTGCGGCGGCACCCAGAGCCTGCACACCAACGGCTTCGACGAGGCGCTCGCGCTGCCGACCGAGCGCTCGGCCCGGATCGCCCTGCGCACCCAGCAGGTACTGGCGCACGAGTCCGGCGCCGCCGACACGGTCGACCCCTTCGCCGGCTCCTACTTCGTCGAGTCGCTGACCGACGAGGTGGAGGCGCGCTCCTGGGAGCTGATGGAGAAGGTCGAAGAGCTGGGCGGCTCGGTCGAGGCGCTGGAGTTCATGCAGCGCGAGATCGAGGAGTCGGCGCACAGCTACCACGAGCGCTACCGCAGCGGCCAGGACATCATCGTTGGCGTCAACAAGTACGTCACCGACCAGGTCGACGACGTCGACATCCTCCGCGTCGACCCCGAGGCCGAGCAGCGCCAGCTGGCCCGGCTGAAGGCCTTCAAGGAGCGCCGCGACCAGGCCGGCGTCGAGGCCAAGCTGGAGTCTCTGCGCGACGTCGCCCGCGGCGACGGCAACCTGCTGCACCCGATCCGCGCCGCACTCGCCGCCGAGGCCTCGATCGGCGAGGTCTGCGGCGCGATGCGCGACGTTTTCGGCGAGTACAAGGGCGGGGCGTTCTTTTGAGCATGCTAATGTATGCTCATGTCACTTGAGCATCGGCTCCAGATCCTGATCGACGACGAGCGCCACGCCCGGATCACCTCTGCCGCCCGGGAGCGCGGGGTGTCCGTGGCCACGGTGGTTCGCGAGGCGATCGACAGGGGAGTGACAGCGGTACCGGCCCGACGGGAGGCAGCCGGTAGACGCTTGCTGGAAGCCGACGACATGGCGGTCCCCGATGTCGCCCGGCTCAAGGACGAGCTCGACGTCTTGCGCGCCCGGCGCGCGTGATCGTCCTCGACACAACCATCCTCGTCTACGCGAAGGGGGCGGATCATCCGCTGAGGAACCCCTGCCGCGAATTGATCGGCGCGGTCGCGAGCGGCGCGATCCAGGCCACCACCACGGTTGAGGCGATCCAGGAGTTCGTGCACGTCAGGGCGCGCCGACGCGAGCGAGCAGACGCTGCGGCTTTGGGCCGCGACTACGCCGAGATCCTCTCCCCGCTTCTTGATGTCGACAGCGAGAACCTGCGAGAGGGGTTGGCGCTGTTCGAGCGGAGCGACGACCTCGGGGCATTCGACGCGGTGCTCGCCGCCGCCGCCATCGAGGCGGGTGCGACGGCCTTGGTCTCAGCCGACGGTGACTTCGCGAACGTCCCCCGTCTCCGTCACGTTTTCCCCGACGCCGCCGGCGTCGCCACAGTGCTTGGCGGGTAGCCGTGTCCTGCAGCGTCACGCCCAGACCGAGCGGCGCGCAGGAACATGCCGCCGGAGATGGAAGCGCACGCCATGATCGAGGCCGCGCGCACGCTGATGAAGTCCGAGCCGGAGCTTGCTGAGCTGATCGCCGAGGTCGAAGGCGTCGAGGTGACGATGGCCGAGAAGGGCTTTGGCACGCGGGTTGCGCTCAAAGCCCGGGATGGCTCCGGGCTTGTTGAGGCCGACCTGGAGCGGCTTCTCGACCGCCTTGCCGAACCGCAGAAGAAGCCGTTTGCCTAAGGCTCCCTTCCGCAGCGCAGGTAAATAGACTTCCGCGCCCGATGCGCGAGAAGAACCCGGTCACCCACGAGGAGAAGCTCTCCTACCTGCGTGAGCTGCGCGAGGAAGCGATCCACTCGGCTTCCGAGCAGGCGGTGGAGAAACAGCACGCCAAGGGCAAGATGACGGCGCGCGAGCGGATCGAGAAGCTGCTCGATCCCGGCTCCTTCGAGGAGCTCGACACCTTCGTCCGCCACCGCACCTACGACTTCGAGATGCAGAAGAAACGGCCCTGGGGCGACGCCGTCGTCACCGGCCACGGCACCGTCGACGGCCGCACCGTCTTCGTCTTCTCGCAGGACTTCACCGTCTTCGGCGGCAGCCTCGGCGAGGTGATGGCGGAGAAGATGTGCAAGGTGATGGACCTCGCCGCTCAGGTCGGCGCGCCGGTGATCGGCATCAACGACTCCGGCGGTGCCCGGATCCAGGAGGGCGTCGTCTCGCTCGGCGCCTACGGCGACGTCTTCGCCCGCAACGTCAAATGCTCGGGTGTGATCCCGCAGATCAGCTTGATCATGGGGCCCTGCGCCGGCGGCGCCGTCTACTCGCCGGCGATGACCGACTTCATCTTCATGGTCAAGGAGACCTCCCACATGTTCATCACCGGTCCGGAAGTGATCAAGACGGTGACCGGCGAGGAAGTTGAGTTCGAGGAGTTGGGCGGGGCGATGAGCCACAACTCGAAGTCCGGCGTCGCCCACTTCGCCTCCGAGGACGAGGAGAGCTGCCTCGAGGACGTCCGCTACCTGCTTGGCTTCCTGCCCTCGAACAACCTCGAGACGCCGCCTCGCTTCGAGCCCTCCGACGATCCCGAGCGCGAAGACGAGTCGCTCGACTCGCTGGTTCCCGACGATCCCTCCAAGCCCTACGACATGCGCGAGGTGATCGCCCAGGTCGTCGACGACGGGGAGTTCTTCGAGGTCCACGAGCACTTCGCAAAGAACATCGTCTGCGGCTTCTCGCGGCTCGACGGCTTCCCGGTCGGGGTCGTCGGCAACCAGCCCGCCTTCCTCGCCGGGGTGCTCAACATCGAGGCCTCCGAGAAGGCGGCCCGCTTCGTCCGCACCTGCGACGCCTTCAACGTCCCGATCCTCACCTTCACCGACGTGCCGGGCTTCCTGCCGGGCACCGACCAGGAGTGGAACGGGATCATCCGCCACGGCGCCAAGCTGCTCTACGCCTACACCGAGGCGACCGTGCCGAAGCTGACCGTCGTCACCCGCAAGGCCTACGGGGGCGCCTACGACGTGATGGCCTCCAAGCACATGCTGGCCGACTACAACGTCGCCTGGCCGACCGCCGAGGTCGCGGTGATGGGCCCCGAGGGCGCCGTCAACATCATCTACCGCAAGGACATCGCCTCCTCGCCGACGCCCGACGAGCGTCGCCAGAAGCTGATCGACGACTACAAGGCCCACTTCGCCAACCCCTACTCGGCGGCCGAGCGCGGCTACATCGACGACGTGATCGAGCCGCGCGAGACGCGGCCGAAGCTGATCAAGGCGCTGCGGATGCTGCAGAGCAAGCGGGTCGAGCAGCCGAAGCGCAAGCACGGCAACATCCCGCTTTAGGCCCGCTCGGGCCTAGGTTTTGCCTTTGGACGACTTCGCGTCGTCTTTCTTGTCTTTTTCTTTAGGCTGGGATTCACTGCTTCCACCGCCGGGCGACCACTTGTCAAGTCCTTCCAAAGGCCGCTCGCGCAGCAGGAGAACGGCTGGTGAGATCGCGAAGAGGGCGAGGACGAAGATGATGATCGGGGCCGCCGCGTCGCTGACCTCTTTGCCGGGCATGAGCTTCAGCAGTACGTAGGCCGCGGCGGCCATGCTGAAAACCGTGGTCGCGACGAGGAAGGCCAGTCCCCAGTCGGCGATCGAGCGCCACTTCTGCATGTGAGCCAGTGCCTCGCCGGCCAAGGCCACCCCGTTCTCGGCCAGGTCGACACGTTTACCCGCCAGCTCGACTTCCTTCGCTTCCAGTTCGACTTTCTTCGCCAGCAGATCGGCCCGCGATCCACGCATCCTGGTGTCGGCCTCGGTCAGCTTGCTGCGCGCCCGCAGCAGCTCCTCCGCCAGCCCACCCCTCTTGTCCTCGCAAAGGCGATCCAGCAGCACGGTCTCCGGAGACACCAGCCAGGCGGCTCTCTCGCTAAGGGCGGCGCGGTTGTCGTATAGATCCGGAAGCAGGGTTCGCGCCAGCTCGCCGCGCTTGCCATCCTCGGCCCATGCCCATATTGCGCCGGGGTCCGCGAGTGCACCGAGTGCCGCCTTGAGCGTTTCCGCCTCGCAGCAATCCGCTGCTCCCGACGTGTCTTTGCCGGAATCGTCGCTTTTCTCGGCAGTGGCCGGAGCCGCGGCTTTTTTGGCGGGGTCGGTCGAGGGGGGTGACTCTTTCTTCCCGTTGCCTTCCGGCGCAGGGTCGGGGATCGTGACTTCGATTGGCCCGCCATCGGGGCCGTGGCCCTGAGGCCACACTTGTGCCCATATCTTTCCCGCGGCATCGAGCCCGTCGCCGCTGCCGATGAGGTTGGCAACCATCCCGACGGGTCGCAGGCCCTGGTGGCTCAGCTCCTCGCCAAGGCGAAACCCGGTGCGGGACAGCTGATGACCACCTGTCAGTGAGCGGTCGAGTCGGACGACGACGGCGCCGTCGGGCGCATCCGCACTTGCTGCCTCGTCGAGGGCCCAGTCGCTTTCGGCGGCGAACTGCCGCGCCGCGGACTCTGGCGCGAGCACAATCGCGTGGTATCGGGCGGTGGACACAGTCAGCTGATACGAGTTAAAACGGAAAAGCTGACTATATATACAGTGTCAAATCAGGGAAGCTGCGCCGCGGCGTCGCGCCGCGAGTGCCAGGTTGCCACCGAGGCCGAGGTCATCTCTTCCCAGGCGGCGTCCTCGCCGAAGTACTGCATGACGACGAAGTAGAGGAGGCCGGGGAGCATCTCCGGGGCGCGGGCGGCGTCGCCGTCCATCAGCTTCGCGCACACAAGAGTGTCGATAGCGCCTACCATGAAGGTGGACGTAACAGGAGGTGGAGCTTGGCGAGAGGGAATCTCGCGGCGCGCGCTGTCAAGCGCGCGGGAGAGGCGCTCCATCAGATCGCGCCGTTGGGCGAGCGCCCGCTCGCCCGCCGCGTGGACCTCGACGAAGATCGCTTTCGCGATCGCCGGCTGGTTGGCGCAGAACTCGAGCAGCTCCGCCAACGCCGCGCGCAGGCCCTCGCGCCAGGTCGGCTGCCGTTTGGCGGCGCCGAGCAGGCGCCGGTAGAGCCACTCGGAGGCGTCACCATAGGCTTGGGCGAAGCAGTCCTCGCGATCCTCGAAGTGCTTGTAGAAGGTGGCGCGACTGGCTCGCGCCCGCTCGATCACGTGCTTGACCGCGACCTGCTCGTAGCCGAGCTCGCCGCTGACCAGCAGGATCGCCTCCAGCAGGCGCTCTCTCGGCGCCCGCGCGCGCAGCCCCGGAAAGGGGACTACCGGGGCTATCTCCTCTTCTTTGTCGACCGCGCTCGGCGTTTCCGACATCGGTCCTACCAGTTTTGCAAACGTTGACCTTTTGTCTAGGTATAGCAGCTTTCAAAAACGGTAAATGCACTAGAGCGAGTAGAACGCAATGTTTTCTGTAAAGCAAGAAAGTAGACATCAGATGTATGTTTTGGTACCTTGCCGGAATGGCGGATTCGCGATCGCTCTCCGAAAGGCTCGCCACGATGCCCCCCGGAAGGCACCTGGTCCCGCGCGACTTCGTTGCCCAGAACCAGCGCGAGCGGATGCTGCTGGCGACCGCGGAGTTGGTCGCCGAGCGTGGCTACCAGAAGACCACGATCGAGCTGATCGCCAAGACCGCTCGCGTGGCCCTCTCGACCTTCTACGAGCAGTTCTCGAGCAAGGAAGAGTGCTTCCTCGCCGCCTTCGACGAGACGATGGAGGCGGCAGCCGAGGTTTTCGAGC
Organism: uncultured Solirubrobacterales bacterium; assembly: GCA_963774405.1. Lineage (GTDB taxonomy): Bacteria > Actinomycetota > Thermoleophilia > Solirubrobacterales > 70-9 > VRUE01. The sequence goes on along the minus strand of CAVZEV010000005.1, from coordinate 186,527 downwards.
AGCTGCTCGATCCCGAGCTGCCCTGGGAGGAGCAGGTCTCCCGCGGCCTGGAGATCGCCCTGGAGATGATCGCCAAGGAGCCGGCTCGGGCTCGGCTCTGCATCGTCGAGTCGCAGGCGGCCGGGGGAGAGGCGCTGAAGCGCTACCAGGGAATGCTGGAGCGGCTGGCGCCGAAGCTGCGCGAGGGACGCCTTCACAACCCGCGCGCGGGCAGGCTGCCGGACGGGCTCGAGGTGGCGATCGTCGGCGGCCTCGCCTGGCTGGTCCACCAGCGGCTCCTGGCCGGCGAGGTGGACGACATCAAGGCCCTGCTGCCGGAGATGCTGCAGGTGACGCTGACGCCCTACGTCGGCGAGGTCGAGGCCGGGCGGGCGGCCGATGCGGCGCAGGCACGCGCCGCCGCGGCTTGAGGGTTGACGAGAGGAGCGAGCGCAGGGGGAGGGCCGGTCTGATGTGAGCGCCGGCAACGAACGGATGCCCCGAGCGTCCTCGGACCCCGCCCGCGCCCGGATTGCGGCGGCGATGATCGACCTGGTCGGCACGCGCGGCTACGCCCAGACCAGCATCGAGATGGTTTGCGAGCAGGCCCGCGCCCGCCGCTCCCACTTCGACCGCTGCTTCGCCGGCCTCGAGGACTGCTTTCTCTGCGTGCACGACGAGGTCGCCGGCGAGTTCTGCGAGCGCGTCCTCGGCGCCTACGCGGGGCCGAGCTCCTGGCACGATCGCATCTGGGCCGCCGGCTGGGCGGCGATGCGCTTCCTCGCCGAGACCCCACCCGCGCTCGCTTCCTCGTCGTCGAGGTCAACGGCACCGGCAGTGGCGCCCAGGCCCGCCGCGACCAGGCCCTGCAGCGGCTCGCCGACATCCTCGATGGCGGCCGCCAGGAGCTGGAGAAACCGGACTCGGTCTCCCGCTGCACCGCCGAAATCGTCGCCGGGGCGATCTACGGCACCGTTCTCGGCAAGGTCGAAGAGGGCAGCATCGAGCGCGGCGAGGACTTCCTGCCCGAGCTCGTCTACATGGCGGTGATGCCCTATCTCGGCTCGCGCGCCGCCGAGGACGAGCTGCTGGTCCAGTCGCTGCGCTAGCGAGTATCGTCGGGTACATGGCCAAGGGGGCGGCGCAAGAGGGAAAGGCGGCCGAGTCCGCATCGGCGGCAGCCTCGCCACGACTACCGGCGGGCCGGCATGGGCTGCCGCGCGAGTTCATCGAGCAGAACCAGCGCGAGCGGATCATCACCGCCCTGGTCGACACCGTCGCCGAGCGCGGCTACAACGCAACCACCGTCGCCAACATCACCAAGGCGGCCTCGGTCTCGCGGCGCACCTTCTACGAGCACTTCGCCGACAAGGAAGCCTGCTTCCTCGCCGCCTACGACATGGTCGCCGACCACATCCGCGCCTCGATGCGGGCCGCCGCCGAGTCCTTCAGCGACTGGCCGCAGCAGGTTCGCGCGGCGCTGGCGACGATGCTGCGCTTCCTCGCCGCCGAGCCCGAGCTGGCCCGGCTCTGCATGGTCGAGCCGGTCGCTGCCGGGGGGGAGATCGCCGCTCGCCACCGGGCGACGATGCAGGGCTTCGTCGCCATCCTCAAGGGCGGTCGGCCCGAGCACAGCGGCGAGCGGCCGCTGCCCGAGGCGACCGAGGAAACCCTGGTCGGCGGCATCGTCTCGCTAATCGTGCGCGAAATCAGCGCCGGCAACACCGAGGAGCTGGAGAAGCTCCTGCCCGACCTGGTCGAGCTGATCCTCGCTCCCTACCTGGGTAACGACGAGGCCGAGCGCCTCGCCCGCGACGACGCCTGACCTAAGGAACCGCGGTTGCGGCGGTCTCCACCCCGCCGCCCTCGAACCTGTCAGCGCGCCCACCCCGCCCCGCGGGCGCGGCGCCCTCCTCGTTGGTCAGGCGATGTGCGAGGTAGACCGGGATGATCGAGATCACGATCACGAGCACGGCGACGGCGTTGACGATCGGCAGTTCGTGGGGGCGGAAGAGGTTGGAGTAGATCCAGATCGGCAGCGTCTGTTCGCCCGCGCCGATCGTGAAGTTGGTGACGATGATCTCGTCGAAGGAGAGGGCGAAGGCGAGCAGGCCGCCGGCGATCAGGGCGCTCTTCATGCCGGGAAAGGTGACGAAGCGGAAGGTCTGCCAGGTGTGGGCGCCGAGGTCGGCCGAGGCCTCCTCGAAGGAGCCGGAGAGGCGGCGCAGGCGGGCGACCGAGTTGTTGTAGACGACGACGATGCAGAAGGTGGCGTGGCCGACGATCACGGTGAAGAGGCTGAGCGGCACTTCGAGCACCTGGGTGAAGGTGTTGCTGATCGCGACGCCGGTGACGATGCCCGGCAGTGCGATCGGCAGGATCACCAGGAAGGAGATCGTCTCGCGGCCGAAGAAGCGGTGGCGCGCCACCGCCAGCGAAGCGAGCGTGCCGAGGATCAGGGCGATCGCGGTCGCCGCGATCCCGGCCTTGATCGAGGTGAAGAAGGCTTCCCGCGCGGCTTCGTTGCCGAACGCCTGGGAGAACCAGTGGGTGGTGAAGCTCGGCGGCGGCCAGGCGAGGATCTTGCTCGAGTTGAAGGCGTAGATCACGATCACCAGCAGCGGGATGTAGATGAAGGCGAGGCCCAGCCAGACGGCGAGGCGGAGCAGGATTCGTGAGCGTCTCGAGAGCCGCATCGTCTAGACGTGCTCGAAGGCGCCGAGCTTGCGGGCGACCATCAGGTAGGCGATCATGACCACGATCGGGACCAGGGCGAGGGCGGCGGCAAAGGGCTGGTTGTTGGCGATGTTGCTGAAGATGACGTTGCCGATGAACTGGTCGTTGGAGACCAGGCGCGGCGTGATGTAGTCGCCCAGGGTGAGCGAGAAGGTGAAGATCGAGCCGGCGACCACAGCCGGGAAGCTGAGCGGCAGGATCACCCGCCGGAAGGTGGTGAAGGGCGAGGCGCCGAGGTCCTCCGAGGCGCTGATCAGCGAGTCGGGGATGCGCTCGAGCCCGGCGTAGATCGGCAGGATCATGTAGGGCAGCCAGAGGTAGCTGAAGACCAGCCAGACCGCGGTGGTGCCGTAGCCCGGAGTGTCGAGGCCGATCGGGTTCAGCGCCCAGTGAATCGCCCCGTTGGCCGAGAGCAGCGTGCGCCAAGCGTAGACCTTGACCAGGTAGCTGGACCAGAGTGGCAGCAGGATCCCCACCACCAGCAGTGCCTTGCCGCGGCGGCTCGCCAGCTTGGCCATGTAGAAGGCGATCGGAAAGGCGATGACCGCGTCGGTCAGGGTGACCAGTAGCGCCGTGCGGACCGTCCGCCAGACGATCGTCCGGTAGACCGGTTCGTCGATCAGCGATTCGAAGTTTTCCAGGGTGAAGCTCTTCACGGTCGCCCCGCTGAGCGGGTCGACCGACCAGAAGGCGGCGATCAGGAGCAGGGCGAGCGAGCCCAGGTAGCCGACCACCAGCCAGCCCACCGGGCCGGCCAGCAGCGCCCCTACCTGCAGGCGCCGGCGGCCGTGAAAGAGGCCGGCGAGCCTGTGGCCCGCCGACCTCCTCCCGAGTGCCGCTTCAGATGACACTGCTCAGACCCGCCGGGCTAGCCCTTGATCGAGGTCCAGGCCTTGACCCAGTCGTTGTAGTCCTTACAGTCTTCTTCGCCGTTTCCGCAGTCGGCCACCGGCGTCTCCCAGTAGTAGACCCGCTTCCAGAACGCCGGTTCTTCCGCGTGGTATTCGCTGCAGAAGTTCGGGTTCGCGGTGTGTTCGCAGGCGAGTTCCTGTGCCGGGGCCTCACCGAAGTATTCGGCCACCTCGGCGTTGACTTTCGGTTCGATGATCCAGTTCATCCACTCGTACATGCAGTTCGGATGCTTGGCTTCGGAGCTGATCATCCAGGTGTCCGACCAGCCGGTCGCGCCCTCCTTGGGCAGGAAGCCCTGGCTCGCCGGGCTCGCTTTGACCGGCACGCCTTCTCCCTTCAGCGCGAAGTACTGGTACTGCCAGGTGGTGCCAACCGTGACGTCGCCACCGGCGAAGGCGGAGATCTGCTTGGCGGCTTCCGACCAGTATTCGCCGACGTACTTGCGCTGTTCTTTGAGCAGTTCGATCGCCGCGTTGAACTGTTCTTCGTTCAGCTCGTAGGGATTTTCGATCCCCAGGTCAGGCTGGTGGAACATTAGGTAGAGGGCGGCATCGGCGATGTAGCTCGATTCGTCGTAGGCGCTGATCTTGCCCTTGTACTTGGCCGCGATCTTGGGGTCGAACATGATGTTCCAGGAGTCCGGCGCCGGCTTGACGTCGTTGCCGTTCCACATCAGCAGGTTGGCGCCGCGGCCGTGCGGGATGCCGTAGTTGACCCCTTCGAAGGTGTTGTACGGCTGGTTCTTGAGGTCGGCGAAGACCGTCTTGTAGTTGGGCACGAGGCTGACGTTGACCGGGTCGACGAGGCCGGCGGCGACGAGGCGGGCGGTGGCGTTGCCCGACGCCGAGACCCCGTCGTACTGGCCGGTTTTCATCAGCTCGACCATTTCGTCGGAGGTGCCGGCTTCCTTGTCGCTGACCTTGCAGCCGGTCTTCTGTTCGAACGGCTTGGTCCATTCCGGTTCGACGTAGCCGGCCCAGGAGATCAGGTTGAGCGCACCCTCTCCCTTGCCGACCTTCTGCAGTTCTTCGCCGCTGGAACTGGTGTCGTTGCTGCTGGAGCCACAGCCGGCAAACAGCAGCATCGCCGCCAGCAGGCCTCCTACGATCAGCCACGCGGTCCGCGCGGAGTTTGCGTGCTGGGTTCTCACGGTGATTCCTCCTCTGTAGTCGAACCGCCACTGATGGCGACCGTTTGGTCTGGGCGCCAGCCCACGATGACCTCCCTACCCTGCTCGGAGGCAGCGCCTGGCGACGTGCCTTCGACGTTCTGGCGAATCAGCTGAAGCTCGCCGCCCTGCTCGAGCGCGACCGTGTAGCGGGTGACCATGCCGGCGTAGGCGACGTCGGCGATGCGCCCGCGCTCGGTTCGCAGCCCGTTCGGCGTCATCGCCGGGTCGAGCAGCTGCACCTTCTCGGGGCGGATCGTGAAGCGCGAGCCGTCGCGCTCGAGCAGGTTGGAGACGCCGACGAAGCCGGCGACGAACTCGCTCGCCGGTCGCTCGTAGAGCTCGACCGGGGGGCTGACCTGCTCGATCCGGCCCTGGTTGAAGACGGCGATCCGGTCGCTCATCGTCAGCGCCTCGTCCTGGTCGTGGGTGACGTAGACGAAGGTGATCCCGACCTCGGCCTGGATCGACTTCAGCTCGACCTGCATCTGCTCGCGCAGCTTCAGGTCGAGGGCGCCGAGGGGCTCGTCGAGCAGCAGCACCCGCGGCCGGTTGACGATCGCTCGCGCCAGGGCCACGCGCTGGCGCTGGCCACCGGAGAGCTCGGCCGGGCGGCGCTCGCCGTAGCCGGGCAGGCGCACCATCTCCAGCGCCGCGTCACGGCGCTTGTTCCGCTCGGCCTTGGCGACGCCGGCGATCCGCAGCCCATAGGCGACGTTCTCGCCGACCGTCATGTGGGGAAAGAGCGCGTAGTCCTGGAAGACCGTGTTGACCGCGCGGTCGTAGGGCGGCACGCGGCTGACGTCCTCGCCGGCGAGCTCGATCGTGCCGGCGCTGGGGTCCTCGAAGCCGGCGATCATGCGCAGCGTCGTCGTCTTGCCCGAGCCCGACGGCCCGAGCATCGTGAAGAACTCGCCCGCTTGTACTTCGAGGTCAATGCCCGCAACCGCAACCACCTCTCCATAGCGCTTGGAGAGACCAGCCAAGCGGATGTCAGGTGGAGTGGCTACCCAGCAAAGTTATCCGAGCAGTTGAGGAAAGCAAGGACAAACTCGCCCCGGCCAGTTGGCCGGGGCGGAGTACGCGCCGTGCCTGTCCCGGCGGTTTCGACTTTGCCCCCGCAGTAATGGAGGAAAAGTCGCACTCGGTTCACGACCCCCGGGCTAACGGAGCCTGCGCGCGGTCTTGCGCAGGATCTTGACCACGAAGCCGCCTTCGTATTTGACCTGGTGATGGGTGAAGCGGAGATGTGTCAGCCCCGCCGCCGTGTGGGTCTGATCTCGGAGCCGGTCGCGTGCCTGCGCGGAAGGTGTGCGGTGATAGCGCAAGCCGTCCGTCTCGACCACCAGCCCGAGTTCCGGCCAGAAGAAGTCGACTTCGAATCCGTTGACGGTCTCTTTGCTCAGCGGCATCGGTAGACCGGCCTTCGCTGAGAGCGGCCGAAAGAGAATCTCCAGGTCCGAATCGGAGAGCCGGAAGGTGTGCCGATCGAGCAGCGCTCGCAGCGCTCGCACGCCGGGCTCGCCAACCTGCGAATCAAGGGAGCCTCGTAGTTTCTCGGGGTCGATCAAACCGTGCTTGTCGGCCTGGTTGACGGCGCGCTCGAGCTCGCGCGGCGGAAGTTCGAGCGCCAGGTCGAGCAGGGTGCGGACCAGGCAGGTGAGCGGAATTCCCCGTCGGTGCGCCATCTCGTCCACACCAAGCGAAGGTCGGCTCCTGGCGCGTATCCCAGGGCGCCGGTGTTCGCACCGGCGCCGTACGCTGACGTCGACCCAACCCGGAGCCTCCGTGCCGATTCCCCAAAGGGCCGCCGCGCTGCGGTGACTCAGGGCCGCCTCCGGGCCGCAGGCGAGGACGGCCGCCATCCAGCGTCTCTCCTGCGTCATCCGAGGCCACCCAACCGCGTAGATTCCGCGCGCGACCGGATGCAGTCGACCCAGCTTCACCCTGTGCTCGATCGCCTTCGAGCTGAAGCCGATCCCGAGCAGATCCCTACGGCTCACGACCCCGTGCTGCCTCCCGGCCAGCTCCCAGGCCCGCTTACTCCGCCCGTCCTTGCGCGCATCCGACTTTGACCCCGCCATTGCGGGGAATAAGTCGGATGCGCTTGAGATTCTCCCCCTGGAGGGAAGGCTTAGAAGCCCGCGGGGTGGCGGGCGACGAAGCCTTCGTTTGAGAGAAGTTCTTCGTGCCAGCGGGGGCCGGTGCCGGAGGAGTCCCCGGCGGTGTCCCAGCGGAAGCCGGCGATCACCGCGTAGGCGTGACCGGGGTTGGCGTAGACGGTGATCCAGCGGCCTTCGCCTTCCAGGCCCCACTTCTCCATCGGGCCCGAGGGGAGCGGGCTGTCGAGGAACTTGCCGCCGTGCAGCGCGTAGCTGACGGAGCCCGAGCAGTCATAGCCGGCGTCCCACCAGCGGCCGTGGCCACCGCCCCAGATGTAGGGCTTGAGGCGGATCTTGTTGGCCGCGGCGATCACGGCCTTGATCCGGCCCGGTGCCGACTTGGGCGGGACCAGCATCCCGTTGGGTAGAAGCCGCGCCTTCGCGGTGGGCGTGCAGATGTCCGTTGCGGCAGCTGAGAGGCCGCCGCCGCCGCAGTTGGCGGATGCCGTGCCAGGTGCAATAGCCAGGACCCCAAGTACCGCGGCTACGGCTGTGCCTAGCTTGAGCTTTTGGGTGTTGGTGCGCAAACCGATCTCCTTCGTCGGCCTACGGGGTTAGCTGTCGGGCTGGCGCGAAAGGAGCCTGCGCCCCCGCCTCAACTAGGCGAGTTAGCCCCGAAAACGTGGTTCCCCCGCTCCCGTGGCGCTTCTTGCGCACGGGACTCGGCGTTTCGGTTATTCGGAACGGCGGCAGTGTAGACGATCTACCGGCGGTCTGCTCATGAAACACAAACATTTTATGTTTCCCTGGCTTTAGGCCTGGAATTTGCGGCTTTCTGTCGCCTGCGGCGGCAAACGCGAGCACAACAACTGATTCGACACGGGGGCTGGTAGCTTGCGCACTGCGATGGAACTTGCGGGCAAGACGGCGCTGCTCACCGGCGCCACCGGCGGCTTGGGCCGGGCGACGGCTGAGGCACTTGCCTCGCGTGGGGTGAGCCTGGTGCTCAGCGGGCGCAAGCAGGAGGCGCTCGAGGAACTGGTCAAGGCGCTGCCGGGCGAGGGCCACCGCATCGTTCCGTCGGATCTCTCCCGGCCCGGAGCGGCGGAGAAGCTGGCCACGGATGCCGGCCCGGTCGACATTCTTGTCGCCAACGCCGGTCTGCCCGGAACGGGGCGCTTGCCCGACTACACCAGCGAGCGCCTCGAGGGCACCCTGCGCGTCAACCTCGAGGCGCCGATGCACCTCGCTCGTGCCCTCGAGCCGGCGATGCTGGAGAAGAAAGCGGGCCACATGGTCTTCATCTCCTCGCTCTCGGGCAAGTCCGCGACCCCGCTCTCCTCCGTCTACAACGCCACCAAGTTCGGCCTGCGCGGCTTCGCCCTCGGCCTCCGCGCCGACCTCGACCCGCTCGGCATCGGCGTCTCGATCGTCTCCCCGGGCACGATCCGCGAAGCGGGCATGTATGCCGACTCGGGCGCCAAACCCATCCCTGGTCTAGGCACCGGCTCACCGCAGCAGGTCGCCGACGCTGTCCTGAAGGCGATCGAGCAGAACAAGGTCGAGATTGCCGTAGCCCCCCTTCGCCAACGCGTGCTGGCCCATTTCGCGCTTTCGACTCCCGGCATCTCAGTCAAGATCGCCAGCGGCGAGTCTGGGCAGAAGGCTGCCGCGGCGGTCGCAGAAGGACAGCTAGACAAGCGCTGACGAGAGGCGGGTGGGGTGCCTCTCGAACTGGCGGATACTCAAAATGCCGGTCTAATTAGACCGGCATTTGTCAGGGCGAGAGGCACCCCACCCGCCGCCCGCCCATGTTGCCTAGGATGAAGTTCGTGAGCACTTGCGACTCCTTCGGCGCCCGCTCGACCCTCGACGTGGGGGGCCGCTCCTACGAGATCCATCGCCTCGACGCGCTGCCCGAGAAGTTCGATGTCGCGCGCCTGCCGTACTCGATCAAGGTGCTGCTGGAGAACGTGTTGCGGCTCGAGGACGGCGTCTCGGTGACGTCCCAGGCGATCGAGGCGATCGCCGGCTGGGACGCGGCGGCCGAGCCGAGCGTCGAGATCCCCTTCCAGCCCGCCCGGGTGCTGATGCAGGACTTCACCGGCGTGCCCGCCGTGGTCGACCTGGCGGCGATGCGCGACGCGATGGCCGAGATCGGGGGCGACCCGGAGGCGATCAATCCGCTGGTCGACGTCGACCTGGTGATCGACCACTCGGTTCAGGTCGACGCCTTCGGCAATGCCCGCGCCTTCGCGGTCAACGCAGAGCGCGAGTTCGAACGCAACCGCGAGCGCTACTCCTTCCTCAAGTGGGGCCGCGAGGCCTTCGACAACTTCAGCGTCGTGCCGCCGGCGACCGGGATCTGCCACCAGGTCAACCTCGAGCACATCGCCAAGGTCGTCTACAGCCGCGAGAACGGCGGCACGCTGCAGGCCTACCCCGACACCCTGGTCGGCACCGACTCGCACACGACGATGGTCAACGGCCTCGGCGTGCTCGGCTGGGGCGTCGGCGGGATCGAGGCCGAGGCGGCGATGCTGGGCCAGCCGATCTCGATGCTGCTGCCGCAGGTCGTCGGCTTCAAGCTGAGCGGCGAACTGCCCGAGGGCGCCACCGCCACCGACCTGGTGCTGACCGTGACCGAGATGTTGCGCGAGCGCGGCGTCGTCTCCAAGTTCGTCGAGTTCTTCGGCCCGGGACTGCCGACCCTTGGCCTCGCCGACCGGGCGACGCTCGGCAACATGTCGCCGGAGTTCGGCTCGACCTGCGCGATCTTCCCGGTCGACGCCGAGACTCTGCGCTACCTGGAGCTGACCGGCAGGCCGACCGAGACGCTGGAGCTGGTCGACGCCTACGCGCGTGAGCAGGGCATGTTCCACGAGCCCGGCTCGCCCGATCCCGAGTTCTCCGACCTGCTCGAGCTCGAGCTGGGCGACGTGGCGCCGAGCATCGCCGGGCCGAAGCGGCCCCAGGACCGGATCCCGCTCGACGAGGCGAAGGAGGCCTTCCTCGAGGCGATGGGGGAGTTCGATCCCGAGGCGGGCGAGCAGCTCGGCAACGGGATCGACGAGGCCGGCGAGGAGTCCTTCCCGGCGTCCGACCCGCCGGCCGAGGACCACGACGACGAGCGCGGGCGGCCAAGGCCCGCCGTGCGGGAGGGCGCCGTGGCGCTCGCCCCGCGGCGCAGTGAGGACGCGGTCGAGGTGACGCTCGAGGACGGCACGAGCTTCGAGCTCGACCACGGCCGCGTCGTCATCGCCGCGATCACCAGCTGCACCAACACCTCCAACCCCAGCGTCATGGTCGGCGCCGGCCTGCTCGCCCGCAACGCGCTCGAGCGCGGCCTCGCCCGCAAGCCCTGGGTCAAGACCTCGCTGGCGCCGGGCTCGACCGTGGTCACCGACTACCTCGACAAGGCCGGCCTGACCAAGTACCTCGACCGGCTGCAGTTCAACCTGGTCGGCTACGGTTGCACCACCTGCATCGGCAACTCGGGCCCGCTGCCGGCCGAGATCTCCGCCGCGGTCGAGGAGCGCGACCTCGCCGTCTGCGCGGTGCTCTCCGGCAACCGCAACTTCGAGGGCCGGATCAACCAGGACGTCAAGGCCAACTACCTGGCCAGCCCGCCGTTGGTCGTCGCCTACGCCCTGGCCGGCCGCATGGACCTCGACCTGACCACGGAGCCGCTGGGCGAGGATCGCGACGGCGAGCCGGTCTACCTGCGCGACGTATGGCCCAGCGCGGACGAGATCAAGGATCTGGTCGGCCGCTCGATCGCCTCGGAGATGTTCACCCGCAACTACGGCAAGGTGCTCGAGGGCGACGAGACCTGGCGCGCGGTCGAGGTGCCGGAGGGCGACCGCTACACCTGGCCCGACTCGACCTACGTGCGCCGCCCCTCCTTCTTCGAGCGGATGCCTGCGGAGGCGCCGGGGGTCGAGCCGATCGCAGGCGCTCGGGTTCTGGCCCTGCTCGGTGACTCGATCACCACCGACCACATCTCGCCGGCGGGCGCGATCAAGAAGGCGAGCCCGGCGGGGCAGTGGCTGATCGAACAAGGCGTCGAGCCGCGCGACTTCAACTCCTATGGCTCGCGCCGCGGCAACCACGAGGTGATGGTGCGCGGCACCTTCGCCAACATCCGCCTGCGCAACCTGCTGGCCGAGCGCACCGGCGGCTTCACCCGCAGCTTCCCCGGCGGCGAGGAAACGACGATCTACGAGGCCGCGATGGCCTACGCCGAGCAGGGTGTGCCGCTGGTGGTCCTGGCGGGCAAGGAGTACGGCTCAGGCTCATCGCGGGACTGGGCGGCCAAGGGGACCAAGCTGCTCGGCGTCCGCGCCGTGATCGCCGAGAGCTTCGAGCGCATCCACCGCTCCAACCTGATCGGCATGGGCGTGCTGCCGCTGCAGTTCCCGGCCGGCGAGAGCATCGAGTCGCTCGGCCTGACGGGTGAGGAGACCTTCGATATCGGCGATCTCGAGAACGGCGACGCCAAGACCGTCGCCGTGAAAGCGAGCGAGATCGAGTTCGAGGCCACCGTCCGCCTCGACACCCCCAACGAGATCGCCTACTTCCAAAACGGCGGAATCCTCCAAACCGTTCTGCGTAATTTGAAAGATCCGCAAAGGTAGGAAGGCGAGTCGCGAGGATGGGGTGCGTGGCTGGAGGCGTCGGACCAAGCGAGGCAAGGACGCAGGGAGCCTGAATAGCAGCGCTATTCAGGCGACTGAGGACGCCGCATCGCGCCGGTCCGATGTCGCCAGACGCGTGCACCGGACTTGCGAGACGCCTTCCTACCGCAACAAGGGCGGTACAGGAGGGCCGCGGGAGGCAGGGGGGTCCGCGCGACCCTCACTGCACCTGCGCGTCGGTAGCCAGGGAGGGATGCCGACGCGGCCGTTCCCCTAAACGGGACTGCTCAGAGGAACAGTCAACCTCTACCTATACCTCGCCCGCGCCCTCAGGTCAAGGCTTCCTGAGCGGATCTACGGCGATTCCACGACTCTTTGCGGGGAATCCGCAATTCCCCAGCCACGTCGCTCGATCAGCTCGATCCCGATCACGCTGCCGACCGGGCCGACCGGTGTGAGCGTCGCAGCCAGCAGGGTGTAGGGCGCCTCGCGCTTGCCGCAGGCGACCCAGATCACGATGCAGAGGGCGACGAACCCCAGCCCGTGCGCCCAGCCGAAGACCATCGTCTCGGTTTCGAACCCCGGCAGCAGCCAGAAGACGATCAGCAAGCTGAAGATCCCCAGCTCGATCCAGGACAGCACCTTGACCTTCTGAAAGAGCGGCCCCGGCACCGGCTTGCGCAGCGGGGATTTCACTAAGCGCCGGGGGTGAGCGCGGTGAGCACGATGCGCTCCTGCTCGCGCGCGTGGGCGCCGGAGTAGCCCTCTCCCGTGCTGGCCCGGGTCGGCCGGCCGACGTAGCCCAGCGCCACGCCCTCGGGCAGGATGTCGGGCAGGCGGCGCGACATCACCTTCCAGCAGCCCATGTTGCGCGGCTCCTCCTGGGCCCAGACGATCTCCTTCAGGTTCGGGTAGGAGGCGATCAGCTCGCTCAACTCTTTGTCGGCGAAGGGGTAGAGCAGCTCGACCCGGGCGATCGCGACCTTCTCCGCCGCCTCGCGCCGCTCGTTGCCGTCGAGGTCGAAGTAGACCTTGCCGGTGCAGAGCACGAGGCGCTCGACCCGCTCATGGCGTTGCCTCGCCTTCGGGTCGTCGATGACGGCGTGGAAGTGGCCGCCGGTCAGCTCCTCGGGCGTCGCCGTGGCGCGGTCGAGGCGCAGCAGGCCCTTGGGGGTGAAGATGACCAGCGGGCGCGGCTTGCGGATCAGCGCCTGGCGGCGCAGCAGATGGAAGTACTGGGCGGCCGTGGTCGGGTTGGCGATGCGGATGTTGCCCTCGGCGCCGAGCGCGAGGAAGCGCTCCATGCGGGCGCTGGAGTGCTCGGGGCCGGAGCCCTCGTAGCCGTGCGGCAGCAGCAGGGTGAGGCGGCTGGTCTGGCCCCACTTGGCCTCGCCGGAGACGATGAAGCTGTCGATGATCACCTGGCCGGCGTTCGCGAAGTCGCCGTACTGGGCCTCCCAGAGCACCAGGGCGTTGGGCATCGCCGCCGAGTAGCCGTACTCGAAGCCGAGGCAGGCGGTCTCCGAGAGCGGGCTGTTGTAGAGCTCGAACGGGGCCGAGGCCTCGCTCAGGTTCTGCATCGGGCAGTACTCGAGGCCGGTGTTCTCGTCGTGGAGGACGAGGTGGCGGTGGGAGAAGGTGCCGCGCTCGGTGTCCTGGCCGGTGAGGCGGATGTGGACGCCCTCGGTCAGCAGCGAGGCGAAGGCGAGCGCCTCGGCGTGGCCGAATTCGATCCCGCCGTTGGCCAGGGTGTCGAGCCGCTTGCTGAGCGGCTTGCGCAGCTTGCGGTGGATCGTGAAGCTCTCCGGCACCTCGATCAGGGCCTCGTTCAGCGCCTGCAGCTTCTCGGCCGGCACCGCGGTCTGCACCGGCGGGCTGGCGCTGCGGTCGAGCTCGCCGGTGCTGGTCGTGGTCACCGTCGGGTCCTCGTATTCGCCCAGCTCCATCTTGTGGCGCAGGTCCTTGAGCGAGGCCGACATCTCCTCGTGGCGGGCCTTGGCGGCGGCCTCGACCTCGGCCTCGCTGAGCACGCCCTCCTCGACCAGCTGCTTGGCGTAGATCTCGGAGACCGGCGGGTGGGCCTTGATCTGGGCGGCGATCTGCGGCTGCGTGTAGGCGGGCTCGTCGGTCTCGTTGTGGCCGTAGCGGCGGTAGCCGATCACGTCGATGACGATGTCGCGGCCCCAGCGCTCGCGGTAGGCCATCGCCAGCCGCACCGCCGCCGAGCAGGCTTCGACGTCGTCGGCGTTGACGTGGACGATCGGCACGTTGAAGCCCTTCGCCATGTCGGCGGCGTACGGGGTCGAGCGTCCGTCCTCGGGGTCGGTGGTGAAGCCCACCTGGTTGTTCTGGATGATGTGGATCGTGCCGCCGGTGGTGTAGCCCTGCAGGGCCTGCAGGTTGAGCGTCTCGGCGACCACGCCCTGGCCGGGGAAGGCGGCGTCGCCGTGCAGCAGTACCGGCACCGCGCACTTCGGCTTGTGCTCGATCGCCGGGCCCTCGAAGTCGGACTGGATCAGGCGAGTGGCGCCCTCGACCACCGGGTTGACGAACTCCAGGTGGCTCGGGTTGGGATAGAGGCGGACGGCGATCTTCTCGCCCTCATGGGTCTCGTAGATCCCCTGGTGGCCGTAGTGGTACTTGACGTCGCCGGTGCCGCCGTGGGGGATGCCGGCCACCGCCTTGACCTGGTCGATCCGCTTGGAGCCCTCGAACTCGGCCAGGATCGACTCGACCGAGCGGCCCAGGTTATGGGCGAGGACGGCGAGGCGACCGCGGTGGGCCATGCCGAAGACGACCTCCTCGGCCTCGCTGCGGCGGGCGAGCGTGACCAGCTCGTCGAGCATCGGTACGACCACGTCGAGCCCCTCGATCGTGAAGATCTTCTGCCCCAGGTAGGCCTTCTCGATGAAGCGCTCGAACTGGAAGACGTCGATCAGTCGCATCAGCAGCCGCTGTTTCTCCTCGGTGGCGAGCGGCGCGCGGTGGGCGCCGGTCTCGACCATCTCGCGCAGCCAGGTGCGCTGCTGGTGGGAGGAGAGGTGCTCGAACTGGTAGGCGATCGTGCCGCAGTAGGCCTCGCGCATGCGTGGGAGCGCCTCGAGCAGGGTCTCGCCGGGGACGCCGATGCGCAGGATCGAGGCGGGCACCCGCGACATCAGCTCCGGGGTCAGGTTGAGCGTCTCGGGCTGGATCGCCGGGTCCCCCTTGGGCTCGCGGCCGAGCGGGTCGAGCCGGGCGGCGAGGTGGCCGTGGGTGCGGTAGCCCTTGAGCAGCGAGGTCGCCGACTGCACCGCCTGCAGCAGCTCCTCGTCGGGCTGGGTGGCGGTGACGCCGGCCTCGCTGGAGCTGGCCGCGGGGGCGCCGAGCGGCGGCGCCGAGGCCGAGGCGGGGTGGGCCGAGGTGATCGGCGCGGTCTCGATGCCGAGGTCGCCGGCGACGCCCTCGTAGAAGCCTTCCTCGCCCTGCAGCAGCAGCTCGATGCTGCGCAGGAAGGCGCCCGACTCGGCGCCCTGGATCACCCGGTGGTCGTAGGTCGAGGTCAGCGTCATCACCTTGGAGACGCCGATCTGGCGCAGCCGCTCGGGGGTGGCGTGCTTCCACTCGGGCGGGTAGGCGATCGAGCCGGCGGCGATGATCGCGCTCTGCCCGCTGAGCAGCCGCGGCACCGAGGCGACGGTGCCGATCCCGCCCGGGTTGGTCAGCGAGATGTTGGTGCCCTGGAAGTCGTCAGCGGTGAGCTTGTTCTCCCGCGTCTTGGTGATCAGCTCCTCGTAGTAGCTGTGGAAGCCGGAGAAGTCGAGGTCCTGGGAGCCCTTGATCGCGGGCACCATCAGGCTGTGCGACCCGTCCTTGCGCTCAACATCAACCGCGATCCCCAGGTTGACCGGCCCGTTCTCAACCGCCACCGGTTTCCCGTCTTTCCGCCCGAACACCCGAGTCATCACCGGATGCTCCTTGGCCGCCAGCACGATCGCCCAAGCGACCAGATGAGTGAAGGACACCTTCATCCCCCGCTCCTTCAGCTGCGCGTTGAGAGCCTTCCGCTTCGCATCCAACGTGTCCACCGCGATCGTGCGGAACGAGGTGGCGGTCGGAACCTCCTTGCTCTCGTCCATCGCTTGGGCGAGCATCGCGGCCGGTCCTCGCAGCACCTTCTCGTCTCCGGTTGCGACTGGTCCCGCTCCGTTACCCGCAGCAAGCACGTCGTCCTTGGTGACCTTGGCGCCTGGTCCTGACCCAGCTACCGAGCCAAGGTCGACGCCATTAGCCGCCGCAACCCTGCGGGCAACCGGAGTCGCCCGAACTCCGTCGCTCCCGTTGGTCCCGCCTTCGGCTGTTCCAGCGGCATCGCCGGCGGGTGGCGCTGTAGGGGGTACCGCCCCCGAGGAAGCTTTAGCTACCGCAGGGGGCGGTGGGCCCCCTGCAGCGACAGGCCCCGCCGCCGATCCGTTCGAACCCTCGCCCCCGGGCTCCATCTCAGCCAACGGAGCTCCCACGGGAACCTCGTCGTCCACAGCCACCAGCAGCTTCGTAATGACGCCATCCGCCGGCGCCGGCACCTCGGCATCGACCTTGTCCGTCGAAACCTCGACCACCGTGTCGCCCTCGCTGACGAAATCGCCAACGGCGACGTGCCACTCGAGCACGATCCCCTCGGTGACCGACTCGCCCATTTCGGGCATCGCAATCTGCACGGTCGCCGTCTCCGCCATTTCTTCTCCGCAGTCTATGAAAACGGGCTAACGCGCTTCTAAGTCGAGGTAGGCTGCAAGCGATGAACTACTTCGTCACCGGCGCCACCGGCTTCATCGGCCGCAACCTGGTGCAGCGGCTGCTGCGCCGCGAGGGCACCGTCTACGCCCTGGTCCGGGCCGGATCGCGCGGGCGCCTGGAGGAGCTGCGCACCTCCTTCGGGCCCAACGGGGCGCGGGTCGTGCCGATCGCCGGCGATCTAGCCGCGCCCGGCCTCGGCGTCTCCGAGGAGGACCTGCTCACCCTGCGCGGCGAGGTCGACCACTTCTTCCACCTCGCCGCGATCTACGACATGACCGCCGGCGCCGAGGCGCAGGAGGTCGCCAACGTCGAGGGCACCCGCCACGCGGTCGAACTCGCCGGCGCGATCGAGGCGGGCTGCTTTCACCTGATCAGCTCGATCGCCGTCGCCGGCCTCTACAAGGGCGAGTGGCGCGAGGACATGTTCGAGGAGGCCGAACACCTCGACACCCATCCCTACTTCCGCACCAAGCACGAGTCCGAGCGCGTCGTGCGCGAGGAATGCTCACGGCCCTGGCGGGTCTATCGGCCGGGGATCGTCGTCGGCGACTCGCGCACCGGGGCGATCGACAAGGTCGACGGGCCCTACTACTTCTTCAAGCTGCTGCAGCGGGCGCGCCGGGTGCTGCCCACCTGGCTGCCGGCGCTTGGCGTCGAAGGCGGCGAGATCAACATCGTGCCGGTCGATTTCGTCGCCGACGCGCTCGACCACATTGCCCATGAGCCCGACCTCGACGGCAAGGTCTTCAGCCTCACCGACCCGCAGCCCAAGAGCGCCGGCGAGGTGATCAACCTCTTCGCCCGCGCCGCCGACGCGCCGCAGGCGACGCTGCGGCTCGACTCGGGCGTCACCGACCCGGCGACCTCGCTGGTGCGCACCGGCCTGCGCTTCTTCCCGCCGGCGAAGCGGGCCTTCAAGGCCGGGCTGGATCAGCTTGGCATCCCGGCCGGGATGCTCACCTACGTCAACTACCCGACCAGCTTTGACTCGAGCAACACGCAGGCGGCGCTGGCCGGGTCGGGCATCTCGGTGCCGCCGCTGGAGTCCTACGCCGACCGCGTCTGGGACTACTGGGAGCGCACGCTCGACCCCGACCTCTTCAAGGACCGCACCCTGAGCGCCGCCGTGCGCGGCAAGGTGGTGCTGATCACTGGCGCCTCCTCGGGGATCGGCAAGGCGACCGCGGTCAAGGTCGCCGACGCGGGCGCGACGGTGCTGCTGGTCGCCCGCTCGGTCGAGAAGCTCGAGGCGACCAAAGCTGAGATCGAGGCCGCCGGCGGTGTCGCCCACATCCACCGCTGCGACCTCGCCGACATCGAGGACGTCGAGCGGATGGCCGAGGAGGTGCTCGCCTATCACGGGCAGGTCGACATCCTGGTCAACAACGCCGGGCGCTCGATCCGGCGCTCGGTCGGGCTCTCCTACGATCGCTTCCACGACTACGAGCGCACGATCCAGCTCAACTACCTCGGCGCGGTGCGACTGATCCTCGCCCTGCTGCCCTCGATGCGCTCCCACAAGTCGGGCCACATCATCAACATCAGCTCGATCGGCACCCAGACCAACCCGCCGCGCTTCTCGGCCTACGTCGGCTCGAAGGCGGCGCTTGACGCTTTCAGCCGCGTTATCGCCTCCGAGGTGGTCGACGACGGCGTCCACATCACGACGATCCACATGCCGCTGGTGCGCACGCCGATGATCGCGCCGACGCGGATGTACGACATGTTCCCGGCGATCTCGCCCGAGGAGGCCGCGGAGATGATCGCCAAGGCGATGGTGGGGCAGCCGAAGAAGGTGGCGACGCGGCTGGGCACGTTCGGCGAGCTGGTCTACGCGGTGGCGCCGTCGCTCAGCGACCGGCTTCTCAATCAGGCTTACAAGCTGTTTCCGGAGTCGCAGGCGGCCAAGGGGAAGTCGGAGGAGGCGCCGGATAAGGCGCCCTCTACCGAGGCTGTGGCGTTTGCTCATCTGATGAAAGGCGTGCACTGGTAGGGGTCAGATGCCCCTCCCCGGAAAGCCGTCGCGCAGCTGGGGCGTAGTGGCACTTCTTGCGTGGTCCCATGAGCTTTCCGGGGAGGGGCATCTGACCCCTACAAGCGGAGCGGTTCATGGGTGAGCGGAGGCTCAAGCATTGGGGGTGGGGGTACGAGGATCAGGCGCCTTCCAAGAAGGAGCTTCGGGAGGCTGCGGCTGGGATCAGGGAGCGGTTTGGATTTGGGGGGGAGCCTGAGGAGGCGGTTCCGCTCGATGAGGTTGAGTTGCGCGGGGCGCGGCTGAAAGCTCCGGAGGCGTTCGGTGATCTCTTTACGGATGAGCACTACGAGCGGGTGGCTCATTCGTTGGGGAAGGCTTATCGGGATGTGGTGCGGGGGTTTCGGGGAGAATTTGAGAATCCGCCCGATCTTGTGGCGTTTCCTCGGGACGAGTCGGAGATCGAGGTGGTGCTCTCTTGGGCTGAGGCCGAGGGGGCGGCGGTTGTGCCGTTTGGGGGTGGGACGAGCGTGGTCGGTGGGGTGGAGGCGCGGACTGGCGAGCGGCCGGTGGTGTGCCTGGACCTGAAGCGGTTGAATCGGGTTCTGGAGGTCGATGCGGAGTCCTTGGCGGCGCGGATTCAGGCGGGGGCGACCGGGCCCGGGCTGGAGGATCAGCTGCGCGAGCACGGGCTGACGCTGCGGCACTTCCCGCAGTCGTTCGAGTACTCGACCCTGGGGGGCTGGATCGCGACCCGAGCCGGCGGGCACTTCGCCACGCTCTACACCCACATCGACGACCTGGTCGAGTCGGTGCGGGCGATTACGCCGCGGGGGCCTGGGAGAGCCGGCGGCTGCCGGGGTCCGGCGCCGGACCGTCTCCCGACCGGGCGCTGATCGGCTCCGAGGGGATCCTCGGGGTGATCGCCGAGTCCTGGGTGCGGGTGCGCCCGCGGCCGCGCTTCAAGAGCTCCTGCGGGGTCGAGTTCGACGACTTCTACGCCGCGGCGCGGGCCGTGCGCGAGATCTCGCAGTCGGGGCTCTACCCGTCCAACTGCCGCCTGCTCGACGCCCTTGAGGCCGAAACGACCGGTGCCGGCAGCGGCGAGAAGAGCCTCCTGGTCCTCGCCTTCGAGTCCGCAAACCTCCCCACCGAAGAACCAATGCGCCAAGCCCAAGAAATCGCCCGCCACCACGGCGGCACCCCCCAACCCTTTGGGCCGACGGGGCCGACGGGCCGAAAGAGTGTCGATATGTCACGTTCCAGGCCCGTCGGCGGCGAGGGTGGCGAGGGTGGGGGGGCGGTTGGGGCTTGGCGGGGGGCGTTTCTTTTGGCGCCCTACCTGCGGGACACGTTGGTGGCTTGCGGGGTGCTCAGTGAGACGTTTGAGACGGCGGTGACCTGGGATCGCTTCGAGCAGTTCCACGCCGAGACGATGGCGGCGGTGCGGGCGAAGGTGGCCGAGGTCTGCGAGGCGCCGAGGGAGGGGCCGGGGGCGCCGCGGGTCAGCTGTCGCTTCACGCATGTCTACCCCGATGGCCCGGCGCCCTACTTCACCGTGCTGGCCCCCGCGGTGCGAGGCGGCGAGGTCGAGCAGTGGGCCGAGATCAAGGCCGCGGCCGGCGAGGCGCTGATCGAGGGCGGCGCCACGATCACCCACCACCATGCCGTCGGCCGCGATCATCGCCCCTGGTATGACCGCCAACGCCCGGCTCCGTTCGCCGCCGCCCTGCGCGCCGCCAAGGCCGAGCTCGACCCCGCCGGCATGCTCAACCCCGGCGTCCTGATCGACCTGTAAGGGCTTACACAGCCCTTACAGAGGGTTGACCGGCCCCATACCTGCCGGTCCGACGATCGACCCATTCGATCCAACGACCAGGAGGACCATGATGCTCGACTCATTTCGCAAGCGCGCCCGCTCGGTGGCGGTGGTGGCGGTGGCCGCGGCGCTGACCGTCGGCGGCGTGGCGCTGGCCCAAGGCAGCAACGAAGGCGGTCACGGGGAAGGCTCAGGGGCGCCGCGCGGCAAGCGGATGCCACCGCCGCTGATGCCTGGAGGCCCCGGAGGCAAGGACCTGACCTACGCCCAGCTGCACGTCCAGCACAACGGCAAGGCGGAAGTGATCAGGATGGACCGGGGCGAGGTCACCGCCGTCGACGACAGCTCGATCACGCTGAAGGAGAACGACGGCAACGAAGTGACGATCGCCGTCGACAGCAGCACCAAGGTGCTCGCGGGCCCCGGCAAGTCGTCGCTTTCCGACCTCGAAACCGGCCAGGAAGTGACGGTTTGCGGGCCCGAAGGCGAAGCCGCCAAGGCGATCATGGTGCCGCCGAAGCGGGGCGAGCGTCCCCAGGGCCCGCCCCACGGGCGCCAGGGCGGGCAGCTGCCGCCGCCTCCGGGAGCGCAGATGAGAGGCTAGGCGGATGAAGGGAGCCATCCTCGTCGTCGAGGACGAGCAGGCGATCGCCGAGCTCGTGCGCGCTTACCTCAAGCGCGACGGGTTCGGCGTCGTCTGGGCTTCCAGCGGCGAGCAGGCGATCGAGGAGCTCTCGCGCCACCCGGTGCGGCTCGTCATCCTCGACATCGGCCTGCCGGGCATCGACGGCTTCGAGGTCTGCCGGCGCCTGCGCGCCCGCACCGGCGTGCCGATCCTGATCCTCAGCGCCCGCGACGAGGAGGTCGATCGCGTCGCCGGGCTCGAAGCCGGTGCCGACGACTACGTCACCAAGCCCTTCTCGCCGCGCGAGCTCCTCGCCCGGGTGAAGGCGATCCTGCGCCGCGCCGACGGCCGTGCCAACGGTGCCGAGCAGGGGGTGCTCGCAGCCGCCGATGTCGTGCTCGATCGCGCCGCGCACACCGTCACCGTGGGCGGCGAGCCGGTCGAGCTGACCGGCCGCGAGTTCGACCTGCTGGCCGCGCTGCTCTCCCACCCCGGCATCGTGCTCAGCCGCGACCGCCTGCTCGAGCTGGTCTGGGGCGGCGAGTTCCCCGGCGGCACCCGCACGGTCGACGTCCACATCGCCCAGCTGCGCGCCAAGCTGGCGCGGCCCGAGCTGCTGCAGACCGTGCGCGGCGCCGGCTACAAGGCCGTCGCCTGATGCGCTCGCTGCGCTCGCGGCTCTTCCTCGCGATCCTCGGCGTCGTCCTGCTTGCGGTTGGCGCCTCGCTGGCGCTCGGCATCGTGCTGACCCGCAACGCCGTCGACGAAACCCTGCGCAAGGACGCCGCCCAGCGGGCGGAATTCCGCCCGCCGCCCGGGGTTCGCCCCCGCCCCCGCCGCCTCGCGTCGACGTCTTCAGCGGTGACTTCCGGCGCTACCTCGCCGCGCTGCTGATCGCCGGGGGCGCTGCCGCGCTGCTTGCCGCGGCCGTCGCGGCCCTGCTTGCGCGCCGCTTGACCCAGCCGCTCGATCGCCTCTCGGAGGCGGCGGGGGAGCTCGCCGCCGGCCGCCGGCCCGAGCCGGTGCCGCCCGAGGGCACCGAGGAGCTCGACCGACTCGCAGGCTCCTTCAACGCGATGGCCGGGCAGCTCGCCGTCGCCCGCGATGCCGAGCGCGCCGTCCTGCTCTCGGTCTCGCACGACCTGCGCACGCCGCTGACCTCGATCCGCGGCTACGCCGAGGGGATCGAGGACGGCACGGTCGAGCCGCGCCAGGCGGCCGCCGTTGTTGGCCGCGAGGCGCAGCGGCTGGAGCGGCTGGTCGGCGACCTGCTCGCCCTCGCCCGCCTGCGCCAGGGCGTGATGGAGGTGCGCCGCGAGCCCGTTGACCTGGCGGCGGTCGCCCGCGAGGCTGAGGAGCGCCTGCGCCCGCGGGCTGGCGAGGCCGGGGTCGCGGTCCGGGTCGAGGGCGGGCCGGCGCCGGCGATCGCCGACCACGGTCGGGCGCTCCAGGTCCTCTCCAACCTGCTCGAAAACGCGATCAGGGTCAGCCCGCAGGGGGCGACCGTGACGATCGCGGTCTCGCCGGGCACGATCGAGGTCAGCGACGAAGGGCCCGGGATCGCGGCCGAGGAGATCCCGCGCGCCTTCGAGCGCTTTCACCTTCGCGCCCGCGCCGAGCACGTCTCCCCCGACGGCGCCGGCCTCGGTTTGGCGATCGTTCGCGAGCTGAGCGAGGCGATGGGAGGCAGCGCCGCGGTCGAGAACCTCCCCGCCCAGGGCGCCCGCTTCACGATTCGGCTACCGACCTGAGCGCTACCCTTTCGCGACCGCTTCGCCCCGGCCGGGTAGCTTGCGCCTGTCTCTCCGGTATCACCCAGGATGGAAACCATCACTTCTGAACAGCCGACGGCCCCGGTCCCTGCCGGCAAGCCCGAGAACCCGCTCGAGGAGGAGCCGGCCGTGCCCCGGCGCTCGCCGCTGCGGGCCGCGATCAAGACCGGCCGCCCGCAGGAGTGGATCAAGAACGTCTTCGTCTTCGCCGGCCTGCTCTTCTCCGGCAAGTTCAACCAGTCCCACGACGTGCTCGAGGCGTTCCTCACCTTCGTCGCCTTCTGCCTGATCTCCAGCGCCGGCTACTACGTCAACGACCTGATCGACGTCGAGCTCGACCGCAAGCACCCGAAGAAGCGCTTCCGCCCGCTGGCCGCGCGCGAGCTCTCCGAGGCGACGGCGAAGGCGATCGCGCCCGGCCTGGCGATCGTCGCGATCGCGATCGCCTTCGCCACGGTCAACTGGGAAGTCGGCCTGATGGTGGTCGGCTACGGCATCGCCCAGATGGCCTACAGCCTCGGCCTCAAGCAGATCGTGATCGTCGACGTGATGACCCTGGCCGGCCTCTTCATCCTCCGCGTCGCGGCCGGCGCCGTCGCCGTCGACGCCCACGCCTCGGAATGGCTGCTGCTCTGCACCGGCATGTTCGCCCTCTTCCTCGGCGTCACCAAGCGCCGCCAGGAGGCGGTCTCCGAGCTGCACGAGGGGACCAGCAGCCGCCCCGTGCTCGAGCACTACTCGCTGCCCTTCCTCGACCAGATGGTCGCGATGGTCACCACCGGCACCGTGATCAGCTACTCGATCTACGCCGTCAACTCGCCGCTGATCGGCAACCAGATGATGTGGACGATCCCCTCAGTCCTCTACTGCGTCTTCCGCTACCTCTACCTGATCTACGACCGCGCCGACGACCGCTCGACCGCCCAGATCGTGATCGACGACAAGCCCCTGATCGCCGGCGCCGGCAGCTTTGCCGTGATCGCCTTCCTGCTGCTCTACGCCTTCAACTAGGGCGGCTCGCTACATGCTCGTGACCGGCGGCTCGGTGCCCTCGGTCAGGTAGAAGCGGGCGCGGCCGATCTCCTCGCCGTTGACCTGGACGACGGCGGCGTGGGGGCCGGGGGTGGAGAAGGTGGCGGTGGTGCCGATCGACATCACCAGGCGCTGGTCCTGGCCGGCGGGCATGCCGGGCGGGCGGCCGGTCTCGAAGTCTGCCTGCAGGCCCTCGCCGAGCTCGACCCCGTCGGGGTCGTGGATGTCGACCTGGAGGCTGTGCGGCTGGTTGGTCTCGCTCCAGGCGACATCGAGGCCGAGGGCGATGTGGAAGCCCCACTCGTGCGGCAGCTCGGGCAGGCTGAGCACGTTCCAGCCGCCGCCGACCATGTAGAGCTTGCCGTTGACCGCCTCGCTGTGGTCGGCGAGCATGAGAAAGCCGATCTCCATCGGGCCAGGATACGGGGGTCAGTCGGGCTCGACCGGCA
Source organism: uncultured Solirubrobacterales bacterium (assembly GCA_963774405.1). Lineage (GTDB taxonomy): Bacteria > Actinomycetota > Thermoleophilia > Solirubrobacterales > 70-9 > VRUE01. The sequence goes on along the minus strand of CAVZEV010000005.1, from coordinate 162,548 downwards.
GGTCGGAGATCAGCTCGGTCTTGCCGTCGCGCTCGAACTGCAGGTCGATCGTCTCGTTCTTGCGGTAGGTGCCGAAGAGCCCCAGGTACATCGCCAGCCAGCGCCCCGTGCCGACCTTCTCCTTGATGATCGGCCGGGTGAAGACGATCTCGCCCGAGGCGACCGTGTAGTCGGCCCCCTCGCTCTGCTCGACCCCGTTGATGTAGACGACGTAGGGCGCCGCGGCGCCGGCAGGCAGCTTCATCCGCCGCCCGGCCGCGTAGCTGCCCTTTGGAATCTCAGTCTCGCTCATAGGTCTTGTGGCGCTTTATTCCCCGACGTAGGGGAACAAGTCGCCACACGCTCTATTCGAGAGTCTCTCGCACCAGCTCAAACGGCGTCTGGTGCCCACTCGGATCGAGCTCCTCCCGCCGTACCCCGCCCCGGTACGGCATGAACTTCCCGTCCCCCCGCACGTCGATCCCGGCCACCGGCTTGCGCAGCCACCCCTTGCCGCTCAGCTGCAACCGCGCATGAACTTGCTGCTCCGGCCCAAAGTCCCGCAACGAGGAAACCCCCTTCACCGGCCCCTCAGCCCGAATAGCCAACGCCCGCTCCCGCATAGCGGCCACGGCATCATCGAGCTCCTCGAAGCTCACGTGCTCCACCTCGGACCCATGCCGAACGGTCAACTTCCAACGAGACACCGGGTGAGCGTACGCAACCCTGAGAAGGAGCGTCGGGGGTGCCTCCCCGGGCGCGGCGTCCTGTTTTTCGCACAGACCACTAGCGAGAGACGCCGTGTCCCCGGCGAAAAACCCAGCACCCGGGGAGGCACCCCCGACGCTCCTAACCCTCTGAGTTACGGACGCTACGCCCCGCGCCGCGGCCGCTTAGGCCGCCGCGCCGGCGGCCCGACGATCTTCTCCGGCCCCTCGCGGTTGTCCATCCGCACGTAATCCCGCTCGCGCGCCCCCGTGTAGATCTGCCGCGGCCGGGCGATTTTCTGCTCCGGGTCGTCCTTCATCTCCATCCACTGGGCGACCCAGCCGGCCGTGCGGGGGATGGCGAAGATCACCGTGAACATCTCGTTGGGGACGCCGAGCGCCTCGTAGATGATCCCCGAGTAGAAGTCGACGTTGGGGTAGAGCTTGCGCGAGGTGAAGTACTCGTCGTCGAGGGCGCGCTTCTCCAGCTCCTGGGCGATCTCGATCAACGGGTTGTACTCGGTCGCCTCGAAGATCTCGTCCATATGCTGCTGGATGATCCGCGCCCGCGGGTCGTAGTTCTTGTAGACGCGGTGGCCGAAGCCCATCAGCTTCGCCTCGCGCGCCTTCACCTTCTCGAGGAAGTCGGGGATGTTGTCGACCGAGTCGATTTCGCGCAGCATCCGCAGCACTGCCTCGTTGGCGCCGCCGTGCAGCGGGCCGTAGAGCGCCGCCACCCCGGCGGCGACGGCCGAGTAGGGGTCGACGTTGGAGGAGCCGACGCCGCGCACCGCGTTGGTCGAGCAGTTCTGTTCGTGGTCGGCGTGGAGGATGAAGAGCACGTCGAGCGCCTTCGAGAGGCTTTCCTTCGGCACGTGCTTCGCTTCGGTCTTCTTGAACATCATCGAGAGGAAGTTCTCGGCGAAGTTGAGGTCGTTGTCGGGGTAGACGTAGGGCAGCCCCATGTTGTGGCGGTAGGAGAAGGCGGCCAGGGTCGGCACCTTGGCGATCAGGCGGACCGCCGCCATGTAGCGCTCTTCTTCGTCGTCGACGTGCTTGGCGTCGGGATAGAAGGTCGAGAGGGCGCCGACGCCGGCGAGCAGCATCCCCATCGGGTGGGCGTCGTAGCGGAAGCCCTCGAAGAACTGCTTGAGGTCCTCGTGGACGAAGGTGTGGTGGGTGATGTCGTAGACCCAGCGGTCGAGCTGGGGGCCGGTCGGCAGCTCGCCGAAGATCAGCAGGTAAGCGACCTCGAGGAAGGTCGACTTTTCGCAGAGCTGCTCGATCGAGTAGCCGCGGTGTTCGAGGATGCCGGCGTCGCCGTCGATGTAGGTGATCGAGGAGCGGCAGGAGGCCGTGTTGGTGAAAGCCGGGTCGTAGGCGAGCATGCCGAATTCGTCGGGGTCGACCTTGATCTGGCGCAGGTCCATCGCCCGCACCGTGCCGTCGGTGATCGGCAGCTCGTAGGTCTCGCCGGTGCGGTTGTCGGTGACTGAGAGAGACTCGGAGCCCATGTCGGCGCTCATTCTTTCAGCTTGCGTTCGCCGGCTGTGAAGAGGCCGATACCGGCTCGAAGCGCGTCATCGCGTGCAGCTCGGCGAAGCGCTCCTCGATCTCCTCGCGGCTCAGCGCCGCCACCCGCTCGGTGCCGAAGCGCTCGACGTTGAAGGAGGCGAGCACGGTGCCGTAGCCCATCGCTCGGCGCAGGCAGGCCTCGTCGATCTCGCCCTCCTGGCTGTCGAGGTAGCCGATGAAGCCGCCGGCGAAGCTGTCGCCGGCGCCGGTCGGGTCGCGCACCTCCTCGAGCGGGAAGCCGGGCAGGGCGAAGAAGCCGTCCTCGGTGAAGAGCGCGGCGCCGTACTCGCCCTGCTTGGCGACGACGGCGCGCGGCCCCAGGTCCATCACCGCGCGGGCGGCGCGGGCGAGGTTGGGCTCGCCGGTCAGTTGGCGGATCTCGGCGTCGTTGACGATCAGGCAGTCGACCTCGGCGATCGCCGCCAGCAGCGAGTCCTTGGCGGTTTCGATCCAGAGGTTCATCGAGTCCAGCGCAGAGAAGCGGCTCGCGGCGCACTGCGCACGCACCTGGCGCTGCAGGTCGGGCTGGATGTTGGCGAGGAAGAGCGTCTCGGCCCCGCGTGAGGCCGCGGAGAGCTTCGGCTCGAACTCGCCGAAGACGCCGAGCCGGGTGTCCTCGGTGTGGGCGACGTTGAGGTCGAACTCATAGCGGCCGCGCCAGAAGAAGGACTCGCCGCCCGGGACCCGCTCGATGTCGTCGGTGAGCACGCCGCGGCGCTCCAGCACCTCGAACTCGGCTGCCCCGAAGTCCTCGCCGACCGGCCCGACCGGGCGCACCTCGGTGAAGAAGCTGGCGGCCAGGGAGAAGTGGACGGCGGCGCCGCCGAGCATGCGGTCGCGCTCCCCGAAGGGGGTCTTGACCGAGTCGAACGCGATTGATCCAACGACAGTGAGGGACATAGGGTCGGCAGCGTAGCGGCGCGCGGGGCCTGTCGTGGGGCAGGGGGGCCTGCGGGCAGTCCACGGGCTGTCCTCGACCCCCCTGCCCCACGCCACCCGCGCGAGCTGCGCTGCCGCCCGACGACTATGGTTCCCCGCCGATGAAGGCAGTCCAAATAGACGAGTTCGGCGGTCCGGAGAAGCTACGGGTGGTCGATCTCGAGGAGCCGACTCCCGGAGAAGGGGAAGTCGTCGTTGATGTCGCTCGCAGTGGGATCAACTTCGCTGACACCCATGCGACGCGTAACGACTACCTAGCGGAGCAATCGCTGCCGCTGGTTCCGGGCACCGAGGTCAGCGGCCGCACCGCCGACGGACGGCGCGTTGTGGCCTTGCTCAGCAGCGGTGGCTACGCGGAGAAGGTCGCCGTGCCCGAGGAGTTGCTGATTCCCCTGCCGGACGAGGTCAGCGACGACCAGGCGGCGGCGCTGCTGCTGCAGGGCCTGACCGCAATGGCCCTGGTCGGACGTTGCGCGCGGATCGAGCCGGGGGAGACCCTGGTGATCGAGGCAGCCGCCGGGGGCACCGGCGCGATGGCCGTGCAGCTGGGCAAGCAGGCCGGGGCGAAGGTGATCGGCCTCGCCTCCAGCGAGGAGAAGCGGGAGCTGGTCGAGCGGCTCGGCGCCGACGCCACCGTCGACTCGCGCGCCGAGAACCTCGGTGAAGCGATTCGCGAGGCCAACGGCGGCGAGCGCGTCGACGCGGTCCTCCACATGAGCGGCGGCAACGCCTTCGACGAGGAGCTCGGGATCCTCGCGCCGCTCGGTCGCATGGTCGTCTTCGGCATCGCCTCGCGCGAGCAGCGCGAGGTCTCCACGGCGGCGCTGCTGCGCGGCTCCAAGACCGTGGTCGGCTTCTGGCTCTTGCACCTGCTCGCCCGCCGCGAGCTGGTCGCGCCGATGATTGGCGAGCTGCTCGGTATTGTCGCCAAGGGTGAGCTCGAGGTCACCATCGGCGGCGTCTACCCGCTCTCCGAAGCGGCCCGCGCCCACGAAGACCTGATCGCCCGCACTACCAGCGGCAAGCTCCTCCTGGACCCATCGAAGTGATCTCCTTCAAAGAACTCGGCCTCTCGCCGCAAATCCAGCAAGCCCTCGACGAGCTCGGCTTCGACGAGCCGACGCCGATCCAGGACCAGGCGATCCCCGAGCTGCTCGACGGCCACGACGTGATCGGCCAGGCCCAGACCGGCACCGGCAAGACGGCTGCCTTCGGCCTGCCGCTGCTGCAGTACCTCGACCCGGGCAACGACGAGGTGCAGGCGGTGGTGCTGACGCCGACCCGCGAGCTCTGCATCCAGGTGACCCAGGCGCTGCGCTCCTACGCCGAGCACCTCGACGTCGAGATCGTCGCCGTCTTCGGCGGCGCCCCGATCAAATCGCAGCAGGCGCAACTGCGCTCCGGCGCCCACGTCGTCGTCGCCACCGTCGGCCGCATGATGGACCTGATGAGCCGCCGCTCGCTGGTCCTCACCGCGGCCCGCTACGTCGTCCTCGACGAGGCCGATGAGATGCTCGACCTCGGCTTCATCGAGGACGTCGAGAAGATCCTCCGCATGTGCCCGAGCGGCCGCCAGACGGCGCTCTTCTCGGCGACGATGCCACCGCCCGTCAAACGGCTGGCCGAGAGCTACATGTATGACCCGACGACGATCTCGATCACGCCGAAGACGCTGACCGTCGACGCGATCGCTCAGGCCTACGTCGAGGTCGGGGCCAAGGAGAAGGCGGCGAAGCTGGTCGAGCTGCTGAAGATCGAGGAACCCGAGCAGGCGATCATCTTCTGCCGCACCAAGATCGGCGCCGACCGCCTGGAGAAGACGCTGAAGAACAAAGGCCTCGACGTCAAGGCGCTGCACGGCGACATGAGCCAGGGCTCGCGCGACGGCGTGATGATCGCCTTCAAGGACCACCGGGTGCGCCTGCTGGTGGCGACCGACATCGCCGCCCGCGGCCTCGACATCGAGCACGTCACCCACGTGATCAACTACGACGTGCCGGCCTCCTCGGAGGTCTACGTCCACCGCATCGGCCGCACCGGCCGGGTCGGGCGGACGGGCCGCGCGATCACCTTCGTCACCCCCGCCCAGCGCGACGAGATCTCCCGCATCGAGCGCGACGTGAAGACGACGATCGGCGAGTGGGAAACCCCGGAGGAGCGGCTCGAGCACGCGCCGCGCCCGCGCCGCCGCGAGCGCCCGCAGCGCAGCAAGGCGGCCGAGCCGCGCGAGCCGAAGCCGGCCAAGGCCGACGCCGCGGCCAAGTCGGACTCAGGCAAGGCGGGCGCGGACAAGCCCGATTCCGCCAAATCGGTCAAGCTCTTCGTCAACCGCGGCGAGCGCAGCGGCATCACCGAGGAGGACCTGCGCTGGGCGCTGCGCGAGGGCGCCGTCCTGCCCGCCGAGGCGATCCACGACGTCCACGTCCTGCACCGCTTCTCCTTCGTCCACCTCGACCCCGACGTCGCCGAGCGCACGGTCGAGTACCTCGACGGCACCAAGGTCAAGGGCAAAGAGATCCGGCTCGAGGTCGCGAAGAGCTAAGCGGGCTCAGCTCGGCGATGCGCGTGAAGAGCTGGTCGAAGTCGATCGGCTTGGTGATGTAGCCGCTGACCTCGACGTCGGTGGCGGCGCCGGCGTCCATCTCGTCCTGGTGGGCGCTGACGATCAGGACCGGCGTCTCGACCCCGCCGGCGCGCAGCTCGCGCAGGGCGTCGATGCCGGACTTGCGCGGCATCATCGCGTCGAGCAGGAGGATCTCGGGCTTTGGCTCGGCGGGACGCTGCATCGCCTCGATCACCTCGACGCCGTCGGCCGCGGTGATCACCTCGTAGCCCTCCATCTCCAGCCGCGTGCGCAGCAGGAGCAGGATCGTCTCCGAGTCATCGGCGATTAGTACTCGCGTGCTCACAGCGCCTCCTCGCGGGGTTGGGCCGCGGCCCCGTCCGCGTCGTCGGTTCGCGGCTCTCGGTTCGCTGCCGCAGGGCGGGCAGCGAAACCCGGAAGGTCGAGCCCTGGCCCTGAACCGATTCGGCGCTGATCGTGCCGCCGTGCAGCTCGACCAGCGACTTCGAGATCGCCAGCCCGAGCCCGGTGCCGCCGACGTGCTGGGTCAACCCGGCGTCGCCGCGGGTGAAGCGATCGAATATGTGGTCTAGCTGATCCGCTGCCATGCCGGGGCCGTTATCGCTCACCGCAAGTTCCACCCCACCGGCGTTGCCGCCCGCGGTCACGTGGATCGTGGCGCCCGTCGGGACAGTACTCATGTGCGTTGGTCAAGAGATTCACGAGCACCTGGCGGATGCGGTCGCGGTCGACGCTGACCGGCGGCAGGCCGGGGGTGATCGCCTGGGTCAGCGTCTGGTCCTTGGCCTGGGTCTGGCTCAGCATCGTCCGCACCGGGTCTTCGACCAGCGAGGCGACCTCGGTCGGCGCCGGCTTGATCGTCAGCCGGCCGGCGTCGCTGCGGGCGAGGTCGAGCAGGTCGTTGAGCAGGCGCACCAGGTGGCGGGTGTTGTCGAGGATGATCTCGACCGTGTCGGCCTGCTTGGGGTCGAGCTTGTCGCGCTCCAGCATCAGCAGCTCGGCGAAGCCCTGCACCGAGGTGAGCGGGCTGCGCAGCTCGTGCGAGGCGGTCAGCACGAACTCGTCCTTCATCGTTTCCAGCTGGTCGCGCTCGCCGGCGCGGCGCTGCAGCTCACCGGCCATCTCGTTGAAGGCCGCGCCCAGCGATGCGGTCTCCGAGAGGCCGCCGACTTTGACCCGCGTGTCGAGGTCGCCGGCGGCGAGGCGGCCGGAGGCCTCGACCAGCTCCTCCAGCGGGCGGCGCATCGAGGCGATCAGGCCGCTGAAGAGCAGCGCGCGCGCCGGTCAGCCCGGCGATCAGCCCTGCCCCGACCAGCAGCGCGGTGTCGCGGGTCTCGCCGCCGATTTCGTCGCGCAGCTGTTGGCGCTTGTGCTGCTGGGAGAGGATCACGGCCGGGCGGCGGCCGGGCGCACGCCGTTGGCGAGCCGGGTGCGGGCGGCGATCTCCACCTGGTAGGAGCGCGCGGTCGCGTCCTCGAAGTCCTGGCGCTGCTGCAAGAAGCGGGCGACGCCGATCACGGCGAGGCCGGTGAGCACGGCAAAGGCAATCGCAAAGCCGATCGTCAGCCGGTTGGCGAGCGACGGGCTGAGCCGGAAACGGCGCCGGGAATATGCTTGCCCGCTCGATGGGAGACGAGGCTACAGGCACGGCCGACGGCAGCGCCGAGGCGCCGGAGGGGATCGATCGGGCGGGTGTGGAGGCATGGTTCGGCGAGCACATACCCGGCGCTCGAGCTGCCCCTCACCTTCGAGCGGATCTCCGGCGGTCACTCGAACCTGACCTACGGCGTACGCGACAGCGCCGGCAGGCGCTGGGCGCTGCGCCGCCCGCCGCTCGGCAAGCGGCTTGGCTCGGCCCACGACATGGCGCGGGAGCACCGGGTGGTCTCGGCGCTGGCGCAGACCCACGTGCCGGTCGCGCCGGTGGTCGGCCTCTGCGAGGACGAGAGCGTCAACGGGGCCCCCTTCTACGTGATGGAGTTCGTCGAGGGGCCGATCCTGCGCGGGCTCGCCGAGGCCGAGGCCTTTCCCGACGAGGCCGATCGCCGCGCGATCGGCGAGCGCGTCGCCGACACCCTGGTCGCGATCCACGCGGTCGACCCCGACGCCGTCGGCCTCGGCGACCTCGGCCGCAAGGAGGACTACGTCGCCCGCCAGCTGCGCCGCTGGCAGGGCCAGTGGGAGAAGTCGAAGACCCGCGAGCTGCCCGCGATCGACGCGGTCCACGAGCGGCTCGCGGCGCGGATCCCCGCGCAGGGCCCGGCGACGATCGTCCACGGCGACTACCGCCTCGACAACATGATCCTGACGCCCGCGCGGCGAGGTGGCCGCGGTCGTCGACTGGGAGCTCTGCACGCTCGGCGACCCGCTCGCCGACGTCGGCCTGCTGATGGTCTACTGGCCCGAGGCGGGCGAGGACGACGATCGCCCTGGGACAGCCGGCGACGATGGCGCCCGGCTTCCCCAACCCGCGAGGAGCTCAGCGCCCGCTACGCCGAGCGCTCCGGCCGCGACCTCTCCCAGCTCGACTTCTTCGTCGCCCTCGGCTACTGGAAGCTGGCGATCATCCTCGAGGGCGTCTACGCTCGCTACGCCGCCGGCCAGTACGGCAAGGTCGACCCGGGGATCGAAGCAGTTCGCGCGCCTGGTCGAGCGACTGGCCGACGCCGCGGACGAAGCCGAGCGTCGCGGCTGACATGCAGCCGCGTCCAGACCGCTTGACATCTCTTTGACATACCTGCGAGGGTCGGCGACGCACCAGTACCGAGCAGGCGCGTGCCTCTCGTCCCTTCATACCCCAAGGAGAGATCCCTGTGAAACAGATCCGCAAGCGCATCACATACGCGAACGTGATGTCGTCAATCACCGTCTTTCTCGTCCTAGGCGGTGGTGCCGCCTACGCCGCCAAGAAGATAGGCAGCAACGAAATCAAGGGCAACTCGATCACGACCGGCAAGATCAAGAAGGAAGCGGTCACCGCCTCGAAGCTTAAGAAAAACTCCGTTACCACGGTTAAGATCGCCGACGGGGCAGTTACCGGTGCGAAGCTGAACCTCGGTTCGGTGGGCACTGTTCCGAACGCGGCTCACGCCAACAGCGCCAACAGCGCCGACAACGCGAACAGCGCGAACACTGTAGGGGGCCAGACGGTAGCCAAGTTCAGCGCTCAGGTTCCTGAAAATGGAGCAGAGCAGACGGTTCTCAACGTTCAAGGTCTGAAACTTACGGCTACGTGTGCAGCTGGAACACCCGCGCTGCTTGCAAATAGCAGCTCGAGTTCTCAGGGAGCTGTGCGATATGAGGGTATTGACAATGCCGGAGCGACCATCCACGGCGGCACAAGTAATTTCACTGCTGCCAGTAATTTGGCACTCACTCAGACAGAAAATGGCGCAGGGACGATCGATGTCGTCTTCCAGAACGGCGTGGTCGTCACGGCGCAATACGCTTGGCGGAGCGATGGCTTCGACAGCGCGGCTGCCTGCCGTTTCTTCGGCCGGGCAATCGGCGGATAGCGGAGTCGCTTTCGCGATGGCTACAGGGCAGTCGGGCAGACTGCCCGACTGCCCTGTAGCCCGGCTTTCGGCACGAACTCGTCCTTCCAGCGTCGCGGCGGACATAACAGCCGCGTCCAGACCGCTTGACATCTCTTTGGCATACCTGCGAGGGTCGGCGGCGCACCAGTACCGAGCAGGCACGTGCCTCTCGTCCCTTTCATAATCCAAGGAGAGATTCCCTGTGAAACAGATTCGCAAGCGCATCACGTATGCGAACGTGATGTCGTCGATTGCCGTCTTCCTCGTCCTCGGCGGTGGCGCCGCCTACGCCGCCAAGAAGATCGGCAGCAACCAGATCAAGGCCAACTCGATCAAGACCGGCAAGATCGTCAAGGAAGCGGTCACCACGAGCAAGCTCAAGAAGGAAGCTGTGTCGACTGACAAGCTCGCCAATAATGCGGTGACCACGGCGAAGATTGCCGACAATGCGGTGACCACGGCGAAGATTGCCGACGACGCTGTAACTGGCGCAAAGGTGCAGGAGTCGTCACTTGGCGCTGTCCCCAACGCCAATCAGCTCGGTGGAATTCCGGCGAGTGGATTTCAGCAATCACTGCGATGGGCAGTGGTCGAAACAACATCCGCTGGCGCCTCGGTAATTCGCGGGAACGCGACCGGAGCCGGCCGTATCAATACCGGTATCTACTTCGTCAGCTTTAAGGCAGATATTCGTCAATGTGCGTATGTGGCAACCGTTGGCGACGTCGGTTCTGGTGGCTCGGACCCGGGTGAGATTTCGGTCGAGCAGCGTAGTTCCAATGACCCGACCGACATCGAGGTTCGGATCTACAATTCTGCAGGCGCCAATGTCGATCCAACCGGCAATGACGGCTTCCATATCGCGGCGATCTGCCCGTAGCCGGGCCGCTTTGTGAGGTTCTCTTTTGGGGGGCGGCGGAAGCCGCCCCCCCACTCTCTTCATTGGGTTAGAGCGTCGCAACTTTGAAGGTCTTCCTCGGTTAGTCGCGAAGACGAGGGATTCGAGCCTCGTCGATTCGCCTTAGTCAACCGAAGGAGAGACTTTCGTGAAGCAGATTCGCAAGCGCATCACGTATGCGAACGTGATGTCGTCGATTGCCGTCTTCCTGGTCCTCGGCGGCGCCAGTGCCTACGCGGCGCAGAAGATCGGCAGCCATCGGATCAAGGGCAACTCGATCACCACCGGCAAGATCAGGCGGGAAGCCGTTGCCACGGCGAAGATCAAGAACGGGGCGGTGAAGACCAACAAGATCGGCGCCGAAGCCGTCACCACGGCGAAGATCGCCAACGACTCGGTCACCGGCGACAAGGTGAGGGAGTCCTCGCTCAGCGAAGTGCCGAAGGCTGCCGTGGCCGTTACGGCCGAATCGGCGCAGCCGGAGGCGTTCGGGCAGATCAACGCCAACGGCACGATCGCGACCGCGAACTCGAAGAACGTCGTCAGCGTCTCGCGCCCCGAGGAAGGCGTCTATTGCGTGACCGCCGGCTTCTCACCGCGGGGCGGCCAGGTGACGCCGATCTTCGACGGGACCGGCGGCACCACGGCTCAGCTGAGCCTCGACGGCGACAAATGCCCGGCCCCTGCCGTACAGGTATTCACCTACTCGTCGGGGATCACCGAAGGCAACCTGCCGTTCTTCATCACGCTCTACCACTAGGTCACTCCGGCCGGCGATGGGCCGAAAGGGCCGGGCTCTGCCCGGCCCTTTCGCTCTCCTGGGTGCATTCGTCCAGCGGTCCTTGACAGCGCCATGCCCCCTCGCCATCGTCGGCGGTCGTGAAGGGGATCAGCCGACGCTTGAGCTACGCCAACGTGGTTTCCTCGCTCGCCCTCTTCCTTGTCATCAGCGGTGGTGCCGCCTACGCGGCGCAGAAGATCGGCAGCAACGAGCTCCGCGGCGGCGCGGTGACGACGGCGAAGATCAAGCGCAGCGCCGTCACCCGCGCCAAGATCAAGCCCGGGGCGATATCCACCGCCAAGATCGCCCGTGGGGCCGTCACCAACGGCCGCCTCGCCGACGGCGCTGTGAGCCTCGAAAAGCTGGCCCCGGGCTTCATCGCCCCGGCGGCCGAAAGGCTCTCGCACGCGGCGAACATCTCAGCCGACGGCGTCGTCCTCGCCGGCAGCATTGGCATCGCGCAGGCCAACGTGAGCCATCCCTCGACCGGCTTCTACTGCTTCGCCGGCCTCGTCCCGGCGCCCGTCGGCGGCGTCGCCACGGTCGACTACGCCCAGGCGGGCAAAAACGTCACGATCCAGCTCGGCACCGGCCAGGGCCCGGTCTGCCCGGCCGGAACCCAGGCCTTCGTCGACCCGCGCGAGAGCTCCGGCAAGCTCGAAGCGATCGACGCCGGCTTCTTCGTCGTTCTCTATTGAGCGCCCGCGGCAACCGCGCGCATGCGGACCATCAGTGTTGCCGAGGGCGTGACCTTGCCGGTGGCATAGGTGGATAGTCGCGACGACGAGGTTCCGATCCCGGATGCGAACTCGGCACGGGAAAGGCCCGACATCTCTATCAGCCGGGCCACTTCGGCGGCGACGGTCTCTCGCTCCCCAGCCTCTGCCTCGCTACGAGCGCGGGCAATGGTCCCTTCCATTGCCCTGTCCACACCGTAGGGCCGGCTGTAGGTGAGGACGCTCTCGACCCGCCGGGCCACAAGGCCCAGGGCTCCGCCCTGATCTCCTTTGCGAGGCGCCGCCAGTCCGAGAGGCTCCCTCGCTCGAGGGCGGCTTGGACTGCCTCGATTGGCCATGTTGAGACAGGGTCATCGGGAGAGGCGTCGACGTTGCGGAAGGCCAACGAGCTCATCGGAGCACCATGCTTGCCGCGACCCTCCCCAGAACTTCGGTGACCGATTCCCAGTCACTCCACTGCTTGCGCAACCGGCGGTAGGCAGAGAGCTGATCGATGACGGCTCGATCCGCGGGCTGCGGGTCGGCGAGCTGACGCACGAGTTGGGATGCAACGCCGTCACCTTCGCCACGCTGGTCGGCGTAATAGTCATCGATCTGATCCAGCAGGCCTGCCGCCCGCTCTACCCCAAGGGCATCTGAAAGCGCCGCGAGGTCCAGGTAGTCGCGGGTCTGGTTGCGCCGGACAATCAGGAACCCCTTGATCCGCAGGGTCTCCTCGATCGTCGGCACGGCCACCTCCCCTCCCGAGGGAACGGAGATCGTCGTGATCTCCAGCGGGGCCTTCCGGATCATCTGACGGACACCGGCTTCGATGCCGTCGAGGTTTTCGAGAATCACCTTGCCGGGCGTCACCCTGTTGGTCGCCCACCCATCGTCTTCCTCGACCGCTTCGAGGACCATCTCGAAGCGGTCGGCGAGATCCATCGAACGAAATTATCAAATCTGATAACGCCCTTCTCAGTACAGCAGGGTGGACACGGCTCGCTCGTCGGTCGGATCGATGCGTTCCAAGCCGCGCACTTCGTCGAAGGCGCGATCGGTGGCGAGGATTGCGTCGATGCCGCGATTTAGAGCTACAGCTGCGAATACGGCATCCCGGGCGTCCAGGCGAGAGTTGGTTTCAAAGAGGTCTATGCCGAGCAGTGCGTCATCTGGCTCGAGCGGATGGAGGCGAACAAGCTTGGCGACGTTTCTGACGACCTCCGCTGTGTTGTGCCGGTCCCCCGTGCGTCTCAAGCGCTGGTTGGCGAGCTCCTGAATCAGGTCCGCGCTGGCCTCTCCTCGTAGTTCGCCGACCGTAGCCTTTTCCACAATCGTGCGGCAGGGCTCCTTGTATTTGTGGTCACCGCCGAGGGCGTAGCTGAAAATGGCGGTGTCGTAGAGGAAGCGCCTCACGAGCCTTCCAGTTTGCGCATCCGCTCGTCGAGCATCTCGCGCTTCTGATCCTCCCAATCGGGCTCGGGACCCTCAGGAGTTGGCATTGCCAGCAGGGCTCGGCCGGCACGTTCGCGCTCGGCACTGCCGCTCGGTCGCGAGTACTCGTGATCGATGGCTCGCCTGACCAGCTCGCCAACCGGGGCACCGACGCGCTCCGATTCCCGAGCCAGCAGCTCGAAGCGCTCGTCGTCGACAAGAACCTGCAGGCGTCGATTCAGCATGCTCTTACCTTAGCAGGCGTATACACATACCTGTGTAGCCGTTTGTAGAGGGCGCGTGGTCAGATCGCCCGCCGGGCGTGCTTTGGATCCAGCTCGCCGGCGGCAGCGGCCTCGGCGCGCTTGGACCAGCGGTTGAGCTCGCGGCGCGCGAGGACCATCTTGTGGACCTCGTCGGGGCCGTCTGCGAGGCGCAGCATGCGGCTGAAGCGCCAGAGCGCGGCGAGCGGGGTGTCGTCGGTCATGCCCAGCGAGCCGTGGATCTGAATCGCCCGGTCGAGCACGTCCATGACGATGTTGGCGGCGACGATCTTGATCGCCGAGATCGCCTGGCGGGCGGCACGCTTGCCCTCGGTGTCCATCTTCCAGGCGGCGTAGAGGGTGAGCAGGCGGGCCTGGTCGATCTCCATCCGCGAGGCCGCGATCGCCTCCTGGACGAACTGCTTCTCGCCCAGCGGGCCGCCGAAGGCTTCGCGCTCGTTGGCGCGGTGGCACATCATCTCCAGCGCCCGCTCGGCGGTGCCGATCGCCCGCATGCAGTGGTGGATGCGGCCGGGGCCGAGGCGATCCTGGGCGACGACGAAGCCGCCGCCCTGAGTGCCGAGCAGGTTGCTCGCCGGGACGCGGCAGTCTTCGTAGCGGATCTCGCAGTGGCCGGGGCCTCCGTCGTGGCCCATCACCGGGATCGGGCGGACCAGGTTGAAGCCGGGGTTGTCGGTCGGCACGCAGATCATCGAGGCGCGCGCGTAGGGGTTGGCCTCGGGGTCGGTGACGACCATCGCGATCGCCAGCTCGGCGCCGACCGCGCCCGAGGTGAACCACTTGTGGCCGTTGATGACCCACTCATCGCCGTCGCGCTCGGCACGCGCCTGCAGCAGGGTCGGGTCCGAGCCCGACACCTCGGGCTCGGTCATCGAGAAGCACGAGCGAATACGTCCCTCGAGCAGCGGCTCGAGCCAGCGTTCGCGCTGCTCGTCTGAGCCATGCTCGGCGAGGATCTCCATGTTGCCGGTATCGGGCGCGGCGCAGTTGAAGGCCATCGGCGCCGCCGCCGGGCTGCGCCCCATCTCCTCGCAGAGCAGCCCGTACTCCCAGTTGCTCAGCCCGGGCCCGTAGCGCTCGTCGGGCATGAAGAGGTTCCACAGCCCCTCCGACTTCGCCTTCTCGCGGATCTCGACCAGGATCTTCGGGTAGGGCACGCCGGGCCCGACCTCGGCGTCGAGGCCCTCCATGATCTCGCGCTCCTGCGGGTAGATCTCCGCGTCCATGAAGTCGAGTATGCGCTCGCGCAGCGTCTCGACCTGGGGGCTCGGCGTGAAATCCATTGGCGGGCCTCTCCTCGGGGCTGGGCCGCTTGAACGCTACCTGGACCGCGCCTATTCCAATTCGCCGCGCCCCCATTCCTACCCTGACGCACTTAAACTCACGATCTGTCCCTGCTATAACTCACGATCTGTCCACCGCTTAACTCACGATTTGTCTGACATGATCACGCGCTTGATTCGCCCTTTCGTGCTCGAGATGCTCGCTGAAAGCCGGGCCGTGGCCATCGTGGGCGCCCGGCAAGTTGGAAAGAGCACTTTGCTGCAGGATCTGACGACGAGCGATTATCCGGCGCAGCTCGTCACGCTCGACGACGCGACCGACCGTGCCGCTGCGCTCGAAGACCCCACCGGATTCGTGGCGAGCCTGAGAGCTCCGGCCGCGATCGACGAGGTCCAGCGCGCGCCGGATCTCCTTCTCGCGATCAAGGCAGGTCTGGACCGCGACAACGCTCGCGGACAGTTCCTGCTCACCGGCTCGGCGAACATCCTCGCGCTTCCCGCCGTGAAGGACGCACTGCCGGGCCGAGTCGACTATCTGACGCTTTGGCCGTTGGCTGCGGCTGAGATCGAGGGGAGCAGGGGGAACTTCGTCGACTCGCTGCTCCGAGCTGAGCCACCCCAGCTGACAGCTGCCCCACTCGGTCGGCAGGCCTACGCCGAGCGGATCGCACGGGGTGGGTACCCCGAAGCCCAGGACCGCGGACCGCGCGCTCTTCGCAGCTTCTTCTCGAGCTACCTCTCGTCGATCATCGAGCGCGACATCGGCGATGTCGCCAACCTGCGCGCTCCCGAGTCGCTCGAAAGACTGCTGGGGGTCATCGCGGCGCGCAGCGGTGGTCTGGTGAGCTTCCAGGGAATGGGCCGGGATCTCGGTCTCGACAAGAACACCGTGAACTCACACGCCCGAGTCCTTGAAAACCTCTTCCTCGTTCGAGCTCTGAAACCGTGGAACGTCAACCTGGGTTCGCGGCAGATAAAGAGCCCCAAGCTCTACGTGGTGGACAGCGGCCTGTTGACATTCCTGCTCAAAGCAAATGCGGGACGGATCGAAACGGACGCCGCCATCGCGGGTGCCACATTTGAGAGCTTCGTAACGATGGAGCTGCTGCGACTTGCCGGCCTCTCGGCGTCCGAGCCTTCTCTCTACCACTACCGGGACAAGGCTGGACATGAGGTGGACGTAGTCCTCGAGGCCGATTCGGGCGACGTTGCGGGGGTCGAGGTGAAGTCGGGCGCGAGCGTTGCCGGCGATTCCTTTGCGGGCCTCAGGCGCCTCCGAGACAAGCTGGGTACGCGCTTCAAGTTTGGGGCCGTTCTCTATGCGGGAGAACGAACGCTTCCCTTTGGGGACCGACTTGCCGCCGTCCCCATTGCGGGCCTTTGGTCGGATCAGTGACAGCGGTAGCGGGCGAATAGCTCGCCGTCTTGCTCCAGTAGCCAGGCGAGCTCGAGCTCGGCGGTCTCGGGGAGGACGCCCTCGACGATCCGCGGCGCCTCGCCGCCGACCAGCTTCGGCGCGATCGTCAGGAACAGCTCGTCGACCAGGCCCTCTTCCTGCAGGGCGCCGTGGAGGGTGGGCCCGCCCTCGCAGAGCAGCGCCCGGACGCCTTCCTCGCGCAGTGAGCCCAGGAGCTTGCCGAGGTCGACCCGGCCCTCGGGGCCGCTCTCGACCACGATCAGGCGTTTCTCGAGGCCGGCGTAGCGCTCGGCGCGCATCGTCCCGTGCCCGATCAGCACCGCGTCGAAGCGCTTGCGCAGGCCGGCGAGCATCGCCGTGTCGGTCTGCGAGCCGATCGGGCCCGACACGCCGCCGATCGTCGCCCGCCCGTCGACCGTCGCGGCGAAGTTGACGGCGACGAAGGGCCGGTCCTCGGGCGTTCGCTCCCAGGGCCGGTAGGCGTCGAGCTGCTCGGAGACCGTGATCTCAGTGGGCTCGGGGATCAGGCGCCGCATCGCGCCCGCAGCCTACTCAGGAGTAGTCGTGCCAGCCGGCGAACTCGCGGCCGGCGAACTTCTGCAGGGCGGCGACGTCCTCGCCGAAGCGCCCGCGGACGGTCTCGAAGAGGTCATCGGGGAGCTTCGGCTTCGGCGCCGGCGGCTTCTCGGGGTCGTGGACCAGCTTCTCGACCCGCCAGCGCATGCGCTCGGGCAGGCGGTCGAAGTTGCGGTCGAAGGAGCGGAAGCCGGGCAGCTTGATCAGCTTCTCCATGAACTGGTATTTGTCGCCCTGCTTGGCGCTCGACTTCTCCCACTCGCGGTCGAACTGCTCGGAGGTGAAGCTCTCGTCGACGCCGGCGAAGGCGAAGGCCTTGCGCATCGTCTCCTCGCGTTCGCTCTGCAGCTCCTCCTGGGTGATGATCTCGATCTGCTCGCGGTCGAACAGCTCCAGGTAGGGCTGCAGCTGCATCCAGTACTTGGAGCGGTTCATGTAGGAGGTGTCGGGATTGGAGAGGACCTCGACCAGCTCGCCGGTCTCATAGCCGGCGCCGGTCGCGTGCACCCAGTGGCTGAGGATGCGCTTGATCGGGTCGCGCACCATGTAGAGCAGCCGGGCGTCGGGGCAGTGCTCGCGGATGCGCGCCGGCACGCCGCCGAAGCGGGGCAGGTTCGTGTAGTGGGGTGAGGACTCGCCGCGCACCTTGAAGCGGCCGTCGAAGCGGCTCGCGTACCAGTCGAGCCCGAGGTCCCAGTTGAGCTCCTCGCAGAAGAAGTTGAGCTCCTTCGGCTTCGACATCTGGATCTCCGGGTGCAGGCCGAGGTAGTGATGGATGCTCGTCGTGCCGCACTTGAGCCCGCCGATGATGATCAGGTTGGGCAGCTCCGCGTGGCGCTTGCGGCGGCGGCGGAAGCGGCTTTTGCGATCGGCGGCGTAGCGCTCACGGGCGCGCGCGCACATCGCCTCGTCGGCGGGGTCGCGGGGGGCCTTCGCAGTGGCGATCTGGGTCTCGGCCTCTGACACGAGCGGGCTAGTGTAGCTGCGATGCCCGTTGCCGACCTCGCCTCCAGCTTCAACTCGTTCTTCCACGCCTCGAGCTCGTTCTTCGAGCACCTCTCCGACATCAAGTGGACGCCCTTCATGGTCGCGCTCGGCTTCCTGCTGGCGATGCAGCTCTGCCGGGCCTGGGCCTGGCGCAACGTGCTGCGCGCCGCCTACCCCGGCAAGCCGATCTCCTTCCTCCACCTGGGAGCCGCCTACCTGGCGGGGGCGGGGATCAACGCGATCGTGCCGGCGCGGGCCGGCGACGTCACCAAGGTCTTCCTGGTCAAGCGCCAGATCCCCGACTCCTCCTATCCGGCCGTCACCTCCTCCTTCCTCGTCCAGACGGTCTTCGACACCACCGCCGGCATCCTCGTCTTCCTCTACGCGATCACCCAGGGCCTGCTGCCCAAGCCGCCGGAACTGCCCGACTCGCGCGCCTTCGAGATCTCCTTCTGGGTCAACCACCCGAAAACGCTGCTGATCGTGACCGGCGTGCTGCTGCTGGTGCTGGCGGTCGGCGTCTTCTACCTCGGTCACCACGTGCGCCGCTTCTGGGCTCGGGTGCGCCAGGGGGTGGCGATCCTCACCCAGCCGCGGCGCTACCTGCGCCAGGTGGCGGCCTGGCAGGGGGTGGGGTGGATCTGCCGCTTCCTCGCCTTCTGGTTCTTCCTCGAGGCCTTCGGCATCGGCGGCTCGGTCGGCAGCGTGATGCTGGTGATGAGCGTGCAGGCAATCGCCACGATCGTTCCCTTCACGCCCGGCGGTGCCGGCGCCCAGCAGGCGCTGCTGGTCGCGACCCTGCACGGTCCCTCGCGGGCGGCCGTGCTCTCCTTCTCGGTCGGCACCCAGATCGCGATGGCGGCCTGGTCGGTCGTGCTCGGCTTCACCGCGATCCTGCTCGTCTTCAGGACGACGGATTGGAGGGGCCTGATCCGCCAAGCACAGGACGAGGCCGAGCGCGAGGAAGCGGCGCCCTCGGCCGCACGACCTTAGGCCGCGGCGGCAAGCGGGTCGCGGCCGTCCCATCTGCCCCGCGAGGCGTAGGGGCGGAAGCGGATGAAGGCGGATTCGTGGTGGAAGGGATTGGCGCGGTCGATCTTGGTCGCGGCCGGGTGGGCGCCGTCGCGGCGGCCACGGGCGTAGGCGCGCATCGTCTCGACGTTGCGCCAGAGCGAGAAGGTGGAGACGAGGCGGGGCGGCCGAGCGAGGCCGATCAGGGCGAGGACGTTGGGATTGGCGATCGCCTCCGCCTCGGCGCGAGCGCTTGCCTTGAGAAAGGCGGGCAGGCGGCTCAGCCGCGGTCTTCCCAGCGTCAATGCCGCGACGGGCTCCTCGTCGCCCACCTCGACTTCGCCCTCGGGCAGGCCGGAGAGACCGGGCCAGGCGCCGTAGACGTGCAGGGGATGTAGGCGAACCTGCCAGCCGGCGGCGAGCCGGGCGCCCAACGGGTGGTTGGCGGAGAACGCCTCGAACGCCTCGTCGCTGTCCCAGGCGGCGATCATCGCAACGGGCTTGAGGCGCGGTGAGGGAAGGAGACGGTCGCTGAGCGGCGCCGTGATCGTGGTCTCTGCGTAGCGCAGGCCGGGCACCGCCGAGGGTTGCGGCGGCTGTCGAAGGATCTTTGGCACGGCTCGAAGATCGAGGTCGCAGATGTGAACCGAGAGCAGCATTTCCGCCTCCTTTGGCTCTAACCTAGTCATCACTAGGTTAGAGCAAATTGCCAGCCCGGACCTCACCAAGCAAGCGAATGAGCGCCGCCGCCCGGCGCGCCTCGATCGAAGACGCCGCCACCGCGCTCTTCGCCGAACGCGGGTACCGGGGCGCCTCGATCGACGAGATCGCCCGCCGCTCGGGGGTGACGCCGCCGGTCCTCTACGACCACTTTGCCTCCAAGCAGGGCGCTATACCGCCGCCTGCTGGAGCGCCACTTCGCCGAGCTGCGGGGGGTCTGGCGCGAGAACTTCGTCGGCGAGGGGCCGGCGGCGGGCCGCGTCGCCCGCTCCTTCGAGGCCTGGTTCGCCTACATCGAGGCCCACCCCTTCGCCGGTCGCATGCTCTTTCGCGACACCACCGGCGACCCCGCGATCGAGGCGATGCACCAGGAGGTGGCGGCGAGTAGCCGGGCCGCGATCATGGGCCTCTTCGCCGGCCGGCCCGAGGTCGGGAAGCTGATCGGCCCCGAGGTCGAGGAGGGCCTCGAGATGGCCTGGATCGTGATGCGCGGCGTGCTCCAGGGCCTGGCGATGTGGTGGTACGAGCACCCGCAGGGCCCGGCGCGAGCGGGTCGTCGCCACGGCGATGAACGCGCTCTGGGTCGGCTGGGAGCGGACCTTGGCCGGCGAGGGCTGGGGCTGACCGGTTCAGCCTGCGAGGGGGTTGACCCAGCGCACGCCCTCGAAGCGGGAGAAGTCGTTGTCGCTGGAGCAGAGCTCGGCGCCGTGTTCGATCGCCAACGCGGCCAGGTGGGCGTCGGTGGTCAGGTTGCCGGCCGTGCCGAGTGGCGTGAGCAGGTCGCGCATATGGCCGGCGTGCCGCTCACTCGGGTGAACGACGGTCGCCACGGGCGAGCCGAGCCAGCTGTCGATGTACTCGAAGGCGCGGTCGGGAGAGAGGGCGTTGCCGAAGGCGGCGGGGTTGGTCGAGATGCGGAGAAAACCGAGCAGAACCATCCAGGCGAAGCCCACCTCCTCGGTCCCCGAGAGTGTCTGCTCGAGCCACGGCCTGGCCCGTGCGTAATGACGGGAGGAATCGTCGGCGGCGTAGACCAACAGGTTGACGTCCGGCAGCTTCACTTGCCGAGATGAAGCTTGCGAATCGTCTCGGCGTCCTCGAGTTCGCCGGCCAGCTGGAGGGCCTTGTCGAGATTGACTCCGGGTCTGGCTTTCATCGGCTGGGGGGGAGGGAGGCGGTAGGGCCGGGGCTTTGTCGCCTGCCGCTCGAGGCCGCGCCTCACACTCGAGTTGAGCGCCTCCTTGAAGGAGATGTCCTTGCGGCGCATCTCCTCCTTCAGCTTGGCGGCCACGTCGGGGTCGAGCGTCACCGTTGTTCGCATCGTAGACATCATCGCATCATAGAGCGTGCTGTCATGATGCTTAATGGGGACGGCCGGTGGCGCGCGCATCAGCTCGACCAGCCCGGATAGCGCCCGGCGACGTGCCACTGCCAGGGTGGTTGTTCGGAGGCGGGGAAGTCGTAGTGGTTACGACCGGGGATGGTCTCCAGCGGAACCAGCGCCGGGTCGTCATGGAGTAGTACCGGCGTGCCGGCTGCCGCTTCGATGTCGGCCTGGCCGGCGCGACGAGACTGGCGTTCCCAGCCGAGGCCGGGGCGGTAGAGCCAGTAGGTCAGCTCGACCCAGCCGCGCGAGCGCCGTTGGTCGTCGATCTGGGTGAAGGCGGTGGTGCGCCGTCGCGAGGCGGTCAGGTGGGGGCCGGCGGCGACGGCGCAGCTTTCGCGGCGGCAGTGGCGGAAGTCGACCGGCACCAGGGGCAGGCCGGTGGGACCTGGCCGGGCCTCGGGCGCGGGCGCGAGGGCACGGGCGAGGCGGGCGAGCGGCCAACCGTAGGCGGGAACGAGCGGGTGGTGGCGGCAGGCGTCGGGCAGGCGGGGAGCACAGGCGAGGCGTTTGGAGATCGTGCCGCCCAGGGTGCGGCCGGCGTCGATTTCTCCGCCCGCGGCCACGGCCGCGATCGCGGCGAGCAGCAAGAGGGCGATCAGGGCGACGAGGCCGGCCTGCTCGACGCTCGCCGACCCGCGCTCGGAAGATCGTTCGTGGTGCATGCCCACGACGCTAGGCGGCGCGGACGCGCGTGTGGCGCGCAGAGTGTCAGAACTTTGTCCCGCAACTCCCGTCTGCTATTCATTTGCGAGATGGAGGGCAGCCCCTTCAACCTCTTTGGCGACCCCGATGAGTTCCGCGCCCGCATGGAGGAGCTCTCGGAGCAGATGCAGTCCTCCCAGCGCGTCGCCTGGGCGGACAACGCGATCAAGCTCGCGGTCGAGATGACCGTCGCCTCGATCGGCCAGCTCGACCTCACCGGCGATCCCGATCAGCAGGCGATGCAGGTCCGCGACGCGATCCGCGTCCTCTTTCCCGAGGCAGTGACGCTCGTGCGCGAGGCGCGCGAAGGCCTGTCTTAGTTCCGGCGGCTCAGAGGAGCTTGAGGCTTAGGGAGACCACGGCGCCGCGGCGGAAGGCCGCCGCGATCAGCTCCAGCGGCACCGCGACCAGGATGGCGGGGATCGAGGCGAGGAGGCTGATCAGCGCGTCCATGCGGCGCTGCCAGGGGCGGTCGGCCGGCACTGCGGTGGCCCGGCTGAAGGCGCCGAGCGCGACGTTGCGGCCGAAGGTGAGGCCGTTGAGCAGCGTCTGCCACATCGAGGCGATGCCGGCGCCCGGCACCCAGCGGGCCCGGGCAACGACCTGGTCGCGGTTGGCGACGAGGCGGCGCACCGCCTCGGGCGTGAACAGGTAGTGGCTCTCCGGCTCGAGGCCGGCCCAGCCGGCGCTGCCGAGCCAGGCGGCGAAGCTCGCCCGGTTGAGGATGCGGATCTTCTCGCCGCGACCGAGGCGGTCGAGGGCCGTGAGCGCGTCGGCGCTGCCGGCCGCGTCCCCGATCACGCCCAGGCCGCAGCTCTCGCAGCGCTTCACCGACCCGTGCAGGCCGGGCCGCTCGTCGAGCCAGCCGAAGAGCGGCTCGCCGCAGGCGGGGCAGGGCGGGTTGTCGGGCCCCGCCCCCGCCTCGAGCGGAACGACGGGGGTGCGCTCACCGGCTCGCGTCGAACTCATCGCAGGTAGCGTACGCCCCGTGAACCGCAGAAACGTCTTGGCCTGGGAGGAGCGCTGGGCCACCCCAACCGCCCTCGCCGCGTTTGCCGCGGTCCTCTTCATCGTCGCCGCGATCGTCGTCGCGACCCAGGGCGTCGGCAGCAGCGGCGGCGAATCGGAGCTGCTGCGCAACGTCGACGCGCACCGCACGGCCCAGCTCCTCTCCAGCATCCTGCAGGCGATCGGCATCAGCCTGCTCGCCGCGCCGCTCTATTACCTCTTTCGCAGCGCCAAGGCCCGCAGCGACCGGATGCGCGGCCAGCTGGTTGGCGTGGTCGTCGCGGCGCCGCTCTTCCTCGCCGTGCTGGCGATCCTCGGCGGCGTTTCGACCCTGCACGCGGCCTCGGATTACGTCAGCAACGAAGTGCCGCACCTGCTCGCCAAGGGCGTCAAGCTCGACAGCGACCACGCCAACGAAATCGCCAACGAAACGATCAGTGAAGCGCCCCTGCGGCCGCTGGCGGCCGGCTTCGGCCTCGGCGGCCAGATCGGCTTCGTCGTCGCCATGGTCTACACCTGCCTCTACGCGATGCGGGTCGGCCTCCTCACCCGCTTCTGGGGCGCCATCGGCATCGGCCTCGGCGCCGTCTCCTTCCTCTTCTTCCAGTTCACCCTGCTCTGGTTCATCTACTTCGGCATCCTGCTCCTGCGCAAGGACAGCCAGCCCCCCGCCTGGGCAGCGGGCGAACCGATCCCCTGGCCGACGCCGGGCGACAGAGCGGCCGCCGCGATGGAGTCCTCGCCCGAGGACAACGGCAGCTCTCCCTCGCAGCTGCAGCAGCCGGAGGATTTCCCTGAGCTAGAGGATCCCGAGGATCCGACGGAGGCCGAGCAGTCCCGGTAGGGGTGGAGCGTCTTGCACTTTTTCGGCGCTGACCTCGCGGCGCCAGCGACATCCTCTACATCGAAAAAGTTAAGCGGAACCCCTACCGGGACTGCTCGGCGCCCGCCCGCTTCCGATGGGTCCGAATCTCGCTCATGATCCGCTCGAGGCGCGGCTCCCTGGAGTCATCGACGAAGCTCATCGCGGCGGCGACACCGGGGTGATGGCCCCGATCCGCTCGTGCATGGCCTGGGCGACGGCGCGGTAGGTGGGGTGGCCCTCGCGGCCTGAGCGCAGCTCGATCAGGTGCATCGCCTCGCGCGCGTTGAGGTCGAGCGTGTAGCGGATTCTGTAGGCGAGGCTGAGCGCGTAGGAGGCCTGCTCGTGGAGGCCCGCGTCGACGAGGCGCTCGTACTCGTTGCGGGAGATCTCCAGGGCTCGCTCGAACTCCTGCCGGCGCCCGCCTCGCGCACCTCCTCCGGAATCCCGGCACCGAGGTCAGGCCCGAGCCGCTGCCACTGCACGGTCAGCATGCGGTGGCGCTGCAGGTCGCGGAAGGCGCCGTAGTCGGAGACGATCTCGAAGCGGTAGCGCAGCGCCTCGAAGCCGCGGCCGGGGCGGTGGCGGCGGTTGGCTCGCTCACCGACCATCGCTGCCAGCAGGGCCGCTCGCTCCTCGCGGTCGAGCACGTCGAGGCGGGCGAGGACCTTGGTCTCGGGCACCGTGGCCGACTCGAGCAGGCAGGCGGCGAGCAGGCTCTCTTCGCTGCCGTCGACGTGGACCAGCTCGACCGAGGGGCTCGCCTCTCCCTCGCCGCGCCGGTCGAGGCCGAGGCGCGCCACCCACTGCTCGGTCTGCTCGCGGCGCTGTTGCAGGTAGGCGATCCACTCGCCGCCGCGGTCGGGGCGCTCGACCCGCGAGACGAAGCTCGGCATCACCTGCTTCAGCTCGGCCAGGATCATGTCGCCGTACTCGCGCGCCTCCGGCAGCGGCGAGGCCATCAGCCGCAGCAGCATCTGCTCGTAGGCCTGGCCCGAGGCGTAGATGCCGACGTGGCTCAGGGTCGCGGCGGGCAGCAGGCCGCGCAGCAGGTCGAGCGCCTTGGCCCGGATCGAGCGCTGCCACGGGCCCGCCGGTTCGTCCTTGCCGCGCGGCCAGCGCTCCGCCGCCCAGCGCTCGACCTGCTGCAACGAGCGCGAGTAGATCGAGAAGATCTCGTCCATCGCGGCGCCGAACTGCGGGCCGAGATCCTCGCCGCGGTAGTAGCGGTAGCCGCCCCCCCCGGGCATCGGCTTGTCGTAGGGGATGTAGCGGGTCGACTGCTCCAGGTAGGCGGCGAGGCGGCCGCGCTGCAGCACCTTGGTCAGCACGTTGGAGACCCACTCGCAGGCGACGTGGGCGCCGCCGACCTGGGCGATCGAGTCGTCGCCATAGCCGAGGAAGACGCGCTCGTAGAGGCCGGCCGCCCGCTCGCCCTCGGCCCCGTCGAAGGGCCGCTCCCCGGCCGCGGCGTCGGCCGCGAACTCCTCCAGGTAGAGCCTGCGCACGGTCCCGGAATAGCGCGAATAGCGGGCGAAAAGCGCCCCCTTGACCGTCTCCGGCAGGTTGACCAAGGCGAAGACGGGCCGATCGAGATTGGTGAAGTGAGGGGCGAGCAGAGCTCGCTCCTCGGCAGTGAAGTCCTCGACCGGGTAACGCACCGCCGCATCGTAACCACGCCCCTGGCTGCCAAACCCCCGACCTCCACCGCTGACTTCGTCTTTAGGAGGCCTATTGGACACCAAAGGGCGAAGTCAGCGGTGGGGTGGGTGGGCCATTAGCTCGATTCGGTGGGCTGGGGGGGCGATCACGACGGCGCGGGGAGAGCCCCAGTGTTCGCGGCGGTTTTCGACCTCGAAGGCGTGCTCGGCGAGCGCCGCGAGGGTGCCCTCGAAGTCGGCGACCACGACGGCGGTGTGGCCGCGCGGTGGCACCGTCGGCGACTCGGTCGGCATCAGGTGGATCTGCGTCCCCTCGCGTTCGAGCCAGGTGAACTCGCTGAGCGAGGCGGGCGGCTCGACCAGCTCGAAGCCGAGCAGCTGCCAGAGCTCGACGCTGCGCTCGATGTCGACCGGCGCTACCTCGATCCCGACGTGATGCAGCATCAGAGCAAGAGTGACAGCAGGGCCGCGCTGACGACGATCGCGGTCGACCAGACGACGGCCTCGGCGGTGATCTCCATGTCGAGGCCGTAGGCGTGGGCGACGACGAGCGAGTTGAGGCCGGAGGGCATCGCCGAGAGCAGCCGGTAGGCGGCGGGCAGGTCGATAAGCGGCGCCGCCAGCAGCATCAGCAGGCCGGGGACGACCGCGAGCCGGGTGGCGATCGTCAGCGCCACGGGGCGGGTCATCGGCGGCGGGATCGGCAGCTCGCCGTGCTCGGCGTTCTCGGCCAGGGTGGCGCCGACGGCGAAGAAGCCGATCGGCAGGATCGCCACGATCAGCGCCTGCGAGGCGTCGACCAGGGCGGTGGGCGCCAGGGCCTTCGGCGCCAGCAGGCCGAGGATCGCGGCGTAGAGGGCCGGGTTGCGGGTGAAGAAGGCGCGCACTCGCTGGCGTGGGGTTTCGCCCGCCTTGGTGCCGAAGGCGGCGCCGACCGCGAAGGCGCCGAGCAGCAGGCAGGGCCCGGTGACGAGCACGTCATAAAGGACGGCGGTCGAAAGCTGGTCGCGACCGAGCAGGGCCACGGTCATCGGGTAGCCGAGGTAGCCGGTGTTGACGCTGAGCACGGTGACGACGACAGCGCCGGTCTGGAAGCGCGGCAACTTCAACCCGCGGTCGGCGACGAGGAAGGCGAGCAGGGCGCCGAGCGAGGAGGCGACGACGCCGAGAATCAGCCCGACTCCGTGGCTGAGGTCGATGTTCGCCTTGGCGATGTTGAAGAAGATCACCGGCGGCAGGAAGACGTAGAGCAGCAGGGTCAGCGAGCGTCGCGCGGCGTGGGCCGCACCCCTCGGCCAGCGGTGCTCGGAAGCGACGCCGATCCCGACCAAGATCACGATTGCCGCGGTTGTCAGGAGGACGCCGATTAGGAAATCTGCCGTATGTAGTTTGCGAAGCCGGGGACCGTGAACGCCACCTGGCCGCGGGCCGGACTGAAGATGAGGCCATCGTCGATCAGGCGATCCCGAGTTGGGGCGGCGGCCCGGTGGCCACCGAACACGGCGGCGACCTCGCCGCTGCTCACGGGTCCGTCCCCGAGGTTCGCCATCTGTCGCATGTATTCCCGGGCGCCGGCGCCGGCGCGGTCCCAGCGTCCGGCGTAGAGGTCGGCGTCCAGTTCCGACCGACCCAACCGCAAAGCCTCGGCGGCCTCGGCGGTGCTCAGCGTCGGACCGGTTGCGACTCGCCAAGCGGCATGGCCATACACCTGAACGAAGTAGGGGTAGCCCTGGCAGGCCGTGAGCAATGCATCCAACGCTGGGTCGTCGAACTCGAGCCCGGGCTCCATCGATCGGGCCGGCTCGACCAGCGCCAGTGCCGCCGCCTCGTCGGCCAGGGGTCCCAGCTCGCGGTAGGTGAACAGGCGCTCCGCGTAGGTCTTGGCGCCGAGCAGCTGTCGGCGAAGGGTCGGGAGGCCGGCCGCGATGATCCCGAGTGGAAGCTCGCGCTTGCCGAGGTCGTGCATCGCCGCGCACAGCGCCTCGAGGACCGCGGGCTCAACAAGTTGCAGCTCGTCGAGCAGGAAGAGAACGCCGGTGCCGGTGTCGCGGGCGGTTGACCCCAGCTCCCGGAACAGCTCGACGACGTCGGCCTCGAGCGCCCCTCCTCCTCGCCCGGCGGAGCCTTCGACGTCAACGCCCAACTCGAGTCCGCTTGCCGGCTCCGTAAGTCGCACGCGCCTGATCAGGGTCGCCAGGCGGGTCAACGTCTCGCGCACCGCTCCCTTGTGTTCGAGGTGTCGAAGGACCACCCAGGCACGGTCGGTGAGGGCGGCGCGGAAGTCGATGTCGTTTCGGGCCTCCAGGCTTTGCCCAATCCAGCCCCTGTTCTCCGCCTCCTCCTCGGCCGCCCAGAGAATTGCGGTCTTGCCGACGCCGCGCAGGCCGGTGAGCACGATGCTGCGCTCACCCCGACCCGCCGCCAGTCGACCGAGGAGGTTGGCGACCGCCTCGAGCTCTGCCTCGCGCCCGGCAAGCATCGGCGGCGGCGTTCCCGCTCCGGGCCTATAGGGGTTTAGCAGCGAGTCCACTGCTAACAGATACTATCCAATACTAAGAGAAAAGACTTAGTATTCCGTAGGCACTATTAGCCTGCGTAGAGCGCTTCGATCTCCGCTTCGTACTTGCGCTCGATCGGGCGGCGCTTCAGCTTCATCGTCGGCGTCAGCTCCTCGCCGCCGGGGACCCACTCGCCGCCGAGCACCTTGTAGCGCTTGATCTGCTCGACCCGCGAGAGGCGCGCGTTGGCGGCCTCGACGGCGGCGGCGATCTCCTCGGCGACGGCGGGATCGTCTGCGCTGGCGCCGCGGGCGGCGAGCGTTTCGGGGTCGAGGGCGAGCAGGGCGACGTTGTAGGGGCGGTTGTCGCCGATCGCCACCGCCTGGGCGATCAGCGGCGTCGCCGCCTTCAGCTTCGCCTCGATGTTGGCCGGCGACATGTTCTTGCCGGCCGCGTTGATGATCAGCTCCTTCTTGCGGTCGACGATCCGCAGGTAGCCCGCCTCGTCGAACTCGCCGATGTCGCCGGTCAGCAGCCAGCCATCCTCGCTCAGTGCCTCGGCCGTCTTCTCGGGCAGGTTGCGGTAGCCCTTCATCACCTGCGGGCCGCGCACCATCACCTCGCCGTCGTCGGCAAGTTTCACCTCGGTGTTCGGGATCGGCGGGCCGACCGTGCCGACCCGCACGCCGCCCGGCGGGTTGAGGGTCGTGATCGCGGTCGTCTCCGACATCCCCCAGGTCTCGCGGATCTCGATCCCGAGCGCGAGGAAGAACTCGAGCACCTCGGGCGGGGTCGGTGCCGCCCCGACCACGAACGACTCGACCTGGTCGAGGCCGAGCATCGCGCGGATCCTCGAGAGCACCTGCTCGTCGGCCTGCTGCCACTCCGCCTCGAGCTCGGCCGGGGCGCTGCCACCCATCATCGCGCGAGCACGGCGCAGCCCGAGCTCGATCGCCGCCTCGGTCGCTTCGCGTTTGGCCTCGTCGGCCTCGGCCGCGATGCCGACCTCGATCGCCGCCTTCAGCTTTTCCCAGATCCGCGGCACGCCGCCCCAGACCGTCGGCTTGACCTCGATCGAGTAGGCGACCATCTGGCGCGGGTCGGGGCAGCAGT
This sequence comes from uncultured Solirubrobacterales bacterium, assembly GCA_963774405.1. Classification (GTDB taxonomy): domain Bacteria; phylum Actinomycetota; class Thermoleophilia; order Solirubrobacterales; family 70-9; genus VRUE01. Next base: position 133,890 of record CAVZEV010000005.1, on the reverse strand, counting down.
AGACGCAGTTGCCGTAGATCATCTGCGCGTAGATCCCCGCCCAGCGGTCGGCGATGTGGGCGCTGGGGAGGTAGGAGATCATCCGCCCGCCCGGCGCGGTCTGCTGCACCTCGTCGCAGGCCCGCCAGACCCCGACCATGTTGGCGTGGGTCAGCTGCACCCCCTTCGGCGGCCCGGTCGTCCCGGATGTGTAGATCAAGCAGAGCACGTCCTCCGGCTCGACCGCCCGCCAGGCGCCCTCGAAGTCGAAATCCGGCTCGCCCATCGCTTCCAACTCCTCAACCGAGATCGTCCCCGCCGGCGCCTCGCCGTCGATCATGACCACATGCTCCAACGTCTCGACCGCCTCCCGAGCCGCCAGCACCGTCTCCAGAAACGCCTGCTCGGTAACGATCACCCGGTTCTCGGCGTCCCGCACCAAATACTCGACCTGCTCCGGCGACGAGGTGTTGTAGACCGAGAAGCAGGTGGCACCAAGATGCATCGCAGCCGCATCGGTCAGATGCAGCGCCGGCCGATTGACCAGCATGAACCCAACCGTGTCGCCTCGTTTCACACCCAGCTTCGCCAACCCCGCCGCCCGCTTCCGCACCGCCTCCGCGTAGTCGGCCCACGACGCCTCGAAGTCACTGTCCTTAAACCGCAGCGCCGGACTCTCCGCCCACTCCTCAGCAGTCAGCTGAAACGCCTCGCACATCGTCCCCGCTTGAAGCCCTCTCGGCCGCTCCTCACCCATGCCCTGACCATACGTCACTCGCGGGGGGTGGCGCCGTAGGGGAACCCGCCCCCCGAGGAAGCTTTAGCTACCGCAGGGGGGTGGGGGTTCCTGCGGCGACAGGACCCGCCGCGCCGAGACGTCTGTTCAGAAGAGAGACGACCCGGCGTGTTCCGCAAACTTCACCAACGGCTCCGGGATAACTCCGAAGAACACAACCGCAGCTGCGGCCAACAGAGCGGGAGCTACGAGGTAGATGCGTCGGCCGGCCTCGGGGTCAATCGGATCGGCCTCCGGGGAAGCCCCCGCGATCACCGGTTCAGCAGCCGGCTCCGGCCGCATCCACATCGCCGCCACCACCCGCAGGTAGTAAGCCAGTGAGATCATCGTCCCCACCGCGATGAACACCGCGAGCCAGGTGTAGTCCCCCTCGACCAGCGCCTCGATCAGGTAGAGCTTGCCGATGAACCCCGCTGTCGCCGGCAGCCCGGCGAGGCCGAGCATCGAGATCGTCAGCGGCCAGGCCAGCAACGGCCGCTCGGCGCCGAGGCCGCGCACGGCGGCAATGTCGTCGCCGTAAGGGGTCTCGCGCTCGCGGGCGATGACGACGGCGAAGGCGGCCAGGTTCATGAAGGCGTAGGCGGCGAGGTAGAAGACGATCGCGTTGACGCCCGCCGCGCTGGCGACGACGAGGCCGCCGAGGATGTAGCCGGCCTGGGCGATGCCCGAGTAGCCGAGCAGGCGCTTGAGCGAGTTCTGGCCGAGCGCGCCGACGTTGCCGACGACGATCGAGATCGCCGCGAGCACGGCGAGCGCCGGCTGCCACTCGTTCGCCTGCGGCGCCAGGGCGACGTCGAAGAAGCGGATGAAGACGGCGAAGGCGGCGGCCTTGGTCGCCACCGCCATGAAGCCGGTGATCGGCGAGGGCGCGCCCTCGTAGACATCGGGCGTCCACTGGTGGAAGGGGGCGATCGAGGTCTTGAAGGCGAGGCCGACAGCGGCCATGCCGATCCCGACCAGGATCAGCGGGTCGCCGAGCACGCCCTTCTGGGCGATGCCGTGGGCGATCCCGCCGAAGTCGGTCGAGCCGGTGCCGCCGTAGAGGAATGCCATCCCGTAGAGCAGCGTCGCCGAGCCGAGCGAGCCGACGATCAGGTACTTGAGCCCCGACTCGAGCGACTTCTCGCGCCGCAGGTTGGTCGCGCAGAGGATGTAGAGCGGGATCGAGAGCGTCTCCAGGGCGACGAAGAAGGTGACCAGGTTCTGCGCCTGGGCGAGCAGGACCATGCCCAGCAGCGAGCCGAGCAAGAGCGCGTGGTACTCGCCCTTGCCCGCCTGTTCGGCGGCGGGCTCGCGGATCGAGAAAAGGACCGCAAACGCGGCCGTGAGAACCGCGATCAGCGAAATGGAAATCGCCAGGTCATCGATCCGCAGCGCGCCGGAGACGAGGCCCTGCGGGTTGCCCCAGCGCCAGATCAGCAGCCCGGCCGTGGTGGCGAGCGCGATCAGGGTCAGCGCCGGGACGCCGCGCTTGAGCGGCTTGAAGACGCCGGCGAGCAGGACGACGCAGAGGCCGACGGTCAGGGCCAGGACGGGCGAGAGGGCGGCGTAGTCGATGTGGGGGGCGTGGAAGTTCATTGGCTTGCCTTGGGGGGGTCGAGGGCCGTCAGGGGGGTCTCCCAAAACGCGCGGCCGGCGCCGCGCTTGAGTGTTTTGGGAGACCCCCCTGACGGCCCTTCGGTCGCCGCCACGGACTTCGTCACTGAGGAGTCCGTGCGCTTGAGGATCAACTGCGGGTACAGGGCCAGGCCGACGATGCAGAGCACCAGGGGCACGAGTACGACGCCGTCGCGCCAACCGATCTCACGCGAGACCAGCCCCTCCGGCTTGCGGTTGTGCATGGTGCGCTGGTAGAGGCGCAGGGCGTAGTAGGCGCTCATCGCGACGCCGGAGATGGCGACGAAGGCAAAGACGATCTTCGAGTCGAAGAGGCCATTCAATATGTAGAACTCGCCGACGAAGTTGGCCGAGCCGGGCATTGCCAGCGTGGCGAGGGTGACGATCAGGAAGAGGGCCGCCAGCACCGGGGCCTTCATTGCCATGCCGCCCATCTCGCGCAGGGCCTCGGTGCCGGAGCGCTCGGCCAGGATCGCGACGATGACGAAGAGCGGCGCGACGACGAGGCCGTGGTTGACCATCTGCAGGATCGCGCCGTCTGCCCCGTCGGCGCTCAGCGCGAAGATGCCGGCGGTGATGAAGCCGAGCTGGGCGACCGAGGAGTAGCCGGCGATCAGCCGCACGTTGGTCTGGGTGAAGGCCATCACCGAGCCGTAGAGGATCGAGGCCAGGGCGATGACCAGGATCACCTCCTGGAATTCGATCGTCGCCGCGGGGAAGAGCGGCAGCACGACGCGCAGGAAGCCGTAGGCGCCGACCTTGGCCAGCACGCCGGAGAAGACCGCCAGGGCCGGCAGCGGCGCCGCCCGGTAGGCGTCGGGCATCCAGCCGTGCAGGAGGAAGGCGGGCATCTTGACCAGGAAGGCGGCGGCGAAGAACCAGAAGATCCAGCGCTGGCTGCCTTCGCCGATCGGGTGCTTGGCCAGTTCGGCGATCGAGAAGGTGATCTGCCCGCCGTCGGCGCTGATGATCGCGACCGTGATCGCTCCGACCAGCATCAGCAGCGAGCCGATCAGCGTGTAGACGATCATCTTCAGCGTTGCCGCCGAGGCGCTCGGCCCGCCCTCGCGGTCGCTGCCCCAGGCGCCGAAGAGGAAGTAGAACGGCACCAGCATCAGGTCGAAGAAGAGGACGAAGAGCAGCAGGTCCTGGGCCAGGAACGAGCCCAGCGTCGCGGTCTCCCCGATCAGCATCATCAGGAAGAAGAGGTGGGGGCGCTCCTGCTCGCGGAAGGCGGCGAAGGCCGTCCCCGCCACCCAGAGAACGGTGGTGAGCAGGATCAGGAAGACGTTGAGGCCGTCGATGCCGAGGCTGTAGTCGACCCCGAGCCCGGGGATCCAGTTGACGTCGACGGTGTCCTGCAGGCCGGCGGCGCCCGAGTCGAAGCCGGCTACCAGCGAAATCGCGATCCCCAGCGTCGCCACCGCGCCCAGCGTCGCCCACCAGCCGGCGAGGCGTCGGGGCAGGAAGAGGCCGATCAGGCCGAAGGCGAGCGGTGTCCAGAGCAGCGAGTTGGTCATGAGCTGCTCAACAGGAAGTAGAGGGCGAGGCCGGCGAAGCCGACGAGGAGCAGCAGCGCGTAGCTGCGCACGAAGCCGCTCTGCACGACGCGGACGATGCGGCCGCTGCCGCCGACGAACTCCTCGGTGCCGGTGACGAGACCGTCGACGACGAGGCGCTCGAAGGTGCGGTTGGCGAAGCGCCCGATCGCCAGCGCCGGGCGCACGATCAGGAAGTCGATCGCCTCGTCGAAGTACCACTTGTTGACGCAGAGCAGGTAGACCGGCCGCAGGCGCTCGCGGAAGAGCGCCGGCAGCTCGGGGCTGCGCACCCAGAGCAACCAGGCGGTGGCGATGCCGAGCAGCGAGATCACCCCGCCGATCGCCAGCCCCCGCCACTCGGCGCCGACGCTCGGGTGGACTTCGCTGAGCGGCGAGCCGGCGAAGACCGGGTCGAGGAACTTGAAGAGGACGTCATCGACGCCGGGGACCTGGATCAGGCCGGCGAACAGCGCTCCGAAGGCGAGCACCGCCATCGCCACCGCCATCGGCTTGGACTGCTCGGCGATGTGGTGGTGGGCGCCGGGGAAGCCGACCTCGGGATCCTCGAGCTCTTCGTTGGCCGGGTTGATTGCCGGGCCGTGGAACAGCTCACCGCTGTCGATCAGGTGCTGGGCCTCGGGGCACGGCGCCCCCGGCAGCACCCGGAAGATCAGCCGGAAGGTGTAGATCGCGGTCAGGAAGGCGCCGACGTAGCCGCCGATCGCCATCCAGAAGTACATCCCGCCGCGCGCCTCGGCGTAGGCGAGGATCGAGTCCTTGGAGAAGAAGCCCGAGGTGAGCGGGAAGGCGGCCAGCGCCAGCCCCCCGATCAGCAGCATCAGCGAGGTGAAGCGCATCGCCTTCCAGAAGCCGCTCATCCGGTCGATGTCCTGGCGGTTGGCCATCGCCGAGATGATCGAGCCGGCCGCCATGAAGAGCAGCGCCTTGAAGAAGGCGTGGGTCATCAGGTGGAAGAGCCCCTGGGCGTAGGCGCCGATCGAGACGCCCATGATCATGTAGCCGATCTGGCTCATCGTCGAGTAGGCGATCGCTCGCTTCAGGTCGGTCATCGCGATCGCGATCGTGCCCGCCACCAGCAGCGTCGCCAGGCCGACGAAGGCGGCGATGTCGGCGGCGGTCGGGGCGAGGACGAAGAGCACGTGGGTGCGGGCGATCAGGTAGACGCCGGCGGTGACCATCGTCGCCGCGTGGATCAGCGAGGAGACCGGGGTCGGGCCCTCCATCGCGTCGGGCAGCCAGGTGTGGAAGGGCAGCTGCGCCGACTTGGCGAAGGCGCCGACGAGGAGCAGCAGGCAGATCGCCGTCACCGTCCACTCGTTCGTCTGGAAGACCTGCGGCGCCTTGGCGAAGACCTCGCTGTATTCGAAGGTGCCCCAGTTCGCGGAAGATCAGGAAGGCGGCGAGCACGAGACCGATGTCGCCGACGACGTTGATCACGAAGGCCTTCATCCCGGCCCTGGTCGCCGTGGTGCGCCGGTACCAGAAGCTGATCAGCGCGTAGGAGGCAAAGCCGACGAAGGCCCAGCCGACGATCAGCAGGACGAAGTTGCCGGCGAGGACCAGCAGCAGCATCGAGAAGACGAAGAAGTTGAGGTAGCTGAAGAAGCGGTGATAGCCCTCGTCGGACTGCATGTAGCCGAACGAGTAGAGGTGGATCAGGGTCGAGACCCCGGTGACGACCAGCACCATGAAGGTCGAGAGCGGATCGAGGTAGATGCCGAGCTTGATGTTGAGGCCCGCAACCGAGGCGTAATCCCATAGCGAAGAGGCGTGGTGGCGCGCGTCGGGCGATTCGCCCAGCAGGCTGATCAACGCGGCGACGCCGCAGAGGAACGCGAGGCCGATGGCAGCTGTGCCGATGACGCCCGCGACGCGCGCGGGAATCGCCTTGAAGCTGAGACCGATCGCGATCGAGCCCAAGAGTGGGAATAGGAGGACCAGCCAGGCCCAAGCAGTAGCGCTCACCCTCGAAGCTCCCTCAGCGCATCCACATCCAGCGGAAGCTTGCGCCGGAAGATCGCCACGATCAGGCCCAGCCCGACGACCACCTCGCAGGCGGCCACCACCATCACGACGATCGCGAAAATCTGACCCTGCTGGTTGCCCACCATCCTGCTGAACGCGACCAACGCCAGGTTCCCCGCATTCAGCATCAGCTCTAGGCAGAGCAGAATGACCACGGGACTGCGCCTGATCAGGATGCCCACAGCTCCAACGGCAAACAGCAGCGATGACAAGACGATGTACCACTCGATGTTCATGACGGGACACCGCCAGCGTGAGAGGGGGCCGGGACGGGGCCTCAGAACACTCAAGCGAGGCTCCCGCCGAGCGTTCTGAGGGCCCCGTCCCGGCCCCCTCTGATGCCTTGCCGCGCCCCGCAAGAACCACCGCGCCAACAGCAGCCAGCAACAGCAGGATCGACGAAGCCTCGAACGGAATCAGAAACCGTTCGAGCAGCAGGCGTCCGATCGCGGCGGGGTCGCCGAAGCCCGGGTTGACGTCGGGCCCGTGAGTGCCCAGGGCCAGAAGCGACGAGGCGAGCACGGCAACCGAGAGCTCGATGAAGAGGGCGATGCCAAGGAGCGGGGCCAGGAACCTTTGGCCGGGGATCGGCTCCCAGGCCGACTCGGTATCGCCGCCCACGTAGGCGACCACGAAGACATAGAGGACCATCACGGCGCCGGCGTAGACGACCACCTGGGCGGCGGCGACGAAGGCCGAGGTCAGCAGCAGGAAGAGGACCGCCAGCGAGAAGAGGTGGACGATCAGGGCCAGCACGCCGTAGAAGGGGTTGCGCATGGCGACGACGCCGACCGCGCCGCCGAGGGCGCCGATCGCCGCCAGGAAGAAGAGGACCGCTTCCACCTATTCGCCCTCTGCCCGCAGCGGCGTGCGCTCGATCGGCTCGGCGAGCAGCATCTCCTTGGTGAAGATCAGGTCGCCGCGGTCGTAGTCGGACATCTCGTAGTCGTGGCCCATCGTGATCGCGTCGAAGGGACAGGCGATCTCGCAGTAGCCGCAGAAGATGCAGCGCGAGAGGTTGATCTCGTAGATCGCGGCGAAGCGCTCGCCGGCCGAGACGCGGTCGCCGGGGATGTTCTCGGCGGCGACGACGCGGATGCAGTCGGCCGGGCAGGCGGCGGCGCAGAGCGAGCAGCCGACGCACTTCTCCAGCCCGGTGTCCTCAAACTTGTGCAGCTTGTGGCGGCCGCGGAAGCGCGGGTAGACGGGCGTCTTCTCCTCGGGGTACTCGATCGTCATCGGCCCCTCGATCAGCCGCGCCATCGTCGTCTTCAGCCCGCGCAGGGTCTCGCCGAAGGCGCGATAGGCGCCGCCGACGCCGCCCGGCTCGGGCCCGCGCTGGACCTCGACCACGCTGTCGTCTTTGAGGTAGGGGAACTCGGCGCTCATGTGGTCACCACCAGGACCGCGGTGACCAGGACGTTGAGCGTCGCCAGCGGCAGCAGCACCTTCCAGCCGAGGCTCATCAGCTGGTCGTAGCGCAGGCGCGGCAGCGTTGCCCGCACCCAGATGAAGACGAGGACGAGGCCGAGCATCTTGGCCAGCATCCAGATCGGGTCGAGCCAGCCCGGGCCGGGGCCCATCCAGCCGCCGAGGAACATCGCCGAGGCGACGCCGCAGACGACCAGGATCTCCATGTATTCGACCAGCAGGAAGCTGCCGAAGCGCATGCCGCCATACTCGGTCATGAAGCCCTGGACGAGTTCGGCGTCGGCCTCGGGCATGTCGAAGGGGGTGCGGTTGGTCTCGGCGAAGCCGGCCAGCATGAAGATCAGGAAGCCGACGAACTGGGGGACGATGAACCAGATCGTGCCCTGGGCTTCGACGATGTCGACCAGCGAGAGCGAGCCGCCCATCATGATCACGCCGAGCAGCGCCAGGCCCATCGAGACCTCGTAGGAGATCAGCTGGGCGGCGCCGCGCATCGCCCCGAGCAGGCTGTACTTGGAGCCCGAGGACCAGCCGCCGAGCAGCAGGCCGTAGAAGGCGATCGAGCCGACGGCGAAGAAGTAGAGAATGCCGATCGGCACGTCGATCCCGTAGAGCCCGACGCCGTCCTGAACGTTGCCCCAGGGGATGATCGCCAGGGCGAGGACGCCGGAGAGCACCGGCAGCAGCGGGCCGAGGATGAAGAGGGTGCCGATCGCGTTGGCCGGGCGGAAGGCCTCCTTGGAGAGCAGCTTGCCGACGTCGGCAAGCGGTTGCAGCAGGCCGAAGGGACCAACCCGGTTGGGGCCGTAGCGATGCTGGAAGCGCCCGATCAGCTTGCGCTCGAGCACCGTCATCAGCGGCAGGATGCCGAAGATCACGCCGAAGATGACGAGGCTCTTGACCACCATGATCCAGGTGGCTTCGACGAACTGGGTGTCGGCGAGGGTGATCACTCGGCGGCGGCAGTCTTCTCGATTTGGACGGAGACGGGGCTGCCGTTGAGCAGGGCATTGGCGTTGCCGTCGGCGACGCCCTCGATCAGGAGGCAGGTGCCCTCGGGGACGCGCTCCTTGATGGTCACCTTGGCGCGGATGCTGGTGCCGTTCTGGGAGACGGTGACCTCGTCGTTGGGGTGCAGTCCTAGGCGGTCGGCGTCGGGGATCGAGAGTTCGATGCGCTGCTGCGGAGCCAGGAAACGCAGCGGGGGGTTCAGCTCGGTAATGGGGCCGGCCCAAAGATCGCGGTAGGTGCTGAGCGATAGAGCCCCCGTGGTGGGGTCTCCAAAACGCTCGGCAGGAGCCTCGCTTGAGTGTTTTGGAGACCCCACCACGGGGGCTCCAGCAGGCTCAGGCGCCTTTGCGCGAGAGTCGGGGAGGTCTTGCCAGCGGATGCCGCGGCCGCCGATGTTCGAGTCCGAGATTCCGGCGTAGAAGGGGACTTCGTTCGCTAGGGCGGCGAAGGCTGAGGGTTGGGACGAAACGCCGGTGTCGTGTCCCAGCGCCAAGGAAAGCTCGGCCAGTACACCCCAGTTCGGGCGGATGTCGCCGGGGCGCGAGGCGCTGGGGCGGACGCGCTGGAGGCGGCCGTCAGGGTGCGAGACCGTGCCGTCTTTCTCGGCGTGGGTCTCCAGCGGGAAGACCACGTCGGCCATTGCGGTGGTTGCGGTCTCGAAGGTGGAGAAGGCGATTACGTGGTCGGCTTTCGCCAGCGCGTTTCTCCACGCCGCGGTGTCAGGGAAGTCCCGCAGCTGATCGACCCCGAAGAGGAGGACGGTCTTCAGCTCGCCGGACTCCAGCGCCGCCCGGATTTCCTCGGTCGCCATTCCAATGCTCCCCCCATTCGCTACCTCTGAGGTAGTCAAAGGGGGGAGAGTGCTGAGGCCCGGCCCGGCGTCGGGGAGGCAGCCGGCCTCGCGCAGGCCGCGGGCGTTGGTGAACTCGGGGACTTCGAGCAGGCCCGAGCCGTCGGTGCTCGCGAGGTTGAGGGTTGACGCGAGGTCAAGCAGGGAGGCGATGGCGCCGTCACCCTCGCGGCCGATGCGGTCGCCCCAGATGACGACGACCGACTCGGAGCCCTTCAGGGTTGCCGCGACGTCCGAGTGCTCGCCAGGGTTGTGAAGTTCGCTCTCCAGAGCGGCGAGGAAGGCACCGGCCCCGCCCGGGGCGTAGCGGGCGACCGCAACCGCGCCGCCGTCCAGCGTCGTCGGCGCTTCGGTCGCGACGACCAGTTTGGCGCCGTTGCGGCGGATTGCCTTGCGGATGCGCAGGTCGAGGATCGGGCTCGAGTGCAGGGGGTCGGTGCCGAGGACAAGGATCGCGTCGGCGCTGTCGATGTCGCTGAGCTTGGCGGAGATCTCCGGCTGCGCCAGCCGCACCAGCGCCTCGCGGCCGGGGCCGCGCGAGGGGCGCGAGTCGATGTGGGGGGAGCCCAGCGCCTCGCGCATGATCCGCTGGACCAGGTAGCCCTCCTCGTTGGAGGCGTCGCCGACGATCGCCGCGCTCGCCGCCCCGCCGTGCTTCAGCGCTGCCGCGGCCTTGGCGATCGCCTCGTCCCAGCTCGCCTCGACGCCGCCGCGCAGGCGCGGCCCGCGCACGCGCTCCGCGGCGTCGAACATCTCGAAGCCGTAGCGGCCGCGGTCGCAGAGCCAGCCGTCGTCGACGTCGGGGTTGTCGCGGGCGATCACCCGCTTCACCCGCTCGTCGCGGACGGTGAAGCTGACGTTGCACTGGCTCGGGCAGAGCGTGCAGACCGAGCCGGCCTGCTCGATGTCCCAGGGCCGGGCGCGGAAGCGATAGGTGTAGTTGGTCAGCGCCCCGACCGGGCAGAGGTCGGTGATGTTGCCGTGGAAGGGCGCCACATAGGGGCGGTCGTCGAAGGTGCCGACGAAGGTGCGGTCGCCGCGCTCGAGCAGCTGCAGTTGCTCGTCCTCGGCCACCTCCTGGCTGAAGCGCACGCAGCGGTAACAGAGGATGCAGCGCTCGCGGTCGATCGCGACCAGCGGCGAGAGCTCGATCGGCTTCTCGAAGTGGCGCTTTTCGTCGATCACCCGGCTCTTGCCCGGGCCCCAGCCCATCGAGATGTCCTGCAGCGGGCACTCGCCACCCTTGTCGCAGACCGGGCAGTCGAGCGGGTGGTTGACGAGCAGGAACTCGACCACGGCGCTCTGCGCGTGCTTGACCTGGTCGGTGCGGGTGTGGACGACCATGCCGTCGCGCACCGGGGTCGAGCAGGAGGTCTGCAGCTTCGGGATCCCCTCGATCTCGACCAGGCACATGCGGCAGGCGCCGACCGGCTCGCCCAGCTTCGGCTCGTAACAGAAGACCGGGATCTCGACGTCGCCCTTGCGCGCCGCGTCGTGCAGCATCTCGCCCTCGGTCGCGGTCACCTCGCGCCCGTCGATGATCAGCGTTACCTCGGCTTTGCCGCTCACGTCGCTGCTCCCAGGGTCTCGGGTGTGCCCTGGACGACCGGCAGACGCTCGCCCACCGCGGGCTCGCCTTCGCTCGCCGCCGCGATCACGTTCTCGAACTCGTCGCGGAACTTGCGCACCATCGCCCCGACCGGCATCGCCATCGAGTCGCCGAGCACGCAGAGGCAGTGGCCGATGATGTTCTCCTGCACCGAGGCGACGATGTCGAGGTCCATCGGCGTCGCCTCGCCGCGCACCACCCGTTCCAGCATCTTCACCGTCCAGTTGGTGCCCTCGCGGCAGGGGGTGCACTTGCCGCAGGACTCGTGGTGGTAGAAGCGCGCCGTGCGCAGCGCCATGTGCGGGATCGATACCTGGTCATCGGCGACGATGATCGAGCCCGAGCCGAGCATCGAGCCCGCCCCGGCCATCGCCTCGAAGCTGTAGGGGAGGTCGATCCCTTCCTCGGCGCGCAGCACCGGTGAGGAGGAGCCGCCCGGGTAGAAGGCCTTGATCTCGCGGCCCTCGCGCGGGCCGCCGGCGAGGTCCATGATCAGCTCGCGGGTCGGGATCCCCAGCTCGACCTCGTAGTTGCCGGGGCGCCGCACGCAGCCGGAGATCGAGACCACCTTGGTCCCCGGCGACTGCTCGGTGCCGAAGCCCTTGAACCACTCGGCCCCGTGCTTGACGATGTGGGGGACGTTGGAGAGCGTCTCGACGTTGTTGATCAGGGTCGGTCCGCCGTAGAGGCCCTGCACGGCCGGGAAGGGCGGCTTCAGCCGCGGGTTGCCGCGCTTGCCCTCGAGCGCGTCGAGCAGCGCCGTCTCCTCGCCGCAGATGTAGGCGCCGGCGCCGCGGTGGACGACCAGCTCGAGGTCACAGCGCGAGCCGCAGATGTCCTTGCCGAGGTAGCCGGCCTCATACGCTTCGGCGACCGCGACGTCGAGGATGTCGGCCTGCGAGTCGTACTCGCCGCGGATGAAGATGAAGGCGTGGCCGGCGCCGGCGGCGAGGGCGGCGATCGCGATCCCCTCGATCAGCTGGTGCGGGTTGCGCTGCATCAGCTCGCGGTCCTTGAAGGCGCCCGGCTCGGACTCGTCGGCGTTGCAGCAGAGGTACTTGTTCATCTCGCCGCGGGGCAGGAAGGAGGCCTTCTTGCCCATCGAGAAGCCGGCGCCGCCGCGCCCGCGCAGGCCCGAGTCTTCGAGCTCTTTGAGCACCTGCTCGGCCTCCATCTCCTTGTAGGCCTTCTCCAGCGAGGCGTAGCCGCCGTAGCCCCTGTAGCCGGCGATCGTGCGCAGCGCCGGGTCTTCGGCGTTCTTCAACAGCATCCTGGTCTCAGGCATCGGGGCCTCCCGGCAGCGGGCGCTTCTCGAGCGCCTTCTCGGGCAGCACCGCGGCGCCCTCGCGCAGCTGCTCGATCGCGGTCTGCGCCTCGGCCGCCTCGAGCGGCCCGAAGTAGCGCTCGTCGATCGAGGCCATCGGCGCGATGTCGCAGGCGCCCAGACACTCGAAGCCGGTGACGAAGAAGCGCTCCTCGTCCTCGCCGGCGGCGGCCTTGAACGCCTCGAGCAGCTCGTCGCCGCCCCGCATCCAGCAGCTGATGTTGGTGCAGACGGCGATCTTGTGGCTGCCGACCGGGTCGGTGTGCAGCAGGTCGTAGAAGCTCGCCACCGACTCCAGGTAAGCGGGCGTCACCCGCATCACCGCCGCAGCCTGCCGAATCCCCTCCGGCGTGCACCACCCATAGAGCCGTTGCACCGCCCACAGCGCCGGAATCGAGGCCGATTTCCGATCCGGATAACGCGACATCAACTCCTCGATCCGCGCCTGCAGCTCGGGCGGACACCCAACCTCATGAAGCTCGGGAATCTCCTCCTGCGAGCGCCCAGGCACCCGACCCTCAACCAGCGCTTTGTCCAAAGGCAGCTCAGCCACACCGCACCTCCAGCGGGTGGCGTTGTAGGGGGGCCCGCCCCTGAGGACGCTTTAGCGACCGGAAGGGCTGGGGGGTCCCCTGCAACGACAGGACCCGCTGGCCGGTGCGGTCTGTCCCGAAGCTCATCGGTCGACCCCGCCCAGAATCGGGTCCAGCATGCCGAGGCTGCAGATCATGTCGGCGATGTAGCTGCCCGTCGACATGTCCTTGAAGGCCTGCAGGTTGACGAAGGAGGGGTCGCGGAAGTGGACCCGCGCCGGCTTCGCCGAGCCGTCAGCGAGGACGAAGCAGCCGAGCTCGCCCCGCGGGCTCTCGATCGCGTAGTAGATCTCGCCGGGGCCGACGCGGTAGCCCTCGGTGACGAGCTTGAAGTGGTGGATCAGCGACTCCATCGAGGTCGAGAGCTCCGAGCGCGGCGGCAGCACGTACTTGCGATCCTCGGCGATGAATGGTCCTTCGGGCAGGCCGTCGAGCGCCTGCTCGACGATCCGCACCGACTCGACCATCTCGGCGACCCGCACGCGGTAGCGGTCGTAGTTGTCGCCGACCGTGCCGACCGGCACCTTGAAGTCGAACTTGGGGTAGGCGAGGTAGTCGAAGGCCTTGCGCAGGTCCCAGGGCTCGCCCGCGGCGCGAAGCAGCGGACCGGTCACGCCCAGCTCCAGCAGCCGCTCGCGCGAGACGATGCCGGTGTTCTTGGTCCGTGAGAGGAAGACCTCGTTGCGGTCCAGCAGCGCCTGGTACTGCTCGACCCGCACCGGCATCTCGGCGATGAACTCGCGCAGCTTCTTCTCGAAGCCGACGGGAATGTCCTCGATCACGCCGCCGACCTGGAAGTAGCGCGTGTGCATCCGCTGCCCGGTCGCCATCTCGAAGAGGTCGAGGATGCGGTCGCGCTCGCGGAAGCAGTACCAGAGCATCGAGATCGCGCCGAGGTCGAGCGCCGTCGTCCCCAGCCAGACCAGGTGGGAGTGGATGCGGTTGAGCTCGAGGAAGATCACCCGCAGGTGCTTGGCCCGCTCGGGGATCTCCAGCTCGACCAGCCGCTCGACCGCGCCGCAGTAGGCCTCCATCTGGAAGAAGAAGGAGACGTAGTCCATCCGCTCGACGAAGGGGATGACCTTCCAGTAGCTCTTGTCCTCGCAGGACTTTTCGATCCCGGTGTGGACGTAGCCGATCACCGGTTTGAGGTCGCGCACGACCTCGCCTTCGAGGTCGACGACCAGCCGCAGCACGCCGTGCGTGGCGGGGTGGTGCGGGCCGATGTTGACCGTCATCACCTCCGAGGTGCGGTCCTCGATCAGCTCAGCCATAGTTGCGCTCGTTGTAGGTGAAGGTCACCGGCTCGCCGCCGACCGGGAAATCGCGCCGCTGCGGCCAGCCGACGTAGTCCTCGGGCAACAGGATCCGCCGCAGGTCCGGGTGTCCCCTGAAGACGATCCCGAAGAAGTCGAAGACTTCGCGCTCCTGGAACTCGGCGGTGGGGAAGAGGTCCACGCATGAGTCGATTTCCGGGAGCGCCTGGTCCGGATCTTCCAGGAGCGCCTTTACACGGATGCGCTCGAGCCGACCCCTGTTCAGAAGCTCGTAATGCACAGCGAAGCGCGGCTCTGCCGGCAGGTAATCGGCCGCGTGCAGGCTCGACAGAAAGCGGTATTCCTGGCCGGGCGCGTCGCGCAGCCAGGAGAGCACGGCGAGGACGTGGGCGGGGTCGATCGAGAGCACGGCTCGCTCCTGCGAGAAGCCGGTGTCGAGGACGGCGCCCGGGTGGGCGGTCTCGATCTCGCCGCGGATCAGCTCCAGGCCGGGGGCGTCAGGCACGGAGCAGCTCCCGTGCCGCCTCGTAGGCCTCCGCCGCTTCGCCGCTCGGCGCGCTGCGCGGGCCGCCGCGGGCCCACTCCTCGCTGCCCTCGGCCCGGTAGCGCGCCCGCCAGCCCTGGTCGGGGTTGCCCTGGATCTTGCGCTGCAGCTTGGTGAAGCCGTAGAGGACCGCCTCCGGCCGCGGCGGGCAGCCGGGGATATGCAGGTCGATCGGCATGAACTTGTCGGCGCCCTGGACCACGGCGTAGTTGGAGAACATGCCGCCGCTGGAGGAGCAGGCGCCCATCGAGATCGCCCACTTCGGCTCCAGCATCTGGTCGTAGAGGCGGCGGACGACCGGCGCCATCTTGATCGAGACCCGGCCCGAGAGGATGATCATGTCCGCCTGGCGCGGCGAGGCGCGCAGCGCCTCGGCACCGAAGCGGGCGAGGTCGTAGCGGGCGGTGACGATCGAGATCGGCGCCTCGATCGCGCAGCAGGCGAGGCCGAAGGTGAGCGGGAAGATCGAGTTCGAGCGCGCCCAGCCGAGCATCTTCTCGAAGTTGGTCATCACGACCTTCTCCTCGACGTAGCGCTCCAGCTCCTCGCCCTCGAGGTCGCCGCGCAGCATGTCGCGGGCGCGCAGCTGGCGCTCACGCATCGACTGTCGTTCTACCTCCAATCCAGTGCCCCCTTGCGCCAGACGTAGACGAAGGCGACCAGCAGCAGGGCGATGAAGGTGACCAGCTCGCCCAGCACGAAGACGCTGTCGGCGCCCTTGAGGATGACCCCGATCGGATAGAGGAAGACCACCTCGATGTCGAAGAGGATGAAGAGCATCGCGATCAGGTAGAAGCTGACCCCGAAGCGCAGCCCGTGCGAGGCCTCGACCGGGATCCCCGACTCATACGGCTCGGACTGACGCAAGCTCGCCGCCGTCGGCCGCCTCGGCCGCTTCGGCCCGATCACGTGGTTGAGCATCGCGAAAGCCCCCCCAACGGTGACCCCGAGGAAGGCGAAGACGAGAATCGGCAGGTAGCTCTTCAGCACTGGTAAGTCGAGTTAGGCGGGCGATCCGCGGGGCGCCAGTCGCCGCCGCCTCACCGCCTGCACGGCGAGTTATATACCGACCTTGTAACACATTGCTACATAGTGCTTTTCCGCATCAGCAAGCCGAATCCCGACCCTTTTGGGAGGAAATAAGACCCGTGGTTGCCGTTCACCTGGTAGTCGGTTGCGCCGTCATCGCCCTCAACCTCGTCGCCTTCGCCATCGGCGGGGTCGCCTGGTACCGCGATCGCTCATCGGTCCCCTTCTGGTACCTGCTGCGCGCCGCCCAGGTCGCCGTCTTCGTCCAGGTGATGCTGGGCGGCCTGCTCGTCTTCACCGGCCACAAACCCGATCAAAGCCTCCACTACCTCTACGGAATTCTGCCCCTGGTCGTCTCCCTGATCGCCGAGGCCGCCCGCACCGGCGCCGCCGAGCGCGAGCTGGGCGACGTCGACTTCGAAGCGCTCCCGGCTGAGGCCCAGCAGGAACTGGCCCTCGCGATCGTCCGCCGCGAGATGGGCATCATGGCCGTCAGCTGCGGCGTCATTCTCTTTCTCGCGCTGCGGGCGGCAGGCACCAGCGGCGCTTTCTAATCTCCCCGAGTGACGAGAGGGCCGGGCGGCCCTCCCAAAACACTCCAGCGAGGCTCCTGCCGAGCGTTTTGGGAGAGCTGCCGGCTCTCTCCCCGGGGGAGAGAAGCTTGGCTCTGGCACTTAGGGGACCGGTGGCTAGCCGAGCATTGGATACCATATGGCCAATGGCACGGGCCGATGATGAGCGAACACAGACTCTGGTTCAGCTCTCGCGGTCGCTGCTCAACCGGCTTGACGAGCGGGCGGCTCGGGAAGGGCGCTCGCGCTCGGCGCTTATCCGCGACGCGATCGATGCCTACCTCTATGACGAGGATGAGGCCCGGATCGACCGGGAAATCCGCGAAGGGTACGAACGGATTCCCGAGACGGAGGAGGAGCTTGCTGCGGCCTATCGGGAAGGCCGGGAAGGGATACGTGAAGAACCGTGGTGAGCCGTGGCGACATCTGCTGGATCGATGACCCCGAGGAGGGCCGGCGTCCCGCGCTGATACTCACCCGCAACCAAGCGATACCGGTCATGCAGAAGTTGACCGTGGCCTATTTGACGCGAACCATTCGAGCAGTTCCGACCGAGGTTCGCCTTGACGAGTCCGACGGGGTGCCCGCGGAATGCGTGGTCAATCTGGACAACATCAGACAGGTTCACCGGGCTCTGCTTGACGAACCGATCACCTCGCTCGCCGGCAAGCGCATGGACGAGGTCTGCCGGGCGCTGGCGATCGCCACCGGCTGCCGCTGACCGGCTTCTCGGCGGCCTGCTCTAGCTCGAGATGCGGAAGACCGGGTGGTCGGGAGCGATCCGCCGCAGCTCGGACTCGGGGGCGTCCGCGTCGACGCCGTCGAAGAAGGCGCCGACCTCCCATTTCCACTTCTTCAGGTAAGCGCGCAGCAGGGCGGGCTTCTCCTCGTCGGGCAGCTCGCTTGCCTTGAAGCTCTCGCTGCGGCGGCCGACCAGGCGGCCCTCGCCGCTGACCCGCAGGTTGCGCACCCACTGGGTGTGCCCGCGCGGCGCGACCAGGTAGGTGTCGCCCTCGAAGGGCAGCGGGTTGACCGGCGTCTGCCGCCACTCGCCGCTCTTGCGCCCTTTGACTTCGAGCACACGCGAGCCGGCGAGGCTGAGCCCGATCCGGCTCAACCCGGCGATCAGGGGGTTGAAGACGTGCTTCGTGAACCAGCCCGGCTCCTGGAAGCGATCGGCCATCGCTTCAGCTTACGCGCCCAGCGGCCGGTACTCGCCGCCGTGGAAGACCAGCGGCTCTCCCTCGCCGGTGGCCAGGTCGCGGACCTCGCCGGTGACGATCACGTGGTCGCCCGCCGCGACCACGTCGCGCAGCTCGCAGGCGATCCAGGCGAGCGCGCCCTCGATCGCGGGGATGCCGCCGCGCTCGCTCCAGGCGACGCCGTGCCACTTCTCCGCCGGCGGCGCCTTGGTGGCGAAGGCGCGGGCGATCGGCTCCTGGCCGCCGTGCAGGACGCTGATGCCGAAGTGGTTGGCGGCCTGGACCGCGAGCAGGGTGCGGGAGCCGCGGTCGAGGCAGGCCAGCATCAGCATCGGCTCGATCGAGAGCGAGCAGACCGCGTTGGCGGTCGCCCCGGCCGCTCCGTCCGGCCCGGTGGCGCTGACTATCGTGACGCCGGTGGGCAGCGTTGCCATGGCGGCGCGAAAGCGGGCTGGGTCAGGCGATGGCATGGTCGAAGAGCGCGATCGGGTCAAGACAATATGATGCGCGCCGCGTGCGTCCGGCACTGGTAACAGCAACGATCGTCCTCGCCGCCCTCGGGCTGTCCGCCTGCGGCTTCGGCGAAGAAGGCGTCTCGGTCTCCCAGAGCGACCCCAACCACGGTGGGGCCGTGCTCTTCGCCACGCACTGCTCCGGCTGCCACACGCTCAGCGCCGCCGGTACCCAGGGCAGCGGCAACCGCGGCCTGCGCACGCAGGGTCCGAACCTCAATCAGCGAACCGAGACCTATGAAGACGCACTCTTCGCGATCCAGAACGGCGGCTTCTCCGGCGCGATCATGCCGCAGAACATCGTCGTCGGCAAAGAAGCCGAAGCCGTCGCCCACTTCGTTGCCAAGTACGCCGGCGAAGAAGCGATCGAATCTCCTCGCCCCGGCGAGGCATCTCCCTAATCTTCACGAGCGATGCTCGACCTGAAGCTGATCCGCTCCGACCCTGAGCGGGTCAAGGCGGCGCTCGCGCGCCGCGGCGCGGCGGCCCAGGTCGACGAGTTGCTGGCGCTTGACGCTCGCCGCCGCGAGCTGTTGCCGAGGATCGAGGGCGCGCAGGCTGAGCGCAAGACGATCTCCAAGCGGATCGGTGAGGCCAAGCAGCGCGGGGAGGAGGCGGCCGAGGAGATGGCCGCGGTGGCCGAGTTGAAGCAGACGATCGAGTCCGGCAGGGCCGAGCTCGAGCAGGTCGACGCCGACCTGCAGCGGGTCGCGACGGCCCTGCCCAACCTGCCCGACCCCGACGCCCCGGAAGGAATGAGCGAGGAGGACGCGGTGGTCCTGCGCGAGGAGGGCGAGCGGCCGAGCTTTGACTTCGAGCCGCGCGATCACCTCGAGATCGGCTCGCAGCTCGGCCTGATCGACATGGAGGCCGGCGCCCGCGTCTCGGGCTCGCGCTTCGCCTACCTCAAGGGCGACCTCGTCCTGCTCGAGCTGGCGCTGGTCCGCTTCGCCCTCGACCTGGTCCGCGAGCAGGGCCACGAGCCCGTCGTCCCCCCGGTCCTGGTCCGCGAGGAGGCGCTCGTCGGCACCGGCTTTCTGCCCGGCGACCGCGACCAGATCTACGAGGTGCCCAAGGACGAGCTCTTCCTCGTCGGCACCTCGGAGGTGCCGCTGGCCGCCCTGCACGCCGACGAGATCCTTGCCGCCGAGCAGCTGCCGATCCGCTACGCGGGCTTCTCGCCCTGCTTCCGCCGCGAGGCGGGCGCCGGCGGCCGCGACACCCGCGGCATCTTCCGCGTCCACCAGTTCGACAAGGTCGAGATGTTCTCGTTCGTCGAGCCCTCGAAGTCCGCCGAGGAGCACGAGCGCCTGCTGGCGATCGAGGAGCGCATCCTCGCCGAGCTGGAGATTCCCTACCGCGTCGTCAACGTCGCCGCGGGCGACCTCGGCGCGCCGGCGGCCAAGAAGTACGACTGCGAGGCCTGGATTCCGAGTCAGGGGCGCTACCGCGAGCTCACCTCTTGCTCGAACACAACCGACTATCAGGCCCGGCGCCTCGCCTGCCGATACCGGCCGGATGACGACGGGGCCCCAGAGCCGGTCCACACGCTCAACGGCACCGCGGTCGCGGTCGGGCGCACGATGATCGCCCTGATTGAGAACCGCCAGGAGCGGGAAGGTGGGTTCACGCTACCCACTATTCTGCATTCCTATGGTGCGCCTGAGAGGATTGGACCACCATGAGCACCAGTGTGCGTGACGCTAAGCGAGTTGTCCTATGTGACGACCATGAGATCGTCCGCGAGGCGATCAAGGCCAGGATGGCCAGTTCGAGCATCGTCGAGATCGTCGGCGAGGCCGGCAACGGTCGCGACGTGGTCGACGTCGTCAAGGAGCTCGAGCCCGACGTCCTGATCATCGACGTCGAGCTGCCCAAGCGCGACGGGATCGAGGCGACCAAGGAAGTGCTCAAGGTCCGGCCGCGGACCAAAGTGATCATCTTCACCGCCCACGCCCAGCCCGATCTGCTGGCGCTCGCCCTGCGTGCGGGCGCCTCTGGCTACGTGCTCAAGTCCGCGCCGGCCGAGGACATCGCCCGCGCGGTCAAAGCGGTGACCAGCGGCGGCACCTTCCTCGGCGGCGACTTCGCCGGCGGCAAGCCCTCCGAGGTCGAGAAGCTGCTCGAGCTCTCACCGCGCGAGCGCCAGATCCTCGAGCTGCTGGCCGAGGGCCTGCGGGTCAAAGAGATCGCCGAGCGGCTGCAGCTCAGCCCGGCGACCGTGCATACCCACGTGCGCAACGCGATCGCCAAGCTCGAGGTCGACACCCGTACCGAGGCGGTCGCGTTGGCCGTGAAGTTCAGCTACCTCGGCGCCGGCGGCAAGGCCTGAGTCAGGCGGCGCCTTACTTGGGCTTCAGCTCCAGGGCGCAGCCGTTGATGCAGTAGCGCTGGCCGCCCCTGTCGGCGGGACCATCGTCGAAGACGTGGCCGAGGTGGGCGTCGCAGTGCTTGCAGACGACCTCGGTGCGGCGCATGAAGAGGCTGTTGTCGGGGCGCAGCTCGACGTGCTCGAGGTTTGCGGGCTCGGTGAAGCTGGGCCAGCCGGTGCCTGAGTCGAACTTGGTGTCCGAGGCGAAGAGCTCGGTGCCGCAGCCGACGCAGTGGTACATGCCCTCGGTTTTCTCGTCGACGTAGGGGCCGGTGAAGGCGCGCTCGGTGCCGGCGTTCCTCGTTACCTCGTACTGCTCGGGCGTCAGCTGCTCGCGCCACTCGGCGTCGGACTTGCTGATCTTGGTCGTCATCTGGCTCCTTTCGTCTACGTCGAGGTTACGCCTCGGTTCTTACACGGAGGTGACGGGCACCACCTCGCCACTCCCCAAATCCCGCCTTCGGCGGGATTAATGAGGAGCCGCTTCGCGGCCTGGAATAACCCTGCGGTGCTGGGGGAGGGAGTGTCGAGGCGGTGCCCGTCACCTCTGCATAGGATCAGCCCGCGATGGCTGACGCGTTCTATGAGCGGAATGGCGAGGAGGGCCAGTACGTCGCCAGTGAGCTCACTAGAGGTCCGTGGGATCCGGGCGCGCAGCACGCCGGGCCGCCTTCTGCGTTGCTGGGGCGGGAGATCGAGGGGATGGAAGGCTCTGAGGGCTTCCAGGTGGGGCGGATCGTGTTTGAGATTCTTCGGCCGGTGCCGATTGGGGCGGTGACCGTTGAGACGCGGGTGCTGCGGCCGGGGCGGAAGGTGCGGATGGTCGAGGCGTCGTTGTCTGGTGAGGCGGGGGAGTTGATGCGGGCGACGGCTTGGCAGCTGCGCAGGACTGAGCTGGAGCTGCCGGACGGGGCGGTCGACGACGCGTCTCCACCGCCCGGTCCGGAGCAAGGCTGGGTGCCGGAGTTCTTTCCGACCGGACAGGAGGTCGGCTACCACACCGGGATGGAGCTGAAGGCGGTGGCCGGGGCCTTTCTCGAGCTCGGGCCGGCGACGATGTGGCTGCGGATGCGCCGGCCGCTGGTCGCCGGCGAGGAGCCGACGCCGTTGCAGCGGGCGCTGATCGCCGCCGATGTCGGCAACGGGATCAGCGCCGTGCTCGATTACCACTCCTACGTCTTCATCAACGTCGACCTCAGCGTCCACTTCGAGCGCATGCCCGAGGGCGAGTGGGTCTGCGTCGACGCGGTAACCCGTCCCCAGCCCACGGGCATCGGCACCGCCGAGTCGGTCCTCTCCGACCCGCGCGGCCGCATCGGCCGCGCCGCCCAGTCGCTGCTGATCGAACAGCGCTAGCTCCCTCCCCGGCGGTGCAACGTTTTGCGTCGCTGGGAGGACCGTAAAACGTTGCACCCGGCGAGAGGCATCCAACGAGGCGACCACTGCAACGTCTTTTGGCTCCCTGAGCGCCGAAAAACGTTGCACCGCTCGTCAGCGGGCGAGCGCGGCTCGGGCGGCGGGGGCGACCGCTATGGCGATCGTCGCCGCCGAGGTGAGGGCGATCGCGGCGGCTAGGAAGAAGGCGCCCTCGTAGGTGGTCAGGGCCGCCATCGCGCCGGCCAGGGGGGCGCCGAGGCCGACGCCGGCGTCGAAGAAGGCGGTGAAGGTGCCGAGCGCGGCGCCGCGCCGGCGGTCGGAGACGTTGCCGACGACGATCAGCGAGAGCGAGGGGTAGAGCAGCGAGAAGGCGGCGCCCATCGCCAGGGCGCCGGCGAGTGCAACCGGGAGGCTCTGGGCTACTGCGATCGCGGCGAGCCCGGCCGCCTCGACGCAGGCCGCGGCGATCGCGACCCGGGCCGGGCCGATGCGGTCCGGCAGGTCGCCGCCGGCGAGCCTTGTCAGCACGACCATCGTCGCGAAGGCGCCGAACACCGTCGCCCCGTGGCCGACCCCGCGCGATTCGAGCAGGAGGACGACGAAGGCGGCGATCGTGCCGTAGCCGATCGAGCCGAGCGCCAGCGCCGCTCCGGGCCGCACCGCCTCCTTGGCGATCAACGGGTGATGTTCCTCCTCGAGCGGCGGCCTCGGCACGAACGGGTCGGGCACCCGGGTGGCGATCGCGGCACCGAGCAGCGGCAGCGCCCCGGCCAGCAGCCAGACCGCCGTGTAGCCGAGCGCGTGCTGGGTCAGCTCGCCGATCAGCGGCCCGATGCTCAGCCCCGACCAGACCGCGAGGCCGTAGAGGCCGATCACGCGGCCGCGGCGCTCGATCGGCGCCAGGTCGACGATCCAGGCCGAGCCGGCGGTGAAGACCGAGCCCTCGCCGGCGCCGAGCACGAGGCGCGCGCCGATCAGGCCGGCCACGCCGAGCGGCAGCAGGTAGAGGAAGCCGGCGGCGCCGACCAGCACCGCGCCGACCAGCACCGTCGGCTTGCGGCCGCGGTGGTCGGCGAAGCGGCCGGCGAAGGGGCGCAGCAGCAGCCCGGTGATCGCGTAGCAACCGACCACCACGCCGACGGCGACGTCGCCGGCGCCGAGCGAGTCGTGCACGTAGCGGGGCAGGACCGGCAGCACCGCGCCGACCGCGAGCAGGCAGCAGAAGGTGACCGCGAAGACGCCGGCGAAGGCGACACCGGGCCGGTGAATCGACGCCTCGGGCTCCGCGCTCATGCTCGGCTCAGGCCAGCAGCGCGGCGAGGTCGTCGAGGACCAGGTCCGGTGCGGGCTCGGCCGCCTCCGCGTCTTCGCCCGAAGAGGCGCCGCTGAGGACCAGGATCGTCGCCAGGCCGGCCCGCCGGCCGCCCTCGATGTCGGAGGCGATCCGGTCGCCGACCATCGCCACCTGCTCGGCGTCGCCGATCAGCGCCCGCGCCTGCTCGAAGAGGTGTCGCTCCGGCTTACCGCCGATCTCGGCCGTCTTGCCCGAGGCGGTCTCGACCGCCGCCAGGGTCGCGCCGGTGCCGGGCCAGGCCCCGCCGGGCATCGGCAAGGTGGGGTCGCGGCTTGTCGCGAACAGGGAGGCGCCGGCCCGCAGGGCGAAGGTCGCCGTCAGCAGCTCCGCGTAGTCGAACTCGCGGTGGCCGGAGACGAGCACCGCGTCGGCGCCCCTCGCCGCCTCGCCGTCGAGCAGGGTCACCCCGGCGGCGGCCACCGTCTGCTTGAAGCCGGGTGCCCCGATCACGAAGGCGGTCCCGCCAGATCCCACCTCCGCAGCGGCCAGCCGCGCCGTCGCGGCCCCCGCGGTAACGACCCGGCCCTCGGCGACCTCGACTCCCGCCTCGCGCAGTCGGGCCGCGTAGGCCGCCGGCTGCTTGACCGAGTTGTTGGTGACGAAGGCGATCTCCTTGCCGAACTCGATCAGCGCTCGCAGCGCCTCCACCGAGCCCGGAACCAGCTCGCGACCTTCCCAGACCACGCCATCCAGGTCGATCAGGAAGCCGTCGAATTCGTCCGCAACCGCCATCCGCCGCAGGCTATCTGTCGCCCGTTGAAGAAGATTGGGTATTGAGACCGATACGGTGCGGTCGATGAGCGTCAACGGTCAGGTCGTCGAAGCCACCGGCATCTCGCGCCGCTACGGCGAGGGCGACGCCGCGGTCGACGCCCTGGTCGAGGTCAGCACCGCCTTCGAGCGCGGGCGCTTCACCGCGATCATGGGGCCCTCGGGCTCCGGCAAGTCGACCCTGATGCACATCCTCGCCGGCCTCGACAAGCCGACCGCCGGCACCGTGACGCTTGACGGCGAGGAGATCACCGGCCTCGACGACGGCGAGCTGACCAAGCTGCGCCGCGAGAAGCTCGGCTTCGTCTTCCAGTTCTTCAACCTGCTGCCCGTCCTCACCGCTGAGGAGAACCTGGTGCTGCCGCTCTCGATCGCCGGCCGCAAGCCCGACAGCGAGTGGGTCGACCAGCTGATCGGCACGGTCGGCCTCGAGGATCGCCGCACTCACCGGCCCGCCGAGCTCTCCGGCGGCCAGCAGCAGCGCGTCGCGGTGGCCCGCGCGCTGGTCTCCAAACCGGCCGTCGTCTTCGCCGACGAGCCGACCGGCAACCTCGACTCGAAGGCGAGCGAGGACGTGCTGCGGCTGCTGCGCCAGGCGGTCGACGAGTTCGGCCAGACGGTGATCATGGTCACCCACGACCCGGCCGCCGCCGCCCACGCCGACCGGCTGATCACCCTGCGCGACGGCAGGATCGTCCACGACGACGTTCCCGGCTCCGCCGACGAGGTGATCGAGCTGATGAAGCAGGTTGATTAGCCTCAGCCTCAAGAGCCTCTGGGCGCGCAAGGCGCGCGCCCTCGCAACGACCTTCGCGGTCTTCATCGGCGTTGCCTTCGTCGCCGGTTCCTACGTCCTCACCGACACGATCTTCGCCGCCTTCGACGAAATCTTCGACGAGACGCTGAAGGGCACCAGCGTCGTCATCACCGCCCAGAACCCGGTCAAACAGGAAAACGGCGAAATCGCCGACGATCAGCGCCGCGCTGCTGCCGCGGGTGCAGAGGACGCCGGGAGTGCGTGTGGCCGCCGGCGCGATCTTCACCCCCGGCGGCTTCTTCGACTCCAAGGGGGAGAAGATCGGCACCAAGTTCTCCCCCAAATTCATCTCCTCGGCGCTTCCCGGCGGGCTCGAGTCGCTCACCTATGTGGTCGGGCACCGGCCGCGCGGCCCAACCGAAGCCTCGCTGACCGAAGCGGCGGCCAACGGCGCCGGCCTCAGCCTCGGCGACAGGCTCGACGATCGTCGGCCAGGGCAGCGCCCGCCGCTTCAAGCTCGTCGGCTTCACGCGGCTTGGCGGCGCCTCCTTCGGCAGCGCCAGCATCGCCCAGGTGACGCTGCCGGTGGCGCAGCGACTCACCCACAAGCTCGGTCGCCTCGACCAGATCTCCGTCGCCGCCAGGGCGGGCGTCTCGGAGACGGCGCTGAAGCGGCGTATCGCCGCCGAGATGCCGGCCGGGGCCCGGGTCGAGACCGCGAAGGAAAACGCCGATCGCGGCTCTGAAGAAGTCCGTGAAAGCCTCAGCTTCCTGCAGATCTTCCTGCTCGTCTTCGCCTTCATCGCGATCCTCGTCGGCTCCTTCCTGATCTTCAACACCTTCTCGATCACCGTCGCCCAGCGGGTCACGGAGTTCGGCATGCTGCGCACGCTCGGCGCCTCGCGGCGCCAGATCCTCACCACGGTCGTGGTCGAGGCGCTGGCGATCGGCCTGATCGGCGCGGTCCTCGGCATCGGCGGCGGCCTGGTCATCGCCAAGCTGCTCAATCTCCTGCTCGAAGTCTTCGAAATCGACCTGCCGACCACCGGCCTGGTGATGGAGTCGCGCACGGTGATCGTCTCGCTGCTCGTCGGCGTCGTCGTCACCCTGGTCTCCTCGCTGGTGCCGGCGCTGCGCTCGACCCGGGTGCCGCCGATCGCCGCCCTGCACGCCTTCAGCCCGGCGCCGACCCGCCGTCGCCGCCTGCTCGGCCTGGCCGTCGCGCTGCTGCTCGGCGCGGCCGGCCTGGCGATGGTCCTGATCGGGCTCTTCGGCAGCGCCGGCGGCGGCACCGCGGCCGGCCTGATCGGCGGTGGAGCGGTCGTCATCGTCTTTGCCGTCTCGCTCTTCAGTCCCCGCCTGGTGCCGATCCTGGCGACGATCGCGGGCTGGCCGCTGGAACGGCTGCGCAGGCTGCTCGGTCGCCTCTCGCGTGAGAACGCCCAGCGCAATCCGAGCCGCACCGCGGTGACCGCGGCGGCGCTGATGATCGGTCTGATGGTGGTCACCTTCGTCACCGTCTTCGCCGCCGGGCTGAAGAGCTCGGTCGCCCAGGTGGTCGACGAAAACTTCAACGGCGGCCTGGTCATGCAGAACAGCGATGGCTTCTCGCCGATCCCCAACGGCGTTGCGCTTGCCGCCCGCAGGGTGCCGGGCGTGGAGGCGGTCGCCTCGATTCGCTCCGAGCAGGCGAAGCTGCTGCCGTCCGGCTCGGGAGTCCGGGCCTCGGCGCCGAGCCGCAACATCGAGAAGACCGTTGCCATCGACTGGAAGAAGGGTGGGCCGGCGACGCTGCGACGACTGCGCGACGGGCAGGCGATCCTCGCCGACTCCTTCGCCTCCGAACACGATCTCGAAGTCGGCGACCGCTTTCGCCTGCTCAGCCAGACCCGCCGCCGCCCCAGCTTCGAGGTCGTCGGCGAGTTCGGCTCCAAACTCGGCGTTGTCGGCAGCGTCGTGATCACGCAGGCAGCGATGGCGCGCCAGTTCGGCCAGACCCAGGACACGATCGACTTCGTCGAAACCGCGCCTGGCGCGAACCCGGCCAAGACGCAGGCGCTGCTCACGGCGCTGGTCGAACGGGCCTTCCCCGTCGCCGAAGTGCTGAACCAGCAGGAACTGAAGGAAAGCCGCGAAGAACAGGTCGACCAGTTGGTCAACCTCGTCTACGCGCTGCTGCTGCTGGCGATCCTGATCTCGATCTTCGGCATCGCCAACACGCTGGCGCTCTCGATCCACGAACGGCGGCGCGAGCTGGGGATGCTGCGGGCGATCGGGATGTCGCGGCGCCAGGTGCGGACGATGATCCGCTACGAGGCGGTGATCACGGCCCTGATCGGCGCGATCCTCGGCATGGCCCTCGGACTCGTCTTCGCCGCCCTGATCGCCCAGCCGCTCAAGGACGAAGGCTTCACGCTCTCCTACCCGGTCGGCTCGCTGATCGGCCTGCTCATCTTCGCCGCCGTGATCGGCGTGCTCGCCGCGATCGCCCCGGCCCGGCGCGCCTCGCGTCTCGATGTCCTCGAATCACTTCAATACGAGTAAACGCTCAGCGCTTGACCAGGCGGCGGACCGCGGCCATCAGCTCGTCGGTCATCTCCTGCTGGTCGCCGCCCTCGGCACCGGCGACGCAGTGGGCGGCGTGGTCTGAGAGCAGCTCCAGCGCGACCTTGTCGAGCGCCGCCTGGATTGCGGTCACCTGGGTGACGACGTCGATGCAGTAGCGGTTCTCCTCGACCATCCGCTCGACGCCGCCGACCTGTCCCTTGATCCGGCGCAGGCGCTTGAGCACCGCCTCGCGATTCTCGCTGTAGCCGTGGACGATCTCGGAATCGCTCGCCATGCGAGCGAGTATGTCATACCCCCTGGGGGTATCAGGCGGGGACGGCGGCCGGCGTGGCGCTCGCCAGGCCGAGGCCCATGCGCAGGGCGCCGGCCACCTCGAGCATCGCCGTGCGGGCGCTGGGGCAGATCGCGGTCAGGTTGGCGAAGCTGTGGATCTGGCTGGAGTGGCGCTGAAGCACCACTTGCACGCCGGCCTCGCGCATCCGCGCCGCGTAGATCTCGCCCTCGTCGCGCAGCGGGTCGAAGCCGGAGGTGCCGACGTAGGCGGGGGGCAGGCCGGAGACGTCGGCGGCTCGCATCATCGAGGCCCGTGGCTCGTCGTCGTCGATGCCGTCGGGGATGTAGTGACGCTCGAACCACTCCATGTCCTCGCGGGTGAGCAGGAAGCCTTCGGCGAAGGCGTCCCGCGAGCGCTGGCCGCCGACCACGTCGGTGACCGGGTAGAGCAGCAGCTGCATCGCCGGCTGCGGGTTGCCGGCGTCGCGATTCTGCAGGCAGAGGGCGGTGGCGAGGTTGCCGCCGGCGCTGTCGCCGCCGACCGCCATCCGCGCCGGGTCGGCGCCAAGCTCCGAAGCGTGCTCGTGCGCCCAGGCGAATGCGGCCACCGCGTCTTCGACCGGGATCGGGAACGGGTGCTCGGGGGCGAGGTGGTACTCGACCGAGAGCACGCGGCAGCCGCTGTGCTCGGCGAGGAAGCGGCAGACGCCGTCGTGGGTATCGAGGTCGCCGATCACCCAGCCACCGCCGTGGAAGTAGACGAGCAGGGGCTGGGGCGGTTGCGGTGCGCCGAGGGCGACGTAGAGCCGCGCTGCCATCTCGCCCGCGGGGCCGGGATCGAGAGACTCTCGACCCGCGCCATCGGACGCGGCGGCCCGGTGACGACCGTTGCGCCCACCCGGTTTTCGGCCCGCGCCTGCTCGACCGTGCGGCCCTCGACCAGTGAGGTCGTGCCCGTCCGCCGATCCAGCTCGAGCAGCATCTGGATGTCGGGCGCCAGTTCCTGGCCATCGAGCCGGGGCGGCGGTCCGATCAGGCGCCGGATCGTCCGCGGTGAGAGCCCGCACGCGGTGCGCACGATGCGGTGCTCGATCTGCGGCGAGAGCCGCGGCGGTGCCACGCGAGCAGGCTACAGCCTGCGTGACGAAGCTAACGGGAACTTCACATCGAGATCGCTAGCCTCGCCAGGTAGGGACGATGGAGGCAGCGACGACAAGCGCTCCGCGCCCGGCCGGCCGGGCGCCCGAGCGACGCCTGCCACCCAGCCCGCCGCTGCCGCGGGTGGCGCAGACCGCGATCTGGTCGCGCCAGGCCCGCCGCCTGCTCTACGCCTGCCAGGACCGCTACGGTGACATGTTCGCGCTGCGCATCGCCTACGAGGGCACCTGGGTGATGCTCGCCGACCCCGACGCGATCAAGCGGGTCTTCACCGGCGACCCCAAGGTCTTCCACGCCGGTGAGGGCAACCAGATCCTCGCCCCGGTGCTGGGCCGCAACTCGGTTCTCGTGCTCGACGAGAAGCCGCACATGAGCCAGCGCAAGCTGCTGCTGCCGCCCTTCCACGGCACCCGCATGCAGGGCTACGAGCAGACGATGAGCGAGATCGCCGAGCGTGAGATCGCGACCTGGCCCACCGGCACCCCGTACAAGCTGCGGCCGCGGATGCAGGCGATGACCCTGGAGATCATCCTGCAGACCGTCTTCGGCGTCCGCGGCGGCGAGCGGATGGGGGAGCTGCGCGCGGCGCTGCGCGAGTTCCTCGACCTCACCACCAATCCCCAGATCCTGCTGCCGCTGCTCCTGCTCGGGCCGACCAGGGTGCGCAGGTTCCCGCCCTTCCGGCGCCGCGTCGACCGGGTCGACGAGCTGATCTACCGCGAGATCGCCGAGCGCCGCCGCGCCGATGACGTCGAGCAGCGCGACGACGTGCTCTCGATGCTGATCGCCGCCCGCCACGAGGACGACAGCCCGATGCGCGACGAGGAGATGCGCGACGAGCTGCTGACGCTGCTGGTCGCCGGCCACGAGACGACCGCGACCTCGCTCTCCTGGGCGATCGAGCGGCTCGCCCGCAACCCGGACAAGCTCGAGCGCCTGCGCGCCGAGGTGCTCGACGGTCGCGAGGAGTACCTGACCGCGACGATCCAGGAGACCCTGCGCCTGCGCCCGGTGATCTCGATCGTCCTGCGCAAGCTGACCGAGGCGGTCGAGATCGGCGGCTACGAGCTGCCCGCCGGGATCTCGGTCGCCCCCTGCGTCTACCTCGTCCACCGCAATCCCGAGGTCTACCCGGAACCGCAGCGCTTCCTGCCCGAGCGCTTCCTCGAGCGCCCGCCCGGCACCTACACCTGGATCCCCTTCGGCGGCGGCGTGCGCCGCTGCCTCGGCGCCTCCTTCGCCCAGTTCGAGATGGCCGTCGTGCTCAGGGAGCTGGTCAAGCGCCGGCAGATCCGCCCGGCCAATCCCAAGCCCGAGCGCGTCTTCCGCCGCGCGATCACCGAGACCCCGCGCCACAACGCCGAGGTCATCCTCAGCTGAAGGAGGGCTTGCCCGCGGGCGTCGTTGCACCGTAATGAGCGTGAAGCCGCAGAAGCGCACCGGGAATTGGACGCCCGACGGGAGGGTCGAGCGCGCGGCCCTACGACGCGACTATGTCGAGCTCACTCCTTCCCAGCGAGTGGAACAGGTCTGCGAGCTATCTCGATTTATGTCCCAGGTAGCTGAGGCCGGACGTCGTCATCGCAGTGCCTGAACTCGATATCCGAGGAATCGTCGAAGCGCTCGTCCAAGAGGGCGTCGAGTTTTGGGCGCTTTGACCTCATGCAATGGATTGGGGACGATTCGCTGTGGGAGAGCCTTTCGCCTACGGTAGTCGAGGCCGAGATTGCCGTGCAACGGCTACGACAGGCCCGCGGCGAGGAGTAAATAGTTGAGAAGGAGGACTCAAAGCGATCAGTAGATATTTAGTATCGTGTCACTCTTGCGGGTGGCGGGGGCTGAGCGCAGCGGTGGAAGGAGCGGCCGTATGGCCAGCGCCGTTCTCTGGCTTATCAGGGCGTACCAAAGCCTGATTTCCCCTAAACGCCCATCGCGTTGTGTGTTCGAGCCAACGTGCTCTACCTACGCAGTTCTTGCCATCGAATCTCAAGGACTGTCTCGAGGAGCGTGGCACACGCTTGGCCGCCTTTGGCGCTGCCGAGCCCGAAATCTCGGGTCAGTCGACTATCCAAAGGGGGTTGGCGATGTACCGCATCGTGAACATCGGAGCTAGCTTTTCCAACAAGGATCAAAAAAAACTAGAGGACATGGTCAACAACTATGGAGAGCAAGGTTGGCGCTTTCACTCCGTATTTTCCGTGGAGTCTCATGGGTGCCTGGGCCTCTCTAGGCAGACGACGAACTTCATGGTCTTGGAGGCGGCGTGGGCCCGCGGACCCGTGAAGCCTCAACCGGCCGCGGAGGCTAAAAGCTAGGCCTCAGCCGCAGCCGGTGTTGTTCCCGCAGCTACTGCACGTGTAGCAACTGCCGGTGCGCTGCATCATGCCGCCGCACTGTTCGCAGGCGGGGCCGAGCTCCATTCCCGACATCTTGGCCGGCCTCACCGGTGGGGTTTCGGTCAGGGCCGAGGCGGCCGGCTTGGCCCCCCCGTTGCCGTTGCCGCCGTTGGCCGGGCTCGCCGTGTCGGTCGGGATGCCGAGGCCGAGCTGGCTCGTCTCGGCATCCTTCTTGGCCCGCACCTCCTGGGTGAGGATGCCGAGTTCCTCCAGCGTTTCGGTCTCATCGATGAAGCGGCTCGCCAGCCAGCGCATGATGTAGTCGGGCATCGACTTGGCGAAGGGGATCTCCGGGTTCTGGGTGATTCCCTCCGGCTCGAAGCGCATGTAGCTGAACTTGCGCACGAAGTCCTCGAGCGGCACGCCGTACTGCAGGCCGAGCGAGATCGCCGTGGCGAAGGCGTTGAGCAGCCCGCGCATCGTCGAGCCCTCCTTGCCGATGTCGGTGAGGAAGATCTCGCCGACCGAGCCGTCCTCGTACTTGCCGGCGGTGATGTAGCCCTCGTGGC
The DNA here is from genome assembly GCA_963774405.1 of uncultured Solirubrobacterales bacterium. Taxonomy (GTDB): domain Bacteria; phylum Actinomycetota; class Thermoleophilia; order Solirubrobacterales; family 70-9; genus VRUE01. Next base: position 102,423 of record CAVZEV010000005.1, on the reverse strand, counting down.
CCGCGATCGAGAACTTGTGGGTGATCGATTCGCGCTCCTGCGGCATCCGCTTGCGCACCGGGGCCGACATCTCCTGCTCGGCCTCGGCGCCCTTCTCCTCCTGGGCGTCGGTGCGCAGCGCCTGCGCCGTCTTCGAGCCGTCGCGGTAGATCGCCAGCGCCTTCAGGCCGCCCTTCCAGCCGCGCGTGTAGGCGTCGGCGATGTCCTCGATCGTCGCCGTCTGCGGCAGGTTGACCGTCTTTGAGATCGCCCCCGAGATGAAGGGCTGAGTCGCAGCCATCATGTCGATGTGGCCGGTGTGGGAGATCGCCCGCTCTCCCACCGCGACGTCGAAGACCGGCAGGTGCTCGTCCTTGAGGTCGGGGGCGCCGACGATCGTGCTGTTCTCGGTGATGTAGGCGGTGATCTGCTCGACCTGCGGCTCGGCGTAGCCGAGCGTGCGCAGTGCCAGCGGCACCGAGCGGTTGGTGATCGTCATCTGGCCGCCGCCGACCAGCTCCTTGAACTTGACCAGCGAGAAGTCGGGCTCGATCCCGGTCGTGTCGCAGTCCATCAGGAAGCTGATCGTCCCGGTCGGCGCCAGCACCGTCGCCTGCGCGTTGCGGTAGCCGTGCTGCTCGCCGAGCTCGACCGCCTCGTCCCAGGAGCGCTGCGCGGCCTCGAGCAGCTCGCCCTTGATCCCGGTCGCGTCGACGTCGTAGGAGGCGTCGCGGTGCATCCGCATCACGCCGTTGTGGGCGTCGCGATTCTTCTCGTACTCCTCGTAGGGCCCGGTCGCCCCGGCGGCGATCAGCGCCGACTGGCGGTAGGCGCGGCCGGTCATCAGCGCCGTGATCGCGGCGGCGACGTTGCGGCCCTCGGTCGAGTCATACGGCAGGCCGTCGGACATCAGCAGGGCGCCGAGGTTGGCGTAGCCGAGGCCGAGCTGGCGGAACTTGTTGGCGTTCTCGGTGATCTCCTCGGTCGGGTAGCTGGAGAAGCCGACGACGATCTCCTGGGCGAGGAAGACGATGTCGACCGCGTGCTGGAAGTCCTCGACGTCGAAGCTGCCGTCAGGGCGGCGGAATTTCATCAGGTTGAGCGAGGCCAGGTTGCAGGCCGAGTCATCGACGTGCATGTACTCGCTGCAGGGGTTGGAGGCGTTGATCCGGCCCGACTCCGGGCAGGTGTGCCAGCGGTTGATGATCGTGTCGTACTGCACGCCCGGGTCGGCGCAGCGCCAGGCCGCATCGGCGATCTGGTTCATCAGCTCGCGCGCGTCCAACGTCTTCACGGTCTCGCCGCTGGTGCGTGCGGTCAGCTGCCAGTCCTCGCCGGCCTCGACCGCCTCCATGAACTCGTCGCTGACCCGCACCGAGTTGTTGGCGTTCTGGTACTGGATCGAGGTGAAGCCCTCGCCGTCGATCGACATGTCGAAGCCGGCGTCGCGCAGCGCCTCGGCCTTTTTCTCCTCGTCGGCCTTGCACCAGATGAAGTGCTCGATGTCCGGGTGGTCGACGTCGAGCACGACCATCTTCGCCGCCCGCCGCGTCTTGCCGCCGGACTTGATCGTCCCCGCCCAGGAGTCGGCGCCGCGCATGAAGCTGACCGGCCCGCTGGCGGTGCCCCCCTTGGCCAGCTGCTCCATCGAGCCGCGGATGTTGGAGAGGTTGATTCCCGAGCCGGAGCCGCCGCGGAAGATCTTGCCCTCCTTGGTGTTCCAGCCCAGGATCGAGTCCATGTTGTCTTCGACGCTGAGGATGAAGCAGGCCGAGCACTGCGGCCGCTCCTCGAAGCCGACGTTGAACCAGACCGGCGAGTTGAAGGCCGCCTTCTGGTTGAGCAGGATCGAGGTCAGCTCCGCCTCGAAGGCCTCGGCGTCCTCCTCGGAGGCGAAGTAGCCCCCCGTGCGCCCCCACTCGGAGATCGTGCCGGCGACGCGGCCGATCATCTGTTTGACCGAGGACTCCCTTTTCTCGGTGCCGAGCTGGCCGCGGAAGTACTTCTGGGCGACGATGTTGGTCGCGTTCTGCGACCAGCTCTTGGGGAACTCGACCTCGCGCTGCACGAAGGCCGGGCTCTCGGGATTGCCGATCACCGCGTCGCGCACTTCCCACTCGATCTCGTCGAACGGATGCGTCCCGGGAGAGGAAAAGCGGCGTTCGATCGCGAGGCCCTTGAGACCGTTTTTCGGGGCACTGGTGGCGGTCTGGGACATCAAACTTCTCCTCTCGCAGCGACTTTCAGGGGTAACTCCGCAGGATCGCTAACCGATCGGTCGTAAAAAGTGCTCGAAGTCGCAAATAAGGCATTCGCGCGACCGGGGGGACCACTCGTACATGGTGGCAAGTCCGCAATATCGGCACAAAGGACCGGTACCCTGGGGGACATGGTCGAAGACCTGCGCGGGGGCGCGGAACGGATGGGCGAGCGAGCGAGCGACGCGCTGGCCGCGGTCAAGCCTAAGCTGCGCGGCGTCTCGCACGAGTGGGCCTTCTTCATCTCGCTCTTCCTCGGCGCCGGCCTGATCTTCGCCGCCAAGACCCCGAAGGCAACCCTCGCGGTGGCGATCTACGCGGTCAGCCTCTCGGCCCTGCTCGGCACCAGCGCCCTGTATCACCGGGTCAACTGGACCCGGCCGGAAGTGCGCAAGTGGATGCGCCGGCTCGATCACTCGATGATCTTCTTCCTCATCGCCGGGCACCTACACGCCCTTCGCCCTGCTCGTCCTCAACGGCCCGCTCGCCGACGCGATCCTGGTCGTCGTCTGGATCGGCGCGATCGCCGGCGCGATCGTCGAGATGGTCTGGATCGAACACCCCAAGTGGGTCGCGGCCCTGATCTACATGTCGCTCGGCTGGGTCGCCGCGATCGCCTTCCCCGAGCTGTGGGGCTCGATGGGCGTCACCGGCACCCTCCTCGTCGCGGCCGGCGGCCTCCTATACACGGCGGGAGCAGTGGTCTACGCCACCCAGCGCCCCAACCCCAACCCCCGCGTCTTCGGCTACCACGAGGTCTTCCACCTCTTCGTCATCCTCGCCGCCGCAGCGCATTTCGCGGCGATTGCCTTCTTCGCTTTGCCTGCTGCCTGAGTCGCTATCCTTACTTTTTGCGTAAAGTAAGGAATTGAGATGGACGTAGCGGCCAGACTGACGAGCAAGGGGCAGATCACGATCCCCAAGACGGTCCGAGACACGCTCGAGCTGGAGCCGGGCGATCAGGTCGTGTTCCGGCTGGAAGGCGGACGGGCGATTCTGGCTCGGACTAAAGACTTCCTGGATCTGGCCGGGACGGTCGCGGTGCCTGCTGAGAAGCGCGGAGCCGCTTGGGAGGACGTTCGGCGGGAGGCGTGGCAAAAGCGCGGCGAGAGGTTGAAAAGGCAGGGTTGACCGTTCTCCTCGACACCAATGTCGTTATTCGGCACCTGACCGGTGACCCACCCGCAATGGCGAAACGGGCGACGAGGCTTCTCGCCACCGAGACCGAGTTGGTCCTCGCCGACCTCGTTTTGGCGGAGTGCGTCTACGTGCTCGAGTCGTTCTACGAAGTCGAGCGGGCGCGAGTCGCGGAGCTGATGCGCGCGGCTCTGGCCGTGCCAAGCATCGCCTCCGACTCCGAGCTTCTGCTCCGCGCTCTCGAGGTCTACGAGCTCGATCGCCTCGACTTCGCCGAGGCATACCTGGTTGCCGCGGCCGAGTTCACGGGCGTCAGGTCGATCGCCTCCTTCGACAAGGCGATCGACCGCGTGCCGTCTGTCGAGCGACTCGCTCCCTGATCAGGCTGCGACCAGCCCGGACTCGATCTCGGCCTCGGAGATCAGCTCGGCGAGGATCTCCTCGAGCTGCTCGGACTGTTGGGGGAGAGCTCGAGGCGCTCGCCGTCGAGCAGCTCCTTGGCGTGGCCGACCGGCAGCTCGGTCTCGATCACGCGTCCGCCCATCGCGCCGAGAACCTTGCGCAGCTCGGCTTGGGCCCAGGCCGCTCCAAACATGCCGGCGGATGCGCCGATGACGGCGGCGGGGGTGCCGTTGAGGGCGCTCTTGCCGGCCGGCCGGGAGACCCAGTCGAGCGCGTTCTTGAGCTGGCCCGGGATCGAGTGGTTGTACTCGGGGGTGGCGATCAGGACCGCGTCGGCATCGCGCACCGCCCGGCGCAGCTCCTCGACCACGGCCGGCGTCCCCTCCAGTTCGACGTCCTCGTCGTAGGGCGGGATCTCGCCGAGGCGCTCGTAGGTGATCAGCTCCGCCCCGGCGGGCAGCCGCTCGGCGGCCGCCCGCAGCAGGGCACTGTTCAGCGAGCCGCTGCGCAGGCTGCCGGAGATGCCGAGCACCCGCATCGCTACTCGGCCTCCTCGACCAGCTCCAGCTCGACTGCGATCTCGACCGCGTAGTCGAGCACCTCGCCGCCGCTGGGTAGCTCGGCGTTCCAGTCGAGGCCGAAGTCGCGGCGGTCGACGGTGGCGCCCACCGAGAGGCCGACGCGGGCGTTGCCGACGAGGTCGGCGCCGAGCCGGCCGAACTTGCCGCTCGCCTTGACCTCGCGCTTCTCGCCGCGGATCTCGAGCTCGCCGCGCAGGGTCACGGCGCCGTCCTCGGCGACACTGAGCTCGCTGGAGGTGAAGCGGAGCTGCGGGTAACGGCCGGCGTCGAAGAAGTCGGGCGAGAGCAGGTGGCCCTTGAGCTGCTCCTCGTCGATCTTGACGCTGGCGACGTCGACCGTGCCCTCGAGCTTGGGCTCATCGCCGCCGCTAAGTCGGGCCTCGTAGGCATCGAAGCCGCTGCGGAAGGTCGCCACCCCGTTGTGGGTGATTGCGAAGTTGATCGAGGAGTGGACCGGGTCCACCACGTATGTGCCTGCCGGGACCTGCCGGGCGACCGTCTGCGTGCTCATCTCTGCCTCCAAGTCGATAGTTGCTTGCTAAACGATTGACGCAGAAACAATCGTAGCAGAAATGCTTGTAGATACAACTATTGCTTAGACAACATTCGTCTGCGATGATGTCCAGGTATGGAGCAAGCAACCGCGACCAAGTCCCCCCGCAGTTCCCACGGCGACGCCTGGGGAGCGCTCACGCGCACCCATGCCGCGATCACGGGCCGCCTGCAGGAGGCTCTGACCAGTGCCGAGTTCCCGCCGCTGCCCTGGTACGAGGTGCTTGCGACCCTGTCCGAGGCGCCGGAGGAACGGCTGAAGATGGGCGATCTCGCCGAGGCTCTGGTGATCACGCGCGGTGGACTCACCAAGCTTGTTGATCGCCTGATCAAAGCCGGCCTACTGGAGCGGACCTTCTGCGAGACCGATCGCCGCGTCAGCTACGCGACCCTGACCCCCGCTGGCCGCGACCTACTCGACGAAATGCGCCCCGTCGTCGTCGCCGAGCTCAATGTCGCCTTTGCCGCCAAGCTCACCGCTGCCCAGGCCAACGACCTACGCGAGGCCCTCGACCAGGTCCGAGCCTCCGCCTGCGGCAGCTGAGGCCATCCCGGTAGGGGTGGAGCGTCTTGCACTTTTTCGGCGTCCACCTTGCGGCGCCAGCAGCCGCGTCTCCACCGAAAGAAGTTAAGCGGAACCCCTACCGGGATGGCCTCAGGTGAGCGCTGCGGCGGCGCGCTCTTTGGCAGCCTCGATCAGGGCGATCAGCTCGATCTCGCGGTCGCTCTTGATCAGCTCGATCGGGTCGGGCTCGCCGTTGACGATGCCCTCGAAGAACTCCTTGCGGTCCTGGTAGGTCGGCAGCGTCCCCTTGGCCCAGCCGCGGGCGTCGTTGAGGATCACCGCCAGGCGCGCGTACTCCTCGCCGAAGAGCGCGGAGATCTCGCGCTTCATCCGCTTTGCCAGGGCGGGGGAGGCGCCGGCGGTTGAGATCGCGATCGCCAGCGGGCCGGTGCGCACGATCGCCGGCAGGATGAAGTTGCAGAGCGGCGGCACGTCGACGATGTTGACCAGCATCGCCCGCTTCTCAGCGTCGTCGTAGACCTTGATGTTGACCTCGGTGTCATCGGTCGAGGCGATCGCCATGAAGACGCCCTCGAGGTCGGCGGCGCCGGCGTAGGCGCGCTTCTCCCACTCGATCGAGCCCTCCGCCGCCAGGCTCTCCAGCTCGGGATGGGCGACCGGGGCGATCAGGGTCACGTCGGCGTCGCAGGCGAGCAGCCCCTCGACCTTCTCCAGGCCGATGTCCCCACCCCCGACCACCACGCAGCGCCGCCCCTTCAGCTTCAGGCAGGCGATGTAGAACGGCGTCTCCAACATGTCGCGCACGCAGGACTGATCGCAAATCCCCTTGCGCAACTGACAAACGCACTCCTTACCGGCATAAGCCTGAGCGGGCATGCCCCAAAGCCTAGTGATCCCCCCGAAATCGCCCGCCGACGGGCCTAAAGCGTGTCGATATGTCACGTTTGAGGCCCGTCGGCCCCGGGGTTAGATCGAGTTGAGGGTGAGGCGGAGGCCGTCGTTGAGGTTCATCTGGGGCGTCCAGGCCAGCTCGCGCTCGGCGCGGGACGGGTCGATTGAGATGCGCTGCACCTCGCCGGTGCGGGGGGGCGCGAACTCGGGCTCGAAGTCGGTGCCGCCGCCGAGCTCGCCGAGGGCGCTGACCAGCTCCAAGACGTCGGTCTCGATCCCGGTGCCGATGTTGATCGGGCCGCTGGTCTCGGCCTCGGCCGCCGCGAGCATCGCCGCGACCACGTCGCCCACATATATGTAGTCGCGGGTCTGCTTGCCGTCGCCGAAGACGGTCGGCTGCTTGCCCTCGCGCAGGCGGCCGCAGAAGATCGCGACCACGCCGGCCTCGCCGAGCGGCCTGGCGCGGGCCGTAGACGTTGCCGAGCCGCAGCGGCACGCTGGAAAGTCCGTAGAGGCGCTCGTACAGGGAGAGGTAGCCCTCGCCGGCGAACTTGCTCTGCCCGTAGGGGGCCTCCGGCGCCAGCGGTGCGTCCTCGCCGAGCGGCAGCTGCTGGCCGTCGCCCTCGCCGTAGATCGCACCGCCGGTCGAGCTGAAGACGACGCGGCGCACGCCGGCGGCGCGGGCGGCCTCGAGCACGTTGGCGGTGCCGCCGATGTTGATCGAGGCGTCGAAGGCCGGGTCGGCGATCGACTTGCGCACGTCGATCTGGGCGGCCAGGTGGAAGATCGCCTCGGGGCGCTCGCGGCCGGCGATCTCCTCGATCGCGGCGCGGTCGCGGATGTCGGCCTCGAGCAGCGTCGCCCCGTTGGCGAGCGCCTGCTCGATGTTCTCGCGGCGGCCGGTGGAGAGGTCGTCGACGATGATCGCCTCGTCGCCGCGCGCCAGCAGCGCGTCGGTCAGATTCGAGCCGATGAAGCCGGCGCCGCCTGTCACCAAGGCCCTCATTGAGTTCGCGATCCTATGGACATTGCACCCCTGATCGGCAGGTCGCGGGCAAATATGTAGAGCTGAACTTCGAGGTTCGGCCGGCGAGCGTCACCGAGCGCCCCTGCTACCCTCGCCGCCCGATGCGACTAATCGTCACCGAGAAGAACAACAGCGCCGAGAAGATCGCGACCTTCCTCAGCAAGGGCTCCGCGACCAGCGACAAAACCTTCAAAGTCCCGTACTACACGTGGACCGACGACGCCGGCGAGGTCCAGCGCACGATCGGGCTCAAGGGCCACGTGCTCGGCCCGGCCTTCCCCGAGGGCTACTCGAACTGGCAGAAAACCGACCTGCACGACCTGATCGACGCCGAGCTGATCAAGGAGCCGACCGACAAGAACGTCGTCAAGGCGATCCGCAAGGTCGCCAAAGAGGCCGACGAGCTGGTGATCGCGACCGACTTCGACCGCGAGGGCGAGCTGATCGGGCTCGAGGCGCTGGAGGAGATGCTTGACGCCAACCCGACCCTCGGCAACCGCGAGGAAACCAAGGCCGGCACGCTGCGGATCAAGCGCGCCCGCTACTCGGCGCTGACCAAGGAAGAGATCGAGCGCGCCTTCAGCGAGCTCGACGAGCTCTCCTACCCGCTGGCCAACGCCGGCGCCGCCCGCCAGGACATCGACCTGCTCTGGGGCGCGACGCTGACCCGCGCGGTCTCGCTCTCGACCCGTCGCTTCGGCTCCAACTTCCTCTCGGTCGGCCGCGTGCAGAGCCCGACCCTGGGCCTGATCGTCGAGCGCGAGATGGAGCGCCGCGCCCACGTCGCCAAACCCTTCTGGGAACTCTTCGCCAAGTTCGAGCACGCCGACGGCAGCTTCGAGACCCACCACGAGACCGACAAGTTCTGGGAGAAGGCTGAGGCGGACGCGGCGTTTGCAGGCACCAGCGGCCCGGGCACGGTCAAGTCGGTGACGGCGCGCAAGAACACGCGCAGGCCGCCGACGCCCTACAACACCACCGCCTTCACCACCGACGCCTCCAGCCGCCTCGGCATCACCCCGGCCAGCGCCATGCGCCTCGCCGAGGACCTCTACATGGACGGCTTCATCTCCTACCCGCGCACCGACAACACCGTCTACCCGCAATCGCTGCCGCTGCGCGAGCTGGTCACCTCGCTGGTCAAGGTCAAGGAGTTCTCCGCCGCCGCGGGCCTGCTCGACGGCGAGCTGAAGCCGACCCGCGGCAAAAAAGAGACCACCGACCACCCGCCGATCTACCCGACCCAGGCGATCCACCCCGGCGCCCTCGGCGACGGCCCCAAGAAGCGCGTCTACGAACTGGTCGTGCGCCGCTTCCTCGCCACCTTCAGCCCGCCGATGATCACCGAGTCGACGCGCGCCGACATCACCGCCGGCGACCAGACCTACTTCGTGCGCGGCTCGGTCGTCGTCGATCCCGGCTTCGCCGGCATCTACACCTACGCCCGCTCCTCCGACGAGGAGATCCCGGCCCTGCAGGAGGGCCAGACGCTGCAGCTCGACGGCGAGCCCTGGATCGTCGACAAGGAGACCCAGCCGCCCGGCCGCATCTCGCAGGCGAAGCTGGTCGAGATGATGGAGGAGCGCGGCCTCGGCACCAAGGCGACCCGCGCCGACATCATCAAGAAGCTCTTCGACCGTGGCTACGTCTACAGCAACCCGCCGATCCCGACCGAGACCGGGATCGCGATGTACGAGGCCTTCAAGAAATACGTGCCGGCGATGGCGACCCCGGAGATGACCGCCCAGCTCGAGTCCGAGATGGACCAGATCGCCGCCGGCGAGATGAGCAAGGACGGCGTCGTCGGCGACAGCCGCGAACTGCTGCACAAGACCTGGACCGAAATCGACGAGAGCCGCGAAGACCTGGCCAAAGTCGTCTGGAAGGGCATGGACGAGGACCGCATCCTCGGCCCCTGCAAGGTCTGTGAAGAAGCCGGCCGCACCAAGGAGGACGGCTCGCCCCACATGCTGCGGGTGATCCGGGCGAAGAAGTCGGGCAAGCGCTTCGTCGGCTGCAGCGGCTGGACCCTCGACGACCCCGAGTCCTGCGACCAGACTTTCCCCCTGCCCCAGCGCGGCGACGTCTTCAAACTCGAGGAACGCTGCTCGATCTGCGGCGAGACGCCGCGGCTGAAAGTGCAGCCCTTCCGCGGCCGCCCCTGGAACCTCTGCCTCAACGACGACTGCGAGTCGATGCAGGAGATGAAGAAACGCCGCGCCGAGCGCGAAGCGGCGAAAGCGGCCAAAGAAGCGATGGCCAAGCAGCCGCTGCCCGCCGGCGACGAGGACAAGCCCCCGGCCAAAGCCAAAAAAGCCAAGGTCGCAAGCAAAGCCGACACGGCAACCCGCGGCCGCAAACGCGCCAAGGCCGCGGCCAAATAACGCTTCCGGTGCGCTTTATCCCGACATATCGGGGATAAGGACCACCGGAACGGGATCGCGACGTGTTCATTTCACTCGAGGGCATCGACGGGTCGGGCAAGTCGACGCAGGCGAAGCTGTTGGCCGAGGCGTTCGGGCCGGAGACGCTGCTGATTCGCGAGCCGGGGGGGACCGAGGCGGCGGAGAAGATCCGCGGCCTGCTCGCCGACCCGGCCCTGGAGCTCGACCCCTTCGCCGAGCTGCTGCTCTTCCTCGCCGCCCGCGCTGACCTGACCGCGCGGGTGATCCGGCCGGCCCTCGAGGCCGGCACCGACGTCGTCGCCGACCGCTTCGCCGATTCCAGCGTCGCCTACCAGGGCGCCGGCCGTGGGCTGGGCGCGCCCGAGGTGATCGGGCTCACCGAGGCCGCCACCGACGGCCTCTGGCCCGACGTCACCGTACTGCTGCGGGTCGACCCCGAGACCGGCCTCGGCCGCGCCGACGGCAACGACCGCTTCGAGTCCGAGGGCCTCGATCTGCAGCGCGCCGTCGCCGAGGCCTACGAGGAAATCGCCAAGATCGCCTCCGACCGCGTCGTCGTGGTTGACGGCGAAGGGAGCGTCGAAGAGGTCCATGAGCGGGTCATGTCCGCCGTCCAGTCCCACGCCTCATGATGTCGCAGTTCCCGCCGCATACCGAAGGAAACTGCGACATCGATGCGTTGGAAGAGGCCGCGGGGCACCAGCCGCGGGCGCGGATGGTGCTCTCTGCGGCGCTGGCCTCGGGACCGTCGCATGCCTACCTCTTCCGCGGGCCGCGTGGAGCCGGCAAGGCGGCGGTGGCACGCGCCTTTGCCGCCGAGATCCTTGCCGCGGGCGCCAGCGACCTCGCGGATGCGAAGCGGCGGGCCCTGATCGATCCCTCGCCGCATCCTGACCTCGTCTGGCTGCGCCCGCGCGGCGCGCAGCACATGGTCGACGAGGTGCGCGAGCGGGTCATCCGCGCCTCGTCCTACCGGCCCTTCGAAGCGGAGAAGCGTGTCTTCGTGATCGAGGCGGCGGAGCAGATGCGCGACGAGAGCCAGAACGCTCTGCTCAAGACCCTGGAGGAGCCGCCCGATTTCGTCCACCTGATCCTGCTCACCGCCGAACCCTCGATGCTGCTGGAGACGATCGCCTCCCGCTGCCAGCCGATCGACTTCGCGCCGCTGCCGCCCGCCGCCATTGAAGCGCAGCTTTCCGGCGCCGGCTCCGCCGACGACATTGCGGCCGCGGCTCGTCTCTCCGCCGGAGACGTGGACCGCGCCCAATTCCTCCTCTCGGACTCCGGCAGAGACCTGCGAGTGGCAGCGCTGGAGCTGGGAAGGGCTGTCGGGGGTGCGTCGGCGACGCGGCGTCCTGTTTTTCGCACAGACCAGTCAGCGAGCGCGGCACCACCGCCCGGCGAAAAACCCAGCGTCGCTGACGCACCCCCGACAGCCCCTGCCGCCTGGAGCCACCTGCTCAAAGCCGCCGAATCCGTAGGCGAGGAAGCCGAAGCGGCGACTCGCGATCTGCTCGACGAAGAAACCGAGGCCGGTGTCAAGCGCAGCGCCCGCGACATCGCCGACGAAGCGAAACGAGCCGGTCGCCGCCGTCGCACCGAGACTCTCGATCTCGCCTTGGAGCTGAGCGCCGGCTGGTTCCGAGATCTCGCCGCGACCGCGTCCGGTGCAACCGAGGTTGTCTACAACCAGGACCATCTCGCCGAGCTGGAATCGAGTGCTGAGTCCCTCGACCCGTCCCGCCCCCGCCGCGCCGCCGAGCTGGTCCAGGACACCCGCCGCCGCCTCGACCTCAACGTCTCCGAGGAGCTAGCTCTCGAGGCGCTCGCCTTCCGCCTTGCTGCCGTTTTCGCCTGAGCGCGCCTGCGCGTTCGCCTTCTCCAGCGCCCGCTCCTGAGCCAGCCGCGTTATCTGGGCCGCCTGGCGCGACATCGTCACGCTGAAGTTGAGTGCCAGGCCGAGCAGGAAGAGCAGCACGATCGAGAACAGGGCGACGTTGGTGTCGCGCACGCCCATCGCGTCCGCGACAAGGGTCAGCAGGCCAGGGAAGGCGGCGCCGACCAGCATCCCCAGGCCGGCGACGAACCAGACGACGCTGAAGCGCTCCTGCAATTTGTCGCGGCGGATCAGCTCCAGCACCAGGCCCATGAAGGCGAGCGCCAGGACCGCTGCGATGATCCGGGTCTGTGAGGTGAGGTGGACCTTGGGGCTCTCGCTCGCCGCGAGCAGCAGGGTGTTCATCGCTCGCCCGCCTCGGCGTGGCGGGGCCGGAACTGGCCGACCAGCAGCACGATCATCCCCTTGAAGATGAAGAAGGCCGAGCGCAGCGGCGTCAGAAAGGAGCTGCCGCCGGCCCGCTCCAGCATCCGCACCGGCAGCTCCTCGACCCGCAGGCCCTCGCGCACGGCCAGCTGCAGCGACTCGATCTCGGCGAAGTCGGGCGAGTAGTGCTCGCTGAAGAGCGCCATCACGCGGCGGTTGGCGGCGCGCATGCCGCTGGTCGTGTCGGTGAAGCGCTGGCGCGTCGCCAGGGTGAGGAAGAAGCGGAAGACGCCGGTGCCGATCCGCCGCGAGAGCGTCGGCTTGTAGTCGTCGCTCTCGGCTTTGCCGGGGTCGCGGTAGCGCGAGCCGATCACCAGGTCGGCGCGGTCGCCGTAGATCTCCGCCAGCAGCCGCGCCACCTCGCGCGGCGGGTGCTGGCCGTCGGCGTCGAGGTGGGCGCAGGCCTCATAGCCCTCGCGCAGCGCGTGCAGGTAGCCGGTCTGCAGCGCCGCGCCGAGCCCCTGGTTGAAGGGCAGCGAGGCGACCAGGCCGCCCGCCTCGCGCGCCCGCTCCGCAGTGGCGTCGGTCGAGCCGTCGTCGATCACCAGCAGGTCGGCCTCGGGCAGGCACTCGCGCACGTCGGCGATCACGCTCGCGACCGAGTCCTCCTCGTTCCAGGCGGGGATGAAGACGAGAGTCCGCACCGACCGATTCTCCCATGCGGCCCAGATTCGTTTTGTGTTAGTAACTCTTCATGAGATGGATGGGCATGCGGTTGTGGCTGGCCGGGGCGTTTGCCGCGGTCTCGCTGATCACCGCTTTCGCCGTCTACCTCTTCGGCGACAACAAGCAGGCGCTGATCGTCGCCGTGCTGATCGGCGTCCTCGCCGGCTTCCTGATCGCGGTCGCGATCACCCACCGCGTCTCCCGCCTCGCCCAGGCCGCCAACGAAATGGCCTCGGGCTCCTTCGACGCGCCGCTGCGGGTCGGCGCCGCCGATGAGATCGGCGAACTCGCCCGCGCCCTGGACTCGATGCGCGCCTCGCTCAAGGAGAGCTTTGGCGTGCTCACCGCCGACCGCAACAAGCTCGAGGCGATCTTCGACGGCCTCACCGACGCGGTGATGGTCGTCGACGACGAAGGGCCGCTGCGCTTCTCCAACAGCGCCGCCGCCGACCTGCTCGAGGGCGGTCGCCCGCCCGAGGTGCTGCTGGTCCACCTGCACCGCGCCGCCGAGGTCGGCTTCGCCGCCCACCCGGCCCTGCGCATCGGCGACCGCGCCTACGCGATGCAGGCGCGGTCCCTGCCCGGCGAGCGCGCCGTGCTCGCCGTCGTCCGCGACCGCACCGAAGAGATGCGCCGCGAGTTCGCCGAAGCCGACTTCGTCTCCAACGCCGCGCATGAGCTGCGCAACCCGCTGGCTGGCATTTCCGGCGCGATCGAGGTGCTGCAGAGCGGCGCCAAAGACGACCCGCAGGCGCGCGACCACTTCCTCAACCGCCTCGCCGAGGACGCCGATCGGATGAGCCGCCTGACCCAGGCCCTGCTCACCCTGGCCCGGGTCGAGTCGCTGGGGGCGGGGGAGACCGAGGTGGTCGACGTGCCGATCGCGATCCGTGACGTCGTCGCCGCGGTCGAGCCGCGCAAACACGTCGACCTCTACGTCGAAGTCGAGCCCGATCTCGCCGCCAAGGCGGACCCGACACTGCTGCGCCAGGTGATGATTGGCTTGCTGACCAACGCCTTCAAGAACACGCCACCCCCCGGCGCCGTTACCGTTCGCGGCCGCCGCGACGGCGAGAGGGACGTGATCATGGAGGTGATCGACACTGGAACAGGAATCCCCGCGGCGGAGATCGAGCGCGTCTTCGAGCGCTTCTACCGCCGCAGCGAGACCCGCAAGCAGGAGGGCTTCGGCCTCGGCCTGGCAATCGCCCGCCGCATGGTCGACGTGATGGGCGGCGAGATGGGCGCCACCTCGGTCGAGGGCAAGGGCAGCACCTTCTGGGTCCGCCTGCCGATCTCCCAACCGAGCCCGACTCCGGTGGCCTGATGAGCAGCGGACGCATCCTGGTCGCCGACGACGAGCCCTCGGTCCGCGAGTCGGTCGGCTACGCGCTGGCCCAGGACGGCTTCGACGTCGACGTCGCGGTCGACGGCGACGACGCGACGACCAAACTCAGCGGCGACGGCATCCCCTTCGACCTGCTGATCCTCGACATCATGATGCCGGGACCGAGCGGCCTCGACATCTGCCGCGAGGTGCGCGCCCGCAGCGCCGTGCCGATCATCGTCCTCACCGCCAAGGACGCCGAGGTCGACAAGGTGGTCGGCCTCGAGGTCGGCGCCGACGACTACGTCACCAAGCCCTTCTCGGTGCGCGAGCTGCTCGGCCGCGTGCGCGCCCAGCTGCGCCGCCGCGAGCTCGACCGCGGCCCACTCAACCAGGCGGTCAAGATCGAAGCCGGTCCGGTCGCGATCGACCTCGTCCGCCACGTCGCCACCGTCCACGGCGAGCCGGTCAACCTGACCCGCTCCGAGTTCCAGCTGCTGCGCCTGCTGGTCGGCCGCCCCGGCGAGGTCTTCCCCCGCCGCGAAATCATGGAGGAGCTCTGGCAGACCGAGTTCGACGGCGACGAGCGCGCCTGCGACGTCCACATCTCCAACCTGCGCCAGAAGGTCGAGCGCGACCCCCAGCGCCCCGAGCTGATCACCACCGTGCGCGGCGTCGGCTACAAGTTCGAAGGCGGACCCGCCTAAGCACGGAGATTTCCGCCCCGGCCGCCTCTCTACGCGAAGCAGCACTTATTACAGCTTTTTCTTTATGATGTAGAAACATAAAGAGATTTCTGTAATGAGCCAAGCTTCGATCAAGAACCCGTATCGGCCCGGTGTTGGAGTTCGCCCGTTGTACCTCGCTGGTCGCGACCCGTCGCTGCGTCGCTTCGACGCGATGCTGCGCGCAGCGCCCGAGCAGCAGGCGAGCATGCGCGTTGCCGGCCTGCGAGGGGTTGGCAAGACGGTTTTGCTCGGTGCCTTCGCGGAAAGGGCCGAGGAAGCCAACTGGGAGCCGGCCGACCTCGAGTTCCAGCCCTCGCACAACACCGATGAGGCGCTTCAGGAAGCCCTCGGCGGTCTCCTCGGCCGAGCGCGGGCGCGACTTTCTCGCCTCGAGCGGCTTCGCCGCGCCGCCGGCCGGGCGATCAAAGCCGGCGCCCTTTCGGTTACCTGGGAAGACGTCTCGCTTTCCATTGCGCCCGGTTCGGACCGCGAGAACGATCTCGCCAGGGACATTTTCGACACGGTGGAGTTGGCCGTCGCCAAAGGTCGAGAGGGCTTGGTCTTGTTGCTCGACGAGGCGCAGCTGATCCGCGATGAGCGGGGCAGGCACGGAGAGCACCCCCTGTCCTTGCTGATTGCGCCGCTGGTTGCTCTGCAGCGCCAAGAGCTGCCACTCGCGGTGGTTGTCTGTGGCCTGCCCACCCTCGCCACCAACCTGCAGAAGGCCCGCTCCTACAGTGAGCGACTATTCCGTGGAGAGGATGTCGATTCCCTCCCCACGGACGAGGCGCTCGCGGCGTTCACCCGACCGCTCGAACAGACCGGGCGTTCGGTCGACAAGGCGGTGGCCGCCGAGGTGGTCGAGGAGGTCGAGGGCTATCCGTACTTCATTCAGCTCTGGGGATCCGAGCTGTGGGACGCCGCTGACCTTGCCGGGGTCGATCGCCTCACCCCGGAGCTGCTTCGCGAGGCGCGCCCCCAGATCTACGAACGTCTCGACCGGGATTTCTACGAGCCGCGGATATCGACCCTGACTCCGGCCGAGCAGGATGTGTTGATCACCTCCGCCACATGTCCCTATCCACCGCTTCGCGCTTCGCACCTGGGCGAGGCTTCCGCGAAGACGCCGGGCAACGTCAACGTGCTGCTTGGCAGACTCGTCGAGGCTGGCGTTCTGTACCGGATTCGCAAAGGCGAATATGGATATACGGCCCCCCGGTTTCGTGACTTTCTCTTGCGTCGCGCGACCGTCTGAGACTTTGAGGCGCTCTCAGACCTATTTCACCGTGGCCGGGATCGACCTTCGTCAGGAGATGACGCGGCTGCGTGGACTGCCCGTCTTCGCCGGTGGCCCGCTCGCCGCGCGCGAGCCCGAGCTGAAGGTACGGCGGGCCCGTCGCCGTCCCAACCGGCTTGGCTTCGCCGTTCCCGCCCAGTTCCGCCTCTCGGTCACCGCCTACCCGGGGATCCGGGCCGGCGACGTGCTCGAGACGCTGCTCCATGAGCTCGTCCATCTGCACGTCGGGCGGGCGGCCGAGGCGCACGCCTGGCACGGCAGAACCTTCAAGGCGACGCTGGCCCGGGCGATGGACGAGGCCTACGGGATCGCCGCGCCGCGAGCGCGAGGCACGACCCACGGCGCCTACGCCGAGGCGATCGAGTCGGGCCGGGCCGGCGAGATCCCCCTGGGCGTTTAACCGAATTTCATCCCAAGTAGTTGAAAATTGCTGTGTAGGCTCGGGCTCCAGATGGCGAACCTGCGAGACCACGGTTTCATCCACCAGCAGCTCGACCGGATCGCCGAGCACCTCGAGCGGGTGGTCGAGTCGGGTCCGACGACCGGCCGCGGCGATCACACGCCCACTCACGTCCATACCGAACTGCTCGAGGCCGTCCGCGACGCGCGCCGGGCCGAGGCCGACCCGGCGCCCGGCACCTACTACTCGCGGCGGCCGATCGTCAGCCTCGCCCAGTCGGCCCTGCAGCAGCGCCGCGAAGCGAAGGCCGACAAGGAGAAGATGGGGGACAAGTTCACCCAGGCGGACATCGGCTGGGTGGTCGAGATCGCCCTCGCGCTGCTCTGGCGCCTGCTGCACGACCGTCACCCGTTCTGCGACGAGCCCGCCGTGGCGAAGATCGGCGACGCCTCGCGGTTGGTCCTGGTCAGCGACTGGGGGACCGGGCTCGAAGAAGCCGAGGCCGTGGCGGCCGCGATGCGCCCCTGGATCCACGAGACCGAGCGGGCGGTCCACGTGATCAACCTCGGCGACACCTACTACTCCGGGCTCGAGCAGGAGGTGCGCGACAACATCCTCAGGCCGTGGCCGGTCGACCCGGGGGACAAGGGCACGATCTCCTCCTGGGCGCTGAACGGCAACCACGACATGTACTCGGGCGGCCGCGGCTACTTCGACGTCATGCTCACCGACCCCCGCTTCCGCCGCCAGCGTGCGGCCAACGGCTCACCGACCAGCTGGTTCTCGCTGCAGTCCAAGGACTGGAACGTGATCGGCCTCGACACCGCCTGGAACGACGAGCTCCCCTTCGGCTGGGCGCAGGGGCATCTCTACGGCGGCCAGGCCAAGCACGTCGCCGCGGCCGCCGCCGACCCGGACCGCAAGCTGCTGCTGCTCTCCCACCATCAGCTCTTCACCGCCAACGACGAAGACCAGGACGTCGGCGAAAAGATCGAAGGGGCGCTGAAGCCGACCCTCGACGAGCACGGGGTGGATGTCTGGTTCTGGGGTCACGAGCACGATTGCGTCGCCTACCACCCGCACAAGAACGTGCGAGCGGCGCGGGCGATCGGTCACGGCGCCGTGCCGGAAATCGCTGAACTGCCGCCGCCCGCCCAACCCGACTACGTGGACTGGCGCTTCGAGGAGTACCGCACCAGCGAGGACGGCGAACACTGGGGCAAGCACGGCTTCGCGGTGCTCGACCTCAAGCCCGGCAGCATCGAGGTCCACCACGTCGACGACGAAGGCAACGTCCACCATGAAGAAGAGCTGCCGCAGTGAGCCCCGACCGCGACGGCCTGCTCCAGCGACACCTGCCCTACCTCAAGTACGACTCGCACGAGTGTTACTTCGCCGATTCGCCGGCCGAGTGGACCGACTACGGGGCCAACCGCCTGCAGCGCGGCGGCGAGGTGCTCGCCGAGGCCGCGCCGCGCGACGGCAAGCCGCGGCTCTCACTCGATTTCCTCGGCGCCGCCTACCCCGACGGGACGACGGCCGACCAGGGCGACCTGATCGGCGACATGAGGAAGGACTACGCCGAGGCGTCCGCGCTGCTGCACCAGAAGCCCGAGTACGCCAACCGAATCTACGGGCGCTTCGTCGAGGACAAGGCGGGCGGGGAAAGGTGGCTCCAGTACTGGTTCTTCTACTTCTACAACGACTTCAACCTGGTCGGCAGCATCATCGGCGCCGGCCGCCACGAGGGGGACTGGGAGATGATCCAGCTCCGCCTCGGCGAGGGCGACGTGCCCGACTACGCCGTCTACGCCCAGCACCGGCACGCCGGCGTGCGCCACTGGAGCCAGGTCGAGCGGCTTCCCGGAGGGGAACGGCCGGTGGTCTACGTCGCCCGGGGATCGCATGCCTCCTACTTCGAACCGGGCCCGCACGGGACCGGCGCCTGGATCGACTGGGCCGATGGCGGTCGCCCCCGCGAAAGCGATTCGAAGCTGGAGATCGTCCGCGAAGGGGAGCCGTCGTGGAAGTGGCTGCACTGGCCCGGGCACTGGGGCGACACCAAGCCGGCGACGATTCACCTGCCGTTCCTCTCGGTTCACCCGCCGTTTGACTCCGACAGCCCGGTCGGCCCGGCGATGCACAAGCAGTGGCACGAGCCTCGCCTGCTGGCGCCCGACCTGGTCACGACGCGCCCCCCGGCCGAGGGCATCGAGCCGGCCGCGATCCCGCGCATGGCCAAGGTCAGGGCGGCCCGCTCCGACGGCGGCCTCGCGGTCGACTACGAAGTCCAGGGGGCCGAGGGGGCCGACCTGCGTGGCCTCGTGGTGACCGTCAACTCGCCCGACGAAAAGCGCGTGCCGCCGAGGACGCGGACGGTCAAGGTCGAGGCGCCCTCCGGGCGGGCCCAACTGTCGATCGAGCTCGACCCGGCGAAGCGCTACGACGTCTACGCCAGCGCCGCCTTCGCCGATCGCTCGCCGACCGAGAGCCGGCGCAGTGACATCGAGCCGAGCAGCACCACTCTCTAGTCTGATCGGGATGAACGGACCTGCTGCCCAAGCGCCGCCTCGGCGACTGCGAGCTCGAGGTCTCGGTGGTCGGGCTCGGCTGCAACAACTTCGGCAAACGACTCGACCTCGACGGCACCGCCGCGGTCCTCAATGCGGCGCTGGAGGCCGGCATCACCCTCTTCGACACCGCCGACATCTACGGCGGCGGCGACAGCGAGCGGCTGATGGGCGAGGCGCTGGAGGGCCGCCGCGACGAGTACGTGCTGGCGACCAAGTTCGGCTGGGAGACGAGCGGGGAGGGCGCCCCCGACGCGCCCGGCGGCTCGCGCGAGTACATCCGCTGGGCGATCGAGGGCTCGCTGAAGCGGCTTCGGGTCGAGAAGATCGACCTCTACCAGTACCACAAGCCCGACGGGACGACGCCGATCGAGGAGACCCTCGGCGCGCTCGACGAGCTGGTCCGCGAGGGCTTGGTCGGCGCGATCGGCTGCTCCAACTTCAGCGCCGCCGAACTGCAAGAGGCCGACCGCATCGCCCGCGACCGCGGCTGGGCCCGCTTCGTCACCCTGCAGAACCAGTACAGCCTGCTCGAGCGCGGCATCGAGGCCGACGTCGCCCCGGCCTGCGAGCGCCTCGGCGTCTCGATCCTGCCCTTCTTCCCGCTCGCCAGCGGCCTGCTCACCGGCAAGTACCGGCGCAACGCGCCCGGCCCCGAGGGCAGCCGCCTCTCCGAGCGCGAGCAGACCGGCAGCGACGAGCAGTTCGACGTGGTCGAGGCGCTCGAATCCTTCGCCGAGGCCCGCGGTGCCGGCATCCTCGACGTAGCGATCTCCGGCCTCGCCGCCCAACCCGCCGTCGCCTCAGTCATCGCCGGCGCCACCAAGCCCGAGCAGATCGCCGCCAACGTCGCCGCCCTGGAGTGGCAACCGAGTGAGGCCGACCTCGCCGAGCTCGACCGCGTCGCGCCGCCGCCACGGTGACCCCTTTCTCGATCCGAAGCTCGTCCTAGATTCCAGACATGAACGAGACTGCGGCCGCCGCGCCGCCACCGAAGAAAGCCCACGCTCCACGCTCCGGTCACCCGCGCTGGGCTCTCGGGCTCGTCATCCTCGGCACCATTCTCACCTTCGCCGCGATCTTCTCGATCTGGGTCAATCGCCAGGCGCTCAACACCAACAACTGGGTCGACACGAGCACCCGCCTGGTCAAGAACGAAGAAGTCCGCAGCCAGCTCTCCGACTACCTGGCCAACCAGTTGTTCGCCAACGTCGACGTCGCCGGCGAGCTGCGCGAAGCGCTGCCGCCTCGCCTCGCGCCGCTGGCCACCGCGGCCGCGGGCGGGCTGCAGCAGCTGGCGCCGCAGGTAGCCGAACGGCTCTTTGCCACTCCCCGCTTCGAGGCGCTCTGGGAAACGGCCAACCGCAAAGCCCACGAATCGCTGCTGCGGGTCCTCGACGGCGGCAGCTCGAACGTCTCGACCGAAAACGGCGAAGTGAAGCTGCAGCTCGGCGCCGTGCTCGCCCAGATCGGCGAAGGCTCGGGTGTCGGCGAAGCGCTCGTCTCGAAGCTGCCGCCCGATGCCGGCGAAATCACGATCGTCAAGTCCGACGAACTCTCGCTGGGCCAGGAAGTCGCCAACCTGCTGCGCAAACTGCCGATCGTGCTGACGCTTGCCGCGCTGCTCTGCTTCGCGCTCGCGGTCTACCTCTCGCCGCGCCGGCGCGAGACGCTGCGCTCGGTCGGCTTCGCCTTCGTCATCGCCGGCCTGCTCTCGCTCGGGCTGCGCGGTTTCGCCGGCACCTACGTCGTCAGCGGCTTGAGCAAGACGACCTCGGTCGAACCGGCGGTCGAAGCGATCTGGAGCATCGGCACCTCGATGCTGGTCACGATCGCGACCTCGGCGATCGTCTTCGGCCTGCTCGTCGCCCTCGCCGCCTTCCTTGCCGGCCCGACCAAGATCGCGACGACGATCCGCCGCTACGTCGCCCCCTACGCCAAGCGCAGCCCCGCCGGCCTCTGGGGCGCCGCCCTGCTGATCTTCCTCGCGCTGATCGCCTGGGCACCGGTCGGCGCCTTCCACAAACCACTCGGAGTGCTCATCTTCGCCCTGCTCTTCGCCACCGGCACCGAGCTGTACCGGCGTCAGCTGCTGGACGAGCCGATCGAGGGCTGAAGCCGAAGCAAGCCGCACCCTCAACCGTCGCAAATGCAGACGTACACGGCATCGACGCGGCGCTGGACGAACGCGGTGGGATCAGCGGCCGTGTGAAGTGCTCGAGCAATGAGCGGAGGTCGAAGCCGCTCAACGCGCCGAGGCAGCGCCCTTTGTGGCGCTCATCTGCTGGCAGAGCGCGTGCAGCCGCGCCAGCCGCTCGCTCATGCTGAGCGCCAATGTCGCCTCGCGGCGGACCTCGTCGGCGCGTACAAAGTCACCGATGTCCTCGGCGCTGCGCACCCCGTCCTGTCTTTTCGCACTCACACCGAAAAGGGTAGCCCCCGCCGCTCCGGTCGCCGAGTTTTGTTCGGGCACCACTCTGGAACGGAAGCGCCGTGAAATCAAGCCGACGCCCGGATTTGAACCGGGACCCCTTCATTACGAGTGAAGTGCTCTACCAACTGAGCTACGTCGGCGAAAAGTGCCGGAAACCGCTTTGGAGTGCGGAATCCGGAGCTATTCCGCAAACGATTCTATAGGAGGTGCCGGTTTTCACCGATTTGCTCGGGGTAGTGGAGGAGAGCGGCCGTCAGCCCGAATCTCAGCGGCTTTCACCGGCGCTGGGTCCGGTTCCCGCTTGGGTGAGAAGACCAACCGCCGCACGGCGGAGAGGCGTCCGGGCTGGCGGCGACGCACTCCAGACCGACTCAAAGGAGCTTCAGATGTCAGACCAGTTGCAGGGCAAGAGAATCGCCATCCTCGTCGCCAACGAGGGGGTGGAGGAAGTCGAGTTGACCAGCCCGCGCGAGGCGCTGCGCGAGGCCGGTGCCGAGATCGACCTGCTCGCCCCCGAAGAGGACGAGATCCAGGCCTTCAACCACCTCGACAAGGGCGAGACCTTCAGCCCCGACGGGGCGGTGGGCGAGGCCGATCCCGACGAGTACGACGGCCTGGTGTTGCCGGGCGGGGTCGCCAATCCCGACCAGCTGCGCACCGACACCGACGCGGTCCAGTTCGTCCGCGCCTTCTTCGAGGCCGGCAAGCCGGTCGGGGCGATCTGCCACGGGCCGTGGACGCTGATCAACGCCGACGTCGTCGAGGGCCGCACACTCACCTCCTGGCCGAGCCTGCAGACCGATCTGCGCAACGCCGGCGCCGAGTGGGTCGACGAGGAGGTCCACGTCGACCAGGGTCTGGTCAGCAGCCGCAAGCCCGACGACCTCGATGCTTTCAACGCGAAGCTGATCGAGGAGTTCGCCGAGCGCGTGCACGAGGGTCAGCGCGAGGCCACGGCCAACGCATAGTTCGCGCCGCGTGGGGTAGTGGGCTAGCTGAGAGAAAGGAGCTGACCCATGCCCCCACGCGGAGTGAAAAAAGGAACCAAACGAGCACGTCAGTACGAGCACGTCAAGCAGAGCGAGAAGAAGGCCGGCCGCTCGGAGAAACGCGCCGAGTCGATCGCGGCCCGTGCCGTCAACAAGGAAAAGGCGCGCTCCGGGGAATCGAGAACGTCCTCGAGCAGCTCGACCAACGGTAGTTCCGCCAGCAGCCGCGGCGGCAAGCGCTCAGGCAGCGGGCCGGGCGGGCGGACCCGCGAGCAGCTCTACAACGACGCCAAGAAGCTCGGCATCGAGGGCCGCTCGAAGATGAGCAAGAGCCAGCTGCAGCACGCCGTCGCCGGCGCCGGGGGGTAGGGCGCGAATGGGAGTCGCGGGCATGCGCCCCCCTTTCACTACCTCAGAGGTAGTCGAGGGAGGGCGCGTGCTCAGCGCCGATCCCCTCGCTCTCGCTCAGCTGATCAGCAGCACGAGGATGACGAGGACCGCGAGCGGGGTGCCGACGAGCGAGAGCGTGCGGAAGAGCTTGGCGAAGCCGCCGCGGTAGCGCACGCTCTCCATCAGGGTGAGGCCGACGACGTGGGCCATGTTGACGAGGGCGATGCCGATCGCGATCAGGATCGCTGCCGCGAGGGTGTGGCGGAAGGCGTTCGCCTCGACCGCCGGCACGACGACAATGGAGCCGTGTCACGAGCGCAGACCGCCAAGCAGCGAGCCGAGAACGAGATCGAGTTCTCGCGCATCGTCGCCTTCAGCGACGGCGTCTTCGCGATCGCGATCACGCTGCTCGTCCTGCAGCTGGGCGTGGGACCGCACGTCACCAACCACCAGCTCGGCCACGCGCTGCTCGATGAGCGCGGGGACATCTTCGCCTACGCGATCAGCTTCGCCGTGATCGGCCGCTTCTGGCTCGTCCACCATCGCTTCTTCGGCGACGTCACCGGCTTCGACGGCCGCCTGATCGCGCTCAACCTCTTCTATCTGGCCTGGATCGTGCTGATCCCCTTCAGCAGCCAGATCCTCGGCGACCACGGTGGCGCCGAGGCCGCCGTGATCCTCTACGCGATCAACCTGGTCGGCGTCATCCTCTCCGGCCTGCTGCTCTTCGCCGACGCCAGGCACGCCGGCCTCAGCCGGGTCTCAACGGCGGAAGCGAGGGCGGGGGAGCGCGCGGCGCTGGCGATCGCCGCGATCTTCGCGCTCTCGATCGTCGTCGCCCTCTTCAGTCCCGAGGCGGCCACGTACTGCTGGCTGGCGCTCTTCGTCGTCCCGGTTGCGGCACGCGCCCTCGCCGGCAGCCGCTGAGCGGAGACGGTGGCGGGCCTGCCCCCGGCCCGCCACCCCATCTACCGCGGCGCCGTCTCGTGGAGTTCCTGGTCGGAGGAGGGCTGCATCCCGCTGCAGATCGGGCAGCTCTCCTCGGGCACCACCGGCTCGCGTTCGACCACCATCGTGCGCAGGTCATACATGTGCCCGACGCCCAGGGTCGAGGGCCTCGCGAGCCCCGTTATGTAGTGCATGATGTCGAGCCCGACCTGGCCGCCGATCATGCTGCAGGCGGGCCCCAGCGTTGCCGCCGGCGAGCCCTTGCCCCGCTGCTGGCCGACGGCGATGTCGTAGAGCGGGAAGGTGCGCCGGTAGGCGATCTCCTGGCAGGAGAAGCAGCCGGTCAGGCCCGGCACGTAGAACGGCCCCACCCGCGCCACCGGCGGGAAGTGGCTCATCGCGACGAAGGGGATGCGGGCGGCGAAGCAGGCCGAGTTGATCCAGCGCTCGATGTCGTGCGCGGGCCAGTCGCAGGCGTCGATCACGACGTCGTAGCCCGCGATCGTCTTGGCGATCGCCGCTTCGCTGTCGAGCCGCTGCACCCGCGGCTCGAGCTTGATCGAGGAGTTGAAGCCGGCCAGCCGCTCGGCCGCCGCCTCCGCCTTGTAGCGACCGATGTCGGCCTCGGAGTAGAGGGACCTGGCGGTTGAGGTTGCTCAGCTCGACCTTGTCGAAGTCGAGCAGCAGCATCTCGCCGATCCCGCAGCAGGCCAGGTTCAGCGCCACCCAGCCGCCGAGCCCGCCGACGCCGAGCACGGCGATCCGCGCTTTCGCCAGCCGTTCCTGGCACTCGGCCGCGGTCGGCCCGGTGGTGATGTCGCTGAAGTAGCGCAGCTGGCGGTCGAGCCGCTCGACCACCGCCTCGGGGATGTCGTCGTCGTCGGCGGCGTCCTCGACCACCCCCAGCTCCTCGAACTGGGCGAGCAGGTCGCCGACCTCCTCGACGCCGAACTCCTCGATCAGCTCCTCTTCCGTCCAACTCCCGTCGAGCGCGGCCAGCAGCCGCCTTCCCGCCTGGTCGGGGTTCTCGATGTGGACGTCCGCCCCGGCACTGGGGCGGAGCAGATAGACGTCGCCGTTTGGCGTTTCCATTCGCTGCGTGGTGCGCTTGAGCCGCGGTCGTTGCATGAGTTTGCCCACCTCCTATGGGTACGCTTGAGACCGGCCTATTGCTCAGATTAGTTTCAAATAATGACCAATTCCCCGTATTGAGCGGAGGTTTTGCCGAAATGGCGCGATCTATCGTGGTCTTCATCCAAACCGTCAGAGGGGGTCGTCATGACAGGCAAGTCGATGCGAGAGCTCAGCGAATGGGATGGGCTGAAGACGTTTTTCGATCCGCGACTGGTCGAGGCGCTGGGTCACCCGGTGCGCGCCCACGTCTTTGCGGTGCTCAACGAACGCATCGCCAGCGCCCGCGAAATAAGCGACGAAATCGGGGCCGACGTCAGCTCCTTCTACCACCACGTCGAGCTGCTCGAGAGGCTTGGTTGCATCGAGCGCGTCGGAGCGAGGCGCAAACGCGGCGTAAAGGAGCACTTCTTTCAGGCGAAGAGAACGGTCTTCTTCGACGACGAGGCCTGGCAGCGACTGCCCGCGTCGTTGCGAGCCGACATAACCGTGAGCTTCGTTCAGACGATGTTCAACGAAGCGGCGACGGCTATAGACCTAGGCACGTTCGATCGCTTGGGTGATGAGCATGTGAGTTGGACCCCTGGGCGTCTGGATGCCCAAGGTTGGCGAGAGACAACCCAGCTCATGAATCAAACGCTCAATCGCGTGACCGAGATTCAGCGCGAAAGCGCGGCGCGGCTGGCAAGCACGGGCGAAGACGGACTATGCGCGACCGTTGGGATGTTGACGTTTGAGACTCCTAAGCCGAACGAGCCACGGGACGATTCTCGGAAATCGTTCGAGCTCGAGTAAATACGTTGTCGAGCATTGACTCGGTGAGCCGGCCGGTGAAGGTGTTCTGCTGGCTGGGGTGGTAGCAGCCGATCAGGGTCCAGTCGCCAACGGAGGTCTCCGTGCCGTGGCCAAAGCGGGGTTTTGGTCTAGGTGGCTCCTCTCCGAGCCGGCGTAGGGCTCGCAGCGATCCGTCCCAGGCGAAGCCGCCCAGGGCGACGATCGTCCGGCACTTCTTCAACAGCTCGAGCTCGCGCTCGAGGTAGGGGAGGCAAGTGTCGCGCTCCTCCGGCGTCGGGCGATTGGCCGGCGGCGCGCAGCGCACCACCGCCGTTACGTAAGCATCACGCAACTCAAGGCCGTCGCCGCGATGTGTGCTGGTGGCCTGATTTGCGAAGCCCAAGCGATTCAGAGCTGCATAGAGCCAGTCTCCCGAGCGATCACCGGTGAACATGCGACCGGTGCGGTTGGCTCCGTTAGCCGCCGGAGCGAGGCCGACGATCGCCACGCTTGCCTGTGGATCGCCAAAGCCACTGAGCGGGCGGGCCCAATAGTTCTCGCCCTGGAACCGCCTTGGCGGGTTTGCTGCCTGGGCCTCTCGCCATTGAACAAGCCGGGGACAAAGCCGACATGAGCGAACTTCCTTAGCCAGTCGGTCAAACGCCCCAGATCGTGGCCGGTCGGATGCGATTCCCATGGAACGAACTGAATCATGGACGCTTCATGGCGCGGGCGGCGGATCGATCCCCTCAAGGATCGATCCGCCAAAGCGCCCGCCCTAGCGCGTCTTAAAAGTCGAAAGCAGTGGCGCTACCTGCTCAGTCTTCTCAATCTTCACCCTGCCTCACCCCCTTCGCAATCGTCAGCTCTTGCGGTGGGGGTCGCGCGACCCATCCGGTATGACGCTTTAGACCAACAGAATGCTGGAAAAAGTTCCAGTAATAAGTTTTCGGCCTGCAAATACCCGATTTTTAGTTGTCATTTCAGCTTTGCGTCCAATATGATCGAGTGGTTCAAGCTTGCGAAAACGAAATGAGGAGTCGCTTTGGCTGCAAAAACCAAAACTAAGAAAAAGAAGGGAACAGGCGTCGATCAGCGCTTGGTAAAGGCTCTGGCACATCCCCTGCGCGTCGAAATCCTGACCATTCTCAATGAGCGCATGGCGAGCCCCAACGAACTCTCAAAGGAGCTCGAAGAGGGCCTCAGCCAGGTCAGCTACCACGTTAAAGTGCTCAAGGACTTCGAGTGCATCGAAATGGTCAAGACCGAGCCGCGACGGGGCGCCGTCGAGCACTACTACCGCGCCACGTCAAGGGCCTATCTAACTGATCGCGATTGGCGGAGCCTGCCCGATTCGATCAAGCCGGGAATGAGCGCGTCCGGTCTCAAAATGATCATCGACGATGTTGTCGGGGCGATTAACGCCGGGTCCTTCAACGCTCGCGAAGACGTTCATATGAGCTGGACCCCCGGGGTTGTCGATGAGCAAGGATGGAACGAGGCAGTCGAGTTGGTCAACGAGACTCTCGAGAAGATTCTCGACATCCACGCGGCTAGCGCCAAGCGCTTGGCGAAGTCGGGCGAGGACGGTATTCCGGCCACGGCTGTTCTCATGAATTTCGAAGGCCGGTCGCCGGAAGCGAAGAATCCGAAAGCCCACAAAAAAGGCCGCAAAAAGAAGGCGGTCAAGTAGGTCTGGCTTTTTTGAGCAAAAGCGGATAGAACTCCTCTTATGCTTCGCGCCCGCATATGGGTTCGAAGCGAGTATTTGCCATCAGCAGTCAGCGGCGCGGCCTCGGTCGCGCCGCTGCCTTTCTGATCGCCGTGGCGATCGTCGTCTCCGGCTGCGGTCGCAGCGGCCACGGGGCGGCGACTGACAGCGACAAGGCGGCCGACGTCGAAGCCCTCAACACGCTCCTCTCGCAGGAACTGACCACCGTCGCCGCCTACGGGCAGGCGCTGCCCCGGCTTCGCGGTGGCGCTCTCGCCGTCGCCGCGCAGCTGCGCGGGCAGGACCAGGTCCACCTCGACGCGATCACCAAGGCGATCCGCGGCGTCGGCGGTGAAACCGAAGCGGAAGCGGGCGAACTCGAATCGCCCGGCCCGAAGAGTCGCGAAGAAGCGCTGCTGCTCGCCTACGAAGAGGAAAACGATGCGCTCGCCGAGGCGCTTGGCGTGGCGCCCCGCCTCAACACGCCGGCTCCGCGCATGCTCGTCGCCTCGCTGGCCGCGAGCCACGCCCAGCACCTCACCGCCCTGCGCCGGCTGCTCGGCGCCAGTCTCGCCGCCTCGGTACCGGACGCTTTCGAGAGCGGCGACGTGCCGCCGCCCGTGCCGCCCCCCAAAGCGGGATGATTCCCGCGTGACCGGGCCCCTCTACGCGATCGGCCGCTTCTGCGCCCGCCACCACTGGCCGACGATCGCGGTCTGGATCGTCGCCGCCGTCGCGCTGATCGTCGCCGGGCAAGCGGGGGAGAGCAAGACCAATGACAACCTGACGCTGCCGGGCACGGGCTCGACCCTGGCGACCGAACTGCTCGAAGACAAGCTGCCCGAACAGGCCTTCGGCAGTAACCCGCTCGTCTTCCAGGCCAGGGCCGGCGAGGTGCTGACCGCGCCCAGGTACAAGAGCGCGATCGACGAATCGGTCCAGCGCCTGAACGCCCTGCACGACGTCAACTCGGCCGTCAACCCGCTCACCCCGCAGGGCGCGCAGTTCCTCAGCAAGGACCGTTCGGTCGCCTACGTGCCGGTTGTCCTCAGCGTCGGCCCCAGCGAACTGACCGAAGCGCAGGCCCTGGCCGTGCTCGACGCCGGCAAGCCCGCCGAAGCGGCGGGGCTCAACGTCTCGATCGGCGCCTACGTCGGCTCGCAGCTCTCCAAGCCCGACACCGGCGCCAGCGACGCGATCGGCATCGCCGCCGCGATCGTGATCCTGCTCTTCGCCTTCGGCACCGCGACGGCGATGGTGCTGCCGATCTTCTCGGCCGTGCTCGGCCTCGCCTGCTCGCTCTCGATCATCCGCCTGCTTGAGCACGTGGTCCAGGTGCCGAGCGTCGCCTCGACCCTGGCGACGATGATCGGGCTCGGCGTCGGCATCGACTACGCGCTCTTCATCGTCACCCGCCACAAGCTGCAGCTCGCCGACGGGATGGAGATCCAGGAGTCGGTCGCGCGCGCCACGGCGACCGCCGGCGGCGCCGTCGTCTTCGCCGGCTTCACCGTCGTGATCGCGCTCTGCTCGCTCGCCGCCGCCGGCATCCCGCTGGTCACCACGCTCGGCTTCACCGCCGGCATCGCCGTGGTGGTCGCGGTCCTCGCCGCGGCGACGCTGCTGCCGGCGATGCTGGGGGCGCTCGGCCCGCGGATCAACTCGCTGCGCGTGCAGTTCGGCAAGACCCACCCCGACGAAGCCGAGCCGCACGGCTGGCGGCGCTGGGCCCGCGGCGTCGCCAGCCGCCCCTGGCGCTCTGCGCTCGCTGCCCTCGCGGTCCTGATCGTTTTGGCGATCCCGCTGCTGCAGCTCCAGCTCGGCCAGAACGACATCAGCGCCCTGCCGAAGTCGACCACCGCGCGCCAGGCCTACGACGGCCTCACCCAGGGCTTCGGCCCCGGCTACAACGGGCCGCTGCTGATCGCCTCGGAATTCGAGAGCCCGCAGGAAGCGAAACAGGTGCTGCCGGTTCTGGAGAAGGAGATCACCAGCGCCCATGACGTCGCCGGCGTCTCCGAACCGACGCTCGACAAGGCCGGCACGGCGGCCGTCTTCACCGTCATCTCCAAATCGGCGCCCTGGGCGGATGAGACGGTCAGCCTGGTCGAAGACCTGCGCGACGAAACGATCCCGGCGGCGCTGCGGGGGACCAGGCCCAGTCCTACGTCGGCGGCCAGACCGCCGGCTACATCGACCTTGCCACCCAGATCGGCGACAAGCTGCCGTTGATGATCGGCATCGTCGTCGGGCTCAGCTTCATCGTCCTGCTGCTCGCCTTCCGCTCGCTGCTGGTGCCGATCAAGGCGGCGGCGATGAACCTGATCTCGGTCGCCGCCGCCTACGGCGTCGTCACCGCCGTCTTCCAGCTCGGCTGGGGCTCCTCGCTGATCGGGCTCGACCACCCGATCCCGATCGTCAGCTTCGTGCCGCTGCTGATGTTCGCGATCCTCTTCGGCCTCTCGATGGACTACGAGGTCTTCCTGCTCACCCAGATGCGCGAGCACTACGGCCAGAGCGGCGACGAGAAGGAGGCGGTGATCGAAGGCCTCGCCAACACCGGCCGCGTGATCACCTCGGCGGCGGCGATCATGGTCTGCGTCTTCACCAGCTTCGTCCTCAACGGCAACCCGATCGTCAAGGAGTTCGGCGTCGGCCTCGCCGTCGCAATAGCGATCGACTCGACCCTGGTCCGCTGCCTGCTCGTGCCCGCGATCATGGTCCTGCTCGGCGAGCGCGCCTGGTGGATGCCCAGGTGGATGGAGCGCTGGGTCCCCCACATCAGCATCGAGGGCGAGCAGTACTTCGCCGCCCGCGACGCCGCCCCCGCCGGGACAGCCGCCCTCGCCGCCGCCGGGACCGCCCGGCCCCCTGGGGCCGACGGGCCGGAAACGTGACATATGGACACGTTTTCGGCCCATCGGCCCCGGGGGAGAGGGAGTTAGGTGTTTCCGCTTAATTTGCCCAATGCGCTGACGCTGCTGCGGATTCTCGCGGTGCCCGTGGTGGTGGTGGCGCTGTTGGGGGAGACGCCCAATGGGGATGCGCTCGCCGCGGCGGTCTTCGCCCTCGCCGCACTGACCGACGGGCTCGACGGCTACTTCGCCCGCTCGCGCGACGCCGTCACCACCTTCGGCAAGCTGATGGACCCGATCGCCGACAAGCTGCTGATCGTCGCCGCGCTGGTCTCGCTGGTCTCTCTCAACCGGCTCGAAGCCTGGGTGGCGATGGTGATCATCGCCCGCGAGTTCGCCGTCACCGTGATGCGCGCGATCGCCGCCGAGCGCGGCATCGTCATCGCCGCCAGCCGGCTCGGGAAGGTCAAGACCGTGCTGCAGATCGCCGCCGTGATTGCCCTGATCGCCGCCAACCCGGCCCCCGCCTGGGTCGACGCCCTCGTCTACCTCGCCGTCGCCGCCACCCTGATCAGCGGCGCCGACTACTTCTTCGGCTTGCGCCGCCGCATCGAGGCCGAGCGCGAGGCCCGCGCCGTGGCCAAGGGCACCAAGCCGAGCTAGGCGCATCCGCAACTCGCGCCGCGCGCCAAGCGCTTCCCGAGCCCCCCAACGCCGACGCCTGGGCCGTCAGTCACATAGCCGCGCGCAAACCGTCACACCGAGCGCGCCACCCGCGCGTCGCCTCCTGGCACCGTCTCCCCATGCCCCAATCCCCCCACCCCGAGGTGCAACGTCTTTCGGTCCCGACAAAGCCGCAACGCGTTACGCCAGAAGTGCACCGATCCACCCCGGAGGAGGTGCAACGTTTTGCGGCGCCCACGGAGCCGCAACGCGTTACACGGCAGGAAGCGACCGCCAGGGTTCGCAGGTTGGCGGAGCGGCAGCACGGCGTCGTCGCCTGGCGCCAGCTGATCGGCCTTGGCATGACTGAGGGTCAGATCAAGAGTCGGATCGAGGACGGCCAGCTCATCCCGCTGCACCGGGGCGTCTTCGCGCTCGGTCACCGACGCCTGGGGCTCTATGGAGAATGGATGGCGGCGGTGCTCGCGTGCGGGCCCGGCGCCGTGCTCTCGTACGGAACCGCCGCTCAGCTCTGGAAGATACGGGGATCTCGAGGGCCGATCGAGGTGACTCGCGTCTCGGGACATCGCCGCCCGCACGGGGTCCGTCTCCATCAGACCCGATCGCTGCCTGCCGAGCATGTCACCGTTGAAGCCGGCATCCCGGTCACGACCATCGAGCGAACCTTCCTCGACAACGCCCCGCGTCTGGACGCGAAACAGATGGAGCACGATCTCGTCGAGGTCGACCGCAGTCGTCGCCTCCGCTGGGCAAAGCTGTGGCGGATCCTCACCGAGCACGGCCGTGGCCGGAGGGGTGTCAAGCGCCTGAAGCGAGTTGCCATCGGTCTGGACCCCCGATTCGCTGACGCCGTCTCTACGTCGGAGATCGACTTCCTGATCCTCTGCCGAGAAGAGGGTCTGAAGATGCCGCAGGTGAACGTCCTGGTTGAGGGCAAGAAAGTCGACTTCTACTGGCCAAAGGAGCGTCTGATCGTCGAGGCCGACAGCTACGGCTTCCACGCAGATCGGGCCAGCTTTGAGCTCGACCACCAGTCAACCGTCGACCTGGAAGTGGCCGGCTATCGCGTGCACCGCACCACCTTCAAGATGCTCGAAAGCAACCCGCGCCCCATCCTCGATCTCGTTCGAGCCTCGCTGGCCACCGCCAAACCGGCAACCTGAAGAGAGGCGTAACGCGCTACGGCCCTGTCAGCGCCGCAACGCGTTGCACCACGGAGAAGCCCGCCCACCCTCTCTGAGGTGCAACGTTTTGCGGCTCTCGTGGAGCTGTAAAACGTTGCAGTGGATTTCTGGTGTGGGGGAGGGGCCGGCGTGCGTGCGGGCCTTCGTTGTGCGCGTGGGGCGTCGGGGTTCGCTCAGGCGGCCGGGGACTCGAGCCAGTCGCGCATCGTCAGGTGGCGGGCGCTGGGCTCGCCGCTGGCGAGCTCGGAGCGCAGGTCGCCGAGGGTGCCGTAGCGCTCGGCGACGACGTTGTGGCGGTGGATCGTCTCCAGGTTCTCCTGGCGGGCCATGACGAATGCCTCGTCGGGCAGCTCGGGGTAGCCCTCGACCACGGCGCGGATCATCTCGCGCACGCAATCCTCGACGAAGCGTGGGTTGGCGTGGGCCTTGGCGACGACGGCGAGCTCGTCGGGGCGCTTCATCAGCTCGTAGATCTCCGAGCTCATCGAGCTCTCGACCAGGCGCAGCAGCTCCGGCGCGTCGATCCAGGCCGGGCCGCCCTCGGGGCAGCCGATGTAGAGCGTGCCGATGCCGCGCTGGTTGTGGGTGGCGACCGGCACCGCCGCGAGCGCCCGCTCGACCTGCTCGGGGTCGAAGCCGGCGGCGGCGAGCCCTTCGCGGCCGAGCTCGGCGACCATCTCCTGGGCGCAGGGGCAGGCGGTCATGCCCTGGGCCTGCACGCCGGTCAGCGTCCGCGTGCCGTGCTCGGAGGCGACGGCGGTGCCGAAGAGGCCGTAGATCTCCTGGGTCGAGTGGCCGGTCGCCGGCGTCTGCACCGTCTCCGGGTAGCGCGCCTCGACCGAGACCTCGGCGCGGCGGCCGTGCTGGGTCTCGCGCACGCGCTGGGCGATGTGGGCGGCGAGCACCTCGGCCTGGAAGGCCTCGCCGAGCACGACCTCGTCGATCGCCTCGCCGACGTTCTCCTCGAAGCGCGACATGTGGACGCCCGCCTGGCGCGGCTCGAGGTCGACGAAGCACTCGAAGTTGGCGTGGAAGAGGTTCTCGGCGCCGTCGGCCTTGACCCGGATCACCTTCTCGACCCCGGTGACCCCGACCCGCGAGAGGCTCACCTGCGTCGCCGGCACCGAGGACTGAACGTCGGTCGCGGAGCGGGCGGGTGTGATCGTCGTGCGGGCGGCCACGGCTTATGAAGCGTAAGCGACCGGGCCCCTCGGCCGGGGTGCGGCGGGCCGGACCGAACCGAATTCTTCTGCCTATACTTGCTGCGGCCGGAGCGTTGGGGTCGGCCTCCCCTGCCAGGGGGACAGGGTTGCACCGGAGGCAGCGAGATCGAACCGTTGGAGACGGTCCCTGTGGGACTGGATCAGGACTCGAATGCACAGCCGTTTGCGGAGCCGGAGGAGCTGCGCGGACTGATCGCGCTGGGCCGCGAGCGCGGCTACCTCACCTTCGAGCAGATCGCCAACACGCTGGAGGAGGTCGAGGTCACCAAGGAGCAGATCTCCGGCCTGCACGCCCACCTGGTCGAGCAGGGCGTCGAAGTGCTCGCCGAGGAGGGCGTCGACGCCTACAAGGAAGCGCGGGCCGAAGCGAGCCAACGGCGCCGCGGCGAAAAAAGAGGCCGAGCTCGACCTCACGGTCGAACCGAGCCTCGACTCGCTGCGCCTCTACCTGCGCTCGATCGGCCAGGTCGACCTGCTCATCGCGGCGCAGGAGGTCGAACTGGCGAAGCGGATCGAGCGCGGCGACATGGTCGCCAAGCGGCAGATGGTCGAGGCCAACCTGCGGCTCGTCGTCTCGATCGCCAAGGGCTACCTGGGCCGCGGCCTCAGCTTCCTCGACCTGATCCAGGAGGGCTCGCTGGGCCTGATCCGCGCGGTCGAGAAGTTCGACTACCGCCGCGGCTACAAGTTCTCCACCTACGCGACCTGGTGGATCCGCCAGGCGGTGACGCGGGCGATCGCCGACAAGGCGCGGACGATCCGCATCCCGGTCCACATGGTCGAGAAGCTGAACCGCGTGGGCCATGTCGAGCGCCAGCTGGTCCAGTCGCTGGGCCGCGAGCCGGAGCCGTTCGAGATCGCCGCCGAGCTGCGCTGGCCGCTCGAAGAAGTGCGCGACATCCTCCGCGTCGCCCAGCTGCCGGTTTCGCTCGAGAAGCCGGTCGGCGACGAGGACGAATCCGAGCTCGGCGACTTCGTCGCCGACGACGAGACTGCCCAGCCCTTCGAGGAAGCGAGCGAGCACCTGCAGCGCGAGGGCGTGCGGCGGGCGCTCGACGCCCTGCCCGAGCGCGAGCGCCAGGTGATCGAGCTGCGCTACGGCCTCTCCGGCCTCGAGCCGCTGACCCTGGAGGAGGTGGGGAAGACCTTCGGCGTCACCCGCGAGCGGATCCGCCAGATCGAGACCAACACGCTGAAGAAGCTGCGCGCCCTGCCCGAGGCGCAGATGCTGCGCGAGGCGAGCTAACGCGGCTCGAGCACGATGACCGAGGCTTTTCGGTCGAGCTTGTCCTGGTAGTCGTCGAAGCCCGCGTACTGCTCGTTGTGCGCGCGCCAGAGCCGTTCGCGCTCCTCGCCCTCGGCGATCCGCGCGCGCACGGCGTAGCGCTTGCGCCCGACCTCGACTTCCCCCTCCGGCTTCGCCTTGAGGTTGAGCGACCAGGCCGGGACCTTGGCGTTGCCGGCGTTGGTGTTGATCACGACCACGTTCTCGCCGTCGGCGAGGTAGACGACCGGCGCCGTGCGTTGCCGGCCCGACTTGCGCCCCGTCGTGGTCAGCAGCAGGACCGGCGCGCGGCCGACCTTGCCGCCGATCCGCCCACCGCTGAGCCGGTAGAGCGGCACGTTCATCTTGCCCGCCCAGCGCAGCCCCGTGGCTCCGAGCGAATTGGAGAACTTCGCAAGCGTCCGATCACTTGGCATGGGGCGTAAGGTACACCGCTATGGCCGAGCCGCACCCATTCCGCCGGGCCGCCGAAGCGAAGGACCTCGAGCTGCTGACGGAGACGCTGCGCGAGGATGTTGTCCTGCACAGCCCGATCCTCTTCCGCGGCTTCGAGGGCCGCGAGATGGTCAGCGCCGTGCTCACCCACGTCGCCGCCACGCTCGAAGACCTCACTTATATAGACGAGCTGCACGAAGGCAGCTCGGTCGCCCTGCGCTTCAAGGCCAACGTCGGCGACCGTGAGCTCGAGGGCATCGACTTCCTCGAGCTCGACCAGGACGGCCGCGTCGCCGAGCTGACCGTCTTCATGCGCCCGATGTCCGCCCTCACCGCCTTCAACGAGCAGATGAAGGAGCGGCTGGGCGTCGCGCCGGGCTAGTCCCTCTAGCTTGACGGCGTTTCCAGGCGCTCCAAGATGACGCGTCCCGGCCCATCAGCACGAGCGTGAAGTCGATCGCCAGGCCTGAGTCCGGCCTTGCGGAATGGCACGCTCGGAATGGTTATTTGGTGCTGAGACGAGATCTGCGTCCGCTGGAATCGCAGCGGCGCGCCAGTCGCTGCGGGACCATTTCCGGTGTCGGCGGAAGGTTCTTCGCCGAAGACCTTCAATCTCGATGGGGGGGGTGGGAATCGAACCCACTCAAGCAGTGCTACCGACTTTACAGGCCGGCCCGGCTCTCCAACTCCGGCGCCCCCCCTAGTTTGGGACGGCGATTCTAGAGCTGCGGCCTCATTTGGGTAGATCAGGCGCTCAATCGGTTGCCCTCGCTCTATCTCGAACTCCGAGTATTTCGAACCACCGAGAGCAACTTGGCGCTGGGCCTCTATAGAAGCCGCAGGAATGAACCAGCGACGGCCGTCACCGACCAAGGCGAAGAGGAAATCAACGCGGGTGGGATCAAATGTCTTCGTGGTCTTGTTCCAGCTCTGATTGCCGCCATTGGTCGCGATCATCACTCTCCAGCGGCGGCTGCCTTTTGGCGTTGCTGCACTCTGGGTTGAGGTCTTGACCTGCACTCGGCATATGCGGCCGTCTATCTCAGCCATCAAATCGACGTCAGGGCTGTGTCCGAGTGGAACCCAGACGAGCGCACCCTTGCTGGCCAGCCACTCCATCGCCGAGAACTCGCCGAGGTCGCCCTGGGCGCGGCGATTGATCAGGCGCTCGCGGTGGTACGCTCCCGGCGCTGTCGCGGTTCTCATTACGAACACATGTTCGCAAAGGCGTCGGACAGAAAGTTTCGCGGCCCGACCTGCGCGATGATGCTCCAATGAATGGGAACAGCCTCGACGGCCGTGTGATCGCAATCGCCGGCGTTGCCGGCGGCCTCGGTCCTGTCGTTGCCGAGCGGCTCGCGGCGGACGGGGCGACGATCGCCGGGACCGACATGGACCAGGGGCGGATCGACGAGGTTGGCGCCGCGCTTGGCCTCCCTGCCGAGCGTTGGGACGGACGCGCGGTCGATCTGCTCGACGAGGGCGCCACGCGCGCCTGGTGCGCCGCGCTGCTCGAGCGCTTCGGGCGGGTCGACGCGCTGCTGCACCTGGTCGGCGGCTGGCGTGGGGGGGAGCCCCTGCACGAGGCTCCGCTAGGGGACTGGGACGTCCTCCACGACGCGCTCGTGCGCACCGTCCAGCACACCACGCGCGCCTTCCACGACGCCCTGCTGGCGAGCGAGCACGGTCGCTTCGCCCTCGTCTCCTCCAAGCAGGCGCAGGCGCCGACCAACACCAACGCCGCCTACGCCGCCGCCAAGGCCGCCGCCGAGGCCTGGACGCTCGCCTATGCCGACGGCTTCGAAGGCACGACCGCGACCGCCAACATCGTCGTCGTCGACGCGATCCTCACCCCGCGCATGCGCGAAGAGAGCCCGGGCGAGACGTTCCCCACCTTCACCCCCGCCGAGGACATCGCCGGAGCGCTCGCATTCCTCTGCTCGGACCAGGCAAAAAAGATGAACGGGCAGCGTTTCCCGCTTACGATGAAGGGGTGAACAAACCCAGCAAAGGCGAGATGACGATCGGTGAGCTGGCCGAGCGGACCGGGATGACGGTGCGCAACATTCGCGCCCACCAGACCCGCGGCCTGCTGCCGCCGCCGGTCGTCCACGGCCGCACCGGCTACTACAACGAGGAGCACGTGGCGCGGATCGAACTGACCCGCGAACTGCAGGCCGAGGGGCTCAACCTCGAGGCGATCCGGCGCATGGGGGAAAGCGTCAACGGCGCCGCCGAGGAGATCCACAACCTCACCCGCAGCCTGCGCGCGCCCTTCGAAGAGGAGGCGCCGGAAATCTTCGAGCTGACCGAGCTGGCCGAGCTGTGGAAGAAGGAGATCGAGGAAGGCCGCGGCCTCGAGATGCTCGAACGGGGAGAAAAGCTCGGCACCATCCGCCGCCTGCCGGACGGCAAAGTCGAAGTGGTGAGCCCACGGATGACCAGGGCCGCCACCGCCCTGGCCGAGGTGGGGATGAGCTCGGGCGCGATCCTCGAAACCGCCGAGAAGCTGCGCCGCAAGGCCGACGACATCGCCCAGCTCTTCACCGACCTCTTCCTCGACCAGGTCTGGAGACCCTTCGACGAGGCCGGCCGGCCGGAGAGCGACTGGCCGAAAGTGCGCGAAACCCTCGACCGCACCCGGCCGCTGGGCGCCGACGTCCTGATGGGCGTCTTCCAGATCGCGATGGCCGAAGCGACCGACAAGGCGATGAGCCGGATCATCCGCAAGGTCGCCCGCAGCGAGTCCGAGCGCGCCGGGCGCAAGTAGATCGTTGTACGTAGAAACTAAGTTATAGCTTACTAAGTTGTGCTATAGTTTCTAAGCACAATGAGCTTCCACAACCGCAGTGACGAGTTGGCTGCTCTCGGCGAGCGGCTGGCCTCGAAACGAGCCGAGTACTTCGTCCTCTACGGGCGCCGGCGCATCGGCAAGAGCAGGCTGCTGCGCCACTTCGGCGAGCGCTGCCGCCAGTTCTACTTCGAGGCGAGCTCGGGCAGTCGCCAGGACCAGCTCGACGACATCTCCGCCGAGCTGGCGCGCTTCACCGGCAGTCGCCTCCTGGCCGAGCAGCCGCTGGCCGGCTGGCGCGCCGTCTTCGCCGCCTTCTCGGAGCTGCTGAAGGAGGGCCAGACGATGATCGTCCTCGACGAGTTCCAGTTCATCGCCCGCCAGGAGCCCGAGATCGGCTCGCTGCTCAATCGCTTCGCCGCCGAGCACGAGGACGACGGCAACCTCTTCCTCTGCCTCTCCGGCTCGGACGTCAGCTTCTTCGA
Source organism: uncultured Solirubrobacterales bacterium (assembly GCA_963774405.1). Lineage (GTDB taxonomy): Bacteria > Actinomycetota > Thermoleophilia > Solirubrobacterales > 70-9 > VRUE01. The sequence goes on along the minus strand of CAVZEV010000005.1, from coordinate 64,035 downwards.
GCGCTCCGTCGTCGGCTACGGCGCGACGACCTACGGGCGCCGGACCGGCTCGTTGCGCCTGCAGCCGTTTGCCTGGCAGGAGATCGGCGCCTTCACGGGGGGGTGGAGCGTCGAGGAGAGGATCAGGGCCTGGGCGGTGTTCGGCGGGGTGCCCCACTACCTGAAGGAGATCGACCCCGAGCGCGACCTGGCGGAGGCGATCCGTCGCGCCGTCCTCTACCCGGACGGCCTGCTGCGCGAGGAGCCGCGCTTCCTGCTCGCCCAGGAGAGCCGCCTGCGCGACATCGACACCTACATGTCCTGCCTGCGAGCGATCGCCGGCGGCGTCACCCGCCTCAACGAGATCGCGCAGCGAACCGGCCGGGCACGCTCGGAGGAGATCCGCCCCTTCCTCGAGACGCTCGAGGAGATGGGCCTGGTCGAACGCCGCTACCCGGTCACCAAGGCCTCCGGCAAGAAGGTCCACTACGCGATCGCCGACCCTTTCCTGCGCTTCTGGTTTCGCTTCGTGGCGCCGCGCGAAAGCCGCCTGCAGACTCGCGAGGACGCCGACCGCTACCTGGCCGAGTCGGTGCTCCCGCAGCTCGACAAGTTCGTCTCCGAGGAGGCCTTCGAGCGCGTTTGCCAGAACTGGCTGCGCGGGGAGCTGGATGCCGCGGCGGAGGTGGGCCGCTGGTGGGGCTCGATCCGCCGGCGCGAGGACGGCAAGCTGCGCAGCCGCCCCTACGAGGCCGACGCGGTCGCGGTCGACTCCGAGGGCGAAGTGCTCGCGCTCGGCTCCTGCAAGTGGCCCGCTGCCGGGAGCGCGGATCACGTCCACGACGCCGGCGAGCTCGACAAGCTGGAGACGATCCGCAAGGAGCTCGGCGCGCCGGGGGCGCAGCTCTACTTCTTCGATCGCACGAGCTTCTCGCCCCGGCTCGAGGAGCTGCAGGCAGAACGCGACGACGTGCACCTGGTGCCGGCCGAGCGACTCGGCTGAGCCACGAGCCGTAGGCGAAGGATTGGACCTTCGGCGCTAAGAGTCTCGATGCTGAGGCCGGCGACCTGCGCGGGTCTCTCTAACGGCCAAGACGATCACCACCGTGAGCAAGGCCAAGGTTGCGGCCGTCAGCATCTGCTCGTTTCCGAGATGTCCCCAGCGCCCCAGAGTGAGAGCCGCGATCAGGCCGACGACGAAGAGAAGGGAATGGTTGTGACGTGAGCCGTGCATCCGCTCAAAACCATAGCGCTTCGGTCAGCACCCTCAGCATGCCTACAGCTCCGCCGACGACGGTCCCCCGGAGGATGTAGGAGGCCTCTTCCTCCCGTCCCTTCGCCAGGGCGATCGCCGCACCGACGATCGCGCCGAGGGCAGACATGTTCGTGATCGTCCCCACGGGGTCCATGCGCCTCCAAGCACTCGGAGCGGCAATCTCTCCCCTTCATTGGAACGCATTCGCAGCCTTCCGTAGAGAAACCACCCGCTTCGCCGCCGCCACTCTCCGCGCTGGAGAGCCAAATTCCTATGGGAACGCGCGTGGCCTTGACATTCGCAAACGAGTTTGTTCTCATACTGCCTTGCTTTATGTACGATATAGTTCAGTTCGCAACGGAACGCGGACTGAACTGACCACAGGGACATAACCGAGCCTCGAGGAAGCCGCTAAGGGAAGCGGCGGGCAGAGGGGCTCACGGGACAAGGAGAGAGATCTAGATGTTCTCGACGCTACGCACGAGATTCGGCATCCCCGGAGTCATCTCGGTGATCGCCCTGGTCTTCGCAATGCTCGGCGGCGCCTATGCCGCTTCCAACTCTTCGGGCGGCCACGGCGCCCTCGCCTCCAAGAAGTCGCACAAGGCCAAGAAGGCAAAGGCCGGCAAGCGCGGGCCCAAGGGTCCAAAGGGGGCTACTGGGCCTGCCGGGCCCGCGGGTCCTGAGGCCCCGCCGGCCCTGCCGGGGCCAAGGGGGATGCGGGGGCCAATGGGGCCAACGGAGCTGCCGGGGCGACGGGGGCGACCGGGGCCAAAGGCGCGACGGGGGCGGCTGGTGCTACAGGCGCAACCGGCTTCAGCGGCTTCACCGCGACACTGCCGCCTGGCCAGACCGAGACCGGTAACTGGGACGCCACTGGCTACTCCGGAGTAGCGACCTACGAACCAATCGCGATCTCCTTTCCGATTCCGCTGGCCGAACCGTCAGAACACGTCGTCTATCTCAATGCAGAAGAAACCGAAGAATCGGTCTCGTCACCGGTCGAAGGCTGCTCGCTCAACATCGAAGAAAATACGGCCACACCCGTCGCTCCTTCCGGAACACTCTGCGTGTTCACCCGCCAGGAATCCGGCGTGGGCCAAGTGTCATTCATCGGCGATAACGCGCTGTTTGAAGGAACCGATGATCCTGCTGGAGCGCTCTTGTGGATCACCACGACTGGAGTGGGTTCCAAGGCCCTATTCGGCACCTGGGCCGTAACGGCAGCCGAAGAATAATCCGCGACATGGGTGAGGCGTTGAGTGAGTAGAGCCCAACGCCTCGCCCGCTGAGCATTCAACACAGGTACCACACCTGATTGGAGATCCAAGTGTCCAGACGTATCCGCCGAGTCCTCACCTTGACCGCTGCCGCCGCCTTGCTGCTGTTGAGCGGCCTACTGCCGACAACTGCCGCCATGGCAAGCTTCGAACAGGTGAGTACATTCTCGACCCCTGGAGACACCTCCGTTCGTCAGGGATTGGCGGTGAACGTCAGCGGCGCCGGAGGGGTGGATCCCGGCACGGTCTACGCGCTAACCCTCAATGTCAACGTGGCCACGCTGGTTCGCTACAGCCCGCAAGGCGAACCCATTGGAAGCAGTGGCGTGACGGGTGAAGGCGCAAGGGCGCTGGCCGTAGACCAAACCACCGGCAATGTGTACATCCTTGAGCGTAGCGCGGTTCTTGTCTACAGTCCAGACGGCTCGCAGCTGATCACCTCCTTCGGCGCAGCCGCAGTACTCTCGGAATCGATCGACTCGGGGCCGGAAAAGTTCCACCAAGCCACCCATATAGCCGTGGACGATTCGGGGGCCGTCTATGTATCTGACCTTGGATATGCCAGCTCCAACGAACCGGGGGGACAGCACTCCAGGGTAATGGTCTTCAAGCCGCAAACGCCCGGCGATTACGAACACTATGCGTACACGGGCCAGGCCAATGACATCGGCACGGGCGGTTATCCGAACTACGCCGGCTTGGAGCTGGATTTCGCCGGCAACCTCTACCTGGCCGGCGAAAACGAGATCAGCAAGTTCGCTCCGGGCGAAGCGTCACCGGATTGCATCTTTCACTCCTCCACGGGCGGTATCCAGGGCATCGCGGTGAACCAAGAAAACGGCGATGTCTTCTATGACAGCGGCAAGCCCGCCGACGGCAGGGGCCATCAGCTAACCTGCAATTCCGAAGGCGAATTCGTCCAGGTCGGGTCGTTCTCCATCACGCCTCGCCCCACTGTCGTCTTTGAAGTCCAGGCCTTCGCGTTCAACCCGTCGATCAGCTGGGAAGTGGGCCGCCCTGCCGGCGTTCTGTACGGCGGCAACGAAGTCGGCCTCGGCTACGTCTTCGCGGGAGCGACGGAAATTCCGCCGAGCGTTGAAGCGGATTCCTCCTCGCAGGTGGGAACGACGACAGCGACGCTGGGGGCGTCGATCAACCCCAAGGGCTCTGCGACCAGCTACGTCTTTCAGTACCTCACCGACGCCGCCTACCAGGCCAACGAACCGGCGGAACGTTTTGCGGGCGCGAACGAAGCGCCGGTGGGCGGCGCTGTGCTCGGCGAAGGCCAGGAAACGCTGAGCGCCGCAGCGCCGATCTTCGGGCTCTCGCCGGACACCACATACCACTACCGGGTGATCGCGACCAGCCACTGCTCCGCTGATGACAAAGAGAAAGTCTGCGAAGGAGTGGGCGCCGAACAGGCATTCCGCACCTTCCCGCTGGAAGCACCCGGGCTGGTCGACAGCCGCGCCTATGAGCTCGTCTCGCCGACAGACAAGCACGGCGGCGAGGTTTTTCCCGCTCAGCCCCAGGTGGGCAGCTGCAACGAATGCAAGCCAGGCCTGTCCACTCAGCCCTTCCCAATGCAGAGCTCCCCCGACGGGGAAGGGGTCGTGTATGAGGGCACTCCCTTCGCACCCAGCGGTGGCGCGGTGAACGAAAACCAGTACGTCTCTCACCGCGACGCGAAAACCGGCTGGGAAACGACGACCCTGAGCCCGGCACTGCAGGGCGGCGGTGGAGGACAGGGCTACAAGGCCTTCAACGCCGACCTCACCCAGGGCCTGCTCTACCAGACCGTTGCTCCACTCAGCGTCAACGCGCCGAGCGGGTTCGCCAACCTCTACCGTCAGCCCGCCTCAGATCCATCCGCGCTGCTCCCGGCGCTGGAAGCAGAACCGCCCAACAGGTCCGCCGGCAGATTGAAGGTCACCTACGTCGGCGCCTCCGCCGGCCTCTCGCGCGTCTTCTTCGAAGCCAACGACGCGCTGACCGGCGAAACCCCGTTCGCGCCCGAAGCCGTCGACGGTGGCGAAAACAAGAACAACCTCTACGAATGGAGCGAAGAGGGTCTGCGCTTGGTCAACGTCTTGCCGGGCAACGGGGAAACTAATCCTGGTGCGGTGTTCGGCTCCGGAAAGCTCCTCTCCGGCGGCGGTAACATCCCCCCTGCGGCTGTCTCGAATGCAATTTCCACCGATGGCTCCCGTGCCTTTTGGAGCTCGGAATCGGGCCAGGTCTACGTCCGCGAAAACGGCGATGAAACGAGGGAAATACCCGACCACGGCGGCAAGTTCCTTACCGCCTCGACCGATGGCTCCCAGCTGCTGCTGAGCGACGGCAATCTCTTCGACCTCGAAGGCGAAAGCTCTACGGACCTGACCGAAGGCAAGGGCGGCTTCCTGGGCATCTCCGGCCAGAGCCAAGACCTCTCCTCGATCTACTTCGTCGATACCGCGGTGCTCGACGAAACGCCCAACAGCCAGGGCGCGGTCGCCGAAGCCGGCAGGGACAACCTCTACCTGTGGCACGCAGGCGAAAGTCGCTTCATCGCTTCGCTGCTGTCTCGGGACGGCGCCTCGGGGGGTGACGACGTCGGGGCCTGGAAGTACTCTCCGAACCGTCGCACCGCGGAGGCCAGCCCCGATGGCCGTTGGCTCGCCTTCCTCTCCAGGGGAAGGCCGACGGGCTATGACAACACCGGGCCCTGTGAATCCGATCACCTCCCTGATCAGGGGTTCGTCAGCGCTCCCTGCGCTGAGGTGTTCCTCTATGACGCCTCGGCAGGCGAGCTGGTTTGCGCTTCTTGCAATCCCAGCGGGGAGAGGCCGCTCGGCCCTTCCAGGCTGCGATTCGTCGATGGCCCCGGCTACAACCTGCCCCAGCCGCGCTACCTGACCGACTCCGGGCGCCTCTACTTCGACAGCCAGGACTCGCTCAGCCCCTTCGACACCAACGGCAACGGCGTGCAGCCCGGCCACTCGGTCGAAGACGTCTACCAGTACGAGCCCGAAGGGATTGGCAGCTGCAAACGAGCCGGAGGCTGCATCAACCTGATCTCCTCCGGCCGCGAACCGGTCGACTCCAACCTGCTGGCGATAGATGAAACAGGCAAGAACGTCTTCTTCACCACGCGCGACCAGCTGACACTGAAGGACAAAGACGGGCTGATCGACCTCTACGACGCTCGTGAAGGCGGCGGCATCCCGGCCGAAAGCGAAGTTGCCAGAGGCGAATGCCAGGGCGAAGCCTGCCAGGCGCCGGTCTCCCCGCCCAACGACCCGACCCCGGGCTCTTCGACCTTCGAAGGCGCCGGCAACGTGAAGGAAGCCAAGGCCAAGAAGCACGCCAAGAAGCACAAGAAGAAGCGACACGCGAAGAAAAAGAAGCACGCCAAGAAGAAGCACGCGCACAAGCGAGCCGCCAAGCACAACCGTGGAGGTAGCAAGTGATTCGCCGTAACCTGATCGCCCTCGCTGCGCTCGCGATCGCCCTGGTGGTGCCAGCGAGCGCCCAGGCCGACTTCGGCCTGGTGCCCGGCACCACCAAGGTGACGGCGCTCAACAAAGACGGCACTGTCGCGACCCAGGCCTCCTCCCACCCCTATTCCTTCATCGTTCACTTCGAGCTCAAGCTCGACGAAGGCGGCAAGACCGAAGGCGGGGAAATGCGCGACGTCCTCGTCAACCTGCCGTCGGGATTCATCGGCAACCCCAACGCGATGCCGCGCTGCCCGCGCCAGCAGTTCGAGGGCAGCAACCCCCAGTGCGCGCCCAGCACCCAGGTCGGCGTGCTGCAGGCAAACGTCGGCATCGGCCAGGTCACCCTGCCCGTCTACAACCTGGATCCACCGCCCGGCGTCGCCACCCAGCTCGGCGCCAGCAACCTCAGCCTCAACGTGCTGCAGTACGCCTCGGTGAGAAGCGAAGAAGGCTACGGAGTTGGTTTCTCCGTGCCGAACATCCCGGTCGAAGTGCTTTCGGTAACCGAGACGATCTGGGGCACCCCCGCCGACTCCGGCCACGACGCCCTACGCGGCGCCACGGCGATCAACGGCGGGCCCCCGGTCGCCTCGGATGCACCACTCCTGCCGTTCCTGACATTGCCGGCTTCTTGTGGAGCGCCGATGAAGACCACGGTCGAAGTGGACTCCAAGCAGAACCCAGGCGTGTTCACCGGCGAGACCGCCGAATCGCTCGATGCCGGCGGCAATCCGGCACCGATCAGCGGCTGCGAAGGCGTGCCCTTCGCACCGGCGATCTCAAGCCAGCCGACGACCAGGCTGGCCGAGAACCCCTCGGGGCTGGACTTCGAGCTGAAGCTGCCGAATCAGGGCCTCCTGGGTCCGGGGGCGATCTCCGAAACCGAGCCCCGCAAGGCCGTGGTCACCCTGCCCGAAGGCCTGACCGTCAACCCCTCGCTCGCCGAAGGCATCGGCACCTGCTCCGAAGCCCAATACAAAGCTGAACAGATCGACTCCAAAGCGGGAGAAAACTGCCCCGAAGCATCGAAGCTGGGGTCGGTCCACGTCCTCTCACCGCTCTTGGAAGAACCGGTGGAAGGCTCGATCTACCTGGCGACGCCCTATGAAAACCCCTTCGGCGCCCTCACCGCGATGTATATGGTCGCCAGGGCCCCCGAACGAGGCATCCTCGTCAAGCAGGCGGGAAAGATCGAGCTGAACCCCTCGACCGGCCAGATCACCACCACCTTCGACAACCTGCCCCCAATCCCGTTCAGCTCCTTCAAGCTGCACTTCCGCGAAGGAGCGAGAGCCCCCCTGGCAACCCCGCAGGCCTGCGGCGAATACAGGACCGTGGCCAAGTTCACACCCTTCTCGGCAAGCAGCGACGCCGAAGCGATCACCACCCAGGGCTCCTTTCAGATCGAAAAGGGCCCAGAAGGCGGTGCCTGCCCCTCCGGCGGCCTGCCGCCCTTCCGCCCGGGCCTGATCGCCGGCTCGATCAACAACGCCGCTGGGCACTTCTCCCCCTTCAACATCCGCCTGACCAGGACGGACGCCGAACAGGAGTTCACCCGCTTCTCGATCAAGCTGCCGCCCGGAGTGGTCGGCAAGCTGGCGGGCATCCCCTTCTGCCCCGAGGCAGACATCGCCCGGGCGATCGCAAGGACCGGCATCCACGGCGGCCAGGAAGAGCTCGAACATCCCTCCTGCCCCGCGGCAAGTGAAATCGGCCACTCCCTGGCAGGAGCCGGAGTGGGCCAGGCCCTGGCCTATGCCCCGGGCAAGATCTATCTGGCCGGCCCCTACCACGGCTCGGCAATATCCCTGGTCGTGATCACCGCCGCCAAGGTCGGGCCCTTCGATCTCGGCAACGTGGTGATCAGACAGGCCTTCAAGGTCGACCCCGAAACAGGCGAAGTCTTCCTCGACGCAACGGGCTCAGACCCGATCCCCCACATCATCAAGGGGGTGCCGGTGCACGCCCGCGACCTGAGGGCCTATGCCGACCGCCCGGAATTCGTCTTGAACCCGACCTCCTGCGCGATGAACCTCCACCGCCACCACCCTCTTGGGCTCGGGCCTTGACTTCGCCTCCGAAGCAGACGACCGCCCGGTTACCGTCTCCACCCCCTTCCAGGCAGCCGATTGCGCCGCCCTGCCCTTCAAGCCAAAGCTGGGCCTGAAGCTGAAGGGCGGAACGAGGAGAGGCGCCTACCCGGCGCTGACCGCGAAGCTCAAGATGAACGGCTTCGGCGAAGCCGGCATCCAGCGCACCCAGGTCACCCTGCCCTCCTCGGAGTTCATCGCCCAGGCCCACTTCAACACGATCTGCACCAGGGTCGTCTTCAAGCAGGGAACGCATCCGGGAGAAATGTGCCCCAAGGGATCGATCTACGGCCGCGCCAGGGTCTTCACCCCGATCCTCTCCGAACCCCTGGAAGGCCCGGTCTTCCTGCGCTCCTCCGAACACCAGCTCCCAGACGTCGTCGCCGCCGTTCACAACGGCGAGATCGACGTCGTCTTGGACGGCAAAGTCGACTCGGTCAAAGGACGCCTGAGAAGCACCTTCGAAGCCACCCCCGACGCCCCGGTCTCCTCGGTTCTGCTGAAGCTCCGCGGCGGCAAGAAGGGGCTCTTTGAAAACTCCACCAACCTCTGCAAGGGCACCCACAGGGCCGAAGCCAACTTCACCGGCCACAACGGCAAGACCTGGAACAAGCGGCCGAAGCTGGTGCCCACCGCCTGCAAGAAGGCCCGAAAGCACAAGCGCTCCTCCCACAGGGCGCGCTAGGGATGAGCAGACGGGCGGGGGCCCTGGCCACGGCGGTGGCCCTGCTGGCGTGCGCCTCCCTGGCGCACGCCTCGGTGGTCCAGGAAGGCAACGTCCGCATCACCGTCCTCTCCCAAGTCCTCCCCTACAAGCTGCCCCGCAAGGGAACCGCCCCGATCGCCGTCTTCGTCAGCGGCCATCTCTCCGAACCCCACGGCGGCATCCCCCCGCAGCTCAAGCAGATGACCGTGGAAGTCAACAAGCACGGCCTGCTGCAAAGCAAGGGCCTGCCGACCTGCCCGCTGCGGCGAATCCAGCCCGCCTCGACGCAGCGGGCACTGCAAAGCTGCGGTGACGCCCTGATCGGCTCGGGCCAGTTCTGGGCCCACATCGTCTTGCCCGACCAGGGCGCCTACCCGACCCACGGCAGGCTCTTGATCTTCAACGGCAGACAGAAGGGCAAGCCGGTGATCTTCACCCACATCTTCACCGCCAACCCCTTCTTCTCCTCATTCGTCATCCCCTTCTCGATCCAGAAGACCCGTCACGGCGCCTACGGCACCAAGCTCACCGCCTCTTTGCCCCAGGCCCTGGGGGACTGGGGCTACGTCGATCGGATCAAGCTGACCTTGAAGCGCAAATACCGCTTCAAGGGGAGGCAGCTCTCCTACTTCAACGCGGGCTGCCCTGCGCCCAAGGGCTCTCCGCGGACGGTCTTCCCCTTGGCGCTGGCCTCCTTTGCGTTCGGGGAGGGGCTGTCGATAAGCGCGAAGGTGGAAAAGGCTTGCGGGGTTAAGGAATGAATAAAACTCTCTGGCTAATAGCTATATAAGTCAATCTTATTTCGCTATACTTTGGCCATGAGTACGGCTATCAAAACCCACAGGACCACGATCGAGATCGAGGTCCCTGCCTTCGAGGGTGCTCGGAGAGCCCTTGGCACGGCCGGCTACAAGGAGACCGTGAACGAGGCGCTGCGGGTCGTCAGTCGAGGCCAGCTCCTGCATAGCGGAGCGGCGTTGATCCGCTCGGGATCCCTTGGCCTGGTTGCTCCCGATGAGCTCGAAGAGCAACGCCGCCTCCGCGCTTAGGTGCCTCGCTACCTCGCCGACACCTCGATCTGGGCCTGGGCGCAGAGGCCTGAGCGCGCCGACATAAGGGACAGGCTCGCCGATCGCTATGAGGCCGGCGAGATCGTCACCTGCGTTCCGGTCATTCTCGAGGCCATGCACCGGCCGGAGACGGGGGTTCAGTACCGGGAGCGGTTCGATCGATTGTTCGCTCCGCTCGACCGTCTCCCGCTCGAAGCCTCAACCGTGGAGCGGGCGCTCGAGGTCCAGAGGGCCCTCGCTGCCGAATCGGACGGCAGCCACCGCCGGCCCGCGATCGACTTCCTGATTGCGGCCGCAGCGGAGGCCGCCGGCCCTGAGGTCGTTCTCTGGTGCTTCGACAGGGACCTGAAGGTGATCTGCGAGCACACCGGCCAGCCCATCGAGCCGGAGGCCTCTACGGGGCCTGGGCACTAGATCGGACCTCCACCTCCGCGCACAGCTCGGCCAGGCCGATCGCCTCGGTTGAGGCGCCCAGCCTGTAGCGATCGCTACCCGGGTAGACAACGAAGCTGCGCTCCGGCTCGAGGTCGGCGAGCGCGGAGTGAAATCCCCGCTCGAGCTTTGGCGCCAGGCTGCGCTTGATCTCGATTGCCCACTCGCGTCCGTCGGCCCAGCCGAGGACCAGGTCGACCTCGGCCCCGCCGCTGGTCCGGTAGAAGCTCGCCTCCGCCGCGCGCCCGGCGATGGCGACGAGGTTCTCGATCGCCATACCCTCCCAACTGAGGCCCGCCACCGGATGGCCGAGCACGGCCTCCTTGTCAGCGAGGCCGAGCAGGCTGTGCACCAGGCCGCTGTCGCGTATATAGACCTTGGGTGAGCGGACCAAGCGCTTGCCGGCATTGGACAGTCGCGGCGGCAAGCGGCGCACCAGCAGCAGGTCGACCATCAGGTCCAGGTAGTGGGCGACGGTCTTGCCGCTCACTCCGAGGCTGCGCGCCAATTGCGCCGCGTTCAACAGCCCGCCCTGGTGGTGGGCGAACATCGTCCAGAGGCGCCGCAGCGTCTCGGCCGGAATGCGCGGGCCAAGCTGAGGGATGTCGCGCTCCAGGTAGGTGCGGATGAAGTCCTGGCGCCAGCGCAGGCTCGCCCCTCGCCACCGGCGAGAAAGCTGTCCGGAAAGCCGCCGCGCACCCAGAGTCGGTCGAGCCGCTCGTCACCCGAGCTCGGTGATGTCGAACGGAGCCAGTTCGACGAAGGCGATCCTGCCGGCCAGGCTCTCCCCGATCTGCGCGAGCAGCTCGATCGCGGCGGAGCCCAGCAGCAGGAACCTGCCGTTGCCACGACCCTCGCGCCTGCCTTGATCGATTACGCCGCGCAGCTCCTCGAACAGCCCCGGAGCGCGGTGGATCTCGTCGAGGATGACCAGCTCATCCGCATGATCGGCGAAATAGAGCGCCGGCTCCGCGAGACGTGCGCGATCGGCCTCGGACTCGAGGTCGAGGTAAGTGGAGGGGCGCCCCTCGGCCATTGACAGAGCCAACGTGGTCTTGCCTGCCTGCCGCGGCCCGATCAGCGCTACGGCCGGCGTGTGCTCAAGCAGAGCGGAGACTTCCGGGCCGATTCGCCTGCCAATCATCCTTGCAATTCTAACCTATAACTACAGATTTACAAGGATAAAGAAATCAGAACAAGCCTCCGGCGTCAATCAGCGCGACATCCTCCTTCGCGGCCCGCCGCCGCAGCTCCGGCGCGAATCCACGGGCGAAGATCGCGAGCTTGGCCGCTTTGGCCCGGCCAAGGGAGTCGCGATGGGCGATGAGCCGGCTCAGCACCGCGCTCGAGGCCTTCCGGTCCCACTTGCAGGAGGCGAGCAGGTCGTAGCGAGCACGGGAGATGCCGACGATGTCCACCTCGGTTTGGCCGTCGCGCGACCACCAACACCCAAGCTGCTGGGATGCCGGCATGGACTCGCCGGCATAGCGCCCCACCCAATCCCGGCAGCAGTCCTCGAACGCGCTGCCCATATAGGTGTCGAGGTCGCGCTTGACGACCTTCATCACGTCCTTCACCCGGCCGCGCTCGAGCAGGCTGCGATTGGGGAAGACGAAGCGAAACCAGAAGCGGAAGAAGGGATCCGCGAGGCGGTAGCTCGTGCGTCTGGCCTCGGGCCCCCTGGAACTGATCGGGAGCGCGGGCCTCGAGATAGCCGAGCATCTCGAGGCGGCTGAGCATCTTGGCCAAGTTGGGAGTGGGTATCTGCGCGGCATTGGATATCTGGCTGACCCTGGTCGCGCCCGCCGCGATCGCTCCGACCACGGCGAAGTAGGTCGCGGGGTCGCGGATCTCCTGCTCCTCGCGCAGCAGGTGAAGGGGCTCCTCATAGAGGGACTCGCCCTTGCCGAGGACGCGGGCCGGAATCAGCTCGTCGAGAGCTCCCGTCGCCCGCCCAAACCTGGTACTGCGGCGTACCGCCGAGAACCGCGTAGCGGCGCAGCTTGTCCTCGGCGCTCAGGTTCTTGGCGCCGAAGCGCGAGGCATCGCGGAAGTCGAGCGGGGAGCAGGAGCGGCCGGTAGTCGGCTCGGCCGTAAAGCGGTGCGCCGGCGCTCCCAGCAGCCGCTCCATCAGCCGCAGAGCGCTGCCGCTGAGGACCAGCGTCACCGGGGTGCCATCGCGCTGCCAGCGATCCCAGTGCCGCTGCACGATCGAGTCGAGCGCGGGCTGGGCAGCCTTCAGCCACTGGAACTCGTCGAGGAAGACCGCGATCGGCTCCTCCCTCGCCAGCTCCCCGAGCGTCTCCAGCGCCTGATCCCAGGAATCGAAGCGCAGCGGCACGCGGGGACGGAACAGGCGCGCGACCTCGGCGGCGAACAGATCCAGGTGAGCGCGCTCGGGCTGCTCGTCGGCCTGGAAGAAGACGCCGCGCCCGCGAGCCAGCGCGTGCACCAGGAGGAAGCTCTTGCCGACGCGCCGGCGGCCCCGCATCACGACCAGCTGTGGAGGCTGCTCGATTGCCTCGCGGAGCCGCGCCAGCTCTCGCTTGCGGTCAATGAGAGGTGTCGCCACCGGCTAAGTGTAGCGTGAGTTAGTTCCTCGTAATGAACTAGCTCCGCTGCTCAGCTCGCCGCGACCGCCAGTTCCTCGCTCGCAACCTCTTGCCCCTCATAGGGCAGCACGGCGAAGTACATCAGCGAGGGCAGCAGCGCCGCGACGTCTTCGGCTTCGCCGCGGTTGAGGCGCGAGTAGAGCAGGGCCTCGATGCCGCCGACGATGCCGGCGGCGGCGATCGCCGAGGGGGCGTTCGCCGGGTCGGCCTCGGCCCGCACCATCGTGTCGAGGCAGGAGGCGAAGTGGTCGAGCTGGCCGTCGCGGCGCTCGAGCGCGGGCGGGCAGGCGGCGCGGGCGTCGACGATCAGGGTCATCGCCGCGTCGGGATCCTCGGCGACGAAGCGGAGCAGCTCCTCGAGGCCGAGCCGCAGGCGCTCACGCCAGCCCGCGCCCGCCTCGGCGGCCGCCTCCAGGCGCTTGCGCAGGCGCGCGGCAGCGCTGTCGAAGGCGGCGAGGAAGCAGGCTTCCTTGTTCTCGAAATGCTCGTAGAAGGTGGGGCGGGAGACGCCGGCGCGGTCGAGCACGTCCTGCACGCTGACCTCGCGGTAGCCAAGCTCCGCCGTGGCGCGTAGCATTGCTGCCAGCAGACGCTCGCGCTGGACGGCGCTGACCAGGTCGGAGGGGAGCGAGCGGATGCCCGAGGGGAACTTGCCTTCGCCTCCCGAGAGCAGATCCGCGGCGGCGCTGACGTCGGCCGGGGACCAGCTCTCGCCGAGTGCGGCGAGCAGCATCTCCTGGCTCAGTTCTACCCTGTCTGGTGACATTGAGAAACTCGACCGTTTCCGTTATAAACCTATCGAGTTCTCCAACGGTACCACTTAAGTCGTTGGCCTGCAAGGGAGATGCTGTCCTCACAGGTATCCTTGCTCAATGCCGCCGCGAGCAAAGGCGAGGTCCGGGGCCAAGGCAGGGGCCATACCGGTCCGCCCCGCACTCTCCCGCGAGTTCGTCGCCGGCCACAAGCGCCGCCGGATCATGGACGCGATCGCCGAGCTGACCGCCGAGCAGGGCTACGACGCGACCAAAATCGGCGACATCGTGCGCCGCGCCGGCGTCGCCCGCAAGACGCTCTACGACAACTTCGAGGGCAAGGAGGAGGTCTTCCTCAGCGCCTTCGACACCGCGGTCGACGAGGCGCTGGAGCGGATCGAAGCCGAGTGCGCCGAGGTCGAGGGTGGCTGGGAGGAGCGGGTCCAGGCCGGGCTCGCCGCCTTCCTGCGCTACGTCGCCGAGAACCCCGCCCTGGCGCGGATGTGCATGATCGAGGCGCTCTCCGCGACGAAGACGGCGACCGAGCGCTACGAGGCGGCGATGCAGCGCTTCGTCGACCTGACCAAGCAGACCGTCCCCAAGGACGACCAGCTGCCGGAGACAATCGAAGAAACCCTGGTCGGCGGCGTCGCCTGGATCGTCTACCAGCAGATCCGCCGCCAGGAAGCCGAGCAGGCCGAGGACCTCCTCCCCGAGCTCTCCGAATTCATGCTCTCGCCCTTCCACAGCGCCGCCAAGGCGGGCGAGAAGCGCTAGCTCGAATTTCGGCGTTAGAAGTTCTCCAATTTCGGCGTTTCGAGTTGCCTCCATTTCTGGAGCGATTCAGGCGGTGGCGCGGCGGGGCCGGTCGAGCAGGGCGGTCAGCTCGGGGCCGAGCTCGGCCAGGCGCTCGGCCTCACCGGCGCCGATCCGGGCGCAGAGGAAGGCGAGGCCGGCGTCGATCAGCCGCTCGTCGAGCCCGGCCGGGGCCTCGCCGAGCTCGCCGCCGCGGCTGCGGCGCAGCATCCCGGCCAGGCGGGCGATCAGCAGCCGCCGCGCCGCCGCGATCGCGGTTGCCTCGAGCGGCGCCGGGGCGCAGATCAGCTGCGCCGCCGCGGGTTCGGCGGCGACGAAGGCGAGCGCCGCCTCGATCCCGACCGCAAGGCCGGAGAGCGGCGGCTCGGCCGCCGAGCAGGCAGCCTCGATCCGCTCGCAGAGGCGGTCGGCGGTCGCCACGTAGGCGGCGAGGACGCAGTCCCAGAGGTTGCCGAAGTGCTTGTAGAAGGTGCTGGTGGAGACGCGGGCGCGCTCGCTGACGTGGGTGGTGGTGACGCCGGCGTAGCCGTGCTCGGCGAGCGCCTCGCCCATCGCCGCGATCAGCCGCAGGCGCTGGTGCTCGGTGACCAGGTTGGCGGGGATGCCGTGGCGGCCGGGGGGCAGGCGACGGGGGAGGGGGGTGCCGGCGCTGAACGGCCCGTCGTCGTCGCGCGGCCCGGCCTCGACCAGCTCCAGGTGCGTCATCGTCCCGTCCCCTCGCCGGCGGGCCGCCGGCGCAGCCGCTTCGCCGCCTCGAAGGCCTGCTCGGCCGCCTCGCCGCCGAGGTAGGAGCCGACCGCGAGCTGCATCAGCTCGGGCAGCGCGTCCCAGATGCGGTTCGGGCTGCCCTCGGCGAGGACGTCGCAGATCGCCGCCTCGACTCCGCCGATGACGAAGAAGGCGGTGGCCTCGGGGGGCTGCTCGGCGGCGGCGATCTCGGCGCGGACGCTGTCGAGCGCGGCGCCGAGCCGCTCCGTCGCCTCCTCGTGCTTGGCCAGCGCCGCGCCGCCGGCGACCTGGACCTCGAGGAAGAGGGCGCGGGCGATCGCCGGCTGCTCGACGACGAGCTCGAAGAGGCGGACGAGGCTCGCCTGCACCGACTGGCGCCAGCCGCCGGCGCCGAGCGCGGCCTCCAGCAGGTCGACCCCGAGCCGCTCGATCCAGGCCTCATAAGCCTGGGCGAAGCAGTCCTCGAGGCTGTCGAAGTGCTCGTAGAACTGGCGGCGGTGCCCACCGCTGTACTCGAGCACCGCCCGCACCGAGGCCGCCCGGTAGCCGACCTCGCCGACCACGTGCAGGGCGCCCTCCATCTCACCCTCGCGCACCGCCGCGCCCTGGGCACGGTCGGCGGCCTCGACCTCGAGCGACTTGTTGGCTGTTAGACAGGCCTCCTGTCGCATTGCCCAATAGAAACTACTCCTTTTTTTCCGGATATGAAAGCTTTTTAGAAAGAGCTATCCTCGGCCCATGCAGTACCTCTCGCAAAGACTCGCGGCGCAGCCGGCGAGCAGGCGGGATGAGGAGCGCCCCCGCGGGCCCGTCGCCGGCAGCCAGCGCGAGCGCCTGCTCGACGCGACCGAGGCGCTGATCGCGGAGAGGGGGGCGGCGCGGACGACGATCGAAGCGATCGTCAAGGCCGCCGGGGTCTCCACCGTCACCTTCTATGAGCACTTCCGCGACAAGGACGAGTGCTTCCTCGCGGCGCTCGAGCGGGCGGTGGAGGGACTGCGCGCCGAGGTCGGCGCCGCGCTGCCGGCCGGCGCCCCGCGAGCGGAGCAGGTGCGGGCCGGCCTCGCGGCGCTGCTCGCCGCGCTCGACGCCGAGCCGGCGCGGGCGCGGCTCTGCTTCGTCGAGGCGCAGCAGGGCGGGCCGCGGATGGCGGCGCGCTATGACGCCGAGCTCGACCGGGTCGCGGCGGAGCTCGGCGACTCGCTCGGGCAGGCGGTCGCGGGCGGGCTGGCCTGGCTGCTGCGCGAGCGGCTCGAGCTGGGCGGGGAAGGGAGCGTGCGGGAGCTGCTCCCGCAGATGACGGACGTCGTCCTCGCTCCCGGGCCTGGCCATGGCTGAGCGCGCGCGCACGTCGCGCCGCAGCGCCGCGGGCCAGGAGCGGCTGCCGCCCGGCCGCCACGGCCTGCCGCGCGAAGTGGTCGCCGAGAACCAGCGCGAGCGTCTGCTCAACGGCGTCGTCGAGGCGGTCGTCGAGCACGGCTACAACGCGACCACGATCGGCGCGATCACCGAGGCCGCGCAGATCTCCCGCCGCACCTTCTATGAGTACTTCAAGGACAAGGAGGGCTGCTTCCTCGCCGCCTACGAGATGATCGACACGCACGTGCGTGGGGCGATGCTGACCGCGGCCGAGCGCACGCCCGAGCCCTGGCCCGAGCGCGTGCGAGCGAGCCTCGCGGCCCTGCTCGACGTCCTCTCGCGCGACCTCGCCGTCGCCCGCTTCTACCTGGTCGAGCCGCTGGCGGCCGGCGGGGAGATCGCCGCCCGCTACCGCGAGGCGATGCAGCTGCTGGCCGAGACGCTGCGGCCCGAGGGCGGCCCCGCCGGGGCCAACCCCGAAGTCCGCGACCAGGTTCTGATGGGCGGCATCGCGACCCTGATCACTCGCTGCCTCAAGGCGGGCGAGCCGGCCAGGCTCCCGGAGCTCCTACCGGACCTCACCGAGCTCGTCTTGGCCCCCTACCTGGGCCGCGAGGAGGCTCGCCGCCTCGCGCGCCGGGCGCCTTAGCGGCGGCGATGCGCCGGCAGCGCCGGTTCGATGCAGCCGCTGCGCAGCACCGACACGTTCAATCGGTGAGGGACCAGAGGAGGAGGGCCGCGGGGACGAGGTTCGAGGCGCGGCCGAACTCGAGCTCGTCGCGGCTGGCGACGACGGCCGGTCGCCCCGGGAGGGCGCGGGCCGGGGCGGTGGCCTTTTGGCGGTTGAGCCGCTCCCAATCGGCAACCTCGACGGCCTCGATGGCGTCGCGCGGTCCGCAGACGAAATCGATCTCCCCGCCACTGCGCGTGCCCCAGACGTGCAGCCGCTCGGGCGCGACCATGTTCTCGGCGCTCCGTTCCGCGGGCTCGTAGCGACGGTAGAGCGCCAGCGCTACAGCGTTCTCGACGTCCGCGTGAGGGGCCCGTGGCAGGCCCACCCGCTCGGCGGTAATCGTGTGCAGCAGCGGGTCGCCGAAGTACACCTTCTTGTCCTTGGCCAGCTCGCCACTGCCGGAATCCGGCTTCCAGAAGTACAGAACGAGCGCGAAGTAGTTGATCGCGAGGAACTCGATATAGCTCTGCAGGGTTCGGGGGTCGGCCTTACCACCAGTGCCTTGTCGCCTGGCGCTCAGCGGCACCGCCATCTCACGCGCCATTCTCGACCAGCTCACCTTGGAGCCCAGCGAGCGCATCACTCGCTCGAACAGGGCCTGGACGGCGGGGACGGAGGCGCCGCGCCGCTGAACCTCCTTGACGATCGAGTCCCAGAGAATCGATTGCACTCCCTCGCTCGGCTCGGTTCGACCGCTTGCGGCCTCGGCCACGGCCGCCGGCAGGCCGCCGAATCTCAGGTAGCGCTCGAGCGCGCGCTGCAGGGTGGGCAGGTGCATACGCGCCTCGCGCAACGCCTCGCGGCCATCGGCGCTGAGGAGCTCGCCGACAGTCAGGCCAAGGCCGGGGGGGCATGTGCCGTCCAGGGCGCGGGCGAAGGATGCGAAGTTCTGGGGCATGACGAGGAAATCCCGCCCGGCCCCGCGCCGTCCCGGCAGGCGCTCGGCCGCCCCCTCGGCGAGGTCGATTGCCGAGGACCCCGTGCAGACGACGACATCGCGGTCGATCCGGCCTTCGTCCCAGAGCGCCTTCACCGCGGTTTGCCAGCGCCCCGCCGCCGTCACCTCGTCGAGGAGGACGAGCCGCGGCCCATCCCCGCCGGCCAACTCGAGGGCGCGGTGGACGGATTCGACCAGGGCGGACAGCGATTGACCCTCCAGCACGTCGAGGGCGAGGTAGACGATGTTGCCGGGCTCCATGCCGCTGCGGAGCGCGCGGCGAACCAGCAGCTTCAGGTCGGTGGACTTGCCGACCTGACGCGGCCCGCGCAGGACGTGAACCGCGGCGGGGCCAAGGTCGATCGCGTCGACCTGGGGGGCGGGAAGGCGCAAGGGGCCTGCCTCCAGACGCCGGAGGTGGGGGTCTTCAGCCTCCCATCCCGGCGTTTTCCACCACGGATTGAAGCGAAAGATCTGAAGATCGCTCAGCATTGTGGGGGATAAATTAGCAATAGAATGCTAGAAAGACCCCCTCTATTACCGAATGAAACGTGACGTGCTCGGCGCCGCCCAGCAGTCGGCCTACCCCCAGAGGGCCGCGATTGGCGCGGCGACGATCCGCTCGTCGAGCTCGAAGAGCCGGGGCCCGGTGTGAAGGACGAGACCGGCGAGGAAGCGCTCGCCCACCTCGTCCCTGAGCCAGGCGAGGTGGCGAGCGTCGGTGCGGGTGACCGCGCCTCCGGCCTTGACCTCGATCGCGATCAGCCGCTCGCCCGCCAGCTCGGCGAGGATGTCGATCTCGTGCCTTCCCTCGGCGGTGCGCAGGTGGTGGAGCCGCGGGCGTGTCTTCGACGGGAACAGCTCCGGGCGCAACTGGGCGACGACGAAAGCGTCGAGGATGCGGCCAAGCAAGGCCCCGTCGCGCAGTACACCCGCCTCGTCGATTCGAAGCGCGGCGGTGGCGAGGGCAGGATCGACCATGTAGCGCTTTGGCTTCCGGGCGAGCCGCTTGAGCCGGTTGGAGGCCCAGGCGGGAATCCGCTCGGCGACCAGCAGTCCCTCCAGCAGCCCCTCGTAGGCGCTCGCGGTCACTTTGTTGATTCCCGCGGCTTGGTAGATCGTGCGGTGGTCGGCAATGCCGGCGGAGTTGAGCGCGTAGGCATCGAAATAGCGGCGCAGCAGTCGCGTGTCCCGTCGCCTCGTGCTCGAGGTTTCCAGCTGCTCGACGTCGTGGGCGAGGAG
This sequence comes from uncultured Solirubrobacterales bacterium, assembly GCA_963774405.1. Classification (GTDB taxonomy): domain Bacteria; phylum Actinomycetota; class Thermoleophilia; order Solirubrobacterales; family 70-9; genus VRUE01. The sequence continues at coordinate 44,561 of CAVZEV010000005.1, read as the reverse complement.
GTTCTCGACGAAGCTCTCCAGCCAGGCCCGGCGCGGCTCTCCGCTCAGCTTCAGCGCCGGCTCGGGGAAGCCGCTGCGCAGCGCCAGCTCGACGTAGCCGCGCAGGTCCGGCGGATCGCTCGCGGCACGCAGCTCCTCGCCCGCCGCGAGTCGGTCGAAGATCGTCGGGCCATCGACCTTCCCGGTCAGCTCGCGCATCGACATCGGGTACATCGGTACGCGCACCAGCCTTCCGGTGGCGGGCCAGATCTCGCCTTCGAGCGTCGCCCGGGCCGAGCCGGTGAGCAGGAAGCGGGCCGGGCGCGGTTCGTCGTCAACCGCCCGGCGGACGGCGCCGAGCACCCCTGGGACCGTCTGCCACTCGTCGAGCAAGACGGGCTCCGGAAGCGTGCGCAAGGCTGCGTCCGGATCGCCCTCGAAGGCGCTCGCCTCAGCCTCCCGTTCCAGCCTGACGACTGTCGCCGCGCGCCGCGCGCAGGTTGTCGTCTTGCCGATCGTCCTCGCGCCGATGACCATCAGCCCCGGCAGCTGCGCGAGCAGCTCGTCGAGGGTTCGGTCGACAAGTCGGGAGCGGTAGGAGGGGCGAGTAATGCTATCCATAGTTCACCAGGATTCTTATCCTTTTTACACATTGAATCATAACCCTAGTCCAGCGCCAGCGTGTCCGGCGGCAAGACGACGCTGATCGGGGCGCTTGCTGCCGAGCTGCGAGCCCGGCGGTGGATCGTCTGCGTCGGTGCGAAGCCACCTTCAGCATCACGCGGGCGTTGCCTCCTACTGCTACGCGGGCAGTCAGGCCTCGCTCCTGCGGGCACTGTTCGAGGATCGCAATCGCCCGCTTTTCGGGCAGGCTCGCGAGGTCACCCTGGCCCCACTCGCCACCGACGCGATCGCGAGTTGGGTCCGACAGCGCTTTGAGGCTGGCGGCAGGCCGATGCCGGCCGAGCCGGCCAATGCGCTTGCCGCGGGGGCCGGTGGACATCCGCAACGAGCCGCGATGGTCGCCCACTTTCTCTGGGAACAGCCGCGCCTGGATCAAGCAGGGGTGGGCGCCGCGGAGGCCGAGGCGATCCGCGCCGCCCGTGGCGAGTTGGAGCAACTGTGGTCGGGGTTGACTCGTGCGCAGCGCCAGGTGCTTGGCGTCGTCGCGGAGGGCGAGGACAAATTGCTCTCCCGCGCGGCACTCGAAGCGATGGGGCTTGGCAAGAGCACCGCGCAGCAGGCGCGCGATGTCCTCGAGGGCGAGGGCCACGTCAGGACGGCCGGGCGCGACGTCGACATCGTCGATCCGTTCTTGTCGCGCTGGCTTCAGGAGCGAATCTAGAGCCGGGCAATCACGGCCGCTAAAGCGTCCGGACGTCGACGAGGTCCATCGATGATCTTGAAGTCCTTGGCGTTGCGGGTCAGCAGGGGTACGCCGTGGACGTTGGCCGTTGCGGCGATGGCGAGGTCGAGGGCGCGGCGACGCGGTTGGCCTCCTCGCTGCGCCACCGCCGCGTGCAGCCGGCCGCACTCGCGCGCCTCCTCCGCGTTGAAGGGGAGGGCGTCGAAGCGGTCCTCGACGATGGCGAGGCGGCGCATCCGGTGTGCGCGAGCGTCGTCGTCCGGGGCGACCAGGACGCCGAAGTGCAGCTCGGTCAGCGAGACGACGCTGATCGCGGCCTCCTCATCGGGCCCCTCCTCGGCGGCGATCAGGACGGAGGTATCGAGCAGGACGGCCAAGGGCTATCCATCCGAAGCCCACGGATCCGCGAGCTCGCCCCCCAACGCCTCGAGATCCTTGTCGAGGGTCGGGTCTGCAGGAGCTCGCCAGAGGTCGGTCAGCTGAGCGGCTGGGACCCACTGACGAGTGCGAGCCGGGCCCAGCTGGGCAACCGGCCTGCCGGAGACGGTGATCGTTATCTCCTCCCCGGACTCCGCCCGGCGCAGCACCTCGCCAACGCGATTGCGCAGCTCTTTCTGGGGCACGGAGGGCATGGCGGCCAGGGTAGCAGAACTGCTACCAAGCCCGGAGGAACGCGGATCGGAAGGCGATTTAAAACCCAATTCATTCATTTCAAAAACTTGCCCTTGCATTCGTAAAACGTTTCTTTTATGCTCCCACCAGAGCCCGCGGTCAGAGCGGGCCGGTACAGGGACATAACCGAGCCTCGAGGAAGCCGCTAAGGGAAGCGGCGGGCAGAGGGGCTCACGGGACAAGGAGAGAGATCTAGATGTTCTCGACGCTACGCATCCGCTTTGCAATCCTGCTCGCCGTCGCGGCGGCGTTCGCGCTTGTTCCGGCGGCTCAGGCGTTTGCCGAAACGCCGCACGTCGCGGTCGAAATTACCGGCAACGGCAGCGGCGAAGTCAAGAGCGTGGACCTCGACGGCTATCGAGGGACTCCAAGGATCGAATGCTCCTATAACGGCTCGGTTACTTCGGGTGTCTGCGAAAACACGCCCGAAGAACCCGAAGAAGAAGAAGGATACTTCGCTGAGCGGCTCGAACAGTCTGCCGCCCCAGGGTCCGAATTCAGCGGCTGGACGATCGAAAACGGTTACCCGTCAACTTATTACTGTCCGACCGGTGTCACTCACCAGTGCTGGCTTTATAACGAAGAAGAAAACGAAGAAATCGAATGGGAAGTCACCGCCGAATTCTCCCTCGAACCGACGCTGACCGTCAACACCAGCGGCGCCGGCACCGGCACGGTCGAATGCGAAATCGATGGCGGCGGCCTGGAAACCTGCCCTGCCTCCGCTCCCAAGGGAAGCGAAGTCAAGGTCGTCTCGGTCCCCGATTCGGGCTCTGAAGCCGGCCCGCTCACCGGCACCAACTCCGCTTCGGCTTGCTCGGCCTCCCCCTGTGAATTCACGCTCGAAGAAGACAGCGTCCTGAACGTCAGGTTCATCGCCCCCGGCCTGCAAGTCTTCCTCGGCGGCTCAGGCGAAGGTAGCGTCACCAGCACCTCGCCCAACAACGCGATCAACTGCGGCGCCATCTGCTCGGCGCCCTTTGCCAACGGCACCGCGGTGACGCTTGAAGCTCATCCCAACTCCGGCGCGGTCTTCGCCGGCTGGATCGGCTGCAGGCACACGGGCGCGACGACCTGCGAAGTGACGATTGGGGGAGAAACCGAAGTCACCGCCGTCTTCCTCAAGAACGGCGTCCAGGGCCCGCAGGGAGCCACCGGCGCTGCCGGCGCCACCGGCCCGCAGGGCCCGGCGGGCCCGGCAGGGGCCAACGGCAATGCCGGCGCCCCCGGCCCGGCCGGCCCGGCAGGCGCCCAGGGCCCCGCCGGGCCGCGGGGCCCGCAGGCAAGGTCAAGGTCACCTGCAAGGTCAAGGGCAAGAAGGTCAAGTGCACGGTCAAGCAGAAGGGCTCCTCCAGCTCTCGCCGCCTGCGCTGGAGCCTTCACCGCGCCGGGCGCACGCTAAGCCACGGCAAGACCAGCGCCGCCCGCCTGCAGCACGTGCTCAACGGGCTGCGATCAGGTCACTACTCGCTCCACATAGCGGGCCAGGGCCGCAACGTCTCGGTCGAGGCCTAGCGGCCTGCCGGGCCGCTGACGCCGAGAGCCAGGAGAACTCACATGTCAAGCACACATATGACCCACGGCCTCAGAAATCTCCTGAGGTTCCTCCCCGGAGCAACGGCCATCGCTTTGGCCGGTGCTCTCTGGCTCTCGGCGTCCGCCCAGGCCGCCTACGAACAGCTGCCCTCCCCCAACGGCATCTTCGGCGGCACCGCCGCAGGCGCCACGGAAAAAGATGAAGAAAATCACTACCTCTTCCCCGAAGAAGTTCAGCTCGGCGGCGCCGGCGCGATGGCGGTCAACCGCACCGGCGCCGGCGGGGTACCGAAGGGGACGGTGTATGCGGTGACGGAAAGGCTAGGGAACGACCGGGTCGCGATGTATGAGCCCAAGGCCGGTGGCGGGATGGAATTCGTCGAGGGTTGGAACGTGGTCGACCCGGAAGAAACATTCGAACGCTGCGGCCCGCTGCTCGGCACCGAAGAAGTGGAAGGTAAACAGGTTGCCGAACAACCTTGCCCGACCCGCCCGACGGGGGGAGAAGGTTCGAAGGTCGGCCTCGACGTCGACCAGAGCACAGGCTACGTCTATGTCTACGGCGGCTCGCTCCGCTACAAACCGGGCGGCGGAGAAATACCCAACGCAAAGATGGTCGTCGTCTACAACGCCGACGCCGGCGAAGAGATCACCCGCTTCGGCGAACGGGCGGCGAGCGGCCAAACGGTTGCCGAAAGCCCAGGCAAGGTGCACGAAGCCCCGTTTGCGTCGGATATCGTAGGCGTGAACGGGGCGGGCGAGGTCTACGTCTTCGACGGAACCGGCTCCGGCGAAACCTTCTACCGGCGCCTGATGGTCTTCCGCCCCCACGAAGGCGACTACGAAGACTACGAATACGCTGGAGAAGTAGCTGGCACTTCCGAAGGGGAAGCGCCCCAGGCGCCGGTCTTCGACGAGGCGGGCAACCTCTACGTCGCCTCGTTCGGCGGCACCAACGCGATCAGGGAGCTTGCCGCCGAAACGCCCGGCGCCTACCCGACCCTGGCCCAGGCACCGCGCTGCAGCACCAAGGTCATCGCGGGCGGCGTGCTGGCGATGACGATCGATCCCGAAACGGGCGAACCGTTCTACTTCACCGAAAAGTTCCCCTCGCGGATCCGGCGATTTGGCCCCTGCGACGAAACCACGCACGAATTCAAGGTCGAAGGGGCAGGCGGGGAAGCGCTGGCTCTCTCCCCCGAACCCGAATACGTCTACGCGCTGGCGGTCGACCCGACCCGGGAAACCGGAGAAACCAGGCGCGACGGAGCGCTCTATGCGGCGTCTCCGGGCGCGAACGTGGAACGTGAAAATTCAGGGAATAACAACAGCGCCCTCGGCTACGTCCTCGCCCACCCCCGTCAGCTGCCGCCGGTGATCGAATCCCAGTCGATCGGCCACGTGACCGCGACCAGCGCCGTCGCCTGCGCCTCGGTCAGCCCCAACGGTTACCGAACCCACTACGCCTTCCAGTACGAGAGCGAGGCCGAATACCAGGAAAGCGGCGAAAGCTTCGCCGCTGCTAAAGAAGCACCCCTTGGTGGCGGGTACGTCGAAGGCGTCGGTGGAGTGCAGAAGGTCTGCGCCGCACTCGGGCCGCTCATGCCCGAAACCCCCTATCGCTTCCGGGCGGTCGTGCAGAGCCAGTGCATCGAACTGGTCGAAGAACCGTGTGTCGACGAAGGCGATGCCTTCGCCTTCGCCACCTACTCGGCGACGATCCCGACACTGCCCGACGGTCGCGCCTGGGAGATGGTCAGCCCGGCGATGAAGAACGGCGGACAGGTGTGGCCGGCGGACAGTGGGAGGGCCAGCCAAGAGGCCAGTGGCAGTTGCATTAGTTGCAAGCCGGGCGCGTTCAAGACCCGGTTTGCGATGCTGGCAAGCCTCGACGGCGAAGCCGTGGCCTATGAGGGGTCTGCCTTCGGCGCGGGGGGCACGACAGCCGGAAACGAGTACGTCGCCCGCCGGGACGCGAGCACCGGCTGGCAGACGACGAGCTTCACCCCCGACCTGTTCAGCGGCCGCTACCTTGGCTTCGAGCCCCAGCTCGGCCAGGGGATTCTCGAACAAAAGGAAGGCGCGGTGCTCGCACCAAGCGCCCCGCCCGGCTACGCCAACCTCTACACCCAGCCGACCGACGGCTCGCCGGAACTGACGCCGCTGATCACATCCGAACCGCCGCACCGCAAAGCCAACCAGTTCCAGATCTCCTACGCCGGCGCCTCCGCCGACCAGAGCCGAGTCTTCTTCGCTGCCAACGACGCGCTCACCGAAGCAACCGAATTCGCCCCGGCGTCCGCCGACGGCGGCAAATCGAAACCGAACCTCTACGAATGGCACGAAGGCAACCTGGCGCTGGTAAACGTCAAGCCGGGCAACGGCGAAGCCAAAGCAGGCGCAGGCTTTGCCACCCCGAGCGCCAACCCGATCTCCGAAGACGGCAGCCGGGCCTTCTGGTCAGACGACAAAGGCCAGGTCTATGTGCGCGAAGCCGGCCAGAGCACCAGGGTGATCGCGACCGAAGGGGTTCCCGACCCCGGCAAATTCCTCGTCGCCGCAAAAGACGGCTCGGCGGTGCTGCTCGCCAACGGGCACCTCCACTACACCGAAGGCAGCGAAGCGACGGTCGACCTGACCAACGGCGAAGGCGGCTTCGTTGGCACGATCGGCCAGGCCGACGACCTTTCCCACGTCTACTTCGTCGACACCAAAGTGCTCGACGAAGTTCCCAACGGCGAAGGCGAAGTCGCCGAAGACGGGGCCAGCAACCTCTACGCCTGGCAGCAGGGAGGAAGCGGGCGGTTTGTGGGCCGGTTGACGACCAGCGGACAGCATCCCGATTCGAGCGACTGGGAAGCCTCCCCGGCCAATCGCACCGCTGAGGCAAGTCCCAACGGGAGGTTCGTCGCGTTCCAGTCGGCGGGGAGGCTGACCGGCTATGACAATGTCGGTCCCTGCAACGGCAACCAGCCGGCTGGGATCATCGAACCGGGGCCGTGTCAGGAGGTGTTCCTCTATGACTCGACCACCGACCGGCTGGCCTGCGCCTCGTGCAACCCCAGCGGCGCCACGCCCCTGTGGCGCAGCTATCTGCCGCTGATCAACGGCGGGGGAATGTTCGCCCAGCCCCGCTACCTGACCGACTCGGGACGCCTCCTTTTCGACACAGGGGACTCGCTCAGCCCGCTCGACACCAACGAAGGCGTCGAAGACGTCTATGAGTTCGAGCCCCAGGGTCTCGGCAGTTGCGAAGGAGAAGGCGGCTGCGTGGCCCTGATCAGCGCCGGGCGCGAATCGGTGGACTCCAACTTCGTGGCGATGGACGAAGACGGCAACAACGTCTTCTTCACCACCCGCGACCGCTTGGTGGGCAAGGACACCGACGAACTGATGGACCTCTATGACGCCCGCATCGGCGGCGGCATCGCCGCCGAAACCGAAACTCAGCGCGGCGAATGCCAGGGCGAAGCCTGCCAGCCGCCACCGGCCGTTCCCAACCACCCGACCCCGGCGACCTCCGCCCCGGCGGGTGAAGGAAACGTCGAGGAAGGCGGGTCAAAGAAGCCCGGGCGTTGCGCCAAGGGCAGGAAGCGCTCGCACGGGCGCTGCGTCAAGCGCCACGCGCACAAGAAGAAAGCAAAGAAGGCAAAGCACCACCGCGGCCACGGCCGCCGAGGGCGAACCAACCACGATCGGGGGAATAAGTGATGAGGCGTTTGACCACAGCCCTACTGCTGGCGATCGCGCTGCTGGCCCTCCCCGCCGCCGCCCAGGCCGACTTCGGCTTCAAGCCCGGCTCGCTCAGCGTCACGGCCGAGAACGCCGACGGCACTCCCGACACCCTCGCCTCCACCCACCCCTACCTGTTCAAGGTCCACTTCGAACTGAACCAGGACGAACAGGGCCACACCGAAGGCGGGCAGATGCGCACCCTGGTCATCGACTTCCCGCCCGGCTGGGTCGGCAACCCCTTTGCGACGCCGCGCTGCTCGCGCCAGAGCTTCGAAGGGGCCAGCGCCCCGAGCTGCTCTTCGGGGACGCAGGTCGGCATCGCGCGAGCGATCGTGCCCGGCTTGGGCGACGTCATCCCCCCCCTCTACAACGTCTCGCCGAGCCCCGGCGCCGCCGCCGAACTCGGCTTCAATGCCGGTAGCTTCGGCGGGATGCCGCGGGCATCGGTGCTGAGCAACGACGGCTACCGGATTCGCGCCGCGACGCGGATCCCGATCGAAGCCAGCTCGATCACGGTCGAACTGTGGGGAGTGCCGGCCGATCCCGGCCACGATCCCCTGCGCGGGATCTATGGGGGAGAGAAATCGGGCGAGCCCGAAACCCCCTTCGTCACCCTGCCCGCCAGCTGCGGGGAACCGATGAAGGTGCGGGTCTCCGTCACCTCCAACCTCGAACCGGAGAACTTCCTCACCGCAGAACCCGAAACCCGCTACCCCAGCGGCGACCCCGCTCCCCTGACCGGCTGCGGCGCGGTCCCCTTCTCACCCAAGGTCGCCTCGCAGGCGACCAGCAAGCTGGCATCGAATCCCTCCGGCCTCGACTACGAGATCGACCTGCCCAACCAGGGCCTGACCTCGGGAGGCGCGACAGCGGAAACCGAGCCCAGGAAAGTGGTCGTCTCACTGCCCAAGGGGATGAGCATCAACCCCTCCCTGGCCGAAGGGATCGGCACCTGCTCCACAGCGCAATACGAAGCCGAGCGGCTGGAAACCACAGCAGGGCAGGGCTGCCCGGAAGGCTCGAAGATCGGCTCGGTGATCGTCCACAGCCCGCTGACCGACGAACCGCTGGAAGGCTCCTTGTATCTGGCCTCCCCATACGCCAACCAGTTCGGCACCCTGGGGGCGCTGTATCTGATCGCGAGGGCGCCCGAACGAGGCCTGTTCGTAAAGCAGGCGGGCAAGGTCACCTTCGACCAATCGACAGGGCAGATCACCTCGACCTTCGAAGACCTGCCGCCCTTGCCCTTCTCGGACTTCAAGCTGCACTTCCGCGAAGGCGCCAGGGCACCGCTGGTCACCCCGCAGTCCTGCGGGGAATACCAGACGGTGACCGAGCTCTATCCCTTCTCGGCACCCGACACCCCGACCGAGCGGATCGCCTCCACCCAGATCACCCACGGCGCCAACGGCGGCGCCTGCCCCTCGGGCGGCCTGCCGCCGTTCAAACCGGGCCTCCTGGCCGGGAGCATCAGCGCCGGAGCCGGCAAGTTCTCCCCCTTCTACCTCGACCTGACCAGGACCGACGAAGAACAGGAGATCACCCACTTCTCGATCAAGCTGCCGCCGGGAGTGGTGGCGAAGCTGGCCGGGGTGCCCTTCTGCCCGGAGGCCGGCATCGCCCAGGCCCGCTCGCGCGAACGGGTGGCGGGAGCCGGAGGGGCCGAGCTCGCCTCCCCCTCCTGCCCGGCCGCCTCGCGGATCGGCTCGACCGAAGTGGGCGTCGGGGTCGGCACCACCCTCACCTATGTCAACGGCTCTGTCTACCTCGCCGGCCCCTACAACGGCTCGGCGCTCAGCGTCGTGGCGGTGGTCCCCGCCGTGGTCGGCCCCTTCGACCTCGGCACCGTGGTCGTCAGGGAGGCGCTCAAAGTCGAACCCGAAACAGGCGAAGTCTTCGTCGATGCGACCGGCTCGGACCCGATCCCGCACATCGTCGCCGGCATCCCCGTGCACGCCCGCGACATCGGCGTGCACATCGACCGCCCCGAATTCACCCTCAACCCGACGGGCTGCAAGCTGACCTCGACCGCCTCGACGGTCTTGGGATCGGGCCTTGACTTCGCCTCTGAAGCAGACGACCGCCCGATCACGGTCTCGAGCCCCTTCCAGGCGGTCAACTGCGCCCTGCTCCCCTTCAAGCCCAAGCTCTCGCTGAAGCTCAAGGGAGGCACCAGGCGAGGCGCCTACCCCGCACTCAGGGCCAACCTGAAGATGCATGGCTTCGGCGAAGCGGGGATCAAGCGCACCGAAGTGACCCTGCCCTCCTCGGAGTTCATCGCCAACGCCCACTTCAAGACGATCTGCACCAGGGTGCAGTTCAAGCAGGGTGTCCACCCCGGCGAAATGTGCCCGAAGGGATCGATCTACGGCTACGCCAAGGCGGTGACCCCGATCCTCTCCTCGCCCCTGGAAGGCCCGGTCTTCCTCAGGCCCTCAGAACACCAGCTCCCCGACGTGGTCGCCTCGCTTCACAACGGCGAGATCGACGTCGTCTTGGACGGCAAGGTCGACTCGGTCAAGGGACGCCTGCGCACCACCTTCGAAGCCACTCCAGACGCCCCGGTCTCCGCCGTTCGCATCGCGCTCTACGGCGGCAAGAAGGGGCTCTTTGAAAACAGCACCAACCTCTGCAAGGGCACCCACCGCGTCGAAGCCAACTTCACCGGCCACAACGGCAAGGAGTCGGACTCCAGGCCGGTGCTTAGGCCCCTGGGCTGCAAGAAGAAGGCCCACAAGCACAAGCGCTCCTCCCACAGGGCGCGCTAGGGATGAGCAGACGGGCGGGGGCCCTCACCGCCGCGGTGGCGGTCCTGGCGTGCGCGAGCCTCGCGCACGCCTCGGTGATCCAGGAAGGCAACGTCCGCATCACCGTCCTCTCCCAGATCCTCCCCTACAAGCTGCCAAGGAGGGGAACCGCCCCGATCGCCGTCTTCGTCTCGGGCCATCTCTCCGAACCCCACGGCGGCATCCCCCCGCAGCTCAAGCAGATGACCGTGGAAGTCAACAAGCACGGCCTCTTGCAGTCCAAGGGCCTGCCGACCTGCCCGCTGCGGCGCATCCAGCCCGCCTCGACCGAGAGGGCGCTGCAAAGCTGCGGCGACGCCCTGATCGGCTCGGGCCAGTTCTGGGCCCACATCGTCTTGCCCGACCAGGGCGCCTACCCGACCCACGGGAGGCTCTTGATCTTCAACGGAAGACAGAAGGGAGCGCCGGTGATCTTCACCCACATCTTCACCGCCAACCCCTTCTTCTCTTCCTTCGTCATCCCCTTCTCGATTCAGAAGACCCGTCACGGCGCCTACGGCACCAGGCTCACCGCGTCCTTGCCCCAGGCCCTGGGGGACTGGGGCTACGTCGATCGGATCAAGCTGACCTTGAAGCGCAAATACCGCTTCAAGGGGAGGCAGCTCTCCTACTTCAACGCGGGGTGCCCTGCTCCCAAGGGCTCTCCGCGGACCGTCTTCCCGCTGGCGCTGGCCTCCTTTGCCTTCGGGGAAGGGCTGTCGATCTCGGCGAAGGTGGAAAAGGCGTGTGGTGTGAAGGAATGAGGGGGCTGGAGAGTCGGTCGTTCATTCGGAACGACTGCATTCCCTGAAAGACTCTCGCGCCGTGGAACGTCTGCCCCGCGGCCGTCACGGTCTGCCCCGCGAGTTCGTCGCGCAGAATCAGCGCGAGCGGCTGCTTGCCGCGCTGGCCGAGTGCCTGGAGGAGAAAGGCTACGAACGGACCACGGTTTCGGCGATCGGCAAGCGCGCCGGGGTCTCGAAGTCCGACTTCTACAAACAGTTCGAGAGCAAGGACGCCTGCTTCGTCGCTGCCTACGACGACGCGGTGGAGCGGATCCGGACCGTGGTGCTGGCCGCCTGCGCCGAGCGCGAGGACTGGGCGACGGGAGTGCTGGCGGCGCTGACCGCGCTGCTCGATCTGTTCGCCGCTGAGACGGCGCAGACGCAGCTGGTCCTGGTCGAGGGCCTGCGCGCCGGGCGCGGCGTCTATGACCGCTACCAGGTCGCCCTGCAGAGCTTCGTGCCCTACCTGACCGACGGGGCGCCGGCGCCGGAGGGCGGCTCGCGGCCACCGCAGGCCACCGACGAGGCCGTGATCGGCGGCATCGCCTCGCTGCTCGCCCGCCGCGTCCTCGCCGGTGAAACCAAGACGATGCCGGGCTTACTGCCGGAGATCGCGGAGTTTGCCCTGACGCCCTACCTCGGCACCGCCGAGGCGCGGCGTGTGATCGCAGCCCGGTAGGCCTGCAAAACAGTGTGCTCCTCGCCGCGCCGCTCGTCGTCGGCGTACCATTGCCCTATGTCTTCCTCCCCGCGCAGAACGCTCTTGGAGCCAGGCCATGAGGCCGAGTGGGCCGCGCTCAACGCAGAGAAGCGGAAAGCGCTGACGCCGCCGCCGGAGACTCCAATCGCGGAGTTGCTGCGCCGTGGCCAGCACTTGTCGGCGCAGGCGAGTGGCCTGCTGCGAGCTGTGGAGCGGGCCGGTGGGCGCTCTCGATCCTGAGCTCGACGTCGCGGTTGGGGCGATGGCCGAGGCCGGGGCTCGCTTTGTCGTCGTCGGTGGCTTCGCTGTTATTGCCAATCGCTATGTCCGCGCGACCGAAGACATCGATTTCCTCGTTCCTGACGACGCGGACAACGACCGCCGTGTGCTGGCGGCCCTGCGTGCGCTGAATGGTGTCCGCTACCGGGACTCGGAACCGTTGCGGGATGAGCATCTGAGCGGCCAGACCCATCTGCGCGCAACGACGTCGGCCGGTGTGATCGACGTGATGCGAGGCGGCCTGCCGCCACTTGACTTCGAGACGGTTGCCGAGCGAGCGATGCCGGCTGACTTTGGCAGTGGCGAGTTCTTCATCGCCAGCCTGTCCAGCATCGTCGGCTTCAAGCGCTTGGCAGGTCGGCCGCGCGACCGCAACGATCTCGAAGAACTCGCTGAGGTCCACGGCGAGTTGCCACGCGAGCCAATTCCGGGCCTCGACGAGTAACGCCCTCCAGGGAATCGCGGAGTTTGCGTCTACCTGTGGCAGAAGGACCGACGTACGGCGGATAATCTCGGGCGATGAGTGAGGCGGCGGCAGCGGCGGCGAACGCGCCGGGTGGGGCGACTGCCTCGGCGGTTGACGGCGTGCTGCCCTCGCAGGCCCTGGAAGAGGCGATCACCGCCGACTGGGTCAGCTCCGGCGACTACCGGATACGGCCCGAGGCGATCCAGCCGGCCAGCATCGACCTGCGGCTCGGCGACCACGCCTGGGCGCTGCGCTGCTCCTTCCTGCCCGACGTCGACTCGACCGTCGAGGAGAAGATCGAGGGGCTCGCCTTCCAGCGGATCGACCTGCGCGACGGGGCCGTGCTCGAGCGCGACCGTCCCTACCTGGTGCCGCTGATCGAGGAGCTGGCGCTGCCCGAGGACGTGCGCGCCAAGGCCAACCCGAAGAGCTCGACCGGGCGGCTGGACGTCTTCACCCGCGTGCTCACCGACCGCCACCACCGCTTCGACGAGATCCGCGCCGGCTACCGCGGCCGGCTCTACCTCGAGATCGTGCCGCGCTCCTTCGCGATCCAGGTCAAGACCGGGCTCTCGCTCAACCAGCTGCGCCTCGCCCGCGGCGACGTGCGTCTCGCCGACGAGGAGATCCGCGCGCTGCAAGACGAGTTCCCGCTGCTCTACCTCGACTCCCACGCCCTGCGCGAGTCCGAGCTGGCGCTGGCCGACGGGCTCTTCCTCAGCGTCGACCTCTCCGGGCCGAGCGATCGCATCGTCGGATACCGGGCGAAGAAGAACAGCCTGCCGATCGACCTCTCGCGGATCCGCGCCTACCGCTGGACCGACTACTGGGCCCCGGTCTTCCCCGAGGCCGGCTCGAAGATCGTGCTCGAGCCGGAGATCTTCTACCTGCTGCTCTCCGCCGAGGGCGTCTGCATCCCGCCCCAGATCGCCGCCGAGATGATGGCCTACGACCCGACCGCGGGCGAGCTGCGCACCCACTACGCCGGCTTCTTCGACCCCGGCTTCGGCTACGACCCGTCCGGCGACCGCTACGGCAGCCGCGCTGCCCTCGAGGTCCGCGCCCGCGATGTCTCCTTCATGGTCGAGCACCGCCAGCCCGTCTGCAAGCTGGCCCTTGAGCGCACCAGTGCTCCTGCAGAGCGACTCTATGGCCAGGCCTGGGCTCGAACTACCAGGGGCAGGTGACGATGCTTTCCAAGCACTTTGAGGAGCAAGGGGCGGGGGGAGGGTCGTAGCGGTCTTCAGAAACGCTCGGCGGGAGCCTCGCTTGAGTGTTTCTGAAGACCGCTACGACCCTTCTCTGCCGTCCCATCCGCCTCTGGAGCCTGGGAGAGCGTCGGTGGCTCCTCCCAAAACACTCCAGCGAGGCTCCCGCCGAGCGTTTTGGGAGGAGCTACCGACGCTCTTGCCGGCTTGAGCTAAGGGTGAGCTCGCGCAGGCGTGAGTGGACCCGCTTGCGTTTGGAGAGCAGCTCTGATTCGAGGGCGCTGATCTCGTCTCTGCGACGGCGGACGAGGTCCAGTTGGCGGCCGATGTGGCCGAGGGACTCGTCGAGGATCTGGCGGCGGCGGACGGGGTCATCGACGCCGGTCTCCCACTCGCGGCGCAGGGCGGCGCGGGCGTCCTCGGCCTCGACCAGAGCCTTCAGCTCCTCGAGCGAGAGGCCGAGCAGGTCCTTGAGGCGGAGCAGGTCGGCGAGGCGCTCGACGTCCTCCTCGGCGTAGGTGCGGTGGGCGCCGCGCTCGCGGGCGGCGGAGGCGGGGAGGAGGCCGATCTCCTCGTAGTAGCGGATCGTCCGCGGCGTCGTCCCGGCCAGCCTGGCGACGTCGCCGATCCGCAGCTCGCCCTTCGATGCGTCGGAAGCGCTCATGGCGTCGCCTCGATCTCCTCGCGGATCGCCTCCACCACCGGTGCAACGTTTTGTGGCCCTGTGGGAGCCGCAACGCGTTGCACCTCGCCTGGGGCGCTGTCGTGACGGGGCCGCAACAGCGAGACGCCGGCGCCGATCACCGAGGTCGCGGCCAGCACCCAGAGCGCCGTGTGCATGTTGTGGATGAAGGGGTCGAGCTGGGCGCTGCTCAGGCCCGAGGCGAGGCCGGAGAAGATCGCGAAGAGGACCTGCTTGGGGATCGCGTTGGTGACGATCGCCAGCACGAAGGCGATTGAGATCACCGCGCCGGTGTTCTGCAGCATCGTGCGGGCGCCGGCGGCGATCCCGCGCCGCTCGGTCGGCACCGTGCCCATCATCGCCGCCGTGTTGGGCGAGTTGAACATCCCCGAGCCGATCCCGACCAAGGCCAGCCAGACCATCCCCTGCCAGTAGGGCGAGCCGGCCTGCAGCGTCGTCATCAGGGCGAGGCCGGCGGCGGTGACCAGCATGCCCAGCGCCGCCAGCGTGCGCGAGCCGTGACGGTCGGCCCAGATCCCGGCGAGGGGGGAGGCGACGAGCATCCCGATCGCCATCGGCGCCAGCTTGATCCCGGCCGTGATCGGGTCGTCCCCCTGCGCCCCCTGGTAGTAGAAGACGAAGATGAACATCAGGGCGAAGCGCGAGAGCCCGTTGATGAAGGCAGCGGCGGTGGCGGCGGCGAAGAGGCGGTTGCGGAAGATCTCGAGGTCGAGCATCGGCGCCTTGCCGCGGTGCTCGATCTCCACGAACAGCGGCAGCAGCACGACGGCGACGGCGAGGCTGGCGATCACCAGCGTGTCGTCCCAGCCGGAGATGCCGCCGCGTGAGATTCCGTAGACGAGCCCGGTCAGGCCGACGACGAAGGTCAGCGTGCCGCCGAGGTCGAGGCCGCGGATCGTGTCGCGGCGCGAGAGCTCGCGCAGGATCAGCGCCGCCCAGGCGGCCCCGGCGAGGGCCAGCGGCACGTTGAACCAGAAGACCCAGTGCCAGGAGATCGCGACCAGGGCGCCGCCCAGCACCGGGCCGAGCACGAGGCCGATCGCGGCGACCATCGTGTTGGTCCCCATCGCCAGGCCGAGCTGCTCGCGCGGGAAGGCGTCGGTGACCAGGGCCGGCCCGTTGGCGAAGATGAAGGCGCCGCCGATCCCCTGCACGATCCGCCAGAGGATCAACTGCGTGCCGTCGGCGGCGAAGCCGGCGCCCAGCGAGGCGGCGGCGAAGAGGACGAAGGCGCCGACGAAGGCGGTCTTGCGGCCGAAGAGGTCGGAGAGGCGACCGGCGGTGAGGACCAGCACGGTCGAGGAGATCATGTAGGCGAGGATCACCCAGACCAGTTCCAGCAGGCTCGTCCCGAGTGCCCGCTCGAGGTCCGGCAGGGCGATGATCAACGTCCCCGAGTTGGTCGCCACCAACAGCATCCCGAGGCTGGTGCAGGACAGAGCCCACCACTTGTAGTGCTCATGCCCGGCGTGAACCCCAGGCCGCAATCGATTCCTTACGTTCACGTCAAATACATTAGCGCGCCGGGCCGGCATCCAAGCCCCTCGCCACGCGATGTCGCACTTCCCGCCGCATAGCGGAAGAAAGTGCGACATCTGGGTCTAGGATGGAGGCGTGGAGCGGGCATGGAACGTCTACCTCGCCGGGGAGATTCACTCGGATTGGCGGGAGCGGATCGAAGCCGGCGCCCGCGAGGCGGGGCTGCCGGTGGAGTTCTCGGCGCCGGTCACTGACCACGCCGCCTCCGACGACGCCGGGACCGGGACGCTGGGCGCGGAGGCGACGCCGTTCTGGCGCGACCACATGGGCGCCGGCGTCAACGCGATCCGCACCCAGACCCTGATCCGCGCCGCCGACGTGGTCGTCGTCCGCTTCGGCGACAAATACCGCCAATGGAACGCCGCCTTCGACGCCGGCTTCGCCGCCGCCCTCGGCAAGCCAATCATCACCCTCCACGACCCGGACCTCGACCACGCGCTCAAGGAGGTCGACCGGGCGGCCCAGGCGACCGCGCGCACCCCCGATCAAGTCATCTCCGTTCTCCGCTACGTGATCAGCGGCGAATTGCCTTAGGGGCAGGGAGACCCCATCCCAAAACACTCTGTGAGTCTTCTGCTCGTATTGGGGCGGGTTGGCGAGCTTTCTTTCGGGTCGGTCTCGCCCGCGGTCAGAGGAAGCGGCCCTCGGAAGCAGCTATGCAGGCGGCGGTTTGGGGCTGTTGCTCTTGGCCATTGATATTCTGGAGAAACATTTTGTCTGAGGAGATGAAAAGAACCTTTAGGAACGCGAATATCGGCGTAGCGTTCGGCGCTTTGGTACTGGCAGTCGGTTTTGCGTTGCTCCATGACGACGAAGGTGCAGTGGAACTTCTTGCCCTAGGCGCCTTTGCAGTTGTGATGGGCGTCTATCTCTTCCTGGAGAGGCGAGACGACAGAGTTCGCCCGGAAGACGATCGCCGCTCTTCCTAGCCCTCGTCCAAATCCGAGAACAGGCACTCCTCGGGCGCCTTGTCGTCCCTGAACCGGTGGAAGCGCCCGCCGTGGCGGATGCGGCCCGCCGCGGCGTGGTCGTAGCCGATCTCGATCACCAGCTCGGGGCGCAGGGCGATCCACTCGAGGTCGCGGCCGCCGGACCAGCGGCTCGGCTCGGCGGTGCCGGCCTCGCCGGTCTCCAGCGGTTCGAGCAGGGTGCGCAGGCTGCGTTTGGTCTCCTGGCTGAAGCCCGAGATGTGGCCGACCGAGCGCAGCTCGCCGCCGTCGTAGAGGCCGAGGATCAGCGAGCCGACCGTGCCCTCCTCCTTGCCCGGGCGCCAGCCCATCACCACGCAGTCGATCGTGCGCTCGCGCTTGACCTTGGCCATCCCCTTGCGCTTGCCGGGGATGTAGGGGGCGTCGAGCTGCTTGGCCATCGTGCCCTCGGTGCGGCGCAGCCACTCCTCGGCGCGCTCGGTGTCGCCGGTGAGCTCGCTGGTCTCCACGGGGGTGCCGCCGAGCAGCCGCTCCAGCCGCTCCCGGCGCTCGACGAAGGGCCGCTCCAGCAGCGCCTCGTCGTCCTCGGCGAGCAGGTCGAAGGCGACCAGCCCTGCCGGGATCTCCTTGGAGAGCAGCGTGATCCGCGACTCGGCCGGGTGGATGCGGCTCTGCAGGGCGTCGAACTCGATGTTGCCCTCCGCGTCGCGGATGACCAGCTCGCCGTCGAGCACGTAGCGCCCGGCCGGGAAGCTCAGCTCGGGGAAGTAGCGCGAGAGGTTTTTGCCACCGCGCGACTGCACGTAGGAGTCGTCGCCGTCGACGAAGACGATCGCGCGGAAGCCGTCGAGCTTCTGCTCGTAGGCCCACTCCTCGCCGAGGGGCAGCTCTTTGCGGGTCAGCGCCAGCTGGGGCTTGATCGGTGGCTCGAGCGGCAGGTTCACCTGACCGACAGTTTGCCGAGCCGGACTTCAGATGGCTCGCCGCCCGATCTCAGGCCGTGCCGAGCGCCTCGCGGCGCGCCCGCGCCTCGCGCGGGTCGGGAATCGGCACCGCCGCCAACAGCTGCTTGGTGTAGGCGTCGGCCGGGCGCTCGCAGACCTGGTCCGCCCGGCCCTCCTCGACGATCTTGCCGCGGTGCATCACCGCGATCCGGTCCGAGACGTGGCGGACGACGCCGATGTCGTGGGCGACGAAGATGTAGGTGAGGCCGAACTCGGCCTGCAGCTCGGCGAGCAGCTCGAGGATCTGGCCGCGGATCGAGACGTCGAGGGCGGAGACCGGCTCGTCGGCGACGATCAGCTTCGGCCGCAGCGCCAGCGCCCGGGCGATCCCGATCCGCTGTCGCTGGCCGCCGGAGAACTCGTGCGGGAAGCGGTCGTAGTGCTCGGGCGAGAGCCCGACCCGGTTGAGCACCTCGCGCACCTCGCGCCGCCGCTCGGCGCCGCTCGCCTCGCCCTGCGCGCGCAGCGGCTCGCCGACTATCTGGCCGACCCGCTTGCGCGGGTTGAGCGAGGCGTAGGGGTCCTGGAAGACCATCTGCATCTCACGCCGCAGCGGCCGCATCGCGCGCCGCGAGAGGCCGGCGATCTCGCGGCCCTCGAAGCGCACCGAGCCCGAGCTCGGCGCCAGCAGCTGCAGGATCGTGCGCGAGAGGGTCGACTTGCCACTGCCCGACTCGCCCACCAGGCCGAGCGTCTCGCCCTGGCGCAGGCTGAGGCTGACGCCGTCCACGGCCCGCACCCGGTCGACCTCGCGATCGAAGAGGAGGCCGCGCTTGACCGGGAAGTGCTTGACCAGGTCGGTGACCTCGAGCAGCGGCTCGCCCTCGCGCGGCGCGCGCAGCGGCGGCGCCGTGTCGAGGCGCACGACCGCGTCGAGCAGCTTGCGCGTGTAGGGGTCGGCCGGGGCGTAGAAGACCTGGTCGAGCTCGCCGCGCTCGACGATCCGGCCCTCGTGCATCACCAGCACCCGGTCGGCGACCTCGGCGACGACGCCGAGGTCGTGGGTGATCAGGATCGTCGCCAGGCCGCGCTCGCGGTTGAGCCGCTCGAGCAGGGCGAGGATCTGGGCCTGCACGGTGACGTCGAGCGCCGTCGTCGGCTCGTCGGCGATCAGGATCTCGGGCTCGAGCGCCAGCGCCATCGCGATCATCGCCCGCTGGCGCATCCCGCCCGAGAACTGGTGCGGGTAGTCGTCGACTCGTTGAGCGGCGTCGGGAATGCCGACCGAGTCGAGCAGCCGGGCGGCGCGCTCGTGCGCCTCGGACTTGTCCACCGCGCCGTCGTGCGCCCGGATCGCCTCGGCGATCTGCCAGCCGATCGTGTAGACGGGGTTGAAGGAGGTCATCGGGTCCTGGAAGACCATCGCCACGCGCGCGCCCCGCACCTCGCGCAGCTCCGCCTCGCTCGCGCTCAGCAGCTCCTGCTCGCCGAGCCGCGCCGAGCCGGAGATCTCGGCGTTGGGCGAGCGGGTGAGGCCGAGGATTGTCTGCGCGGTGACGCTCTTGCCCGAGCCCGACTCGCCGACGATCGCCAGCACCTCGCCCGGCGCGAGCGCGAAGGAGACCCCCTCGACCGCCCGCACGACCCCGCCCTGGGTGTTGAAGGAGACCCGCAGGTCCTCGACCGTGAGCAGCGGTTGGGTCATCGCGCCTCCGTGCCGAGGCGGACGCGGGGGTCGAGCCAGGCGTAGGCGATGTCGACCAGGGCGTTGAAGAGGACGACGAAGAAGGCACCGAAGAGGACGATCGCCATGATCGGCGGCAGGTCGAGGTTTTTCAGCGATTCGTAGGCGTAGAGGCCGACCCCGTTGATGTTGAAGACGCCTTCGATCAGGATCGCGCCGCCGAGCAGGGCGCCGAAGTCGAGGCCGAAGAGGGTGACGATCGGGACCAGGGAGTTGCGCAGGACGTGGCGGCTCATCACCCGTCGCTCGCTCAGGCCCTTCGCCCGCGCCGTGCGCACGTAGTCCTCGTTGATCGCGTCGAGCATGTTTGAGCGCAGCACGCGGCTGTAGAAGCCGACGTTGACGATCGCCAGGGTGACCCAGGGCAGGATCAGGTGTTCCGCCCATTCCAGCGGGCTGTCGGCGAATTCGACGTATTCGCCCGAGGGGAGGATTTCGGTCTTGTAGGTGAGGTAGATGAGGAAGATCGCGGCGAGCCCGAAGACCGGCACCGAGATTCCGGCAATGGCGAAGACGGTCAGCGCCCGGTCGAGCAGGCCGCCGGCCCGGAGCGCCGAGAGGTAGCCGAAGAGGATCCCGAAGAACATCCAGATCACCGCCGCGCCGACGCAGAGCGAGAAGGTCGCCGGAATCCCTTCGATGATCCGTTCGTCGACGTTTTCGCGGCCGAAATACGATTCGAGGTCGCCGCCGAAGACCTTCTTCATCATCGTCAGGTACTGCTGCGGCAGGGAGTCGTTGAAGCCCCATTCTTCGTTGATGCTGGCGACCAGGCGCGGCGTCGCCGCCTTGCCCGCGATGCGCTGCGCCGGGTCGGAGCTGGGGATCACGTTGAAGATCAGGAAGGTCAGCAGCGAGACCGCGAACAGCACCGCGACCATGCCGACCAGCCGCCGGAGCACGAAGCGCCCCATCAGACGGCCGTCCCCTCCGGCTCGGCCATGCCGGCGTGCGCCTCGAGGCGCAGCTTCGAGTTGGGGTCGAGCGCGTCGCGCAGGCCGTCGCCGAAGACGTTGACCGAGAGGACCGTGAGGAAGATCATCGCGCTGGGGAGGATCGTCAGCAGCGGTGCGCTGGTCAGCAGGTCGAAGCCGCCGGCGATCATCGTGCCCCAGGAGGTGTTGGGCGGCTGCACGCCGACGCCGAGGAAGGAGAGCGCCGCCTCGAGCAGCATGTTGTTGGCGATCGTCAGGGTGAAGAAGACGATGATCGTCGAGGAGAGGTTGGGCAGCAGCTCGCCGAACATGATCCGCAGCGGGCCGGCGCCCTGGGCGACCGATGCCTCGACGAACTCCTTCTCGCGCAGGGAGAGCACCTGGCCGCGCAGCGGGCGGGCGATGTAGGGGACCGAGACGCCGCCGATGACCAGGATCGGGATCCAGATCGAGCCGCCGGAGAGGTGGAGCGGGCCGATCGTCAGGCCGCCGACCGCGAGGGAGACGCCCAGGGCGATCGCCAGCAGCATCACCGGGAAGGCCCAGATGACGTCCAGCGCCCGCGAGATCACCGCGTCGGGCCAGCCGCGGTAGTAGCCGGCGATCAGGCCGAGCAGCGTCGCCAGGATGACCGTGATCAGGGCGGAGAGGATGCCGACGAAGAGCGAGATCCGCCCGCCGTACATCAGCCGCACCATCTCGTCGCGGCCGAGCCGCCCGTCGGCGCCGAGGAAGAAGCGGCCGCCCGCTTCGAACCACTGTGGCCCGATCGGCCTGCCTTCGCGGTTGACGACTTCGCGCTGTTCGCCGCCGACCTCGATCTTCTGCAGCGTGTGGGTCTTGTCCGGCCCGGTGTGGGCGACGTTGCCGGCCCAGAGCGGGGCGGCGAGGACGAAGACGACGATGACGAGGAAGAGCGCGCCGAAGGCGAGCGCCACACGGTCGCGCCGCAACCGCCGCCAGGCGAGGCGCCAGGGGCTTCCGTCGGCGGGGTCGGCGACGTTTGCCTCGGCGGCCACGCGCTTATTCTGGCCCCGGCGCCGGGCGCCTACTTGAACTGGAAGCTGGTCAGGTCCTGGCCGAAGGTCGGGTTGAAGATGACCTTGCTGAGGTCGATTTCGCTGTCGACGAAGGTGGAGACCGTGTTGGTGCCGTAGGGGATGATCGGCGCCTGTTCCATCACTTCCCTGTCGAGCGCCGCGTATTCGGCTTCCTGCTTCGGCCCGAGCGGTTCTTCGGCCAGCTTGGCGATCTTCGCGTTGATCTTCGGGTCGTCGAGATTGGAGAGGTTGGTGTTGCCGGTCTGGGCGATGCTTTCGCCCGCCAACAGCGGCTGGAAGAAGTCGTTGGGGTGCGGGTAGTCCTGGTAGAAGGCGAGCCAGCCGATGTCGAGGTCCGGCGTCGAGCGGTTCATGATGATCGGGTAGTAGTTGTCGGCGTTGATCGCCTTCAGCTTCGCGTGCAGGCCGATTTCGTTGAGCACGCCTTCGAGGTATTCGCCCGCTTCTTTGTTGGGGCTTTCGGTGTCGACCCAGACGGTGATGTTGCGATCCGACGGGTTGGCTTCCCGGATCAGCTGCTTGGCCTTGGCGAGGTTGTGCGGGTAGAGGTCGAAGGCCTTGTGGCCGGGCATCCCCGCGGGGAGGACCTGGTGCAGCGCCACCAGCGAGCCGGAGTAGATCCGTTCCAGCGCCGCGGTGTCGATCGCGTAGTTGGCGGCCTGGCGCACCTTCACGTCGTCGAACGGCGCGCGTTCGGTGTTGATCCAGAAGAAGTAGTTGTTGATCGGCTTCTCGACCCGGAACTGGGCCCCTTCGTATTTGTCCTTGACTTTGTTGTAGAGGTCGGAGGAGATCGGGGTCTGCATCCAGTCGGCCTTGCCCCGTTCGATTTCGTTGACCTGGGTCGAGTCGTTGCGGACCACCTTGACGTCGATCCGGTCGACGTGGCCGTCGGGCACGGTGTCGATCAGCGGCCCGTTGGCCTTGGCCCAGTAGGGGTTGCGGACGTAGGACCAGCTCCGGCCCGGCTCCACCTTGGAGATCACGTACGGGCCGGTGGCCGGCGGCGGGTCGGCGGTCAGGTTCTTGACCGGGGTGCCGGAGGGAAGAACGGCGGCGAAGAGCATCGCCAGCTCGTTGGTGAAGGTGCCGCGCGGCTTGGTCAGGTCGATCTCGATCCGGCCGGTCTTGTCGTCGGTCGTAATCCCCGGGATTCGCCCGCTCTTGGTTTCGGCGAATTTTTCCGCGCCGACGATGCTTTCGTAGAAGAACGAGCCGGACGAGTTGAGCTTGAAGAGCCGTTCGATCGAGCTGGCGAAATCCGAGGCCTTGACCGGCTTGCCGTTGGAGAACTTCAGCCCCTTGCGCAGGGTGAGCGTGTAGGTCTTGCCGCCGTTGCTGATCTTGGGCATGCTCTCGGCCAGGGCGGGAACGACCTTGCTGCCGGCCGCGCCGTCGGCGTGGGCGTAGGTGAGCAGCGGCAGGTAGGTGTCATACATCGCCGTCCAGCCTTCGACTTCGTAGGACAGCGCGGGGTCGAGATAGGCGGGAAAGGAGGCGTAGGTGCCGACCAGCGTGCCGCCTTCCTTGCCGCCAGAGCTGCCGCAGGCGGCGAGGCCGAGGGCCGAGCCCGCGGCAAGGATGAGCAGCAGCGCAAAGAGACCTGGCTTTCTCAACTGACGACCTCCGAGTCGGATTGGGAACGGGCTGGACGCTCACCCACTGGAATCAACTCCACCATAAGCTCAGCTTCGGCGTCAAGGCCCTCTGGACCTGTTTTTTCCCTGCGCGGGGGCCATTTCGTGCCCATCAGGGGCGCCGCGACGGCGACGATCGCGAGCACCCCGAGGCCGGCGACGAGGAAGGTGGCCCGCGGTGAGACGGCGCTGGCGATCAGGCCGCCGAGCAGGTAGCCGACCCCCGGCATCGCGGCGCCGATCGACTCCAGCACGCTCATCACCCGGGCCTGCATCCCGGCCACCGTCAGCTCCTGCACGGCGCTGATCGCGCTCACCCACTGCACGCCGTTGCCGGCGCCGCCGACGACGGAGGCGGCGCAGGCGAGCGCCAGCGTCGGCGCCGCGGCGAGCCCGAGGTAGCCGACGCCGACGGCCAGGGTGCTGAAGAAGAGCAGCACCGGCAGCGAGGTTCTGCGCACGCGGGCGAAGACGAGGCTGCCGAGGACCATGCCGACCCCCCAGCCGGCCAGCAGCAGGCCGTAGCCCAAGTCGCCGGCGCCAAGGGTCTGCTTCGAGTAGATCACCTCGATCGGGATCACCGCGGCGAAGAAGACGAAGGCCGCCCCCTGGGCGATCAGCAGCCTGCGCAGGGTCGCCATCTCGCGGATGTAGGCGACGCCGGCGCGGACGCGGTCGCGAACCCGGCCGGGGTCGGGCTCGGCCTGCGGCAGCGGGCCGGCGGTGAGCAGGATCCAGGCGATCGCGTAGAAGGAGGCGGCGTCGAGCAGCAGCGCCGACTGCACGCCGAAGCCGGCGACGACGAGCCCGGCGACGGCGGGGCCGACGGCGGCGCTGGCGGTGAAGGCGATGTTGAGCACGGCGTTGCCGGAGCGCAGTTCCCCGCTCGGCTCCAGCAGGGCGGCGACGACGGCCCGGGTGAGCGCCCGCCCGGCCAGGGCGAGGGCGCCGTCGACGGTCGCCAGCACGATCACGGCGGCGATCGAGAAGTTGTCGCCGGCGAACAAAGCCAGGGCTCCAAAGGCGGCCGCCTCGCCGCAATAGATCACCGGCAGGGCGAAGCGGGGGGGCGGCTGCTCGGCCCGGGCGACCAGCAGCGGCGCGATCAGCGCCGGCAGGAAACGGGTGCCGAGGAAGAGCGCCGCGGTCGCCATCGCCGATCCCGTGCGGTCGAAGACCAGCACCGAGAGGGCGACGATCCCCATCCAGTCGCCCATCTCGTTGACCCCGTAAGTGGCGGCCAGGCGCCGAAATTGCGACTTTCTGAGGGGATCTGTGAGTCGTGCTCTAGGCATGGGTGGACGCACGAACTACTGCATTTATGCACAAGTTTTCCTGCAGATGCACAAGTTTCCGATCGGTTGTGCTACAAAGTTGCCAGGCAATTCACGAGTTTCAGATCGCACTGCGCAATCTGAGGGTTTCAACGATCGAAGGGAAAAGGCACATGGGCTTTCATCACTAGGTCTTTTAAAGCGGGCGGCAGGAACTTCGCTCGCACCAGTTTTTCCAGTTTTTGAAGGGCGTCCTCCGGGGCGCCCTTCGCTTTTTTCGGGGTCGGGGGAGTTTGGCCTTGCCGCGAAGCGGGCAATTTTCCGCTTTGGGCGAGTCCTGGCAAAGCGGCCAAGCTCCTTGCGACCCCCTCTGCGGGCCAGTACCTTGGATTTCCCAAGTTGCGGTCGATGCAAGCTGTCATGACGAGACGCAGGGAAAGGCCTGCGCTCCATGAACCTTGTAGGCCACGGCAAGGATCCCTAGCTCAGAGATCACTCCCCCAGAGCGCTATGGCTGACAAGCGTCCCACCCGTTTCGCAATCGGCGTCATGATCGCCGCGTTGGCCGCTGTCGCCGCGCTCGGCGTCTGGCGGGCGCCGCAGTGCAACTGGAACCTCGCCCTCTTCGCCGTCCTGCTCTCCTTCTCGGTCTTCAGCTACCTGACCGCGGTCTCGACCGAATCCAAGGTCAAGGTCTCGGGCACCTTCCTCGCCCTGGTGCTGGCGATGGTCTTCCTCGGCGGCACGCCGGCGGCGCTGATCGGCGTCGCCGCGATGCTGGTCGGCTGGCTCGTGCGCTGGCACGACGAAGGCCACTACCTGCTCAACAACCTGCTCACCTACGCGACCTTCCCGCTGCTCGGCGGCATCGCCTTCCACGAGGGCGTGCAGGCGATCGGCCTCACCGCCTCGGACCCGTCCTTCTACCTGCTCGTCTTCGCCCTCTTCCAGTTCGCCCTGCTGGTCAACTTCGTGATGATCGCCGGCTACGGCTGCTACGTCGAGCGCGTCTCCTTCCGCAGCAAGCTCAAGGTGCTGCCCCCGGTGCTGCCCTCCGAGTTCGCCAGCGCGATGCTCGCGGTCGCGGTCGCCTTCATCTTCCACATCATCGGGATCGCCGCGATCGCCCTCTTCGGCGTCGTCCTGATCACCTTCCAGTACCTGCTCGGGCAGCTGCTGCTCTCCCAGCAGCGCGCCGACGAGCTGGAGAAACGCAGCAAGCAGCTGGCCAGCTTCCAGGTCGGGATGTTGAGCGCGATGCTGCGCACGCTCGACCTGCGCGACCAGATGACCGCCCGGCACTCGGCCGCGGTGGCCCGCTACTCGCGGGCGATCGCCCAGCGCGCCGGGCTCTCGCGCCAGGAAGAGGAGCTCGTCCACATCGCGGCGCTGCTGCACGACATCGGCAAGTTCATCCTTCCCGACCGCATCCTCAAGGCCAACGTGCCGCTCACCGACGAGGACTGGATGCTGATCAAGCGCCATCCCCAGCAGGGCGCCCGCGTCGTCTCCTCGCTCGACGGCTACGGCCCGGTGGCCGACATCATCCTCGCCCACCACGAGCGGATCGACGGCAAGGGCTACCCGCGCGGCCTCGCCGGCGACGACATCCCGGCGTTGGCCCGGATCATCTCCGTCGCCGACACCTACGACGTGATGACCGCGCGCGACTCCTACCGCACGCCGATGTCGAGCTACGACGCGATCGTCGAGCTGCGCCGGGTCGCCGGCAAACAGCTCGACCCGCGCTTCGTCGAGGTCTTCATCGAGCTGCTCGAGGGCAAGGACGTCTCCTTCCAGCACGGCGAGGCGGCCGACTTCGAGAAGGAGCTGGCGCTCGAGGCCCGGATCGCCGAGACCGCCGACCCGGTCGGCAACGCCAACCGCTTCGGCGTCCCCGGCGTCACAGTCGGCTGAACCACCCCGCCGACGGGCCGGGAATGTGACATATCGACACGTTTACGGCCCGTCGACCCCTGACTGCCGATACGGTTGGGGCGATGCGGGCGGTTACGTTTCAGGCTCCCGGCGAGGTTCGGGTGGAGGAGAAGGCAGAGCCGGTGGTCTCGGCGGGGGACGAGGCTCTTGTTCGGGTCGAGGCGAGCGGGATCTGCGGCTCGGATCTGCACATCTTCCACGGCCGGGTGCCGGTCGAGCCGGGGTTCACGATCGGGCACGAGTTCGTCGGCACCGTGCTCGACGCCGGGCCCGACGTCGAGCGGGTCGCGGTCGGCGACCGCGTGCTCGGCTGCTTTCACACCGCCTGCGCCACCTGCACCCCCTGCCTGCGCGGGGACTACCACCGTTGCGACCACGGCCAGACCTTCGGCCACGGCTCCCACCTCGGCGACCTGCAGGGCGCCCAGGCCGAGCAGCTGCTGGTCCCGCGCGCCAATCTGACCCTGCGGCGGGTTCCGGAGGGGATGTCCGACGAGGTGGCGCTCTTCGCCGGCGACGTGATGGGCACCGGCTACCACGCGGTCGCCCATGCCGGCATGCGCTCCGGCGACACGGTCGCCGTGCTCGGCCTCGGCCCGGTCGGCCTCTGCGCCGTGCAGGCGGCGCTGGCGGGCGGCGCGACCAAGGTCTTCGCGATCGACTCGGTCGAGCAGCGGCTGGCGATGGCGGGCGAGTTCGGCGCCACGCCGGTCCACCTCAGCGAGGAGGAGCCGAAGCAGGTCGTCCGCGCCGCCACCGAGAAGCGCGGGGTGGACGTCGTCGTCGACGCGGTCGGCGACCCCGGGCCGCTGGCGATGGCGGTCAGCCTCGCCCGCGACGCCGGCACCGTCTCCGGCATCGGCGCCTACGCGGGCAAGGGCGAGGTGCCGCTCGGCCTCGCCTGGCTCAAGGGCCTGACCCTGCGGCTCGGCCTCGCCAACGTGATCGCCCACGTCGACCGGGTGCTGGCGCTGATCGAGGCGGGCAGGCTCGACCCCTCGCCGCTGGTCACCCACCACATGAAGCTCGACGAGGCGGCCGAGGCCTACGCGCTCTATGACCGGCGCGAAGCGCTGAAGATCGTCTTGACGCCCTAGATAGATTGGGTGGGTGCGGGGGAAGCGGCCAGCGGCAGCTTGCGTCGTCGTCGTGCTGGGGGCACTCGGCTGGGCGACCGGCGCCTCGGCCTGCTCGTGCGCGCCGCAGGTGCCGGCGGAATCGCTGCGCGAAGCCGACGGCGCGGTGACCGCGCGCCTGGTCGCGGTGCTTCCGCACGGCCCGAGCCGGGCCCTCTACCGCTACGAAGTGCGGCACGTCTACAAGGGCGGGGAGAAGCTCGAAGCCGGGAGGATGCTCGCCGTGCACAGCTCGCGGCGCAGCGCCGCCTGCGCCCTGCCCCGCCGCCTCGGCCGCGCCTATGGCCTCTTCCTGCTCACCCGCCACGGCCGCTGGTTCGGCAGCATCTGCCGGGTCGTCTCGCCGAAGCGGATGCGGCGGGCGGCGCGGGCGCAGGCATCGGACTCGGCGCGAGGACCGGCGCAGCCGCTCCTCTGCGGCTAACGGCGATCAGGCGGCACCCGCACGCCGGCCAGGTGCGCTGGTTGACCTTCAGTTGAATCGTCCTGAGCGGATCGGGTAGGTTCGCGCCGTGCCGATCCGCGAGAAGAAAGGGCGTCCAGTCGCGAGCGATAGCGGTCTGCTCATGAACGCCCCGGCCGGGCCGCGCTGGCTTGCCGCTGCGGGCCGCCGTCGCAGGCGGCGACGCTGGTTGCTCGACGGCAGGCGGCCCGAGCCCGTTCCGTCCCACGTCGGTCCGCTCGAGCCGGCCGAGAAGGGCAAGCTGGGGATCTGCTGCTCGGGCGGTGGCATTCGCTCCGCGGCCTTTTCGCTCGGCGCCCTGCAGGCGCTGCAGCAGCGGGGAAAGCTGGAGGACGCGGCGTACCTGGCGGCCGTCTCCGGCGGCTCCTACATCGCCGCGGCGCTCTCGATGGTTGCCAAGACGGGGCCGGGGGAGTCCAACGCCGATCTGCTGGACGACAAGCCGCCCTTTGCGCCCAACTCCCCCGAGGAGCAGTACCTGCGCAATCGCGCTTCCTATCTGGCGCCGACGCTGGCCGACAAGATCTACCTCGGCTGGCGAGTTCTGCTCGGCCTGCTCTTCAACCTCGCCTTCATCGCCTTGCCCCTGCTCGGCGCCGCGCTGATTCTGACCGGCCTCGTCTACGCCCGGGTCTTCCCGGACCTCGGCGGTCAGTGCACGCCGTCGACCTGCGCCGCGAACCCGCCGATCTGGACCTGGGCCGTTCCCCTCGGCGTGCTCGCGCTCAGCGCCGTCTCCGGGCTGGCAAGCCTGCTTGGCCGCTGGAGCGACAGTCGCCAGCGCTTCTTCACGATCTGGTCGGTGCGACTGCTCGCCGGCGCCGCCGCCCTGGCGCTGCTCCTGATCGGGCTGCCGAGCCTGGTCGATTGGCTTGACCACCTCGGCGAAGGGGGCAGCTCGGTCAAGCCCTCGCTGCTCGACAGCCTGGGCTCGATTGGTGTGAGCTTCGCGGCGCTGCTGGCGGGGGTGATCGCCCAGGTCGCGCACCTGCTGAAGTCCAAAGAAGCCGCCGAGAACCTGAACAGGGCCCAGAAGGCGGGCGGCAAGCTCGGCTCCGGGGTGAGGTTGACCCTGGCCTACGCCGCCGGCGCGCTGTTTGGGCCGCTGGTGCTGCTCTTGCTCGTAGCGATCGTGGTCGCGGTGGGGATGAGCCAAGCCGGCAGCGACGGCGGGTTCGACTTGGGCGTCGCGGCCGTCGGCGCCGCGACCCTGGTCGCCTTCGGGATTCTCTACCGCCTGGCGGACCTCGCCACCTGGTCTCTTCACCCGTTCTACAAGCGCCGCCTGAGCAGTGCCTTCGCGCTCAAGCGGGTCAAGGAGGAGGATCTGACGGCGAAGGAGCGGCAGCGGGTCGAGGCGCTTGCCGACCCCGGCCGCAAGGGCGACGACGGCAAGTCGAAATACGAAGGGCTCGCAATCGAGCGCGACTTCGGCGAACTGGTCTCGCTCTCCGAAACGGAGCTGGACGAGGGCAAGGACCGCAAGTGGCCGACGCTGCTCGTCTGCGCCGCGGCCAACGTCTCCGATCCGGGGGCGACGCCTCCGGGACGCCAGGTGACCAGCTTCACCTTCAGCGCCCACGCGGTCGGCGGGCCGCTGGTCGGGGCGGTAGGCACCAAAGAGATGGAGGGGGCCTTCGACGACCGGCGGCGAAAGCGCGACCTGACGCTGCCCGCGGCGGTGGCGATGTCCGGGGCGGCCGTCTCTCCCTCGATGGGCAAGATGACCAAGCGGCCGCTGACCTTCCTGATGGCCCTGGCCAACCTGCGGCTCGGCGTCTGGGTGCCGAATCCGCGCTGGGTCGCCGCCGGCCTCGACGAGCATGGCCTCGAGCGGCACCGCTACGGCAGGCCACGCCCCTGGTACCTGCTCTGCGAGCTGCTGGGGCGCAACCGGATCGACGCCCGCTACCTCTACGTGACCGACGGCGGGCACTACGAGAACCTCGGGCTGGTCGAGCTGCTGCGCCGCGGCTGCACCAAGATCTACTGCTTCGACGCCAGCGGCGTCGGTCAGGGCCGGGCGGAATTCGACGCGCTCGGCGACGCGATCGCGCTGGCCCGCAGTGAGCTGGGGGTCGAGATCGATTTCGAGAGCGACGATCCGGGCGACCTGGAACCCGACGCCGACACGCACCTGGCGGAGAAGGACGTCGTGACCGGGACGATCCGCTACACCCACGGCCCCGAGGTCGTCGAGGGAACGCTGATCTACGTCCGCAACGCGATGACCGATCGGGCGACCTGGGACGCCCGCGCCCACCAGATGGAAGACCCGCGCTTTCCCCATAACTCGACCGTCGACCAGCTCTACACCGACAAGAAGTTCGAGTCCTACCGGGTGCTCGGCGCGCGCGCCGCGGGGCGGGCGATGAAGGCGATGAAGGCGGCGTGAAGCCGATCGCCGCGGCGTGTAAGCATGTGGGCGATGGCGCTTCTGGGTGACGCGGAGATCAGCGAGAAGCTCGCCGGCCTGAGCGGCTGGGAGCGGCGCGGCGCGGTGATCGCCAAGCAGTTCGGCTGCGGCGACTTCGTCGGCTCGGTGAGGTTCGTCGAGAGCCTGGTCGAGCCGGCCGAGGAGATCGGCCACCACCCCGATCTGGAGATCTCCTGGGACACGGTCACGGTGACGATCTCCACCCACTCCGAGGGCGGCCTCACCGGCGCCGACTTCGAGCTGGCCGGGAAGGTCGACGCCCTATCGCCGACGAGCTGAGAATCGACTCGCGGCTGGCGATCCCGCTGGCCGAGATCGAGCTGCGAGCCAGCCGCTCCTCGGGGCCGGGCGGACAGCACGCCAACGTCACCGCCTCGCGGGTGGAAGCGGTCTTCGACGTGGCGGCCTCGCGCTCGCTCGACGAGCGCCGGCGGGCGATGTTGCTCGACCGCGCCGGCTCGCCGATCACCGCGGTCGCCCAGGACGCCCGCGGCCAGGCGCGCAACCGCGAGCTGGCGCTGCGCCGGCTGGCGGAGAAGATCGCCGCCGGGCTGGCCGAGCCGGTGCGCCGTCGCCCGACCCGGCCGACGCGCGCCTCGCGGACGAAGCGCCTGGAAGAGAAGCGGCGGGCGGGCGAACGCAAGCGCACCCGTCGCCGTCCCAGCGGGGACTACTGATGGCGAAGGGCAAGAAGCGGCGACCGCGGCAGAAGCCGGCGACGGTCGACTACACCGACGCCGAGGGCAACACCCTGACCCTGCGCCAGTCGCTGAGCGCGGGCACGATCGCCAAGCTGGGCGAGGGGCCGGCGACGGCGGCGACGAGCCAGGAGGACGCCTGGCACCGGCGCGCGGAGCTGCTCTTCGAGCGGCTCGCGGTGCGCTGGGAGATCGCCGGCCTGCCGCTCAGCGAGCAGAAGATGCTGCTCGGGCGCTACCGGATGGCTGACTCCGCCACCCAGCAGTGGGTACGTGAGACGATCGCCGAGCACCTGGAGCGACATATCCCCGAGCTGGCCGGTTAGCGGTCGGCCAGAGCGAGCGAAAGGACCGGTCATGTTTGCGAACACGAAGGCGACCAACGGCTTTGCCGTCGACGAGATCGAGGCCGCGAGGAAGTTCTACGGCGAGACGCTGGGGCTCGGCTTCAAAGTGATGAGCGAGGAGTTCGGCGTCGCCTCGATCGAGACGGCGGGCGGGCGCAGCACCCTGGTCTACGCCAAGCCCGGCTTCGTCCCCGCCACCTACACGATCCTCAACTTCGAGGTCGACGACGTCGACGCCGCGGTCGACGAGCTCAGCGCCAAGGGAGTCGAGCTGGAGCGCTACGAGGGCTTCGACCAGGACGAGAAGGGGATCGCCCGCGGCGGCGGCCAGGGCCCGGACATCGCCTGGTTCAAGGACCCGGCGGGCAACATCCTTTCGGTCCTGCAGCAGCCTTCCTAAGACGATTAGGCGATTAGACGTTTAATCGTCTTGCCGCTAAAATCAATCCATGCTCTCCAGTACCCCCACAGTTTCGCCTGAGCTGCAGCGCCGGCTCGACGAGCTCGACGGCCTGCGCACGAAGCTGGGGCGGGAGGTGGGTCGGACCGCTCCCTGGATCGGGGTGTTGAGGCGCCAGGTTCGCGCCTCTTCGATCGAGGGCTCGACCTCGATCGAGGGTTTCAGCGTTGGCCCGGGAGAGGCGCTTGCCCTGATCGACGGCAACCAACCCGTTGACCCCGACGACGTCAATCGCATGGCGGTCAGCTCCTACGCAAGGGCAATGGAGCACGTCGCCGTGATGGCACAAGACCCCTCCTTCCGTTGGCTGGATCGGGTGATCCTCGATCTCCACTTCGACGCCTGCGCGTTTCAAAGGGCCGATCACCCCGGGCGCTGGCGCTCTGGCCCGGTTGGGGTAACGGGAGCGGACGGGCGGCTCGTCTACCAGGCGCCCGAGGCGGCTGAGGTTCCTGGCCTGATGGCCGAGGTGGTCGAGTGGCTGCAGGACGGCGACCTCGGTGCCCATGTCGTGGTCCGCGCGGCGATGGCGCACCTGCACGTCGTCTCCGTCCACCCATTCCGTGACGGAAACGGCCGCGTGTCCCGCATCGTCCAGTCCTTGGTGCTGGCGCGGGAGGGTCTGATGTCAGCCGAGTTCGGTTCGATCGAGGAGTACCTCGGACAGCACACCAGCGAGTACTACGCTGCCCTCAACGAGGCCCATGGCCCGACCTATGAGCCGCGGCGGGACGTCTCTGGCTGGGTCGCCTTCTGCGTCGAGGCCCATCTGGCCCAGGCTCGCCAACGACTTAGCCAGATAGAAGACGCCGCGGCCCGCTGGCAGCAGCTCGAAGGGGTGATCGCGTCCCGCAACTGGCCCGATCGCCTGGTGATCGGGTTGGAGCAGGCACTGATGGGGGGGACGGATCGAGCGGGCTACGCGGCCGAGGCCGATATCTCAGCGGCAACGGCAAGCGCCGACCTTCGCCGCCTGCTCGACGCGGGCCTGGTCGATCAGCGCGGACGCGGGCGCAGCGTCAGCTACCGGGCGAGCGAGTCGCTTCGAGGCGAAACGCTCAGGCGTTAAGCAGCTTGGCCTTCTGGGCGGCGAACTCCTCCTCGGTGAGGATGCCCTGGGCCTTCAGCTCGCCGAGCTCCTTGAGCTGGTCGATCGTCGACTGGCC
Source organism: uncultured Solirubrobacterales bacterium (assembly GCA_963774405.1). Classification (GTDB taxonomy): domain Bacteria; phylum Actinomycetota; class Thermoleophilia; order Solirubrobacterales; family 70-9; genus VRUE01. Next base: position 11,638 of record CAVZEV010000005.1, on the reverse strand, counting down.
GCCCGCGGCGGCAGCCGGCGGGGCGGCTACGGGGGCGGGCGCTTGCTGCGCCATTTGCTGTTCTTCCTGCTGTGCCCAGCGCTGACCCTGGCGGCGCGAGACGCGGTTGCTGACGGTGGTCGCGGTGCCGGCGATGACGGCCGTGCGCGCCACTCCTCGAAGTAGTCCTGGCATGGTGGTCTCTCCTTACTCGGCTGCCTCGACCGCGTCGAGCGCGGCGAGGACGTCTTGGACGGGGATGCGGCCGCTGGCGACGAGCTGGGCGCCGGAGCGCCGCGCGGCGGCGGCGAAGGGCGCGGCCCAGCGGTTCTCGTAGACGAGCAGCGCGGCCGAGGTGCCGGGCTCGAGCGCGGCGCCGGCCTCCTCGACGTCGTCATCGCCGAGCAGGCCCGAGGAGGCGCCCTCGAAGGCGGCGATCTCGCCGCCGAGGTCGGCGAGCTCGAGCGCCGCGACGGAGCCGTCGTCCGCCTTGGCGATGAAGGCGAGGTCGAGGATGCGGATCAAGCCGCGATCGACCAGGTCGATCAGGTGGGGAAGGGCCTCGCCGGTCGGCTGCCCATCGGGCCACTCGACGATCAGGTAATCGATCGGCCCCATCTCGTTCAACTCGTCACCGCTCAAACCATCCCTTTCGTCCGAAATCCCGGTCACCAAAACCATACCGCCCACCGACCGCCCACCGAAGGGGCCGACGGGCCGAAAGCGTGTCGATATGTCACGTTTGCGGCCCGTCGGCCCCTTCGGCGCTACGGCGCGGGGGGGACGATGGCGATCGGGGCGCCGCCGAGCGGCAGGATCAGCAGGTCGATGGCGCGATCGCGGCCGCCTGCTCCTCGCGCAGGGTGCGCTGGCCGAAGTCGCCGAAGTGGGCGACGCGCAGGCCGTCGAGCTCGAAGACGAAGATCGTGTTCGGGCCGCGTTCGGTGCCGGCCGCCTCGTCGTGCTCGGAGGCGACCCCGAGCACCTCGCCGACCGCATCGGTGGGGTCGATGAAGACCTTGGCCTCCGAGCCGGTCAGGGTGAAGGCGGACTGTCCGTGCCACTCAACGCGCATGGTGTTCCTCCAGTTGTGGGACTTGCCCTCCTTTTTCCGGCTCTCCTGACGTTTCCGTGGGTAAAGCGAGGCACTGAGAAGAGGCGCACGCCGCTCCGCGCCTAGGTTTCCGGCTTCTCGAAGGCTGGAAATCGAAAGGAGTGGCAACGACGTGCGCAAGGAAAGGGTATGGGCACGCCTGCTCGGCTTGGAGCGGGCGGCCATCGAGAGTGTCGAGATCGACGACGAAGGGCAGGTGGTGGTGGCGGTCAGGCCGCACCGTCCAGAGCGGGACCGCTGCGGCCTCTGCGGGCGCCGCTCGCCGGGTTTTGACCGCGGCGTGGGACGGCGGCGCTGGCGGGCGCTGGACCTCGGCACGACCATCGCCCACCTGGAGGCCGACGCCCCGAGGGTGAGCTGCCCAGAGCACGGCGTCGTCGTGGGCGCCGTGCCCTGGGCCCGGCACGACTCGCGCTTCACCCGCGCCTTCGAGGAGCAGGTCGCCTGGCTGGCGGTGAACACCTCCGCCAGCGCCGTCGCGGAGCTGATGCGGACCAGCTGGCGTAGCGTCGGGGCGATCTGCGAGCGGGTCGCGCAGGAGGCTGGGCGCAAGGCGGACCTGCTCGCCGGCTTGCGGCGGATCGGCATCGATGAGATCTCCCACCGCAAGGGCCACCGCTACCTGACCGTGGTCGTCGACCACGACACCGGCAGGCTGGTCTGGGCGGCCCCGGGCAAGGACAAGAAGACGGTCGAGGCCTTCTTCGAGGAGCTCGGCCCCCGGCGCACCAACCGCCTGCGGCTGGTCTCCTGCGACATGGCGCCCTGGATCGAGGCGGTGCTGGACAGGCGCTGCCCAAAGGCCAAGCGCTGCGTCGACCCCTTCCATGTGATCCAGCTCGCCACCGACGCGCTCGACAAGGTCCGCCGCGAGGTCTGGAACGAGGCGCGCCGAGCGGGACAGGCCGATGCTGCCCGCGAGCTCAAGGGCGCCCGCTTTGCGCTCTGGAAGAACCCCGAGAACCTGACGGCCCGCCAGCAGTCAAAGCTCTCCGACATCGAGCGGCTCAACCGGCCGCTTTACCGGGCCTACCTGCTGAAGGAGCAACTGCGCCAGATCTACAGGCTTGGGCCGAAGGCGGCGGTCGGCCTGTTGGATCGGTGGCTTGCCTGGGCACGTCGCTGCCGCCTGAAGCCCTTCGTGAAGCTCGCCCGCACGATCACTGCGCAGCGAGCGGGGATCCTCGCTGCGATTCGCCACGGGCTCTCCAACGCCCGGGTGGAGGCGATCAACACCCAGATCCGCTTGATCGCCCGCCGGGCCTTCGGGTTTCACACTCCCCAGGCGCTGATCTCCCTGGCGATGCTGAAGCTCAGCGGCCTGTGTCCACCTTTGCCCGGCCGGGTCACGGTGACATGACCCACGGAAACGTCAGGAGAGCCCTTTTTCCGTCTCGGAGACGGAAAATGGGGGGCGCGGGCCGATCGGGGCCTGGGCCGGCTCCTCGACGTGGTGGTACTGGCCGCCGCGCAGCAGCGAGGCGGCGGCGGCGACGAGACAGGCGACGATGGCGAAGGTGAAGGCGGTGTCGAGTCCCTCGCTGAAGGGCTGGGAGATCAGGTGGGGGAAGAAGGCCTGGCCGGTGAGCGCGGCGTGGGCGTGGGGCGGCAGCGCGGCGAGGACTTCGGGGCCGATCAAATGCTGGACCGGGTTGTAGCCGAGGAAGGCGGCGAAGAGGACCGAGATCGGCGGCGTGCCGGCGGCGTGGTGGGCGGCGGCGTGGGAGACGCCGTGCGCTTCCAGGCCGCTGCTCAGCGCGTGGGGCAGGCTGGCCGAGAGGCCGGCGATCAGCAGGGTGAAGAAGATGCCGACCGAGAGCACCTGGGCGGAGTTCTGGAAGGTCTGGTTCATGCCGCCGCCGGCGCCGCGGTCCTGCGGCGGCAGGCTGTTCATCACCGCGGCCCGGTTGGGCGAGGCGAACATCCCCATCGAGGCGCCGAGCAGCAGCAGGATCGCGGCGAAGACCGGGTAGGCGAAGTCGATCGGCAGCGTCATCAGCAGGGCGAAGCTGAGCGCGGCGACGAGCATGCCGCCGGTGGCGAAGGGGCGGGCGCCGTAGCGGTCGGAGAGCACGCCGGAGATCGGCCCGGCGACGAGCAGCCCGATCGTCAGCGGCAGCATGTAGATGCCGGCCCAGAGCGGCGTCTCGGTGAAGCCGTAGCCGTGCAGCGGCAGCCAGATCCCCTGCAGCCAGATGATCAGCATGAACATCAGGCCGCCGCGCGAGACCGCGGCGAGGAAGGTCGAGAGGGTGCCGAAGGTGAAGGCGCGGATGCGGAAGAGCGGCAGGCGGAACATCGGCTCGGCGACGCGGCGCTCGATCACCGCGAAGGCGACGAGCGAGGTGATGGAACCGGCGAGGAGGATGAGCACGCGCGGGCTCTCCCAGCCGGTCGGGCTGCCGCCGTAGGGGCGGATGCCGTAGGTGACCGCGACCATCGCCAGGACCAGGCCGAGGGCGAAGGTGACGTTGCCGCCCCAGTCGATCGAGGCGTGGCGGGGTTTGCTGCGCTCCTCCAGCTTGAGGTAGGCCCAAACGGTGCCGAAGAGCCCGACCGGGACCGAGATCAGGAAGACGAGGCGCCAGTCGATCGGCGCCAGCAGGCCGCCGAGGACGAGGCCGACGAACATGCCGCTGACGCCGACGATGTTGTTGATGCCGAGCGCCATGCCGCGCTGGTTGGTGGGGAAGGCGTCGGTGATGATCGCCGCCGCGTTGGCCAGGAGGCAGGCGCCGCCGACGCCCTGGAAGATGCGGAAGACGACCAGGTACATGGCGCCGGCCTGCCCCGTCATCCAGTCGATCGCCAGCAGCAGCGAGGCGACCGTGTAGATGACGAAGCCGAGGTTGTAGATCTTGACCCGGCCGTAGATGTCGCCGAGCCGGCCGAGGCTGACGATCAGCACGCTGGAGACGACCAGGTAGCCGAGGATCATCCAGAGCAGGTAGAAGCTGTTGCCCGGGATCAGCGGGTCGAGGTGGATGCCGCGGAAGATGTCGGGCATCGCGATCAGCGTGATCGAGGCGTCGAGGGTCGCCAGCAGGATCGCCAGGGTGGTGTTGGAGAGGGCGATCCACTTGTAGCGGTCGTGGGCCGGACCGCCGTTGGCCTGGGCTGCGCTCGTCGCCGGCACAGCCCCAATATACACAGGCAAACTGTGCAGTTTTCCTGTGTATCGTCGGCTATGATCGGGCCATGCCGACCGGCGTCGACAGCGGCCCGCTCGCCAGCGAGCTGCGCGTGGTGCTCGGCCGGCTGATCCGCCGCCTGCGCGCCGAGCACCGCTTCTCGCTCTCCCAGGGCTCGGTCCTCGGCCGGCTCGACCGCGAAGGCCCGCAGAGCACGAGCAAGCTGGCGGCCGCCGAGCGGGTGCGCCCGCAGTCGATGGGCCAGACCGTCGCCGAGCTCGAGTCCCAGGGCCTGATCGCCCGCCGCCCCGACCCCAGCGACGGCCGCAGCGCCCTGCTCGAGCTGACCGATGCCGGCCGGGTCGAGCTGCGCGAGGACCGCGGTCGCCGCGAGGGCTGGCTGGCCGAGGCGATCGAGGAGAGCCTCAGCGAGGCGGAGCGGGAGACGCTGGCGGAGGCGACGCGCCTGCTCGCGCGCCTGGCCGAGCTCTGAGCGCCCGGTAGCCTCCCCGGCGATGAACGACGACTGGCGGCTCGAGGTTGGCTTCGACGATCCGCGGCACATCGGGCCCTTGGTCGAGCGCCTCGATGCCGGCGAGCTCGAACACGAGCTGAGCGTCGCCTTCCACGATCGCGTCGTCGTCAGCCGCGAAGGGTCCACGGTCTTTCTCTACGCCGGCTCGCGGGAGCAGGCGGAGGCCGCCCGCAACCACGTGCTCGGCCTGGCGCAGCAGCACGGCTGGAAGCTCGATGCCGAGCTGACGCACTGGCACCCGACGGCGGAGGAATGGGAGGGCCCCGACCTTCCGCTTCCAAACGGCGACGCGGCCAAGAGGGCCGAGCACGAAGCACTGATCGCCGCGGAGCGCCGGCAGACCGAGGAAAGCGGACACCCCGAATACGAGGTCCGCGCCGATCTCCCCTCCCATCGCGAGGCGGTCCAGTTCGCCGACACGCTGCGCAGCGAGGGCCTGCCGGTGGTCCATCGCTGGAAGTACCTCCTGATCGGCGCCCCCGACGAGGACAGCGGCAAGGAGCTCGCCGAAAAGGTCCAGAGCCAGGCCCCGCCCGGCAGCAAGGTCAGCTTCGAGGGAACCTGGGCCGCCGCCTACGCCGAGCGCCCGTCGAATCCCTACGCGGTCTTCGGGGGGCTGGGCGGGTAGCTTTTCGGCGTGGCCGATTCGCTTACCGCTGAGAAGCGGAGCGCCCTGATGTCCCGTGTCCGCAACCGCGACACGGCGCCCGAGGTTGAACTTCGCCGTGCCCTCTGGAGCGCAGGCGTCCGGGGCTGGCGCCTGCACCCGCGCAAGGTGCCCGGCAAACCGGACGTGGCCTGGATCGGCCGGCGCCTGGCCGTCTTCGTCGACGGCGCCTTCTGGCACGGTCACCCCGACTACTACTGGGGCCAGTCGGGCAAGTTCTGGGACGAGAAGATCGAGCGCAACCGCCGCCGCGACGAGCGCGTCACCGGCGAGTTGATCGAGGCCGGCTGGACGGTGCTGCGCTTCTGGGACTTCGAAGTCGAACGGCGGCCGCAGCAGTGCGTCGCCGCCGTCTGCGCGGCGCTCGGCCTGGAGGGCTCGGCGCCGCTGCTTTGAGCCGCGGCGCCCCTACGCCGCCTGGGCCTGCGGCGGGGGCAGGGCCGAATCGGCTCGCGCCGCGGCGATGTGGGCGGCGAGCGCCTCGCCGAGGCGGCGCGCCAGCAACGGCGGCACGGCGTTGCCGATCTGCTTGCCGATCGAGGTCATCGATCTGATCGGTGGGCAGGACGAAGCTCGTCCTGGAAGCTCATGCAAGCGCGCCGCCTCGCGAACGGTGATCGGCCGGTGCTCGCTGGGGTGCAGGTAGCGGCCCTTCTCGGGCTTGAAGAACTCGGTGCGGATCGTGAACGCCGGCCGGTCCCACCAGAGCCGGCCGAAGACGTCGGTCGAGCCGCTTCTCCTTGCGCAGCCAGCAGGCCGGCGTGATGTCGGGGCGGCGGTCGGCCAGCTCGAAGCGTCCCTCGCCCTCGCCGGGGATCGTTTCGTAGCGCTCGACGCTGACCGGGGGGGATTGCGCGAGTTGTGCCAGCCCTCGTCGGTCGGCTGCCGTCGGCAGGTCGCCGATCGCATCTTCGACCGTGCGCCAGGCGAGCCGCCTGCGCCGGGCCGTACTTGCCTTGCGGCAGGGCGGGTGCGCCGAGGCGAGACGCCGATCGCGATTGCCCGTCGGCGCGTCTGCGGCACGCCGAAGTCGGCGGCGTTGAGCACGCCGTCGGCGATCTCGAAGCCCAGCTCCTCGGCCGCCCGCTTGAAGGCCGCGTACTCGGCGGAGCGCAGCAGCTGCGGCACGTTCTCCATCAGGAAGGCGTCGGGCTGCGCCTCTTCCAGGGCGCGCAGGTACTCGCGCCAGAGCGTCCGCCGCTCGAGCCCGACGCCGCGCATGTTGAGCGGCGAGAACCCCTGGCAGGGCGGGCCGCCGACGATCACGTCGACCTTGGGGAACTCCTCGACCCGCTCGATCGGCCCGCAGAAGACGTGATCGCCGAAGTTCGCCTCGTAGGTGGCCGCGGCGTCCTCGTCGCACTCGACCGCGAAAACCGCACGGTACTTGCGGCTGTCGAGAAACCCCCGCGTGAGGCCTCCACAGCCCGCGAAGAGGTCCATGAGGGTCAATCTGGCCACGAGCGATTCACGTTAGCCATGCGGACGGACGAGCTTCGGCGCCCAATTGCCGCCCCTCGCGCCGGCCGTCAGGGGCGCGGCTTAAGGTCGTCGCATGGACGAACTCTGGTCACCCGAGCCGAGCGACGACGCGGCGCTGGAGGAGGTTTGGGAGTGGGTGACCGCGCACCCCCGGCGGGCCAAGGCGGAGCTCGGCCTGGAGGCGATCTTCGCGCGGGCGGTCCGCAAGGCGATCGACGAAGTGATCGACGGCGCCCGCACCGGCCGCTACCGCTACGAGGAGCTGGAGACGCAGGAGAAGGCCTACATCGGCACCCGGATCGAGATCATCGTCCGCACCGAGCTCGGCCTCGAACGGGAGGGCAAGCTCGACACGATGATCGAGGGACACGCCGTCGACTTCAAGTGGTCGGCAAGCGGGGCCTGGATGATCCCCCGCGAGGCGGTGGGGGAGATCTGCCTGCTGCTCAGCGGCGACGAGGCGGGTGGCACGTTCTCGGTCGGCCTGGTCCGTTGCACCGAGGAGCGCCTCAACCCGGGCAAGAACCAAGATTCGAAGCGAACCCTCTCGAAGGCAGGCAAGAGGGCGATCCGCTGGTTGGTCAAGGACGGCAGCCTCCCCGTCAACTTCCTCGCCACGCTCGATCATTCGACGCGCGCGGCGATCCTCGCCGAGCCCGCCGGGCAGGCGCGCGTCAGGGAGTTCTTCCTGCGCGTCACCGGGCGCCCGGTTCCCCGCGAGGTGATCCCGACCCTCGCCGTCCAGGCCGACCCGATGCGGCGCATCCGCAAAGACAAGAACGACCGGCTCGCCGGCATGAAGATCCTCAGCGGCCACTACGCCGCCAGCCGCGAGGCGGCCGCCCAGCTCGGTTACGAGCTCAGCAAGCGCGATTACGTATCGGTGCGGAGCGATGACCTCGACGCCCTGCCGACGGAGCTGCGGGCGAAGCTCGAGCGCGCCCCAGGCTGAGGCCGGTCGAGCGGCGCTACTCGCCGACCCGCACGACGAGCTTGCCGACGTTGGCGCCGTCGAAGAGCATGTTGATCGCGCTGGGCAGCTGCTCGAAACCCTCGAGCACGGTCTCCAGCGGCTCGAGGCTGCCGTCGGCGATCCACTCGGCCAGCTGGGCCGAGACCCTCGCCAGCTTGTCGTAGTGGTCGAGGACGATGAAGCCCTGCAGGGTGGCGCGCTTGATCAGCAGGCTGCCGAAGGCATCGCGCGAGCCGGCGACCGGCGCGGCGCCCTCGTTGTAGCCGGAGATCAGCCCGCAGAGGGCGACCCGGGCGTGGAGGTTGAGGCGGGCGAAGATCGCGTCCATCAGCTCGCCGCCGACGTTCTCGAAGTCGACGTCGATCCCGTTCGGGGTGGCGGCCTTGAGCTGCTCGCGCCAGTCCTCGGCGCGATGGTCGACGGCGGCGTCGAAGCCGAGCTTGTCGGTCAGGATCGAGCCCTTCTTCGGCCCGCCGGCGATGCCGACGACGCGGGCGCCGTCGCGCTTGGCCAGCTGCCCGGCGACCGAACCGACCGCGCCGGCGGCGGCCGAGACGACGACGGTCTCGCCCTCCTTGGGCTTGCCGATTTCCTTCATCCCGACCCAGGCGGTGAGCCCGGTCATGCCGAGGGCGCCGAGGTAGAGGCTGGGGGAGACGCCCTCGATCTCGGGCACCCGCTGCACCGGCATCGCCTCGGAGGCGACGAAGTTCTCGGTCCAGCCGAGCAGCCCTTGGACCAGCTGCCCCTCTTCGTAGTCGGGGTGCTTGGACTCGACCACGCGGCCGAGCCCCAGCGCCCGCATCGTCTCGCCGATTTGCACCGGCGGCAGGTAGCCGGGCATGTCCTCGATCCAGGTCCGGTTGGTCGGGTCGAGCGAGATCCACTCGGTGCGGACCAGCGCCTCGCCGTCGCCGATCGCCGGCAGCTCCTCCTCGAGGAGCTCGAAGGTTCCCTCGTCGATCCGCCCCTCGGGACGCCGGCGCAGGGCGAAGCGTCGGTTGCCGGCCATCGTTCGAGTCTATCCCCGACTGCCGGCTGTGCCACTATCGACATGGGTATGGCAGGTCAGCGGGGCATCGGGACAGGGGCGAGGGCGGCGCTTGCCGTCCTTCTTCTCGCTGCCGCCTGCCTCTGCACGCAGTCGTCGGTTGCCGCGGAAGTGATCGGCGGCGGCAACTACCGGATCAGCTTCGAGGGCTCGATGACGCCCGCCAAGCTGCCTCGCGTGGGAACCCACCCGATCTCGGTCAGCGTCAGCGGCGCTGTGCAGCAGCTGCCCGGCCCCGCCTCGCCGCCTCTTCGCGAATTCACCGTCGCGGTCAACCGGCACGCCCGTCTCTCGCTGCGCGGCCTCCCACTCTGCCCGCGCCGCCTGATCGCCGGCAACTCGACCAGCCAGGCGCTGGCCGCCTGCCGCGACGCGCTCGTCGGCTCCGGCCATTTCAGCGCTCACATCGACCTGCCCGAACAGGCGCCGTTCCCGGCCGCGGGCCGGCTGCTGATCTTCAACTCTCGCTACCGCGGCCACCGGGCTCTGCTGGGCCACGTCTTCGGCCGTCAACCGGTCCCGACCGCGATCGACATGTACTTCCGGCTGCACCGGGAACAGAAGGGCTCCTTCGGACTGGCGCTGACCGCGACCCTGCCCGAAGTCGGCGAAGAATGGGGCTACGTGAAGGGCTTCGAAGTCAACCTGGGCCGCCGCTACTTCTTCCACGGCCGCCGCCGCAGCCTCCTCGCCGCCGGTTGCCCCGCTCCGGCGGGCATCTACAGTGCCCCCTTCAAGCTCGCCCGAGGCGTCTTCCGCCTCGCCGACGGCTCGAGCCGCTCCCGCGTCCTCACCGGCGTCTGCCACGTCGCCAAGGACTGATCGCTTACCTGCCGATGGGCGCGGCTGGGTTCGAACCAGCGACCTCTCGCGTGTGAGGCGAGCGCTCTCCCACTGAGCTACGCGCCCGGGAGGGGCTCAATCATAGGCGTTGCCTCTTGGGCTCGGAATGGGGGCGAACCCGTCGGGCGGCGGTGCCGGTTACGATGGTCGTGGACCGTGCTAGGTGGGGAATCAGCGGTGCCCTGTCACCCGAAATCCGCTTAGCGGGGCCGAATCCCGTTCCGAGGGGCTGACCGTCGGGGTCAGTGCGTCGCGGAAGGTGTTGACGGCCGGGGCCCTGCGCGACGTGGGCACGCGAACCAGGTCAGGTCCGGAAGGAAGCAGCCTTAAGCGGATGCCGCGGGTGCCGCAGGAGAGCCCGGCTCGAGCCGACCACGACGGACACGCCCGGTGGCCTTGTCTCGGAGGACGGGGCGCACGGTCCATTTGATGTCGCATTTCTTTCCGTATAGCGGCGGGAAATGCGACATCACGAGTAGGGCCCGGTGGGGCCTCAGTCGATCAGCCGGTTTTGCATCCGGTTGATCGCGATGCGCCAGGTTAGGAGGGCGAAGGCGACTAGGAAGGCGTAGCGGGCAATGTCGGCCGCCTCGAAGCCGAAGGCGCCGCCGCGGACCAGTTCGACCAGCTGGTGCAGGGGGTTGAGCTGGGCAACGACCTGGAAGCCCTGGGGCAGGCCTTCGATCGGGAAGAAGGTGCCGGCGACGAGGAAGAGCGGCGTGACGAAGAGCGCGGTGACGTAGTTGAACTGGTCGATCTTGGCCACGGTCGCCGCCATCGCGATACCGAAGCCGGCGAAGCCGAGCGCCGTGGTGAAGCAGAAGAACGGCACCAGCAGCATCCCCCAGGCCGGGTCGAGGCCGAAGCCGATCGTGACCAGCAGCGGCACGCAGCCGTAGGTGCCCGAGCGCAGAGCGATCCAGAGCATCTCGGCGCTGACCAGCTCCTCGACGTCGACCGGGGCGGCGAGGATCGCGTCGTAGGTGTTCTGGAAGCGGTGCTTGACGAAGGTGCCGAACATCGCCGGCAGGGCGCTGGAGAAGATCACCGCGGTCGCCACCATGCCGGTGCCGACGAACTGGATGTAGGGGACGCCGTTGACTTCGTTGACCAGGGTCGCGCTCAGGCCGAGACCGAAGGCGAGCAGGTAGACGATCGGTTCGAGCACGCTGGAGAAGGTCGTCCCTTTCCAGTAGGTGCGGAAGTTGGCGACCTCGCGGCTCATGATCCCGGCGATCGCCGCCGGTTCGAGCCGTCCGAGCTTGGCCGAGCCGCCGTCGCTCATTCCGCCTCCGCCCCGGTCAGCAGCACGAAGACGTCCTCGAGCGAGGCGGCGCGGATGACGGCGTCCTCGGGCACGGCGCCGCCGTTCGCGCGCTCGGAGCCGACGATCGCGATCGCCGGGCCGGCGGGCCGCACCGCCAGGCCCTGCCCCTCGGCGATCGCCCGCACTTCGGTCAGCCGTTCGGGCGGCCCGTAGACCTCGGCGGTGTGGGTGCCGGCGTGGGCGGCGATCAGCTCGGCCGGCGTCGCCCGCGCGATCACCTTCCCCTTGTTGACCACGGCGACCTCGTCGGCGAGGCGCTCGGCCTCCTCGATGTAGTGAGTCGACATCAGGATCGTCGTGCCGCGCGAGCGCAGGTTGTCGATCAGCGTCCACAGCTCGGTGCGGATCTGCGGGTCGAGGCCGACGGTCGGCTCGTCGAGCAGGATCAGCTTTGGCTCGTGGACGAGGCCGCGGGCGAGCAGCAGGCGCCGGCGCATGCCGCCGGAGAGCTGGTCGACCGCGTCGCGCCGGCGCGCCTGCAGCCGCGCCAGGTCGAGCGCTTTGTCGACCGCGGCGCCGACGTCGGGCACGCGGTA
>CAVZEV010000004.1:0-257111 GCA_963774405.1 uncultured Solirubrobacterales bacterium | reverse complement strand
AGAGCGCGGACGGCGGAGTCGGGGCCCATCGTCACGGCGACGACTTCCTCGACCGGGATCGCGCCGCCCTCCTTGATCTGCATGGCGGCCTCGATGGCGTGTGTGTCGAAGGGGTTCAGGTTCTTCTCGCCGCTGCGGTCCAGACGCATCGTGCTCGAGTCGATGCGCTTCTGAACGGCGGCGTCCGGAACCTCCTTGACCAGGACGCAGATCTTCAAGTTCAAGCCTCCTTGGCTAGTTCTAAAGCTGGTTGACTGACCAGTCAATCAGTCTATCTATACGTGGCGCGGCGGGAGGTTAGCGCCAGCGCCGTTCCGGTGCGCCTTTGCCCCTATATCGGGGAAAAGGCGCACCGGAGCGTCAGACGTCGTCGCGCTCGCTGGCGTTGTCGCGGATGAAGTCGACGATCTCGTCGGTTCCGGCGCCGGGCGTGAAGATCTCGGCGACCCCCAGCTTCTTCAGCTCGGGGATGTCCTCGGCCGGGATCGTGCCGCCGACCGTGACCAGCACGTCATCGACGTCCTGCGCCTTCAGCAGCTCGACCACCTTGGGCACCAGCGTCATATGGGCGCCGGAGAGGATCGAGAGCCCAACCGCATCGGCGTCCTCCTGGATCACCGTCTCGGCGATCTGCTCCGGCGTCTGATGCAGCCCGGTGTAGATCACCTCCATCCCCGCGTCACGCAGGGCGCGAGCGATGATCTTGGCCCCACGATCGTGCCCGTCCAAGCCGGGCTTGGCGACGACGACGCGGATCTTGCGGGCGGTTGCAGTGCTCATGCCGGGAAGATTAGCGCCAGCCCTGAACAGCCGACCTCCGCACCTTTGACGCCACCGCCCTTGAATCGCCGTAATCCTCGACACATGCACGAAGTGACCCTACTACCGAAACACCAGGTTCCTACAGGGGGAAGCCACTCGCGGCACAGTTAAGATCGCATATATGGATTATTGAAGCGCATCATCATCATGCGCCCTTGACTCTCGGTGATGAAAAGCGGAAACAAAAAGTCCTCTCCAGCTACTAGTACGTTACTCACCGCTTGTGCCCACTGCCAGTTCTCGACTATCGACTCGGTCTTTTGCCCCATCCATCTAACGGCAGTCATCGCCGTCGATAGACGCTCCCCGACCTCGTCGCCTGTCGCTGCCAAGCGCCTCTCCCCAGCCTCCCATAGAGTCCAAATTGCCTCCTTCGCTCCACTCTCTAGAATCTTTGGAAGGTTCGGTGCCTGCTTAAGCAACAAATCCTTTAGCGTCTTATCAAGGATGTCCTTACCCACCTCCTCCATAACCTCGCCGCCGACACTCTTCTTGGACGGATCATTAGCTACAGACGAAGACGGACATGGCGGGGGGGGACAGCCGCATGGTTCAGAAAACAGACCCGTAACGTCCGTGGCATTGACCGGGTCGGCCGCCGCATACGCATATCTTTCTCCTGTCTCACTGACCGCTGAATCAACGCTCAGGAACTGCGCAGTCGTCGGATCGTAGACGCGCGCTCGCAGGTAGATCATCTGCGTGCCGGTGTGCAGTCGGCGCTGGCCAGCCCAGCCCATCAGGGTACTGCTCGTTCCGGTGTGCTTCCAGAAAGCTCCGTTGGGGCCATAGCGATAGGTACCGGTGACTTCGCCGCTTGGGTTCGTCAATAGGCGCGTGGAGCCCAGCTGGTCGTGATGGTAGTAGAGCGCGTTGCCGACGGTGATCTGCTCGAACGGGAGACCGTCCGGGCCGTAGATGTAGTAGTCCTGCCCGCCCCTGATCAAAAGTGGGAGCCTCGACGTGGAATCCCAGAACATCGGATAGGTGGAGGTGCCCTTGGTTTCGGTGGCCATCAGGCCGGTGCCGTCGTATTTGAAGGTATTTTCTTCCAGTTCCGGGGATTTTGCGGCGATCAGATTGCCGGCCTGGTCGTAGGAATAGGTAATGGCGGATTTACCTGATGGCGTTTCTTTCACTCTCTGGCCAAGTTCGTTGAATTCGAAGGTGGCGTTGCTCGCGGTTTCGATCTGATCGGCTTTGTCGTAGCCGTACGTCACCGAGGAGATTTTGCTCACGTTGTTGGCTGAGTCGTAGCCAAACGTCGTCCCGTTGCTTTTGGTCAGCCGGTTCTTGGCGTCATATCCGTATTCGTATTCCGGAACTTCAGGGAAGCCTTCCTCTTCGGAGCTTTCGATCTGCCCGATGCCATCGCGCGCGTAGGACATGGAGGCGAGAACTTCGGCTTCCTTCTTCATCGAGACTTCGGATAGCCGGTCGGCTTTGTCGTAGGCGTATTCGTCGACGTTCGCCGTTTTTTCGGGGAAGTTCGTCGCGTTGACCTGGGAGTCGGCGTTGTATCCGAAGCTCGTTTCGTTGCCCAGCCAGTCGGTCACCGTTTCGAGGCGGCCGGCTTTGTCGAATGAGCGTTCCACCGGTTCGCCGTTCGGGTAGACGACTTCGGTCTGCTGGTTGCCGAGGTCGTAGGCGTATTCGACCACTTCGCCTTTGCCGTTTTCGACTTCGGTCAACCGGTCCAACTGGTCGTAGGCACGTGTCGTCGTACCGGTGCCATCGATCATTTTGACCAACTGGCCGTCTTTGTCGTATCCGTAGGTCACGTCGTGGGTGGCTTCTTCGGAGTAGTCGACTTCAATGAGCCGATCGGCTTTGTCGTAGCTGTAGGTGGCGGTGCGGCCCAGCGCATCTTCGCTTTCTTCGAGGTTGCCCGTGGCGCCGTAGCTCCGGGTTGTGGTCCGTCCCAACGGGTCTTCTTCTTCGATCAGCTGACCAAGGGCGTCATGTTCGTAGCTCGTCGTGTAGCCCCTGCCATTCGTGCGGCTTTTCACCGCGCCCAGGCTGTCGTAGGCAAGTTTGACCGTGTCTTCGTTCGCCGCTTCGGCTTCGGTGCGCTCGTCGTCGGCGTTATAGGCATAGGTCGTCGCGTGTCCGTTAGCATCGGTGACCGCTTCGAGGTTGCCGTTTGCGTCGTAGGCGTATTTGGTTTCGTCGCCGAGGGGGTCGGAGACCTTGATCGGTCGGCCCTGCGCATCGCGTTCGACGACCGTTTCGAATTCTGAAGCTTTGGCCCCTTCTTCATTGCCCCGCGGGCTGACTTCGGTCAGCTGAAGCCCGTCTTCGTCGTAGGTCCAGGTGGTCTTGTCCCCTTCGGGATCGATTGTCGCTTTGACGTCGCCGTATTCGTCGTATTCAAATTTCGTTTCGTGACCAAGCGGATCGGTCGCCGATTCCAGGTCGCCGTAGGCGGTGTATTTGAAAGTCGATTTCTGCGTCGCTTCGCCGGGAGCCGGGCGTTCAATCGCTTCGACGTTGCCGCTGCCGCTGCGTTTGTAGGTTGTCGCCTCGCCCTTGGGCGTAGTTTCGCTGAGGACGTCGTGGGTGCTGTTGTAGGTCCATTTGGTTTCGTCGCCTTCGGCATCCACTTCAAGTGTGCGATCTCCCGCCGCGTTGTATTCGTACGTGGTCGAGTGGCCGAGGGCGTCGGTGGCTTTCGTCAGCGCGTATGCGGAGTCGTATTCGAAGCTGGTTTTCCGTTCGAGGCTTTTGACGCCCACGGCCTTGATCACTTCCAGCGGCTCGCCGGCGTCGTTGAACTTCTCGAAGGTGGTGGATCCATTCGGCTCCGTGATCGTCGTGGTCTTGTCTTCTTCCAATTCGCCGTATTCGAATTTGATAACCCGTTCCATCGGATCGGTCTGTTTTTTGACCCGATGTTTTTCGTCGTATTCGGTTTTCGTTACGCCGCCAAGCCCGTTGGTCATTTCGGTTAGCTGATGCGATCCGTCGTATTTGAATTTCCAGTGGGCCCCTTCTTCCCCCGGAAGCGTGACCGAGACTAGGTTCCCCGATTCGTAGGCGTATTTGACTTTATGCCCCATCGGGTCGGTGACGCTAATCACCTGACCTCCTTTATGGATAAAAGTCAGATACCTGCCGTCTTCGGCATAGATCCATAGCAGTTCGCCAGATGTATATTCGAAGTAGAGAGTGTTGCCATTCCGGTCAAACTGTTCCATCAGCTTGCCTTCGGAGTCGAACCGAAGGGCTTCCTGGTCAGGCAACGTAAAGAGGTAGGTAGTCCCTTTTTTGACCAAGGTGGCCTGAATCCACGCTCCCGGCACGTATTCGCTGCCTTCGAGATTGAAGGTCGCGGTGGCGCCGTTTTCCTGGACAACCGTGATTGCACCAGATTCTTCGTTGAATTCGAGGTGGGAGCTGTAGGGGCCCGACCAGCCATAACCCCACGCGCCGGCTTCTTTGGCTTCGGTGGCCGACTGGGAGTTGTAGGTACGGGTGAGGTGCATAGCGGGTCCACGACCACCGAGGGCGAGATCGGTCTGGTTCTCGAACTGGTTGCCCGTGGCGCAGTTGACCGGTTCGCCGGCCTCGCATTGCGTTACGCCTGGGGCAGCATTGCTGCCGCCACCTTGCGTGTCCTGCGGACTGATCGGCGAGTAGGGCGGGCATGCGAAAGCGTAGGTGGCGGTGAGGGCGACTGGGGCGAGAAGGGCCAGGAGGCAGGCAGTGATTACTCTGGCCCGCAGGGTCATGGGATCAGCCTGCGTAATGGACGAAAATACTTGAACACTCGACTAGTATGACGCTAAAGTCGGTAGAGTGCAAGGTTTCAGGGAAGACAAGCTGAGCTACCTGCCCTTGGCGCTGGCGCTTGTCGCGGTTGGCCTGCTCGTCGTCGTGCTGCGCAGCTACGACACCTCGCCTGGTAAAGCAACCGCCTCGCCCGAGGAATCGGCGGCGATCAGGCGCACAGAGGCCCTGCTCGCCAGTATCCCTCAGCATGGCGCCGTCCTCGGAGACACCCAGGCACCAGTCACGCTCCAGTTCTTCGGCGACCTGCAGTGCAGCGAGTCGCGGCAAGTGATGCTGGGGGCCCTTCCTTTCCTGATTCGCCACTGGGTCCGCGACGGCAAGCTGCGCATCGTCTATCGCTCGTTAAGGGCCGACACCCTGGATGAATCCGAATTCCTGGGCCAGCAGATAGCGGCGCTCGCTGCGGGCCGGCAAGGCAAGATGTGGAGCTTCGTCGATCTCTTCTACCGCGAGCAGCAACCCGAGTTCACCAGCTACGCGGATGATGCCTTCCTGGAAGGGATCGCCCGCCAGGCGGATGTGAAGCTGCTGCTCTGGAACCAGACCCGCGATGCCAGAGGGCTGGCTGGAGAGATCGAATCCGACGAACTCCTGGCCGAGACCAAAGAAATGCGCAGCACGCCTTCGTTTCTCGTCGGCCCGACAGGCGGGCAGGCCCACCGCCTCCTCCACTTCTCCCTCGACGATCCAGGAGTGTTTGACGAAGCGATTCGCGAAGCGCTGTAGATCGGTCGAATCTGCGGCCGCGTGGGTCCTCAGGTGCGCGGCGGCGGCTCCGCGCAATCGCCCACGAGAACCTCATCAAGCTCGCCGAGCCTCGCCTGGCCTGCGGAGCCCGCCGTCTCTTCCCACGCATTCGCTTCGTCTTCCGGGGGCCTGAAACCAACCGGATGCTTCGGGCGAGCGGGGGGACAGATCAGCTGCCTCAACGTCTCGAAGATCTGCTCCAGCTGCTCGTCGTGCTGGCCGAACCTCTCGGTTGTTCCACGCTCGAGCTCCCTGAGCCGCTCCTCAAGCGCAGCGTATGAGGCTGCTGCGCGGCGCAACTCGACGAACGCCCGCATGATCTCGATGTTGACGGCGATCGCGCGTTTGCTGCGCAAGACCCCCGAAAGCATCGCCACCCCCTGCTCGGTGAAGACGTAGGGGGCATAGCGACGCCCGCCGTGCCCGACCTTTGAGGTCGCAGATTGCGACCTCAAGGCCGCCACCTCGTCGTCATTCAACTGGAACATGAAGTCCGCCGGAAAGCGCTCGACATTGCGCTTGACCTGCTCAACCAGCCGTTTTGTCTCCACGCCGTAGAGATCTGCAAGATCCTCATCGAGCATCACCTGCCGACCGCGAATATGCAGAATCCGCTTCTCGATCACCGGACCTGCGAATAGCTCCAACGAAGCCGCATTCTCCGCACTGTCGACCATCGGGCCAGCATGGCAAAGTCTCCGGATGCTGTTGTCTGCTTCCAGATGGCCAGTCTGGACTTAGACCGAAACTAGAAAACCGGGGACTCGGTGTAGGTGCCGAAGACCTCCTGCATCGCCGCGATCATCTCGCCCTCGCTGGCGCGGGCGCGGGCGGCGGCGATGATCGGGGGCATCAGGTTCTCTTCGGTGGCGGCGGCGCGCTTTAGCTCGGCGAGGGCTCGCTCGACCTCGGCGCCGTCGCGTTTTGCCTTGGTCGCGGCGAGGCGGTCGGTCTGCTTGCGTTCGAGTGCGGGGTCGATGCGCAGGATCGGGGTCGGTACTTCGTCCTCTTCGGTGAAGTCGTTGACGCCGACGACGATGCGGCGGCGTTCGTTCAGCTCCTGCTGGAAGCGGAAGGAGGCGTCGGCGATCTCGCGCTGGGGGAAGTTCTGGCGGATCGCCTCGACCATCCCCCCCACCTCGTCGATGCGGCGGAAGTAGTCGTAGGCCGCCTCCTCCATCTCGTCGGTCAACTTCTCGACGAACCAGGAGCCGCCGAAGGGATCGGGGGTGTTGGCGACGCCGGACTCCAGGGCGATGATCTGCTGGGTGCGCAGCGCCACCCGCACCGCCTCCTCGGTCGGCAGCGCCAGCGCCTCGTCGAAGGAGTTGGTGTGCAGCGACTGAGTGCCGCCGAGCACTGCCGCCAGCGCCTCGAGCGAGGTGCGGACGACGTTGTTGAGCGGCTGCTGGGCGGTCAGCGAGACGCCCGCGGTCTGGGCGTGGAAGCGCAGCCGCATCGACTCCTCGCGCTTGGCGCCGTAGGTCTCCTTCATCTCGCGGGCCCAGATCCGGCGCGCCGCCCGATACTTGGCGATCTCCTCGAAGAAGTCGATGTGGGCGTTGAAGAAGAAGGAGAGCCGCGGGGCGAAGTCGTCGACGTCGAGGCCGCGCTCGAGCGCCCGCTCGACGTAGGTGAAGCCGTCCTTGAGCGTGAAGGCGAGCTCCTGCTGCGCGGTCGAGCCGGCCTCGCGGATGTGGTAGCCGGAGATCGAGACCGGGTGCCAGCGGGGCATGTTCTCGCTGCACCACTCGATCATGTCGCTGACCAGGCGCATCGCCGGCTCGATCGGGAAGCACCACTCCTTCTGGGCGATGTACTCCTTGAGGATGTCGGTCTGGATCGTGCCGCCGAGCCTCTCCGGCGGCACTCCCTGCTGCTCGCCGACCAGGACGTAGAAGGCGAGCAGGATCGCTGCCGGGGCGTTGATCGTCATCGAGGTGGTAACGCCGCCGAGCGGGATGCCGTCGAAGAGCTGTTCCATGTCGTCGAGGGTGTCGACGGCGACCCCCTCGCGCCCGACCTCGCCGAGGCTGCGCGCGTGGTCGGAGTCGTAGCCCATCAGGGTCGGCATGTCGAAGGCGGTCGAGAGCCCGGTCTGGCCATGGTCGAGCAGGTAGTGGAAGCGCCCGTTGGTCTCCTCGACCGTGCCGAAGCCGGCGAACTGGCGCATCGTCCAGAGCCGCCCCCGGTACATCGACTCGTACGGGCCACGGGTGAACGGGTACTCGCCCGGCCGGCCGATCGTCTCCTCGGGGTCGGCGGGCGCCCGCTCGGGCCCGTAAAGCGGCGCGATCGGGTGGCCCGACATCGTCGAGAACTCCGCCTCGCGCTCTTCCGGCCTCGGCTTCGCCTGGGGTTCGCTCGCCATGTACTGAGTCTAGATGCGGAGCGGGCACCGAAGAGTCAGGCTCACGCAGCTTGCAGCGGACCATCGCTGCGGATTTCTACCCGCGAATTCGGGTGCTGAACACGGAGGCAGGCCCGCTTCTCCCATGAGAACGTCGCACTCGACACAAATCCATGTCCTATTTGCTCGACAACAACTGGCGGAGGTGCCAATAAATGCGCAGAGGATTGGAGCTAGGCGGAATCGTCGCGGCGGTCGTGCTGATCGCCTTCGGCGTGGTGGCCATCGTGATGGGGGCGAACGGAAGCGATACCGTCTCGACCGAACTCGGGCGGCAGAGCATCGTCGGCACGCCCGACATGACCCCGGAAGCGATCGCCGGCGAGGCGCGGGAAGCCGGCCTTCCGGCAAGCGTCGGACTGCCGACCTGCGACGTCGCCGAACAGGCGATCGACAACGGCGAACGGGCGCGCTGCTTCGCCTCCTACATGCGGATCCACGCATTGGAGGCGACCGGCGGCTACACCTACGCCGAAATGGGCCAGTTCGAAGCCAAGCCCGACACCCCCAAGGCCGAACTCTCGCCAGGCGGTGGGACCAGCAACGAACAGTACGCGAAGATCGACTCCGAAACCGGCCAGCCGGCCGCCAACGGAGCACGTGAAGTCTGGGTCACCGAGACTGCGCTCGCGACCGCGCTCAACGCCAGCTACATGGCGGACCAGCTGTCGCTGTTCGGGATCGTGATCGGGATCGCCCTGCTGCTGGCCGGGATCGGTTTCCTCGTTCTCGTCGCCGGGGGCGCGGTGCGCAACCCCGACACCATTCTCAAGTTCCTGCGCTCGCACAAGCCGCACATGCCGCATAAGGGCGGCGAGCCCCAGCCTCAGAGCGACTGAGCGCCGGCGTACAGGGAGCCGCTACCGCCGCACCGAGAGGCGGCGGCGGGGCGGCTCCCGGCGACGCGCCGCGATCCGCGAGGCGCCGAAGCCCGCGACCGTCGCCAGCGCCGTGACCGCGAGGGCGACCAAGCGGCGGCCGAGGCGCTCGAAGCGCATCGCCTGCCAACCTTCCTCGCGGGCGATCTCGGCCAGCGGCGGGTCCGGGTTGACGACGACCGGGTTGCCGACCGCGCGCAGCATCGGCAGGTCGGAGACCGAGTCGGAGTAGGCGTAGGAGGCGGCGAGGTCGATGTCGTGCTCGGCGGCGTAGGCCCGCATCGCCTCGACCTTGCCCTCGCCGTAGACGAAGGGACCGTCGAAGCGGCCGGTCAGGGCGCCGTCCTCGCCGACCTCGTAGCGTCGTGCCGACGCCGCCGTCCATGCCGAGCACGGTCGCCAGCGGCTCGACCACGCCGCTGCCGGCGGCGCTGACGATGAAGGTCGCGCCGGCCGGCGTCCTGGTGGGCATAGACCTCGTCGAGCATCTGCGGGTAGACGCGGGGCAGGATCGCCGCCATCACCTCGGGGTTCATCCGTTCGAGGCTGCGGGCGGGCACGCCGGCGATCAGCTCGCGGGCGGCCCGCAGCACCTCGTGGGTGCGCTCGTCGGTGGTGCCGCGCAGGCGGTAGCGCAGGTGCTCGAAGCCCCAGCCGGCAAGCTGGCGGCGGCTGACCAGCCCGTGACGGGCCGCGACGCGGGCGAACTGCATCCCGGACGACCCCGCCATCAGGGTCTTGTCGAGGTCGAAGAACGCCGCGGCGCGGCTCATCGCGCTACCGGCCGTCGACCTCGATCACGATCGCGTCGCCCTGGCCGCCGCCGGAGCAGATCGCGGCGACGCCGAGGCCGCCGCCGCGACGGCCGAGCTCGTGGATGAGCGAGCCGACGATGCGGGCGCCCGAGGCGCCGATCGGGTGGCCGAGCGCGATCGCGCCGCCGTTGACGTTGACGTTCTCCTCCTCGACGCCGAGCATCCGCATCGAGTTGAGCGCGACCGAGGCGAAGGCCTCGTTGATCTCCCAGAGGTCGACGTCATCGGGGGTCTTGCCGATCTTCTCCAGCGCCTGCTTGGCGGCGTTGGCCGGCGTTTTCGCCAGGTAGGGGAAGTCGTCGGCGACGGTGCCGTAGGAGAGGACGCGGGCGAGCGGCGTGCGGCCCTCCCTCTCGGCCCACTCTTCGGAGGCGACGACCAGCGCGCCGGCGCCGTCGTTGACGCCCGGTGCGTTGCCGGCGGTGTGGGTGGCGTCCTCGCCGCCGATCGCGCGCAGCCCGGCCAGCGTCTCGACCGTGGTCTCGGCGCGGATCGCCTCGTCGGTCTCGACCGTGTGCTCGCCCTTGCGCGACTTGACCGTGACCCCGGCGATCTCGTCGGCGAGGCGGCCGGCGTCGGTCGCCTCGGCGGCGAGCCGGTGCGAGCGCTCGGCCAAGCGGTCCATGTCGGCGCGGGTGATCTCCAGCTCGTTGGAGACCTCGCTCGCCTCGTTGATCATCTGCTTCTCGGTGAAGGGGTTGGTGAGGCCGTCGTGGACCATCGCGTCGATCGTCTCGACGTGGCCCATGCGGTAGCCGAAGCGGGCGCCCGGCAGCAGGTGCGGCGCCTGGCTCATCGACTCCATGCCGCCGGTGACGGCGACCTCGGTGTCGCCGGCGCGGATCGCCATGTCGGCGATGCCGAGTCGAGCGCATGCCCGAGGCGCAGACCTTGTTGATCGTCTCCGAGGGCACCTCCTTGGGGATGCCGCCCTTGATCTGGGCCTGGCGCGAGGGGATCTGGCCCTGGCCGGCCTGCAGCACCTGGCCGAAGACGACCTGCTCGACCTGCTCGGGGTCGACGCCGGAGCGCTCCAGCGCGGCCTCGATCGCGTGCCCGCCGAGGTCGGTGGCGTCGAGCGAGGAGAGGGTGCCGCCCATCTTGCCGAAGGGCGTGCGGGCGCTGCTGAGGATGACTGTGCTGGGCATCGGCGGCCTTTCTCTGAGTATTTATGCCGGGTCTCGGCTCGGATCAGGGCCTCCTGGCCCGTATGTGTGAAAACCATAGCGCGGGGCTGTGGCCGACCGCTGTGCGCAAGGTCATAGACTCGCGAGCTCGATGAGGGTCCCCGTCAGCCAGAACGAGCTCGCCGCGGTCGAGGCGGACCTCATTGCGATCGGCCTCTGCGAGGGCGAGGAGCTGCCCGGCGAGCTCGCCTCGGCGCGCGGCGCCGCCGACGCCAAGAGCGGCTTCAAGAAGCTGGCCACGATCCATCCCGAGCGGCCCGCCCGCGTGCTGGTCGTCGGGGCTGGGCAAGCGCGAGGAGCTCGACGCCGAGCGGCTGCGGGTCGCCGCCGCGCTCGTCGCCAAAGAGGCGGGCAAGCTGGAGGCCGCTTCGCTCGCCTGGGCCCTGCCCGAGGGCGAGGACGCCGAGGCGCTCGCCGAGGGCATCGTCACCGGCACGATCCTCGGCGCCTACCGCTTCGACCGCTTCAAGAGCAAGCGACCCCGAGGACCCGAGCCCGCCGGGCTCGACTCGCTGACCCTGCTCGGCCCGGAGAGCATCGCCGCCGCATCCGAGGCCGCCCGCGTCTGCGCCGAGGCGCAGAACCGCGCCCGCGACCTGCAGAGCCTGCCCTCCAACGTCGCCACCCCCTCCTACCTGGCCGGCCGCGCCGAGGAGATCGCCGCCGCTCACGACTCGCTCGCGGTCGAGGTCCTCGGCCGCGAGGAGATCGCCGCCAAGGAGCTGGGCGGGCTCGTCGCGGTCAGCCAGGGCAGCGCCGAGGAGCCGCGCCTGATCGTGCTGCGCTACGACGGCGGCGGCTCGGGCGAGACACTCGGCCTGGTCGGCAAGGGCGTCACCTTCGACACCGGCGGCATCTCGCTGAAGCCCTCGGCCGGCATGCAGGAGATGAAGATGGACATGTCGGGGGCCGCCGCGGTGCTGGAGGCGGTCGGCGCGATCGCCGAGCTGGGCCTGGAGCTGAACCTGATCGCGGTCGTGCCCGCGACCGAGAACATGCCCTCCGGGACGGCGATCAAGCCCGGCGACATCATCACCCAGTACAACGGCAAGACGGTCGAGGTCAACAACACCGACGCCGAGGGCCGGCTGATCCTCGCCGACGCGCTCGCCTACGCGATCGAGCAGGGGGCCGACAGGGTCGTCGACATCGCCACCCTGACCGGCGCGGTGATGATCGCGCTGGGTTCGAGCTACGCCGCTGTGGTCAGCAACGACGACGAGTTGGCTGAGGAGATCGAGACGGTCGGCAAGGACACCGGCGAGCTGGTCTGGCGGCTCCCCCTGCACGCCGAGTACAAGGCGCTGATGAAGGGAACGGTCGCCGACCTGACCAACGCGGCGCCGAAGCGCAAGGCCGGCACGATCTCGGCCGCCGGCTTCCTCGAGGAATTCGTCGGCGACACCCCCTGGGCCCACCTCGACATCGCCGGCACCGCCTGGGACGTAGGCCGCGCCTACACCGGCAGCGATGCCAGCGGCTACGGCGTGCGGCTGCTCACCGGCCTCGCCCGCGAGCTGGCAGGCTGAGCCGCACCGCGCAGCTCAACTCCGTGGCTGAGCTTCCTGGATGACCCGTTCAGCCTCATCGAGCCCGCGCTGAATCCTCTGGGAGGGAGTGAGACGCAAACGCTCTTCCAGGGCTTCGATATTGAGACCCGAGTCTCTTTGCTGAGCGTCCAACAAAAGATCCTCTCCCAGCAAGAAGATCAGCTCGTCCAGCGTCTCAACCGTCGGCGAAACTCGACCGCGCTCAATCCGAGAAATCGCCGACTGGGTAGTCGAAGCTCGCATCGCCAGGCGCTTCTGACTCACCGCGTGGCGCTTTCTCACCGTCCTGAGCAGACTGCCAGCGTCAACCATGGGCCAACAATAGTGGCTTGCAGACAATAAGCTTCTACCCGCTGAGGATCATGCAGGTGGCGACGCCGTGGGCGAGCAGCTTGCCGCTGTCGGCGGCGGTGAGGTTGGCCTCGGCGGTGGCCTGACGACGGCCGCGATAGAGGACGTTGGCCTCGCAGAGGACCCGGCCGGTGTCGCGGGTGATCGGGCGCACGTACTTGGCCTCGAGGCCAAGCGAGGTGTAGCCGACGCCCGCGGGCAGGGTCGTGTGGACCGCACAGCCGAGGGCCGAGTCGAGCAGGGTCGCGGCGTAGCCGCCGTGGACGACGCCGATCGGGTTGTAGTGCTCCTCGCCCGGTTCGCCCTCGAAGACGGCGCGGCCCTCGCCGAGCTCGATCGGGCGCATCCGCATCGTCACCGCGATCGGCGGCGGGGGCATCGCGCCGGCGACGATTGCTTCCATGTACTCCATCCCGGTCATCGTCGCCCCGGCGGCCGCGGTCGGCAGCGGGTCCTGCCAGACCAGCTCGCGGCGGCTGATCTCGGGCTGGGACTCGGCGAAAGCAAGGGCGGCCTCGACCGCTCCCCCGCCCTGCTCGGCCACGCCCTCGGCGCTCAACGGCCCGCCCTGCGCACGGTGCCGTGGCCGCGCTCATGCAGGGAGCGCGGCGTCGCCGGGTAGACCAGATCCGCCGTGATCTCAGCCTGAGTGATCGAGATCCGTGGGGCCTTCGAACGGTGGTTATGCCTGTGCTTCGGGATCAACCTCATCTCCATCTCCGTTCCCCCTCTGCTGACTTCCTGGCTTTGAATCCGTATGCACCCAAAACCAGGAAGTCAGCGAGATGGGTTGCTTGATGCAACTCGCTTGGTACGGACCCTAGCCCAAGTGGGTTGCTTGATGCAACTCTGTGTGCCAAGATCACTTTGTGCTGCGCAGCGACTATCCGGGGCAGGTCTGCTCGATCGCGCGCTCGCTGGAGATCGTCGGCGAGCGCTGGTCGCTGTTGATCGTGCGCGACGTGATGAACGGCCGGCGGCGCTTCGACCAGCTGCAGAAGGGCCTGGGAGTGGCCCGCAACGTGCTCTCGGCCCGCCTGCAGCGGTTGGTCGAGGAGGACATCCTCAAGCGCCGCGCCTACCAGTCTAACCCCGAGCGCTACGAGTACTTCCTCACCGAGAAGGGCCTCGACCTCTGGCCGGCCCTGATCGCCCTGCTCAGTTGGGGCGATCGCCACTCCCCCGGTCCCGACGGCCCGCCGATGCTGATCGTCCACAAGGAGTGCGGCGGCGCGGTCAGCGACCGCGGCATCTGCGAGAGCTGCGGCAAGGTCCTGCACGCCCGCGACGCCCGGGCTATTCCCGGACCCGGCATGATGGAGCCACTGGAACTAGCGAGGAGGGCGTAATGGCGACGGCGGCTGAGGTTCAGGCGAAGGAACAGGTCTTCATCGGCGGCGAGTGGGTCGAGCCGGAGGCGAGCGGGACGCTCGAGGTCGTCAACTCGACCAGCGAGGAGACGATGGGTTCGATCCCGGCCTGCACCGCGGCAGATGCCGACCGCGCGGTCGCGGCCGCGCGCGACGCCTTCGAGCCCTGGTCGCAGACCCCGCGCGAGGAGCGCGCCGGCTTCATGAGCGCGATCTCCGCCGGGCTGGCCGAGCGGGCCGACGAGATCGCGGCGACGATCTCCCAGGAGCTCGGCATGCCGCTGACGCTGAGCAAGATGATCCAGGCCGGGCTGCCGATCGCCCAGTTCGGGGCGATGCCGAAGCTGCTGGAGGAAGTGCGCTGGGAGGAGGAGATCGGCAACTCGCGGGTGCTGCGCGAGCCGGTCGGCGTGCTCGGCGCGATCACGCCCTGGAACTACCCGCTCAACCAGATCGCCTGCAAGGTCGCCCCCGCCCTCGCCGCCGGCTGCACGGTGGTGCTGAAGCCGAGCGAGATCGTGCCGCTCAACGCCTTCATCCTCGCCGAGGTGATCGAGGCCGCCGGCCTCCCCGCCGGCGCCTTCAACCTGGTTACCGGCACCGGGCCGGTCGTCGGCGAGGCGATCGCCGGCCATCCCGGCGTCGACATGGTCTCCTTCACCGGCTCGACCCGGGCCGGGCGCCGCGTCTCCGAGCTCGCCTCGGCGACGGTGAAGCCGGTCGCGATGGAGCTCGGCGGCAAGTCGCCGAACGTGATCCTCGACGACGCCGACCTGAGCAAGGCCGTGCCCGACGGCGTCGGCAAGTGCTACCTCAACTCGGGCCAGACCTGCAGCGCCCTGACCCGGATGCTGGTACCGCGCGAGAAGCTCGCCGAGGCCGAGCAGATCGCCGCCCAGGCGGCCGAGAGCTTCACGCCGGGCGACCCCTTCGAGCAGTCGACCCGGCTGGGACCGCTCGTCTCCGAGACCCAGCGCGAGCGGGTGCGCGGCTACATCGAGAAGGGCGAGGCAGAGGGAGCGAAGCTGCTCACCGGCGGCACGGCGGCGCCCGAGGGCCTCGACAAGGGCTTCTTCGTCCGCCCCACGGTCTTCTCCGAGGTGACGCCGGAGATGACGATCGCCCAGGAGGAGATCTTCGGCCCGGTGCTGGCGATCCAGCCTTACGACGGCGAGGACGACGCGGTGCGGATCGCCAACGACACCGCCTACGGGCTCGCGGGCGGGGTTTGGTCGGCGGACCAGGACCGCGCGATCGGTGTTGCGAAGCGGATCAGGACCGGTCAGATCGAGATCAACGGTGGTGCCTTCAATCCGCTGGCGCCGTTTGGGGGGTACAAGCAGTCGGGGCATGGGCGTGAGAACGGGCGCTACGCGATTGAGGAGCTCTTGCAGGTCAAGAGCCTTCAGCTCTAGCGCTCGCATAGGCTGCCCGGCGTGAATTTCGAGCTCAGCGACGAGCAGAAGCTGTTGCGGGACACGGTTCGGGACTTTGCCCTTCAGGAGGTCAAGCCCGTAGCCGAGGAGTTGGATAGGACGAAGAGCTTTCCTTACGAGATCGTCGGGAAGCTCGGCGGCTTGGGACTGATGGGGATTCCGTTTCCGCAGGAGTACGGCGGGGGCGGGGCGAACACGCTGAGCTACGTGCTGGCGGTGGAAGAGCTGGCTCGGATCGACTCTTCGGTCTGCATCACGATGGCGGCGCACACCTCGTTGGGGACGATGCCGATCTGGCTCTGGGGGAGCGACGCGCAGAAGGATGAATGGCTGCCGCAGCTCTGTAGCGGGGAACGGCTTGCCTCGTTTGGGCTGACCGAGCCGGAGGCGGGGTCCGATGCGGGGAACGTGCGGACGACGGCCAAGCTCGAGGACGGCGAGTGGGTCGTCAACGGGGCCAAGCAGTTCATCACCAACTCGGGAACCGAGATCTCCGGCTGCGTCTCGATCACCGCCGTCACCGGCGAGGCCGGCGGGCGCAAGGAGATCTCCAATCTGATCGTGCCCAACGGCACGCCCGGCTACGAGGCGGGTGAGCCCTACCGCAAGATGGGCTGGAACGCCTCCGATACCCGGCCGCTCAGCTTCGAGGACTGCCGAGTGCCCGAGGGCAATCTGCTCGGGCGCCGCGGCGAGGGCTTCAAGAACTTCCTCCACATCCTCGACGGCGGCCGGATCGGCGTTGCGGCGATGGGGGTGGGACTCGCCCAGGGCGCGCTCGACGAGGCGATCGCCTACGCCAAGGAGCGCCAGGCCTTCGGTCAGGCGATCTCGAAGTTCCAGTCGATCCAGGCCAAGATCGCCGATCTCTCGGCCCAGATCGAGGCGGCGCGGCTGCTCACCTGGCGCGCCGCCCTCGAGAAGGACGCGGGCAAGTCGTTCACCCTCACCGCCGCCCAGGCAAAGCTGATCACCGGCCGCCTCGCCGTGCGGGCGACCGAGGAGGCGGTGCAGATCCACGGCGGCTACGGCTTCATCGAGGAGTACCCGGTCTGCCGCTTTTACCGGGACGCCAAGATTCTCACGATTGGCGAGGGCACCGACGAGGTGCAGCAGATGGTGATCGCGCGGCAGCTCGGCTGCTAGCCGGGCTGCGAGGTAACTGCGTTCTCGGGGCGCGCCGACCACCTCGGCGGCGCGGCCGACTGGTCGCCGGCGCCGTAGTGGGCGCTGATTGTTAGCTCGTGCTCGCGGAGGAGGGGGCGGGTTGGGTCCACTACGGGGGCGCGGCGGAGCTTGTCGCGGTCTTGGGCGATCCAGACTCGGCCGGCGGCTGCCGCGCAATCGCGGAGGGGGGCGGCGACCAGGGTTGGTTTGACTCGGCCCTGCTTGACGATCAGCCAGGTGGGGGCGCCGCTCTCGGCGTCGACGAAGAGGCCGTGGGCCTGGCCGGCGCCGGTGCCGTCGAGGTCGTCGACGTCAGAGCCGATCCAGGTCCGCGCCTCCTCCAGGGAGGGCGGCGCGGCGAGCTCCTCACTCATCGGTCTGCCGCTCCAAGAGCTCGGCGGCGGCGCTGGCGGGATCGAGCTCGCGGCGGACGACTCGCTCGAGCAGCTCCGCCGTCTGGGGATCTTCAGCGGCTGTCGTCTCCATGCGGCGGCGCATCCGCGAGGTGGCGATGCCGAGCACCTCGCTGCGCAGGTTGCGGGCGCGGCGCTGCTCCAACGTTCCGGCGGCCTCGATGTGGGCGCGGTGTTCGTCGATCGCCTCGGCCAGCTCGGCCACGCCCTCCCCACGCGCCGCCTCGGTGCGCAGGATCGGCACGTTCCAGCCTTCGGGGTCGTGGGAGAGCGCCAGCACGCCGCGCACCTCACGCACCATCGTGTCGGTCATCGGGTGGTCGGCCTTGTTGACGACGATCACGTCGGGGATCTCCATCACCCCGGCCTTCAGCGCCTGGATCGAGTCGCCCGAGCCCGGCATCAGCGCCAGCACGATCGTGTCGGCGTGGTCGACGATGTCGATCTCGGCCTGGCCGACGCCGACCGTCTCGATCAGCACGTCGTCCTTGCCCGCCGCGTCCATCGCCAGCGCCACCTGCAGCGCCGCCTCGGAGAGGCCGCCGAGAGCGCCGCGCGAGGCCATCGAGCGGATGAAGACCCCGGGGTCGAGGAAGTGGTCGGAGAGGCGGATGCGGTCGCCGAGCAGGGCGCCTTGGGTGAAGGGGCTGGAGGGATCGATCGAGAGCACGGCGACCTGGCGCTCGGACTTGCGCAGCTCCGCGGTCAGCGCCCCGATCAGAGTGCTCTTGCCGACGCCGGGCGGGCCGGTGAAGCCGACGATGCGGGCCTTGCCGGTGCGCGGGTAGACCTCGCGCACGAGCTCCCAGCCGGCCGGGTCGTCGGACTCGATCAGCGTGATCGCCCGCGCCAGGGCGCGCTTGTCGCCGGCGACGAGGCGCTCGGCGAGCGGTGCGGTCTTGGCGACGTCGGTCACGGATCGGTGAGTCTAGAGTTCCCGCCGCCGTGATTCGAACGATCCGCTTCCTCGCCCGCAACGGGATGCTGAACCGCAGGTACGGGCTGCTGCTCGGCCGCTACCTGCGCCGGCGCTTCTTCACCGCGGCGGGGCGGCGCTGGCGCACCGACGGGCTCCTCTTCTTCGGCCGCGGGCTCGAACTGGAGATCGCCGCCAGGGGACGGGTCGACTTCGGCCGCTTCGTCTGGATCGGCGACAAGACCAAGATCCGCTGCCACGAGGGCCGGGTCGAGATCGGCGAGAAGACCGTGATGGGCCAGGAGTGCACGATCTCCGCCTACCAGCACGTGCGAATCGGCGCGCAGTGCGTGATCGCCGACCGGGCGATGTTCATCGACTTCGATCACGGCGTGGTCGAGGTCGAGCGGCCGATCCGCCTGCAGGGCATCTACAAGCGCGACGTCATCGTCGGCTCCAACGTCTGGATCGGCTACGGCGCCTGCGTCCTGCGCGGGGTCAGCGTCGGCGACAACTCGATCGTCGGCACCAACTCGGTGGTGACCAAGGACGTCCCCGCCAACGCCGTCGTCGCCGGCATCCCCGCCCGCATCATCCGTATGCGCGAGGCGCCCGAGCAGCTGCGCTGGCCCGATCCGGTCGAGCCGGACCCGGGCGCCCGGACGACGCTGCAGCCGCCGAGCTGAGCCGACTCGAACCCTCCGCTCCCCGAAGCTCGCGGTGCCTTCGCGGCCGAGGGGTTTTGTCTGTCATCTGGTAAGTTGCCGCACTCTGTCGTTGCGCGGTCGTTCTACTGTGGCGGTGCTTCCGCGCTGGAGATGTGGACTATCCATCCGCCAGCGAGAACAATGCCGCCCATGGACATCGCTGCCCTCTTCGGGGAGAACCTGAGCCGCTGCCGACAGCGCGCCGACATGTCGCAGGAGGAGCTGGGCATCCGCGCCTCCCTGCACCGCACCGAGATCAGTCAGCTGGAGCGGGGGTTGCGCGTCGCCCGCATCGACACCCTGGTCAAGCTCGCCGGCGCCCTCAGCGTGCCCCCGAGCGCCCTGATCGAGGGGATTAGCTGGAGCCCCGGCAGCACCACGACCGGCCAGTTCACGCCGGCGGCGAAGGCCGAGGCCGAGCTGAGCTGAATCAGGCGCGGTCGAGCTGGGCGCCGAGAAGGCCGGCGTAGACGGCGGCCGTCTGCTCGGCGACGTCGCCCCAGTCGAAGCGGCGCAGGTGCTCGTAGGCTTCGGCGACGAGGTTGCGTCCCAGCTCGTCGTCGGAGAGCACGCGGATCGCCATCTCGGCCAGTGCTTCGGGGTCGTGGGCGCGGAAGCGCAGGCCGGCCTCCTCGTGCGGGACGACCTCGCGCAGGCCACCGGTGTCGGCGACGATGCAGGGACAGCCCGAGGCCATCGCCTCCAGCGCGACCAGGCCGAAGGGCTCATAGATCGAGGGGACCACGGTGAGGTCGGCGATCCGGTAGAGCGAGTGCAGGACGTCGTCGCCGATCCAGCCGAGGAAGGTGCCGTGCTCCATCAGGCCCAGCTCCTCGGCCTGCTTGTGCAGCTCGGCCTCGTGGGTGCCGGACCCGGCGATCAGGAAGCGGGTGCCGGGCACCTCCTCGATCAGGCGCGGCATCGCCTCCAACGCGAGCTGGAAGCCCTTCTCGTAGACGAGGCGGCCGATCAGCAGGACCAGCTTCTCCTCGGGGGCGGCGAACTCGGAGCGCAGGCGGGTCAGCTCGTCAGGGTCCTGCGGCTGCAGGTCGTCGGGGTCGATCCCGTTGGGAATCACCGAGACCCGCCCCTCCTCGACGCCGAAGATGTCGGCGATCTGCTCGCGCATGTAGTGCGAGCAGGCGATCACCCGGTCGGAGCGGTTGGTGATCCAGCGCTCGACCCCGTGGATGTAGGTCTGGGGGTGCTTGTCAACCCAGCCCTGGTGCCGACCGTGCTCGGTGGCGTGGATCGTCGTCACCAGCGGCGCCTCGAAGCGTTTGGCCAGGTGGTCGCAGGCGTTGGCGACCAGCCAGTCGTGCCCGTGAACCAGGTCGAAGCTGTAGCGATCGCCGAGCTCGACCCCGGCGGCAAGCATGTCGGAGTTCATCCGCTCGACCCAGGCGACGAACTCGCCGAGGTCGGTCGGGCGCTTGGGCTCGCGGATGCGGTGGATCGTCACTCCCCCGCGCCGCTCCTCCGCCGGCGACTCCTCACCACCGCGGGTCAGCACGTGGACCTCGACGTCGCGGTCGACCAGCGCCTCGGAGAGCTTGCGCACGTGGCGGGCGAGGCCGCCCTCGATCAGCGGCGGGTACTCCCAGGAGAGGATGAGTACTCGGGTCACGGCTGTAGCAGCGGCGAGAGGCTCAGGTCAGGGGCTAGTGCGCGCGTGCGCGGGTCGGCGATGGCCGGAGAGTCTATGGCCTCCAGGGCAGCTTCGGAGTGGGAAATCGCGCGCTGGTAGGCGTAGTCGCCGGCCTGGCCGCGCTGGTCGAGGAAGGCCCAGTCGCTCGATTGGACGGCGAGCAGCTCGCGCGCGGCGCGCTTGGCCGCGTCGCCGCGCAGCCCGCGCGAGAGCGCCCGCAGCAGGCGCAGCTCCAACCGCCGGGCGCCCCAGGCGAGGTCGGCCACGGCCGGCGAGTCCCAGGTGCGCAGGTCCTTCTCCTCACCCCAGGTCGAGGCGTGCAGCGGCCGGTCGACCGGCTCGTGCTCGCTCAGGGCCTCGGGCACGGTGAGCAGGCGCACCCCGGCGGCCTCGGCCCCGGCGAGCACCTCGCGCAGCCAGATCGCCCCCTCCGACCACCAGTGGCCGAGCAACTCGGTGTCGATAGCGAAGACGAGCAGGCCGCGGCGCCCGCGGCCGGCGCTGTACTCGCGCAGGCGGGCGGCGGTCGCGGCGAGGAACTCGCCGGCCTGACGGCGCGCCGCCGCCGCGGCGGCCGCCGGGTCGTAGCCGCCGCCGCCTACCTTCCAGATCCGCACGCCGCGCAGCGACTCGCCGGCGAACTGGGCGTGGGCCGGGTCGGAGGGATAGCCGCCGAGCGACCAGAGCCACTGGATCGCCTCCCAGTCGATCGGCAGCGCCACCGGGCCGGCCTCAGTGGCAACCGGCGCCAGCGCATCGAGCGGCTCCCGGTGGCGGCTCTGGTCGACGCAGAACCACTCGACCCCCTGCTCCGCCAGCCGCCACTCGAGGCCGGGCGCGTAGGCGCACTCGGGCAGCCAGAAGCCGCCGTCCCAGCCGAAGCGGCGGCGGTGCGAACGGATGCCGGTCTCGAGCTGCAGGCGCAATCCCTGGCGGGTGGCGAGAAGCGGCAGCACGGCGTGGGTCGCCGCCGAGGCAGCGAGCGCGATGCGTCCCTCGGCGGCGGCCCGCTGGAAGGAGCGCAGCGGGGCCCCGCCGTCTGCGTCGAGCAGCTCCAGCGCACGGCTGTAGCGCTCGTGCTCAGCGAGGCAGGCCTCGCGGCACTCGGCGTCGACCTCGTCGACGTCGGCGGCGGCCGCGTCGATCCGCCAGTCGGTCAGAAAGCGGCGCAGGCGCTGCTTGACGCCGGCGTCCTCGAGCTGGTCGGCGAGCACGGGGGTAATCGTCATCGTCAGCCGCTCGGCCACCTCCAGCACCGGCAGGTAGGAGCGGATCACCGCGTCGAACAGCCACTCCTCGCCGAACGGATAGGCCCCAAAGCCCTCGACGTAGGGCATGTGGGAGTGCAGGACGATGGCGAGGTCGCCGGCGCTCTCCTCAGGGGCCATGGCAGACAGCGATGAAGTCGAGCGCGCGGTCGAGATCGCCCTGCCGGAGGGCGAAGTCGGAGCTGTCGATCGCGGGCGTGAAGCGGTCGTAGAACGGCTTGGTGAGGTGGAGCGCCTTGTGGACGCGGTCCCAGCCGAGCTTCAGGGCCAGCTCGTGGGCGCGCAGCTTGCGGGCGTGGAAGAGGCCGTGGAGCTCGACCCGGGGGAAGTGCTCCTCGCAGAGCGTGCGGAACTCCTCGGCGCGGTACTCGTGCACGTGCCAGGGGTTGTCGGACTTCTGCGCCCCGGGGGGCGCGAGGGTGAGCAGGTTGGGAGTCGAGACGTAGGCGACGCCGCCGGGCTCGAGCATCGAGCGGAAGTGATCGAGGATCGCGCCGGCGTCCTGCACGTGCTCGATCGTCTGCAGGAAGACGACCGCGTCGCAGGGCTCGGCGAAGCTCTCGACCAGGTCGCGCTCGAAGCGCAGGTTGGGGCGTACGTAGCGCAGGCGGGCGTGCTCGTGGGCCTCGGGGTTGGCGTCAACGCCGACGACGCTCGCCGCGGTACCGGCCAGGACGCTCGATCCGTAGCCCTCGCCGCAGGCCATGTCGACGACGCGCTTCCCCCCCACCCGCGCCGCGATCCACTCGTAGACGACGAGGTGGCGCCGGTACCAGTAGTTCTCCTCGGGCACGTCGGGCAGGGTGCGCTCGCCGGTCAAAGGCAGCGGCGGCACGCCCTCGGGCTGGTTTTCCTGCAGGTATTCGCGGCTCACGTGGCCCGCCACCGTATTGATGTCGCACTTCTTGCCGCATACCGGCAAGAAGTGCGACATCGGCGTCGATTGCGCCGATCCGCGTAGAGTTCCGCGCCATGCCGGCCTCCCCCACCGCCAGCCACGAGCACATCAAGGACGTCAACACCCGCTACCACGACGCCGCCGCCCACGAATACGACGCCAAGTGGGGCATCGACTTCGGCGCCACCGGCCAGGAGCAGGTGCGCCAGAAGCTGGTCAAGGCGCTGGGCGGGCGCGACGGCGCCGGCTTCGGCCGCGGCCTGGAGATCGGCTCGGGCACCGGCTACTTCTCGCTCAACCTGCTGCAACTGGGCGTGATCGAGAGCCTCACCGCGACCGACATCTCGCCGGGAATGCTGCGGCAGCTGGCCGCCACGGCCGAGGGGCTGGGACTCGCGGTCGAGACGGTCGAGACCGAGGCCGAGGCGCTGCCCTTCGAGGACGAGAGCTTCGACCTCGTCTTCGGCCACGCCGTGCTCCATCACATCCCCGACCTCGACCGGGCCTTCGCCGAATTCCGCCGCGTGCTGCGCCCCGGCGGCGCGATCGCCTTTGCCGGCGAGCCCTCGCGCTACGGCGACCGCCTCGCCGCGCTACCCAAGCGCGCCGGCCTGCTCCTCGCGCCGGCCTGGCGGCGGGTCGTCCGCGCCAAGCCGCGGGCGATCGCCGAGGCCGAGCAGTCCGACGGCCACGCGCTCGAGGGCGAGGTCGACGTCCACGCCTTCGCCCCCGCCGATCTGCGCCGGCTGCTGCGTGACGCGGGCTTCGAGGACCGTCACGTCGGCGGCGAGGAGCTGCTCGCCAATGCCTGGGGCTGGGGCCTGCGCACGGTCGAGTCGAGCGCCGAGCCGGAATCGATCTCCTGGGGCTGGCGCCGCTTCGCCTTCCGCAGCTACATGGTCCTGCAGAAGGTCGACGGCAGCCTGCTCGAGCCGCACCTGCCTGCCGAGCTCTTCTACAACCTGCTCGTCTCCGCCCGCAAGCCGAGCTGAACCCGCCGCCTAGGACGGCGGGTTCAGGATGCGAAATCTCTTGACGACTGGGGTCTGGTCAACCTGCCCGGAGGCGTCGACCGCGCGCACGCGGAAGACGTGGTGGCCGGACTTCAGGCGCCTGTAGGTCTTGGGCGAACGACAGGGCTTGAAGCGGCCCTTGTCGAGCCTGCATTCGAAGGCCATGCCATCCCCGCCCACCCCTGCGAAGGCGAAGGTTGCCACCCCGATGCGGCGCCTCACCTTCGCCTTGCGCAGCTTGGTCTCGGGTGGGCCGGCCGCGGGACGGGGACCGGCACCGCCCGGCCCCTCGCCCCCCTGGCCGGACCCACCGGAAACCTGAGCGGGACAGCCGTTCGCCGCGACGCCCGCGACGGTCGGGCAGCTGTCTTGGATATTCGGAAGCCCATCCCCATCGTCGTCCTGGCCTTCGACATCTTCGGCATCGACGTCCGGTTCCTGGAAGAAGACACTCGGGTGCACGCCGTCGGAGAAGTCGGCGGTCGCCTGGAAGGCAAGGATCAGGTTGTCCCAGTCGTCAAAGCCAGTCAGGCTTTCGCCCGGGCTCGACCCCTGGCAACCGCCAATGTCGCTAAGCCGGTTGACGTCGGCGGCGACTGAGCTCTGCAGCGAGCCATTCCTGTTCCAGTCGATCGACCCGAAAGCACTGGCTATCGCGTGAACCCCGGGACCGTAGGCGATCTCCGTACCGGCGGGGCCCTGGATGCCGAGGTTCTCGTTCAGCGAACTCTCGTTCAGGGTTGGCAAGGCAGACTCCGAGTAGTCGAGTTGCGCCGAGGGCACGACTCCAGCCGTCTGGCGCGTGTAATTCATCACGCTCACATAGTTCGGCTTGCAGTTGACCGAGTCACCGCCGCCATGCTGCAGGCCGAGGTTGTGGCCCAGCTCATGCATCGCCGTGCCTGCCTCTGTGCGCAGAGTCGGCGGGCCGTCGCCGGGCGTGCGCCAGCCGGGATTGCCGAGGCTGATCACGAGGTCATTGCCGGGTAGCTCGGCAATGCCGCTGGTACCCGTGAGGCCAAGCAGCTGGTTTGCGTATATGACGTAGTGATACACGAAGCGCCGAGCCCCCAATCGCGCCAGCCGGTTAGGTGAGCTACGGTCGGCAGCGGTGCCGAAGTATGCGGACTTGAGCGCATCGAAATCAGCCGCTTCGGGCGGACACGGGCCACAACCAGAACCGAATGCGATCCGATCGGCGAATGGGATTTCATCGCCAATTTCATAATGCAAGGTGATGCCGTGAGCGGCGAAGGCCGCCGCCACCTGTGCGAGCGCTGCGGGCTGCGGCGCCCGTTTGTGCATGTAGTCAATCTCGAGGAACACGTCAGGTTTGTTGGGGTCTGCATTCGCCGGCACGAAGTCAACCGTTCCGTCGTCGTTGGAGTCGATGCCGGTGGTCTCCCAGTTGTCGCAAAGACCGTCACCATCGTTGTCGTTCGAGCCGTTTTCGTCTGTGTCTTCGCAATCGGGCTGTTGCTGCTGGGGCGTGTCATCGAGGGTGATGAAGAAGTCCGCCGCATCGTCTGAGACGAGTTCATCTGCCGAGTTGAGTTCTTCGACCACCACCTGGGTCGAGTAGAAGGTCGGCAGTCCGGGTTCGCTCAGGGTCGCACCGGTGGTGTCCCAGCTCACCCGACCGGTGGCGGCGTCGATTTCGAGCGAGTTTGGCGCGAAGGGCGGCCCCGGCTGTACGAAGAACGAATCGCCACTCTCGCTCGGCGTGGCAAGCCGCCAGCGGAGGTGGTTTCCAGGCGCGGCTCCGCTGCTGGGCATCGTGAAACTGCAGGGACCGGCGGTCGGGCAGGAGACAATCGGCGCCACAGGGATTTTCGGGCTCGAGACGGCGTGGGCAGGATTAACCAGCGTGTGTACCTGATAGGAGAGGTCACCGTTGTTGACATGACCAGAGCTCGCCGAGAGACGGCAGCAGCTGCCGATCGTTGCTACAAACGGGCCGCCGCCTTCGTAGAAATGGGTGTACTGCCCTTCGGTGTAGATGATGTCCGCATCGGCTGCCGTGATGGTCAATTCCGGAATTGCGCCCGTACCGTCGCCGAAGCTGAGTTCGGGGTCGGCGATCTTTTCGCCGACGGATGGAAATCCGTAGTAACTGCGTCGCGCGACGAACTTGATGGTGAACGTTACTTCACCCGGGTTCGCTCCTTTTGCCCACGACAGCTGAGTAGCGCGGTCGTGCGTCGCCCATGCGGACTCTGCGAAGGAGAACATCAGTATTAGGCAGGCAGCTACTACCAGAAGGCCCTTCAGTGGACGAGTCACGGGCATCGTGTCCTTTCACGGTGTTCCGGAATTTGCGCAGCACCCTAACATCAAAAAAAGTATTCGTAGTGAAAGGGGTTCTTTTTCCGTACTTCTGACAACCCGAGTCTCGAGCTCGCCAAGCCTGGGCCGGTTGTCAAGCCCCTTCGATGGCTATGGGTGGCCCGGCTTCAGCCGTTTCGCACGCGGTAGAGGCGACTGCGCGCTTCGAACCCCTTGAGCCGGCGCTCGCCGGCAAAGGAGTACTCGAAGGCATCCGGCGCGGCTTCCTTGCTCGCTAGGTCGACGAGCACGCTGCCGGGTCTGGCAATGGCCGTGATGCGACTGGCGAGGTTGACCGGGCGTCCATAGTAGTCGCCGGCCTGGGCAACAACGTGGCCGCGGGCGATTCCGGCCCGTAGACGGGGGAACTCCTCGCCCTCTTCCTCGGAGGCATCGATTAGGCGCAGACCCGCCGCGGTCATCTCCTTAGCGTCGATGGAGACAAGCATCGCCGCGTCGCCGATCGTCTTCACCAGCCGCACCGGCGGCTCTGCCACCGCGCTCGCCATCTCCTCGAGGCGGCCGGCGACGAGCCCGAGCTCCTCGGGATCGATCTCATCGCCGAGCTTGGTGAAACCGACCAGGTCAGCGAAGCAGATCGAGACCTCGGTGGTGGCGCCCAGCTCGCCCGAGGCGAGGTCGGCGGTGCCGATCACATCGCGACGGATCTGCTCCAACAGGTGTGCTCGCTGCGCGTAGAGCAGGGTCGGTTCGAAGGCGGGCAGCATGTTCTCGGCGGCGTCGGCGAAGCGCAGCGCCAGGTCGCGCTCGGTGTCCCCCGGCTGCATCAGGGTGCGGATCATCAGCTCGCGGTTGCCCTCGGCGATCCGCGCCGTCGCCATCCCGATCGTGCGCGCCACCTGCAGGATGCCGTCCTCGGGCAGACCGGCGTCGTAGAAGGCCTTGACCTGCCGCGCCGCGGCCAGGTCGGCGTCGGTGAGGATGCGTTCGTCGGGGTCCGGATAGGGCAGGCCGAGCGCGGCCGAGGCGCGCTGCAGGAGGTCGAGGTCGGCATCGGCGAGCGCGGCGATTTCGCGCGGCGTGTAGCGCGGCCCGTCGCCGGCGATGCTGCGCTCGACCGGCAGCAGGGTCAGCCGCCCGGCGGCCACCGCGTCGCGCAGCTCCTCCAGCGCCACCCCTTCGGAGGCCAGCTGCTCGAGCAGGGTGAGACGATCGCGGCGGGCGTCGCCTTGCAGCCCGTCGAGCAGTCCCTCGGCCTCGAAATCGATCATGCGAACGCCACGCTACCGCCACGGCGGGGATCGCCGCCGCCGCTGAGCCTGCCGCTCTCGCGCTCGCGGGCGACAGCCTGGGTGCCGCCGAAGAAGAGGTTGATCTCCGGGCGGCGCAGGACCGGGGTTCCGCCCGCCTCGATTCGCGCCAGCGCCTCATCGTCGATTCCCGGCTCGGCCTGGACGACGCCGTCCTCGAAGTGAAGCCGCGGTGCCCGCACCGCCTCGTCCGCCCCCATGCCCTGCTCGACCGCCCGCACGATCGTCTGCAGGATCGCCGAGCGGATCCGGTTGGAGCCGGCGCTGCCGAGGCCGAGCTCGATCTCGCCGTCGCGCAGGACCACGGTCGGCGCCATCATCGAGGTGACCCGGTGGCCCGCCGGGATCGAGTGGAAGCCGCCCGGGTTGAGGTCCTCCTCACCCAGCATGTTGTTGAGGATCACGCCGGTGCCGGGGACGAGCACGCCGGAGCCCGAGCCGTTGGAGCAGGTGACGTTTGCGCACATGCCGTTGCGGTCGAGCACGGAGATGTGCGTGGTCGAGCCGAGCAGGTCGCCACGAGCCGCGTTGGCGGCCTGCATCGCGGCAACCAACTGCTCGGGCCCGCTGCTCTCGCCGGCCTGCTCGAGCAGGCCGAGGCAGTAGGCGATCAGGGTCCCGCCCGAGGAGGGCGGCGGGTTGGTCAGCACCTCGCTGCCGCGAAAGTCGGCCCGGATCGGCTCGCGCTCGATCACCTCGTAGCCGTTGAAGTCGGCGAGACCGAGCGCGCCACCGCGCTCGACCACGTAGGCGCTCAGGGCCGCGGCGATCTCGCCGCCGCAGAAGGGCTCCGCCCCCTCGGCTCCGAAGCGTTCGAGTGCCTCGGCCAGCTCGGCGAAGCGGAAGACCTCGCCCTCGCGCAGGGTGCGACCGTCCGGCGCGTAGAGCTCGCGCGTGCCGGGCAGGCGGGCGTGGATCGGCTCGAGGATGTCGAGGATGTAGGCCTGCTCGCGGTTGACCGGGGCGCCCTCGCGAGCCAGTCCGATGCCCGGCTTGACCAGCTCGGCGAGCGGCACCGTGCCGAAGCGCGCCAGCGCCCGCTCGAGCCCGGCGGCGTTGCCGGGGACGCCGCAGGAGACCGGGCCGACGTAGAACGTCTGCACGGTCTCGACGTCGAAGTGGACCTGCACCGGCACCAGCTCGGCGCCCCGCTTGACGCCGCCACGCCCGGGGGCGGCGACGAAGAAGTCGAGCAGCGTCGTCTCACCGCCGTCGTGGACCATCATGAATCCACCCGCACCGAACCCCGTCAGCGGGCTCTCGACCGCGAAGGACGCCAGCACGGCGCAGACCGCCGCGTCGACCGCGTTGCCGCCTTCGCGCAGCACCTGCGCCCCCGCCTCGGCGGAGAGAGGGTGGCCCGCAGCGACGACCCCGCTCAAAACACAGGTTCGCGCGGCGACCGACACGGATTAGAACCCCCGGAAGTCACCGTGTCGCTCGCCGCGCTCACGGGCGGGGTAACTACCCGGGCAGGAACTCGGGGACGTCGATGCCGCCGAGGTCGCCGGAGCGCTCACGGCGGCCGGAGCGCGGCGCGTCTTTGGTGCGGCGGATCGTCGGCTCGGCGACCCGGCGTTGCGGCGTCGGGCGCCCGTCAAAGCGGGTCGCGACGACCGTCACCCAGACCTGGTCGCCCAGCTCCTCGTCGACGTTGGCGCCGAAGATGATGTTGGCGTCGGGATGGGCGGCTTCGCCGACCACCTTGGCCGCCTCGCTGACCTCGACCAGGGAGAGGTCGGCGCCACCGGTGATCGAGAGCAGGATCGCCCGCGCACCCTCCATCGAGGTCTCCAGCAGCGGTGAAGAAATGGCTTTCTCGGCAGCCAGAATGGCCCGCTCGTTGCCGTGGCCCATGCCAATGCCGAGCAGCGCCCGGCCGGCCTCCGACATGATCGTGCGCACGTCGGCGAAGTCGAGGTTGATCACGGCGGGCAGCGTGACCAGGTCGGAGATGCCCTGCACGCCCTGGCGCAGCACGTCGTCGGCGACCTGGAAGGCCTCGACCATCGAGGTCTGCTGGTCGAGCACCTCGAGCAGGCGGTCGTTGGGGACGACGATCAGGGTGTCGACCTCGGCGGCAAGTTCCTCGATGCCCTTGTTGGCCTGGTTGCCGCGGCGGCTGCCCTCGAAGCTGAACGGCTTGGTGACGATGCCGACCGTGAGCGCGCCGACCTCGCGGGCGAGGCGGGCGATCACAGGCGCGGCGCCGGTACCCGTGCCGCCGCCGGCGCCGGCGGCGACGAAGACCATGTCGGAGCCCTTGAGCAGGCGCTTGATCTTGTCCTGTTCCTCGAAGGCGGAGCGATGGCCGAGCTCGGGATCGGCGCCGGCGCCGAGACCGCGCGTCGCTTCTTCGCCGATGTGGACGGTGACGTCGGCCATGCAGAGCTGCAGCGACTGAAGATCGGTGTTGACCGCCATGAACTCGACCCCGGGAATCCGCGCCTCGACCATCCGGTTGACGGCATTGACACCACCGCCACCCACACCCACGACCCGGATCACCGGCTGGTGCGGCTCCCCACTCCCCGGCGGCTCGTACTCCGGCTCCTCCCGCCCGTAACGAGGCGATTCCACGATCGGCTCAATCTCGCGCCGAGCATGAGAAGGCTCCTCGGAGAACACCCGCTTGAGCCGCTCGGGCGGGGTTTCCTCGGATGCGTCTTCAGCGGCAGGGGGCTGTGGCTCGGCCGGAGGCTGCTCGTTCTCCTCCGACGTCGACCTGAAGAGATCGGAGAGAGGCCCCTCTCTCATGCTTGCTCGCTTGTCACGCCTGCTCATGTGCAAGGACCTCCTTCGCAAGGTCACGGTAGTACCCCGCGGCGTTGCTCTGCGGATCGTACTTGAGCACACTCGCACCCTTGACGGGCGCCTCGGCGAACTTGATCGCCTTGCGAATGCGTGATTTGAAGACCAGATCGCCGAAGTTCTCCTCGAGGATCTCGACCGCCTCCTTGGCGTGGACGGTGCGGCTGTCGAGCATCGTCGGCAGGATGCCCTCGATGCGGACGTCCGGGTTGAGGTTCTCCTGGATCATCTTCAGCGTGTTCTGCAGCTGCACCAGCCCGCGCATCGAGAGGTACTCGCACTGCACCGGGACGATCACCTTGTTGGCGGCGGTGAGCGCGTTGATCGTCAGCAGCCCGAGGCTGGGCGGCGTGTCGATGCAGACGTAGTCGTAATCGGCCCAGACTTCCTTCAGTGACTTCTCGAGCGAGCGCTCGCGGCCGATCTTGGTGCTCATCGCGATCTCGGCCCCGGCCAGGTCGATCGAGGCGACCGCGATGTCGATCTCGCGGTGCTGGATGATCTCGGCCATCGGCATGTCGTGCACGAGCACGTCATAGAGGCTCTTCTCGACCTTGTCCGGGTCGATCCCCTGACTCATCGTCAGGTTCCCCTGCGGGTCCAGGTCAACACAAAGCACCCGATACCCCGACTCGGCAAAGGCCACAGCAAGATTCAGCGTCGTGGTCGTCTTAGCGACCCCACCCTTCTGATTAGCAAACGCAATCACCTCAGCATGCTTAACCGGCGCCTCGACCTCAGGCTCCTTCACAGCAACCTCGTGCCGACTGGGCGCCAGAAGATCCCGCGGCATGAACCTCTCGGGCTCGGGCTCAGCCTTCACGGCCACCGATGCGGACGGTCCCTCGGAATCTTCAACCTCAGACGCCTCTCCCGCGGGTGGCGTCGCAGGGGGGACCGCCCCCGAGGACGCTTTAGCGACCGGAGGGGGTGGTGGTGCCCTGCGGCGACAGGCCCCGCGGGCCGAGGCGCCTCGTGGTCCCCTGCACCGACAGGCCACCGCCGGCCGGGGCGTCTCGGGTAGAAGCTCTTCCATCTCCTCCAGCTCCTCCACAATCGGGTGCTGCTCCTCGACGACCGGTGTGGCGTCCTTGAACTTGTTCTTGCGGCTAAGGAATCCCATTGCGCGGGTATTCGCATACCCACCCGCTTTTCCTGCCGGCCCCTGAAATTGCTAGGAATCACCCGGTAACCGAACTTCTCGACAAGCGACTGGTCTTCGTCACCGGCAAGGGCGGCGTCGGCAAGACCACGGTCGCGCTGGCGCTTGGCCTGCGCGCCGCGGCCGAAGGCAAGCGGACGATCGTCTGCGAGGTCTCCTCCCAGGAGAACGCCTCGCGGATGTTCGCCCACACCGAGGTCGGCTTCCACGAGGTCGAGATGGAGGAGAACCTCTGGTCGATCTCGATCGACCCCGACGAGTCGATGCGCGAGTACGTGCTGCTGCAGCTGAAGGTGCGGGCGATGCGCGACATGCTCTTCCGCAGCCGCATCTTCAACTACCTCGCCGCGGCCACGCCGGGGCTGAAGGAGCTGGTCACGA
Source organism: uncultured Solirubrobacterales bacterium (assembly GCA_963774405.1). Lineage (GTDB taxonomy): Bacteria > Actinomycetota > Thermoleophilia > Solirubrobacterales > 70-9 > VRUE01. The sequence goes on along the minus strand of CAVZEV010000004.1, from coordinate 225,773 downwards.
TCGGCAAGATCTGGGAGCTGGCCCAGCTCGACCGCAAGGTCAAGAGCGGGCGCAAGTACGACCTGGTGATCGTCGACGCCCCCGCCACCGGCCACGGCATCGGCTTCCTGCAGACGCCGCGCACCTTCGCCGCGATCGCCCGGGTCGGGCCGATCCACTCCCAGGCGCAGCAGCTCGACCGCCTGATCACCGACCAGGAGCACACCGGCGTGGCGATCGTCGCCCTGCCAGAGGAGATGCCGGTCAACGAGTCGGCGACGCTGGAGCGCGAGCTGATCGACGACGTCGGCGTCGCCGTCGACCGCGTCTACATGAACGGCGTCTACCCGGAGCGCTTCTCGGGCGAGGAGGCCGAACAGCTTGCCGGCCTCGCCGAGGAGAGCGACGACGGCCTGCGGGCGGCGGCGCGGGCCGGGCTCTCCGAGCACAACCGGGCCCGCTCCCAGCGCGCTCAGCTGGCCCGCCTGCGGCGGCGGGTCGAGGCGCCGGTCAAGACCCTGCCCTTCCTCTTCGAGCCCGACCTCGGCATCGAGGGCGCTCGGCAGCTGGCGAGGAGGCTGGGCTGATGCCGGCGGTCGGCGAGATCCTCGAGGGCAAGGACATCTGCATCTGCGCCGGCTCCGGCGGCGTCGGCAAGACGACGACCTCGGCGGCGATCGCGACCGGGATGGCGGCGCGCGGGCTCAAGGTCTGCGTGCTGACGATCGACCCGGCCAAGCGCCTCGCCGACTCGCTCGGCCTGAAGGAGCTCGGCAACGAGGCCAAGCAGGTCGACCCGGCGCTGTTCGAGCAGCACGGAGTCGAGATCAAGGGCGAGCTCTGGGCGATGATGCTCGACGCCAAGGCGACCTTCGACGAGCTCGTCGCCCGCCAGGCGCCGGACGAGGAGGCCCGCGACCGCGTCCTCAACAACCGCATCTACCAGCAGATCTCCAGCGCCCTGGCCGGCTCGCAGGAGTACATGGCGATGGAGAAGCTCTTCGAGCTGCACAGCGAGGGCCGCTTCGACCTGCTCGTCCTCGACACGCCGCCGAGCCGCAACGCGCTCGACTTCCTCGACGCGCCGAAACGGCTGACCCAGTTCATCGAAGGGCGCTCGCTGCGCGTCTTCATGAAGCCGACCGGCCTCGCCGCCAAGGTCGCCGGCCGCGGCGCCTCGGTGGCGCTCTCGGTCTTCAAGCGGATCGTCGGCTTCGATCTGCTGGCCGACCTGGCCGAGTTCTTCAACGCCTTCAGTGGCATGGTCGACGGCTTCCAGGCCCGGGCCAAGCGCGTCAACAGCCTGCTCGGCGACCCCCGAACCTGCTTCCTGGTTGTCTGTGGCCCCCAGGGCGAGCCAGTCGACGAGGCGGTCTACTTCCACCGCAAACTGGTCGAGGCGAAGCTGCCCTTCGGCGGCGTGATCGTCAACAAGGTCCACTACCCGGCCGAGCAGCTGCGCGGTGACGGCGAGGACCTGGAGGCCGCGCTCGCCGCGAAGCTCGGCGACGAGGACCTGGCCAGTCGGGTCGCCGAGAACTTCGCCGACTACCAGGCGCTGGCCGAGCGCGACGCGCGCAACATCGAGCACCTCGCCAACGAGCTGCGCGCCCAGGGCGTGATCCGCGTCCCCTACCTCGACGAGGACGTGCACGACCTGGCCGGCCTGGCCGAGATCAACCGCTACCTGTTCGCCTCCAGCGAGGAGCGGATCGAGCTGGCAGCAGGCCGCGCCTAGCCGGCGCTGCGACGATCGTAGTGGCTGTACTTGAGCTCGCGGACCTCCCAGTCCGCGTCCTCCGGGACCGGAAAGAGGTGGCGGACGCGTGGGGTGTCGATCCGCTCGCGGTGGCCGACGTCGCCCTCGATCGCGGGGAAGTCGAGGGTGCTGTGCTCGGGCGCGTCGACCTCCTCCAGCCAGGGGGTGGCGGTGATGCGAATCTCGCCCTCGGCCGGGATCGGCTCGAGGATGCGGGTCTCCTGGTCCATGTCGTGCTCCTCCTCTGGCTCGAAGTGGTGGGCGCGGATCTCCTCGACCTCCGGGATTTCGCGCGAGACCGAGATCTCCTCAGCTGCGGGGATCGGATCCGGGACGACGATCTTCGGCTCGGCAATCTCTTCGGCGACCGCGATCTCGGCGTCGCCGCCGCCGAGCCCGCCGGCGATCAGGCTCTCGTCGGCGACCGTGTTGAGGTCGGCGCTGAGCTCGCCGAGGGCGGTTTCGCGCAGGATGCGGCGCACGCCCTGCTCGATCCAGCCGGCGATCGCCAGCCCGGGGGTCGAGGGGGCGCCGTTCATCAGCGCCCGCTCGAGCTCGAGCGCGCTCTCGATCCGCTCGCGGGCCTCGATCCGGTCAAAGCTCTCGTCGGCGATCAGGGCCGAGGCGCGCATCGGCAGCGAGGCGCCGACCGGGCCGTGGCCGTCGAGCACGGCGCGCAGCGCCAGCAGGTGGTCGCTGAGGCCCTCCAGGGCCGAGGCGCGGCCGCAGCCGAGCTCGAAGCGGGCGACCGCCCAGGCGAGGGCGCCGTCGGGGTCGGGGCGCGCCTCCAGCGCGCCGGCGAACTCGGCAAGCTCGATCGCCTCGGCCTCGCTCAGCTCATAGGAGCCCGGGCGAGCGGCGGGGGCGCCGGTGGCGATGCGGGCCCAGCGGTCCTCGCCGGTGGGTGCGAAGGCGTATGGGCCGAGGCCGACGCTGCCCGGCTTGAAGAGGTGCATCACGCTGATCAGCTCGCCCAGCTGACTGAGAGCCGCGGCGGCGCTGTCGCTTCCCTCGCCCTGCTCGGCGACGGCGAGGAACTGGGGCTGCCAGGCGGCGCGACCCATGCCCTCGCTGCGCATCGCCTCGATTGGGGCCTCGATCGAGTCGGCGCGGACGATCTGCAGCCCATGGGCGAGCTGCAGGCGCGGCAGCGGCATCCGCAGCCCGACCAGGGGCGCGATCAGCACCTCGGCCTCCTCGGCGCCGCGGGTCTCGGCCTCGAGCACGGCGAGCGCGTTGCGCAGCCGCTCGTGATCGAGGGAAAGTTCGGTGCAGCCGTCCCACAGCGAGGCGAGGAAGACCGCGAGCATCTGTGCGGCGCGCTCACCCGGGTCGCCGGGGACCTGCTCGCCGCGGGCCTCGAGGTAGGCGGTGGCGATCCCGGCGGCGGCGACGGTGTCGCGGGCCGCGCCGAAGGCGTCGAGGCCGCGCAGCTCGCTCTCGCGTTCGCGCACGTAGAGGGAAGTCAGCGGACGGTAGCTGTAGAAGAGCGAGTCGTCGCCGCTCTCGGCGTCGACGTCATAGGGGATCTGGTCCCCCCCGGCGACAAGGGCGCTGAGCTTGATTGCCGCCTCGGCGGCGAGGCGGGTCAGCGAGTCGTTGAGCAGGCGATCGCGCACGGCCCTCGCTTCCCCCCCGTGCCTGGCGCTCCTGCGCCTGCACGCTGCCTTGCATTTCCGCAGCTCCTTCCGGTGCGCTTTATGCGTCCTATGACCACATAAGGCGCACCGGAACGGTGGAGGAAGGTCTTAAGCGGCGGCGGGGGTGGGCGCGTCTTCGAAGAGCCAGCGGGTGCCGTAGCGGCGCATGTCCTCGACCAGGGGAACCAGGGCCTCGCCCTTCTCGGTCAGCGCGTACTCGACCCGGGGCGGCACCTCGGGGAAGGTGTGGCGCTCGACGATGCCCTCCTCTTCCAGCGCCCGCAGGCGCAATGACAGAGTGCGCGGGCTGATCCCCTCCAGCGAGCGCTCCAGCTCGCAAAAGCGACTAGACCCTTCGGCCAGATCGCGGATGATGAGGAGGGTCCACTTGCCACAGACCACTTCGGCCGTGCGACAGACGGGACATTGGGAGTTGGAGGCTGCACTCATGATCAAAACGAGGCGGCTTGTGGCGATTGCCTCGCTTCAGCAAGTGTAGCGACATAGCTTCACTTACTGAAGTTTTGGCCGATCGGCGCTGCAAGGCCGTATCCGCAGCCCACCAGGCTAAAGCGAAGCCCCCGCGCGACCGATGGACCAGCATGACGCCACCCGGGCGCAAGCCGCTGCATGGCGAAGAAGGATTCGCCCTGATCGAGGTGCTCGTCAGCGCCCTGATCCTCGCGATCGTCGCCGGCGGCGTGCTCGCGCTGCTGCAGGCCACGACCCGGGCGGCCGATCAGGAGCGCCGCCACGCCGAGGCCTACTCGCTGGCCCAGGAAGACCAGGCGCGCCTGCGCTCACTGCGGCTCTCGACCCTCAACCGGCTGAGCCAGAGCGAAGAAAAGACGCTGGAGGGGACGGTCTTCACGGTCGAGTCCCAGGGCGTCTTCATCAACAACACGAAACGGCAGCCGTCCAACTGCACGAGCGGCGAAACCTCGGCCGACTACGTCCGAATCACCTCAACCGTGAGCTGGGCCGACAGCTCGAACCCGGTCGTGCTGACCAGCATCGTCTCCCCTTCCAACGGCTCGCTGGACCCCAATCGCGGAACGCTCCTGGTCACGACCACGAAGACCGGCGGTGAAACCCTCCCCGGCGTCGGGCTCTCCGGCACGGGCCCCGGAACCTTCAGCGGCACGACCGACTCGACCGGCTGCGCCAACTTCTCCGACCTGCCGGCCGGCAACTACAAAGTCACGCCAAGTGGGACCAACCTCGTCGGCACCGACGGTCTTCCGCCCCACGAAGAAGAAGTGGGCGTCAGCGCCGGCACCACGGCCACGCTCTCACTCCAGTACGACACGGCGGCCTCCATCCCGGTCGAATTCGAATACGCGGCCGGCAGCGGCGACCTACAAACCGGCCAAGCTCGATGCCGCCTACGTCCAGAACACCAGCGGCTCCGCGGCCTACTGGAGTCCGACCAAAGCGCGCGAACTCGGCTTCACCGCCAGCCCGATCTACCCGTTCCCCGCCGAAGACAGCATCTGGGCGGGAAGCTGCGTGACCAACAAACCGAGCAGCACGGGGATCGTCGGACACCTCTTCCATGCGGGAGAAGAAGTGACGACGCCGGTCAAGCTCAAGGTTCCCGCGCTCCAGATCACGGTGAAGAAGGGCACCGCCGCGCTGAGCAACGCCACGATCGCGATCACCGACGAAAAATGCGTCGATCCGTCCACTAAAGAATCGCTCGTACGCACATACGTCAGCGAAGGTAGTGGCCATCAGAGCAACTCGAGCACGGGCTCGCCCGAATACGGACTGCCTTACAGCACATACAAAATATGCGCTTCGGCCCTCTACGAAGGGACCTATCACCGCAAGCGCGAATCCGGTATCGCCGTCCAGAGCTTCACCACTCCGGTCACAAGGACGCTCGACGTTACGGCCGAAAGCGGGAGCAGCAAGAAATGTCCGTAACGCGTCCGCATCCGGTCGCCGATGAGCGCGGCACAACCCTGGTCGAGCTTATGGTCGCCCTGATGACGGGCCTGGTGATCATCTCGGCCCTGACGATGGTGATCATCACGACGATGCACGGGTCCGCACGGGTCACCTCGCGGGTCGAAGCGACACAACGAGCTCGGCTCGCGCTCGTGCGCCTGATGCAGGAGCTGCACTCGGCCTGCGTAACCCCTGAAATCGCCCCGGTCAGGGAGGGCAGCACAGGGACCTCGCTCGAGTTCGTGCATCAGACCGGCTCGGAAGTGCAGCCCGCCCCCACTCTCAGCGTCATCAACTACAGCGGCGGCACCTTGACGCAGTCCGACTACTCCGTCAACGGCGGTACGGCTCCGAACTGGACCTTCGACGAAGAAACCCCGGCCAGCACCCGCACGCTGCTCACCGACGTCTCGCCGATCCCACCCAGCGGCTCGATCTTCAGCTACTACCGCTACGAAAACGGGACGGTTGCCGCGGCGCCGCAGAAAACGCCGCTGGAAGCAACCGAAGCGGCGCTGACGGTGGAGGTGGAGGTGGGCATCCGGGCTGAACCCGAAAGCACGCCGGTTCAAGACGCCGGCGCAGCCGTCGACGTCACCAACGCGGCCACCCTGCGCCTCACCCCGCCCTCGTTCAACGAAGGATCGCCGAGCAAGCCATGCGCATGAGCCACGCCCGCAACGAGGAGGGCTTCACGATGATCATGACCGTGATCGGGCTCTCGCTGATGGCAGCGCTGGTCCTGGTCGCGGTCACCGCCGTCAATGGCGACAGCCACCTGACCGTGCACGACCTGAAGCAGAAGCAGGCCTACGAGGCAGCCAAGGCCGGCATCGACGACTACGCCTACCACCTGCACGCCAACAACAGTTACTGGACCGCCTGCGCGAACGTCTCCGGTGAAACCGCGGTCAACAACGTCGGCGAAACCACGCACCGACTGACAGTGCCCGGCACGACCGAATCCGAATACGCGGTCGAACTTCTGCCCTCGACCACAGGCGGCTACTCAAAATGCGACACCGCAAACGCCACGGCAAGCATGCTGCAGTCGACCGACCCGCTCAAGGGCACCTTCCGGATCAGATCCAACGGATACGCCGGCAACGCGGAAGCCTCGATCGTGGCCACCTTCAAGCCGGCCAGCTTTCTCGACTACGTCTACTTCACCCAGCGCGAGACATCCGACCCGGTCACCTACGGCGAAACGCTCGTCGAAGCGGCTGAAAACCAATGCAGCAAGGCAATTCGCGACGGTCGCTACGACGCCGAAATCGCCAGCGGCAAAGGCTACTGCGACGTGATCTCCTTCGTCAGCAAAGACTTCATCAACGGCCCGATGCACACCAACGACGCCTTCGCGATCTGCGGCTCGCCAACCCTGGGGGGCTCGGCAGCCGACCCGATCGAGGTCAGCGGCCCACCCAAAGGCTGGTTCTCGACCTGGGAAGTGAACCCCTACCACTCAGGATGCACCGGCTCCGACGCAAACTTCAAAGGCACCCTGACCGCCAACTCGGCGGTCCTCGACCCACCCAAAACCAATGAAGAACTAAACGCGATCGCGGACGAAGGCGGTCTGACCTTCCAGGGTCAGGTTCGCATCTGCCTCGCCGGTGAATCGATGACCGTGATGACCTACTCGACCGAAAACAGCTGCGACAGCCCGAGCGGCGTCATATACCCCACGGGGCCACTCCCCGCCAACGGCGTCGTCTACGTCGAACAGAGTGGTAAATGCCCGAACTACACGCCCTTCGAAGTGCCCTACGCGGTCACGTCGGAAAACGAAGGCTGTGGCACTGCCTACGTCGAAGGTACCTACTCCGGCCAACTGACGATCGCCACCTACAACGACATCGTCGTCACCGGCAGTCTCTGCATGGAATCGTGCTCGGCCGAACTTCCGCTGCAAGGAGAAGGTACCCTCGGCCTGGTCGCCAACAACTTCGTTCGCATCTACCACCCCACCGAAAAGGTCCACCCGGAAACCTGCGGCTGGCACAAAGTCAACGGCCAGTGGAAAAACGAGTGCTACGAAGACACCAGCAGGTGGGAATGCATCGACGCCGACGGCGCGCTCGACGAAGGCGTGACGATCGATGCCGCGATCCTCGCCATCTCCCACTCCTTCATCGTCGACAGCTACAACTGCGGCCACGAACTTGGAACGTTGACCGTAAATGGTGCGATCGCCCAGAAGTATCGCGGCGCGGTCGGGACCTCGGGAGGTACCGGCTATATCAAGAGCTACAACTACGACAGCCGGCTCAAGTACATCGAGCCGCCGAGCTTCATCGCTCCGGAAAAAACGGCCTGGGTGATCGGCCGCGAGACGCTCGAATAGACCGGCCTGCAATTTCGAATTCTTGGTAGGCGAGGGCAAAGGTTCGGTGGCCATTCAGCCGATGCAAGAAGCGATGGGGCAACGCGCCCCGACTTGCCCATGAAGATGCCGTCGCTCAAAAACCCAACGCTCTCGATGCCTTCGCTCTCCTTCTCGCTGCCCTCGCTGAAGGGGGGACGGGGGACGAAGGAGTCAACCGTGGTCGGGCTGGAGCTCGAGGCGGGCAGCATCGGCGCCGCCGAGGTGCGCAGCAACGGCGCCGTGCGCCTTGGCGCCGTGGCGACCGCGCCGCTGCCGCCGGAGTCCTTCCGCGACGGTGAGGTCGCCGACCCGGCCGGCGTCACCGAGGCGGTGCGCGAGCTCTTCTCCCGGCACAAGCTGGGCAAGCGGGTGCGGCTGGGTATCGGCAACCAGCGGGTGGTCGTCCGCACCCTGCGGCTGCCCGCGATCGAAGACCCCAACGAGCTCGACGCCGCGGTCCGCTTCGCTGCCCAGGAGCAGATCGCGATGCCGCTCGAGCAGGCCGTGCTCGACCATCGCGTGGTCGGCGGCGTCGCCGCCGGTGAGGGCACCGCGCCCCAGGTCGACGTGATCGTCGTCGCCGCCCGCCGCGACATGATCACCGCCTCGCTCAAGCCTCTGCGCGACGCCGGCCTCGAGCCGGTCGGGGTCGACCTCTCCGCCTTCGGCATGATCCGCGCCCTCGGCGACCTCGTCGCGCCCGCCGAGCCAGGCGTGGAGGCGAGCCCGCACTCGGTGCTCTACTGCAACGTCGGAGAGGTGACCAACCTCGCCATCGCCAAGGGCCGCTCCTGCCTCTTCACCCGTGTCTCGCCCAGCGGCGTCGAGGACATCGTCGCCGGCTTCGCCACCGGCACCGGTCTCAGCGAGGAGCACGCCCGCCAGTGGCTCGAGCACGTCGGCCTCGAACGGCCCGTCACCGAGGTCGAGGGCGACCCCGACACCGTGGCTCGGGCCCGCGCTGCGCTCGAACGCGGCGCCGCCGCGCTCGCCGACGAGCTGCGCCTCTCGCTCGACTTCTACGCCGCCCAGGAGGCGGCGGTGCCGGTCGAGCGCGTAGTCGTCTGCGGCCCCGGCAGCGTCATCCCCGGGCTCGCGGCGCAGATCGAAGCGGTGCTCGGCCTGCCGAGCACGGTCGGCAGGCCGGCCGCCCTCGAGGGCCTCGACCCCGCGACCGCGGCCCGCCTAACCCTGCCCTTCGGACTCGCCCTGGAGCGCTGAGCCCGTGCGCCCCGTCAACCTGATCCCCAGCGAGGAGCGGCCGGGCGGGCGCCGTCCGATGCGGGGCGGCCCGCTGGCCCACATCGTCGTCGGCGCCCTCGCCGCCGCCGTGATCGGCGTCACCGTGCTCGCCGTCACCGGCAACCAGATCTCCGAAAGCAAGGCGGAAATCTCCCGGCTAGAAACCGAAACGGCGGCGGTCGAAGCGAAGGCGCAGGAACTCGACGCCTACACCCAGTTCCACAGCCTGCGCGAACAGCGCACGGCGACGATCACCAGCCTCGCCGACAGCCGCTTCGACTGGCAGCGGGTGATGCACGAACTGGCCCTGATCCTGCCCAGCGACATCTGGCTGACCAACCTCACCGGCACCGCCAGCGCCGGCGTCTCGGTCGATGGCGCCGGCAGCGTCGCGATGCGCAGCACGATCCCCGGCCCGGCGCTCGAACTCACCGGCTGCGCCACCGGCCAGGACGCGGTTGCCGGCTTCGTCCAAGCGCTGAAGGAGATCGACGGGGTGACCCGGGTCGGCGTACAGGGCTCCTCGCTGGGCAGTGGCAGCGGTGGCGGTGGCGGTGGCTCGACCTGCCAGACGCGACCCTCGATCGCCCAGTTCCAGATGGTGATCGCCTTCGACGCAGCGCCGGTCGTATCGAGCGAAGAAGGCGAAGCGGCGCCCGCGGGCGAACCGGCTGTCTCCGCCGCCTCGTCGAGCTCTGAATCGGGAGGCGAAGAATGAGCTCCTCCTCGAACCGGATGATCGTCGCGATCATGCTCGTCGCCGGCCTCGCGATCGCCTTCTGGGTGCTCGCCCTGGGGCCCAAGCGCGAAGAAGCCAAGGAACTCTCGGCCGAAGCGGGGCAGCTGCGCGTGGCCCTGAGCGAAGCCCAGGCCAAGGCCGTGCAGGCGGCGGCGGCCAAGCAGGAGTTTCCGGTCGACTACCGCAGGCTGGTGACGCTGGGCCAGGCGGTGCCCGCAGGTGACGAAACCTCATCGCTGCTGATCGAGCTGAACAGCGTCGCCGAGAAGGCGAACGTTAGCTTCAACAGCATCCAGCTGGAAGGGACCGGGGAATCCTCGGCTCCCGCCGCGGCGCCGGTGGAAAGCACGCCGGAAGCCCCTGCGGGGAGCGCCGCCGGCTCGGTTCCCGCAGCGGCCACCGTGCCGCCGACCGAGGCCGCGGCCTCGCTGCTTCCCCTCGGCGCCTCGATCGGGCCCGCCGGGCTCGGCGTCATGCCCTACGGCCTCAAATTCAGCGGCAACTTCTTCCAGATCGCCAACTTCATCAAGGGGATCGACTCCCTCGTCCACTCGAGCAGGCGAACGATCGCCGTCGACGGCCGCCTGGTCACGCTCGACGGCTTCGCCCTCAACGCCGACCCGGAAAAGGAATTCCCCCACCTTGACGCCAGCTTCTCCGTCACCACCTACGTGACCCCACCCGAACAGGGAATCACTGCCGGGGCGACGGCAACGGCGCCGCCGCCGGTGACGACCGCAGCCGGAGCGGCTCAGGAGGCCTCGGCCACGACCGAAGCAACCACCTCCTCGGAAACGGCGGCGGCCCGATGAACATGCCGAAAAAAGGGCCGGAGCTGAAAATGCCGCAGCTGAAGGTCCCCGACTTCCTGCTCGACCTCTACTACGACCTGAAGGAGCGCCACCTGCTGCCCCTGGTCGCGATCCTGCTCGTCGCCCTGGTCGCCCTGCCGATCGTGCTGAGCAACTCCTCCGGCTCCGAAGAAGCCGAAGAAGCGGCGGCGCCGGCAACGCCGAGCGCGGCAGCTCCCAGCTCCAGCCTCGTAGTCGCCGCGGCAGCGCCCGGCCTGCGCGAATACCGACGGCGCCTGGCCGGCCACGCCAAGGACCCCTTCGTGCAGAAGTTCACCGAAGGCGAAGGGGGAGAAGGCGAAGGCTCGACCTCCGGCGCTTCCGGGGAAGCCGAAGTGGGAACCGAAGGCGGCGCCACCACAGGGGGCGGCGGCGAATCCGGGGGCGCAGGCACTCCTTCTCCCGCACCCGAAGGCGAATCCGGCGGCGGCGAACCGCCCGCGGGCGGCAAGCTCCAGTACTACTCCTTCGCGATCGACGTGCGGGTCACGCCGGTCTCCTCGAAGAAGAAGGAGCAGTCGACGACCCGCCACAACCTGCCCGGGATGACGATGCTGCCCAGCCGCAAGGCCCGGCGCTGACCTTCGTCGGCGTCAGCAAGGACGAAAAGAACGCCGTGATGCTGGTCTCCGACAAGGTCACCGGCCTCTTCGGCGACGCCGCCTGCCTCGAGGGCTCCGAAAGCTGCCAGCTAATCGCACTCGAACCCGGCATCCCCGAGACCGTCGTCTACGGCGCCAACGCCCGCACCTACCGGATCACCCTGCTGAAGCTGCGCCTGCTGAAAACCGACAAGCTCAACACCGCCCCACTCGGCAACTCGAAAAAGAAGGAAAAGGGCGGCACCGGCAAGGAACAGAATCTGGGGACGAGTGGACTTAGCGTCAAGGCACCAGCGGCTACTGCCGCCGTCCGGTAGGGCAACCGCCCATCCGTCGCACTGAAAGACCCGGACACATCGGTGTGAGCGTTGAGTGGGCTTTCGCTTTCACGGAGAAGCAGAAGCGCTGCTGTCTTAGGAAATGAGCAAGGCACGGTTCCACGGAGGCTCCGCTATCAATCAGCCAATGCCGGGACGCAAGCAGCACTTTCTGGCGGCTGCATATCTCGCTGGGTTCTCAGCCGCGCCGACGACGCCGCGGCGCAAATCGCCGATCTGGGTAGGACGGCGGGGGTCCTGACCCCTACCAACAGCGTTGCGAGGCGGTCGCCTACAGGAAGGATCTCTACACGCTCGGCGAGTTCGAGGGCGAAGCGAACCTCGCTTCGGTCGACGATACCTGGGAGTGGGTGGAGCGGAACATCGGAACTGGCATCGAGGCTCTAATCACGTCGCGCCACCGGCCGCTCCCCGCCGAATTGTGGCTGTCGGTGCTCGTCCCATTCGCGGCGCAAGTGTTCGTTAGGGGGGCCGACTGGATACCGCGCTTCGGCAAGCGCTTCGACTGGATAGAGGGCGACCAGGACCTGCGCACGCACGCACAGTCGGCCGACAATGCGAACATGGCGCGGCTGATGGAGCTACAGCGCCTCCAGCCAGCAATGATGGCTGCGCGCTGGCAGGTGCTGCACTGCCCGCCCAACGTTGGCCTTATTGTCAATGATCTGGGGAGAGTAGGAATGGTCCACTCGGCCGGGATGCAGGGCTATACGATTCCGCTCACCCGGCGCGCGGCGCTTGTCTTGTTGCGAGCCGAGCAAGGGTGTCATGTGATCTGGGACGAGCGGGCGGGAACCTGGTTCGCCGACGGCGTCGAGCATTGCGACTTGACGCCAACCGATGTCGAAGAGATGAACGCGGCTTTGCGGGGCAGCTCGGTAGTCGAGTGCTTCGGCCCGGACCCCGAGCTCGTCCGACTTCAGCCGAGCCAGCCTCCGCGTGATCCAGCTGAGGATCCCCTTTTTGAGCCGCACCTCATTGTCCCCTCCCCCGCCTGGCTGCGAGCCCGGGAGATGGACTGGGCGAGGATGATGACGCTTGTCTCCCAGCCGCCACAGCGTCCAGAGGACGACCAGCCATGGACCGTCATGGCTGACGTGATGCCCGAGGAGGACGATGCGCGCGGCAAACTGCAGGAACTCTTTCTCGGAGAGGGAGCCAAATGGTTTCCGGGTGTCCCCGGAGGGGAAGGGAGTTTTCTGCGACAAATCGTCACCAGGGCGAGGCAGGAATTGAGGAAGCTGGCGGGTCGATCGGGCCATCCCAGGGAATAGCCAGAGGGCACAACTCAATGCAGCGACTGCTGATTGGTTTTGATGAGTGATACGAATCAGTTGCCGCGACATTCGAATGGAGATTCAGGTATGCGGCCTGCGCTTCCGCTTCGCGCGAAGACGAGCAACGGCAATGGCCGTTGCATGACGCATGCCCTAGCAGTTGGGCCCCCGCGAACAACCGTCGATTCGGCTGGTGAAGCACCGGCACCGTCCCTGGGCTGGCACCATCCTAGGAGGGCTCTTCAGGGCACTCTGGCCGTATCGCGGCGACTATCCGCTTTGCTCGGTTGCTCGGTTGTGGACTTCGACCTTGGAGAGCATCGTGCTCCCTTCTCAGGCGCTCCCACAAAGCTCTGGCCTCGTCGAAGTTGATCAGCCTGGCTATCTCCTGGAAATCTCCGAAGGCATGCATCATCCGAACGAAGGCATCGTGGCTGGACTTGTGAGCTTGCCCTTGCTCACGGGGCTTGAATATTGCGTTCATGGCCCCCATGGCAGATGCAATAGTCGCGATCGCAAGTGCGATCCACCAAAGCGCCTCACCCTGCGAAGCCCCCTTTAGGAGGCCGAGCGTCGCAAGACCCGTAAGAAAGGCAGCGCCAAGCTGGAGGAGCGTCCAGCGACGTCTGGACCACTGCTCGTAGTCGACCTTGTGTTGCTCCGCGCGGCATGCGCAACCGACAAAGTTGTCGGCTGCCGTTCCACACCAGCTATCGACGGCTTGACTCTCCTCAGGACTAGCCTCCACAGTCTTATCCTTTCACCTCCGGTCCAGACTGTCGAAGCGTTCGCGCCGAGGTACAACCCGGTGACATCATCGCGACGGTGCTTGCATCGGACGAAACGGAAAGGCCACTGCTCCTCTGCGCGAAATGCGGCAGAACAGCCAACTACTGTTCGCACATCGTCACGCCGACTCGTCACCGTAGTCCGCGTCGCGGCCTCTCTCGCTCTGGTTGCAGTCGCGCTGCTCCACTGGGCGTATCCTTCGGGGCATGAGCGAGAACGCCCGCTTCACATCCGAGGAGGCCCGCTCCACCGGTGAGCGCATCGGAATCGACTGGACCTCGTCGAGGTTCGATGTCGAGCAGTTTCGGATGGGGATGGACGTAGAGCTCGAGCACGGTACGCAGGATCCCGAGACCAACGTCACCGACGACGACATCGTCGTGACCGCCAAGATCGCCCGAGCGCACCTCAACGAGTTCCCGGACTATTACTCCCGCCTCTCCGCCATGGAGGCGGAGGCAGAGGCCTACTGGAACTCTCAGAACGAGTAGCGCCGCGCCTCCCTATCCTCGGCTCCTCCTCCTCGTATCTGGCCCGGGGCTCAGTCGAGCGCTCGACCTGGATGAACGCCCTCGCCCGCGCCGACTCCTCCCTTGCGCGAGGAGCGGCCTACCGGCGGATTGTCAGCCACCCTCCGGTAGCTCACCCCAGCGCTGGACCAAAAGGTCGGCGTGAGGATCTTGGCGCTCCTCAATCGGGCCGACTCGGCCGCCACACCGTGATCGGCGACGTGGTCGCGGCCATTACGATGGTCGGGCGGCACGGATCGGCACCGTCGGCAGCGTGTGGATGGATCTGGGGGCAAGCGAAGGTCCACCCGCAGGATCCAATGCGGCGCTCACTCCGAGCGTTGAGCTGGCTGCTGCCCTCGCGCCGGTCGCCGTCGGCGCCCGAGTCGCTTTTGGAGCGAGTGCCCGCTTCCGCTACGCGAATACCTGGCGCCGGGTGTCGAGAGAGTCAGCAGCGCACGTCGTAGGCGAAGAAGAAAGACGTGTAGGGGCGGGGCTTGAAGGTCGTCACGAAGGGCTCGAAGCCCGGTCCCGCCAGGCGAACGGTCCGTCCCGGGAAGCGAGCGCTGAGCGACCCGCTCCATTCCCAGTCTTCCCCCTGCCTGCGGATGGTCGCCTGGCCATGGAAGGGCGACGGGCTCGATCGTGCCTTCGCTGAGGTCGTCGGCGAAGACGGCGGTGTCCGCACCCCCTTCGACTGAGATTGAGTAGGTGACGTGGGCGATCCCGACGGACTTGGTCCAGGAAGCGTTGAAGTCGGCCGGGGTTGCTTCCCCGTCGCCCGGGGGAGGCGGTGGTGTCGCCGGGTGGACTTCGACCGTGGCGCCGAAGCTGCGCCCGTCGCAGTTGGTCGCCTCAACGTTGATGCCGCCGGCGTGAGGATCGAAGCTGCGGTGTGCTCCGGCATCGGGGCAGTTCCAGCGTGGCACGTTTTCGACCTGCCCGGTGAAGCTTCCCGTGCGAACGAAGCCGGACAGATGCGCATCGGGATTGAACCGAACCGAGCCCTTGAACGTTCCCTTCCACCTCACCCAGACCTTTGGCCCCCCGCCGCACGAGTCGGGGCGGCGGACCCTGGAGGGCTTTCCTTCCGGCTGGAAATGGAGCGCGACCGAGCCGAACCGGCCGAGCCGACCAAATATTCCCTGCCTCGTGGTCTTACCGGGCCCCGAGTACTCGGCGAAGAGGGAGGCGCGCCGGGCCGGCGAGGCGTCGATTGACACTTCCTTCCCGAATCCCGAAACCGAGTCGATGCGCGGAAGACCCCCTTGCCCGTCCAGGCTGGCGAAGTACTTGGCCCCCTGCGCGGGCGAGGCGAGCACCGCAACGGAGACGATTGCCGCGAGAGCGGCGAGTGCCGCCCTTCTCCCTGCCCCGAGCCCGCTCCTCCTCACCTGACGGATCATCCCAGGTAGAGGTCGATCAGCTGATCGCCGGCGAGCAGGCCGACGACGCCGCCGAGGGCGAGGAAGGGGCCGAAGGGGATCGCCATCTTGCGCGCGCCGGAGCCGTGGCGGGCGATCAGGGCGAGGCCGACGAGGCTGCCGGCGAGCAGGGCGGCGAGGATCGCCGGGGCGACCGCGCGGCCGAGGAAGAGGCCCATCGTCGCCGCCAGCTTGACGTCGCCGAGGCCCATCCCGGCCGGGTAGGCGAGGGCGACGAGGAAGAAGAGCCCGCCCGCCGCGGCGGCGGCGATCAGCCGCTCGGGCACGCCGGCCGGGATCGGTCGGCACGGCGATCGCCAGGCAGAGCACGGCGCCGGCGAGCAGCACCTTGTTGGGGATGATCCGCCGCTCGAGGTCGGTCAGGGTGACTATCGCCAGCACGGTGACGAAGACGAGGCCGATCAGCGCCTCGGCGGCGTCGTGGCGGTAGACCAGCACCGTCGCCGCGAAGAGCGCGCCGACCGCGAGCTCGGTCAGCGGGTAGCGCGGCGAGATCCGGCGCCCCGCAGCAGCGCGCCCTGCCGCGCAGCAGCAGCCAGGAGAGCACGGGCACGTTGTCGCGGGCGACGATCTGGGCGCCGCAGGCGGGGCACTCCGAGCGGGCAAAGGCGATCGAGATGCCCCGCGGCACCCGGTGGGCGACCGCGGTCGCGAAGCTGCCGGCGGCCAGGCCGGCCAGGAACGCGATCAGGAGCGACGCCGGCCATCGCGCCGGAGTTCTACCTGAGGCTAGCGGATGCCGCGGGGGCGAGACGGGCGGTTACTTCGACTTCCGGACTACCTTGAAGCGGCGCTTGGCGCCCTTTCTCTCCGCGTTGCCGGCGCTGTCGACCGCCTTGACGCGCAGGACGTAGCGGCGGAAGTGGAGGCGGCGAGCCTGAAGGGCGAGTGGCACTGGCGCCACTTGCGGTGGTTGAGCTGCACCGGAAGGAGGCGCCCGAGGTCTTCGCTGCTGTCAGTGAAGCGGAAGACGGCCTTGTGGTGGCGGGTCTTCGACCCCCGGGCCCATCGTGATGCGAACGTGCGGCGGGCCGGGAGTCCTCGACGAAGGTGACGGGGGCCGAGCAGAAGACGCCAGCCGCCGGCGACAGAGACACCGGCGAAGTTCGTGGGGTGTTGTCGTCGACGTGGACCGGGACGCCGGCGGCGAATTCACCCTGCGGAGACGTTTGCGACGGGCGCCGCCGCAGCCGACATCGGCGAAGACCTTGACCCGCTCGGCACCGGCGGCGCTGCCGGTCACCATCGGTGAGTTGTCGTTGGCGCGGCCGTAAGGCACCGTGCGCAGACGCGGCGCTACAGGCGCGTTCGGGACACGGCCGGACCCGGTTGACCGCCTGCTGGATCGCCGCTTCCACCTTCCGGACCCCACCTCCACCTCCACCCGGCGGTTCTTCGATCACCGTAGAGCTCTCGCAATAGGTGAGACCCGGCGTCGAGCAAGGCGAGGGTTGTGCCGGTTCTGAGGCTTCGGCCTGGTTGGCGTAGAAGGTCGTTTCGGAGTCAGCGATCGACTTCGACCTCGATGCCACTCGTCTGCAGTTCGCTGAGCGTCCCGGTGGCTACCTCGGTGCCTTCCTGGCAGCTCGCGTTGGCGAAGATCTTGACGACGTTGCTCGGGTCGCCTCCGGCGGCGGCAATCGGCCGGCTCGGGCCGAAGCGGACGACGTTGATTTCGATTTCGTTTTCTTCGCTGCCAATCACCTTCGGCATGGTCGAATTTGCGCGTTGAACCGCGCTCGATGGTGGATTGGTGCCGTGCAGGAAAAGCACGTTCGGCTGGGCGTGTGCCACCGGGGCGAGAACCAGCATCGCTGCGGCGACTGAGAGCAAGCACAGCGAAGGACGGGCCGCGATGGCCCGCCCTTCGGCTGCGATTGCGCGTTGCTTAGGCATTGCTAAGCGATGCGGCTAGTGGATCAACCGCCCCAGCCGCCGACGCCTTCTGATACTTCCGGACAGCCGCCCTTGCCGGCCGGTGTACACGGATAGTTCAAAGTGCCTGCGGTGTTCACGATTTCGAACTTGTGGCCGTTCGATGAGAACGATTCGATCGTGTATTTGTCCGATTCCAGACCACTCGAGCGTCGATTCCTTCGCCTTCTTCTTCGAATTCCTTGATGGTCGGCTCAATCTCCTGGAGTTCTCCCACAGTGGCTTCTTCATAGGAGCCATTGTGGTCAGTCGCAAAGGTCTCAATCGCAACCTGGGCGGAATGAGCGTTCTCCTTGGCCTTTGAGTCGCCGGCCTTTTCCTTCTGGTTGAAGAAGGCGGGCAGGGCGATCGCGGCGAGGATGCCGAGGATCAGCATGACGACGAGGAGCTCGATCAGCGTGAAGCCGGCCTCCTTGTCACCGTTGAGCCGGGCGCCAACCTTGGCCCGGAGATTCTGGATAAACATTAGGTTCCTCCTATGGTTCCTAATCATTAGCCAGAGCCCCGTCGCGTTACAGCCACGTGGTGTCTGTCGACCCCGGTGGTAGCCCGGCCGGCTCCCCTCATGGGAGCCCCGCTGGCTTTGCGCCCCCGCCTCACGGCGGGTTTGCCTTTTGCACCGAGGCACTGGCAGATCTGTTTGCACCTAGCTAATCGACCGCCAGGCGGATCACTTGATCCCTGAAACTAGGACTTCATCTCCCCAAAACTCGGGTTCTGGGGCGGAAATCTTGGATAACCCGTCAACTCGGATGCCGGCGGAGGTAGTCGGCACATAGCGGCACCGTGAAGTCGACCTCGCCCCTGCGGGGCGCATACAGGAGCCCGGCTTTGATCAATCGATCTCGAACTCCTGAGACCTCCCGGTGCTCCTTGCCCATCGCGGCCGCCACGTCACCGCTTCGCACGGGACCGTCGCCCAGTGCCGCAATGGCTGACAGATAGCGGCGCTCGGCGTCCGGCAGCTTGCCTATGCGCTGACTGAAGAAGCTTTCGTCCAGGTACTCGAGAACGATGGCCTCGGCAGCTTCCACCTGGCCCAGGTCGATGACCGCACCCCGGCGAAGCCGCCAAATCTCACGCCCATACTCCTGCAGAAAATACGGATAGCCCTCCGTCAGCTCGACGGCTCGCGCCACGGCAGCGGCATCCCATTGAACGCCTTGACTACGGGCCGGCTCCTCCAAGGCTGCTGCCGCGGCCGTCGAGTCAAGTGCTCCAACGGCACGAAACTCAAACCCACGCTCCGCATAGCTCTTGGCCTCCCCCGTGAGGTCTGGCAGCAGTGGAAGGCCACCGCCCACCAGCGCAATCGGCAACGTCTTCTGCTTTGCGCGGTGC
This sequence comes from uncultured Solirubrobacterales bacterium, assembly GCA_963774405.1. GTDB lineage: Bacteria > Actinomycetota > Thermoleophilia > Solirubrobacterales > 70-9 > VRUE01. The sequence goes on along the minus strand of CAVZEV010000004.1, from coordinate 207,006 downwards.
AGGCCCATGATCAGGGCCTCGAGATCGGCTTTGGACAGGTTCTGCATCTCATCGAGAATCAGCGCGAAACCCGCGCTGTGGGCTTGCGCGGCGGTGCCGACCTCCACCAAGAGATCGCGCATGTCCTCGGCGAGGTCACCGGAATCGGCAACGCCGTCCAGGGCATCGACGTCGAACCTGAAGTCGATGTCACCGAGCGTGAGCGTAAAAGCCCTGAGAGCACCGAGCCCACGACGCACAGCCTCCCCGTCCCGCCTTTTGGCGCTCATCTCCATTAGTGCCTTACGCGCGGCCTTGGCGACCACATGGCCAATTAGGGAACCCTCGGCCAACTCGCGAGCTTCCCCCGGCCAACCGGCGGCAGCGCATTTCGCCTCGAATTCGTTCAGGAGGACGGTCTTCCCCACTCCGCGAAGACCGACCAGGATCAGGTGCTTCTGGTGTCCCCCCGGCGCCAAGTTGATGGAGCATCTCCTCGAAGTAGGCAATCTCCGGATCCCGGCCCGCCAGGAATGGCGGGCGAGCACCCATATCGGGCGTATATGGATTCCTGGGCTCGACCTGTCTAATCATGTATGCAGCATTCTATAAATTGCTGTAGACAAGCATAGACTTTAGAAGAAAAAGCCAGGTCAGAGCGGCCCCGCGTGGATTCAGATCGGCCGGGATACGACCAGGCCCTGACCGGCGGCCGCGAGACCCAGGCGCTCATCGTAGGTGACAAAAACACCGATCTCATCTCTGACGCTCAGCGCCGTAGCCAAATGCAGCGCATCGAGCTCGGCCTCTCGAAGTGGCAGCTTCACGTAGGCCGAGCTGTCCAGATAGGCGAGCCGGCCGGCTACAGCCGCTCCTCGCGAATCTCGTCGAGAACCTCGAGGCTTGGTGGCCCGACGGCGGGCGGCAGGTCGGAGCTGCGCGCCCGCGATAGAAGGTCGCCCCGCGGCATCGTTGCGCCCCGCTCGGCCACAAGGCGGGCGAGCGGCGAGTCCGCCGGTCCCGACGGCGTGAGCCGCGCGACCTCCCTGCCCCGCTCGGTGACCGCGAAGCTCTCCCCCGCCTTGACCTGGACGAGGTACCGCGAGAGGTTCTGCCGCAACTCCCTGACGCCCACCCGGTTCATGTGCGTCACGGTAGCACTCGGGTTTTAGACCGAGACGAGGACGAGGTGCTCGTCCGGGGCGGTGAGTGCCGCCATGTCATCCGGGTCCGAGGTGACGAGAATCGCGCCCTGCTCGAGGGCGCAGCAGGCGACGTGGGCGTCGGCAACGTCGGTCTTCTTGTGATTTCCGAGCCGCTCGCCGACCTCCTTCGCGCGGGTCTCGTCGAGGGAATCCGTGCCCGCGTTGGCGATTACCCTGGCCAAGGCGGCTGAGCGGGGACCGCCACGCCAGACCTGCGCCAGAACGGATGCGGGGACGACAACCCTGACACGCAGCTTTGCGGCGCCCTCGACCAGAGCTGCCACCTCCTTGTTAGCGCGTTCGAGCGCTATCAGTCCCCCCGCGTCAAGGACGACTTCTCGGCGAACGCCCTCTGCAGTTCTGCCTTTGCCCACTGCCTTGCCTCCTCTCCGATTGGACCGAACTCCTCCTCCCAGAGTTCAATCGCTTCCTGCAGTCCGCGTGAGCGCTCGCCAGACACGACGGCGTCTTCGATCGCCGCCGAGACGTTGGGCGCCCGGCCGGCCTCGACATCGCCTCTCGCGATTTCCACTACCTCCGGATCCACTGAGATCGTGATCCTTTTCTTCATACGGAGCATCATACGCTCCGCTCGTTTACCGATTGGAGCGACCGTAGGGGACTGCGACGCCCGCGTGGCGCGCAGGATGTGCCGATTGTGTGCCGCTCAGCGGATGTGTTCGTAGATGCTGAACATCGGCAGGTACATCGCGATCACGATGAAGCCGACGATGCCGCCGACGAAGACGATCATGATCGGCTCGATCAGGGCGGTCAGCGCCTTGACCTTGGCGTCGACCTCGGCCTCGTAGAAGTCGGCGATCTTGCTCAGCATGTGCTCGAGCTGGCCGGTCTCCTCGCCGACCGCGACCATGTGGCCGACCATCGGCGGGAAGATCGGGTTCTCCTCGATCGGGCCGGCAAGCGAGCCGCCGCTCTTGACCGAGGCGTAGACGTCCTCCATCGCCTGCTCGACCACGATGTTGCCCGCCGTGTCTCCGGTCAGCTTGATCGCCTGCAGCATCGGCACGCCGGAGGAGACGGCGCCGGAGAAGGTGCGCGACCAGCGCGCCAGCGCCACCTTCTGGATCACGTCGCCGATCTTGGCCGGCAGGCGCAGCTTGAAGCGGTCCCAGAGGTCGTTGCCGCGGTCAGTCTTCTTCCATTTGAAGAAGACGAAGAAGGCGAGGGCGATGCCGGGGATGAGCACGAACCAGTAGCCGGTGATCGACGTTGGAGGCGCGTGACGCAGAGCTGGGTCGGCAGCCGGCAGGCCCGCCGCTTCTTCGGGGTGTTCTTCGGCCAGTTCTTCGAAGATTTTGGCGAAGACCGGGATCACGAAGGCGACGATCGCGATCAGCACCACGGCGGCGAAGCCGAAGACCAGCGCCGGGTACATCAGCGCCGATTTGACCTGGCGGCGCAGCGTGTCGGCCTTCTCGACCTGGAAGGCGATCCGGTCCATCGCCTCGTCGAGCCGGCCCGACTGCTCGCCGGAGCGGACCATCGCCCGGAAGAGGCGGTCGAAGACCTTCGGGTAGCGCTCCATCGCCTGCTCCAGCGTAGCTGCCCGCCTCGACGTCGGCGCGCACCCCCGCGACGGCCTCCTGATCTGCTCGTCCTGGGTCTGCTCCTCGAGCGTGCTGCAGCGTGCGCAGCATCGGCATCCCCGAGGCGATCAGGGTCGCGAACTGGCGCGAGAAGACCGCCAGCTCGCGCATGTCGACGCCCTGCCAGCGCTTGAAGAGGTCCTCGATCTTGAAGCGGACTGGTCTTCTCGCTGACGTCGAGGACGATCAGGCCGCGCTGGCGCAGCTGCTCGGTGACCGCGGCCTTCGAATCGGCCTCGAGCTCGCCGGCGGAGGTCGCGCCGGCCAGGTCCATCGCCCGGAACTCGAATGTCGTCGCGCCGGCCATCCGCCCTAGGCCCCCGGGGTGTAGACGGGCGGGGGCGGTGCGGTCGCCGGGCCATCGCCGCGGCTTCCTCGGCGGCGCGGCCGTTGGCGGGCGCGACCGCGCCTCGCCGCCGAGCAGCCGCTTGAGCTCCTCGGGCACCGAGGCCCGCTGTTCGGCCAGCGAGCGGGTGATCTTGCCCGGCCCGCACCAGCCGCGCCAGGTCGGCGTCCATCGTCTGCATCCCGACCGCGCCGGAGGTCTGCAGGGCGGCGTAGATCTGGTGGGTCTTGCCCTCGCGGATCAGGTTGCGGATCGCCGGCGTCGGGATCAGCACCTCGCAGGCGACGGTGCGCCCGCGGCCGTCGGCGGTCGGCAGCAGCTGCTGGGTGACGATCCCCTGCAGGGCGATCGAGAGCTGCGTCCGCACCTGCCCCTGCTGCTCGGGCGGGAAGACGTCGATGATCCGGTCGACGGTCTGGGCGGTCGACTGGGTGTGCAGGGTGGCGAAGACGAGGTGGCCGGTCTCGGCCGCGGTCAGCGCCGTGGAGATCGTCTCCAGGTCGCGCATCTCGCCGACCAGGATCACGTCGGGGTCCTCTCGCAGGGCGGCGCGCAGGCCGAGGGCGAAGTCCGCGGCGTCGGAGCCGATCTCGCGCTGGTTGACGATCGAGCTCTTGTGCGTGGTGCAGGAACTCGATCGGGTCCTCGATCGTGAGGATGTGGTCCTCGTGCTCGACGTTGATCACGTCGAGCATCGCCGCCAGCGTCGTGCTCTTGCCCGAGCCGGTCGGCCCGGTGACGAGGACGAAGCCGCGCGGTTTCGCGCACAGCTCGCGCAGCACCTGCGGCACGCCGAGCGAGTCCAGGAGCCGGGATCTCCTGCGGCACCAGGCGGAAGGCGGCGCTGACCGTGCCGCGCTGGAAGAAGCAGTTGACGCGGAAGCGGGCGACGCCGGGGATCGCGTAGGCGAAGTCGAGCTGCTTGTTGTTCTCGAAGCGCTTGCGCTGGTCGTCGTTGAGGATGCCGTAGACGACCTCGCGGGTCTCTGCCCGAGTCGAGCACCGGGAAGCCCTCCATCGGCCTGATCTTGCCCTTGTCGCGGATCGCCGGCGGGAAGCCCGGGGTGATGTGGACGTCGGAGGCCTTGGCCTCGACCATCTGGCCGAGCACGGCGGAGAAGTCGAAGTCAGGCAGTGACACGGAGGACCTCCTCGAGGCTGGTGATGCCGGCTCGAACCTTGAAGACGCCGTCCTCGCGCAGGGTCAGCATTCCCTCCTCGCGGGCGACGGCGGCGATTTCGGGCTCCGGCGCGCTGAGCGATCGTCATTTCCTTCAGCCGCTCGCTCAGGGTCATCACCGAGTAGATCCCGACCCGGCCGCTTGTAGCCGCTCTGGTTGCAGCGCCCGCAGCCGACCGGCTCGTAGGCCTCGACGTCGGCGCCGACCCTGATCCCGGCCTCGGCCAGCGCCATTACCGGGACGACCGCGCGCCGCTTGCAGTTCGGGCAGAGCTTGCGGGCGAGGCGCTGGGCGACGACGCAGTCGACGGCGGAGGCGGTGAGGAAGGTCTCGATGCCCATCTCGTTGAGGCGCGCGATCGCGCCGGGGGCGTCGTTGGTGTGCAGCGTGGTCAGCATCATGTGGCCGGTCAGCGCGGCCTCGATCGCGATCCGCGCGGTCTCGGCGTCGCGGATCTCGCCGACCATCACGATGTCGGGGTCGGCGCGCAGGATCGAGCGCAGGCCGCGGGCGAAGTCGAGCCCGGCCTTGCGGTTGACGTTCATCTGGTTGATGCCGGGGATCCTGGTACTCGACCGGGTCCTCGATCGTGATGATCTTCCGCTCGATCTCGTTGAGCTCGGCCAGCGCCGCGTAGAGGGTCGTGCTCTTACCGGAGCCGGTCGGCCCGGTGACGAGGACGGCGCCGTAGGACTGCCGGAAGGCGTCCTCGAAGCGGGCCCGGGCCGAGCCGTCCATGCCGAGGTCGTCGAGCGTGCGCTGGGCGTTGCTCTCGTCGAGGATGCGGATCGTCGCCCCCTCGCCGCGCTGAGGTCGGCAGGGTGGTCACGCGCAGGTCGATGCGGCGCTCCTCGACCGCGACGCTGACCCGGCCGTCCTGGGGCACCCGCTTCTCGGCGATGTCGAGCTCGCTCATGATCTTCAGGCGCGAGATCACGGCGCCGATCATCCGCTTCGGCACGTGCGCCGACTCCTTCAGCACGCCGTCGATCCGGAACCGGATCCGCAGCTCGCCCTCTTCGGGCTCGAGGTGGATGTCGGAGGCCCCCTCCCCCACGGCCTGGGCGAGGATGCTGTAGACGAGCTTGATCACCGGCGCGTCCTCGGCGCTGGCCTGCATGTCGCTGACTGTGGCGAGACCGTCCCGGCCCCTCGGCTTCCTCGACCCGGTCCTGCTCCTCGACGATCGCGTCGGCGGCGGCGCTCTGCATCGTGCCGAGCCGGGCCGAGCAGCGCCTCGACGTCGTCCTTGGCGGCGACCGCGATCTGGCAGTCGAGGCCGGTGGCGATCTGGATGTCGTCGACGGCGAGCACGTTGGCGGGGTCGACGGCGGCGACCAGCAGCGTCTGCTGGTCGACGTAGCCGACCGGCACCGCCTTGTAGCGGCGCGCCATCGTCACCGGGAACAGCGCCGCCGCGGCGACGTCCACCTGGTAGATCGGCGAGGTCGACGTGGTCGAGCCCGTAGCGCTCGGCGGTCGCGCGCGAGAGCTGTTCGGCGTTGATCGTGCCTTGCTGACCAGCAGCGACTCGGGCGGCCGCCCGGCGGTGCGCGATTCCTCGACCGCCGTATGGACGGCTTCGGGCTGGCGTAGCCGAGCTCGACCAGGACGTCGGTGATGAAGCCGCGCGAGTGGCCGCGATGCAGCGGCGGGGTGAGCCCGAGCGTGCCCTCGCCGGGGCCCGGCATCGCCGGCGCCGCCGAGCCGCCCGAGTCGGGGACCGGGCGGAGGTGGCCTGGGTATTGGTTTTCGGTCGCTCATCGCCGGCTCAGTTCGGGTGGTAGGTGAGCTTCGGGACCTTGTAGCCGGCGTCGCGACGGCCTGCGAGACGCTCTGCGAGGTCTGGAAGCCGTAGTCGACGCTGGCCTGCGGCATGCCACCGCTGAGCTGCTTCGGCTGCATCACGACCAGCGCCGGCACCTGGTTGACGTCGAGGCCGAGGGTGATCGCCGCGTAGCGGGAGATGTGCTTCGCGGGCACGGTGAAGAGGGCGACGTCGGGGTTCGAGTGCAGCTGCGAGCGGCGACTGCCGGATCAGCCTGTCGTCGATGCCACCGTCGTGGACGACCAGCAGGACGACGATCTTGCCGGCGTCGATAGGCGCTGCGCGACCGGCGCCGGCATCGGCGGCGGCGGGGACCGCGGCCGGTCGCCGCGGCGGCGGCTTCGCCGCTGCCGCTTCGATCGCACTTTCGACCGCGCCTTCGACCGCTTCCCCCGGCGTCGCGCCGGTGGCGGTGCCGACTGCTCCGGTGCCGGCGACGGCGACCGTCGCTTCGGTCGGCCCGCGTTCTTCGCTTTCTTCGCCGCCCGCGCTGGTCTGATGAAGATGAAGGCGCCGACCACGACGAGGATCGCGACGAGCGCGACCTGGGCGATCGGGGTTCTCGTTCAGCTTCTCCCTCACGGTGCCACCGGCTCCTCTTTGCCGAGCTGCTCGATGCCGCTCGCCCGCTGGCCGCCCGCGGCCAGCATCAGCTTGAAGTCGTGCGGGCTGGAGGCGTAGTCGAGGGCGACCTCCTCGGTCACCTTGCCCTCCATCACGTAGCGCAGCAGCGACTGGTCGAAGGTGCGCATGCCGTAGTACTCGCCCTCGCCGATGACCTCGGTGATCTTGCCCGTTTCTTCGGGGTTGAGGATCAGGTCCTGGACGCGGCCGGTGACGACCATCACCTCGGCGGCGGCGACGCGGCCGTCGCCGGTCACGTCGGGGACGAGGCGCTGGGCGATCGCGCCCTTCAGGGTCGAGGCCAGCATCACCCGCGCCTGCTGCTGCAGGTGGGGCGGGAAGAAGTCGATGATGCGGTTGATCGTCTCGGTCGCGTCGAGGGTGTGGACCGTGGAGAGCACGAGGTGGCCGGTCTCGGCGGCCGAGAGCGCCGTGCGCACGGTCTCCTCGTCGCGCATCTCGCCGATCAGGATCACGTCGGGGTCCTGGCGCAGGACGCGACGCATCGCGCGGCCGAAGCTGACCGTGTCGGAGCCGACTTCGCGCTGGTTGACGATCGAGCGCTTGTCGTCGTGCAGGTACTCGATCGGGTCCTCGAGCGTGACGATGTGATGCGCCCGGGTCTGGTTGATGTGGTCGATCATCGCCGCCAGCGTCGTGCTCTTGCCCGAGCCGGTGGTGCCGGTGACGAGGATGATCCCGCGCGGCTCCTCGGCCAGGCTGGTGACGACCGAGGGCAGGCCCAGTTCCTCGATCGAGCGGATCTCGAAGGGGATCGCGCGGCAGACGATCGAGATCGAGCCGCGCTGTTTGAAGGCGTTGACGCGGAAGCGGGCCAGGCCGGGGATCGAGTAGGAGAAGTCGGCCTCGCCATCCTCCTCGAACTCGGTCAGCGAGCGCACCTCGGCGATGTCGTGGAAGGCCTTCTCGGTGTCCTCGGCGCTGAGCGGCTCGTAGCCCTCGAGGTGGGCCAATTCCCCGTGCATGCGGGCGATCGGCGGCGAGTCGACCTTGACGTGGAGGTCGGATCCCTCACGCTCGACGAGCGTGCGCAGCGCTTTGTCGATGTCGAACATCCCGACCTTTATCGGCCGGGATGCCCAACATCCTTAGACCTGGTGAGGAATCAGGTGACCTCGCGCAGCTTCTGCGCTTCGCCCAGCTGCTGCAGCTTCTTCAGCGACTGGTTCTCGATCTGGCGGATGCGCTCGCGGGTGACGTTGAACGTGCGCCCGACCTCGTCCAGCGTGCGCGGGTGCTCGCCGCCGAGGCCGTAGCGCAGCTCCAGCACGCGGCGCTCGCGGTAGGAGAGGTTCTCCAGCGCCTCCTTCAGCGCCTCTTTGGTCAGCAGGTCCGCGGCGCGGTCGAAGGGGGACTCGGCCTTCTCGTCGGCGATGAACTGGCCGAACTCCGACTCCTCCTCGTCGCCGACCGGCTTCTCCAGCGAGACCGGGGCCTGGGCGGAGCGCTTGATCGAGTCGACCTCCTCGGGGTCGATCCCGGTCACCTCGGCGATCTCCTCCGGGGTCGGCTCGCGGCCCAGCTCGGTGACCAGCTTGCGCTCGGCGCGGCCGATCTTGTTCAGCTTCTCGACCACGTGGACCGGGATGCGGATCGTGCGTGCCTTGTCGGCGAGCGCGCGGGCGATCGCCTGGCGGATCCACCAGGTCGGCGTAGGTCGAGAACTTGAACCCCTTGCGGTAGTCGAACTTCTCCGCCGCGCGGACCAGGCCCAGCGTGCCCTCCTGGATCAGGTCGAGGAAGGGCAGGCCCTGGTTGCGGTAGTTCTTCGCGATCGAGACGACCAGGCGCAGGTTCGACTCGACCATTTTCTGCTTCGCGTCGAGGTCGCCGCGCTCGATCCGCTTGGCGAGTTCGACCTCCTCCGCGGCGGTCAGCAGGCGGACCTTGCCGATGTCCTTGAGGAACAGCTGCAGGCTGTCCGTGGTCATGTCGGGTTTCAGGTCGAGCGCGGCTTTCTGGCGGCGCCGGCCTTTTTTCCCGGTGTCGATCGGGAGCGCTTCCGCGGCCGCTTTCTGGGCCGGGTCCATGTCCTCGACGAGCTCGATCCCCGACTTCTCGAGGTGCCCGTAGAGGTCCTCGACGTCCGACTCGTCGAGATCGACCTCCGAGACCGCGGAGGCGACATCGCCGAAGGTCAGCACGCCGAGCTGCTGCCCACGGGTGATGAGGCCTTTGACCTCCTCCAACTCCTGAAGCTCTGCTACCAGCATCCTGTCTGACTCGTTTCTTTGGAAAGGTGGTTAAGTCCTGCGACTAGAACGCCGCCGAAGGCGGAGAGTCGCGAAAAAACGGACCGGGTATCCGGTCCGAGAAGCTGAATATCCTGCGCTGGCCTTGAGGCCTGGGACGGGCGATCTGGTTTCGCTCAAACGTCTGTTCGCATATTAGTCGCTTCAGTTTCTGAAGTCAAATGCCCAAATCCATGCGACAAACCCGCCCCTGGCTGCGCGCCTTCTGGAACCGCGCCTACCGCGAGAACGTCACCGGGCTCTCGGCGATGGTCGCCTACAACCTGATGCTGGCGGTCTTTCCCTTCGCCCTGCTGGTGCTCTTCGTCTTCGGCCAGGTGCTGAAGATCGGCGGCGTCGAGGCGAGCGTGCTCGACGACCTCAAGCGGCTCTTCCCCAACGTCGAGCAGCACACGCTGACCGACGTGCTCAGCCGGATCGAGGAAAACTCGGCGACGATCGGGATCGCCGCCTTCTTCGGCTCGCTCTGGATCGGCGCCTCCTTCTGGGGGGCGATGGACACCGCCTTCTGCCGCATCTACCACGTCGAGTGCCGCGGCTGGGTCGAGCAGAAGCGCTTCTCCTTCGCGATGCTGGCGGTCGTCCTGCTCTTCATCGCCGCCAGCATCTTCGTGCCGACGATGGAGAGCACCCTGGTCTCGAGCACCGACCGGCTGCCCTTCGGCCTCTCCAACATCAAGGCGATCGACACCGCGCTGCTGCTCGGCGCGGCGCTGCTGATCACCTTCCTGATCTGCTGCGTGATCTTCTGGGCGGTGCCGAAAGGGCACATGCCCTGGCGCGCGGTCTGGCCCGGGGCCGCCTTCGTCACCTTCAGCGCCGGCATCGCCAACTGGCTCTTCCCGGTCTACCTCTCCAACGTCTCCAGCCTCTCGCGCTTCGGCTCGACCCTGGGCTTCATCCTCATCGCCCTGCTCTGGTTCTACGTGCTCAGCCTCGCCATCCTGGCGGGGGCGGTGATCAACTCATTGCGCCACGAGCTGCACGAGACCGGGGAAATGCCCTACGGGCCCGGGAGCGAGGCGAAGAAGCCGTGTGGCTGCGAGGAGGAGGCTCAGCCGTAGCGCTCGCCGGTCACGGCCCGCAACTTGGTGCGGTCGTGGCGGGCCTGGACGCGGCGCACGGTGCCTGAGCGCGAGCGCATGACCAGCGATTCCGTGGTTGCGCCGTTGCCGCGGTAGCGGACGCCCTGCAGGACGTCGCCGTCGGTGACGCCGGTGGCGGAGAAGAAGACGTCCTCGCCGGAGCAGAGGTCGTTGGCGGTAAGGACGCGCTCGAGGTCGTAGCCGGCGTCGAGGGCAGCGCTGCGCTCCTCCTCGTTGCGCGGCCAGAGGCGGCCGAGCAGCTCGCCGCCCATCGACTTCAGCGCCGCGGCCGAGAGCACGCCCTCGGGAGTGCCGCCGATGCCCCAGAGCAGGTCGACCGGGGACCGTTCGCTGACCGCGAGCAGGGCGGCGGAGACGTCGCCGTCGCTGATCAGGCGCAGGCGGGCGCCCGCCTCGCGCACTTCGCGCATCGCCTCCTCGTGGCGGGGGCGGTCGAGCATGACGACGATCACGTCGCCGACGCTCCCGCCCTTGCGCTCGGCGATCAACCTCAAGGTCTCGGGCAGGGGACGGTCGAGGTCGAGCAGGTCGGCGATCTCCTCGCCGCCGGCCATCTTCTCCATGTAGACGCAGGGCCCGGGGTCGAACATCGAGCCGCGCTCGGCGAGCGCGATCACAGCCAGGGCGCTGGGCATGCCGCGGGCGCAGAGCGTCGTCCCCTCCAGCGGGTCGACGGCGATGTCGACCACCGGCGGGCTGCCGTCGCCGATCTGCTCGCCGTTGAAGAGCATCGGGGCCTCGTCCTTCTCGCCCTCGCCGATCACGACGACGCCGTCCATCGCGACCGTGTCGAGGACGAAGCGCATCGCGTCGACGGCGGCACCGTCAGCGGCCAGCTTGTCGCCCCGACCGACCCAGCGCGCGGCGGCGAGCGCCGCGGCCTCGGTCACCCGGACCAGCTCCAGCGCAAGGTTGCGATCCGGCTTGGCGGCGGTCCCCTCCATCCCCCGGCAGCCTAGTAGATCGTTCCGGTGCGCCTTTTCCCGCCATATCGGGGATAAAGCGCACCGGAACCGACCTGCCGGGGTAGGGTGCGGTTATGAGTGGGCGTTGGGGGTTGACGCTGCCGCTGCCGGGGTTGAGCCTGGCGGGGCACGAAGGGCTTGTGAAGCAAGCCGAGGCGAGCGGCTACACCGACCTCTGGAGCGGTGAGACGAACGGGCCCGATGGCTTCACGCCGCTGGCGCTGAGCGCCGCCTGGACCGAGCGGGCGCGCCTGGGCACCGGGATCGTCGGCGTCTTCCAGCGCGGGCCGGCGCTGCTTGCGCAGGAGGCGGCGGCGCTGGCAAGCGCCTCGGATGGGCGCTTCGTGCTCGGCATCGGCTCCTCCTCGGATCGCATCGTCGAAGGCTGGAACGGCATCCCCTTCGAGCGGCCGCTGGCCAAGGTGCGCGAGACGCTCGACTTCCTCGACGCCGCCCTGGCCGGCGAGCGCACCGCGAGCGGCTTCAAGCTGGAGAGCGCGCCGGCGCGGCCGGTCCCGGTTGTGCTCGCGGCGCTGCGCGGCAAGATGCTCGAGCTGGCGGTCGAGCGCGCCGCCGGCGCATTCACCAACTTCCTGCCGCTCGGCGGCCTGCCCAAGGTGGCGGCTCAACTGGAGGGCGCGCCTGCGGGCTTCGAGCTGCTCTGTCGCTTCTTCTGCCTGCCGGGCGAGCGCGAGGCGGTCGAGCCGCTGGCCCGCTTCATGTTCTCCTCCTACATCACCGTGCCGGTCTACGCCGCCTTCTACCGCTGGCTCGGCTACGGCGAGCAGATCGCGCCGATGATCGAGGCCTGGGAGGCGGGCGATCGCCAGGGCGCGGCCGCGGCGGCACCCTGGGAGCTGATCGAGGAGATGTTCATCTTCGGCAAGCCGCCGGCGATGAAGGAGCGAATCGACTCCTTCGTCGCCGGCGGCATCACCCTGCCGATCCTCACCCCGATCACGACGCCGAACAAGCTCGGCGAGCTGATCGACGTCCTCGCACCCTGAGCTAGCCCGCCTGACTCACCCGCGTACCGCGAGTTCCGTTTCTTCGCCCTCACCTTTGGCGAGGTATTCAGCGGAATATTTCACCAGCCCCGGACAGGTCATGCTATCGGTAGGGTTGTCCACCAGCAATATTTCTTCGTAGTGGACCTCGGCCAATCCAGAGGACGTGTTGTCGTGGTTGAAGAAGCCGGTTAACACCTTCTCGTCAGCCAAAGAATAGCTTTCACTTTTTTCCATGTCGGCCTTGTAGGTGCAGACTACGCTTCCCAAAATCAAGCGTAATAAGACTTTGTGTAAGGTAACAATTGCGTTTGGATTTTTTTTGAGCGTGCTGTTGTTAAGCCATTCGAATAAGATCGTCCAGCTCAGGCCAATCGCTTCGAGTCTTGCGGATTTGACGCCTGGTATGGTTGAGGGACATTCGCTCGATTTGTTATTTGACCAGCTGAATTTGCCGAGCGAGCCTTCTTTGCTTCCGGTTCCGAACAGTGCGCCTTCCGCAGAGGATTCATTGCATTCCACGGTCCCGGCACCGCTGCTGAAAACGGCATTACCCCTTGCCAGAGAAAATAAAATTGTTTTGGCTTTGTATTCCTTCTCCCCTGATGCGCAGGGTGGCGCAGCTTCCGGTTCTCCTACCGCGCAAACTTTGGTTTCGGCGGCCGCCGAAGCGGGGCCGATGACCGCGGCGACAAGCAATGCGGACGTTGCCGCGACCATGAGTGCCCTGAGGTGGTTCATTGTCATCTCCTTCCTGCCGGCGGCAGCGACCGCCTAATACGCAGGACTTTTTTATCAATGCGCCCGCAAACCATCTCACGTCGGACGAGAAACGCAAAGCCCGATCCCTCCCCGATGGGCTAACGATGCTCAGGCCGACGAATGCCGGGCGAGGCTGAGCGCGTAGTCGCACTCGGCGTCGGTGAACCAGCCGTCGATCGCCAGCCCGGCCTCCTCATAGACGGACGCGAGCTTCTCGTAGGTGAACTTGGTCGAGATCTCGGTCCGCATCTCCTCGCCGGCGGCGAACTCGACCGCGAGGTCGATCTCGTCGAGCTGCACGGTCTGCGCCTCGAGCGAGCGCAGGCGGATGTCCATCCGCGCCTCGACCTCGTCGTAGCGGGCGACGTGCTCGAAGCCGTCGAGGTCGAAGTCGGCGCCGAGCTCGCGGTTCAGCACCGCCAGCACGTTCTTGTTGAACTCGGCGGTGACGCCGTCGGCGTCGTCGTAGGCGGCCTCGAGCCGCTCTCGGCCCTTGACCAGGTCTGTACCGAGCAGGAGCCGGTCCTCGGGCCCCATCAGCTCCCTGAGGCGGACGAGGAACTCATGGCGGGCGGGCGGGTAGAGGTTGCCGATCGTGCCGCCGAGGAAGGCGACGAGGCGGCCGCCGTCGCCGTCGGGAATGCGCTCGAGGTGCTGCTCGAAGTCGCAGACGAGGCCGCGGACCGCCAGGCCCGGGTACTCCTCGACCAGCAGAGCGGCGGTTTCGTGGGTGATCTCCTCGGAGATGTCGACCGGCACGTAGGTGTGCAGGCAGCCGGCCTCGCGCATCGCGTCGAGCAGGTGGCGGGTCTTGGCGGCCGAGCCGGAGCCGAGCTCGACCAGCGAGCGCGGCGCACCGGCCGCGGCGATGATCTCGCCGGAGCGCTCGGCCAGGATCGAGCGCTCGGCCCGGGTCGGGTAGTACTCCTCCAGCTCGGTGATCTGCTCGAAGAGCTGCGAGCCGCGCTCGTCGTAGAAGTACTTCGGCGCCAGCTCCTTGGGCTGCGCCGAGAGACCGTCGCGGACGTCGCTGGCCATCTTCGCCGCGGTGTCGGCGTCGAGGTGGACCTCGATCGCGATCATGCGTCTGCCGCCAATCTGACCCCGGAGAAGATCTGGCGGCGCTCGGGCAGGTCCCAGTTGCGGAAGCTCGGCCGCATAACGTTGCGGCGGGTCGCCCATGAGCCGCCGCGCAGCACCTTGTAGGTGCCGCCGAAGAAGACCTGCGAGTACTCCGGGTAGGGGAAGGCCTCGAAGCCGGGGTAGGCGAGGAAGTCCGACGAGGTCCATTCCCAGGCCTGGCCGACGCCATCGAGTCGCGGCGAGGCGGCCTCCCACTCGTACTCGCTTGGCAGTCGCTTGCCCGCCCAGCGAGCGAGCGCCTCGGCCTCGTGCCATGAGACATGAAGGACGGGATGGGCCGGGTCGATCGGGTCGCGACCTCCCATATTCGTCAGCACCCACCCCCCGCCGCCCTCGCGCTCCCAGTACATCGGGGCCTCGGCGCCGGTGTCCTCCATGAACAGGATGTACGTGGCGTTGTCCACCGGAGTTCGATCGATCTCGAATGCGGCGAGCTCGACCGTGTGCCGAGGCCGCTCGTTGTCGTAAGCGAACCCGCGCTCCGGCGCGCCGACCTCGTACCGGCCACCGGGGACACGGACCACTCCGGAGACGCGGGGCATCTCTCGAACGGGCGGATACTCAAAATGCCGGTCCAACTGGACCGGCATTTGTCCGGGCGAGAGATGCCCCGCGTCTCCGCGTGCCCCTCCCGCCCCGGGCAGCTGGTACCCGTCGACCATTTGGAGCAGCTGCAGCATCGTCTCGTTGTGCTGCTGCTCGTGGGCCAGCAGCATCTCGTAGACGAAGCCTTCGCGCAGCAGTGGGTCCTCGGCGTTGGGGCCGATGTCGACCTCGCCGAGCACCTCGAGGGTGCGCTCACGCACGTCCTCGAGGTAGGCGCGCAGCTCGGCGTCGCGCAGGATCGGCAGCTCGCCGCGGCTCTTGCGCGGGTTCTCGATCGCGTCGTAGAAGCGGCCGAGCTCGCCGTACAGCGGCCCGCGCTCGCCGATCGTCTGCACCAGCCAAAGCTCCTCGAAGTTGGCGATGTGACCGAGGTCCCAGGCCAGCGGGCTGAGCAGCGGCGAGTAGACACGGTTGAGCTGCTCGTCGTCGAGCGGCTGGAGCAACTCCAACGTGAACCGGCGCGCCTCTGCGAGACGCTCCGTGATCGCTTCCTTGGAGCTGGGCGTCACCTCGGTGGCGATCCGGAAACCCTAGCGAGGTCTGATTACCGGGATGTGAACCCGGGTCGGTAGGGTGCGCAGCCGTGGAGATCGCGGGAAAGAGCGCGCTGGTTGCCGGGGGGGCCTCGGGGCTCGGTGAGGCGACGGCGCGGGCGCTGGTCGCGGCCGGAGCGGCGGTGACGATCGCCGACCTCAACGCCGAGAAGGGCGAGGCGCTGGTCGCCGAGCTGGGACCGGGCGCGACCTTCGTACAGGCCGACGTGACCGACGAGGCGGCCGTGTCGGCGGCGGTCGAGAAGGCGGCGACGCACGACGACGGGCTGCGCATCTCGGTCTGCTGCGCCGGAATCGGCTGGGCCGAGCGAGTCGCGCACAAGGGCGGCCCCCACAATCTCGAGTTCTTCTCCAACGTGATCAAGGTCAACCTGATCGGCAGCTTCAACGTGCTGCGTTTCGCCGCCGCGGCGATGAGCGAGAACGAGGCCGACGGCGAGGGTGAGCGCGGCGTCTGCATCAACACCGCCTCGATCGCCGCCTATGACGGCCAGATCGGCCAGGTCGCCTACGCCGCATCCAAGGGCGGCATCGTCGGCATGACCCTGCCGGCGGCCCGCGACATGGCCTCGCGCGGCGTCCGCGTCGTCACCATCGCCCCCGGTCTCTTCGACACGCCGCTGCTGGCCGCCCTGCCCGAGGAGGCCCGAACCGCCCTGGGCGAAGGGATCCCCTTCCCCTCCCGCCTCGGCCGCCCCGAGGAGTACGGCCGTCTGGTCGGCCAGATCGTCGCCAACCCGATGCTCAACGGCGAGACGATCCGCCTCGACGGCGCCCTGCGCATGCCGCCCAAGTAATCCTCCCCCCATTCGCCACCTCATAGGTAGTCAAAGGGGGGCAGATGGGAGGACCGTCAGTTGGTGCCTTCGGCCTCGGGGTCGCGCCAGACCTTCTTGCGCCAGGGCGGGTTGATCGCGAATTTCGCCTCGCTTTCGGCCGCGATCGGCTCGAGCGGGATCAGGTGGACGCGGCCGCCGGGGGTGAGACGAACGACTTCGGGGATGCCGGCGGTGTGGCCGGCGTGGCTGCCGCCGGAGACCATCAGCAGGTGCGTCTCGGGCCCCCAGCCGTTCTCCGGGCGCAGGCCGACCGCTTCCTCGGCGTGCTTGACCGGCGCGATGCCGGCGTCGGAAGCCCAGCCGCGCAGAGGGCCGGGGCGCTGGTTGTAGCCGTCGTGCGAAGAGGCGCGCTCGTCGACCGACCCGTCGGGACGGATGCGGATCTGCACCCCCTCCCAGTCGTCGGGGTGGTAGCCGGCATCGCCCAGGACCGGTATCCCGCGGAAGGTCGCCGAGTCCGCGTAGTAGGTCCAGTACTGGATGTAGAGGTTGCCGACACGCGAGCCCAAGCAATCGGCGCCCACCTCTTCGCTCTCGGCGGCCTGATCGGCCCGGCAATCGACGACGTGGACGAAGGCCGCGACCGGCAAGCCCGCATCGGTGCGCTTGACGAACCCGTGCTCCCTGCCGTCGCCACACCGCGTCTCCCGGCAGCGCCGAAAGTTCACCGGCACCGCCTTCGACCCCCGCTCGAAAAGCAACCAGGGCATGTGCCGCCGCACCAGCTCCCCCACTTCGGACCCATACGTAGCGATCAACACCGGCTCGTCCCCACACCGATCCGCCAACGCCGCAGCACAGAGGATCCGCGAAGCGATCGACTCCACGAGCGCAGTGCCCGGTGGACGAATTCCCACGAAGACCAGCCCGAGCAAGGTCAAAGCGAGAAGAGCAAGCAATCCGACGTACTCAACGGCGCCCTGTCCTCGCTCCCGCATCTGCACTCAAGGCCGGGAGACCCCTTTCTCTCCCCCAAGCGGAGCTTCGCGGCTGGGATTCAGCCATCCGAGTATGCAGGCGCCGGCGGGGCGCCTCTACTCAGGAACTCCCGCGAAGCGGCCTGAGTAGAGGCGCCCCGCCGGCGCCCCCACCTCAAAGGTTCTGAATCTCGGCGGCGATGTCCGCCGCCGCCTTCTTCGCGTCGTCGAAAAGCATCGACGTGTTCGGTTCATAGAAGAGATCGTTGTCGATCCCCGCAAACCCGGGACTGAGCGAGCGCTTGATCACGATCACCTGCTGCGCCTCGGAAACTTCGATGATCGGCATGCCGGCAATCGGGCTGTCCGGATCGTTCTTGGCCGCCGGGTTGGTGACGTCGTTGGCGCCGACGATTACCGCGACGTCGGTGCGCGGCATTTCGGGGTTGATCTCCTCCATCTCCTTGAGCTGCTCGTAGGGCACGTCGGCCTCGGCCAGCAGCACGTTCATATGGCCGGGCATGCGGCCGGCAACGGGATGGATCGCGTAGTTGACGGTGACGCCGCGCTTCTCCAGCTCGTCGGCGACCTCCTTGATCGCGTGCTGGGCCTGGGCGACGGCGAGGCCGTAGCCGGGCACGATCACCACGGTGTCGGCGTAGGCGAGCTTGATCGCCGCGTCCTGGGCGCCGATCGAGACGTGCGGTCGTTCCTCGGTGGCAGCGCCGCCGCCGCCCGAGGGCGCGCCGCCGAAGCCGGCGAAGAGCACGTTGCCCACCGAGCGGTTCATCGCGGTCGCCATCTCCATCGTCAGGATCGTTCCCGAGGAGCCGACCAGGGTGCCGGCGACGATCAGCGCCACGTTGTGCAGGGCGAAGCCGGCAGCCGCGGCCGAGAGGCCGGTGAAGGCGTTGAGCAGCGAGATCACCACCGGCATGTCGGCGCCGCCGATCGGCAGCACGACGAGGTTGCCGAGCAGCGCCGCGGCGAGCAGGATGGCGATGAAGATCGCCTGCGAGGGATCGCCGTTGTTGACCGCGATGTCGACGCAGGCGGCGAGGATGCCGATCAGCAGGACGGCGTTGATCACCTGCTGCCCCGGCACCGAGAGCGGCTTGGTCGGGATCAGGCCCTGCAGCTTGGCGAAGGCGATGTTCGAGCCCCAGAAGGAGACCGAACCGACGACCGCGGCGAAGAGGGTGGGAATCAGCTCTTCGAGCGGGATCGAGGCGATATCGCCGGAGTTGATGCCGCTGATCCCGTGGCGCAGCTCCGACCAGGCGATCAGCGCCACGGCGCCGCCGCCGACGCCGTTGTAGAGGGCGACCATCTGCGGCATCTCGGTCATCTGCACGCGGATCGAGGCGATCACGCCGACCGCGGTGCCGATACCGAGGCCGAGCGCGATCAGGCCCCAGTTGCCGATGCCGTCGAGCAGCAGCGTGGTGACGATGGCGACCGCCATGCCGACGGCGGCGATCTGGTTGCCGCGCTTGGCCGTGGTCGGGTGGGTGCCCTGCTTGATCCCGATGATGAAGAGCGAGAAGGCGACGATGTAGAGCGCGGTGGCGGCGCTGCCACCCGGTTCGAGCACGGCGAGCAGGGTCATTTGCCGGCCCCGCCCTTGCCGTCAGCGTCGGCCTTGGGTTTCGGCTTTTTGGAGAACATGCCGAGCATGCGGTCGGTGACCATGAAGCCACCGACGATGTTGATCGCGCCGAAGGCGATCGCGATCGTGCCGATCACGTACTCGAGCGGGTCGTTGGCGTAGCCGACGACGATCAGCCCGCCGAGCATGACGATGCCGTGGATCGCGTTGGTCTGCGACATCAGCGGCGTGTGCAGCGTCGTCGGCACCTTCGAGATCACCTCGAAGCCGACGAAGGCGGCGAGCACGAAGATCGTCACCTCGGTCATCACGCTCATGCCGAATCCCTCCCCGCCGCGCGCTCGTTCTTGATCTCGCCGCCGTGGGTGATGCAGGCGGCGGCGACGATGTCGTCCTCGAAGTCGATCTTCAGCTCGCCCTCCTCGGAAACCAACAGGCCGAGCAGGTTCTCGAGGTTCTTGGCGTAGAGCTGGGAGGCGGGCACCGGCATCTCGCTGGCCAGGTTGCGCGGGCCGATCACCTTGACGCCGCCCTCGACCACGGTCTGGCCGGCCTCGGTCAGCTCGCAGTTGCCGCCGGTCTCGGCGGCGAGGTCGACGATCACCGAGCCGGGCTGCATGCCGCGCACCGCCTCGGCGGTGATCAGCAGCGGCGCCGGGCGACCCGGGATCGCGGCGGTGGTGACGATCACGTCCTGCTTGGCGGCGTTCTCGCCGAGCGCGTCGCGCACCTGGGCGTTCTCCTCGTCGGTGAGCGGCCGGGCGTAGCCGCCCTCGCCCTCGGCGTCGGGGATGAAGTCCAGTTCCAGCGGCCGGCCGCCGAGCGAGGCGATCTGCTCCCAGGCCGCGCGGCGGATGTCGAAACCGGTGACGATCGCGCCCAGCCGCTTGGCGGTGGCGACCGCCTGCAGGCCGGCGACGCCGGCGCCGAGCACGAGCACCTTGGCCGGCGGCACGGTGCCGGCGGCGGTGGTCATCATCCCGTAGAAGCGGCCCGACTCACGGGCGGCAATCAGGCTCGCGGCATAACCGGCGGCGGCGGCCTGCGAGGAGAGCGCGTCCATCGCCTGGGCGCGCGTCGTGCGCGGCACCGCCTCCATCGCGAAGCTGGTGACGCCACTCGCTGCCAGCGCCTTGTTCGTCTCGGCGGCGGTCCAGGGCGAGAGATGACCGATAAAGATCTGGTTGGAGTTGAGGCGAGCGATTTCCTCGGCGGAAGGGGCGGCGACGCGAAGGACCACGTCGGCGCCCCACGTAACCTCGCCCTCGACGACCTCGGCCCCCGCTTCGCTGTACTGGGAGTCGGGGTGGCCGGCTTCCTCGCCGGCGCCCTTCTCGACCAGCACCGAGACGTTCTCGGCGGCGGCCAGGGATTTGACTACGTCAGGGACCAGCGCGACCCGGCGCTCTCCCTCGGCGGTCTCTTTCGGCACTCCGATCTTCATTGGACGCGGCGGGGGAGACTACGCGATGAGCGCCGCGAGGCGCTGCAAGGTGTGCAGTTGTTGGCTCTTCTCGGCGTGGACCGGCGAGACGATCAGGCGGTCGATGCCGGCTCCCTGGAAGCGCTCGATCCGCTCCGCCACCTCGGCCTCGGTGCCGACCAGCGAGGTCGCCTCGACGATCTCGTCGGGCATCGCCTCATAGGCGCCGGCGCGGTCGCCGTCCTGGAAGCGCTTCTGGACCTCGTCGGCGACCTCGCCGAAGCCGAAGCGGTGGGCGAGGTCAACGTAGAAGTTGGTCTTGCGGCTGCCCATGCCGCCGAAGTAGAGGACGAGGCCGGCCTTGACCACGGCCTTGGCCGCCTCGAGGTCGCCGTCGATCGCCACCTGCAGCGAGGGCGAGACCTCGAGGTCGGAGCGCTGCCGCCCGCCCTTGGCGAAGCCGGCCTCCAGGTGCTCGCCCCAGGTCTGCTCGAAGGCGTCGACGCTGAAGAAGATCGGGATCCAGCCGTCGCAGATCTCGGCCGCCATCTCGACCGACTTGCGGCCGATCGCGCCGACGAAGACCGGGATCTCGTTGCGCTCGGGGTGGAAGTTGAGCTTCAGCGGCTTGCCCTCGCCACCGGGCAGCGGCAGCTGGTAATGCTCGCCCTGGTGATTGACCGGTCCCTCGCGGGCGATGATCTCGCGCACGACCTCGATGTACTCGCGGGTGCGGCCCCAGGGCTTGGCGTAGGGCACGCCGTACCAGCCCTCGGAGACCTGCGGGCCGGAGGGACCGAAGCCGAAGAGGAAGCGGCCGCCGGAGAGCTTGTCGATCGTCGCCCCCGCCATCGCCGCCGCGGCGGGCGGGCGGGCGGGCACCTGCATGATCGCGGCGCCGAGCTTGATCGTCGTCGTCTGCGGCGCCAGCCAGGCCAGCACGCTGACCACGTCGGAGCCGTAGGACTCGGCCACCCAGACCGACTCGTAGCCGGCGCCCTCGGCCGCCTGGACGACCTCGACGGCGTCCTCGCCCGCCGGGCCGATGCCCCAGTAACCGAGGTTGAGTCCGAGCTTCAAAGCCATCCGGTGCTCACCCTATTGAATAGACGCTGATGACGGACGCGGCAACCGAGCAGGGACTCTCCAGCGCAGCCGCGAAGAGGCGGCTGCGCGAGCTCGGCCCGCCGCCGGAGACCTCCTCGCGCTCGACCTCCAGCATCGTCGCCGGCAACGTCTTCACCCTCTTCAACGCGATCATCGGCGCCTTCTTCGTGCTCGACCTCGGCCTCGGCCTCTACGCCGACTCGATCTTCGGCCTGATCGCGGTGGTCAACTCCTACATCGGCATCCGCCAGGAGCTGAAGGCGAAGCGCACGCTGGATGAGCTGGCGGTGCTGGTCGCGCCGCACGCGAAGGCGGTGCGCGACGGCGCCACGGTGAGCCTGCTGGCCGAGGAGATCGTCCCCGGCGACCTGATCGAGGTCGCGCCCGGCGACCAGCTCGTCGCCGACGGCGAGGTCAGCGGCTCGCGCGGGATGACTCTCGACGAGTCGATGCTGACCGGCGAGGCCGACGGCGTGCGCAAGGAGGCGGGCGACCGGGCGCTGTCGGGCTCCTTCTGCATCAGCGGCTCGGGCAGCTATCGGGTCGACGCGGTGCGCGAGGACAGCTACGCCGGCAGGCTCGCCGGTGAGGCGCGCACCTTCCGCCACCCGCCCTCGCCGCTGCAGGGCGAGGTCAACCGGGTGATCGTCGCCTGCGTCTACGCGATGGTGCCGCTGGCGATCCTGCTGATCCTCACCCTGAAGCTGCGCAACACCGGGATCGAAGAAGCGGCGCAGACCGCCACCGCCGGCCTGGTCACGCTGGTGCCCGAGGGCCTGGTGCTGCTGATGAGCGTCACCTTCGCGGTCGCCGCGGTGCGGCTGGCGAGAAAAGACACGCTGGTGCAGCAGATGAGCGCCACCGAGAGCCTCGCGGCCGTCGACACGATCTGCGTCGACAAGACCGGCACCCTGACCGACGGCGAGCTGCGCCTGCTCGGGGTCGAGCCGGCCGAGGGCGTCGACGCCAAGGCCGCCCACGCGGCGCTCGGCCGCTTCGCCGCCGCCGCCGGCGATCGCAACCGCACCCTGGAGGCGATCGCCGAACGCTTCCCCGGCGAGCCCGGCCGGGTCTCGGGCGAAGTCCCTTTCTCCTCGGAGTGGAAGTGGAGCGGGTTGCGGATCGGCTCCGTCAGCTACGTGCTCGGCGCGCCGGACGTGCTCAGCGAAGCCGGCGCCCTCACCCTCCCCCCCGGCCTCGCCCGCCTGCTCGAACGCGAGACTGCGGCCGGCCGCCGCGTCGTCGCCTTCGCCGAAACCGGCGAGCCGCTGCCGGCCGACCCTGCCGCGCAGCCACCGCCGCGCCTGGCGCCGGTCGCCCTTGTCGTGCTGGAGGAGACGCTGCGCCCCGACGCGGCGGCGACGGTCGCCCTGATGCGCGAAGAAGACGTCGACCTGAAGCTGATCTCCGGCGACGCCCGGGCCACGGTCACCGCGGTCGCGGCGGCGGTCGGGGTGCCCGCGGACGCGGGTGTGATCGAGGGGCACGAGCTGCCCGAGGACCCCGAGGAGCTCGCCGCGGCGGCGCAGCGCAACACCGTCTTCTGCCGGATCAAGCCCGAGCAGAAGCGCGACCTGGTCGCGGCGCTGGCTGCCTCGGGCCGCTACGCGGCGATGATCGGCGACGGCGTCAACGACGTGCCCGCGCTGAAGCGAGCGCGGATGGCGGTGGCGATGGGCTCCGGCGCCCAGGTGACCAAGGGCGTCGCCGACGTCGTCCTGCTCAAGGACGAGTTCGCCCGCCTACCGCAGGCGGTCGGCGAGGGGCGGCGGATCGCCCGCAACATCCACCGGCTCGGCCGCCTCTACCTGACCAAGACGGTCTACGCCGCCGCCCTGATCCTGCTCGTCGCGATCCCCGGCTTCGCCTTCCCCTTCCTGCCCCGCCACCTCACCCTCGCCGCCTTCCTGACGATCGGCATCCCCTCCTTCGTGCTCGCCCTGGCGCCCTCGGACGGGCCGCTTTACCGCGGCCGCCTGCTGCGCGCGCTGGCCGCCTTCGCGGTGCCGGCGGGGCTGGCGACGGCGCTCGGCTCGATCCTCTCCTTCTTCCTCGTCGACACCGTATTCGGCGGCAGCCTCGAGGCGGGCCGCACCGCGGCGACGACGACCCTGATCGTGCTCGGCCTCAGCTTCGTGCTGCTGCTCGAGCGCGGGCCGGGCCGCGAGCACATCGCGATCCAGAGCTACATGCTGGCGATGGTCGCCGGCCTCGGAGCGCTGTACGCGGGGATCCTCGCGATCGGCCCCCTGCGCAGCTTCTTCGAAATGGAGCTGCTCAACTCTGGCCAGTGGTTCCTCGCCCTGCTCTCGGCAGCGGTGGGGCTGACGATCGCCAGTGCGCTCTGGCGGCTGCCGCAAATCGAAGCGCTCGAAGCGCCTGTCGATACCTGAGGCCCGCCGGCGTGCCCCTCCCCAGGCCGCTTCGCGGGAGTTCCTGGGGAGGAACCCCGGCGGGCCTAACGTGGCGGCAGGACGAACTGCGAGACGATCAGGTTGGCGGCGAGCTTGGGGTCTGCGTCCTCGCGCAGGCGCTCCATCCTGACCTCGATCACGACGGTGCTCTTGCCAGCGTGCAAAGGGGTGCCGGTGGCGACGATCTCGTCACCCAGCACCCCGGCGGCGAAGACGTTGAGCTTGAGCTCGATCGTGGTGAAGTTGTGGCCCGCGGGGATATTGCGGAAGGTCGCCCAGGCGGCGACGGTGTCGCCGAGCGCGGTCCAGACGCCGCCGTGGACGAAGCCGCCCGGGTGCAGGTGACGCCTGTCGACGACGATGTGGCCGCTGGCGAAGTCGTCCTCGATCTCGATCGGCTCGATGCCGAGGTCGCCGGGAAAGCTGCCCGGGAGGAATCCGCGCACGGACTCGGGCGTGACCAGGGACTGGGGATGGTGCGGAGCCTCGTTGCTCATCGCGCGAGAGCGTAGGCGCCCGGCGCCGGCTCGCGCGTGCGGCGACGGTAGGCGCTCCAGGTCCAGGGCCAGTTGTTGGGGTCGTTGCCGTTCTCGTCGACGTACCAGTTGTGGCAGCCGGCCTGCCAGACGGTGCCGGCGAGGGCGGTTCGCAGCTCGCGGTCGAAATCCTCGGCGACGGCGCGGGAGACCTCGATCCGGCTCGCCTCCGCCCGCTCCATCTCGCGCAGCGCTCCCAGCACGTGGCCGATGCCGCACTCGAGCGTGTTGACCACCGAGCCGCTGCCGCCGTTGGTGTTCGGCCCGTAGAGCAGGAACATGTTGGGGAAGCCGGGCACGCTGAGGCCGAGGTAGGCGCGGGCGACGTCGGCCCACGCTCGCTCGAGAGTGAGGCCGTCGCTGCCGGTTATCTGCATCGGCGCGACGAAGTCGTGGCTGGCGAAGCCGGTGGCGAAGACGATCGCCTCGGCGGGGCGCTCGACCCCGGTCGCGTCGCGGATGCCGCCGGCCGTGACCGCGTCGACCCCGTGCTCGATCAGCTCGACGTTGTCGCGGGTCAGGGTCGGGTACCACTCGTCGGTGAGCATCACTCGCTTGCAACCGAACTCGTAGTCCGGGGTGACCTTGCGGCGCAGCTCCGGGTCGGAGATCGCGGCCTTGATCTGGCGCATGCCCAGCATCCGGAACAGGGGCAGCAGCCGACGCCGCTTGGTGAACGCGGCGGCGGCGAGATCCTGGAAGGCGTAGACCGAGGCGCGATCGAGGCGGTGCAGCAGCGGGAAGCGGCGGAAGGCGGCGCGGGTCAGGCCGGTGTACTCGTGATCCCCCTTTGCCAGGGTCCAGCCCGGCGAGCGCTGGTAGACGTCGAGCTGCGCCACTTCGGGCTGAATCGCCGGCCCGACCTGGATCGCGCTGCAGCCGGTGCCGATCAGGGCGACCCGCTTGCCGGCGAGGTCGACGTCGTGGCGCCACTCGGCCGTGTGGAAGGCGGGGCCCTGGAAGTCGTCGAGGCCCGGCAGCGGCGGCACTTTCGGCACCGAGAGCTGACCGCAGGCGGTGAGCAGCAGGTCGGCCTCGTGCGGACCGGCGCTCGTATCGAGCAGCCACCTGTGGCGCCCCTCGTCCCAGCTCGCGCTCTTCACCTCGGTGCCGGTGCGCACCCGGTCGAGCACGCCGAAGCGCCGCGCGACGCCCTCGATGTAGGCGCGGATCTCGGGGCCGGGCGAGAAGCGCCGCGACCAGCTGTTGGGCGCGAAGGAGAACTCGTAGAGGTGGGAGGGGATGTCGCAGGCGGCGCCGGGGTAGGTGTTGGCCTGCCAGACCCCGCCGACCCGCTCGCCCTTCTCGAAGACGGTGACGTCCTCGTAGCCCTCGCGCTTCAGCATCACCGCGGCGCCGACGCCGCCGAAGCCGCCGCCGACGACCGCGACCGAGGGCTTCTCACTCAAGGCCGAAGCCCTCCAGCCCGTAGTCGCCGAAGGGCTCGTCGCGCTCGCGCACGGCCTCTTTGAACCCCGCTTCGGCGGCGCGGCGGACGAAGCCGTGGCCCTCCTCGGTGTGGCGGGCGACGCCGTCGAAGAAGGTTCCGAGCAGCTGCGTCTGGTGCAGGCCCTGGGCGTAGAGGCCCTGGTTGACCAGCATCTTCATCATCACCAGCTGGTTGATCGGCATCCGGGCGACCCGCCCGAGCAACCGCTCGAAGCGCTCGTCGAGCTCGGCCGCGGGCGCCGCCTCGGTCGCCAGGCCCCACTCCTCGGCCTCGGCGCCGGTCAGCGAGTCGCCGGTGAGCAGCAGTCGCTTGGCCCGCATCGGCCCCACCCGCGCGGCCCACATCGCCGTCGTCGGCGAGCCCCAAACGCGCGCCGGCGGATAGCCGATCTTGGCGTCCTCGGCGATCACCAAGAGGTCGGAGCAGAGCGCCATGTCGGTGCCGCCCGCGACGCAGTAGCCATGCACCTTGCAGAGCACCGGCTTCTCGGAATGAAAGAGGCTCATGAAGCCGCGCACGTTGCGCCACATGAACTGGAAGTCGGTGACCGGGGCCCAGTTGGACTCCGGCATGTGGTTGGCCCCGATCGTCGCCGGGTCCAGCGGCGAGCCGGCCGGCGCCTCCGCCCCACCGAGCTCGCTCATGTCCCCCTCGGCCGAGGCGACCAGGTCATAGCCGCCGCAGAAGCCCGTGCCATTGCCGGCCAGGGCGATGACGTGGACAGCAGGGTCTAGATTCGCCCGCTCCACGCACGCCGCCAGCTCGGCCGGCATCCGCGGCGTGATCCCGTTGCCGCGCTCGGGCCGGTTGAGGGTGATGCGCGCGACTGCACCGTCGGTCTCGTAGATCAGGGTCTCGGGCGTCGCCATCGCTATCCCGAGCCTACCGTCAGATAGGCACGCAGAATCGGGTCTGCGATACGCCAGGAGCCGCGGCCGAGCTGTTCGGCGATGCCAATATCGCTGAGCGACTCAAGCGCTCGGCTGACTTGTTGGGCGTGAGCATCGACCGCGTAGGGCGGCTCCCCTGCAGCCAGCGCGCGAGCCAGTCGCAGGGCGAGATCCGCGCCTTTCGCAACCCGCAACTGCCGCACGCGATCGACGACGAACCGGCAACGCTCCGCGTCATGGGCGCGGGCTCGCTCCCACGCCAAGTCGATCGCCCCGGCGTCCAGCTCCTCCAACCCGACTTCCTGGGCCACGCCGAAGGCTTCCGCCGCAATCAGCATCGTCGTTCTGGGGTGACCGGAGCCCAGCTCGATGATGCGGGTCAAGAGCACGCCATCGATCGCGAGCGAGGCGCTTTCGAAGCGCTCGGCCAATCCGCGCTCCCACTCTTCGGACGCAATCTCGCTGAGGGCGTAAGAACCACCGAAGCCTCCGAGCGGCGCTTCCGGGCGAAAGATCTGGCGCATCGAGTGATCGAAACTGCCCGCGAACAGGAAGCTCACCAGCCCGGAACGCTGGAAGATGGCGCGCATGCGAGCCTGAAGGCGCTCCGGATCGCCGAAAGGTGCCGCCGGGGCAGCAAGCTCCTGCAACTCATCGAGGAATAGCGCTACCGGCCGACCGTCCTTCTCCGCGACGCGCTGGGGCAGCAACAGGGCCTCTTGCAGAGCCTCATGCGGATGAGAGCTCGTTGCTTTCGGGGCAAACGCGATGCTGACGCCGTCGCCGAGGTCCACGCTTGCCTGCACGCGCAAGCGATCTCCGATCCGCTCCCAGGCGTTGCGCACGTCCGAGAGCGCCCGCCGCAACTGGGGCCTACAGCTCAAGATCGCCCGAGTTATGTCCTGTGCCAAGCCGGCCGCTCCGGCCGGCTGCATCAGATCGATCGATGCGGCGTACCAACCCTTCTGGCGCAGTCGCGCCAGGGCGGCATCGCAAACGGTGGTCTTTCCAGTTCGACGAGGAGCAAGTATCCGCAGGCTTTGACCGGTTTCGAGGCTCGTGGCGATCCGCCGCACGTCGCCCGCGCGGCCGATCATCCGATCGGCCGCTACGGGCTCATTCGTGGGGAATAGCTGCTCTCGCTTCGGCTTATCACGCATTTGTGAGTTTTTATCACAAATGCGTGAGAATGCTACTCGCTACATACGTTCGACGATCATCGCCTTGCCCTGGCCGCCGGCGACGCACATCGTCTCGATCCCCACCTGGTGGTCGTCGGTCTCCATCACGTTGAGCAGGGTGCCCATGATGCGGGCGCCGGTCATGCCGAAGGGGTGACCGAGGGCGATCGCGCCGCCGTGGGTGTTGAGCTTGTCTTCGGCGATGCCGCATTCGGCCATGATCGGGATCACCTGGGCGGCGAAGGCCTCGTTGAGCTCGACCGCGTCGATGTCGTCGATCGTCATCCCGGCCCGGTCGAGCACCTTCTTGATCGCGCCGATCGGGGCGACGCCCATCAGCTCGGGCTCGTTGCCGTAGGTGGCGGCGGTGACGATGCGGGCGCGCGGGGTCAGGCCCAGCTCCTTGGCCTTGCTGTCGCTCATCAGCAGCACCGCGGCGGCGCCGTCGTTGAGCGGGCAGGAGTTGCCGGCGGTGACGCCGCCGCCGCCCTCGAAGGCCTCGGGCAGCTGCGAGAGCTTCTCCAGGGTCGAGGAGGCCCGGGGACCGTCGTCCTTGCTGACCTCGGTGCCGTCGGGCAGGGTCACCGGGACGATTTCGCGGTCGAAGAAGCCGTCCTCCTGGGACTTCACCGCCAGTTCCTGGGAGCGCTGGGCGAACTTGTCCATGTCGGCGCGGCTGACCTCGTACTTCTTCGCCACGTTGACGGCGGTGATGCCCATGTCGATGTAGGCGTTGGGCTGGCCGTTCTCGCCGATCAGGTTGGGGTTGCGGTCGTCGGCGCCGGCGGGCTCGGTGCGCTCGTTGAAGCGGCTGACCCACTCGACCCCGGCGGCGATGTAGACGTCGCCCTCGCCGGCCTTGATCGCGTTGCCGGCGTGGCGGATCGCGTCGAGGCTGGAGGAGCAGTAGCGCGAGACGGTGACCCCGTTGACCTCCTGCGGCAACTTCTCGGAGAGCAGCGAGATGATCCGGCCGATGTTGAACGCCTCCAGGCCCTGCGGCATGCCGACGCCGCAGAAGACGTCTTCGACCAGGGCCGGGTCGACGCCCGGGTTGCGCTCGAGCAGCTGGTCGACCACGAAGGCGCCCATCTCCTCCGGGCGCAGCTGGGCCAGCGAGCCCTTGAAGGCGCGGCCGATCGGAGTGCGGATGGTGTCGACGATTACTGCCTCGGGCATGCTGGGTCTCTCCTTGGGGCTGGGGTCGGAAGTGCGGGCCGCAGGGTAGTGGATCGGGCGCGCAGGCCTCCGCGGCAAGCTCTGGCGACTATCCGAAAACCTGCATGCCGGCTGGCGAGTGCCGGACCGAGCGGGGGTAGGACGCAGGGAGGCCTAATGGCAGCGCCATTTGGCCGACCGAGGACGCCGCCCCGCGAAGTGTGTCCGGTGCCGTCAGGCGGCGTGGAGGTCTTCGGATAGTCGCTAAGTTAGTGGCGATGTCGCTGGACGGACTGCGAGCGTGGATAGGGCTGGTCGAGCGCAAGCTGACCATGCGCACGCGCGTCTTCCTGGTCCTGACCGCGATCGCGATCGGCGGCGCGGGCGCGAGCGTCGTGCTGGCGATCGACGCCCAGAGCAACCAGGTCAGCGAAGGCGACCTGCAAGCGCTGCAGAGCGAACTGACGAGCAGGATCGAAGGGCTCGAAACGCGAGTCGAGAGCCTCGAAGCGCAGATGTCGGCCAAGAGCAATAGTGCTAAACAGCACTAAGTTTCCCCGCATCGTCCCCTGACTGCGTTACATTCGCCGCAATTCGACCTCGCGAGCAGCCGCGAGCTCTGCCGCAAGGCAGTGAAAGGAGTTGCCCTGATGCCAGAGGGTTACTGCGTCAAGGAGCGCAAGAAGGTCGAGATCAAAGACGCCAAACAGGTGACGATGAAGAACGGTCGTCCCGCGATCCAGGGAACCTGCCCGGACTGCGGCACGAAAATCTTCAAGATCGGCAAACTCGAGTAGTCCGAAGCTGAACCTGCGCCGGCGGGCATTCGTATGCCGATCGAATGCCACCTGGCGCGCTGACAGACGAGCGGGACGTGCGTGAGGCCTACTCGGCTCACGCATCCGAGCTCTACGGCTTCGCGGTCCGCTCGCTCGGCGACGCCGGCCTCGCCGAGGAGGCCGTGCAGGAGACCTTCCTGCGCGCCTGGCGGGCAGGCGAGCGCTTCGACCCGCAGATCGGCTCGCTGCGCACCTGGCTGTTCGCGATCCTGCGCAACGTGGTGATCGACCTCGGCCGCGCCCGCGCCGCCCGGCCCACCGTCTCCGACAAGGGCATCGAGGCCGCGGTCGAGCCCTTCGACGAGGCGCTGCTCTCCTGGCAGATCGAGGAGGCGATGCGGCGGCTCGGCGAGCAGCACCGCCGCGTCCTGGTCGAGACCTACTACCGCGGCCGCCCCTACGCCGAGGTAGCCGCTGAGCTCGGCGTGCCCGAGGGAACGGTGAAGAGCCGCGTCTACTACGGCCTGCGGGCGCTGCGGGTCGTGCTCGAGGAGATGGGCTATGAAGACTGACGGCTGCCGGCACTGGCGCGAGGAGCTGGGCGCCTACGCGCTCGACCACCTCTCCGCGGACGAGCGGGCCGGGATCGAGGCCCACCTCGAGGGCTGCCCCTCCTGCCGGGCCGAGGCGGACTCGCTGCTCGCCGTCTCGCGGCTGCTCCCCCACGCCGACCCGGAGCGCTTCGGCCCGGCGCCTCAGCCGCCGGCGGAGCTGGGCAGGCGAATCGCGGCGACGATCGGCGGTGAGCGACACACCGCGCGGCAGCGGCGTCGCCTGCGCTTCGGGCTCGGCTTCGCCGGCGTCGCGACGGCCGCGGCGCTGGCGGTGCTGGCGATCTTCGTCCTCGCCGGCGGCAGCGAAGGCGGCCCCGAGCGGCACGTCGCCTTCCGCGGCCTGCCGGGCAAGGTGGAGATCGCCGCCACGCTCGAGCCGCAGGCCTTCGGCACCGAGATCCAGATGTACGTCAGGGGGATCAGCTCGGGCACGCTCTGCCGCGTCTACATGCGCGGCCCCGGCGGCGAAGCGGTCTCGGCCGGGACATTCCGCTACCGCTGGGGCGCCGATGACTCGGCCGTGCTCAGCGCCGCCCTCGACCTCTCGCGCGCCGAGGCACTGGTCGTGCACGCCGGCAAGCGCACCTTCGTCGCTCCGCTCGTCCGCAACGAAGCCCTGGACAGCAAGACACCGAAAGAGGAGGAATCCACGTGACGAAGTCCTTTCCCGCACTCGCCGCCCTGGCCCTGATCGCGCTGCTCGCGATCGCCGGCTGCGGCTCGAGCGGCAACAGCGGCTCGAGCTCCGGCGGCGCCTACGGCGGCGGGGGCGAAACGACGAGCAAGCCCGCCGCCTCGACCGCTGCCGACACCGGCGTGCCGATCACCGTCGGCACCGCCAAGGGCGTCGGCAAGGTGCTGGTCGACCCCAACGGCCTGACGCTCTACTACTTCGAGAAGGACCAGAACGGCGAATCGACCTGTTACGGCGCCTGCGCAGAAGGCTGGCCGCCGCTGAGGACCGAAGGCGCGCCGCAGGCCGGCGAAGGCGCGATGGCGGCAAAGCTGGGCACGACGAAACGCAAGGACGGCACGGTCCAGGTGACCTACGACAACCGGCCGCTCTACACCTTCGTCGAGGACAAGAAGCCGGGCGAAGACAACGGCACCGACAGCAAGGCCTTCGGCGCCCCCTGGTACCCGCTACACCCCAACGGGGAAAAGGCGGGCCACTAGGCCGAGCCGCGCTTGCGCGCGGAGATCGAGGGTGGGACCAGCTCGCGGATCTCGGCCAGCAGCCGGACCGCGAGCTCTCCCGCCTCCTCGCCGGGCTTGGCCTGCCCCTCACGCGGCTCGAAGAAGCGGATTCGCAGGCGAGGGCGGCGGGGGAAGCCGGTCAGGTCCGAGGTCCCCTCGATCGCGACGCAGACGACCCTCGCCTCGGGGACCGCGAGCGCCAGGCGGCCGACGCCGCTGCGCGCCCGCAGGACCTTGCCGCGCGAGCGGGTCCCTTCGGGGAAGACGCCGATGCAGGAGCCGCCGCGCAGCTCCCCGACCGCCCGCGCCAGCGCCCCCGCATCGCCGGCGTCGCGCTCGATCGGGATCTGGCCCATGCCGTTGAGCACCGGGCCCAGGCCGCGCACTTTCCAGAGGGCAGATTTGGCCAGGGCCTTGATCTGGCGCCTGCCGAGCGCCGCGATCCCGACCATCACCGGGTCCCAGTGGCTGTCGTGATTGCCGACGACCAGCACCGGCCCGCTCTCGGGCAGTGCCTCCAAGCCCTCGACCTCGAGCCGCCCCCAGGCGGCGACCGGCCGGCAGACCGTCATCGCGGTCCAGTACATCGGGCTCGGCTCCCGCTTTGCCGCGACGGGTGTGGGTAACCCCCCTTGCGGGGTAGTGGCCTCCATTGCGAGCGGCACCGTACCCGATCGAGCTAAAGCCGCCGCCGGCTCAGACAAGAAATCTCTCAAAGTGATCAAAGTCACGCATTCGCCCGGCCCGGCGCTCGAAGGTACTCGTCTCGCTTCTGCGCTCACGATCCACACCCTGATCCCGGCTGTGTCAATCCCATCTATCTAAAGTGTCATCTGTGACGACGCAGAAGCCGCTCGAGCTGATCCTCGCCCGCAACCTGATGTCGGCGCTCTCGACCCCGGCCTTCCTGGTCGACGAGGGCGGCGTCCTCGTCTTCTACAACGAGGCGGCCGGCTCCCTGCTCGGCAAGCGCTTCGAGGAACTGGGAACGGTGGGGGTCGAGGAATGGGGATCGCTGTTCGGGCCCTTCGACAGCAGCGGCGAGCCGATCCCCTACGACGAGCTGCCGCTGGTGATCGCCGTGCGCAACGGCCGCCCCGCCCACGCCGACCTCCAGATCAGCTCCGCCGACGGCACCCGCCACCGGGTCGAGGTCTCGGCCTTCCCGATCCTCACCCCACACGGCTCGCAGGGCGCGATCGCGGTCTTCTGGCCGGCCGGCTCGAGCAACGGCGCGGGCCACTGAGATGAAGGTCAAGCTCTGGGGCACGCGCGGCTCGATCCCCTCCCCGGGGCCGGAGACGATCCGCTACGGCGGCAACACCTCCTGCGTCGGCGTCACCCTCGCCGACGGCTCGATGCTGGCGCTCGACGCCGGCACCGGCATCCGCAGCCTCGGCCTGGCGCTCGCCAAGGAGCCGGCGCGGCTGCACATCCTGCTCACCCACCTGCACCTCGACCACATCCAGGGCCTCGTCTTCTTCGCCCCCGCCTTCCAGCCGCAGACCGAGATCGTGATCTGGGGCCCGGCCTCGCCCGAGGCCTCGCTGCGCGACCGCATCGCCCGCTACATCTCGGCGCCGCTCTCGCCGGTCGAGGTGCGCGAGCTGCCCTGCGACGTCTCCTTCCGCCACTGCCCGCAGAGCGAGTGGGAGATCGGCTCGGCGCGGATCAGCGCCGCCTCCGTCTCCCACCGCGGGCCGACGCTCGGCTACCGGATCGACGACGGCGGCTCCTCACTCGCCTACATCCCCGACCACGAGCCCGCCCTCGGCGCCGACCTCGACTCGCTCGAGGAGGACTGGATCTCGGGCCTCGGGCTCGCCCGCAACGCCTCGCTGCTGATCCACGACGGCCAGTACGCCGACGCCGAGTACCCCGACCACGTCGGCTGGGGTCACTCCTCGCTCTCGCACGCGCTCTCCTTCGCCCGCCGCGCCGAGGCCGAGCGCACCGTGCTCTTCCATCACGACCCGATGCACTCCGACGAGCGCCTCGACCGGCTGGGGGCCGAAGCGCAGCAGCGCTGGGCGGCGATGGGCGGCAGCCCGGAGGCGATCGAGCTCGCCGCCGAGCGGGCCGAGTACGAGCTTCCCGCGCGAGCGGTCAGCGCGATTTCCGCAACTTAGAGCCCGCCCGCATCACGCCGCTCAAATCGCTCGCACCGGCCGCTAGGCTGCGACGCGGGATGACGTCGACGCCTGGAATCGACGCCGCAGTCGAGAGATCCGATCTGGTCAAGGAGGCGCTGGCGACAGCGCAGCGCGCGCATGCCGGTCAGCTGCGCCGCGGCAGCGACGGGCGGCCCTTCATCGACCACCCGGTCGCCGTCGCCGAGCTGCTCTGCGGCGAGCGCCAGGGTGACGAGGTGATCGCCGCGGCGCTGCTGCACGACGTGGTCGAGAAGAGCGAGATCGGCCTCGAGCAGGTGCGCGAGCGCTTCGGCGATGTCGTCGCCGGCCTGGTCGCGACGATGACCGAAGACGAGTCGATCCTCTCCTACGAGGAGCGCAAGGAGGAGCACCGCCGCCGGGTTGCCGATTCCAACCCCGCGGCGCGGGCGATCTTCGCCGCCGACAAACTGACCAACGTGACGATGCTGCGCGAGGCCTACGCGCTGATCGGCGAGGGCGTCAGCGACGAACTCGCGGTGCCGCTCGACCTGAAGATCTACGTCTGGGAGGCCGACCTGGAAATGCTCTTCGACGAGGCGCCGCAGCTGCGCCTCACCGACGAGCTCGCCGACCAGCTCGTCGCCCTCTGGGGCGACCGCTTCAGGGCCGTGCGCGAACCGTCAGACTGAGCCGGCGGCGCCGTCATCGCCGTTGACGGGCGTTCCTCCATGCCATCACCATAGGCGAAGTGAGCACCTCGATCGTCCTCTTCAACCGCGACCTGCGCACGCACGACAACCCCGCTCTGGCGGCGGCCGCGCGGGCGGATCGCACGGTGCCGCTCTTCGTCCTCGACCCGCTGCTGCTCGGCTCGCGCTTCGCCGCCCCCAACCGGGTCGCCTTCCTGCTCGAGTCGCTGCGCGACGTCGGCGAGCGGCTGCGCCGCGCCGGCGGAAGGCTCTACATCCGCCAGGGCGACCCGGTCGCCGAGGCGCTGGCCCTGGCGCTCGAGTGCGAAGCCGAGCAGTTCCACGTCAGCGCCGACTGGAGCGCCTACGCGCGGCGGCGCGAGGAGCGCCTGCGCCGCGGCTGCGAGGAGGAGCGGATCGCCTTCCGCGCCCATCCCGGCACGACGGTGGTCTCGCCGGGCACGGTGACCCCCGGCGGCGGCGATCACTTCAAGGTCTTCAGTCCCTTTCACCGCGCCTGGGAGGAGGTGCCGGCGCGCCCGCGGGCGGCGACGCCGAGGCGGCTGGCGGTGCCCTCGCGGCTTGCCACCGGCCGGCTGCCGGCGCTCGCCTCGCTGTTGCGCGGCGAGCCCTCGCCCGCGCGGGCGCCGGGCGGGGAGACCGCAGGCCGCAGGGCGATGCGCGCCTTCCTGCGCGACGGCCTCGCCGGCTACGCCGACGGCCACGACGACCTGCCGGGCGATCTCACCTCGGGCCTCAGCCCCTACCTGCGCTTCGGCTGCATCTCGGCGCTGGAGCTGCTCGGCGAGGCGCGCTCGCGCCGCGGCGGCGACGCCTACGCGCGGCAGCTCTGCTGGCGCGACTTCCACCACCAGGTGCTCGCCGCCAACCCGGCCCTCCCCCACCGCGACTACCGGCCGCGCGGCGATCGCTGGTCGCGCTCGCGGCGCGCCTTCGAGGCCTGGCAGCAGGGCCTCACCGGCTACCCGATCGTCGATGCGGCGATGCGCCAGCTGCAAGGCGAGGGCCGCATGCACAACCGGGCGCGGATGATCGTCGCCTCCTTTCTGACCAAGGACCTCTACCTCGATTGGCGCTGGGGCGCGAACCACTTCTGGGACCTGCTCAGCGACGGCGAGATCGCCAACAACGCCGGCAACTGGCAGTGGGTGGCGGGGACCGGCAACGACACCCGGCCCAACCGCGTCTTCAACCCGATCCGCCAGGCCCACCGCTTCGACCCCGACGGCACCTACGTGCGCCGCTACCTGCCGGAGCTGGAGGCGGTGGCGGGCAAGGCGGTGCACGAGCCCTGGCGCCTCGACGCCGGGCTGCGGCGCCGGCTCGACTACCCCGAGCCGATCGTCGACCACGACGACGCCGCTGCCGCGTTCCTCGTGCGGCGCACGTAGGATCGGGCCGTGGGACGGCTTGCGGTGGTGCTCGGCAGCAGTGCGCTCGGCCCGGGTGGCGAAACGATCGCCGCGGCCGGGGCCGAGCACGGCGCCGCGATCGTGCAGCGCCACGGGGGCGGCGAGTACGTGCTGCCGCACGAGATCGACCACGTCGCCAACCTGCGGGCGTTGGTCGAGCAGGGCTGTGACCGGGTGCTGGCGATCGCCTCGGTCGGCTCGCTCGACGCCGCGCTGCCGGTCGGCAGCCTGCTCTGCCCCGACGACTTCATCGCTCTCCACCTCGGCCTCTCCTCCTTCGGCGACGAGCGCGCCCACCGGGCGCCGCGCTTCGACCCGGCCTGGCGCGAGGAAGTCCTCGCCGCCTGGAACGCCGGCCCCGCCGAGGTGCGCGACGGTGGCGTCTACTGGCAGGCGATCGGGCCGCGCTTCGAGACCCCGGCCGAGATCCGGCTGATGGCAGCGCACGCCGACGTGGTCGGGATGACGATCGCCGCGGAGTGCATCGTCGCCGCCGAGCTCGGGCTCGCCTACGCGGCGGTCTGCGTCGTCGACAACCTCGCCAACGGAATCGGGCCCGGCCCACTCGAGATCATCGACCTGGAAGCGGCGCGGGCGCGCAACGCGCTGCAGCTGCACGACGGCCTCGCCGCGGTGCTGCCGCAGCTCGGCGCCGTGGGCCGGTGAGTGCGCGAGCGCTCACGGTGACCGGCGCCGTCCTCGAGGGCGAGCGCGTCGGGCTGCGCTGCGTCGAAGGGACGATCGCGGCGCTCGGCCCGCAGGTGGCGCCGGAGCCGGGCGACGAGACGATCGAGGCGGCGGGGGCGCCGCTGGTCGCGCCGCTGCTCAACGGCCACACCCACGCAGCGATGACGCTCTTCCGCGGCTACGGCGGCGACCTGCCGCTGATGCGCTGGCTGCGCGAGGTGATCTGGCCGGTCGAGGCGAGACTCGAGCCCGAGGACGTCTACTGGGGCACCCGTCTGGCCTGCCTGGAGATGATCCGCACCGGCACGACGCGCTTCTGGGACATGTACTGGCACCCGGGGGCGACGGCGCGAGCGGTCACCGACAGCGGCCTGAGGGCGACGATCGGCGGACCGCTCTTCGACGCCGACGGCAGGACGGAGGCGATGCAGGCGACGGCGCTCGACAGCCTCGCGGAGCTCGCCGGCTTCGGCCCGCGGATCGCCGCCGCGCTGGCGCCGCACGCGATCTACACGGTCAGCGAAGCGCTGCTGCGCTGGACCGCCGAGCAGGCCGGCGAGCGCGAGCTGCCGGTCCACATCCACCTCTCGGAGACCGCGCAGGAGGTCGAGGACTGCCTCGCCGCGCACGGCGAGCGGCCGGCCGTCTACCTCGACCGGCTGGGCCTGCTGAACCAGCGCACGATCCTCGCCCACGGCGTCTGGCTCGACGCCGAGGAGCTGGAGCTGATCGCCGAGCGCGGCTGCACCGTCGTCGCCAACCCGGCCGCAAACATGAAGCTGGCCGTCGGCGGCGTCTTTCCCTACCCGGCCGCGCGCGCCGCCGGGGTGCGAGTCGGCCTCGGCACCGACGGCCCCGGCTCCAACGACGCGCTCGACCTCTTCTCCGACCTCAAGCTCTTCGCCCTGACCCAGCGCCACGCCGCCGGCGATCCCACCGTCCTCCCCGCGGCCGAGGCCTGGGCAATCGCCACCGGGAACGCCCAGCTCGAGGTCGGGGCGCCGGCAGATTTCCTCCTGCTGCGGGGCGAATCGCCCGAGCTGAGTCTCGGCGACCTGTACTCGGATTTGGTTTATGCGGCCAGTGGGTCGGTCGTCGATACGACCGTCGTCGGCGGAGAGGTTTTGATGCGCGGTGGCGAGGTACCGGGCATGGAGGAGGTCGTGGCGCGGGCGGTGGAGCGGGCGCGGCGGCTCGGCATCGGCGTCGGGCCGGTCTCGGATTAGGCTGCTTCCATATACCCCTGGGGGGTATGCTACGGTGGCCCCATGGTGGACATTCTGAACACGATCCTGGAAGGGCTGAAGCAGTCCCTGCTGATGGCCTACGAGGTCTGGTGGGCGCTGGTCTTCGGCTTCGCGATCTCGGCAATCGTCCAGGCCTGGGTGCCGAAGGAGCGAATCGAAGCGACGATGGCGGGCGGCGGGGCGAAGCCGGTGGCCTGGGCGACCGGCCTCGGCGCCGCCTCCTCCTCCTGCTCCTACGCGGCGATCGCGATCGCCAAGAGCCTCTTCCAGAAGGGCGCCTCGGCCGCCTCGGCGCTCGCCTTCCAGTTCGCCTCGACCAACCTGGTCTGGGAGCTGGGCCTGGTGCTCTGGGTCCTGCTCGGCTGGCAGTTCACCCTCGCCGAGTACCTCGGCGGCATCGTGATGATCGTGCTGATGGCCCTGGGCCTGCGCCTCTTCGTCTCGCCGCGGCTGGAGGAGCAGGCGCGGGCGCACGCCCGCGAGGCCGACGCGGGCCACGAGCACGACCACGGCGCGAGCGGGGAGGCGGCGAGCTGGCGTGAGCGACTCACCTCCGCGGCCGGCTGGAGCGAAGTGGCGGGTAACTTCCGCGGCGACTGGTCGATGCTCTGGAAGGAGATCTCGATCGGCTTCCTTCTCGCCGGCTTCATCGGCCTGCTCGGCAACGACTTCTTCAACGTGCTCTTTGTCAGCGACGGGCCGGGCTGGCTGAGCGCGATCGAGAACGTCATCGTCGGGCCGCTGATCGCCGTGCTCAGCTTCGTCTGCTCGGTCGGCAACATCCCGCTCGCCGCCGTGCTCTGGTCGGGCGGGATCAGCTTCGCCGGGGTGATGGCCTTCATCTTCGCCGACCTGATCGTGCTGCCGATCATCGCGATCTATCGCAAGTACTACGGCTGGGCCTTCACCGTGCGGATCGTCGCCCTGATGCTGCTGACGATGATCGTCGCCGCGCTGGCGATCGACGGCCTCTTCAGCGCCGCCGGGTTGGTGCCGACGACGCGGCCGAGCCGCTCCGACATCTTCGGCTCGGTCGAGCTCGACTACAAGCTGGTGCTCAACGTCCTCGGCCTGGTCGTCTTCGCGGCGCTCTTCTGGCTCAGCCGCCAGTCGCGCGCGAGCGCCCACAGCTGCCCCGCCCACGCTTAACGCCGCGCGCCCGGGGGTATAGGCTCGGCGCGAGTGCCCAGCGACGAGCTGACTGCGCAAGAGTCCAGTGCCGGGGCCTCCCCCGTCCGCTACGCAGGCGCGACCAAGCGCTACCCGGGCTCTGCCAAGGCAGCCGTCGAGGAGCTCACGCTGGAGGTGCCGGCCGGTGAGATCTGCGTCCTCGTCGGGCCCTCGGGCTGCGGCAAGACAACCGCGATGCGGATGGTCAACCGCACGGTCGAGATGACCTCAGGCGACATCCTGATCGGCGAGCGCTCGGTGCGCGAGCGCAACCCGGCGCAGCTGCGGCGCGAGATCGGCTACGTGATCCAGCAGATCGGCCTCTTCCCCCACCGCACGATCGCCGACAACATCGCCGCCGTGCCGCAGCTGCTGGGCTGGAAGAAGGAGCGCGCGGCGGCCCGCAGCGCCGAGCTGCTGGCCCTGGTCGGGCTCGATCCCGACCTCGCCGAGCGCTACCCGGCGCAGCTCTCCGGCGGCCAGCAGCAGCGGGTCGGGGTGGCGCGGGCGCTGGCGGCGGACCCCCTGGTGATGCTGATGGACGAGCCGTTCGGCGCGATCGACCCGATCAACCGCGAGCGCCTGCAGAACGAGTTCCTGCGCCTGCAGGCCGAGATCGGCAAGACCGTCCTCTTCGTCACCCACGACATCGACGAGGCGATCAAGATGGGGGACCGGATCGCGATCATGCGCGAGGGCGGCCGGGTCGCCCAGTACGCGACCCCTGCAGAGGTGCTGATGGACCCCGCCGATGAGTTCGTCGAGGACTTCGTCGGCGCCGACCGGGCATTGAAGCGCCTGGCCCTGATGCGGGTCTCCGACATCGACCTCTGGAAGGCGCCATTGGCCCGGGTCGGTGAGCCGACCGCGGAGGTGCGAGCGGATCTGGAGGGGGCCGAGTGCCCCTACCCCCTGCTGGTCGACGGCGAGCGCCGCCCGCTCGGCTGGCTCTCCGAGCGCGACCTCGGCGGCGAGCGGGTGCCGAGGCGTCCCGACTCGCCGCTCGGCCCGCTGCTCGATCGCGACGACATCATGCGCGACGCCCTCGCCGACCTGCTGCAGGGCGAGGCCCAGTACGCCGCCGTGGTCGACCGCGAGGGCCGCATCGACGGCGTCCTCTCGGTCGAGATCATCTCCGAGTTCCTCGCCTCGCCGGAGGCCAAGACCGAGGAGCACTCGGCAGTGGAGCGGCCGCATGGCTAGCCCGGCATTGACACTAGCGGCGGTCGGCGAAGTCGGCAGGGGGTTCATCCACGAACGCAGCTCGGAAACGCTGCCCTGCCAGGCCACCGACAAGCTCTTTTGCTGGGACTGGGCGAAGGAACACATCGGCCGCTTCGAGACGCCGACGCTTCAGCACCTGGAGATGGTCTTCTTCGCGGTGGTAATCGGCTTCGCGATCGCCTTCTCGCTGGCGCTCATCGCGCACCGCCGCGCCTGGCTGCGCCCACCGCTGCTGGCCGGCACCGGCGTCCTCTACACGATCC
Organism: uncultured Solirubrobacterales bacterium; assembly: GCA_963774405.1. Taxonomy (GTDB): domain Bacteria; phylum Actinomycetota; class Thermoleophilia; order Solirubrobacterales; family 70-9; genus VRUE01. The sequence goes on along the minus strand of CAVZEV010000004.1, from coordinate 166,876 downwards.
CCAGCATCGCCTTCTTCATCCTGCTGCTGCCGATCACCGGTCGCGGCATGGAGACGGCGATCATCGCGCTCAGCGCCTTCACCCTGCAGATTCTCTACCGCAACACGATGACCGGCCTCGCCAACGTGCCCAACTCGGTCAAGGACGCGGCGCGGGGGATGGGCCTGACCGAGCGCCAGATCCTCTGGAAAGTCGAGCTGCCGCTGGCGACTCCCGAGATCATCGCCGGGCTGCGGATCGCGACGGTGAGCACGGTCGCGATCGCGACCCTCGCCGTCTTCGCCGGCGGCGGCGGCCTCGGCACGCAGATCTACGGCAGCGGCAACCTCACCTTCGCCACCAGCATCATCATCGCCGGCGGCATCGCGATCCTGATGGCGCTCGCCTTCGACGGCCTGCTGCTGCTCGCGCAGCGGCTCAGCACTCCCTGGCGGCGGGTGACGAACACGTGAGCCTGGCCCTCCCCCAGATCCCGCCGGCGTCGTTCGGCGGCGCCTTCGAATTCATCTTCACGCCGCAGACCTCCAACGTGACCGGCGGCAAGACGGTGGGCGGATTCGCTCAGGTGGTCGAACTGACCCTGACCCAGCTGGAGGTGACCGTGCTCGCCCTGGCGCTCTCGCTGATCATCGCCCTGCCCGCCGGCCTCTACCTCGGGCACCGCGGCACCGGCGAGCTGCTTGCGATCGGCATCGGCAACGCCGGCCGCGCGATCCCGGAGCTCGCCCTGATCGCACTGATGGCGACGGCGATCGGGGTGGGCCTGCTCAACCTGACCGTGGCGCTATCCGTGCTGGGAATACCGCCGATCCTCACCAACGCCTACGTCGGCGTGCGCCAGGTCGACCGCTCGACGGTTGACGCCGCGCGCGGCATGGGAATGACCGAGCTCGAAGTGCTGCGCAGGGTCGAGGTGCCGCTGGCGATCCCGACGATCTTCACCGGCATCCGCGGGGCGATGATCGCGATCGTCGCCACCGCGACGATCGCACCGCTGGCCGGGGTCCTGACCCTGGGCGACTTCATCATCAACGAAAACGTCTACGGCGAGAACGGCGTGCTGGCGGGGGCGATCCTGGTCGCCCTGCTGGCGCTGGTGCTCGAGTTTGGCCTCGCCGGACTTCAACGTCTGCTCACCTCGAAAGGCTTGCGGTTGAGCGCCACATGAATCTCGTCCCAAAAAACGACAAGAGAGGAATCCAATGAGGTCCGAGTTCACTCGTCTGCGCGCAGCGGCTGCTCTGCTGCTCGCTCTAGCCCTCAGTCTCGGCGTCGTCGCCTGCGGCAGCAGCAGCGACAACAGCACGAGCAGCAGTGAAGAAGGTGAAAGCGCGGGAGCGATCGTCTCCAACCCGAAGAACGCCAAGGTCAGCCTGACGATCGGCTCGAAGAACTTCCCCGAACAGGAAATCCTCGGTGAAATCTACGCCCAGGCGCTGAAGGCGGCCGGCTACAAGGCGAAGAGCGACCTCAACCTCGGCTCGGAAACGGTGGCCCACCAGGCGGTCAAGTCGGGGGCAGTCTCGGGCTATCCGGAGTACGCCTCGACCGCGCTGACCTCGTTCTTCGGCCTTGAACCGGAAGAAGTGCCGTCCGACGCGACCGGGGCGTGGGAAAAGGCAAACGCCGAATTCGAAAAGGAAGGCCTGACGGCGTTCGAACCGACTCCGTTCGCCAGCGCCAACGCGGTGGGCACGACGAAGAAGTTCGCTGAAGAAGAAGGCCTGAAAACGATCTCCGACCTCGAAGGCAAGTCGGAAAGCATGACCCTCTATGGCTCGCCCGAGTGCCGCCAGCGGATCGACTGCCTGGCCGGGCTCGAAAAGTATTACGGGCTCAAGTTCAAGGCCTTCCACCCGGTCGACATCAGCCTCCGTTACAAGGTGCTCGAAAACGGCCAGGCGGATCTCTCGATCCTCTTCACCACCGACCCGCAGCTCTCGGCGGAGAAGGACAAGTTCGTCATCCTCGAAGACAACAAGGAAGTCTTCCCGGCCGGCAACGTCATCTTCGTCAGCAAGCAGTCGACGGTTGAAAAGGCGGGGCCGGATTACGAAAAGACGATCGTCGAGGTGCAGAAGGGGTTGACCCTGGAAGTGATGCAGGAGCTCGATGCGCGGGTGGAACTCGAAAAGCAGACGCCTAAGGAAGCGGCTGCGGCGTACCTGAAGTCGGCGGGGTACGTCGGGTAGGGATTAGGCGCGGGGTGAGGGGGTCCGCCAGACAAAAGCGGGGAGTGTCTGGCGGACCCCCTCACCCCGCGCTCCAAGCGCTTCCGGCGGGCCCCGCTGACGAGGGATAAGCCGCCACTTCCTCTACGGGTTGGAGCAGTAGGGACTCAGGCCGGTGCCGGCTCTCCTTGGGTTTCAGCTAGCTCGGTTCGGGTGCGGAGGCGGGCGAAGGAGATGCGGGCGGCCCAGGCGGCGCTGAGGCCTGAGGTTGCGGCCAGGGCCAGGGCCCAGCGGGGGTCGTAGGTTTGGGAGAGCCAGCCGGCGAGGGGGCCGCCGATCGGGGTCGAGCCGAGGAAGACGACTGAGTAGAGGGACATCACTCGGCCGCGCATGTGAGGGGTTACCGCCAGTTGGAGTGAGGAGTTGATCGTCGCGGCGAAGGTGACCGAGGCGGCGCCGAGGAGGACCAGGGCGGTGAGCTCCGCGGCCATTGCCGGGGCCGCGGCGGCGAGCAGGGCGGCGCCGCCGAAGGCGAGGGCGGCGCCGGCGATCAGACGGGGGCCGGTGCGGCCGTGCGAGCCGGTGATCAGGGCGCCGGCGATCGAGCCGATCCCCATCGCCGAGACCAGCGCCGCGTAGACGCCGGCGCCGCCGCCGAAGCTGAAACGCGCCAGCAGCGGCAGGATCACCTGGAAGTTGAAGCCGAAGGTGCCGACCAGGGCCATCAGCGCCAGCGGGATCGCCAGCTCCGGCGTGGCGCGCACGTAGCGCAGGCCGGCGCGGATCGCGCCGCGCTCGCGGCTCGCCCGCGGGCCGCTGCGCAGCTTCGCCGGGTCCATTCCCCAGAGCGCGTAGATCATCGCGCCGAAGGAGAGGACGTTGACCGCGAAGCAGGTCTCGAGGCCGACCCCGGCGATCAACAGGCCGGCAAGCGCGGGGCCGACGATGCGCGCCGACTGCACGATCACGCTGTTGAGGCTGACCGCGTTGACGACGCGGTCGGGTCCGACCATCTCGATCGCGAAGCTCTGCCGGGTCGGGTTGTCGACCGCGTTGACGGAGCCCATCGCGAAGACGGCGATGAAGACCATCCAGGGCGCGGCGACGCCGGTCACGGTGACGACGAAGAGCCCGAGCGCAGGGATCGCCATCAGCGCCTGCGTGGTCATCAGCAGCTTGCGCTTGGGAAAGCGGTCGGCGAGCAGGCCGCCCCAGGCGCCGAGCAGCAGCATCGGCAGGAACTGCAGGGCCGTGGTCATGCCGACCGCGACGCCGCTGCCGGTGAGGCTGAGGACCAGCCAGAGCGCCGCCACCGTCTGCATCCAGGTGCCCGAGAGCGAGACCAGCTGGCCAAGGAAGTAGCGGCGGTAGTTGGGGACGGAGAGGGAGGTGAAGCTGCGCCGCAAACCCGCGCTCACGCGCCACCACCGCGCTTGCCGCGCGGCTCCTCCAGCATCTGCTCGAGGATCTCCGCCGCGCGCTCCAGGGCGGCGACGTCCTCGACGGGAAGGTCGCGCATGCGCCGCGCCAGATAGGCGTTCTTGCGGCCGCGTAGGCGCCGCAGACGCTCGCGGCCGGCGGCATTGACGCTGACCAGGGTGCTGCGACCGTCGCTCGGGTCGGGCGTGCGCTCGATCAACCCCTGCCGCTCCAGGCAGCCGAGCGTGCGGGTGATCGTCGGCCGCTTCACCCGCTCCAGCTCGGCGAGCTCGCTCGGCGTCAGCGGCCCGTGCCGCTCGATCGTCGCCAGCGCCGCGGTCGAGGTCGGCGTCAGCAGCCCGGCCTCCCCGGCCGCCTCCTGGCGCAGCCGCCGCGCCGTCCGCACGATCCCCATCCGCAGCCGAGCGGCGGAATCGGTGAGCGAGGTGTCGACCGTGCGTGCCATTAGTTAGCGTCGATAATTAGTCTAGCAAACCATCTCCCTCCGGGGCGGTGGGTGGAGTTGGCTAGGTTTGGGGTGGTGAGCGAGGTGGCGATCAGCGTCAGGGGGCTGCGCAAGTCCTACGGCGAGCAGGAGGCGGTTGCCGGGATCGACTTCGAGGTCGGCCGCGGCGAGGTCTTCGGCTTCCTCGGGCCCAACGGGGCCGGCAAGACGACCACGATCGAGATCCTCGAGGGCTATCGCGAGCGCAGCGGCGGCGAGGTCGAGGTGCTCGGCGTCGATCCGGGCGAGCCGACCCGCGAGTGGCGCAGCCGCGTCGGCCTCGTCCTGCAGGAGTGCGAGCTCGACCCGCTGCTGACCGTGCGCGAGGCGGTCTCGCTCTTCGCCACCTTCTACCCCGCCCCGCGCCCGGTCGATCAGACGATCGAGCTGACCGGGCTGGCAGAGAAGCGCGAGGCGCGGATCGGCTCGCTCTCGGGTGGGCAGAAGCGCCGCGTCGACGTCGCGATCGGGATCGTCGGCGACCCCGACCTGATCTTCCTCGACGAGCCGACTACCGGCTTCGACCCGACCGCCCGCCGCGACGCCTGGAACATGATCGAGGGGCTGAAGGAGCTCGGCAAGACGGTCTTCCTCACCACCCATTACATGGACGAGGCCGAGCACCTCGCCGACCGGGTGGCGATCCTGCGCGAAGGGCGCATCGTCGCCCAGGGGCCGATGAGGGAGCTGAGCGAGAGCCTCGGCCGCCGCACCGTGATCGGCTTCCGGCTCAACGGGGGCCTCAGCGCCGAGGACGTGCGCTCGTGCGTGTCGGCATCGCCGCAGCTCGCCGGCGACGAGATCAGCATCGAGACCGAGCAGCCGCAGGGCGACCTCTACCGGCTGCTGGCGCTGGCCGAGCAGCGCGGCGTCGCGCTCGCCGACCTCGAGGTGCGCAAGCCGAGCCTCGAGGACATCTTCCTCGACCTCACCCGCAACGGGGAGCGGCAAGCGTGAGCGAGCGCCACATCGTCCTCGCCCAGGCCCGCGCCGCGATCGTCGTCGCACTGCGCACGCCGCGGGCGCTCGTCTTCACCTTCTTCTTCCCGCTGATCTTCCTCGTTCTCTTCAACTCGATCTTCATCAAGGGTGGTGACCAGAGCGTCACCCTGCCCAGCGGGCTGAAGCTGAGCGCCCAGGCCTACTTCATGGCCGGGATCACCGCCTACTCGATCTCGCTCTCGACCTTCACCACGCTCGCGGTCTCGATCACCACCCAGCGCGAGCGCGGCCAGCTGAAGCGGCTGCGCGGCACGCCAATGCCGTCCTGGACCTTCATCGTCGCCCAGGTCCTGCGCGCCACCGCGCAGGCGCTGGCGATGACCGTGCTGCTGGTCGCGATCGGCGTGCTCGCCTACGGGGTCGAGTTCCCCGGCACCAGCTTCATCGGCTTCCTCGCCTATGTCGCGCTCGGCACCGCGACGCTCTGCACGCTCGGCATCGCGATCACGCCGTTCACTCCCACCGTCGACGCCGCCTCGACGATCGCGCCCTTCACCGTCGTCATCCTCGCCTTCATCTCCGGTGTCTGGATCCCGATCGACCAGCTCCCCCACTGGCTGCAGGAGGTCGGCCGCATCTTCCCCCTCTCCCACCTCGCCGAAGGCCTGCAGGGCACCCTCTCCCCCGAAGCCACCGGCACCGGCCTCAAAGGCGGCGACGTCGCCTCGCTGCTGGTCTGGGCCCTGATCGGCGCCTTCGTCGCCACCCGCCGATTCCGCTGGGAGCCACAGGCGGGGACCACATGACCACCCGTTAAGAAAGTGTCACGTAAGTGTGTCAATTCACCTATCTCGTTTTTTGGCCACTTCCTTGCGGCTAGCATCGCCAACAGGAGGGCGACAGAGGCGGGTGCCTCTTGGCGACTGACATTCGCTTAGCCTCAATCCACCGATTCACCGCACCTGATTCAGACGATCCATCCGCTGCAGTGATGAAAATGACCTCCTGAGCAGGCAAAAAGCGACTGTATAGGGCAGCCGCGGCCTGACGTCAGGAGGTCACTTACATGGTGAAGGGTTCTGAGGCGTCCGTGCGGCCCGATTCGGTGGGCGTCGAGTTCGACGACGAGCGGCTTGTCGCAAACGCGGGGCTGGTCTTGATCGCCACTCTCGCCAGGCGGCTCGGCCTCGGGCAATTGGTCGAGGAGACAGTCCGCCTGGGAGAGCGAACGGGTGCTTCGCGCCCAGGGCGCAAGGTGCTCACCCTGATCCACGCGATCGCGGCAGGGGCCGACTCGATCGACGACGCAGACCTGCTGCGCAGCGGCGCGACCGAGGCTCTGCTCGGTCACAAGGCGATGGCGCCCTCCACGCTCGGCACCTTCCTGCGCGCCTTCACCTTCGGCCACGTGCGCCAGCTCGACCGGGTGCTGGGCGAGGCGATCAAGCGCGCCTGGGCCGCTGGTGCAGGCCCCGGCGCCAAGCGCCTCGTGATCGACATCGACTCCTTCGTCGGTGAGGTCTACGGGCGCCTCAAGCAGGGCGCCTCCTTCGGCTACACGGGAGTGCGCGGCTATCACCCGCTGCTCGCCACCCGGGCCGCCACAGGCGAGGTGCTGCACGTCCGCACTCGCAAAGGGGCCGCCAACTCCGGGCGCGGCGCCCTTCGCTTTTGCGAAGAGCTGATCGCCCGGGTGCGCAGGGCCGGCGCTGAGGGGGAGATCCTGATTCGCGCCGACTCGGCCTTTCACTCGCACAAGGTGATCGACTACCTGGAGGCAAAGAGCTGTCTCTACTCGATCGCCGTCCGCCAGCAAAAGCGCATCGCAGAGCGGATCTCACAGCTCCCGGAGTCTGCCTGGCGCCCGGTCCCCGACTACCCCGACACCGGCATCTGCGAGCTCGCCGAGACGACCTACGGCGGGCGGCGGCTGATCGTGCGCCGCGTGCACCTTCATGCCCAAGACGAGCAGACCGAGCTGTTTGCCTACTGGCGCCACTTCGCTTTCCTCACCAACCGCACCGAGGACATGCACACCGTCGACGCCGAGCACCGCCAACACGCCGAGGTCGAGCTGGCGATCCGCGACCTGAAGGACCAAGCGCTCGCCCACTTCCCCTCGGGCCGCTTCGACGCCAACGCCGCCTGGACGGTGATCGCCTGCCTGGCCCACAACCTGGCGCGCTGGGTCGGGCAGCTCGGCCTCGAGGATGAGACTTGGCGGGCGGCGCGGACGATCCGCCGCCGGCTGATCGCGCTGCCCGGCCGGATCACCCGCACCGCGCGGCGCTTCACCTTGCACCTGCCCGCCCGCTGGCCCTGGCAGGAGAACTTCATCGAGGCGCTGAGCAAGATCAGGGCGCTTCCCGTCGCAGCCTGATCCACTTCGACCGGCTTCTCCTCACTCGCCGAATCGCTCGGCTGCCGCGAGCTGCCGGAAACCGGTCCCGGAGCGACCCTTGCGAGCTTCTCGTCTGCCCGTCGGCACACGAACCGAGTTACGGACGGCGATTTTCGCCGATTACACCGTTGTCGTCGACGATGTCCTCATTGGTGCGGGTGAATCGGTGGATTGAGGCTTAGTCCAACCAACCGTTGGATCCGGTTCGAGTCCGGCGCCCTCCGCACATAAGACCCGTCGGAGCGGGTCGAGGATGGGGGCGACCTGCCGTGGTACCCTCCGGCAGAGTGTCAGTCGCCAGTGGGGTGGTTCCCCACGTCGCCAGACTCGACCCGCTCCGGCGGGTCTTGTCGTTTCTAAGGCTCTTGTCGGGCGACGCTGGTCGTCAGCGGCAGCTAACGGCGTCGAGTGCCCCGCCGTTAAGGAACCATCACAAGGCCGTGCCGAGTTCGTCACAAGGTCTGTAACCACTTTTCTGCCGCTAGCATCGCGGCCAGGAGGGTGAAGAAAACAGGTGATTTCAAGCGACTGACACCCGCTTGTCCAATGACCGTTGGATCCGGTTCGAGTCCGGCGCCCTCCGCAGATCACCCCAATGGAATGGGTCGGGTCTGGTGGTAGTCTCCGAGTTGGGTGTCAGCCGCTTGGAGGTACCTGCGGGGTGGTTCCCGCTTTCTTCACCAGACTCGACCCGCTCCGGCGGGTCTTGTCGTTTCTAGGACTGGGCCTCGTCGAGGCTCTCGCCCTCGAAGTAGTCGACCCGGTCGCCGCGCTTGAAGAAGGCGCGCAGGCCGCCGCCGTGCGGGAGTCGCTCGCCGACGCCGATCTTGTCCGAGTCGGGATAGACGACCACGTCGGGGCGGCCGTGGCTCGATACCGCCAGAAAGGTCACCGGCTCCTCGCTGCGGTTGATGATCTGGTGCGCCCCCTCCTCGCCGAGCGGGAAGCGGAGCGCCTCGCCCTGCTCGAGCTCGCGGACGCCCTCCGGGGTTCGCAAGGTCGGACGACCCGTGAGCACGATCACCAGCTCCTCGTCGGCGTAGTGGAAGTGGTACGGGTAAGCGGCTTCTCCCGGCGGCAGCTCCCAGAGGCTGCAGCCGATCAGCTCGCTGCCGAGCTCGTAGCCGATCCGGGCCCGCCGCGAGCGAAACCCCTCGGGCCGCTCGCCCTCCTCGAACGTCGGTTTGTAGACGTTCGGCACCGGGGCCCGCGCCTAGTAGCGGTAGTGGTCGGGCTTATAGGGGCCCTCGGCGGGGATGCCGAGGTAGGCGGCCTGCTCGGGGCTGAGCTCGGTCAGCTTGACGCCGAGCGCGTCGAGGTGGAGGCGGGCGACCTTCTCGTCGAGGTGCTTGGGCAGCACCGTGACCTCCTTGGCGGCGAACCCGTCGGGCTGGCCGAAGAGCTCGATCTGGGCGATCACCTGGTTGGTGAAGGAGTTCGACATCACGAAGCTCGGGTGGCCGGTGGCGTTGCCGAGGTTGAGCAGGCGGCCTTCGGAGAGGACGATGATCGAGTGGCCGTCGGGGAAGCGCCACTCGTCGACCTGGGGCTTGATCACGGTCCGCTCGGCGTCGGACTCTTCCAGCGCCGCCATCTCGATCTCGTTGTCGAAGTGGCCGATGTTGCCGACGATCGCGTTGTGCTTCATCCGCGCCATGTGCTCGACCGTGATGATGTCCTTGTTGCCGGTGGCGGTGACGAAGATGTCGGCGGTCTCGACCACTTCGTCGAGCGTCCGCACCTCGTATCCCTCCATCGCCGCCTGCAGGGCGCAGATCGGGTCGATCTCGGTGACGATCACGCGGGCGCCCTGGCCGCGCAGCGATGAGGCACAGCCCTTGCCGACGTCGCCGTAGCCGCAGATCACCGCGACCTTGCCGCCGATCATCACGTCGGTGCCGCGGTTGATCCCGTCGACCAGCGAGTGGCGGCAGCCGTAGAGGTTGTCGAACTTCGACTTGGTCACCGAGTCGTTGACGTTGATCGCCGGGAAGAGCAGGTCGTTGGTCTCGGCCAGCTGGTAGAGCCGGTGCACGCCGGTGGTCGTCTCCTCGGTCACACCCTTGATCTGGGCGGCGACGTTGGTCCAGCGCTGCGGGTCTTCCGCCAGCGAGCGCTTCAGGGTCTCGAGGATGATGCGGAACTCCTCCGATTCGGCCGAGGCCGGGTCGGGCACCTCGCCGGCCTTCTCGAACTCGACCCCCTTGTGGACGAGCAGGGTGGCGTCGCCACCGTCGTCGAGGATCATGTTGGGGCCGCCGTCGGGCCAGAGCAGCGCCTGTTCGGTGCACCACCAGTACTCCTCCAGCGTCTCGCCCTTCCAGGCGTAGACGGGGATGCCGGCGGCGGCGATCGCCGCGGCGGCGTGGTCCTGGGTCGAGAAGATGTTGCAGCTGGCCCAGCGCACCTCGGCGCCGAGCGCGACCAGGGTCTCGATCAGCACCGCCGTCTGCACCGTCATGTGCAGGGAGCCGGTGATCCGGGCGCCCTTGAGCGGCTGCTCGGCGGCGAACTCCTCGCGGGTCTGCATCAGGCCGGGCATCTCGACCTCGGCGAGGGAGATCTCCTTGCGCCCGAAATCGGCGAGCTCGATATCGGCGACCTTGTAGTCCTGCGTGGCGGTGCTGGTGCTCATTGGCTGGGCGTCTCCTGATCGATTGCTTGCCGAGCCATGGTACGAGACCGGCCGCCCCCCGCGCTGAGGAGGGCGGCCGGCTCGGCAAAGCGGCCTAGCGGTGAGCGTGCGACTTCTTGCCGAGCACGAGGTTCACCTTGGAGCCCGAGGCCAGCACCTTGCCCGGCTTGGCGCTCTGCTTCAGCACCTTGCCCGCCTTCTTGGGCTTTGCCCTGCGGCGCGTGACCTTGCCGACCTTGCAGTGGGCGCGGCCCAGGATCCGCCGCGCGGGCTTGAGCTTCTTGCCCTTCAGCTTGGGCACGACGCAGCCTTCGTAGTAGAAGCGGTCGCCTCGGACCGCGGCGCTGGTGCCGGCAATCGTGGTCACGGTCACGTCGACCGCGCCGACCGTGGCGCCGGCCGGCGCCACCGCGGTGATCTTGGTTTCCGATTCGGCTTTGAAGCTCGTCGCCGGAATTTCGCCGAACTTGACCGCGCTGGCCGAGGCCAGGTCGGTGCCGGTGATCGTCACAGTGGTGCCGCCCGCAACCGGGCCGAAGTCCGGCGCGAGCGCGGTGATCGCCGGCGTCGGCTGGACTTCGGCGCTGAGCTCGACCTCCTTGCCGCCTTCCGTGCCGCTTGGGGCAACCGTGGCGCCGTCGAACGGCGGCGGGAAGATGAAGCCGAAGCTTGCGCCGGAAACGTCGGCAACGCCGATCTTGTCGGTGGGATTGGTCGGGTCGACGCCGATCAGGTCGCCGGCCTGCACGGGCAGGTTGGCGGTGAAGGTCTGCAGCCCACCGCCCGATGGAGTCACTGGATTGCTGGTGCCCGCCGCCATGTAGCCGCCGGAGCCGTTGGGGCGCAGCACCCGTAGGGCGAATGGTCCTCCCGCGGGTTCCTGCATGCGCCAGCGCACGATCGCCCCGCTCACCGGCGAGGTCAGGTTGGCCCCTTTCTCCGGCAGCGCCGTGTTGAAGAAGGTCTCCACCGCGCCGAATTCGGTCTGTTTCGGTTCCGGCGGCAGCACGCTGCCCACCGTGATCGTCGACGCCGCCGCGCCGCCGGCCGTCAGCAGCGCCCCCACGCTCGCGACGACGGCCATCAAGCCAAATCGCCCCAACATCCCCTGCCTGATCATCCTGCCTCCTTGGATCGTTGCCCGGGCGCCCCTGCGGCTACCCGGGGACTTCGGGGGACTCAAAACCGACCGGTCTCCAAATGTTGCGGGGGTGACCTGAACCAGGCGTGTGAGGTAGGCACAGAGCGCTCGGCGTCGAAGTTCACGCGGATGGCGGAGGCGACGGAGAAAATGGTCAGCTACGCGCCGGGCATGGACGCGCGCAGCACGCGGGTGGCGGAAGTCCTCGACACGCCGATGCTGATCGCCGCGGCGCTGACCCTGCCGATGGTGGCGATCAGCGAGTCGCACCCCGGCGGCGCCCTGGAGACGGTCGCCAACGTCCTCAACTGGGTCACCTGGGTCGCTTTCCTGGTCGAGCTGGTGGTGATGCTGGCCGTCGTCCCCAACCGCCGGCTCTGGCTGCGCCACCACCCGCTCGACCCCTTCATCGTCATCTTCACCCCACCGCTGCTGCCGCCCGGCCTGCAGGGCCTGCGCGTGCTGCGGCTGCTGCGCCTGGTCCGCCTGATGCGCCTCGCCCAGCTCTCGCGCGAGGTCTTCTCGCTGCAGGGCCTGCACTACGCGATGTTCCTCGCCCTGCTGACCGTGGTCGGCGGCGGCGCCCTATTCGTCGCCTTCGAGAAACACAGCCAGCACCTCACCGACTGGGACGGGATCTACTGGGCGGTGACGACGATGACCACGCTCGGCTCCAACATCTACCCGACCACGACCGGCGGCGAGGTCGTCTCGACCGCGATCCTGATCATCGGCATCGGCTTCGTCGCCCTGCTCACCGGCGCCTTCGCCGAGCGCTTCCTCAGCCCCGAAATCGCCGAAGTCGAGCAGGAGCTGGCCGAAGAGCAGCTCAGCGCCGAGGCACTGGCCCTGCGCGAGCTCAAAAGCGTCCAGGAACAGCTGCAAGCGCTCGAGGTCGCCGTCCAGCACCTGGTCGACGAGCGCACCACCGCCTGAGCGTTCCGGTGCGCCTTATCCCCGTATATCGGGGATAAGGCGCACCGGAAGCGGCGGGTCAGCCTTCGGCGTCGCGGGCCTCGGCGATCTTCGACTCCAGTTCGCCCATTACTTCGGGGTCGCGCAGGGTGGTGACGTCGCCCAGGGCGCGGCCCTCGGCGATGTCGCGCAGGAGGCGGCGCATGATCTTGCCCGAGCGGGTCTTGGGCAGGTCGTCGGCCCAGATGATCCGCTTCGGGCGGGCGAACTTGCCGATCCGCTCGGCCACCGTGGCGCGGATGTCCTCGAGCAGCTCCTCGCTCTCGGCGGCGTTGACCTGCAGGGTGACGAAGGCGCAAATCGCCTGGCCGGTGTCCTCGTCGGACTGGCCGATCACGGCCGCCTCGGCGACCTTCTCGTGGGCGACGATCGCCGACTCGACCTCCGCCGTGGAGAGGCGGTGGCCGGAGACGTTGACGACGTCGTCGATCCGCCCGATCACCCAGAAGTAGCCGTCCTTGTCCTTTCGCGCGGCGTCGCCAACCAGGTAGGTCTTCTTGCCGAAGCGCGAGAAGTAGGTCTCGACGAAGCGCTCTTCCTCCTTGTAGAGGGTGCGCAGCATCGAGGGCCAGGGGCGCCTGACGACCAGCAGGCCCTGGCCGCCCTCGACCGACTCCCCGTCGCTCTCGTCGACGACCGCTGCATCGACCCCGGGGAAGGGCGTCGTCGCCGAGCCCGGCTTGGTCGCGGTGATCCCCGGCAGCGGCGTGATCATGATCGCCCCGGTCTCGGTCTGCCACCAGGTGTCGACGATCGGGCAGCTGCCGCCGCCGATCACCTGCTGGTACCAGAGCCAGGCCTTGGGGTTGATCGGCTCGCCGACCGAGCCCAGCAGGCGCAGCGAGGAGAGGTCCGACTCCTCGGGGATCTCCGCCCCCCACTTCATGAAGGTGCGGATCGCGGTCGGCGCCATGTAGAGGATCGAGACGCCGTAGCGCTCGACCAGCTGCCACCAGATCCCCTTGCTCGGGTAGTCCGGCGCGCCCTCCCACATCACGCTGGTGGCGCCGTTCAGCAACGGCCCGTAGACGATGTAGGAGTGGCCGGTAACCCAGCCGACGTCGGCCGCGCACCAGTAGACGTCCTCCTCGGGCTTGAGGTCGAAGACGTAGCGATGGGTGGCGGCGACCCCGGTCAGGTAGCCGCCGGTGGTGTGCAGGATCCCCTTCGGCTTCGCGGTCGAGCCCGAGGTGTAGAGGATGTAGAGCGGCTGCTCGGCGTCGAACGGCTCGGCTGGGCACTCCGCCGCGGCCGACTCCATCAGCTCGTCGTAGAAGCGGTCGCGGCCCTCGCGCATCGGGCAGTCGATCCCGGTGTGGCGGACGACCACGATCGTCTCCAGGCTCTCGAGGTCGTCCATCTGCTCGTCGACCGCCGCCTTGATCGGCGCCGTCTTACCCTTGCGGCGGGCGCCGTCGACGGTCACCAGCGCCTTCGCCGCGGAGAACTCCATCCGCTCGCGCACCGCCTCGGCCGAGAAGCCGCCGAAGACGACGTTGTGGGGGGCGCCGATGCGGGCGCAAGCGAGCATCGCGACGACTACCTCGGGGATCATCGGCAGGTAGATGCCGACGATGTCGCCGGCGCCGACGCCGACGTCCTTGAGCACGTTGGCGAAGCGCTGCACGTCGGCGAGCAACTCGGCGTAGGTGATGTCGCGCTCCTCACCCTCCTCGCCGCGCCAGTGGAAGGCGACCCGATCGCCCCGGCCCGCCTCGACGTGGCGGTCGAGGCAGTTGGCCGAGGCGTTGATCTTGCCGTCGGCGAACCACTTGTAAAAGGGCGGGTTGGACCCGTCGAGCCCCTCGCTCGGCTCCCGCGCCCAGTCGAGCAGCTGCTTGGACTGCTCCAGCCACCATGCCTCCGGGTCGGCCGCCGCCTGCTCGTAGATCGCCGGGTCGCTGAGCAGGGCCTTCGAGCGGAACTCCTCAGGGGGCTCGAAGCTCTCCACCTCGAGCAGTTCGCTCAGCTGCTCTTCCAGGGCCGATGACCCCTCGCGCGTTGCCATTTCCAGCTCCTCTCCCGTTCAGCGACCCAGCGGCCGGACCGGTAGGACCGTCCGCCCGAAGGTCGAGTTGACGACCGCCGCAAGAGATGCATACCAGGCCGCCGCCGCCGTGGCCAGGCCAAACCAGCCGCCGGCTTCGACCAGGTGCGGGCTTTCTCCCGTCGCTACCCTGACCCCGTGCTCTTCCGCCAGATAATCCACGAGGATCTGGGCTGCGCCTCATACCTGGTCGGCGACACCGCCTCGGGCGTCGCCGCCGTGGTCGATCCGCAGTGGGACATCGACCCCTACCTGCACCTCGCCCGCCTGCACGGGGTGCGGATCGAGCACGTGCTGGAGACCCACAACCACGCCGACCACGTCTCCGGCCACGGGCGCCTCGCCCGCGCCACCGGGGCGACGATCCACGTCAACGAGCTGGCCGAGGCGACCTACCCGCACGAGGCCTTCGGCGACGGCTGGACGCTGGCGCTGGGCGAGGGGGCGAGCATCGAGGCGATCCACACACCCGGCCACCGGCCCGAGCACACCTCCTTCCTGCTGCGCGACGCCTCCCGCGGCGACGACCCCTGGGCGGTGTTGAGCGGCGACTGCCTCTTCGTCGGCGACGTCGCCCGCCCCGACCTCGCGGTCGAGCCGCGCGAGGGCGCCGCCGACATCTTCCGCTCGCTGCACGAGCGCCTGCTGGCCCTGCCTGAGGAGACCGAGGTCTGGCCCGGGCACCTCGGCGGCTCGCTCTGCGGCAGCGCCGGGATCGACCTCAAGACCTGCTCGACGATCGGCTTCGAGCGCCGCCACAACCGTGCCCTGCGCTTCGAGAGCGAGGCCGAGTTCGTCGAGGACGCGGTGGCGACGATCGGCAGCAAGCCGCCCAACGTCTCCCACATCGTCGCCCTCAACCAGGGGCCGCTGGTCACCTCGATCAGCGCCCCGACCCAGCTCACCCCGCACGGCTTCGAGGCGGCGATCGCGGCCGGTGCGATCGCGATCGACTCGCGCACCAACGAGCAGTTCGACGAGGCCCACATCCCCGGCGCGATCAGCGCCTCGGGCTATGACACCGGCTTCGCCACCAAGGTCGCCGAGATGGTCCCGGTCGAGGCCGACCTGCTCGTCGTCGCCGCCTCGGACGGCAACGAGCTGGAGGCGGCCGAGCTGCTGGCCGCGGTCGGGCTGCGCGTGCGCGGCTTCCTCGGCGGCGGCATGACCGCCTGGCGCGCCGAGGACCGGCCGGTGGAGCGGATCGAGGCGATCGACCTCGAAGAGCTTGCGCGCCGGCTTGACAACAGCGATCCGCCCCAGGTGCTCGACGTCCGCAACGACTCCGAGTGGGCCGAAGGCCACGTCCCCGACTCGATCCACATCCCCTTCGCCGAGCTGCGCGGCCGCCTCGACGAGCTCCCCCGCGAGCGCCCGATAGCGACGATCTGCAAGGCCGGCAAGCGCAGCGGCCTAGCCGCCTCCATCCTCCAACGCGAGGGCTTCGAGGGCGTAATCCACGTCAGCCGCGGCAACGCCGCAACGTGGGTCGACGGGCCGCAACCGTGACATATCGACACGTTTGAGGCCCGTCGGCCCCGGGGTTAGTAGCCGGGGGGGTGGCGGGCTATGAAGCCTTCCGGTGAATCCACCGGGGAGGAGTGCCAGCGGGGGCCGGGGCCGCCGACGGTGTCGAAGGCGAGGCCGGCGATGATCATCCAGGCGTGTTCGGCGTTGGCGTAGACCGTGATCCACTTGCCGGGGCCCGCTTCGCCCCAGGTCTCCAGGCCGGTCGAGTCGAGCGGGCTTTCGAGGAAGCCGCCGCCGTGCAGGGCGAAGCTGACCGCGCCGGAGCAGTCATAGCCCGAGGATTCGAAGGAGCCGTGGCCGCCGCCCCAGATGTACGGGGTGGTGGCGATCGAGTTGGCCGCTTCGATCGCCGCCGCGATCGCGGCCGGGGCGGCGCTGGGCACGCTGGCCTGGCTTTCGGAGATGTATTCGGCGGCCTCGCCGGCGGTCAGCGGGGCCGGGGTGCCGGTCACCGGCGCGGGCGCGCCGGTGGTGCTGGCGATCTGTTCGGAGATCGAGGCGAGGTTGTCGCTGAGCGCTTCTTCGCGTGACTCGAGCGTTTCCATCGCGGCGCGACGTTCGGCCTGGGCCGACTTCAGTTCGGCGAAGCGCGCCTCGGCTTCTTCGCGCGCGGCGGCAACTTCCTTCTCCTTGACCGCGATCGCGTCGCGCGCGTCTTCGATCTGCGCCCGCACGGCGCGCATCCGCTTGACCGCGGCGCGCGCTTCGTCCCGCAGGCCCTTGACCCGCGAGGCGACCGAGTCGTCGTATTGCTGGATCTGGTTGAGGTAGTCGGCGCGGGTGTTCACTTCCGACCAACTGGCCGAGTCGAGCACGACGTTGAGCATGTCGGGGCTGCCCGACTCATAGATCGAGACCAGCCGTTCGCGCAGGACGTCAAGGGCGCGGTGCAGGCGGTCCCGCACCGCGGCCAGGTGGCGCTGGTCGGCTTCGAGCTTTTCCGTCGCCGCGTCGAGTTCGTCCTGCTTTGCGGAGAGTTCAGCCTCGACCGCGGCCTGCTTCTGGCGCAGCGCCGAGACTTCGCCGATCATCGAGTCGATCGCCTTGTTCTGTTCGGCGATCGTCGCCGCCAGCGCGCTCTGGTCTTCGCGCACGTGGCTGAGCTTGCCCTGCGTGGCGTGGAGCTTTTCTTCCAGGTCCTTCAGCCGGCGCCGAGGCGACCAGGCAGAGCAGCGCCAGGAGCGCTGCCGCGGGCAGCAGCAGCCGCAATGAGTTGCCGCGAAGAGGAGCGCGCATCGGCGGCGCACGCTAGCGAACCCCCCGCGCAATTGTTAGGAATCGCTAATAACTTGCAAGATCCCATGCAGAAACTCGCTATTTGGAGGGTTTCTGCAAGACGTCCCGACGCACCGGCACTTCGTGAGGCGCTTGAAGCTGGACGCCTGAAGCTGAGGTGCTCGAAGCTTGGGTAGCTCCAGAGGGGGTCGGTGCCCCTCCCCAAAACACTCAAGCGAGGCTCCCGCCGAGCGTTTTGGGGAGGGGTACCGACCCCCTCGTCAGCTACGCGAGCAGCTTTGCCTTCGCTTTGTCGAACTCCTCTTGCGACAGCGCACCCTTGTCCTTGAGGTCGTTCAGCTTGTGCAGTTCGTCAGCCGGCGAGGAGGCGTGAGCCTGTTCGCGGACGTAGGAGTCGAAGTGCTGCTTTGCCTCAGCCTGCGCCTTGATCGTGCGGTCGCGCATGCCGCTGCCGCGGGCGATCAGGTAGATCAGCGCGGTGAGGAAGGGGATGAAGACCAGGAAGAGCACCCAGGCCGCCTTCACCCAACCGGATGTCTCGTGGTCACGGAAGAGGTCGGTGAGGATCGTGATCAGGATCCAGATCCAGATGACGAAGAAGAAAACCTCGAATGCGACGAGGAGTGCTTCTCCGATGTTGATGTCCGCAAACGGCAAGGCGGCGTCCTTTCGGTCGTGGGAATTGGTTGGCGGCCAAACGCCGCGCTCACATGTTCCGCACGCTATGCGCTGCCCCTGCCCAGCGCATCCGTAATTTTCCGGCTAGACGTTTAGCCGACGACGATCTTGCCGTGCATGAAGGGGTGGATTTCGCAGTGGTAGCTGAACGTCCCCTTCTGCGTGAAGCGAACCGCGATGCTGTGACCGGGCTTGATCGGGCCGGTGTCGAAGGCGCCCGCGTCGGTCGCCGTGTGGGTGGTGCCCGAGCGGTTGGAGAAGACGACCCGGCTGCCCCTGGCAACGTGGAGCGTGTGGGGGTGGAATTCGAAGTGGCTGATGCCGACGTTCTTCGGCTTGCCGGCGCTCGCGACGGGGGCGGCCTGGACGACGATCAGGGCAACGGCGAGGAGGAGTGAGGCGAGGATTCTCTTCATCGGCCCGGTCTACGTGACCGGCGCCGCCGAGGTTCAAAACCGCTGCGAGAAAAGCACGGCGGAGACCGCGGTGGCGAGGTTGAGGCTGGACACTCCGTCGCGCATCGGGATCGCCAGGCGGGCGTCGGCGCGGGCGAGCAGGGCCTCGCTGAGCCCGTGGCGCTCGGTGCCGAAGGCGAGGACCGAGCGCGAGTCGAGCTCGCCCTCCCCCAGCCGCTCGCCCTCGGGGTCGATCGCGATCAGCGGCCTGCCGCCCTCGGGCACTGCCTCGACTCGCGCCACCGGCAGGGCGAAGTGCAGCCCGGCGGCACCGCGCAGCGCCTCCGGATGCCAGGGGTCGTTGCTGCCGGTGGTGAGCACGGCCGCCGCGTCGGCGGCGGCGGCGACCCGCACGCAGGCGCCCATGTTCCCCATCGTGCGCGGATCCTCGAGCAGCACGACGGGCGCCGGGCGCCGGTCGGCCAGCACCGCCGCGAGGTCGACGGCGGGCCGGCGGGCGATCGCGACGACCCCGGTGCGGGGGGCGTGGGGCACGATCTGCGCCAGCAGCTCCGCCTCCACCGGCGCGGTTCGCCCGGCCAGCGAGCCGGCGAGGTCGGGAGCCAGGTCCGCCGCCAGGCGGTCGAGCTCGGCGGGCTCCGCGGCGACGGCCTCGACCACCTCGGCGCCGAAGCGCAGCGCGTGCTTGAGCGCGTGAAAGCCCTCGAGGACGGCGAGGCTCGGATCGCGGCGGGCGGCGCGGAAGCGCTGGACGAGGGGGTCGCTCACCGCCCCATCATGCCGGGATTCAGGCGTGCTGAGGCGCCCCGGCCGCGGACTCCCCGGCCGGGTCGGAACCGACTTCCGCGAGCAGCGAGTCGACCAGTGGTGAGAGGTAGCGGGCGGTCAGCCTGCCGTTGTGCAGGAATTCCAGATGGCGCCGGCTCGGGCTCGAGGCCAGTCCATCGCCTGCGCCGTTGCCGTTCGATAGGTAGTGCGGCCCCTGTTCCGTCCAGAGCACGGCGCGCATCCGCGATCCCGCGGGGGCCGGCGCGATCTCGGCCCCGGCCGCGGCGGCGATCGCTTCCGCCACCGCGTCGGCCTGCTGGGTGGCGAAGGCGCCCTGGATGAAGGGCAGGGAGCTGATGTCGCCGGCCGCGTAGGCGCGCTCCAGCCCGACCACGGCACCGTGCTCGTCGACGGCGATGAAGCCGTCCTCGTCGTGGGGGACGCCGTCGATCCTCCTCCCCTCCAGGCGCGGCAACGTGATCACGGCGTCGGCCTCGATCTCCTCGCCGGGGTCAATGTGGAGCCGTCCCGTCCCGAAGGAGGTCGGTCGGGCCCCGGCGATGACATCGATGCGCCGCTCCGCCAGCAGCGCGCTCGTCTGCTCGGCAGCGCGGGGCCCGAAGATCTCCAGGGGTGCCGATTCCGGCGTCACCACCGTGATCCTGGCTCGCTTGCCGGCGGCTTTGTCGCGCAGCTTGGCGGCGAGCAGCGCCAGCTCGTAGAGCGGCAGCACCCAGCTGTGCCCCGCCGGCATGGTGAGCACGAGACGATTGAGGCGACCTGACCGCAGCTCCGCGATCAGGTCGCCAACCTGCCCTTCGTCGGCGACCCCCCAGTAGGTGGTCGCGCCCGGCACGGCCCAGAGCATGCGCGCCCCGGTCGCCACGACGAGGTGGTCGTAGGGGACGCATTCGCCGTCGCGGGTGACGGCGGCGCGGCGCTCGGGCTCGATCGCGGCGATCGCGCTCGCCCGCAGCGAGGCGCCGCAGAATTCGCTCAGCCTGCCCAGGTCGTAGTGAAAGGCGCGCGTTGTGCCGTAGGGCTCGCCGATGCCGAAGGGCCGGTAGGCGAATTCCCGGCCGGGGTCGTGCAAGACGACCTCGACCCGATCGCCGGCGAGATCGCGCAAAGCCAGCGCCGCCTCGAGGCCGGCGACCCCGGCACCGGCGATCAGGACCCGCTGCCTCTCACCGCGCCGGCCGTCATTCGCCATGCCTTGACACTAGGCAGGCGGGCGCGGCGCTCCATCCGCAGGAAGCCGCCAACCGGCTGCGGCTTTTCCGCGAGTCGCTCAGGCGTCGGCGTCGCGGCGGCGCGCTCTCGCCAGCACCTCAACGACCTCGGCGTCGGCGACCTGGCCAAAGTCCTCGTACCACTGGCCAACGCCCTGCAGGCGGGGCGGCACGAGCAGGCAGACCACCTCATCGGCCTCCTCGCGCAGGCGGGCGAGCGAGTCCGGCGGGCAGACCGGAACGGCGAGCAGCAGGCGTCGTGGCCGGCTGCGACGGATCTCTCGCAGGGCGGCGGTGTCGGTGACGCCGGTCGCAACGCCGTCGTCGACGACGATCACCGTGCGATTGCGCGGAGAGTGCGGCTCACGGTCGCCCCGATAGGCCTCAACTCGACGGCGCAGCTCGGCGGTCTCACGCTCGACCACGCCGGCCAACTCGCCACTGTCCATCTCCAGCAGCGCCGACGCTTCTCGATCGAAGACCCTGGTGCCGCCCTCGGCGATCGCACCGATCCCGTACTCGGGGTTGTGGGGAGCGCCGAGCTTGCGCACGACGAGGATCTCCAGCGGCGCCCCCAGCAGCATCGCGACCTCGTCGGCAACCGGGACGCCGCCGCGAGGCAGGCCGATTACCAGCGGGCGCTCGCCGGCAAGCGGCAGCAGCTGCGCGCCGAGCTGTCTGCCCGCGTCGCGGCGATTCGCAAAACGGGCCGGCTGGGAGCCTTCCATCGGCATTGCCCCTCTCGAAGGCAACGGCCGCGGCTAGGCCCGCTTGGCCTCGTCGCGCCGGTGGCGGCGGACCAGGGGCGCGACGTAGCCGATCAGGGCGCCGATTGCGACCGCGGCGAGCAGGGTGATGATCAGCGGCGCGTCGACGGTGATGAAAAGGACGTCGACCCGCACCTGCTGGGAGTTCTGCAGGGCGACGATGACGACAATCGCGACCAGAACCCCGACCGCCCAGGCGCGCCAATTGACCGGCTTCTTCTGCTCGGACACGCGACCCATGCTAGAGCCGCATGTCTCGACCGAGCCCGCGGTTGCCGTTCCGGTGCGCCTTATCCCCCTATATCGGGGACAAAGCGCACCGGAACCTCAGGCGGTGAGGACGCGGTGGTCTTCGGGGCCGGGGCGCAGGATCAGCACCTCGGCGGGGGCCCTGTCGAGCAGCCAGACGAGGTCGTCGCCGGAGAAGCCGGCGGCGCCGGTCGCGCCGGCCGAGACGACGACGCGGTCGAAGCTCTCGTGCTCGAGCAGGCGGCTGAGCGCGTGGCGGTAGCTGCGGCCGCGTTCGACCCGGGCGTCGACCGGCACCCCCTGGCCGCCGGCGCGCTGTTCGATCGCCTCCAGCATCGGCATCGCCTTCGCCGCCTCGGCCGGGATCGGGCACTCCAGCGGCAGCTGCTTGGGGACCGCGGCGAGGTAGGCCGGCATCAGCGTGGCGTGCTCGGCTTTGGCCAGGCGCAGGGCGGCGTCGAGGGCGCGACGGGAGATCTCGGTGCCGGTGAACGGCAGCAGGATCTGGTGCACCTCCTGCGGGCGCTCCGAGCGCTTGCCGCGCCGGCGCGAGCCGGCGATCAGGTAGCCGCCGAAGAGGCCGAGCAGGAGGGCGAGGCCGACCAGGAAGTGCTCGATCACCCCTCCTCACCCCCGTCGCTGCGGTGGGCGACGATGCGCACGTCGACCCCGGCCGGGGTCGCTCTCATCAGCCGCTGCGGCAGCGGTTCGCGCAGGCGGGCGAGGCCCCTGCCCGGCAGCGACTCGCCGACCATCAGGTAGGTGCTGCCGCGCTCGCGCACCACCCGCGCCGCGGCGGCGACGAGGTCGTCGTGCTCCTCGATCAGCAGGGTCGCGCCGAGCACCGAGGCGAGCCGGCGCAGCGCCGTCACCTGCCGCTCCTCCTCGCCCTCGATCGGCCTGCCCGGCGGCTTGACCCAGAGCAGGTCGAGGTCGGTGCCGAGTCGCTGCGCCGAGCGCCAGGCGCGGCGCACCAGGCGCTGCGAGCTGGGCTGGGGGCGGACGAGCGCCAGAATGCGCTCGCCCACCGCCTTCGGCACCTCGGCGACGACCCGCTCCTCGCGCGTGCCGAGCGGCTCGGCCGCCTGCAGGGTGAGGCGCTTGGACTCGACGTCCTCGGCCACCTGGCGCAGGCTGACCTCGCGCAGCGCCGCCAGGTTCTCGATCCGGAAGAAGTTGTCGAGCGCGGCCTGGATGTTCTCGCCGGGGTAGACCTTGCCGGCGCGCAGGCGCGCGACCAGCGCCTCCGGCGTGAGGTCGATCAGGACCACCTCGTCGGCGCTGCCGAGCACCGAGTCGGGGACGGTCTCGCGCACCCGCACCCCGGTCAGCTCGGCGACGCGGTCGTTGAGCGACTCGAGGTGCTGGACGTTGACGGTGGAGAAGACGTCGATCCCGGCGGCCAGCACGTCGGCGATGTCCTCGTAGCGCTTGCCGTGCTCGAGCCCCGGCGGGTTGCTGTGGGCGAGCTCGTCGATCAGGGCCAGCTCGGGCCGCCGCGCGAGCAGCGCCGGCAGGTCCATCTCCTCGACCTCGACCTCGCGATAGGCGACGGTGCGCCGCGGCACGACCTCGAGCCCGCGCGCCTGGGCGCTGGTCTCCTCGCGCCTGTGCGGCTCCAGGTAGCCGATCGCGACATCCCGACCACCGGCCTGCTCGGCCTGTCCCTCCTGCAGCATTCGGAAGGTCTTCCCCACCCCGGCCGCCATGCCGAGGAAGATCTTGTAGCGGCCGCGCTCCATGCCGCGCCCGCTCAAGCCCCCAGCAGGTTGTGGACGACGAGGTCGATCAGCTTGATGCCGACGAAGGGGGCGATCAGGCCGCCGAGGCCGTAGAGCAGCATGTTGCGGCGCAGCAGCGCCGAGGCGCCGATCGGCCGGTAGCGGACGCCGCGCAGCGAGAGCGGGATCAGCAGCGGGATGATCAGCGCGTTGAAGATCACCGCGCTGAGGATTGCCGATTCCGGCGTGCCCAGCGACATCACGTTGAGCGCGTCGAGCGGCCCCTTTTCGCCGGCCGACAGCGCGTAGGTGGCGGCAAACATCGCCGGCAGGATCGCGAAGTACTTGGCGACGTCGTTGGCGATCGAGAAGGTGGTCAGGGCGCCGCGGGTAATCAGCAGCTGCTTGCCGACCTCGACGATCTCGATCAGCTTCGTCGGGTTGGAGTCGAGGTCGACCATGTTGCCCGCCTCGCGCGCCGCCTGGGTGCCGCTGTTCATCGCCACCCCGACGTCGGCCTGGGCCAGGGCCGGGGCGTCGTTGGTGCCGTCGCCGGTCATCGCGATCAGCCGCCCGTCGGCCTGCTGCTCGCGGATCAGCTCGAGCTTGCGCTCCGGGGTCGCTTCGGCAAGGAAGTCGTCGACGCCGGCCTCCGCGGCGATCTTCGCCGCGGTCAGCTTGTTGTCGCCGGTGACCATGATCGTGCGGATGCCCATCGCCCGCAGCTGGTCGAAGCGAGCGCTCATCCCCTCCTTGATCACGTCCTTGAGGTAGACGACGCCGAGCACGCGCTCGTTGCGGGCGACCGCCAGCGGCGTGCCGCCCTCGCGGCCGATGCGGTCGAGCTCGGCGCGCAGCGCGGCCGGTGCCCTCCCGCCCTCCTCGTCCACCCAGGTCTCGATCGCGTCGCCCGCGCCCTTGCGCAGCCGGGTGCCGTTGAAGTCGACGCCGCTCATCCGCGTCTCGGCGCTGAAGGGGACGAAGCTCGGCTCGTGGCCGTCGAACTCGTGCTCGCGGATCCCGTAGTCCTTGGCGAGGACGACGATCGAGCGGCCCTCCGGGGTCTCGTCGGCGAGCGAGGACATCTGCGCCGCCTCGGCCAGCTCCTCGGCGCTCACCCCCGGCATCGGCGCGAACTCGACCGCCTCGCGATTGCCGAGCGTGATCGTGCCGGTCTTGTCGAGCAGCAGCAGGTCGCAGTCGCCCGAGGCCTCGACCGCGCGGCCGGAGAGGGCGAGCACGTTGCGGCGCACCAGCCGGTCCATGCCGGCGATCCCGATCGCCGAGAGCAGCGCCCCGATCGTGGTCGGGATCAGCGCGACGAGCAGGGCGACGAGGGTCGTCACCGAGAGCTCGGTGCCGGCGAACAGCGCGAAGGGGCGCAGCGAGGCGACGACGAAGAGGAAGACGAGGGTCAGCGCCGCGAGCAGGATCCCGAGCGCGATCTCGTTCGGCGTCTTGCGCCGCTCCGCCCCCTCGACCAGGTTGATCATCCGGTCGAGGAACGATTTGCCCGGCTCCTGGGTGATCTCGACCACGATCCGGTCCGAGAGCACCCGGGTGCCGCCGGTGACGGCGGAGCGGTCGCCGCCGGCCTCGCGGATCACCGGCGCCGACTCGCCGGTGATCGCCGACTCGTCGACCGAGGCGATGCCCTCGATCACGGTGCCGTCGCCGGGGATCGCCTCACCCGCCTCGACCACGACGACGTCGCCGCGGCTCAGCTCGGAGGCCCGCTTCTCGCCACCGTCGCGCAGGCGGGCGACGGTCTCGGTCCGCATCGAGCGCAGGCTCGCCGCCTGGGCCCGTCCGCGCCCCTCGGCCAGCGCCTCGGCCAGGTTGGCGAAGACGACGGTGAGCCAGAGCCAGATCGCGATCGCGAGGCTGAACCAGGCGGGTTCGTGGCCGCCGCCCAGCGGCCCGCCGCCGAAGAGCCGGATCAGCCAGGCGACCGTGGTGACCGCGGCGCCGATCTCAACCACCAGCATCACCGGGTTGCGCACCTGCACCCGCGGATCGAGCTTACGCAGCGACTCAACCAGGGCCGCCCGCACAACCCCCACGCCAAACAGCCCCCCCTCACCCCCCATCCCACCCCTCCCCCCGGGGCCGACGGGCCGAAACCGTGTCGATATGTCACGTTTCAGGCCCGTCGGCCCCAGTTTGTCGAGGGCGATGTTGAGCTCGAGGACGTTGACGCCCGGCTCGCCGAGCAGGCCGAGGAAGCGCCCTTCGGTGTGGGCCGAGATCAGCTCGTCGACCTTGGCCAACGACAAGCCGCGAACCGCCGCCACCCGATGCGCCTGAATCCAAGCGTTCGCCGGTGAGATATGCGGGTCCACCCCCGAAGCCGATTCGGTCACGGCATCCACCGGAACCCGGCGCCGACGGGACTCAAAGCGGCGATATAGACCGGTTTGAGTCCCGTCGGCACGCAGTTTGGGGTCGTAGGGGGCCTCGCGCTTCAGGTAGGCGGCCAGGTTGGCGCGCACGGCTTGGCGGGCCGCGACGCTGTTGGGGCCCAGGTTGGAGAAGTAGGTGACGTCACCGGAGTAGCCGGTTGCCGAGGGGCGGGACTGGAAGTAGGCCGGATTGCCCTTGAAGTCCTGGCCGATCAGGCTCGAGCCGACGACGCGGCCGTCGAGGCTCAGCTTCGAGCCGTTGGCCTCGCTCGGGAAGAGCACCTGGGAGATGCCGGTGATCGCCAGCGGGTAGGCGACGCCAAGGACGAGCGTGAAGACGATCACGGCGAGCGCCGACGTGGTCAGGTCGCGCCGCATCAGAAGAGCCTCGTGGTCAGGCTCTGGACCACCGGCCCGAGCAGGATCGCGGGGAAGAAGGTGAGGGCGCCGACCAGGACCACGACGCCGAGCAGGAGGAAGACGAAGGTCGGGTTGTCGGTGCGCATCGTCCCCAGCCCGGGCGGCGCGACCTTCTTGCCCGCCAGCGCGCCGGCGATCGCGAGGACGAGGAGGATCGGCACGAAGCGGGCGCCCAGCATGACGACGCCGCCGAGCAGGTCGGCGAAGGAGATCCCGTGGGCGCCGACGTTGCCGGGCGGGTGAGGCTGGACGAAGCCGCTGTAGCCGGCGAAGGCCGAGCCGTTGTTGTTGGCCTGCGAGAGGTAGGCGTAGAGCGTCTCGGAGAAGCCCTGCGGGTTGACCCCGGCGAAGAGCGAGCGCTTGCCCAGCGCGCTCGCCGAGGCGACCCCGGCGGAGACCAGGACGAGCAGCGGCGTCAGCAGCACGCCGAGCGAGACCAGCTTGATCTCCCGCGCGGCGAGCTTCTTGCCGAGGTACTCGGGAGTGCGACCGACCATCAGGCCGCCGATGAAGACGGCGAGCAGGACGTAGAGCAGCATCGAGTAGAGGCCGGCGCCGACGCCGCCGAAGACGACCTCACCGAGGCCGATGTTGACGAAGGGCACCGCGCCCCCGAGCCCGCTCAACGACTCGAACGCCGCGTTGACGGCGCCGCAGGAGGTGACCGTCGTCACCGCCGTCCACAGCGAGGAGCCGGCGATGCCGAAGCGCTGCTCCTTGCCCTCCATGTTGCCGCCGGTCGAGCCGTGGAAGGCGTGGGTGTGGAGGCCGGCAAGGTGCTCGGCCGGGGTGCCGTGCTGCTCGGCCATGTAGACGACGGCGACGCCGCCGAGGAAGAGCACGAACATCGCCGCGAAGATCGCCCAGCCCTGGCGCTGGCTGCCGACCATGCGGCCGTAGGTGTAGGTGAGGCTGGCCGGGATGACCAGGATCAGCGCCAGCTCGACGAAGTTGGTCAGGCCGCTCGGGTTCTCGAACGGGTGGGCCGAGTTGACGCTGAAGAAGCCGCCGCCGTTGGTGCCGAGCTCCTTGATCACCTCCTGCGATGCGACCGGCCCCTGGGCCAGCGTCTGCGTGCCCCCGGCCAGCGTGTGGATCACCGTGTAGTGATCGAAGTTCTGGATCACGCCCTGGGAGACGAGGAAGAGCGCCGCCACGATCGAGACCGGCAGCAGGATGTAGAGCAGGATCCGGACCAGGCCCTTCCAGAAGTTGCCGAGCTCACGGCCGCTGCGGGCGACGATGCCGCGGATCAGGGCGACGACGACGGCGATCCCGACCGCGGCCGAGACGAAGTTCTGCACCGCCAGGCCGGCCATCTGGGCGAAGTAGGTGAGCGTCGCTTCGCCGCCGTAGTACTGCCAGTTGGTGTTGGTGACGAAGGAGGAGGCGGTGTTGAAGTTGAGGTCCCAGGGCGCCGAGTGGAAGCCCTGCGGGTTGAAGGGCTGGGCGCCCTGGGTGCGCAGGATCAGATAGAGCCCGAGCCAGGAGAGCAGCGAGAAGACGATCAGGCTGCGGGCGTAGGCCTTCCAGTCCTGCCCCTGATCGGGCCGCACGCGCAGCGCCCTGTAGGCGAGGCGCTCGATTGGCCCGACCACGGGCGAGAGGAAGACCCGCTGGTCGGTGAAGACCCGCGCCATGTAGGCGCCGACCGGCCTCACCAGCGCGAGCAGGACGGCGAGGAAGATCGCGATCTGCAGCCAACCCTGCGCCATCAGCGTCCCAAGCCGCTCATATCCGGTCGATCAGCTCGATCGCCCAGTAGAGGAGGGCGAAGAGGGCGACGGCGAGCGCTACGGCGAAGAGATCGGCCGGAAGACCGCCGCCGCCGGGGAAGATGTCGGCAAACGAGAGCACATCTCGATCATGCGCTCGCGCGCGTCAAGGGTGTGTGTGCGATCGCCGCCCGGCCGTGGAGATTTCGTCAAGGCCCTACAGCGCGATTCGATAGCCGACGCCCGGATCGGTGCGGATCAGCCCCTCGCCCTCGCCCGTTTCGAGCTTGCGACGCAGGTTTGCCACGTGGGTGCGCAGGGTGGCGGTGTCGTTGCTCCAGGCCGGGCCCCAGACCTCGGTGAGCAGGGCGCGGTGGGTCATCAGCCGGCCGCGGTTGCGGACCAGGGCGCGCAGGACCTGGAACTCGGTCGGGGTCAGGTGGATCTCCTCACCGCCGCGGGAGACCGAGTGCGCTGCCAGGTCGACGCTCAGCTCGCCGAGCTCGACCGTCGGCTCCTCCTCCCCTCCGGGCGCGCGGCGCAGCGCCGCCTGCAGGCGGGCGACCAGCTCGGGTGGGCCGAAGGGCTTGGTCACGTAGTCGTCGGCGCCCGCTGCCAGCGCCCGCACCTTGGCCTCCTCCTCGCCCACGGCGGAGAGCACGATGATCGGCATCTCGCTCCACTCGCGCAGGCGTTCGGTGACCTCGATGCCGTCGATGTCGGGCAGCATCAGGTCGACGATCGCCGCCGCCGGCGGCCTCACCGCGGCTAGGTCGAGGGCCTGCTCGCCGCTCTCGGCCGGGACCGCCCCGTAGCCGGCGTCGCGCAGGATCACCTTCAGCGCCCGCAGGATCTGCGGCTCGTCGTCGCAGGCCAGGACCCGCGGGCGCTCGTTCACCCCTCCTCCCGGCACGGCATCGAGACGACGAAGCTGCTGCCCTGTCCGACCACCGAGTCGACCGCGATCTCGCCGCCGTTGGCCTCGACGAAGCCCCGGGCGATCGCCAGGCCGAGCCCGGCGCCGCCGCCGCGGCCGCCCTCGCCGTGCTGGAACGGCTCGAAGATCCGCTCTCGCTCGCTGTCGGGAATTCCGGGGCCTTGGTCAACCACGCGCACGGTGATCTTGCCGGCGAGCAGCAGCGATTTGACCAGCACCGGCTTGCCGCCGCCGTGGCGAACCGCGTTCTCCAGCAGGTTGGCGAAGGCGCGCTCGAGCTGGGCGGCGTCGGCCTCGACCAGCGGCAGCTCGCGCTCGACCGCGAGTCGCACCAGCTCGGGGCGGCCGATCGCGGCGCGGGCGGCCTCGAGCACCTCGGCGAGGTCGACCGGCTCGCTGTGAGGCTGCGCCTTGCCCGCCTCCAGCCGCGACATGTCGAGCAGGTTCTCGACCAGGCGCGAGAGCCGCTCGCCCTCGGAGACCACCGCCGCGCTCAGCTCCTCGCGCTCCTCGCTGGTCGTGCTCCGCGAGCCGAGCGCGGCGCCGCCGGCGATGATCGAGGTCAGCGGCGTGCGCAGGTCGTGGGAGATCGCCCGCAGCAGGGCGGTCTTCAGCTCATCGCTGCGGCGCAGCGCCTCGGCCTCGACCATCTCCGCCTGCATCCGGTCGCGCTCCTCGGCCAGCGCCGCCAGCTCGGCCAGCGCCCGGTCGGCCTGCTCGCGCCGGCGCTCGGCCTCCAGCGCCTGGGCCCGCGCCAGGCCGGCGACGGTGCTGCTGATCGCGGCGACGATCGCGAAGGCGATCAGCGCGATCCAGTTCTGTTCGTCGGCGATCGTCAGCCGGTGCAGCGGCGGCAGTTGGAAGTAGTTGAAGGCGACCGCGCTGGCGACCGAGGCAAGTAGGCCGAGGCGCAGGCCCCAGACGATCGAGATCAGCAGGATCGCTGGCAGGTAGACGACGCCCAGGGAGACGACCGGGGCGATCGACTTCAGCGGGTAGACGATCAGGGTGCCGGCGATGACCGCGGCGAGCGTTGCCAGCAAGCCCAGCCAGGCGGGAGGCGGCTCGCTGCTCAGCCGGAGCTTCAACTCAGCCGGGGCTGATGCCGCCGCCGGCGGGCGGGGGCGGCGCCGGAGTGGGTTCGGGCGCGGCTTCCGGGGCGGCTTCGGCTTCGGGGGCAGCTTTTTCGGCTTTGCCCTTCTTGCCTTCCTGCGAGGATTCTTCGCCCGATTCTTCTTCTTCGTATTCGTTGTATTCGGATTCGCTCGAGGAGCCGGAGGAGCCCGAGGTGTGGCCGCTGTCGAAGCCGGAGAGTTCGGGCAGGCTCGTCGCTTCGGGGAACGACGGGCAGTTCCCGCCGGCGGCGGCTTCCATGTAGGAGCGCCAGATCGGTCCCGCGGTCGGCCCGCCGTAGCCGGTCGCTTCGCGCGACTGCGGGTGGCCGACCCAAACCGCGGTCGAGTAGAGCGGCGTGTAGCCGACGAACCAGGCGTCGGAGAGGCCCTCCGAGGTGCCGGTCTTGCCCGCCTCGGCGCTGCAGCCCATGTACGTGAATGGGGAGCCGGTGCCTTCGGTGATCACCGTTTCGAGGATTTTCGTCACGTCGGCCGCCTGGCCCTCGGTCAGCACCCGTTCGCCGGAGTCGGGGTTGGTTTCTTCGACCTTGCCGTTGGGGAATTCGACCCGGCTGATCGCGGTCGGGTCGTGGTGGATGCCGCCGCTGGCGAGGGTCGCGTAGCCGTCGGCCTGTTCGAGCGGCGTGACGCCGACGGCGAGACCGCCGATCCCCTCCGCGGGCACCGATTCCAGCGGCGCTTCGATGCCCATTTCGTGCGCGGTCTGGGTGACGTTTTCGGGGCCGACATCCAGGTCGAGCTGGGCGAAGACGACGTTGACCGACTCGGTCGTCGCCTGCGCAATCGACATCGTGCCGCCGCCGGGCTCGGCGTTGTTGACGGTCCAGGGAACACCCCCCGGCGTCTCCAGCGTCTTCGGCGAGGTGCCGTCGTAGTAGGTGCTGTAGGGGTCGATCCCCTGCTTGATCGCCGTCGTCAGCACGTAGGGCTTGAACGAGGAACCGGGCTGGCGGTGGGCCTGCCAGGCGTAGTTGAATTCGCTTTCGCTTTCGGAGCCTTCGGTCGAGGCGAGGGCGACGATTTCGCCGGTCTTCGGGTCGACCGAGGCGAGCCCGGCGGCCGGCCCGCCTTCGGGGTAGCAGACGCCGCAGGAGTCGACCGCTTCCTGCGCCCGTTCCTGCAGTTCGGGGTCGATCGTCGTGTAGGCCTTGAGCCCGCCCTTGCGCACGGTGTTGATCCCGTAGCGGTCGATCAGCTCCTGCTGGACCAGGTCGAAGAGGAAGGGTCCTTGATCACCCGGTACTTGTGGCCGGGGCTGAGGCCGAGCCCGCTGTGCAGGGCTTCGCGGTATTCGTCGCCGGTGATGTAGTCCTGATCGTGCATCGCCCCCAGCACCTCGTTGCGGCGCTGCAGGGCCGCGTGGGGATCGAGGAAGGGGTTGTATTCGGAGGGCGCCTGCGGCAGCCCGGCGATCAGCGCCGATTCGGTCAGGCCCAGCTCGGAGGCCGGCTTGCCGAAGTAGGTCTGCGCCGCCGCCTCGACCCCGACCGCGGTCTCGCCTTCGACCGTGCCGTAGGGGGCGGTATTGAGGTAGGCGGTGAGGATCCATTCCTTGCCGTGGGCTTCCTCCATCTCGTAGGCGAGGTGCGCTTCGATCAACTTTCGTTTCAGCGTCTCTTCGGGGTTCTGGATGTAGAGGTTGCGGACCAGCTGCTGGGTGATCGTCGAGGCGCCCTGCACCGGCTTGCCGCCGGCCAGCAGGTCCTTCCAGGCGGCGCGGGCGATGCCGGCCGGGTCGAGGGCGCCGTGGTTGAAGAAGTTGCGATCCTCGATCGCGACCGTGGCGTCGCGCAGGGTCTGCGGCATCGTCCGGCCCGGCACCGGCTGGCGGATGTTTTCGGCCTGGATGAAGCCGATCAAGGTGCCGTCGGCCGCGTAGATCGCCGAGGAGCGGCCCTTCTGGACCGGTTTGAGGCTGGAGAGCGGCGGCGCCGACTCATACGTGCTGACCGCCCAGCTCCCCGCCGCGATGCCGGCGACCACGGCCACGGCAAGCAGGACCCCCAGGGGGACCATCACCTTCTTCCATCTCGAGGAATGCGACTTGCGCCTGCGCAGGCGCGTTCGGCGAGCCATTCGGCTGCAAATTGTAGGGAGGCCGTTAGGCTGCCAAGGCGATGGCGCGCTTCTTGCACACCTGCTACCGGATCGGCGAGATCGACCGCTCGGTCGCCTTCTACGAGAAGCTCGGCTTCGAAGAGACCGGCCGCATGCCGATCGGCGACGAGGCGATCAACGTCTTCATGAACCTCCCCGGCGAGGACCCGGTGCTCGAGCTGACCTACAACCACGGCGTCACCGGCTACGAGCACGGCACCGGCTACAACCACATCGCCCTCGCCGTCGACGACCTCGACGCCACCCTCGAGACCCTTTCCGCCGACGGCATCGAGCCCGAAAAACCGCCCTACCGCCCCGGCGGCCGCACCGAGGGCCACCGCATCGCCTTCCTCCGCGACCCCGACGGCTACCGCATCGAGCTGATTGGCGAGTAGCGAGGCCGGCGTCGTGAGCGACCTCGGTGCATTCTCGATCGGCATCGTCCTCGGCCTCGCGGTCGTCGCCGCGATCCTGCTCCGAAACGAAGAGGAGGTGAGGAGGGCCTGGCGCAAGCGGCGCGGCATTGTCGAGCCCGAAGTGCCTTCCCGAGCCACGCCGGAGGTCAAATCCAAGGCGCCCCCGATCCGCGCCTGGCACCTGGCTTCGCAAGGGCTGCTGGTGATCCTGCTGGTCCACTTCGCGGTCTCCGACCACGACCCATTCAGCATCGCCCTCGCGGCGCTCTCGATACCGGTCTTCGGCGTCTACCTGTTCAGATACCGGCGTTCTCGAGGCGTCACCCTTAATTGACAATTTGCGCGCCACACGCGCGTCCGACCGTCCTACCGTCGGCGCGTGTCATGGCCACCGAGAGTTGGAGAGCGTCTACCCAATGCAGAACAGGCAATCGGGGTGCGCCAGAAGCTGCTCGACTACTCACAGGAGCTCGGCCATGAGACGGGCGGTCCGAAGGCACTTGGGTTCATGCGCATCCTCGGCGTAACGAAAGACGATGTCGACTACGTTGAGCAGTCGATCCGGATCGGGATCCTCAATACGCCGATCAGCTCGATTCGACCGAATCCTCCCTTTGGAGTCAACTGCGTTGTTGAATTTTCAATCCGAGGCCTCCGTGACAAGCGCCTGCGGGTGGCCAATCTGCGAACCACCTGGCTTCTCGTTGACGCTTCCGCGTACCCGCGCTTGCTGACGGCGTTCTCGAGGCCCTAGACTCGACCCATGGCCACCGTCCGACAGTCCATAGGTGAGATCGACGTCGTCTCGTTTGCCGAGGCGGTCAACGGGTGGCCGGCCGGGACGCGAGGTGCCGTCGTCCACGATTTCGGCGAGATGAAGATGGTTGAGGTCTCCAATGATCGTGGTGAAACTCTCGACCTACCGGTCGTCTCGGTCGAGAAGCTCAGGCTCGAGTCAAAGCACCCGAGTCACCCGTAGCTACTTCACCACCTCGAACTGGGTCATCAGGCCGTGGTCCTCGTGGTCGAGCATGTGGCAGTGGATGACGAACTTGCCGAGGTAGTCGACGAAGTGGCCGGCGACGAGGATGCGTTCGCGGGGGTAGAGGAAGAAGGTCTCCTTGAGGCAGTCTTCCCAGGGCGGCGGGGGCTTGCCGTTGCGCGCGAGCAGGTGCCAGTCGGTCAGGTGCATGTGCATCATGTGGGCGACGTCGGTGTGGTTGACGAACTCCCAGGTCTCGACCGAGCCGAGCTTGGGGTGTGCGTCGGCGCGGGCCGGGTTGAAGGTGCGGCCGTTGATCAGCCAGGCGGTGCGGAAGGCGCCGCCGATCGAGATCTCGAAGGTGCGGTCGGGGGTGTGCGAGGCGCGCTTGGTCCAGGCCGGCAGCGGGCGCAGCTTGCGCGGCACCCGGGTGCGATCGGGCCGGCGCCGCGAGTCGACCCGGAACTGCATCAGCGCGCCGACGTAGGGGCGGGCGCCGATCGGGTGCCGGCCGCCGTGGCGGGGACCGCTGCGCAGTTCCACCCTCTCGCCCGCCGCCGCAGCGAAGTCGACGACCACCTCGACCCGCTCGGCCGGGCCGATCGTCACCTCCTGGCGGCGCACCGGGCGCGGCATCAGGCCGCTGTCGCTGCCGATCTGGATCAGGGGCGCGCCGTTTGAGAGGTAGAAGTTGTAGGAGCGGAACTGGGAAACGTTGAGCAGGCGCAGGCGGTAGCGCTGGGCCGTGACCCGGTGGTAGGGCATGTGGGCGCCGTTGACGAGGATCGTCCGCGCGGTGATCCCGTCCGCGGGCGGGCGCTGGCCGCTGAACGGGTTGGTCAGCTGGTTGTGGTGGTCGAAGTCGCGGTCGCCCACCATCAGGGCGAGGTCGCGATCGCCCGTCGGCAGCGGCAGGCCGGCCTCGAACTCGTCGTCGATGATCCACATCCCGGCCAGCCCGCGCCAGACGTTCTGGGCGGTGTGGTCGAGGCGGTGGTCGTGGTACCACTGGAAGGCGGCGCGCTCGGGCTCGCCGTTCTCGAAGAGGTCGTAGACGTAGGTCCGCCTCCCCCCCGGCTCGATCAGGACGTCGTTGCCGGACTGGCGCGGCGTCAGGCCGCTGGGGATGTGGCAGTAGAAGGAGGTCGCGTGCGAGGGCGTCAGCCCGCCCGGCTGGCCGTCGAACTGGGTGCGGTTGTGACCGCCGTGCAGGTGCACGGTCAGCTCCCCCACCGACTTCGGCAGTTCGTGCAGGAAGGTGACCGAGGTGCGCCGGCCGGCGGGGCGCCGGATCGTCGGCCCGGGGAAGCTGCCGCCGTAGGTCCACATCCGCGTCTTGCGGCCGGGAAGCGCCTGCACCTCGGCCTCGCGGATCGGGATCGTCAGCTCGGCGCCGGTCAGCTCGCGCGGGATCGGCAGCGGCATCTGGAACGGCGCGGCGGTACCCGCGCGGGGCAGGCTCCGCTCGCTCGCGGGCAGCAGCGAGCTCGGCCGCAGGCCGAGCGGCAGAGCCGTGGCGAGCGCACCGCCGCCGAGGGCACCGAGGAAAGCTCGGCGCCCCAGGCGGGGTGGATCTGTGTCTAAACCAGACGTGGCAGCTAGCTCGCCGGGAGCGGCGCGGGCCCGGGCGCGACCACTTCGATCGAGCCGTGCATCCAGGGATGGATGGCGCACATGAAGTAGATCGTCGTGCCGGCTTCGGCCGTCACCTTCTGCACGATCGAGGTGCGCGGCTTCGTGCCCGTGAACCAGGAGTCGCCCTTCTTGTTGACGGTCCCCATCGTGTCCCAGCCTTCGGCCCCGACCTTGACCGGGTTCTTGGTGATCGGGCTGTTGCCGTTGGTGCCGTGCCAGTGAGCGATCGCCATGCAGATGTGATGCGGCGTGAAGCAGGTCTGGCGCGCCTTCGGGGTCTTCGGGATCGAGCCCTTGGTGACCAGCGAGAAGGTGTGCGGGCCGACCTGCCTCGGGTTGGTCTGGTTCAGCACCTCGAGTTCTTCGCCGGCGACGATCGTCTTCGGCCCTTCGAAGTGCAGGCCGCCCTTGCCGGCCTTGATGAAGACGGTGTTGGCGGGCCCGAGGTCGGTGCCGGCACCGCTGGCGAGGGCCGGAGCCAGGGCGAGGGTGGTGATCAGCCCGGCTGCGATCGCGATGATCCCCCTGGTCGAGACACGGGCAAGTCGCTTGTTCAAGTTGCTCTCCTTCTGGGGCACTCCCGGCCCCTGGACGAATGAGGGAAGAAATGTAGACGGGACGCCCGCCGCAATCAAGCGCGCTTGAGCGGTGCCGATCGGCGAACATGAGCCGCGTGAGCGAGACCGAGAGGGAGGATCTGGCGGAGGTTCTGGCGCGGCGCGAGCTCACCGGCGACGCGGCGCGGGCGGAGGCGATCGACCGCCGCCACGCCTGGGGCGGACGCAGTGCCCGCGAGAACGTCGAGGACCTCGTCGACCCCGGCTCCTTCGTCGAGTACGGGCGCTTCGCGATCGCCGCCCAGCGCGGCCGCCGCGAGCTCGACGACCTGATCGCCAACACGCCCGCCGACGGGCTGATCGGCGGCACGGCGCGAGTCAACGGCGAGCTCTTCGGCGAGCGCGCCGCCTGCGCCGTGCTCTCCTACGACTACACCGTGCTGGCCGGCACCCAGGGCGCCCTCGGCCACCGCAAGAAGGACCGCCTCTTCGAGCTGATCGAGCGCATGCGCCTGCCCACCGTCTTCTTCGCCGAGGGCGGCGGCGGCCGGCCGGGCGATACCGACTACCCGGTCGTCTCGGCGCTCGACACCCGCGCCTTCGCGCTCTGGGCAGGCCTCTCCGGCCTGGTGCCGCGGATCGCCGTCGTCGCCGGGCGCTGCTTCGCCGGCAACGCCGTGATCGCCGGCTGCGCCGACCTGATCGTCGCCACCGAGAACGTCTCGCTCGGGATGGGCGGCCCGGCGATGATCGAGGGGGGCGGCCTGGGCAAGGTCGATCCCGACGAGGTCGGGCCGATCGCGACACAGGCGGCCAACGGCGTGGTCGACCTGGTGGTCGCCGACGAGGGCGAGGCCGTCGCGGCGACCAAGCGCCTGCTCGGCTACTTCCAGGGTGCGCTGCCCGCTTGGGAGACCCCGGATCAGGCGGCGCTGCGCGACGCGGTCCCCGAGCGGCAGCGCCGCGCCTACGCGGTTGCGCCGATCGTCGAGACGCTCGCCGACGCGGGCTCGGCGACCTTCCTGCGCGAGCGCTTCGCGCCGGAGATGGTCACGGCGCTGATCCGCGTCGAGGGCCGGCCGCTCGGCGTGATCGCCAACGACACCAGGCACGTCGCCGGCGCGATCACCAGCGACGCGGCCGACAAGGCCTCCCGCTTCCTGCAGCTCTGCGACGCCTTCGAGCTGCCGGTCCTCTCCCTCCTCGACACGCCAGGGATTATGGTCGGCCCCGAGGCCGAGGCGACCGGCCTGGTCCGCCACGCCTCTCGTCTACTGCTCGCCGGGGCGGCGCTGCGGACGCCGCTGATCGCGGTGATCCTGCGGCGCGGCTACGGCCTCGGCGCCCAGGCGATGAGCGGCGGCAGCATGCACGAGCCGCTGCTGACGGTCGCCTGGCCCGCGGCCCACCTCGGCCCGATGGGACTGGAGGGGGCGGTGCGGCTCGCCCTGCGCAAGGAGCTCGAGGCGATCGCCGACGAGGGCGAGCGCGAGCAGCGCGTGCG
Organism: uncultured Solirubrobacterales bacterium; assembly: GCA_963774405.1. Lineage (GTDB taxonomy): Bacteria > Actinomycetota > Thermoleophilia > Solirubrobacterales > 70-9 > VRUE01. Next base: position 130,239 of record CAVZEV010000004.1, on the reverse strand, counting down.
CGACCTCACCGCCGCCGCCGAGGAGAACGCCAAGGCGCTCAACGCGGCGGCGCTGTTCGAGATCGACGACGTGATCGACCCGGCCGAGACCCGCGCCCTGATCGCCTCGACCTTGGCCGCGGCGCGGGCTCACCAGGGCAGGCACGAAGGACGGCCTCGCTATGTCGACGCCTGGTGACCCTCCCGAGAGGTGCAACGTTTTACGGCTCTCACAGGACAACAAAACGTTGCACTGACCGGAACGGTCAGCGGTTGAGCGGCGACATGTCGGCGTAGCGATCGCCCGCGGCGGCGCCCTTGGGTGCGGCCTCGTCGAGCCGGCGCAGATCCTCCTCGGTCAGCTCGATCTCCACCGCTGCCACGTTCTCCTCCAGGTAGCTGCGGCGCTTGGTGCCGGGGATCGGCGCTACGTCCTCTCCCTGAGCCAACACCCAGGCCAGCGCCAGCTGACCGGCGGTGACGTCCTTCTCGGCGGCGATCTCCTCGACCCGCTCGACCAGCTCCAGGTTGCGCTCGAAGTTCTCCCCTTCGAAACGCGGGTTGACGCGGCGGAAGTCGTCCTCGGGAAGGTCACTCGGCGGAGCGGAAGCGACCGGTGAGGAAACCGCGGCCGAGCGGGCTGTAGGGGACGAAGCCGATGCCGAGCTCGCGCAGGGTCGGCAGGATCTCGTCCTCGGGATCGCGGCTCCAGAGCGAGTACTCGGTCTGCAGGGCGGCGATCGGGTGGGTGGCGTGAGCGCGGCGGATCGTCTCCGGCGCCGCCTCGGAGAGGCCGAGGTGGCGCACCTTGCCCTGCTCGACCAGCTCCGCCATCGCGCCGACGGTCTCCTCGATCGGCACTTTTGGATCAACGCGGTGCTGGTAGTAGAGGTCGATCGTCTCGACGCCGAGCCGGCGCAGCGATGCCTCGCAGGCCTCGCGCACGTACTCGGGGTCGCCGCGCACGCCGAGGCGCTCGCCGTTCGGGCCGCGCACGTTGCCGAACTTTGTCGCCAGCACGACATCGTCGCGGCGGCCGGCGATCGCCCTGCCGACCAGCTTCTCGTTGGTGAACGGCCCATACATGTCGGCGGTGTCGAGGAAGCTCACGCCGAGCTCGAGCGCCCGCTCGATCGCCGCCGTCGCCTCGGCCTCGTCCGCCGACCCGTAGAACTCTGACATTCCCATGCAGCCCAACCCCTCGGCCGAGACCTTCAAGCCGGCGCTGCCAAGCGTTCTCGTCTCCATGCGGTCATTCTTACCCGCCGAAGGGAGCGCAAACCAGTAAGTGGCGTAATCTTTCCGCAGGGGAAATGACCAGCGAGCAGCGTGAAATCGCCGATGGGACACTCGTCGTTCGCAGTCAGGAAGACGACGGTGCGCTCGTCGTCGCCTTCGCCGGTGAGCTCGACCTCGCCAACGCCGGGACGGCAGAAAGCGCGCTCGAGGGATCGTTCGCCGACTCCTCCACCCCGGTCATCGTCGACATGCGCGAGCTGGAGTTCATCGACTCGACCGGGATCGCCCTGCTCGTCTCGACCCTGAGCCGCAACGAGGACGGCACCAGGGTCAGCTTCATCCCCAGCGACTTCCCCGCCGTCACCCGAGTGCTCGAGCTGACCGGGCTCGCCGAGCGCCTGCCGCTGGCCGAGGCCTAGCGGGCGCGAGCTAAGCGCGCAGCTTGTAGCCCTGGCTGAAGAGGCGCAGGTTGACCGCGAAGAGGGCGGCGGTGGCGGCGGTCAGGGCCAGCAGTGAGAGGGCGATGCTGACTTCGCTGAAGCCGACGAAGCCGTAGCGGACCAGGTTGATCATGTAGTAGATCGGGTTGAAGCGGGTCAGGGTCTCGAACGGCTGCGGCAGCAGGGCGGCCGAGTAGAAGACGCCGCCGAGGAAGATCAGCGGCTGCAGGATAAAGGTCTGGACGAAGGAGACGTCGTCGAACTGCTCGGCGCGGACCCCGGTGAGGACGCCGAGCTGGGAGAAGAAGAAGCCGACCAGGGCCAGCGAGGGGATCAGGACGAGGACGTGGTCCACCGGCAGGCCGACCAGGATCACCGAGATGCAGAAGGTGATCACCGCGACCATCAGGCCGCGCATGAAGCCGCCGAGCGAGAAGGCGAGCAGCAGCTCCAGCGGCGAGGCGGGCGAGGAGAGCTGGTCCTGGATCGCGCCCTGGAACTTCTGCTGCAGGATCGAGGAGGAGTTGTTGGCGAAGGCGTTGGTCGAGAAGGCCATCATGATCAGGCCGGGGATGACGAAGAGGATGTAGTCGATCCCGTGCAGGTGCTTGATCCGCGAGCCGAGCGCGGCGCCGAAGACCATGATGTAGAGGAAGGTTTCGAGCAGCGGCGCGCCCAGCGTCTGCTTCTTGATCTTCATGAAGCGGTTGACCTCGCGGCGCCAGAGCGTCGCGAAGCGGATCTGGGCCGCGCTCACGGAGCGGCGACCTCGGCGTGCGAGCGCGAGAGCTCTTTGCGCCCGACCAGGGCGAGGTAGGCGTCCTCGAGCTTCTCGACGCCGTAGCGCCGGGAGAGCTCGCTGCTGGTTCCCTCACCGACGATCTGGCCGCCGTTGATGAAGGCGATCCGGTCGCAGAGCTGTTCGGCCTCCTCGAGGTAGTGCGTGGTGAGCAGGATCGTCGTCCCTTCCTGGTTGATCCGCTGCACGTAGTGCCAGAGCTCGAGCCGCAGCTCGACGTCGACGCCGGCGGTCGGCTCGTCGAGGATCAGCAGGCGCGGCCGGTGCATCATCGCCCGCGCCAGGATCAGCCGCCGCTTCATCCCGCCCGAGAGCGTGCGCGTGCGTTCGTCGCGCTTCTCGGTCAGCGAGAAGGTCTCGAGCAGCTCCTCGGTGCGCGCCGCGCGCTCGCGCTTGGGCATGCCGAAGTAGCCGGCGTGGTAGTCGAGCGTCTCGGCGACCGTGAGGAACCAGTCGAGGTTGGGCTCCTGCGGCGCCAGGCCAACCGCCTGGCGCGCCTCGCCGTAATCGCCGGTGGCGTCGTGGCCGAAGACGTGAATCGAGCCGCCGGTCGGCTGCGCCAGCCCGGTCGTGCAGTGGATCAGCGTCGACTTGCCGGCCCCGTTGGGGCCGAGCAGGCCGAACAGTTCCCCCTGCTTGATCCGCAGCGAGACCCCCCGCAGCGCCTCCACCCCGGTCGGATAGCGCTTAGCGAGATCCTCAATATCAAGAGCCGGCTCAGCCACGGCGACAAACCTAGAGGACCGCCCCCTTCGGCTGACTTCGTGTTTTTGGGTGCATACGGATCGACAACGACGAAGTCAGCGGGCGGCGCGGTTGAGCTCGCGGTTCATCAGGCGCATGATCAGCCGGTAGACCGGTTCGAGGTGGCGCTGGAACCAGTGCAGGATGCGGCCGTCGGGGGAGGTGAAGACCAGGTAGCGGTTCTTCTCGGTCGCCTCGATGATCTTCTCGGCGACGCTCTCCGGGGAGACGGCGCGGCGCTCGAAGAGGGCGATCAGGCGGCGGACTTTCGGGCTGCTGCGATCGATGCCGACGATCTCCACCGTGTCGACCAGCGGCGTCTTCACCGCGCCGGGACAGACCAGGCTGACGCCGATGCGGTGTTCGCGCAGGTCGAAGCGCAACACCTCGGAGACGCCGCGCAGGCCGAACTTTGCGGCGCTGTAGGGAGCGTGCCAGGGCAGGCCGAAGAGCCCGGCGACCGAGGCGACGTTGACTACGTGGCCGCCGCGCCCGGCCGCGATCATCGGCGGCACGAAACACTCGAGCACGCTGATCGGCCCGATCAGGTCGATGTCGATCGTGCGCCGCCAGTGTTCGTGTTCGAGCTGCTCGATTTTGCCCCAGGTGGAGATGCCGGCGACGTTCATCACCACGTCCATGCTGGAAGCGAGCGCGTGCACTTCGGCGGCGTAGGCGACCACCGCCTCGTGGTCGAGCAGGTCGACGGTGGCGAAGTGGGCGACGGTCCCGCCCGCCGCGCGGATCTCGGCGACCGCGCTCTCGAGCCCCTCGCCGTCGCGGTCGGTGAGGAATAGCTCCGCGCCCTGCCGACCCGCGGCGACGGCCGTAGCCCGCCCGATCCCACTCGCCGCCCCGGTGATCAGACAGCGCTTCCCCCGCAGACCGAAGCCGCTCACACGCCTCCCCCGTTCCGGTGCGCCTTTTCCCCTCTATGGGCAGATAAAGCGCACCGGAAGCTCATTGGCGCGGCTCGTAGTCCGGTTCCACCTGGAGCGAGTTGAGGGTCATGGCGAGCATCTCGTAGTGGCCGATCAGCATGCAGATCTCGATCAGGAGGACGTCGTCGTAGTGGCGCGCCAGCCGCGCCCAGAGCTCGTCCTCGATCCGGCCGCCGTTGTGCATCTCATCGGCCGCTCGCAGCAGCAGCCCCTGGCGCTCGGACCAACCGGGCGCGTCGGGGCCGATTCGCACCCGCGAGATCTCCTCGCCGCTGAGCCCGGCCCGCGCCCCGATCCGCTCGTGCTGGACCCACTCGTACTCGCTGCCCGTGTTGTGCGCCACGCGCAGGATCACCAGCTCGGTCTCTTCGCGCGGCAGCTTGCCGCCCGGCATCAGCGCCCCGGCGAACCAGAGCCAGCGACGGAAGAGCCCTCGGTGGCGGCCCAGGGTGGTGAAGATGTGCGGCGGCTTGCCGCGCGTCGCCAGCCCCGCGATTCGCGCGATCCCGGCGTTGAGCAGGCCGAGCTGCCGGCGGCTGCCAGGCACAACGCGAGGTCCCCCAAAATCCCCCATCGACCCCGGACCGTACCCCAACTCCCGCCGCCGACGGGACTCAAACGTGACATATGGACACGCTTTCGGCCCGTCGGCCCCCGTAGGGTGCGGGGGTGGCCGAGCCGCTGCTTGTTGTTGATACGCCTTCGATGCTCTTTCGGGCGTTTTATGCGCTGCCGGATTCGATTGTGGGGGCGGATGGCAGGCCGGTGAACGCGCTGCTCGGCACGGCCAACCTGGTTCTGCGCGAGGTCGAACTGCACGCGCCGCGGGCCGTCGTCCTCTGCTTCGGGCCGGACGCGGCCTCCTACCGGACCGAGCTCTACCCCGCCTACCACGCCGAGCGCGAGGCGGCGATGCCGGATGACCTCGCGCCCCAGTTCGCCGCCGCCCGCGACTTCTTCGCCGCCTTCGGCTGGACCGTGGCGAGCAGCGACGACCTCGAGGCCGACGACCTGCTCGGCACCTACGCCCGTCGCGAGGCCGAGGCCGGCGGCCACGCCCTGCTGATGACCGGCGACCGCGACATGTACCAGTGCGCCGGCGAGCGGGTCACCGTCCTCTATGTGAAGACCGGCGGCAAAGGCAGAGGGGCGGAAGCGGTCGGGCCGGCGGAGGTCGAGGAGCGCTACGGGATCCCGCCCGCGCTCGTTCCCGACTTCATCGCCCTGCGCGGCGACCCCTCCGACGGTCTGCCCGGCGCCAAGGGCGTCGGTCCCAAGACCGCCGCCGAGCTGCTGCGCCGCCACGGCTCGCTCGAGGGCGTGCTCGAGAACGCGATCCGCGAGCGCCGCCCCGCCCTGCGCGCGGCGCTGATCGAGGCCGCCGACGACCTGCGCGCCTTCAAGGACATCGCCACCCTGCGCGACGCCGGGGTCGAGCCGCCCGCCGATCGCGAGACCGATTGGCCTGCGGCGGCCGTCGCGGCACGCGAGCGCGGCATGAACCGACTCGCCGAGCGGCTCGAAGAATCAAATTCTCCGGTCTAAACCGTAGATTACGACCGACAACACAGCCGGCGCGGATCGGCGCGCCGAAGGAGGAGTCGATGAAGAAGCTGCTGGTGGCGTCCCTCGCCGCGTTTGCCTTGGTACTTGCGCTCGCCCCGGCCGCCCAGGCCAGGTGCAAGGTCGCCTGCCTCGGCCACCGGGTGAACACCCTGACGACGGCGCTGATCAAGGCGCAGAAAACAATCGCGGCGCAGGGCAAAGCGATCAACGCACTGAGCAACCAGTTGGCGACGCAGGAACAGAAGCTGAACAGCCAGGGCCAGGCGATCTCCGGTCAGGGCGGCGCAATCAACGCGCAGGCCACCGCGATCGGCAAGGTGAACTCATCGCTCAGCTGTCTCTTCGAGGCGCCTCTCACCGAGTACGGCGAACCCGAAGGGCCCTATGGCTACCTCTTTCAGTTCGAAAACGAAGGGACGCCGGAAACGTTCCCCACCACCGCTCTCGACGTCACCTATCCCGAAGACTTCGTCAGCGGCTGGGCGCTGTTCGACGGTTGCAACACGGCCGAATTCGCTTCCTCGGCAGCTCGCGGTGCGGTGGCCCCCGCGCGCGGGCTGCGCAGCCATGCCGGAACGCAAGCACCGCTGCCCCAGCCTCCACGCCGATGATGCCCCCGATCGACGCCACAGCCGAGAAGATCGTCGACCTCTCGGTGATGCTCTCCGAGCACCTGCCGGTGACCTGGCCGGAGCACATGCCGTTCGCGCACAAGAACTGGAGCTGGTTCGACGAGGAGGAGCTGCCGACCGGCGCCTGCACCTGCTCGCTCGGGCCCTACGTGACCCACTTCTTCATCCTCGACGAGCACGCCGGTACCCACGTCGACGCGGCCTCCCACTACTTCCGGGACGGAGACAGCTCCGAGGCGATCGACCTCTCGAAGCTGATCGGGCCGGCCGCGGTCGTCGACGTCCGTCACCTCGACGGCGAAGCCGAGAACGGCGCCAGTCCGGCGATCACCGTCGCCCACCTGGAGGCCTGGGAGGCCGAGCACGGGCGCTTCGAGGCGGGCGAGGTCGTGCTGCTGCTGACCGGCTGGTCCAGGCACTACGTAAAGGGCGAGGCGGGCCGCGCCTTCCTGCACGAGCCGGTGGTGCTTCAATCCCGCCCCGCCTGGCCCGCGCCCGAGCCCGACGCGGCGATCTTCCTGCACGAGCGCGGCGTCACCACGATCGGCATCGACGCTCCCAGCATCGGCTCGGCCGAGGAGGGCAACGAAGTGCACCGGGCCGGGCTCAGCCGCGGCATGGCCTTCATCGAGGGGCTGACCAACCTCGACCGCCTGCCGCCCCGCGGCGCCTCCTTCGTCTTCCTGCCGCTGAAGATCGAGGTCGCCAGCGGGGCACCCGGCCGCGCGGTCGCGATCCTGCCGTAACGAAGCGAGACTTCACCCACCTACAGGTGGGTCAACTCTCGCTTCACCAAATCCGCGTGGTCCGGCAGCTAAGCAGGGCCCTGCTCGCGGCTCGACGCCGCAGCGGGGTTGGAGAAGCGCATCGCGCCGTCGTCGACCGGGCCGCGGCGGATCGTCCTGATGTCGAGCACGTAGTTCTGGCGCAGCTTCCAGGGCTCCTTCGAGCCCTGTTTGGGGAATTCGTGGAGCGAGCGCTGCACGTAGCCGGAGGTGAAGTCGAGCAGGGGCATCTCGGTGACGCTGGGGTCGGAGAGCTCGGGCACGCTTTTGCGGTAGCCGTGGGAATCCATGTGGGCGAGCACCCGGCAGACGTATTCGGAGGTGAGGTCGGCCTTCAGCGTCCAGGAGGCGTTGGTGTAGCCGACGGTGAAGGCGCAGTTGGGCACGCCGCTCAGCATCATCCCCTTGTAGGCCATCTTCTTGGCGATGTCGACCGGCTCGCCGTCGACGACCAGCTCCATGCCGCCGAGGAAGAGCAGGTTGAGCCCGGTCGCGGTGACGATCACGTCGGCCTCCAGCTGCTCGCCGGAATTGAGCCTGATCCCGTCCTCGGTGAAGCGCTCGATCGTGTCGGTGACGACCGTCGCCTTGCCGTCGCGGATCGCCTTGAAGAGGTCGCCGTTGGGGACCAGGCACATGCGCTGGTCCCAGGGGTTGTACTTCGGCTTGAAGTGCTTGTCGATGTCGTAGCCGGCCGGCAGCGCCCGTTCGACCCCGCGCCGCACGAGCTTTTTGACCAGCTTCGGGCGGCGGCGGCTGAGTTGGTAGAAGAGCGACTGGACCAGCACGTTCTTCCAGCGCACGATCGTGTAGACGGCCTTCTCGGGCAGGCGCTTGCGCAGCCCGTTGGCGATCGGGTCTTCGGCGGGCAGCGAGGCGATGTAGGTCGGCGAGCGTTGCAGCATGGTCACGTGGGCGGCCTGCTCGGCCATCGCCGGGACCAGCGTCACGGCGGTGGCGCCACTGCCGATCACGACCACCCGCTTGCCGCTGTAGTCGAGCTCGGCGGGCCAGTGCTGGGGGTGGACGATCTCTCCCTTGAAGTCCTCAGCGCCGGGGAACTCGGGGGTGAAGCCTTCGTCGTAGCGGTAGTAGCCGCTGCAGACCCAAAGGTAGGAGCAGGTCAACCGCACGCTCTCGCCCGTCTCGACCCGTTCGGCCTCGACCCGCCAGAGCGCCTCCTCGCTCGACCACTCGGCCCGCACGACGCGGTGGCGAAAGCGGATCTTGGCGTCGATCCCGCCCTCGCGCGCCGTCTCGCGCACGTAGTCGAGGATCGCCTCGCCGTCGCTGATCGACTTCGCCGCGGTCCAGGGCTTGAAGCGGTAGCCCAGGGTGTGCATGTCGGAGTCCGAGCGGATGCCGGGATAGCGGAAGAGGTCCAGCTTCCCCCCAGCTCCTCGCGCGCCTCGAGGATCGCGTAGCTGCGGCCGGGGAAGGCCTCCTGCAGGTGGTGCGCGGCGCCGACGCCGGAGAGCCCGGCGCCGACGATCAGCACGTCGAGGTGCTCGATGGATTCCCCGTTCGCGGTCAAACCGGGGTCATTCTCGCATGCCGGCTGGTCAGCCAACCGTGATCTGGCTCTCAGACTCCGCCGTTAGGCGGGCGCGGGCGGCAACGGCGCCTCGCCCGGAGCGTCTCCCGCCGGCTCCGAGCCCTTCAGCGCAATCAGGTTGAAGTAGATCGTCGAGGCCGCGAGCGCGCCGATCGGCGCGGTCAGGGTCGAGGCGATCAGGCTGAAGAGCGCCCGCATGAGGAAGGTGTCGGAGATGCCGACCCCGATCGCCTGCAGCACGAAGCTGGCGATTCCGGAGATCAGGAAGACGACGAAGATGACGCCGAAGACCTGCCAGCCGTTGCCCTTGACCAGGGCGCGGGAGCGGCCGAAGGCGTCGATCGCGCCGCTGCGCTCGACCACGATCACGGGCGCGATCACCGACCAGATCGTCAGCAGGATCAGGCCCGGGACGATGAGGATGATCAGGCCGATCGCGATGCCGATGCCGGCGAGGATGCCGGCGCCGATCAGCGGCAGGACCACCGGCCAGGTCTCTTCGACCAACTGGCCGACCGAGGAGTCGCGGCGGCCGTCCTGGACGTCGCGGACGAGGCTCACCACCATGCCCTGGTAGAGCGTCCCCGCGATCACGCCGACGCCGATCGCGATCAGCCCGAGCAGGAAGTTGCCGGCAAAGAGGCCGGTGACGATCGCCACCAGCAGGTAGAGGCCGAAGGCAAGCGGCAGAAGCACGCCGGCCTGCTGGCCATAGGTGGAGAAGACCTGACTGAGGGTGCCGCCTACATCGAGCTTTCTGTTCATGCTGGCTGGTTCGACCCGCCGGGCGCCGCCCCTGCCCGGTCGCGCAACAGCTCGCCCAGGTACTCGGGCGGCTCGATGCCGGCCGCGAGCATCGCGTCGGGCTCGGGCGGCTCGGCGACCGTGCGCGGGCCGACCACCCCGGCCCAGACCGGCAGCTCCATGTCCTCGGCGTCGTCGATCGGCGGCCCGGTGCGGATCTTGGCCGAGGCCTCGTGCAGCGGCACGCGCACGAGCGAGGTCGCGCGCAGCTCCTTGGCGTTGGGGACGCGCGCGTCGCCCCAGCGCCCGGGCACGATCTTTTCCACCAGCGCCTCGAGCACGGCGATCTTCTCCTCCTCGTCGTCGACCAGCCGGCCTTCGCCGAAGAGCATCGCCGAGCGGTAGTTGGCCGAGTGGTGCATCGCGGCTCGGGCAAGCACCAGGCCGTCGACGAGGGTGGCGGTGAGGCAGACCTCGGCCCCCTCGGACTGGCGCAGCGCACGGCTGGCGGCCGAGCCGTGCAGGTAGACCTTGGACCCGACTCGCACGTGCAGGGTCGGGATCACCACCGGCAGGCCGTCGTCGATCAGGCCGAGGTGGGAGACCAGCGCCTCGTCGAAGATCGCCTCGATCACCTCGCGCTCGTGCGAGCCCCGCTTCGGCTTGCGGCGCAGCTTCGTTCGCGGCGTCTGCACGGCTACTCCGGGTCGCCGTAGGGCGCGTAGCGGTGGTGCAGCATCAGGTCGTTGCCGTCGGGGTCGGTGAAGAAGGCCATCTGGCAGACGCCGGTGTCGAAGGTCTCGCCGTCGAACTCGACCCCCTTGGCCTCGAGCCCCGCCCGCGCCGCGGCGATGTCCTCGACGTGCAGCGCCGGGTGGGCGTTTTTCTGCGGCGCGAACTCCCTGCCCATCTTGCCCGGCTCCCAGATCGCGAAGCAGGTCTCCCCCGCCCAGAATTCGAAGCGGCCGCGCTCGTCCGGGCGCAGGCCCAGCGTCTCTATATAGAAGCGCCGCGAGCGCTCGGCGTCGGTCGAGGGGATGCCTATGAAGTCGGTCTTGGTGATCACGGTTCCTCCGGTCGTCGAAAGCGCCAGGGCCGCCCGAAGGCGGCCCTGGCGAGGTGCTTGAACGAGCAGGAAAGCAGCGTCCGGGTGGGACAAAGCCCGGCATTCCCTGCTCGCCGGTGCCCGGGGTGGATTCCACCGGGCGCCCCGAAACAGTGCGGCGCCTAGCGGCCCTGCACCTCCAGAGTCCCATTAAGCATGTGAATCAAGTTAGGACCACCTCCTTTCTCTGGTGATCCGATTGAAGCAGACGGAGTGGTCGGCGGCTACCTCAGCCTGAAGCTTTTGCTCGCCTGCGCCGGCTCGTAGCCCTTCGGCGCCAGGATCACGAGGAGCTTCGCCTTGACCTTTGCTTCGCGCGCCGCTTTCGGCGGCTTCAGCGTCAGCGCGTAGGTACCGGCCCTGGCGGCGCGCTTCCTCACCACCTTGCCGAGCTTGACCGCCTTGCCCTTCGGCTTCAGCTTGCCGGTCAGCTTCGCGGTGATCTTTCCCGCCTGCCCGACCTTGACCTTGACGATGTAGCGGCCTTTCTTGCCGGGCTTGGCCGAGAGGATCTTTGGGCGCTTGGCAATTTTCACGGGCGGTGGCCCTTCACCGGGAGGAGCGGGAGGATTCACCGAAACACTGGGCGGCCCGGCGACGTCGTAGATGTTGAGCGTGTCTTCAGCGGTCTGGTAGATCTGCTTGCCATCGGGGCTGAGCACCATCTGGCCCGACGGCTTGCCGAATGCAGCCGGTAGAGGCGGCGCCGAGCAGGCGGCCACGCCCGTATCGCTGAGGCAGGAGGCAAACCCGAGGGAACCATCGAGGCGGGTGAGGGCGCGCTCTTCCGTGCCACCCTGGAGGAGGTAGACGCTGCTCGCGTCGGGGCTGACCAAGAGCCTGCCGATGCTGCCCTCCAGCGTTTGCGCCGGCAGCACCGAGCACGGGCCCGGAGAGGATTCCGTGGTGGCGCAGCTTTCGTATTCAAGGGTGCCGTTGGCGCGGCGGTTGAAGCGACCTACGGTGCCGCTCACCGGGGCGTAGTTGCCGCCCTCCGAGAAGAGCGTGTTGCCCGCCACCCCGAGCGAGCCCGAGTAGGAGAAGACCGGGTACGGAGCCGCGGTCACGCAGGAGGCGCTCGGCGAGCCGGCGGCGACGCAACTGATGAACGACGTGTTGCTCCCCGACGTGCGGCTGAACTGGGTGATCCCGGCCGGAGAGATCGAGCGCACGTAGACGTCGCGGCTGTTCGAGGCCACGTCGACCGAGGTCAGCGCCATCGGCACGTCGGCGGCCGTCGTCGTGCATTCGGGCAGGGCACTTCCGACCGTGTTGAAGCAGTCGGTCGGGGTCGGCACACCGGTGGTTACGTTGCGCTGAGCCTGCAACAGGCCGCCGGTCTGATCGGCGATGTAGATCGTTTTCCCGTCGGGAGTTATCGAGATGCCGTGGCTGTATTGCATCGCCCCGGCCGGGAAGTTGCCTTCCGAGAATTTTGTCGCCGTCCCGCAGTGACCGTTGGTCGCCGAGTCCGAGGCGCCGTCGCGACAACCACCCCAGGTGAGGTCACCGGTGCTCGGGTCGCGTGTCCACCAGTCCAGCGCTTTGTACCAGGACACCGCGTAGAGGAATTTGCCGTCCGGGGAGATCGCCAGGTCGATCGCGTTCAAGGAGAGGGAGTTGGCACCGTCCGGCGGCGCCGCGGTCGGGCACTGGCTCAGCACCGAGCTGCTGACGTCGACGCAGTTCGCGTAGGTCAGCGAACCATCCAAGGCGCGACGGAAATGAGCGACGCCGGCTCCTGCGCCAACGTAAACGTCGGCGCCGTCAGGGGAGACGACCACGCCGTGCGCGTCTTCGAGCATGTCCGGCTGCGGCAGCACGGCACAGCCGCCGACGCCTTCCTTGGAGATGCACGACTGCCCATCGATATCGCCGATCGCGGCTTGGGCAGGTGCCGAGATCGCCAGCATGCAGAGCGTCGCGAGCAGGGGGACGAGACCGCGCTTCCTCACGCAAGGGACCGTACCTGAGGAACGTTGATCTACGACATCAGTTGAGGATTCTGATCCAACATTCGTGTAGCCTGGCCGTTCCCTGAGACGAGGTTCTTTTGTGTTTCACTCGATAGTCCGTCTTGCTGGACTCGCCGTTGTCTTTGCTGCCCTGTGCTTGCCGGCGGCTTCGACGGCCTCGCCGCTGCCGGGCTCCGCGCAGGTCGCGGCCGGTGGCTCCCATAGCTGCGCGATCCGCGACGACGGCGACCTTGGCCTGTTGGGGCGATGACTCGGCCGGGCAGTTGGACGGAGTTCCCGGCGGGGCCTTCCGCTCGCTCTCGGCCGGCGGCTCGCATACCTGCGCGATCCGCACCGACGGCACACTCGCTTGCTGGGGCGACGACTCGGCCGGGCAGTTGGACGAAGTCCCCGGCGGGGCCTTCCTCGCCGTCGCCGCCGGCGGCACCCATACCTGCGCGATCCGCGACGACGGGGCCTTGGCCTGTTGGGGCGATGACTCGGCCGGGCAGTTGGACGGAGTTCCCGGCGGGGCCTTCCGCTCGCTCTCGGCCGGCGGCTCGCATACCTGCGCGATCCGCACCGACGGCACGCTGGCCTGTTGGGGCGACGACTCGGGCGGGCAGCTCTACGAACCCCCCGAAGAGGAGGAGAGCGTCCCGCTGCATCCCTTCTGGTGGTGGTATTTCCACCATCACCATCACCACCCGCCGGACGATCCGCCCCCGCCGCCGAAGTTCATCTCGGTCGCCGCCGGCGGCTCCCACACCTGCGCGGTCGGCACCGCCGGCGAGCTGAGCTGCTGGGGCGATGACTCGGCCGGGCAGCTGGACGGCCTGCCGAGCGGCGAGTTCGTCTCCGTCTCCGCCGGGGCCTCGCACAGCTGCGCGATCCGCGCCGACGGCACGCTCGCCTGCTGGGGCGACGACTCGGCCGGGCAGCTGGACGAAGTCCCCGGCGGGACGTTCCTCGCGGTCAGCGCCGGTGGAACCCACAGCTGCGCCACGGGGTCCGGCGGTGCGATCGAGTGCTGGGGCGACAACGGCGCCGGCCAGGTGCAGCCGCTGATGCTCCCCTCCCCGCTCGCCGAAGCGAAAGTGGGCTCGCCCTACGACCACCGCTTCGAAACCACGCCGCAGGCCCCCGGGCCGGTCTTCTCGCTCGCCGCCGGAAAACTCCCGGCCGGGCTCGAACTCACCCCCAACGGCGAGCTGATCGGGGTGCCGAGCGAAGCGGGCAGCTTCCAGTTCACGGTCGCTGCCGCCAACGGCGTCACTGCCGATGCCGTAGAAGAAGTGACGCTGGTCGTCGCGCCGCTGCCGCCCGCCCCCGCGCAGGCCGCGGCGGCGCCACAGGACACCGGGCTCCCCGCTCCGGTCGCCGGCGTCAACGTCAACCTCGAACCGGCCGGTGGCAGCGTCAGGACGAAGTGCCCGGGCGACAGCGGCTTCGTGCCGCTCAACGCCCCCAAGCAGGTGCCGCTCGGCTGCCTGGTCGACACCGGCAACGGCGTCGTCAACCTGACCGCGGCGAAGCTCGGCGAAGAAGGCCTCGAGTCGGCCTACTTCTGGGGCGGCACCTTCGCCGTCGGCCAGAGCCCCGGCGAGACCGAACTGAAGCTGGCCGGCAAGCTCAAATGCGAGAAGCGCAAATCGGCCGGGCGCTCGAAGCGAGGCGGCCGCATCGCCCTGCGCAGGAGCTCGGGCGGCGGCCGCAAGCTCTGGGGCAGCGGCAAAGGCAACTACAAGACCTCCGGCAACTACGGCTCGGCGACCGTGCGCGGCACCGTCTGGCTGGTCCGTGATCGCTGTGACAACTCGACCCTGTTCGCCGTTCGCGAAGGCGTCGTCACCGTCAACGACTTCGTCAAGGGAACCACCCTCTTCCTCCACCCCGGCCAGCGCTACATTGCGAAAGCATCGATCCCCCGCCTGCGCTGATGAGGGCGCGCAAGGCACGGGACCGGGGATGGAGCCGATACGTTGCCCGCCGTGGACTGGGTAGAGGTCTTCGCCGTCTTCGCGGTCTCCCACCTGGTGGGGGACTTCCTGCTGCAGACGGACTGGCAGGCGACGCACAAGTTCGGCGGCCTCGGGCCGAGCCCGGAATCGCGGCGCGCCCTGCTCGCCCACACCGCCACCTACACGCTCGCCTTCGTGCCGGCGCTGATTTGGCTGGCGACCGACATCGGCGCCTGGGCGCTGGGCGTGGCGGCGCTGATCGCGCTGCCGCACATGATCCAGGACGACGGCCGCCTGCTCGACGCCTACATGCGCCGCTTCAAGCGCGTGCAGGGGCAACCGCCCGGGGGGCTGCGACTGGCGCTGGATCAGAGCTTCCACATGGTCTTCCTCTTCCTCCTCGCCCTGCTCGCCGCCGCCTGAGCGGCCTTTCCACCCAGCTCGCGCTCTTGGCGACGGCGCTGATGGTCCTCGCTCCGGCCGCCGGCGCCGCCACGCTCTCGATCCCGGCGGCGCGCGAGAAGGCGGCCAGGTTCGCCGAGAGCACCTGCAAGCGCGACCGCAGCTGCGTCCGCAACGGGGTCCTCAACTGCCGCCGCGACAGCGCCCACATCGCCTTCTGCCGGATCTTCCTCCAGCGCCACACCGAGGCGCAGGGGCGCTACACCTGCGATCGCCTGATCCGGCTCTCGCTCGACCCCAAGACGCACCGCATCCCGGTCACTGGTCTCGGCCGCTGGCACTGCTGAGCGCGCCCCAGCGATCCTCGGCGACGCTGCCGGCGACCTGGCGGCTGCGGCGATGGCCGGTGACGGCGAGCAGGAACTGGTCGCGCTCGAGCACCAGCAGCCGCGTCGGCGCCGTGGTGCGGACGGTCGCGGTGCGGGGCACGTCGTGCAGCAGGGCGATCTCGCCGAACGATTCGCCCGGGCCCTCGTTGCGGCGGAAGACCCCGTTTTCGAAGACCTCGACCTCGCCCTGCTCGATCAGGAAGAAGCGGTCGCCGGTCTCGCCCTGCACGATCACCTCTTCGCCGGCCGCGACCTCGAGCGGGTCGAGATCGTGGCTGAGCCGCTCCACGGTGGCCACCGGCAGCGGCGCGAAGATCGAGTTCTCGCGCAGCAGGCGGTAGGGAACCTCGGCGACCGGGGCGCCGACCTCATAGGCGCGCAGGCGGGCCCAGCAGAAGATCACGAAGGCCGGCATCAGGGCGCCGAGGGCGACCAGAGCGCCGCGCGGGTCGAGCAGTTCGATCAGGACGATCGCGCCGAGCGAGCCCAGCCCCATCGCCGCCAGCCGGCCCGATTCCAGCGAGCTCACCACCCGCCCCATCGTCTCGTCGGAGCCGAGGCGCTGCATCAGTGTTTTGGCCGCCACCTCGACGAAGACGAAGCCGACCCCGATCCCGAACCAGGCGACGTAGAGGGGCGCCGGCTCGGGCCAGGCGCCGGGCAGCACCGCCGCGGCGCCGAGCACGAGGCTGCCGCCGGCGATCGCCACCACCAGTTTGCCGCGGTCGAGCAGCAGCGCCAGGCAGGCCCCCCCGGCCAGCGAGCCGAGGCCCCAGCTTGCGTTGAGGAAGCCGACGCTGCCCTCGGCCAGGTGCAGCAACTCGAGCGCGAAGACGACGAGGATGACGTCGGCGAAGCCCTCGAAGAGCAGCAGCACGATCAGGGTCAGCGCCGCCAGGCGCACCGCCGGGTGGGAGACGAGGGTGCGCAGGCCGAGGGTGACCTCGCGCATGGCGCCGGAGAGCTCCTCCTCGTCCTCGGCGTAGCGCGGGCGGGAGTCGCGCCGCACGCCCAGCAGGGCGACGGCCACCCCGACCAGCACCGCCGCGGCGACGGCGAAGACGAAGCCGGGCGAGGTGGCGGTGAGCAGGAAGCCGGTGGCGAGCGCAGCGGCGATGAAGCCGGCGTTCTCCATCGCGCTGTGGTTGACGTTGCTGGCCGAGAGCTCCTGCGGCGTGCGCGCCAGCAGCGGGAACATCGCCGACTCGGCCGGCACGTAGCCGCTGGAGAGCACGGCGAAGAGCGCCGGGAAGATGAAGACGACGCCGGCCGAGGCGCCGAGCGAGGCCGCCAACGCCGCCCCCGCCAGCACCGCCGCCATCGCCAGGGCGCTGCCGAGCAGCACCGTGCGCCGCGAGCGGCTGTCGGCGATCAGCCCGGCGAAGGGCGAGGCGAGCGCCCCGGGCAGCAGCCGGACCAGGGCAACGAGGCCGACGCCGACGGCGCCGTGGGCCTCGAAGCCGTAGACGCCGAGGGCGATCGTGAAGCTCCATGTGGCGAAGGAGACGCCGATACGGGCCAGGCCGAGCAGCCCGAGGTCGCGATTCTCGAAATCGAGCATCAAGGCCCTGACGCTGAGGCGCAGCTGCTGCGCCGCCCTGTTCATCGTGCGGGCAAGATAATCACTCCGGTGAGTGCACCCCGTTCACTGCGACGTCGCCGCGAAGTGGCGCTGCTGGTCGTCGCCCTGCTCGCAGCAGGGCTGGGGCTGATCGCCTACGGCACCCAGCTGCTGCGCTCGCTGGAGCTGGGCAGCGTCGACGCGCGCTTCTCGCTGCGCGGCACCCAGGAGCGGCCCGCCGACATCGTCTTCGTCAAGGTCGACGACCGCACCTTCAGCCGGCTCGGCGTCCAGTGGCCCTTCCCCCGCTCCCTGCACGCGCGGGTGATCGACCGGCTGCACGAGGCGGGGGCCAGGACGATCGCGGTCGACATCCAGTTCACCGAGCCGACCGTGCCGCGCCAGGACAACGCCCTGATCGAATCGATCGCCCGCGCGGGCGGCGTCGTCCTCTCGACCACGGAAGTCAACGCGCACGGCGAAAGCCGCATCTTCGGCGGCGAATCGGTGGTGCGCGAAATCGGCGCCCACGCCGGCAACACCGTGATCGAGCCCGACCCCGGCGGCGCCGTGCGCAAGATGCACTACGAGTTCGACGGCCTGCCCAGCTTCGCCATCGTCACCGCCGAAGCGGCCACCGGCGAACCGATCAACCTGGCCGCGATGGAAGGCGACGGCAGCGCCTGGATCGACTTCCGCGGCCCGCCCGAGACCTTCCGCCAGGTCTCCTACTCGAGCGTGCTGCGCGGCCAGGTGCCCGACTCGGTCTTCCGCGGCAAGACGGTCGTCGTCGGCGCCTCGGCGCCCTCGCTGCAGGCCCTGCACCCGACCTCGACCACCGGCGACGAGCTGATGGCCGGGCCGGAAATCCAGGCGAACGCGATCTGGACCGCCGAGCACGGCTTCCCGCTCTCCTCCTCCAGCTTGGTGCTCGACCTGATGCTGATCCTCTTGATGGCGGCCGCGCCGGCGGCGGCCACACTGCGCCTCTCGCCGCTGCCGGCACTGCTGGTCGCGCTCGGGCTCGGGCTGCTCTACGCGGTTGCCGTCCAGCTCGCCTTCGACGCGGGCACCGTGCTGCCCTTCGTCTACCCGCTGCTAGCCCTGGTCCTCTCGGCGCTCGGGGCGCTCGCGGTCAACTACGTGCTCAACTCGATGGAGCGCCAGCGCGTCCACGACACCTTCTCGCGCTTCGTCCCCGCCGCCGTCGTCAACGACGTGCTCGCTCGCACCGACCAGGACCTGCGCCTGGGCGGCGTGCGGCGCGAGGGCACCGTCCTCTTCTGCGATCTGCGCGGCTTCACCAGCTTCTCCGAGGAACTGCCCCCCGACTCCGTGATCGAGGTGCTCAACCACTACCTGGAGGAGATGAGCGACGCGATCATGGACCACGGCGGCACCCTGGTCGCCTACATGGGCGACGGGATCATGGCCGTCTTCGGGGCGCCGCTGGAGCAGCCGAACCACGCCGACCGCGCCCTCGCCGCGGCGCGCGAGATGCTTGACCTGCGCCTGCCGCGCTTCAACCAGTGGCTGGAGGAGGCCGGGATGGGCCGGGGCTTCGCGATCGGGATCGGCCTCAACAGCGGCCCGGTGATGTCGGGGCAGGTCGGCTCCAAACGACGGATCGAGTACACGGCGATCGGCGACACCACCAACACGGCGGCGCGGCTGGAGGGGATGACCAAAGGGTCGGGTCACCAGCTCTACGTCGCCGAATCGACCCGGCGGGCGTTGGAGGGCGAGGACAGCGACCTCGAGCTGGTCGGCGAGCTCGAGGTCCGCGGCCGCGCCCACCCGATCACCGTCTGGACCCTGCCGGGGTAGCAACCCCATCTGCCCCGGTGCGCCTTTTCCCTGTATATCGGGGAAAAGGCGCACCGGAAGCGAGCGGTAGCCTGGTTGACCGATGGCAGCTGGGAGCGACCACACGACGGGCCTGCTGATCGGTGGGACGGCGGTCGGCGGCACCGGGCAACCAATCGCGGTCGAGAACCCGTTCACGACGGAGACGATCGCCACGGTGGATGCGGCCTCGCCCGAGCAGGTCGAGGCGGCGGTGAGGGCCGCGCGCGAGGCCTGGCCCGGCTGGGCGCGGACTACCGCGGGCGAGCGCTGCGAGCTGCTGCACGAGGTGGCGCGGCGGTTGCGCGCCGAGGCCGAGCCGCTGGCGCGGACGATGACCGGCGAGGGCGGCAAGCCGCTGCTGGAGAACCGCGACGAGCTGGAGTGGACGGCGGCGGCCTTCGACTACTACGCCGAGATCGGCCGCGACCACGCCGGCCGCGTGATCCCGCCGATCGAGTCGAGCCAGCTGGCGATGGTGGTCAAGGACCCGCTCGGCGTCGTCGCCTGCATCGTGCCCTGGAACTACCCGCTGCTGCTGCTCGCCTGGAAGGTCGCCCCGGCGCTGGCGGCCGGCAACTGCGTCGTCTGCAAGCCCTCGGAGCTGACGCCGCTCTCGACCCTGATGCTGGCCGGCGCCTTCGAGCACCTGCCGGCCGGGGTCGTCGGCCTGCTCGCCGGCGCGGGCGAGGTCGGCGCGATGCTGGCCGAGCACCCCGGCGTCGACTGCGTCGCCTTCACCGGCTCGGTCGCGACCGGCAAGAAGGTCGCCGCCGCCTGCACCGAGCGGATGGCGCGGATGAACCTCGAGATGGGCGGCAAGGACGCCTTCATCGTCTGCGCCGACGTGGCGCCGCAACTCGAGGTCGCCGCCCGCGGCGGCGCCTGGGCCGCCTTCCTCAACGCCGGCCAGGTCTGCACCTCGGCCGAGCGCTTCTACGTCGCCGAGGAGGTCTTCGACGACTACGTCAGCGCCTTCGTCGAGCACACCCGCAGCCTCGTCCTCGGCGACCCCTTCGAGGTCGCCACCGACATCGGCCCGATGGTCTCCGCGCCGCAGCGGGCGAAGGTGGTCGCGCAGCTCGACGCGGCGCGGTCCGCCGGCGCCGAGGTCCTGGTCGGCGGCGACGCCGGCGGCCAGGCGAGCGGCCACTTCCTCTCCCCCGCCGTGGTCACCGGCGCCGCGCCCGACAGCGCCCTGCTGACCGAGGAGACCTTCGGCCCGGTCGCGCCGCTCGTCCCCGTCTCCTCGCTCGAGGAGGCGATCGAGCTCGCCAACGGCACCGAGTTCGGCCTCGGCGCCAACGTCTACACGGCGGACCTGGAGAGCGCGATCCGCTGCATGCGCGAGCTGCGCGCCGGCACGGTCTGGATCAACGACCCGCTGACCGACAACGACGCCGGCCCCTTCGGCGGCTTCAAGCAGTCCGGCCTGGGGCGAGAGCTCGGCCGCGAGGGCCTCGAGGCCTTTCAGGAGACCAAGCACGTGCACATGGAGTCGAAGATCGAGCGCAAGGAATGGTGGTACCCCTACCGCGAGTACGGGGCGGGCGGCTAACCGCAGTGCGCCGGCGCTCTTGCGCGAGCTCGGCGCTGCTCTGGCCGAGGATCGCGTCGGAGAAGGCCAGATAGGCGCCCCGCCGCCTTCACCCGCCTCAGCCTACGATGCCGGGATGACGCGGGCGGGGATAGTGATCGCGACGCTGGCTGCGCTCGTGCTGGCGGCGGCGCCGGGCGCGCTCGCTCACAACAGGGACGGGGTCGGTGCGCCGACAGCGCTCTCGCGGCCGGACACCACGATCGGCTTCTGGGCGGGCGAGGCCGTGCCGGGCACCGACTGGAAGGAACCCGCCACCTACTGGGACCGTCGCGACCTGCACTCCTACACCCCCTACCTGTGGCGGGTCCTGCGCCGTAATCGGATCCCGCTCTACTTCAACCTCCGCTACGAGCGCGACTTCGGCCCGGTGCCGCCGGGCGAGCCGCAGCGCCACGACGCGCTGAAGGTCATCCGCACCGCCAACCGCCTCGGCGTGCCGGTCTGGGCCTGGATCCTGATCCCCTACAGCGACGGGTACTGGGCCTGGGAAGGGGCCGCCGCCGAGCAGTTCGCCGCGACCCGCTCGCTCGTGCGCTGGGCCCGGCAGAAGCACGTCCGCCTGCGCGGCGTCGCGCTCGACCCCGAGCCGCGGCTGCTGACGCCCTTCGCGACCACCGCCAGCCTGCTCGGCGGCGGCGATGACGCCACCCTCTCCTCGCTCTTCCAGCAGTCGATCGACCCGGCGGGACAGTGCGCCGCCTGGCACGGCTACGCCCGCATCGTGCGCTGGGCCAAACACCACCGGGTCAAGATCACCGCCGCGCCCGCGCCGTCCGTGCTCGACGACCTCAAAGACGGCCGCCTGGCGCTCCAGGACGCGACCGGCTTCGTCGTCCCCAACGCGCCCTGGAACGAGCTCTACTTCCAGGCCTACCGCAGCGTCTTCGCCTACTACTCGGGCAGCGACCCCGGCCCCGGCGTCGTCTCCTCCTACCTGCGCTCGGCCCGCCGCTACTTCGGCAGCGCCGGCCAGATCAGCCTCGGCTCGGCCGGCCGTGGCCCCTACCGGCGCTTCTCGGCCCTGCTCAACGACGTCCGCCTGGCGGCGACGATGGGCGCCCGCGAAGTGCCGATCTACTCCCTGGAGAGGACTCTGCGCTCATACGGCGGCCCGCACGCTCTGGTCCGCCTGGTCCACGCGGCCCAGCAGCCCTTCGCCGGCCCGGCGGCGAGCAAGTCGACCGCGCCGACCTCGCGAGCGAGCGCCCTCCGCGCCGCGATCCACCGCACCGACATCGCCGCGACGCTCAACACCCCCACGATCACCGCCGAGCGCGGCGCCGGCCTGGCGCCCAACCGCTGGCCCGACGGCTGCCGCTAGGGCGAGGCCGAAGAAGCCGCGCCGGCTCGGTGCAGCGAGCTCCACTCCGGCGTCTTGGAGTCGCGCAGGGCGGTTTCCAAGCTCGCCTCGAGGCATGACCAGATCGTCGACACCCTGATCGCCGCATCGCGCTCGACCCGCGGAAGGACCGCGCCGTCCGCCGAGGAGACACGGAGGCGATGCTCGTGTGCGGTTTCCACCTCACGGGCGCGATCGGCAATCCAGTCAATCAGGGTCTCCTCTCCCTTTCCCTTGGACCCGATCGCCGCGTCCAGATCCGCGAGCAGTCCGTCGGGAAGCGAGGTTGGTTTGCTGCGGAAGTCGTGTTGCTCGCGGGCGAGATCTACCGTCATCTCCTCGTTCGCGGCATTCCAGCCTTCCAGCGACTCCAGCCCGTCGAGCCGGCAATGCCAGTCGCGGTGTTCGGAACAGGTTCTCTTCAGCTCTTCCCAGATTCCCAGCTCCTCCCTCCACCAACCGAGCAGGCTCGGCGGCGCCACCGACCTCATGCGGGCGCGCCTTCGCCAGGAGGCGGCGAAAGACGCTGCGCTGCGCTTCAGGATGAGCACCGTGTGGCGATCGATCTCCCGATCCCGGGGTGGCCGGACCTCCGGCAGATCGAAGCCGAAGCGCTGGCTCCCCCAGAGCTTGAATTCGGGCTGCTCGTAGAGCCCCTCGAGATCCGGGTCTTCGAAGGCGATCCAGTCCGCCATCGCTGCCACCCGATGGCTTTCCGCATGGTGGGAGAACGACTCCAGCTGCCTGACGGCTGCCTTCGTCCAGCGACGCGTGTTCTTCTCGCCCCGATCGCTCAGGATCGAGGCATCGGAGAGCTGGACGGCGATCGTGCAGGCGGCGTTGTAGTGGAGCTGCCAGGCGTCCTCGCGCCGATCGCCCAGCCAGACCTGGATCCGCCGGACCAATGTCCTGCCTTGCGGCCTATCCTCCCAACTGGGGAAGGGCCAGCGCTTTAGGAGCTTCCGATTGCCGCGTTTCACCCTTTCTGGGCAGTCACTCCTCAGACGGTCCTCGATGCTGCGGGCAATCCGCGCCCGCGCCAGCAGCTCCGAGGCCTTGATGGCAAGGCGTGGCAGCTCCTTCCGTTTCAACCTGGTGCGCAGCGGCCGGCGGTGGCACACGCGCTTCCTCAGCTCTTCGAGCCGGCTGAGGCTGACGATCTGAAGAATCTCGGCGACCTTTTCGGCGCGATCGTCCTCGCAGTAACCCGCACGGAAGGACTTGATCAGGTCGAGCAGGGGCAGCTTCTCTTCGACGGCAAGCGCGCCCATCAGTCTGGGCGCGCTTGCCCGCCTGGCCCCGTCCCCGACCTGGGCCTGGTCTCCCGTGAAAACATCCTCGCGCTCCAAGGCGCTCAGCAGTTCCGTCCGCAGCGGCAAGGGCTTGCCCTCGGGTGAGCGACGGGAATCCTCAACGTCGGGCGCGACCCATTGCTCCGCCAGCTCCGAATTCCAGAGATGGATCGCGAGCCGGTAGAGAGCGACGAGCCGAGTTCTCCTGTGGGGGCCCTTCCAGAGCTTGCGCTTGCTCTCGGCGACGATCAGCCAGTAGGTGAACCAGGCGTCGAGATGAAGGCCGAGCCGTTCCTCGAGCATCGCGACCTTGAGCCGCAGCTGCGGGTTGAGCGGGTCTTTTTCCACGGACTTGCGGAACCCCCGCAGCGCCTGCTCGAACTGCTTGTCCTGTTCATCTCGCAGGGCGCCCTGGTAGAGGCCGAGAAGGTCAGGTGGGACCGATTGCTTCCAGTCGGCCCAGGGCCCCTTGAAGCGAGTGGCCAGATGCGGATAGAGCGCTCCGGCGGCGGCCATCGCGGCTTCCCGCGCGCAGGTGTCCCAGGGGGCGACCTCCGAGGTGAAGCTGACCAGCGTCCGGTTGCCCCCTGCCCGCTTGATCAACTGGATCGAGATCGAGCCGGCCCCCTCGCCCTGCGGTCGCAGCGTTGCCCACGCCTCGTAAGCGCAGTCGGGCGCCACGGCGCGGTAGAGGCGGCCCATGACCCGGCCCCATTCCACCCCCTGCCCGACTGCCTGCCCGACCCCTTCGACGATCTCGACGAACGGGGCGCCGGGCGCCCGATCGGGAATCGGGTCCAACCCATCCAACTGCAGCTTTTTCAGGTGCTCGCGAAAGAGCGAGGTGACCCAGAGCGACTCGCGGTCGCCCTCTCCCGCCGCCCAGCTGAACGCCGCGATCTGGACCAGCGGAGAGCGGCCGCGCCAAAAGAGAATGACGCGACGAAGCCCTCTCCCCGCCAAGACGAGAACGGCCCCGACGATGAAGTAGGGAGCGATGGTTTTGACGATGTCGAGGATCGTGTGGAGCAGTGCGCCCCGACCATACCTTTAAATCAATCGATTAAAGCGGTTGATTTTCGGCCAGTCGGCGCCGGCGCGGGCACGACCGGGCGGCGCCAGGCCGCACCTGGCGCCGCCATACCCACGTGTCTTCAGCCGGTGATCCCGTGCACCACCGGGTAGTAGCCGCTGGCGTGACCGGCAACCTTCGGGTGGTAGCTTTCGCTCGTCGGGTTGGAGAGGCCGTTGATCCACTCGGTCGAGGAGCCGCTGCCACCGTCGCAGACGGCGTGGCCGATGAAGGGCGGGATCACGTTGCCGAAGTGGAAGTTCGAGCCCGCTCGGGTCGCCGCTTCGCTGATCACGGTCTTCAGCTGGTCGGCAGTTTCGTTCAGCCGCGTCTCCTCACTGGGGCTGAAGAAGGTGAACGCGTTGCAGTCTTCGCCGTTGAACAGGCGCGGGTAGTCGAGCGCGACCACCTGCGCGCTCGGCGCGTCTGACTTGATCGCGTTGTTGACCAGGTCGAGCCGGCCCGGCAGCGTGTTTTTGATGTAGCTCTGGGCTTTGTTGATCGCCCCGTTGCAGTTCGAGGCCCACCAGGGCAGGGCGCATTCGGTGATCACGCTGGAGAAGCCGGCGTCGTTGCCGCCGATCGTGTAGCTGACCCAGTTGGTGTCGGAGCTGACGCTGGCGATCTGGGTGTTGAGGATGTCCGCCGTCGTCGCCCCCGAACAGGCGGCGTCGACGAAGGTCCAGCTCGAGTGCGCTTCGTGCAGCAGGTAGGGGTAGGCGTAGACCGAGCGCTGGCATTTCGATTCGTAGAAGGTGCGGGTCCCCGTCCCCGACGAGTACGAGTCCCCCAGGGCGACGTACTTGGTGGCCCAGGCCGAGCTCGCAAAGGCGGCGAAGACACCGACCACGCACAGGACTGCGGCAATGCGACTCCACTTCATTTGACACTCCTCCCGCGAGATGGCCGGGTTCCCCGCCCGGCCGGTTGGGCCGCAAGCTAACACGGCGATCGGTTTATTCAAAATACTCAGTTTTTCTTAATCAATGACTCGAGTCCCGATCTGCGAGCCTGCCGCGGTGACGCTGCTTGCGGCGAAGATCCTCCTCGCGCCGTTGTGCGTGCTCTTCGTCTCCCTGGCGGGACGCCGCTGGGGAGTGGCCGTCGCCGGGGTGCTCGGCGGCCTGCCCGTCGTGGCCGGTCCGATCCTGCTGGTCGAGACCCTCCTCCACGGTCGCGATTTCGGCGCCGGTGCCGCCGCCGGCACCCTGCTCGGGCTCGCCGCCCTGACCGCCTTCGTGGTCGCCTACGGCCGGATCGCGGTCGAGGCCGGACCGCCGGCGAGCCTGCTCTGCGGCTGGGCGGCGTTCCTGCTCGGCGTCGCCGTTCTCAGCCCGCTCACGCCGCCCCCGGCGCTCTCGCTGCTCCTGGTCGGCGCCGGCTTCGCCCTCGGCCTGGCGCTGCTGCCGCCGGCGCCCGCCTCACCGCCGGCGGCGACCCCGCCGCCCTGGTGGGCAACTCCCCGCCCGCACCGGCGCGGCACTTGCGCTCGTGCTGACGCTGACCGCGGTGTCCGGCGCGCTCGGGCCTCACCTGAGCGGCCTCCTCGCCCCCTTCCCGGTCATCACCAGTGTCCTCGCCGTATTCACCCACGCGCACGGCGGCGCTGCCCAGGTCAATGTCCTGCTGCGCAACTTCCTCTACGGGTTCTACGGCTTTGCCGCCTTCTGCTTCGCGCTTGCCCTCGCCCTGCCCGAGCTGGGGACGGCCGCCGCGTTCGGCCTCGCCACGGCGGCGGCGCTCGTCGTGCAAACGACGACCATGCTCCTGCGCTCGCGCCTGCTGCCGGCGCCCTCCGCCTCGTAGGGACGCGAGACCGCGCCCGGCTCAGCGCGGGCCGTCGGTGTGGACGAACAGCGCCGGCTCGGCAAGCCGATCGGCGGTGCGCAGCGCCAGTAGGCCGGCCATCGCCTTGGCGCTGTAGACGGGGTCGAGCGCCAGGCCCTCCTTGGCGGCGAGGGCGGTCGCCCGGGCGGCGGCCTCGGTCGGGTGTCCGTAGCCGGCGCCGATCTGCTCGCGGGTGAGGTCGAGCATGGCGGGCTCGAGCCGCAGCGAGCCGAGGCGCGCCCCGCGGCGCTCGAGCAACGCGGCACTGCGCCGCGCGAGACGGGCGACCACCTTCGGATCGAGGCGCAGTTGGTCGTTGACCACGACCCCGACCAAGCGCGTGCGCAGGCCGGCGATCTGGAAGCCCAGCGCCAGCCCGGCCGCGGTGCCGCCGGTGCCGACCGGCACCACCGCGGTCGCCGGCTCGGGCAGCGAGCCCTCCTCGACCTGGGCCGCGATCTCCAGCGCCGCCTCGACGTAGCCGAGCACGCCAACCGGCGAGGAACCACCGGCCGGCAGCAGGTACGGAGGCCGGCCGCCGCGGGCGTTGCGGGCGAGCAGCCAGGGCAGCATCGCCACCGTGCGCGCCTTCGTGTGGGTGCGGTGGATCCGCGCCCCCGAGGTCTCGAGCCGGGCGAGCTGGGCGCGGACGTGATCGTCAATCGGCTGGTCGACCAGCGCCAGCGCCGTCGCAAGCCCGTGTTCGCGCCCGTACAGCGCCGTTGCCAGCCCCCAGTTGGTGCCAAGGCCGCCGAAGGTGAGGATCGATCGACGGCCGCGGCGCTTGGCGTCGGGGATCAGCCACTCGAGCTTGCGCACCTTGTTGCCGCCCCAGCCGCCGGAGCCGAAGCGCCCGTCTTCCTTCACCCAGATGCCGAGGCCCGGCAGCTCGCGCACCGGCGTCGGGCGCTCGGAGAGCGCCAGGTGCGGAAGGCTCTCCGTCAAGGCCGGGAAGCACTCGTGCAGATACGAATTCAAGGCGAAACCAGTCAAGCAGCCTCGTGACAGATTTGCACCGAATACAGCACAAATATATATGCCTTTGATGGGTAGATTTTTCTTCAAAAAGGGGGAAAATGTGTGACTTTTTCCTTCTATAGAGCAGTTTAAGAGCTTAATCTGCATGGTAGACTATTATGCGTATAGTTATCAGTTCTAGCTACCGCTATTCGCCGATATTGGATCGATGAACACACCTCCCAGTTGCATCCATGCCAACCAAGACAGATAGATACGCACTACAGGCCAGCTTCAACCGCTACACCCCCGAGGCCACCGCCGCGCTGACCAGGATCGCCGCCGCCCAGGCCCGGGTGGATGCTTCAGAGATCCGACCGGCGGTCGAAGATGAGCTGCGGGTCTCGGCGCTAGCGGAGACCGTCCACTACTCAACCCTGATCGAGGGCAACGAGCTGCCGATCATCGAGGCCGAGCGGGCCGCGCGGGGGGCGTTGGACCCGGATACCAAGGCCAAGATCGAGTTGGTCAACTACGTCGAAGCGCTCCGCTACCTCGACCGGCTGGCCGAACGAGGTGGGATCGAGATCGCACCGGCGACGATTCTCAAGCTGCACAGGAAGACGACCGATGGGCTCGGCTCGGAAGAGGGCCCGCATTTCAAACCCCGCCACGAGGGTGCATGGCGCGACGGGATCGCCCAGATCGTCGATCGCACAACAGGCAGGGTGATGCACGAGGGACCGCCCCCCACGGAGGTGCCCGATCGGATAGCCGGACTGTGCAGCTGGATCGCCGAGCGCGAGGACCGTCCCGTCGCCTTCCCACCCCCGGTCATCGCCGGAGTCGCCCATTACGCGCTGACCGATATCCACCCCTTCGCGGACGGCAACGGCCGCGTCGCCCGCCTCCTCAGCGCAGCGATCCTGATGCGACTCGGCTTCATCTCACGGCGCCTCTTCTCCTTCGAGCGCCACTACGCCGAGGACCGCGCGGCCTACTACGCCGCCCTGCGCTCAGTGCGAGACGAAACCCTCAACATGAATACCTGGCTCGAGTACTTCCTCGCCGGCCTGGCCACCGAGTACGAGAGGGTCGCCAACCGGATCGCGGAGCTGCAGGCGCTCGGCCTCGGTTCAAGCGTTGCCATTGAGCTCAACCCAAGCCAGGAGCGGGGGCTGCTGCAACTGAAGCTCAACTCGCTCGTCGAGTTTCGCCGCGCCGACTACGAGCGCTTGGCCAAGGTCGGCCGCAGCAGCGCCGGCCGCGACCTGCGCAATCTCGAAGAGAAGCGACTGATCGTGCGACGTGGAAAGGGGGCGGCGGCGCGCTACCGCCTGCGATCACCGGCGAAGGGCGAGCGGCGCGGCCGAAAGCGAACTTGGACCGATGACCGAATCGAGTCCGAGTTGCGCAATCTCTGGGGGGAGCGGGAGGACTGGCCGAGCGTCGAGGAGTTCCGCCGCGCTAACAGCCTCGCGCTCTATGAAGCCGTGCGCCGTCACGGTGGCAGCCGCGCCTGGGCCGAGCGACTCGGCTGGCGTTAGATCGCAGGATCAAGGCCACCATCCTCTTGACCGCTTCGCCGGGGGCGCCCTTTGCCCTGCCGACAACCACGAGCTTCAACCTGGAAAGGCCTCGAACCGCCTTGCGACCCTTGCCCGAGAGACTCAGTGTCAGCACTCTCTGTTCCGCGCCGAAGAAGCGGACCGTCTTGCTCCTGAACAGCTTCGCGCTCCCCCTCAGCCTCACCTTCGCGGCCCGGTTGACCGTTACGGCGACGGCCAGCTTCCGGGTCCGCAGCAGTTCGCGCAGCGACCTGGTCTCGATTCGGAGCGAGAGGTCGATCCCGGACGGCGAGGGCGCCGGGTCGCCGGGCAGGCTTGCGGGCGGATTCGGCAGCACGGGCTTCGGCACGACCGTGTAGTCGATCGACCTGCTTTCGGTCAGGCCGTCTTTGGAGACCGCGGTCACCGAGTACACGTGGCTCCCCGCCGCCGAGGTGTCGAGCTGCCCGGAGCCCCCGCTCACGGTTTTGACCCCAGCGGAGTCGGTGCAGGAGAGCAGGCCCGAGCCGCCCGCTCCCTCGCTGCAGGAGAAGGCGGTCGAGACCGGCTGCCCGACCTCGTAGGTGCCGGCCGCGGCCGGGGTGGAGATCAGCGCCGACGGGGGCGCGGCGACGGTCAGGGTCACCTGGGCGGTCGCGTAGCTCCCCGCGGTATCTGTGGCCCGGTACGTAAAGGAGTCGGCGCCGAAGTAGCCGGGAGCGGGCGTATAGGTGAACGACCCGTCGGCTTCGATCGCCAGGGAACCGTGGGCGGGCGGAGTAGCAACACCTGCCGAGGGCTGGACGCCGCTCGGCTGTGAAACGCCCGAGAGCACGCCGGAGGCGGCCGGCACGGCGAGCTGCCGATCCGGCGAGGTCAGGTATTTGTGGCTCACCGCTTTGACCGGGTTCGGGTAGGAAATCGACGCCTGGCCGGCGCCGCTGCGGACGCCGGCGCTGAACGCGGCCGAGAGCCCGGGTGCGGCGTAGCTGGACCCACCACCACCGCCGCCGGCACCCGCCGCGTCTCCGCATGCGTCGCCGGCGCCGCCGCCGCCCTGGCCGCCGCCGACGTAGCCGCCTCCCCCACCGCCACCGGCGCCGGTGGCGCCACCGCCGCCACTGAGGTCCGTCCCGGCCGCTCCTTCCCCGCCGCCGCCGGCGCCGCCGGCGCAGCTGCTGGTTCCGGTAACCGCGCCCCCGGCGCCGCCGAGCCCGCCGTTGCCGCCCGACGTCCCACCCTCACCCCTGCCCAGCGCCGCCCCCAGCGCTTCGGTCGCGCCGCCTCTTGTCCCGGCGCCGCCAAGCTCTCCCCCGTAGCCGCCACCGCCGCCGCCTGGCTGCGTCCCGGCTTCTGCGTTGACGCCGGCCGCCCCCCTGCCGCCCCCACCGCCGGCGAGCAGCATCAGGGTCGAGTCGAGCGTGACCGAGCTGAAGCCGCCGCCACCGCCGCCGAGCGTGCCGTCCCCGCCGCCGCCGAAACCGCCCTCGCCCCCTTCGGAGTAGTCCTCGCCGACGCCGCCCAGGCTCAGGGTCACCGCCGCCCCCGGCGTCAGCGATCCGAGCGTCGCTTCGGCGCGGGCGCCGAAGTTGAAGCCGCTGCCGCCGCCGCGGGCGCCTTCGACGGTGAAATCGGCTTTCTGGACAGCGGGCGGCACCGTCCACGCGGTCGTCGCGCCGGTGTAGCGGACCGCGTCGGTGCAGGTGCCGGCCGTGCAGACCGGGCCGAATACAGCCGGGACGGTCAGCAAGGCCGGTTCGGAGCTGTCGCTGTGGTTTCCGGCCGCGTCTTCCGCGTAGACGACGTATTCGAGATCGCCCGCGGTGGCGCGCGGGTCGAGGAAGTTGTTGTTGAAGGAGGTCGCCGGTCTGGCTGCCGTTGCGAAGGACGACGTATCGCTCAACTTCGAGGTTGTCGCTGCTCGCCTGCCATTCCAGCTGCACGCCTTCCAGGCCCACGGTCGCGGTGAGGCCGGTCGGCGCGCTCGGCGGCTCTTCGTCGGCTTCGACCGTTGCCGTCGCCGGGTTCGAGGCGGCGCTGCGGTTGCCGTTCCCGTCTTCGGCGTAGACGACGTATTCGTATTCGCCGACGGCCGCTTCTGAGTCGAAGTAGCCGGTACCCGTGGGGGCGGCGACGAAGCTGCCGTCGCGATAGACGAGGTAGCGATCGACGCCGGTGTTGTCGCTGCTCGCCCCCCATTCCAGCTGCACCCCGTTCACACCCCCGGTCGCGCTGAGGCCGGCCGGAGCGGTGGGCGCTTCTTCGTCGAGCGTGATCGACACGGTCGCTTCGCCGCCGCCCGCGGAGAGCGTCTTGATCTGCACCGGCCCGCCGCTGTCGAAGGTCTCTCCCGCTTTGAGCGGCGCGTCTTCGAACGTGGCGGTTGCCGGGTTGGCATCGAGCAGCAGGGTCTCCGGCGAGTTCCCGGGCTGCACGACCCGGATCGAGACCCCCGTCGTCGACGGGTCCGAGACATTCTCGAAGACGCCGCCTTTCTCCCTGATCTCGAGGTAGTACCAGGAGGTGACTTCCCCGCCGATGGTCCTTTCCCGGGGTATGCGCAGGGTCGTCGGTTCGGTGGTGGGGTGCAGTGCGGAGTGCATCGAGTAGTTACCCGACGATTCGATCGTCTCGACGTTTTCCGGCCGGATGAAGCCGAGCTTGGCCAGGTTCCAGCCGCTGCTGTGCCGGGCCGCGGTGCTGCCCATCACGTCGAACGGGTCGCCGTACTCGGAGGCCGTGCAGTTGTCGCTGATCTGGACGCGGACGCCGCCTTCGGAGCACGTCCAGCTGCCGGCGTGGAGCAGGCCGAGGTCGTGACCCAGCTCGTGGGCGACGATTTTCATCCCGAAGTCCCCGTTGATCATCAGCCAGTTGGAGTTGAGACCGGCGATGCCGAACCAGCTGCAGGCGCCCTGCAGGCCCTGAAAGGGGAACATGTAGATCAGGTGCTGGTAGCCGCTGAGGTCGATCCCGGCGTCCGCCGCGGCTTTGTTGGCCTTGCTCCGCCATTCGCTGTACGGACAGCCGGCGGTCGAGGCGTTGAGGTTGAGCCAGCCGAACACGTCGCCGTCTTCGCGCAGCTTGCCGCTCAGGGAGATCGCGCCGTAGGACTCCTCTTCGTAGAAGGCGTTGACCGAGCCGGCCCCGCTGAAGACCTCCGAGCGCGCCGATTCCTGCGACCAGGGCCCGCCGGATTCACCGCCGAGGTCGATCAGCAGGACCGCCGTCTTGCGCGGCCCCGCCGCAATCGCCGCGGGTTGGCTCGCCGTCGCCGCCTTGACCGCGCCGACGAGCCGGTCGTTGCGCATCTCGCCCGTGACGGTGACCCGATCGCCCGCTTCCGCCGCCAGCTCGGTCGGCCGCAGCACGGTCCTCTGCGCCCCGGACCCCAGCGTGTACCGCGTGGTCTCCTCGCCACCGCGAAAGTCGTCGGCCACGGTCGCGTGGAGCGTGCCCGTGCGGGTGATCGTCGCCTGCGCGGGCGGGCAGAGGGCGAGGGCGACCGCGGCGGCAATGCAAGCCGTGATCGCGGCGGGCCTCACCTTCCCGGTCCCGTCGATTGAGCCATCCCCCTCGATTCCCTGGCCGTAAACGCAGAATTTTGCAGCTGCAAAATTGTAGACCCCCGCCGGGGGCGGAAGGTTCGCTATCTCGCCGCGGATTCGTTCAACGCGACGGCCTCACTGACGAGCGCTACGAACGCCTTCTCGTCGATCTCGTCCCCCTCGTGGATGTCGATCGCGCGCCTGACGTTGCCCTCGAGGCTGGAGTTGAAGAGGCCCGAGGGGTCGTCGAGCGAGGCGCCCTTGGCGAAGGTCAGCTTCACTTTGTCCTTGTAGGTCTCGCCGGTGCAGATCATTCCCGCGCTGTACCAGACCGGGACGCCGCGCCATTTCCACTCCTCGACCACCTCGGGCACCGCCTGCTTGATCAGCGCTCGCAGCCGGGCAAGTGTCTCGCCGCGCCAGTCGCCCAGCTCGCGGATCCTCGCGTCGATCTGCTCGGCGGGGGTGGTCACGCTTGCGCGGGCGGCTGGTCGATGCGGATCATGTTGCCGGAAGGATCGCGCAGGGCGAAGTCGCGCGTGCCCCAGGGCTGATCGGTCGGCTCCTGCACGATCTCGGCGCCCGCGGCGTCGACCTTCTCGAAGGTTGCGTCGAGGTCATCGCTGTGGAAGTGGACGCCGTTGAGGGCGCCCTTGGCGATCAGCGCGGCGAGCGCGTCCTGGTCGGCGGGACTGCCGTTGAGGTAGTTGGTGAGGACGATCGCGACGCCGGGCTGGGCAGCGGCGCCGACGGTGATCCAGCGGAACTCGCCCTTGGCGACGTCGTTGCGCAGCTCGAGGCCGAGCGTGTCGCGGTAGAAGGCGAGCGCCTGGTCGGGGTCATGGACTAGAACGAAGCATTGGGAGAGTGTGAGGTTCATGCCGCCAAGGCTAGGGAGCGAGGGCCAGGGGCGTTTGTCCATTCCTGCTCGGCTCGCGGCTCGGCCGGGTGGCGTCCTTGGCGATGCAACCCGGCACCCCTGCGAGCGCGCCGTGATCGCGTGCCCGGTAAGCCGTCGGCGTCTCCCCCACCAGCTGCGTGAAGCGGGCGCTGAAGGAGCCGAGCGAGGCGCAGCCAACCGCCATGCAGACCTCGGTCACGGACATGTCGCCGCGCCGCAGCAGCAGCTTCGCCCGCTCGATCCGGCGCGTCATCAGGTAGCCGTAGGGCGTCTCCCCGTAGGCGGCGCGGAACTGCCGCGAGAAGTGCGCACTCGACATCAGCGCGGTGCGGGCCAGCGCCGCGACGTCGAGTGGCCGCGCGTACTCGCGATCCATCCGGTCGCGCGCCCGCCGCAGGTGCGCGAGGTTGGTGAGCTCCTCTGCGGTCACGATGCGAGCGTAGCGATTGATCGATTGACCCCGTTATAGGGGGGTCAATCGATCAATCGTTCGCGCCGGTCCGCCGTTTTTCCAAAACTGGCCAGCCGGCCAGTAGTATCCGCACCGGTGGCCGACCAAGCGAAGAGCGCGAAGGCGGAGCGAAGCCTCGAGGACGAGCTGGTACTCGAGCGCAAGCACTGGGTCGACGGCCCGCCCCACGCGCTGTTCGAGCAGATGCGCGAGCGCTGCCCGGTGCACTGGACCTCCGAAGTCACCGAAATTCCAGAGGCGGCGGGGTTCTGGTCGGTGACGACGGCCGACGACGTCCACACGGTCAGCCGCGACTGGCAGACCTACTCCTCCGAACTCGGCGGCGTCGTCGCGATCGACGAGGTCTTCCCGATCGAGCTGGCGCGAGCGATGTTCATCGGCATGGACCCGCCCAAGCACGACCGCCTCAAGGCCCTCTTCCAGGCCGGCTTCACGCCGAAGCGGATCGCCGCCCACGAGGGAGAGATCCGCAAGATCGTCGTCGACGTGCTCGACCGGCTCGAGGGCCGCGAGACCTGCGACCTCGTCACCGACGTCGCCCAACCGGCGGTCTCGCGGGTGATCGGCAGCTTCATGGGAATCCCCGAGGAGGACGACGCGACCTGGGCGGAGCTGATGAACATGGCCCTGGCGGCAAGCGACCCCGACTACAGCCCGGAAGGCGCCGACAGCATCGAAGCCGTGATCGAGAAGGCGGTGGCCGAAGTCTTCGAGCGCTGCGGCAAGATGATCGCCGAGCGCCGCGAGAACCCGACCGACGACCTCACCACGGTCCTGGTCAACGCCGAGGTCGAAGGCCAGAAACTCGAGGAGCACGAGATCGTGATGGGCTTCTTCCTCCTCGTCGCCGCCGGCAACGACAGCACCAAGGCGACCTACTGCAGCGGCATGCGGGCGCTGCTCGAAGACCCCGACCAGCGCAAGCTCGTGGTCGAGGACCCGAGCCTGATTCCCGGCGTGGTCGAGGAGTCGCTGCGGATGTTTCCCGCCTTCGCCCACTTCCGCCGCACCGCGACCAAAGACACCGTGCTCAACGGCCAGGAGATAAAGGCGGGCGAGAAGGTGGTGATGTGGTACGCCTCCTCGAATCGCGACGCCACTCGCTACGAGGATCCCCACCGCTTCGACGTCCACCGCAACCCCGAGCACCAGGCCTTCGGCGCCGGCGGCCGCCACTTCTGCCTCGGCACGGCGCTGGCCCGGCTCGAGCTGAAGATCCTGATCGAGGAGACCTTCGCCCGCTACCCGGAGATGAGCCTCGACGGCAAGCCGATCTTCGTCGAGTCGGCCTTCCTCAACCAGCTGAAGACCCTGCCGGTCCGGCTCACGGCCTGACGGCCTCCCTCTGCTCGGATTCGGACCGCGTCCAGTGGGCGCCCGCTCCAGAGCCCTCCGCCTTGATCCGACCGGCGTCGCGGAGCTCGCTCAGCACAAGTCGAATCGTCGCGAGGCTGATGCCGGGCAGCGCCCGCTCGACGTCGCGCCGCCTGAACCGAGCCGGGGCCTCGTTGAGGATGTGGTCGCGGACCCTCTCCTGCTTGCTGCCGGTCTGCCGGCCGGCGGCAGCGACCTCTTGCTCGAAGTCGTCATATGCGGAAGCAAGGACGCGCGCCAGGTAAGTGATCCACGGCCAGACATCCTGCTCTCCCTCGTGCCAGCTGCGCTGAGAGTCATAGAGCGCCTTGTAGTAGGTGTTCTTGGACTCGAAGATCCGCTGCTCGAGGCTGACGTAGCGCGCGACCCGGTAGCCCTGGGCGAGCAGCTCGTGGGTGGTGAGCAGCCGAGCGAGGCGTCCGTTGCCGTCGGCGACCGGGTGAATCGCGAGGAAATCGAGGACGAGAGCCCCGATCAGGATCAGGGGATGAGTGCGCCCTTCGGCCTTTGCCTCGCCGTAGCGGACCAGGAGCTCGCTCAGCGCAAACTCGGTCTGCTCGGGCGGGGTCGGCGTAAAGATCACCTCTTTGCGACCGTCCTCATAGGAGACGATCAGGTTCTGGTCTCTCTTCAGGCTCCCGCCATTGCCGTCGGTGTACTGAAAGAGCAGGCGGTGGAGGTGGAGGACGAAGGGAACGCCCAGCTCCTCGTAGCTGTCCAGTCTCATCAGCATGTCGATCGCATCGCGATAGCCGGCGAACTCGCGCTCGTTTCGGTTGCGGTAACGATGGGCGCCCTCCGCGATCCGCTCAGCGCGGTCGCTGTCGACGACCACGCCCTCGATTGCGTTGGACGCGGTGATCGAAGCGATTCGGGCGTGCTCCGCGAGTTGGCTCAATAGCTCAGGGCGCTGATCCTCGAAAAGGCGCTCCCGCCCCCTCCCCGTGTCGATCCGGGCGAGAACGGCACCGAGTGCGCGGGGTTGCGATCCAAAGGTCTTGTCGAGATCGACGAAGCTCCGCATGGAGCTAATAGTCGCATAATTGAGCTAATTTGGCGTTTGATTAGCTCAATTATCAGGTGATTAGCGCTATCTCGCGCCTCGTCGCGTCAGGTCGCGGGCCGAGCCGATCACGCCGGCCTCGGCCGCCGGGGCGGCGTAGGCGGCGGCGAGCGTCGTGACGGTCTCGTGGGCGTTGAGGCCGCTCGGGTTGGGGACCACCCAGAGCACCGCGCCGGACCAGCGGGCGGCGCTGTCGAGCGTGTCGGGTTGGCGGCCCAGGGCCGCGCCGCGCTCGCCGAAGGCGTCGCGGTAGGCGGTGACGCCGGCGATCGCGACGACCGCGGGCCGCTGCTCGGCGACGAACCGCTGCAGGCGCTCGCCGCCCTCGCGCAGCTCCGTGGCCGAGAGCTCCGAGGCGCGCGCGGTCGCCCGTCGCACCAGGTTGGTGATGCCGACGCCCCGCGCCACCAGGTGGGCCCGGTCCTCGTCGCTCATCCCGGCGACCCGGTCGATCTCATATGCGGTGATGCCGGCCGCCGCCAACGCCGGGTAGAAGCGGTTGGTGGGATGGGCGAAGTGCGTCCTGACCGCGGCCGTCCACAGCCCCGGGTTGATGCCGACGAACAGCAGCTTCAGCCCCGGCCCGAGCAGGTCATCGACCTCACGACCGCGGAAGGCCTCCAGCTCGGCGCGGGTGAACCGCAAGCTCAGCCGAGCCGTTCCGCCAGCTCGACGATGATCCCCTCCGGGCCGCGGATGTAACAGAGGCGATAGATGTCGCCGTACTGCTGCACCTCGCCGACCAGCTCGGCGCCGTGGGGACGCAGGCGGGCGAGGGTGGCATCGAGGTCGTCGACCGAGAAGGAGACGTGGCGGATGCCCGGAGCGTTCGACGGCGCTTGCGGCTCGCCGCCCTCGGCGAGCGGGGCGTGGAACCTCGCCAGCTCGATCCGACCGTGGCCGTCCGGGGTCTCCATCATCGCGATCTCGGCCCGGACTCCCTCGAGGCCGATGATGCGGTCGACCCACTCGCCCTCCACCTGGGCGCCGCCCTGCCGCTCCAGCCCGAGCTCGGCGAAGAAGGCCGTGGCGGCGGCGAGGTCATCGACCACGATGCCGACGTGCTCGAGGCGCTGGATCGTCACGCGCTCGACTCTACGAGGTCCGGCGCCGGGCGCGAGCGCAGGGCGCGGGCGAGGAAGGGGTAGACCAGGGTCGAGAGCATCGCCGCGCCGACCAGGCCGGCCGCGGTCGAGGGCTTCATCTTTCCGGCTTCCAGGGCCAGGGTGGTGATCGCCACCACCAGCGGCAGCTCGGTGGCGGAGTAGAAGGCGAGCGCGCGCCGTTCGGCGCCGTCGAGCACGTCGCGGTAGAGCAGCATCGCCGGCGCCCCGCGCACGACCAGGAAGAGGGCGAAGAACATCACCAGCTTGGCGATCGCCGTGAGCGAGCCGAGCGCCTGCAGGTCGAAGTTCATGCCGCTGAAGATGAAGAAGAAGGGGACGAAGAAGCCGAAGCCGACCGCCGCCAGCTTCGAGTCGAAGACGGCCACCTCGTGGCCGCGCAGGGCCGCCCGGGTGATCATCCCGGCGACGAAGCCGCCGAGCAGGATGTCGAGGTGCAGGTGCCCGGCGAGGCCGACCAGGCCGAAGACGAGGACCATCGTCACCCTCACCATCAGCTGACTGCTCGACTCGAGGTTCTGCTCGAGCGCCGACCAGCCGCGCCAGACGACGCCCATCGAGAACAGCGCCACGCCGATCGCGACGAGGATGAAGGCGATCAGGATCGCCGCCTCCTGCAGCGGGTGTTCGGTCGAGAGGAAGAGCGTGACCAGCAGGATCGGCCCGAACTCACCGGCGGCGCCGGCGCCGAGCAGGTAGGTGCCGAACCTGCTGCGCAGCTCGCCGCCGCCGCGCAGGATCGGGATCAGCGTGCCGATCGCGGTCGTCGCCATCGCCGAGCCGGTGTAGATGAGCGAGTCGATCACGCCGAGGGCGACGAGGACGCCGCCGATCGCGTAGGCAAGCGCGACCGAGAGCAGCCAGCCGTAGCCGCCCAGCCGCATCGGCGCGCCGCGAATCCGCTCGAAGTCGATCTCGTAGCCGGCGAAGTAGAAGAGCATGCCGAGGCCGAGGTTGGAGAAGAACTGGCTGAATTCGTCGGTCGAGGCCCAGCCGAAGCCGTGCGGGCCGATCACGATGCCGAGCAGCAGCTCCAGCACCACCACCGGCGGCGCGATCCGCGCCGGCAGCCCCGCCACGAGCGCCGCCGCCAAGGCGGCGCTGAGCACGATCAGGAAGAAGGAGGTTGTGTCGACCTGGAGCAAGCGCCTGCATCGTAGGTCGCGTCCAGGCGCGACAGATACTGTCCCGGCGTGAGAATCGCGACCGCTGGGCTCGCCATCGCCCTCGCCCTGCTCGCCGGCTGCGGCTCGATCTCCGGCTCGGCCGGCGACTTCTCCCCGGCGCGGCCGAACCTGCTCACGGTCGCCACCTCGGCGGTGCCGAGCGCGGGCTTTTGGGAGGGGACCGCGAGCCGCCCGAGCGGCGGCTTCGAGTACGAGCTCTCGCGCGAGCTGGCGGCGCGGTTCGGGCTCGCCCGGGTGCAGATCAGGATCGTCCACTTCCACCGCCTGGTCGAAGGGCACCTGGGCGGCGCCGACCTCGGCATCGACCTGCTCACCCCCACCGAGGAACGCGAACGCCACCTCCAGTTCTCCAGCCCCTACCTGAAGACGGCGCCGACCGTGGTCGTGCGCAGCGGCACCGAGGTGCCCGACCTGGCCAGTGCCCAGGAACTGCAGTGGGGCGCGATCCGCTCGACCACCTTCGTCGAGGCGATCGGCACCTCGATCGCCCCCGAAGAGCCGGTCCGCCTCTTCGACGGGCAGCAGGAAATGCTCGACGCGCTGCAGGCGGGCAAGGTCGAAGCGGTGCTCTTCGACCTGCCGCTGGCGGTGGCGACGGCGAACCGCTCGGGCGGCAGGCTGGAAGCGGTCGCCCAGCTGCCCGACAAGGAGGCGATCGCGGTGGCAATGCCGCCGGACTCGCCCAACCGCCAGGCGGTCGACTCCGCGATCCGCGCCCTCACCGCCGACGGCACGATCGAACGGCTGCTCGAACGCTGGGTCGGCAGCGACGCCGCCGAAGCCGAATCGGCGATCCCCCTCCTCCACACCACCCTGCACTGATGAGCGCCCTGCCCGCCCTGGCGAGCGTCTCGCTCAAATCGCCCAGCGGCGCCGCCTGGGAGTTCCTCGTCCTCTTCCTCGTCGTCATCGTCGGGCCGCCGCTGATGAAGCGGGCGCGCATCCCGGGGATCATCGGCCTGCTGCTCGGCGGCTACGCGATCGGCCCCTACGGCCTCGATCTGATCGGCGCCGGCAACACCACCGTGCCCGACCTCGGCCAGCTCGGGCTGCTCTACCTGATGTTCGTCGCCGGGGTCGAGCTCGACCTCGGCCTGGTCCGGGTCCACCGCCGCGCCGTGATCGCCTTCGGCGCCCTGACCTTCGCCCTGCCGATGCTGTTCGGCAGCGCGATCGGCCTCGCCCTCGGCTGGATCGTCCCCGCCGCGCTGCTGCTCGGCGCCCTGCTCTCCTCCCACACCCTGCTGCTCTACCCCACCGCCCGCTCGGCCGGGCTCTCCGCCGACCGCGGCGTGGCGACGGCCGTGGGAGCGACGGTGCTCACCGACACCGCGGCCCTGGTCGTGCTCGCCGCCGTCTCGGGCTCGCAGACCGCGGGCGGTTCCGGCGGCTCGATCGCGCTGCAGATCGGCGTCGGCCTGGCCGTCCTCGTCGCCTTCACCCTCGGCCTGCTGCCGCGCCTGGCGCGGCTCGCCTTCCGCTATCTCGGCACCGATCGCGTCGTCCGCTACCTGCTCGCCGTCGCCTCCTTCCTCGCCGCCGGCACCGTCGCCGACATCTTCGGCATCGAGCCGATCGTCGGCGCCTTCTTCGCCGGCCTCGCGCTCAACCGCCTGGTGCCCAACGAGGGCCCGCTGATGGATCGGATCGACTTCTTCGGCAGCGCCGTCTTCGTGCCGATCTTCCTCGTCTCGGTCGGCCTGCTGCTCGACCCCTCGGTGATGGTCGAAGGCGAGACCCTGAAGCTGGCCGGCCTCTTTGTCGCCGCCAGCCTCGGCGGCAAGGCGGCCTCGGCGGCGATCGCCCGGCTGACGCTCGGCTACTCGGGCCCGCAGGCCGAGCTGATGCTGGGGCTGACCGTGCCGCAGGCCGCGGCGACGCTCGCCGCCACCGTGGTCGGCTTCAACATCGGCCTCTTCGACCAGTCGGTGGTCAACGCCGCGCTGGTCCTGATCCTGGTCTCGATCCTGGTCGGCACCTTCCTGGTCGAGCGCTCGGTCCCCACCGTGCCGCCGCCCGCCCGCGAGGGCGAGCGAATCGGCGGCCGGATTCTCGTCGCACTCACCGATCCGGCCCAGGCGGTGATCGCCTTCGCCCTCGCCGCCCGCATCGCGGCGCCCGAGGGGGGCGTCGTGCGCGGCCTGCTCGCCTGCACGAGGAGCGAGGCCGAGGAGCTCGCCGGGCGCCTCCCCGAGCTCGACGCGGCCGCCTACGCGGCGGGGATCGACGCCGAGTCGCGGCTGCTGGTCCACGACTCGCTGGCCGAAAGCGTGGTCAACGCGGCGACCGAGGCGCGCGCCTCGCTGGTCATCGTCAGCCGGCCCTCGACCCCGGGCGCCTCGGCGTTCAGCAGCGAGGGCGAGACGATCGCCGCGGCCCTGGCGGCGCCGGTCGCGGTCCTGGTCGGCGAGGCGAGCGCGGTGCGCGAGGTCGAGGTCGTGCGCGAGCCGGAGAGCATCGACAAGGGCGTCTTCGATGCCGACGGCCTGGCGATCGAGCTCGCCCGCCGCATCGCCGGCGCCAACGTCGAGGTCACCGACCTCGACCCCGAAGCGCTCAGCGAGATGCGCCCCGGCCGACTGCGCCTGCTGCCGGCGACCTCCTGGCAGCTGCTCGCCGGCGCCGCCAACCCGCCCCCCGGCGCCGCCGTGCTGATCCTGCCCGACAACTGAGCCGACGCCGCAGACCCGCTCGCGGCGGCGCTGCCGACGGGCCGGTGATGAAGACTGTCGCCGATCGTTATGACGGCGCCACGGAGACCGCCCTACCACCCCCGCACCCACGCGCGGCGCAAGCGCCGTGGCGGGCTGCTCGGCCTGCGCGAGGCGAGCGCGATGGCGATCGGCGGGATGATCGGCGGCGGCATCTTCAGCGTCCTCGGCGTGACCATCGACCTCGCCGGCCACCTCGCCTTCGCCGCCTTCCTGATCGGCGGCGCGATCGCCGCGCTCACCGCCCACGCCTACGTGCGCCTGGCGCTGCACTCGGGCCGGGCGGGCGGCCCGTTCACCTACCTGCGCGAGGAGAGCCACGAGCGCGCCGCCGCCTGGGTGGCCTGGCTCCTGGTCGTCGGCTACGTCTTCGCCCTCGCCGTCTACGCCTTCACCTTCGGCCACTACCTGGCCCACGCGCTGGGCGGCTCCGCCCTGCTCGCCAGGGCGGCCGGGGTCGGCGTGCTGCTCGCCTTCGTCGCGATCAACCTGCGCGGCGTCAGCGCCTCGGGGCTGACCGAGGACATCGTCGTCTTCACCAAGCTCGCCGTGCTCGGCGGGATCGCCCTGGTCGGCCTCGGCGAGTTCTCCTCGGCGCGGCTCGCCCCGCTCGACAACGAGGGGCTGCTCGGGGTCTTCCTCGGCGCGGCGGTGATCTTCGTCGCCTACGAGGGCTTCGAGCTCGTCCCCTACGACTACGACGACCTCGACCAACCGCGCCGCACCCTGCCGCGCGCGCTCTACATCTCGGTCGCGGTCGTGGTCTTCGTCTACGTCGCCGTCACCCTCGCCTCGCAGATGCTCGTGCCCGACACGACGATCGCGGCCGAAAAGGAGGTGGCCTTCGCCGTCGTCGGCCAGAAGGCGCTCGGCGACTTCGGGCTCTGGGCGGCGGCCGTCGGCGCGGTCTTCTCGACCAGCTCGGCGATCAACGCGACGCTCTTCTCCACCGCCCGCCTGGTCCGCGACGTCAGCCAGGCCGGCGAGCTGCCGCGCGGGCTGGGGCGTGAGCGCCACGACGTGCCGGCGGCGGCGATCGTCTGGATCGCCCTGAGCGGCGCGGTGTTCTCGCTGCTGCCGGGGATCACCGAGATCGTCTCCTTCGGCTCGCTCACCTTCCTGCTCGTCTTCGGCCTGATCAACCTCCTCCACGGCCGCCACACCGCCAGGCCGGGCTGGGACCGCGGCCTCGCCTACTGCGGCGCGCTCGCCTGCCTGCTCGCCGCCGGCGGCCTGCTCTACTACCTCGCCCGCTTCGACCTCGCCGGGCTCGCCCTGATCGTCGTTTGCGCCGTTCTGCTGGTCGCTCGCCCGCGGCGCCTTCGTGCGCAACCTGAGGGCGGGGCGCGGCTGACCGGTAACGCTTTTCGTCCCGCGCGACCAATAAGGGGTATGGAGATCGAAGAGGCCTTGACCCAGCCGCAGAGCGAGCTCAGCCGCCGCCTCAGCCTGGTCGCCGCTCGGGAGCACGGCGTCGGCGCCCGAGCAGCTGCGCTGGATCGGCACCGACCCCGAGCTGTTCGAGGCCTTCTACCGCGAGCACGTCGAGGGCCTGCAGCGC
Organism: uncultured Solirubrobacterales bacterium; assembly: GCA_963774405.1. Classification (GTDB taxonomy): domain Bacteria; phylum Actinomycetota; class Thermoleophilia; order Solirubrobacterales; family 70-9; genus VRUE01. The sequence continues at coordinate 88,022 of CAVZEV010000004.1, read as the reverse complement.
TTCGTCGCCCGCCGGATCGGCGACCGCGAGCGGGCCGCCGACCTGACCGCGGAGATCTTCCTCGCCGCGATCGACTCGGCCCACCGCTACCGGCCGGGACGTGCGGCGCCCAAGACGTGGCTCTACGGGATCGCCCGCGTGCTCGTCGCCGACGACCGGCGCCGCGGCAGGCCGCGAGCGCGCCGGCGATGAGCGGCTGCGCGGCAGCGCCCTGCTCGACGCCCGAGGACGCGGCGCGGATCGACGCGCGGATCGACGCCGCCGCCCAGTCGCGCCGCCTCTACGAAGCGATGGACTGCCTGCCCGAGGCCGAGCGGGCGGTGCTGGAGCTGGTCGCGATCGACGAGCTCATCGGTCACCGAGGCGGCGGCCGCGGTAGGCGTGCGCTCGGGCACCGCCCGCGTGCGCCTGCACCGAGCGCGGCGCAAGCTGCGCGCCGAGCTCGAGGAAGCGACTCACCAACCGACGCCAGGAAAGGAGGACAGATCGTGAACGAGGAGCAAGAGCCACGAACCGATTTCGAGCAGCAAGCTGCTCGCCCGGCTGAAGGCGGTCGTCGCCGAGCGCGGCGCGGCCGCCGAGGCCGCGAGACGGCCGAGGCCGCAGGCCGCCACGCCCTCCTGGCGCCGCCGCGGCCCGCGCCTGGCGCTCGGCGCCGGCGTCGCCCTCGCCGCCGATCGCGGTCGCGCTGATCGTCAGCGCCGGCGGCGACAACCCCTCCAAGGCCTTCGCGGTCGAACCGCAGGAGGGCGGCGGGGTGACGATCAAGATCTACAGCCTCGAAGACGCCTCCGGCCTCGAAAAGGCGCTGGAGGATGCCGGAATCAGGGCCCAGGTGACCTGGCTGCCGGCCGGGAAGATCTGCCGCGAACCGCACTACAAGCCCTCGATCGTCCACCTTCCCGGCGGCGGCACCTTCGGCGGCATGAACATGGGGGGCCCCGGCGGGATCACGATCGGGGTCGGCAGCACCCGGCGATGGCGCGAACGCTTCGGGAATATCAGGCGCGGCGAAATCTCCGCCGCTGAGTTGCGGCGACTCGATGCCGAACCTGAACCTGGACCCCACGGCGTTTCGCCCCGATCAGAGCGTGGTCCTCTCCGGCACGCCCGTTCCCTACTACGGCGACCCCGAAGGCGGCAGCATCGCGAAGATCGGGAGTGGCCGAAGGCCCGGTCGAACCCTGCAAGCCGGTCCCGGCGCCGCCCAGCGGCTTTGGCTGCCTTCGGGCTTAGCGCGGGGGGCGGGCCCGGCTACACCCCGAGCGGCGACGAAGCCCTGTCGCCAGAGCCGCCGTAGCCGCCGACCTGCGCCAGGCCGCCAACGCCGCCGAAGCATCCGACAGCGCAGGTCGAAGCGCCGCCCGCACCCGGGCAGTTCCTCTACACGAAGACGAAGGTGGTCCAGCTCGCAGGGCTGGCTGCCGAAGGGCCACGGCGACGGGTTCGAAGACGAACCCCAGGTACTTCGTGCCGATCAACGATCCGAGCGCCCGCTACGCCCTGGTGCCGACGCTGAAAGAAGTCTGGACGGCCCCGGACGGGACGACGCGGGTTCGCGAAACCCTCGGCCGGGTCAACTTCCTCTCTGACGCCGACCAGAGCCATTGGGAAGAAGCGGGCTCGCCACCCCCCTGGGCCTTCGACCCCAGCGAACATGAGGTGCGCCGCGACGGCTCCGGTCGCCCGCTGAAGGAATTCGCATCGAAGGCATTCCGGGGCCGCCATGAATTCACCTACATGTCCCGGCTCTCCCGGCTCCCGACCGAGCCCGAAGCCCTGCGCCTCGCGGTCGAACACCGCCGCGGCGCCGGGCTCGCCGGTCGATCCGTCTCCGGCCGGCTCGACGCAGGGGCGGCGCGACGGTCGAAAGGCTGCTGGAAATCCTCAGCGAACCGATCGCGAGCCCGGCGCTGCGCGCGGCCGCCTTCGATGCCCTCGCCGAAATTCCCGGCATCGGGTTCGAGCGCGGCGTGGCCGATGCCGCCGGGCGCCGCGGCGACGCGATCGCCTGGGTGAGGGGAGGCGGATTCGGCCGCAGGTACATCTTCGATCCGCGCACCGCCAAGATCCTCGCCCAGGCCGAAATGATCTTCGGCCCGAAGGCCGCGGGCGAATACGGGGCCCCGGCGGCACCGCCCTACCGCGAGACCGCCTACCTGCAGTCCGGGATCGTCGACTCCGCCGGAGGGCCTGGGGGCTGAGCTGCAGGCCTCGGATCGGCGGCGGGCCAGGTGTCAGCGTTCGAACTCCCGCCCACTCCATGGCCCCGATCGTGTGTTTTCCGGCGGCAAAGCGAGAATGACCGTTTTTGGCCCAGAAAACCGCAAAAGGGAGCCGGCTATGACAAGCGCAGTCCATCGACAAATCGCGATCCTCGGCATTGTCGCCGGCATCCTCCTGCTCACCGCCCCGCTCGCCTCGGCCGCGGGCCCTCGCGATCCGATCGCCGGCGGCAGCACCGATCTGCACATGAAGAAGGGCTTCCTGCGCAAGCTCGCCAACACCGGCGTCAGCGTCAGCGGCCTCGGCGCCGGCGTCGTCACCGGCACGAAGATCGGCCTCACCCTGCGCGGCGGCAAGCTCGACCCGACCGACGTGACCGGCTTCCTGCAGAGCCGCGGCGGGTTCAAGCTCCAGCGCGGCAACCGCGGCGTGCCGGTCAACCAGGCCGTCGTCAACACCGTGAAGGGCGCCGTCTACGCCAAGGTGGCGAAGGCGAAAATGCAGCTGGCCTGGTTCGGCGTCGACGCGATGGCGCGGGAAGGCTTCGGCGCCAACTTCAAGGCGACGAAGCTGGTGCTGACCGAGAAGGCGGCGCGGCGGATCAGCAACCGGCTCGGCCTGCCCGGCGGTCGGCGGATCTCCGGCGGCCGGGTGATGAGCAACCTCTACAGCGCCGCCCAACCCAGCACGGTGACCCTGCTGCCGCAGAGCAGCGCGACCCTGACCCTGGCCAAAACGACCCTGGAAAAACTCAAAGCCAAGGGCGTTGAAGTGCCTCAGGGGATCTCGCCCGTGGCGCCCGCGACCGCCTCGACCCCGACCCCGACCTCGCTGCGGCTGCCGATTACCGGCGGCGAGCTGGCGCCCGACGCCGGTGCCGGCACGGTGCTGAGCGGCGGCGGCCTGCAGATCCTGAAGAAAGCCGAACCGTTCTCGCCGACGCTGAAGCTGCTCAACCTCCAGGTCGACTTCGCCAAGCAGGAAGCGAGCGGGGAACTCGAAATCCTGCCGGCGCCGCCGTTCGCCGGAGCGGCGGGGCGCTCGTCGATCTTCAAGCTCGTGCTCGGCCCCACCGCGGTCACCGCCGACCCCACGGCACGAACGATCGCGGTCAAGGCCGGCGAAGCGCAGCTTCTCGCCGGCGCCGCCTCGACCCTCAACGACGTCTTCAACCAGCCCGCTCCGCAACCGCCTCCGTCGAGCAACTTCATCCTCGGCGACCAGCTGGCGACGTTCTCGCTGGATGCCCAGGCCAGGTAGCGACGACCGGGGTCCGGTCCCCGGGGGCTTCCATAAATGATGACCCTCGCGAGCGGTCAGGATTGGGCTGGGCTCGGCAGACGGCAGGTGATCACTCGATGAGGCCAAGTAGTTTGCACGCTGCTCGCGAATCCAAAGCTCGGGGTTCCAACCAAGGCGTCCTTGAACTCGCCAATGAGCTTGGGGCAGACGATCGCCTCAAACTCGAAGTCGAGAAGAGCCGCCAGGATCAGCCAGGGAGCACCGCCGCCGGGGCGACTGGCTACGCCCGAGACCAGAGTGCTGGCGTCGACTACGAGGCGCTTCAACTGGCAGCTCGGCGTTCGCGCCGTGCTTCATGCACAGCCTCGACGCCAAGCTTGACTGCCTCGTCTTCGGAGAGCTCGTTGCGCTCCTGGAGGCGGCGCAGGGTTTCGCGGCCGAGGGTCATCCTCGCCATCGACTCGAGCAGCTCGCGGTCGCTCATCTCAGGGCGACGCTCATGCAAGCGCTCAAGCAACTCGCTGTCGAACTCGACGGTCTTGGTTGGCGATGCGGCCACGCTGAAATGGTAGCGCCGACGTAAACAACTGCTGAGCGCACGGCCGCCCATCGCCCATCACTCTGCCACGCCCGGTCCGGCTCGATTGCGACGATAACGCCGTTGATGAGCACTCGCCCATGAGGTCAGCTCGCTTCGGCGTTGCGCACCACGCAGCGGAAGCCGATATGGCTGGTTGAGCTGTCCAGCGCCTCGCCCTGGCGAGCGGCGGGGCGGTAGCGCAGGCAGTAGGTCGGGGCGCAGAGGTGGGAGCCCCCCTTGATCACCTTGCGCGGGATGTGCGAGTCGGGCATCGAGGGGTCGTAGGCTTCGGCGTCGGAGGTGACGCGCGGGTTCCTCGGCGTGCAGCATGGGCTCGACGCCTGTCCCGGGTGTCGCGGGGTGAAGAAGTCCGCGGTCCACTCCCAGACGTTGCCGGCCATGTCGTAGAGGCCGTAGCCGTTGGGCGGAAAGGCGCCCACCTTCGAGGTGCCGCGCCAACCGGCCGCGCCCAGGTTCTCCCAGGGGAAGCGCCCGTGCCAGGTGTTGGCCAGCGGGCGCTCGCGCCCGTAGTGATCCTCCTCGCCCCAGGTGAAGAGCGCCCCGTCGAGACCGCCGCGGGCGGCCAGCTCCCACTCGGCCTCGCTCGGCAGCTCCTTGCCGGCCCAGGCCGCGTAGGCGGCCGCGTCCTCGTTGCCCACGTGGACCACCGGGTGGTCCTCGCGGTCGCGCACGTCACTGCCGGGCCCCTCGGGGCGTCGCCAGTTGGCGCCGGGGACGAACTCCCACCAGGCGCGGAAGTCGTTGAGCGGCACCGGGCCGGGAGTGGCGCGGAAGACCAGCGAGCCGGGCACGAGCAGCCGCGGGTCGATGCCGGGGTACTGCGCCGGGTCGGGCCTGCGCTCGGCGATCGTCACGTGGTCGGTATCGCGCACGAAATGGCGAAATTGACGAACCGTCACCGGCCGGCTGTCGATCCAGAAGCCGTCGACGCCGACGGTATGGACCGGCGCCTCCTCGGGGTAGAAGGCCTCGCAGCCCATGCGAAACTCGGCGCCCTGGACCCAGGTCATGCCGGGCGGAGAGTCAGGTGCCATCGGAGCTCCCGTGTCCCTCAGTGGCCGTGATGCTTTTCGCGCCGTTCCTTTTCCCTTTCGCGCCGTTCCCTTTCGCGTTTCAGCTTCGCCTGTTCGCGGCGGGTCAACGGCAGCGGCGGCGATTCCTCGCTGCAGGCCTGGCCCGAGCAGGTCTCCAGACGCTCGAGCCGGCGGTGCAGGAAGTTGCGCACCGGGAAGAGGTTGGGTTCCCGAACGCGATTGTTGAGCTCATAGGGATCGGTTTCCAGGTCGTAGAGCTCCCTCTCCCCGTCCGGCCACTCGATGTACTTGTAGGGGCCGAGGACGATGCCGTAGTAGTTCTTCGGCGGCGCGACGATCGAGGCGCCGGCGCCCTTCGGTCGCCGACTCGCCCCGGCCCGTGCGGCCTTCGCCTGCACCGGGGTATTGCCGCCGTCTTCCTCGACGTCGGCGGATTCGACGAAGGACTCGAAGAGCACCGGCCGGCGGGTGAGCAGCGAGGGGTCGCGGGCGAAGGGGAAGAGCGAGCGGCCGTCGATGTCGCGCTTGGGCTTGAGGTGGGCCAGTTCGAGGATCGTCGGGGCGATGTCGATGTTGGCGGCGAGCTCGCTCGATTCGTTGCCCGGTTTGATCCCGGGGCCGCGGATCAGGAAGGGCAGGTGGGTGGAGGGCTCATAGGCGAGGAACTTGCCGCCGACCAGGCGGTGCTGGCCGTAGAAAAAGCCGTTGTCGGAGGTGAAGATGACGTAGGTGTCGCGGAGGCGGTGCAGGGCGCCGAGCTCTTCGACTATCGCCCGCACGCCGTCGTCGACACCGCGCAGCGAGGCCAGCGCCTTGTCGTAGTAGACGCGGTAGGTGTGGATTTCCTGCAGGCTCAGGTAGGGCGCTTCGCGCACGAAGCGGGGCTTGTCGTTGACGTTGCCCTCGTCGAAGCCCTGGGCGCGGTTGTCGGGCAGCGGCGCGCCGTCGAACGAGCTGTAGTAGCGCGCCGGTGGCTCGGGGCCGGCGGGGCGGCGGAAGTCGCCGTGCGGCGCTGTCTCGTCGAGCTGCAGGTAGAAGGGCTTGCCGGCGGGAGTCGCCGCCAGTTCGCGCAGCGCCAGTTCGTTGAACTTGTCGGTCTCGTAGTTGCAGGGTTTGCCGTTGGCCGGCGCGGTCGGGCAGCCGGGATCGTCGCGTTCGCCGTATTCGCGCGTTTCCCAGCTGCCGGAGTCGCCGAACGGCCCTTCCAGCACGCCGTTGTTGCTCAGTTCGTAGCCGTAGAAGAAGTGGTCGGAATCGGAGTTGATCACGCTCTGCCAGGCGTTCCAGCCGGGCGGCACTTCGGCGGCGGTCGAGTAGGGCGCTTCCCCGTAGCCGTTGAGGAACTTGCCGATGTGGATCGTGCGATAGCCGTCGTTTCGCAGCCAGGTGGCGACGTTGTGGCGCCAGCCATTGCTCGAGCGAAAGCCCGTGTAGCCGCCGTTGGGCTCGACGTTGCCCTTGTCCTCGTTGTGGGCGTAGCGGCCCGTCAGCAGGCTCGCCCGCGAAGGCGCGCAGAGCGAGTAGGAGGCGTAGTAGCGGTTGAAGGTGGCACCGCGCTTGCCGATCAGGTCCAGCGTGCTTGGCATCGCCCGGATCGCCGGCGCGCCGGGATATGGGGTGAAGGTGGCGTAGAGCTGTTCGAGGGTCGAGTCGTCGGTCTGGATGACGACGAAGCTGGGCCGCGCCGGCAGCGCCGGGGTTACCTGCGCCACCGCCGAGCGCTGTCCCCAGAGGAGGTAGAGGGCGGCAACGAGCGCAACGACGCTCGTCGCGACTGCGACCAGCGACGCGCGCGTCCGCGGCGGACTGTTGGTGACTGGAGGAGGCATCCCGCGCTCGCTCAAACCGAGCCCGTCGAACGTAGTTGCGGTAGCGCAGCTAAAGATCTGACAAAGATCGCCTCCCGAAGCGACCGGGGTCGGATACGCTGGCGCTCCTCTCGATGTCGGCGAGTGAGCCCACAGCGCCGCAGCCCGAGCCCGCCAAGCGGGGCACCCTCGACCGGCTGCACCTCCACGCCGAGCTGCTGGCGACGGTGCTGCTGGCGATCGCCGCGGTGGCGACGGCCTGGAGCTCCTACCAATCGGCGCGCTGGAGCGGCGTGCAGGCGATCGACTTCAGCAAGGCGAACGCCTCGCGGGTCGAGTCGACCCGGGCCGAAACCCAGGCCGGCCAGGAGACCGAGGTCGACGTCCTCACCTTCACCCAGTGGGTTAACGCCTACGCGGCGAAGGACACCAAGCTCTCGCGCTTTTACTTCGACCGCTTCCGCAAGGAATTCAAGCCCGCGGTCCACGCCTGGCTGAGAACCGACCCGCTCCACAACCCGAATGCCCCGCCGACCCCGTTCGCGATGCCCGCCTACAAGCTCGCCAGCAAGGGCGAAGCCGAACGGCTGCTCGCCGAGGCCGAAACCGGGACCGCCGAAGCGCGCCAGTCCAACCAGCGCTCCGACAACTACGTCCTCGCCGTCGTCCTCTTCGCCGCCTCGCTCTTCTTCGCCGGGATCAGCACGAAGCTCTCGATGCCGCGCCAGCGCGTCGCCGTCCTCGCGCTCGGCTACGTCCTCTTCATCGGCACGACGATCTGGGTCCTCACCTTCCCGGTGACGGTCTCGGTCTGACCACGGGGAAGTCACCAGCATTACCGCCGGAATCCCACTCTCGAACCGGCCGGCCGGCCCGTCGACTCCACCCCACGGAGGATCGCGTGTAGCTCGGCAATCGTCTTCGGCTCGTCGAGTCGCCGCTCGAGGCCCCGCTGGGCGAGCCAAGCGCTCGCTTCGGCGGGCGCCAGTGGCGCGAACTCGAGCGTTGCCATCGCCCGGCCGGGCCGCAGCGCGGCGGGGTGCAGCTTGCCGAGCGGCTCGTTGGTCGTGACCAGGATCAGCGCCCGGCTTCCCTGGCCGAGCAGGCCGTCGACGATGTTGAGCAGGCGGCTGAAGCCGCGCCCGATCTCGGCCGGCGCCGCGATTCCGAGCAGCTCGCCGGCGTCCTCGAGCACCAGCAGGCGCCAGCGCTCGCCGGCTTCCCGCCCGCGGTAGGCAGGAGTCTCGTCGTCATCGTCGTCATCTGAGTCGAGCGATTCAGAGCGAGCGGCGAGGGCCTCCAGCATGTAGGAGGCGTCGCCGCCGAGCAGTCGCTCGGGATCGGTGATGTAGTGCAGATCGCACCACTCGCTCCACTCCCGGCCGAGCGCCCGCAGCGCCCAGGTCTTCCCCGTCCCCGGCGGCCCGTGCCAGAGGGCCAGCCGGCCGGGCAGGGCGTCCCCCGACCCATGCAAGTTGAATTCGGCGAGCCGGCCGCGGACGGTGGCGGGGTAGTTGTCCTCGATCTCGCTGAAGCGAGGCAGGGCGAGTCGTCGCCAGCGCGGCCCAGGGCTGGAGAAGACATCGCCGCCAGGGCCCGACCAGAAGGCCACCGCGGTGCGCGTATCGCGCGGGCGCCGCTCCACGCGAATCGCCGCCGCGAGCGACTCGGCCAGCTCCCGAGCGGCAGAGAGCTCAGCCGCGACCGCCGAGATTTCGACCGCGCTGCGGCGCCGGTGCAGAAGGACCGGTGCCCCCTGCGGCGTGTGCAGCAGCGCTTCGTACAGGCCGCGACGGTCGATGCTCGCCTGCCGCACCTCCCCCAGAACTGCAACTTGCTCGAGGTCGAGCGCCTCCCCCTCGCGCTCGGCGTCGACGCTGGCCACCGCGCAGCCGCCCCGCGCCAGCACCTCCCGAATGAACAGCACCCTGGGCAATTCGCTCGCCGCCTCCAGGCGAGCGATCGGCCAAAGAGCCTCGCTCAGCGGCGCCTGCCGAGAGACCCCTTCGTCATTCCCATGATCCAATTGCAGCTCCCCTCGTCGCTCGCCAAAGGCAGCACCGAGCCGTGGGGCTTGCGGCGCCAACCTAGCGAGATGCCTTGCTTTCCTTGGACCACGGGCCGCGCATCCTAGCGCAGACAAAAGATTACGTTGACGTACTCGGCGTCATAGGTCGACTGAAGGCGCTCGCATCGAGTGCCGAACCCGCGACCCTTCGGGTTATGAGGTCCGAGCCTTGAGATGGGCTGGAGTCTGTGGGGCACCTTGCCTATTCCTTGCCCCATAAACGAACATACGTTCGGCTCTCCGCCGGTCCACCTGCTTGACTTGCGCACGTGCCCACTGAGACTCAGCCGACTGGCCTCGACGTTGTCGGGCTCTTTGCGGGAATTGGAGGGATCGAGGTTGGCCTTGGGGAGGCAGGGCACCGATCATCGCTCCTCTGCGAGATCGATGACGCAGCCCGAGCGGTGCTCGGCGCACGTTTCGCGGACGCGGATATCCAGCCAGACATCACGACGCTCGAGAGCCTTCCGACTTGCGATCTCGTCTCCGCCGGTTTCCCCTGTCAAGACCTAAGCCAAGCTGGCCGGACGGCAGGAATCACTGGCTCACAGTCGAGCTTGGTCGAGCATGTATTCAGACTCTTGGACGGCGCTGACTCCGAGCCCACCTGGCTCCTCCTAGAGAACGTCTCCTTCATGCTCTCTCTCGATCGCGGGAAAGCAATGGCCCGGCTCGTGGAGCAACTGGAGAGCCGTGGCTTCGCCTGGGCCTATCGGGTTGTCGATTCCCAGGCATTCGGACTCCCGCAACGCCGTCAACGCGTTCTGTTGCTTGCTTCGCGCTCAGAGGACCCTCGGTCGGTTCTCCTCAATCAAGATGAGCAGCCAAACTTGGCCAGCGTCCACGAGGACAAGTTGGGCTGCGGCTTCTACTGGACGGAGGGCCTGCGCGGACTTGGCTGGGCCATCGATGCAGTGCCAACCTTGAAGGGGGGGTCCGGGCTAGGCATTCCCTCCCCTCCGGCAATATGGGAACCCGGTTCTGCTCACTTGATGACCCCAGACATTCGCGACGCAGAACGACTCCAAGGCTTTCCGGCCGATTGGACGGCCACTGCGGAGACTGAAACTGGTGGTCGTGGAGCTCGAAGCCGATGGAAGCTGGTCGGGAATGCCGTTAGCGTGCCGGTCGCTCGCTGGCTCGGTCAACGCCTGCTTGCATCCGAGGCCTATCGCGCAAACGACGCCGAGCTTCTTGGGAATCGGTGGCCGAAAGCGGCATGGGGTCGACATGGCGAACGGCGCGAGGCTCATGTCTCCATGTGGCCCGTCCAATGGGACCGGCCACATCTACTGGATTATCTCGAGTTCGAGACCCAACCCCTATCGACTCGCGCAACCGCGGGCTTCCTAGAGCGAGCCGAACGTGGCAACCTCCGCATCCCCGAGGATTTCCTTTGCGAAGCTCACGCCCACCTGGAGTCGATGACGACCGAGACGCAACTGGTCGCAGTCTGACCTTCGCAGGACCCGACTCGAAGGCGATGACGTCGTCCTCGAAGGAAGCGAGTCGGCGGATGAGGAAGGTCCGCCGCACTGGCACGTCTGCTGAGATGGAGTTGAGGCGAGCGCTACATGCGCGAGGCCTGCGCTATCGAGTGGACGCCCCCGTACTATCCGACAAACGGCGGCGCGTTGATATCGCTTTTATCTCTGCGCGAGTGGCAGTCTTCGTCGATGGCTGCTTCTGGCACGGTTGCCCCGAACACGCGACCTGGCCCGCCAGCAACGCCAACTTCTGGCGCCAGAAGATCGATGCCAACCAGCGCCGAGATCGAGATACCGACGCGCAACTTCGGGATGCCGACTGGCAAGTCCTGAGAGTCTGGGAGCACGAGGATCCGGAGCCAATGGCCATTCACATCGAGACCCTCGTTCGTGTCGCACGATCCCGTGCCGGTTCCTGAAGCGCCCTCGTCCGCTTCCAGACTTAATCTCCCCGAGGTGATGCACGGACCCGAGATCCTCGTAGCAAGCATGTCGGTCCCTCGGCCACGCGGTAAATCCGAAGAGCTGTGGCAATACCACTCCCGCTCCGATCTGCACAGCAAGGTCGCCTGCTGGGGTGTCTTTTTCGACATGCTGCGCACCAGCGCATTGCTCGGCGATCACGCGCGAGCCGGCAAGGTCATTTTCGGCGTCAACTTCGAGATGCGGGACTTTGCTACTGGTCGCAAGAAGAACCTCGATCTCGTGATTGCGCGACCCTCAGGAGACGAATCAACTGGACATCGCACCCTCGCCGACTTGGCAAATCAGTGGGGAATCGTCCTCAACGGCCCACAAGAGGCCGAGCTCGCCGAGCTCCCGTTGATCACCGAGGGTGCCCTCGCGGGCTCTGGAGTTCTGGTCGCCCTCGAGGCGAAGGCAGCAATGACGGCGCACTCCAAGGCACGCCCACGACTGTATGACGAGCTCAATTCGAGCCACTTGACGGTCCATGGAGCTTCGAACCAGGCCCTCGCCGTTGGGCTCGTGATGGTCAACGAAAGCGACACCTTCATCAGCCCGGAGCGTCAGAGCGGGACCGGCCGAGATGTCGTATCGCGACATCTGCAGCCCGGCGACGCAGAACGCATCATTCGCAAGGTCGAGGAGATTCCCAGGCGAGCCTCTGCGGCACACCACGGGTTCGACGGCCTTGGGATCGTCGTCGTTAGAGCAGCGAACGACAGCAGTCCAGTTCAACTCGTAGCGCGACCACCCGCTCCGCAACCTGGAGAGGTCGTCTACTACGACGACATGCTTTCCCGGGTCGCGAACGAGTACGACACTCGCTTTGCGGCCATCTGATCGCGGGATCTTCATCCCGAGTTCAGGGAGGTATGAGCTGGAGCGCTTCTGTGACCGGACCGGTCACCATCCCCAACGCTTCCTCGCGGGTCTCGCCCTGAGTATGGCGGGCCGGCCCTTCCGTTAGCTCCTGTCCCGGGCCGCTGCCACCACCGGCTGCGGCGGGACGCCGGGGCTCGCGGGCTCGCCGCCCGCTGCCTCGCCGGCCGCCGATCCGTGCCCGAAATGCACGTCGGGCAGGATCCGGTCGAGCCAGGCCGGCAGGTACCAGGCGCGCGCTGCCCGCCAGCCGCAGGAACACCGGCAGCAGCAGCAGGCGGACCAGGAAGGCGTCGAGCAGGACGGCGACGCCGAGGATCGTGCCCATCTCCTTCGGCGGCAGCGGGCCGGAGAGGGCGAAGGTGAAGAAGACCGCGACCATCACCCCGCCCGCAGCGAGGATCACCCGTCCGGAGTGCGCCAGCCCGCCGACCATCGCGTCCTTGGCGTCGCCGCTCTCCTCCCAGTGCTCGCGCGCCGAGGAGAGCAGGAAGACCGTGTAGTCCATCGCGATCGCGAAGATCATCGCGAAGAAGAAGATCGGCCCCCAGGCGTCGAGGAAGCCCTGCGATTCGAAGCCGAGCAGGCCGGAGAGGTGGCCGTGCTGGAAGATCAGCGTCGCGACGCCGAAGGCGGCGCCGGTCGAGAGCAGGTTGGCGAGCACCCCGATCGCCGCGATCAGCGGCGCCTGGAAGGCGATCAGCAGCAGCAGGAAGCCGAGCACGAGGATGACGCCGATCGCCAGCGGCGTCTTCGACGCCAGCGAGGCTTCGAGGTCGTGGTTTTCGACCGCGGGACCGCCGACGAGCGCCGCCGCGCGGCAGCGTCCGCCCGCAGCCGGTCGATGGTCGCACCCGCGGCTCGGCGTCGGACGAGCGGGGCACGCTGCACCGGCAACCGCCCGGATCAAAAACCGCCCCCCGGCACCCGGCAACCGCCGGGATCACCACCGCAGCACGCGCTCGACGGGCCTCGGCGCGCCAGCACCGCCGCGGTCGGCCGCGTCGGCCCCGAGCTGCGGCGCGTCGACCTGCAGCGTGCCCGGCGCGCCGGGGCCGAAGGCGGCGCTGATCTGCTCGGTAGCCGACCCGCGAGGAGTCGCTCTTCGGCACCACCTTGATCGACGGCATCCCCGTCTTCATGCCGAGGATCGGCAGCGCCAGGGCGAGCAGGGCGACCAGGGCGAGGCCGCCGAAGATCGAAGGGCCGGCGCCAGAGCAGCTCGCCCCAGCGGGCGAAGCGGGGCGAGCGGTGCTCGCCGCTGTGGGCCCAGGGCAGGGCGAGCTTGTCGATCCGCGGCCCGAGCTTGGAGAGGACCGCCGGCAGCAGGGTCATCGTCGCCGCCAGGACGAAGAGGACCGAGACCATGATCCCGATCGACATCGAGCGGAAGGCCGGGCTGGGGACGAGCATCACCGCCGAGAGCGAGATCAGCACCGTCAGGCCGGAGAAGAGGACCGCCTTGCCGGCGGTGTCCATCGTCTCGCCGACGGCGTCCTCGGTCTTCTCGTGCTGGCCGAAGAGGGCGCCGCGGAAGCGCATGACGATGAACAGCGCGTAGTCGATGCCGAGCGCCAGCGCGAACATCAGCGCGAAGTTCATCGCCCAGATCGAGATCGGCGCCAGCTTGGTGCCGAGGTAGAGGACGCCGGCGGAGGCGATCAGGCCGACGATCGTCAGCATCAGCGGCAGCCCGGCGGCGACCAGCGAGCCGAAGGCGAGGACGAGGATCGCCAGCGTCACCGGCCAGGAGATCAGCTCCGACTTCATCATCGCTTCGCGGTTGGCTTCGTTGAAGTCCGACCACATCCCGGGGGCGCCGGTGAGGTTCGCTTCGACCCCGGGCGTGGCGACGGCGGCGACTTCCGACTTCAGGTCGTTGGCCGCGGCGACCATCTCGTTCGGGTTCTTGGCGGCGGTGCCGCCGACGATCGCGGTGTGGCCGTCGCGGGAGATCGAGGCGCCGGGGCGCGGGCGCGACGACGCTGCCGACCGCGGGGTCGGCGGCGAGAACGCGCTCGACCCGGGCGAGGGTGCGGCGGAAGGCCGGGTCGGCCACGGTCAGTTCCTGCGAGTGGACGGCGACCTGCAGCGCGTAGGCGCCGGCGCCGCCGAAGTTGGCGTCGAGCTGTTCGCGGACCTTGACCGACTCCGAGCCGTTGGCCTGCCAGCCGGCGCCCGAGAGCGCCGTCTCGACCCGCGGCGCCAGCACGCCGAGGCCGACGGCGACCACCGCCCAGGTGATGAAGACGGCGCGACGGTGGGTGGCGGCGAAGCGGCCGAGCCGCCCGATCGGTCCGAGGGCGCTCATCGGTCGCAGGCGGCCTCGACGCCGAAGTAGCGCCGCAGCACCCAGGAGCTGGGACAGTTGCCGAAGGCGACGAAGGCGAGCTGGTTGGCGGCGACGAAGCCGGTCAGCAGCAGGAACCAGGGGCTGACGACGGCGCTGAGAAGGGCGCTGAGCGCCGGTCATCGTCCCCGCCATCAGCGAAGAGGATCCGCTCCAGCGGCCAGGCGCTTCGGCGGCCCTGTTCCACGGATTGAAACGAGGCTTCGTGCGGTCGTGGCTGGCATCGCTATCCTCTGGTTAGTTCGGTCTACAAGTTTACAACTTAACAATTGTGGAGTAGAGTAGCAGAGATGATGAAAAGCCCACTGACCCCTGAGGCCGCGGAGCTGATCGCCCGCCGCTTCCGCGCCCTTTCCGACCCGACCAGGCTGCGCATCATCGACCTCCTGCGCAGCCGCGAGGAGGCCTCGGTGGGAGAGCTGACCGAGGCCCTCGGCGGCTCCCAGCAGAACGTCTCCAAGCACCTCTCCGCGCTGCTCGCCGGGGGCTTCGTCGCCCGCCGCAAGCAGGGCACCAGCTCGCTCTACCGCATCGCCGACCCGGGCGTGCACGAAATCTGCGACGGGAGTCTGCGCCGGGATCGAGACGCAGCTGGCCGAGCTCGAGGCCGTGCTCGGCGGCTGATTCGGCGAGAGCGCTCGCGGTTGCCCACAGCCGGGATTCTGTGCGGAGGGCACGATTGCGGCATCCGTAGAGCACCGCGAACATCGGGGGTGGACTACGGGTGCGCAACCAGCGAGACGCGCTGGCAGGCTCTTGCCGATGTCCTCCTCCACCCCACAGCGCGTAGTCGTCCTCGGCTCGAGCTTCGCCGGAATGACCGCGGCCCTGGAGGTGCGCAAGCGGCTCGACGAACGCCACGAGGTCGTCGTCCTCGACCCGCGCGATCACTTCACCTTCATCCCCTCCCTGATCTGGATGCCGTTCGGCGCCCGCGAGGCCGACGACGTCACCTTCCCGCTGGCGCCGCTCTACGACAGGAAGGGCATCGAGTTCGTCAACGAGGCGGCGGCGCGGGTCGACGTCGACGCACACACGGTCATGACCGCCGGCGGTCGACTCCGATCGACTACGACAAGCTGCTCGTCGCGACCGGGCCCGCGCCTGGCCTTCGAGAAGATCCCCGGCCTCGGCCCCGACGGCGGCTTCACCCAGTCGGTCTGCAACCTCGAGCACGCCGAACGGGCGCGGGACGCCTGGGATCGCTTCCTGGAGAACCCCGGCCCGGTCGTGGTCGGCACCGCCCAGGGCGGCTCCTGCTTCGGCGCCTCCTACGAGTTCCTCTTCAACGTCCACCACCGGATCCGCAAGGCGGGGCTGGAGAAGGTCGCGCCGGTGACCTTCATCAGCTCCGAGCCCTTCCTCGGCCACTTCGGCCTCGGCGGCGTCGGCGACTCCGCCAAGCGCGTCGAGGGCTTCCTCGAGCGCCTCGGCATCGAGGGCATCCCCAACGCCTCGATCAAGGAGGTTCGCGACGGCGAGATCGAGCTCGAGGGCGGCCGCGTCCTGCCCTTCGCCTACTCGATGATCGTGCCGCCCTTCGCCGGGGTCGACGCGATCCGCGAGAGCGAGGGCCTCGCCAACCCGGTCGGGTTCGTGCCGATCGACGATCGCTTCCGCCACCCCGAGCAGCCCGACGTCTACGCCGCCGGCGTGGCGACCGCGATCGCCCCGCCGGAGTCCACCGAGGTGCCCGCCGGCGTCCCGAAGACGGGGCAGATGAGCGAGGCGATGGCCAAGGTCGCCGCCGAGAACATCGCCGCCGACCTGACCGGGGGCGCGCATCGCGACCTCCCGATCGCCGAGCTCTCGGCGATCTGCGTGCTCGACGCCGGCGACAACGGCATCATCTTCAAGGCCGACAACGTCCTCGCCCACGGGATCTACGCCGACGGCGACGAACCGACCGCCCAGGTGATGGCCGGCCCCCAGGCCCACTGGGCCAAGCTCGCCTTCGAGCGCTACTTCCTGGCCTCTCGCAAGCGCGGCATCACCGCCCTTTAGATCCTCACCGGCCCAAGGCCGCGCGGCTGCGTTTCCCACACATATCCCATCACTGGCAGCGCCCTGGGCAGGACTTGGCGCGTCGTCAGCGCCGCCAGTTACTGCCCCAGGCACTCGCTATCGGTGCTTCAGCGTTTGAACCGATGGCGTGACCTCGGGGACTTCCCTGATGACCATGCAGATCACCTCCCTTCCCATTGCCGCAAGTCTTTTTGATTAAAAGAAAAAGACCCTAGCAATCAAGGAAAGCAGCGAACTCGCCCGTCCAATACGGCTACTTTTCTGTCCAAACAATCGGTCTGTACCGATTGGATACAGACGGAGTACCGCAAACGACGAGAGGAGCTTCGGCATGGCAGCCAAAGCGAAGGGCAGGGCCAAGGCCAAAGGCAGGGCCGCGAAAAAGTCGACAAAGGCAAATCCCGAGGACCGCGTACCGCGACCGCGGATCAAGGAGCGCTCAGAACTCGAACCGGTCGATCAGCGGCTGATGAAGGCGCTGTCCCACCCCCTGCGGGTGCAGATTCTGACTCTCGTCAACGGTCGCGCTTGGAGCCCCAACGAAATGTCGAAGGAGCTTGACGAGGGCCTGAGCCAGGTCAGCTACCACGTCAAAGTCCTTCGCGATTTCGAGATGATCGAAATGGTCAAGACCGAGCCACGCCGTGGGGCCGTCGAGCACTTCTACCGGGCCGTAGAGCGGATCATCGTTCCAGAAGGCATGGCGGCGGACCTTCCGAAGTCGTCGCGCCTCGAGTTGCTGGGCAAGATCATTCGGGACGCTGAACGGGACATGCATGAGGCGCTGAAGGCGCGCACCTTCTACCAGCGCGACGACATGCACGCCGACTGGGTTCCAATGGACCTCACCGAGAAGGGGTGCAAACGCCTCCATGAGCGGGCCGACGAGTTCCTCGAAGACATAATCAAAATTGAGGCTGAGTCGGCCGGCGAAATCGCGAAAGGAGAGGAGGCGATCCCGATTTCTGTCGCGCTGTTCGGCTTCGTGTCGGATCGGCCACCTGGAACCAAGTCCCCGGCCGACCGCAGGCGAGGTTAGGACTACTCAAATTTTCCGGCCAGCTGGACCCTTCGACGGTTGATCGGGAGGGCGGCGCTCCGAGTTCGCCGCCCTCCCGAATCCGAGGATTTGGGTCGTTTCGGGTTGTTTCGATCGTTTGCAGCCACGAATTCACTATTCATCCCCTGAAGGGATATGTGTGGCGTTTCCGGCAACCAAGGGAGAGACGACCGTGACCGGGAGACCGACCTCCGATCGCACCCGACCCACAAGCTCGTCTGCCGCCCCCCAATGCCGCTCGGAGCCGGGCATCGTGATGATCTCGTTCGGCGGGAACTCCCCGAGGCCGTCGAGCAGGGCCTCCACCGGGTCGGCGACGGTTGCCCGGCCGGTGGCCCTGACTCCCTTCGCCCGCAAGGTTCGAAGTGCGACCTCGACGCGGCGGCCCGCGAGCGCCAGCTCCTCGTCGACGTCGTCGGTGAGATCGCCAAGGCGGGAGGAGGCAACCACAGGCGCGAGGATCATCGCTTCCACGTCAGCGTGCCTGGCGCGAGCACAGACGTCCTCGCACAGGGCCGAGTCATCGAGCCCTTGATTCGCGATCACCAGCACCCGATGACGCGGCCCGGTCGGGGCCGAAACCCGCAACGGCCGGGACGCGCTGCCGCGCCCCTGGATCGCAAAGAGCACCATCGGCACCCAGAGGGCAAGGGCGACGATCACCCCCGCGAACCCCCCGACGAACCGAAACGCGGCGAGGCTGATGGCCAGTACCCCGAAGGTGTAGAGAGTGGCGGGAATTCCGACGAGATCGGAGTCGATCCAGCGCATTACACGGTCTTTTGACCTGTTGAGCAGCGTGACCTCGTTCCCCCCGGCCGACCGGCGCCTCGTCTCGATCTCGGTCATGAGAACGATGGTAGGGGCGCCCCTGATTCGGGCGCATCGGCGTTCCACCCCAACCGTGGCTACGGAGAACTACCGAGAAAGTGTCGAGGGTTTGGAGCTCAGCTCGCTCCGATCAGTCGCACCGGCAAATCTGTATCGGCAGCGTTGCGGAAGAGCGGGCCGTCGAGTGTCCACAGCTCAGCGTCGAGCACCTGGGCCAAGGCGATGTAGGCGGCGTCGTAGGCGCTCTCGCGCTTGAGCTTGCGAGCTACGGCTATGACAGCCGGGCCATCGGTCAAGCCGTGCAAGCTGATCTCAATCGCGACGATTCGCTGCCATGCGATTTTCGCATCGGCGGAGTCGATCTTGCCTGCCGCAATGTTGCGCGTCAGGGCGTTGGCCACCTCGAAGCGAAAGAGCGACGGCGCGTGCAGAGCCTCTTTCGCCTCCTCCCAGGCGCGGAGTAGTTCTTCAACGACGGGCGCGCGCTCGGCGTCGATCGCCAGCGCCACGGCGACGTTCGAATCGAGGACGACCGTCAAAGGCCGCGCTGCTCAAGTTCTTCGCGGCCTTCGCGAACCACAGCGACGGCATCGACCGGACCGCGAACCCGGCCACGGACATCGGCTAGGTCGGCCAGGATGGCCTCCAGGTCAGAGCTTGCGGGGGCCAACTCGGCCGCGAGCAGCTCGTCGGCGAGTTTGTCCGGTTGCACACCGCGACGGCCCGCCTCCCGCTCCAGACGGTCATAGGCATCGGGGGTAACGTGGACTATCCGGTCGCGCGTGGCCATAGAAAAAGTCTAGAGGGCGGATCCAAAGCCCTGAACTTCGGGTCTTCGCGGTCGACTTTGGATTCGCTGAACGACGTGAGAACCGGCTCCTGGCCGACGTGACGGCGTGGAGCTCCGACCATTGCCTGCTCCTGGCTAGTGGGCTGCCGCCGCCTGGCCGGAGAGCCGTTGGTGCAGCGCGCCGCTGCGCTCGTTGAGCCCGGTGATCGAGAGCTCGATGTCGTGGCGTTGGTAGTGCCCTTCGATCGCGTCGACGGCGGCAATCGCGGAGGCGTCCCAGAGGTGGGCACGGGAGAAGTCGATGATCACGCTCGGCGGGTCCTCGGCGTAGCGGAACGCTTCGATCAACTCCTGATCGGAGGCGAAGAAGACCTCGCCGTGGACCGAGTACAGGCAGCTGCTGCCGTCGGGGTCGAGGACGCGGTCGACTTCGACCAGATGCGCGACCCGGCGGGCGAAGACCGCCATCGCGGTCAGGACACCGGCGGCGACGCCGATCGCCAGGTTGTGGGTGGCGACGGTGCCCGCCACGGTGACGGCCATGATCACCGTCTCCCCGCGCGGCATCCGGCGCAGGGTCGCGGGCGCGATCGAGTGCCAGTCGAAGGTCGAGACGGCGACGAGGATCATCACCGCGACCAGGGCCGCCATCGGGATCACCGCGACGACGCTGCCGAGGCCGACGACCAGGACCAGGAGGAAGGCGCCGGCGCAGAAGGTCGAGATCCGGGTGCGGGCGCCGCTGGTGCGGACGTTGATCATCGTCTGGCCGATCATCGCGCAGCCGGCCATGCCGCCGAAGAAGCCGGTGATCACGTTGGCGATGCCCTGCCCGCGCGACTCGCGGTCCTTGTCGGAGCCCGTCTCGGTGATGTCGTCGACCAGCTTCGCCGTCATCAGCGACTCGAGCAGGCCGACGACCGCCAGCGTGAACGAGTAGGGCGCGATGATCGCCAGGGTCCCGAGCGAGAAGGGGACCGCCGGGATGCCGAGGACCGGCAGCGCTTCGGGCAGCCGGCCCTCGTCGCCCACGGTGGGGACGCCGATTCCGCCGACGACGCAGACGACGGTCAGCAGCACGATCGCGACGAGGGGTGCCGGCACGGCCTTGGTCAGCCTGGGCAGCAGGTACATCACGGCGAGGCCGGCGGCGACCAGCGCGTAGACGGCGGCGCCGCCGTCGGTCAGGTGCGGGATCTGGGCGAGGAAGATCAGGATCGCCAGGGCGTTGACGAACCCGGTCATCACCGAGCGCGGCACGAAGCGCATCAGCTTGGCGACGCCGAGCAGTCCGAGCCCGATCTGGATCGCCCCGGCGAGGATCGTCGCCGCCAGCAGGTACTCGACCCCGTGCTCGGAGACCAGTGAGACGACGACCAGCGCCATCGCCCCGGTCGCCGCCGAGATCATCGCCGGGCGGCCGCCGGTGAAGGCGATCGCCACCGCCATCGTGAAGGAGGCGAAGAGGCCAACCCGCGGATCGACCCCGGCGATGATCGAGAAGGAGATCGCCTCCGGGATCAATGCCAGGGCGACGACGAGGCCGGCGAGCATCTCGACCCGCAGCAGGCCGGCCGAGGGCAGCCGGGCACGGTCAGGGAGGTATGCGGCGAAGTTGGGCACAGAGTTCTCGCTGATCGACTGGCCGGGTGCCTCGCCGATCTCGCCCGTGGGGCGACGCGACAACCCTACAGATGGCGGAAGCGGGGCCCTAGCGCCGTTTCTTCGGCGCCGTCTTGAAGGTGAAGATGCGCGTCGTGCCGGTCGGCCGGCCCGCCTTTGGATTGAAGGTGAGGCGCACGCGGACCGCGATCTTGCCTTTGTGGCGCACGATCTTCTTTGCCGCCCTGTTGAGCCGGAGCACAAGGCGGATCGTCTTCGGCTCGGCAACCCGGCGCTTGACGCGCTGGATGCCGGGTTTCGACTTCGACTTGCGCCCGCGCATCGCGAGCGACGAGGTGGCGGCGCCATGGGCCGGCGTGCTCGCCGTCACTTCACCCGGTTCGGGGATGACGATTTCGACGAAGCACATCATCCCGTTCTTCGTCTCGCAGCCGGGTCCGGGCGGGATCAGGTGCCAGATCCCCGATTTCTTTTTGGGAGCTTTCCCCGGGCCTGGGTCTGGAGGCGAACTCGACCCCTGGGGAACGGTCGAGATCGGTGCGCCTCCCTCGCCGAACTTCTGCACGCGGCTGTTTCCTCCATCGAGGACGTAGACAGCTCCGGAGGCGTCGACCGCGACATCGGACGGCCTGTTCAGCTGGCCGTCTCCCGCCCCAGTACTGCCGAACTTGGCGATGAATGCACCGTCAGCGCTGAACTTCTGGATGCGGTCGTTGCCGCTGTCGGCGACGTAGACGTTGCCGACGGAGTCGGTGGCGACGCCTTCCGGCTGCACGAGCTGGCCATCGCCCGAGCCGGCGCCTCCCCATTTTCCGAGGAACCCGCCGCTCGATGTGAACTTCTGGATGCGGTGATTCGCCGTGTCCGCGACATATACGCTGCCGTCCGGGGCGACGGTCACGTCATATGGCTGGTTCATCTGCCCGTCGCCCGAGCCATTGCTTCCCCAGTCGGTGACGTATGCGCCGCTCCCGTCGAACTTCTGGATGCGGCTGTTGCCGTATTCGGCGACGTAGAGGTTGCCGCTGGAGTCGACCGCCGCGCCCCGCGGCGAGGAGAGCTGGCCATCGCCCGAGCCCGGGCCACCGAAGGTCGTGGAGTACGCATAGGCGGCCGGCGGCACGATGGAGGTGTACTGCTGGATCCGCTTGTTGAACTCGTCGATGACGTAAACGTTGGAGGACGTGGCGGCGGCCACGCCCCAGCCGTAGAACCCGTCCGGGGCGGAGCCGACGTTGCCGAACTTGGTGATGAAACCGCCACCGGGCGTGAACTTCTGGACACGGTTGTAGGTGGAGTTGTCGCCATCGACAACGTAGACGTCCCCGGCGGAGTCGATCGTCAGGCCCCTGGCCCCCGTGAACTGGCCGTCGCCGGTGCCCGGGCCTCCCCACTTGTCGAGAAAGCCAAAGTCAGCGGACGCCGGTGCCGGTGCCGCCAGCGCAACCGCGAGCACCACAAGGAGAGCTCCCCGCCGCGGACTTCGTGCGAATCTCAAGCATCGGGCCATGAGGTGCCGAGGAGCCTAGAGCCGAGCGAGACGGCTCGCAAGCCGGCAGGCAAGGGCTCCGCCGGAACTGCCTCGGCTTGGCATGACCCCTCGCAGGCGATTGAATGACCGGGATGCCGCGCCTGCTCGAAGCCGATTACCTGGTGGTCGGGGCCGGGGCGTCGGGCATGGCGTTCGCCGATGCCCTCACCGGCCATGCCAACGTGCGGGTCGCCCTGGTCGATCGGAGGCCCGGCCCCGGTGGCCACTGGCTCGATGCGTATCCGTTCGTGCGGTTGCATCAGGCATCTTCGTTCTACGGGGTCGGCTCGACGCTCCTGGGCTCCGGATCGATCCAGAGCGAAGGCCCCGAGGCCGGCCTGCACCAACGTGCCACCGCTCCCGAGATCTGCGCCTATTACGAGCGGGTGCTGAACGAGCAGCTCGTGCCCTCCGGGCGCGTGCAGTTTCACCCGAGTTGCGAGTACCTCGGCGACGGCTCGTTCGTCTCGCGCCTCTCCGGGGAGAGATACGAGGTCGGAGCGGATTGCCGGATCGTCGACGCGCGCTACCTCGCTCCCGAGATCCCCGCGACCACCGCGCCGCCGTTCGGCGTCGCCGACGGGGTCCGGGCGCTGCCCGTCAACGACCTGCCAAAGCTGCAGACGGCGCCGCGGGAATTCGTCATCGTCGGCTCCGGCAAGACGGCCACCGACGCCTGCGTGTGGCTGCTCGCAAACGGAGTCGACCCCGATTCGATCCGCTGGGTTCGACCCCGCGAGCCGTGGATGTTGAACCGCGCGGTCGTCCAGCCCGACCCGGCGGTGTTCATCGGGATGGCGGCCGACGTCATGGAGGCGGCCTACGAAGCCGCCTCGCCGGACGACCTCTTCATGCGGATGGAGGCGGCGGGAGTGATGCTTCGCATCGACCGCTCGCTGACGCCGACGATGGCGAAGACGCCGACGCTCGCCCAGTGGGAGCTCGACCTGCTGCGCAGCATCGAGCGAGTGGTGCGGCTCGGGCACATCCGCCGGGTCGAGCCCGGGCGGATCGAGCTGAGCGAGGGCGAGGCACGCATCGACGCGACACGCGGCGGTCGTCCACTGCGCCGCGGCCGGCCTGCGATACCCCCGGCTGGTGCCGATCTGGGGCGAGCGCTCGATCACGATCCAGCCGGTCCGCGCGGGCTTCCCGTGCCTGGCCGCGGCGCTGATCGGCTACGTGGAGGCAGCCCGGGAAGACGACGCCGAGAAGAACCGGATATGCCCCCCTTCGCCTCTCTCCGACACGCCCACCGACTGGGCCCTGATGCAGGCCCTCGGCGGCCGCGCGTCGCTCGCCTACACGGCAGAGCCCGATATCAAGGAGTGGGCCGACGGCGTGGCCCTGAATCCGTCGCGGGTGCCCCCCGGCCAAGCGCTCGACGGCGACCTGGCGGCCGCAACGGAGCGGTTCCGCGCCGCGGTGAGCCCCGGCATCGAGGCGCTGGAGAAGCTCACGGCCCCGGTTGACCGCTAGCCGCGCCGGCGGTAGCGCAGGTACACGGTCGCGCCGAAGCTGCGGGTCTCGACCAGCTCGAGGTCGATCTGCACGTCCGGCGGGAAGTACGGAGTACCGCCGCCGACCACGATCGGGATGACGAACAGCTCGAACTCGTCGACCAGCCCGCGCCGCATGCATTCCGCCGCCAGGCCGGCACCGCCGACCGCGATCCTCCGGTCCCCGAGCGCGGCGATCTCCTCCTCGAGCGTCCCGCCGGCGAGGCGGTTGCTGTCCTCGACGCTCGTCAGCGTGGTCGAGAACACGATCTTCTCGAGCGGGCGCCAGATCTCGGCGAACTCCGCCATCACGGGGTCGGAGAACTCCTCGGTGTCCCAGACGAGCATCGTCTCGTAGAGGCGCCGGCCGAGCAGCTGGGCGTCGATCGCGGCGACCCGCTCATTGTGGAACCGATGCAGCTCCTCGCTGGGCACCGCCCAGTCGAAGCTTCCGTCGGGCCCGGCGATGTAGCCGTCGGCCGAGAGGCTCATCGAGTAGAAGATCACGAGGACGCAGTAAACCGTGTCGAGCCGCGAGTTGGCCAAACGTCAACATGAAGCCATGCAGCTGAGAGAGCGCGGGTCGCGAGGGGGAGTCCGCAGCGAGCCGTCGGTCGGGGGCGCGGTCGGGCGCTTCGCGCTCGCCGGACTCGTCGCCTTCGCGGTGGTTGCCGTCGTCAGCTTCCTGATCCTGCGCAACGTCGGCACCAGCGAGGCGCTGAAGAACGCCCGCGACGTGACCCGGATCGTCGGCCGCGGAATCGTCGAACCGAACCTCACCGAGGGCCTGGTCCGGGGGCGGCCCGCAGCGGTCGCCCGCTTCGACCGCGTCGTCCGCGAAAGGGTGCTGCGCGGCCCGATCGTCCGCGTCAAGCTGTGGACGCCCGCCGGCCGAGTGGTCTACTCCGACGACCGGGCGCTGATCGGGCAGCGCTTCAAGCTCGGCGCCGACGAGGTCGCCTCGCTTCGCAACGGCACCGTCGACTCCGGCGTCAGCGACCTCTCGCTGCCCGAGAACCGCTCCGAGCGGGGGCTCGGAAAGCTGCTCGAGGTCTACCTGCCGGTGCGCACCCCGGCCGGGCGGCCGCTGCTGTTCGAGGCCTACCAGCACTTCAGCTCGATCTCCTCCGGCGCCCGCAACGTCTGGCTCTCCTTCCTGCCGGCTCTGATCGCGGCTCTGCTCGCCCTCTACCTGGTCCAGCTGCCGCTCGCCGCCTCGCTGGCGCGGCGGCTGCGCCGCGGCAGCCGCGAGCGCGAGGAGCTGCTGCGGCGCGCGGTCGACGCCTCGGCGGACGAGCGGCGGCGGATCGCCGGCGACCTGCACGACGGCGTCGTCCAGGACCTCGCCGGACTCTCCTTCGGCCTCTCGGCGGCGGCCGAGCGCACCGCGGCGGCGGGCGAGGAGGGAGCGGCGGCGGAGCTGCGCGACGGTGCGGAGCAGGCGCGCCAGAGCGTGCGGGCCCTGCGCACCCTGCTGGTCGAGATCTACCCGCCCAGCCTGCGCCAGGCGGGGCTCGGCCCGGCCCTCTCGGACCTGCTCGCACCCGTCGCCGCGCGTGGTGTCGAGGCGCGCGTCGACATCCCCGAGGAGCTGGACCTCGAGCCCGAGGACGAGGCGCTGCTCTTCCGGGTCGCCCAGGAGACCGTGCGCAACGCCGTTGCCCACGCGGAGGCGCGTAGGCTCACCGTCGTCGTGAGCCAGGACCCCGAAAGCACCTCCCTGACCGTCTCCGATGACGGTCGTGGCTTCGATCCGGCGCGGGCCGCGCGCCGGCGAAGGGCACTTCGGCCTGGCGCTTCTGCGCGATTTGGCCGACCAGCGCGGAGCGAAGCTGAGCGTCGATTCGGGTTCGGGCACCGGCACGCGGGTGTCGATCGAGGTGCCGCGGCGATGATTCGCGTGCTGCTCGCCGAGGACCACCCGGTGGTGCGGGCCGGCCTCGAGGGGCTGCTGGGGGCCGCCGAGGACATCGAGCTCCTCGGCGCCGCCGCCGACGGCGAGCAGGCGGTCGAGATGGCGGCAGAGCTGGAGCCCGAGGTCGTCCTGATCGACCTCTCGATGCCTCGCCTGGACGGGATCGAGGCGACGCGGCGAATCATCGCTGCGAGGCCCGAGACCCGCGTCGTCGTCCTCACCGCCTTCTCCGACCGCGAGCGGATCCTCGGCGCGATCGACGCCGGCGCGCTCGGCTACCAGCTGAAGGACGCCTCACCCGAGGAGCTGCTCGGCGCCGTGCGGGCCGCCGCCCGTGGCGAGGCGCCGCTGGCCCCGAAGGCAGCGAGCGAGGTGCTGGCGGCGCGGGCAGGCCGCCGCGAGGCGGAGCTGACCGGGCGCGAGCGCGAGGTGCTGGCGCTGGTCGCGGAGGGCCTGCCCAACAAGCTGATCGCCGGCCGCCTCGAGATCAGCGAGAAGACCGTCAAGGCGCACCTCACCCGGGTCTTCGAGCGGATCGGCGTCACCGACCGCACCCAGGCCGCGCTCTGGGCCCAGCGCCACGGCATCGCCCCGCCCGACTGAGGCTCTCAGAACGACCAACGGCCCCGCCGTCAGGCGAGGCCGCCTTCGCGCGCACCACCGCGGCCTACTTGTGGCTCTTGCTGTGGTCGTGCTTGTGGTTGTGGTCGTGCTTGCCCTTGCCCTTGTCCTTGCTCTTGCCTTTGTCGCGGCTGTTGCCGTTCTTGTCCCGGCTGCTGCGGTCCAGCTTCGTGCTGTGCGCCCGGTCGGGACTGACCTGCTGTCCGCGGTCGGGGCTCGCCTGGGCAACGCCGGCACCGCCGACCGCCAGGGCACCGCTGATGCCGGCAATCGCCAGAACTCGCGTGAACTTGCTCATCTTGACTCCTTTGTCTGGGGTGACGTTCATGGGAGCCAGCATGCTCTTACCGCGGTCGCGGTCTCAAGGGGACATTGGTCCTACGACCCGAGCGAGGACCGAGGAAGTCGCTCAGCGTTTACCCCGGAAACCCACTCCCGGCCCGGCCCGCCGGCCGGTCGACTCCACCCCGCGCCAAGACCTCGTGGACGAACAGGGCCCGCGGCAATTCATCCGCCCCGTCGACACGGATGGTCGAGCGCACCGTCTCGGCTATCGATCGGGAGAAAGCTACGGTCGATAGCCGGCCTCGCGAAGCTCTGCCAGCGTCACCATCAGCGTCCGCGGCGCCGAGCTGAGGCTACGGAAGCCAAAGCGCTCGTAGAAGGCGGCAGCCCTCTCGTCGATCGCGTGCACGACTACGGCTCGCACGGCAACCTCCTGCGCGGCCCTGCATATGCGTTCGAGCGCGTCGTTGAGCAGGCGTGCGCCGAGCCCGTGGCCCTGGCGGCGGCTGTCGACGGCCAGCCGGGCGAGGATCGCCGCCGGGACCGGGAAGTGACGCGAGAGACCCTTGCGGACCGCCTCGGTTGCCTGACCGTGCTCGATCTGACCGGCGACGAGCGTGTAGAAGCCGACCACCGCGGCGTCCGCGTCGGCGATGACGAAGGTGCGAGTCGAGTCCCGTCGTTCGCCCTGGCCTGCGTAGCGCTGCAGCCAGCGGTCG
Organism: uncultured Solirubrobacterales bacterium; assembly: GCA_963774405.1. GTDB lineage: Bacteria > Actinomycetota > Thermoleophilia > Solirubrobacterales > 70-9 > VRUE01. Next base: position 60,963 of record CAVZEV010000004.1, on the reverse strand, counting down.
AGCGATTCCTCGCCGCAGGCGAAGCCCGTCACTTCGTGACGGTCGGGGTCATAGCGCTCGGTGAGCGCGCCCTTTTCGCTCACGCGCGCCGGCGGAGGTCTTCGAGCCGAGCGACCGCGCTCTCGTCGGGCCGCTCCAATGCATCGAGGAAGCGCGTTGCCTCCGTCTCGCTGAGCGCGATCGTGCGCTGATCGGCGAGAACTTCGTGCGCCCGCGTCTGGGCAGCGCGGCGGAAGAAGTTGCTCAGGCTCTCCCCTAGCGTCGAGGCGGCAGCGGCGTCCAGTTCGCGCTCCTCATCGCTGAGCCGGATTTCGATCCGGCGGGTCTTCGGACTTGCGGTCGGATCCATGCCCGGACATTGTACGGGAAGTCAGATCGCCGGGTCCGCCACACTGCTGCGAACAGTCCGAGGTCGAAAGGCGCGTGGATGTCGGAGCGAAGGAGGAGCCCGTCCTCAATGTGATCGGACGCGGGGCCGCCTGCTCGAGCCCTTCCAGCGCCTCGGCACCGAGCGACGGCCACCACGGCCTCAGCCTCTCTCGATCGTCCGCGCCATCGCGACCGCCCACCACGCCACCCTGCTCGCCGAGGCCCGACCCGAGGGCGGCCTCGCCGTGGAAGTCGGATTCCCTAGGAATACAGTTGGCCAATGTCTTCCGATGCAGCCGTGAGCGCGTTCAAGCGCCTCGACGTCGACTTCGAGTCCGGCCAAGATCGCTGCGCCGCCTGGCTCTACCTGCCCGAGGGCGCCGAGGCGCCGCCGGTGATCGTCATGGCGCACGGACTCGGCGCGGTCCGGGAGATGAGGCTGGACGCCTACGCCGAGCGATTCTGCGCGGCCGGCTACGCCTGTCTCGTCTTCGACTATCGACACTTCGGCGCCAGCGGCGGCGAGCCACGGCAGCTGCTCGACATCGACCGGCAGCTCGCGGACTGGCGGGCGGCGGTTGCCTACGCCCGCTCACGCGATGACGTTGACGCAGCCAGGGTCGTCGTTTGGGGCACCTCCTTCGGCGGCGGGCACGCGATCGTCACCGCGGCCGACGACGGCGAGGTCGTCGCAGCGATCTCCCAGTGCCCGTTCACCGATGGCATCGCCTCGGCGTTGGCGACCGACCCCCGTACCTCGGTCAAGGTCGGCGCCCTCGCCCTCCGCGACGCGGTCGGGTCCCTCGCGGGGAGGCCGCCGGTCATGGTCGCGCTCGCCGGGCCGCCGCGGTCGGCGGCGCTGATGTCGGCACCCGATGTCGAGTCCGGCTACGGCGCGCTGATGCCGGAGGGCCTGGCCTTTCGCAACGAGGTCGCCGCCCGGGTCGCGCTGCAGATCAGCCGACGCCGCCCCGGCCGGCACGCCGCGCGGGTCCGCTGCCCGATCCTGTTCTGCATCTGCGAGGCCGACAGCGTCGCCCCCGCCAAGGCCACCCTGCGCCACGCCCGCAACGCCCCGCGCGGTGAGATCCGCCTCTACCCCGAGGGGCACTTCGAGATCTACGTCGGCGATGCCTTCGAGCGCGTAGTGGCCGATCAGCTGGCGTTCCTCAAACAGCACGTCCCCGTCGGGGCCTGACGAGAAACGCAGCGGAGCCGATCGCGGCCCGGTCGATTACCCCGAGGTAATCGACCTGCATACCCGCGCGCAATAGGGTCGCCGGCAGGATGCCGGTCCGTTCTCAGTCCGAAGTTGGATCCCTCCTGCGCCAGTGGCGCGAGCGCCGTCGCCTGACCCAGCTCGGACTCGCGCTCGACGCCGGAATCTCGGCTCGCCATCTGAGCTTCGTGGAGACAGGTCGCTCGCAGCCAGGTCGGGAAATGCTGCTTCGGGTCTCGAAGCAGCTCGAGCTTCCATATCGCGAGCAGAACCGACTCCTGCTGGCGGCAGGTCACGCACCCGACCAGCTGATCACCGGTGCAGGAGGCGTGCTCCTGATCGTCTCCCTCTTTCTGCCCTGGGCCGGAGCCGGAGGAACAACCCAAACCGGCTTCGAGCTCCTGACCGTAGGCGATGTCTTCCTACTCATCGCAGGCCTGGTCGCGATCACGACCGCCCTCACCTGGAAACGCTACGCCCTCTTCCGCCCCGATATGTCCATGAACGCGGCAGCCGATCTGCTGGCCGTGGTGGCAACGATCCTCCTCGCCTGGCTGATCATCTTCAACTTCCCATCCGGCGCAAGTCGGCAGATCGGCGCCTACCTGGCGTTGGTCGCGACGATCGCGATCGCGTGCGGAGTCGGGGACTACAGCCCGTTTCGCGGCGCACCCTGGTTTCCCCGCATCGACGGACGGCGGTGAGGGGCGGTCCTGCTCGTCCGCGTCGATCACGCTCGGCGTGCCGATCAGAGCTGGACGGGAGTCAGCTGTCCGGGTCCCGCAGCGCCCGCTCCAACGCCGCAGCGCTTACGCCCTCCACCCTCACGACCTTGTTTCGCGACCTCACACCCCAAACGACGCTCACCTTCGACGGCGCCACGCCGATCCGCTTGGCGATCATCCGGCACAGGGCCTTGTTCGCCCTGCCGTCCACCGGCGCCGCCGTCACTCGCGCCTGCAGGACTCCGCCCACCGCTCCCATCAGTTGATCGCGGTGGCCGCGGGGGCGGAGCCGCACATCGATTCGAGCCTCGGTCATCGCGCCAATCCTCGCCGAGGCGGCTCGGGAAAGCACGCCGCCAGGATGGCCTCGGCGATCGCCTGGGGCGAGGGTGGACAGCCGGGAATCCGAATGTCGACCGGAAGCAGGCTGTCAAGCGGGCCGGCGAGCTCGGCGGCGGCGGCGAGGACTCCGCATCCCAGGGCGCAATCGCCGAGGGCGGCCACCAGGCGCGGCTCGGGCATCGCCTCGTAGGCGGCCCGCAGCGACGCGGCCATGCGAGCGGTGACCGGACCGGTGACCAGCAGGACGTCGGCGTGGCGGGGCGAGGCGACGATGTCGAGGCCGAAGCGCTGCAGGTCGTACTGCGGGGCGGCGGTCGCGGTCAGCTCGTGCTCGCAGGCGTTGCAGGAGCCGGCGTCGACGTGGCGGATCGCGAGCGAGCGAGCGCCGCTTCGCCTCGGCAGGGCGGCTTCGCGGCGGACGCGCTGCAGGTGTCGAAGCAAGACGAACATGCTCAGCGATCCACGCAGGCGTAGCAGAGCTCGAAGCTCTTGTTGATCAGGGGGAAGTCCGGCAGGAGGTTTTCCGCGGTGGCGAAAGCCAGGGCCGGCCAGTTGGCATAGGAGCCGGTGCGCAGGTGCAGGCGCTCGAGGCGGAACGTGTCGTGCTCGACCGCGCAGACCGTCTCCCCGCGCGGGCTCTCGACCCGCGCCACCGCGAGCGCCCTCGGCGCGCTGCCCAGGCTCGCGACCGCCGGGCGAAGCGGACCGCAGAGCAACTCGTCGAGCAGCGCAAAGACCTCGATCAGCTCAAGGGCTCGAACCTCGAGCCGTGCCGCAACGTCTCCGCGAGCGCGGGGCGGGACGGCGGCCGGGAAGGACGAGCCGTACCAAAGGCCGGGACTGGCGGTGCGGGTATCGATCCTCATTCCCGCGGCGCGCGCAGCGGGCCCGACGGCGCCGAGCCGGGCCGCGTCATCGTGGCCGAGGATTCCCACTCCCTCCAACCTGGCCTGAACCGAGGGGGAGAACTGGATCTCGCGCCACGCCCTGGCCGTGTCGTGCCTCAGCTCGCGAAGCTCTCCGCGAGCGCGATCGGCCGCGCTCGCGGAGAGCTCGAGCCGGCCGGCGCCCACCATGACCGATCCGAACAGGAAGCGGTGACCCGAGAGGGCCTCGTTGAGCCGCATCGCCCGCTCCTTCAGCGCCGCGAAGGCCATGTTCCCGGCCGCGAACCCGACCCCGGCGCAGACCGCGGCGATGTCGTTGAGGTGGTTGTAGAGGCGCTCCAGCTCAAGCAGCAAGGTGCGGGCGCGTCGCAGCTCTCGAGGGGGTACCAAGCCGATCGCGCTCTCGCAGGCCAGCGCGTAGGCGACCGAGTTGGCGACCGCGCAGGCGCCGCAGGCGCGCTGGGCAAAGACCAGCCCCTCGGCGAGCTCCTCGCCCTCGGCGGCGCGCTCCAGCCCGCGGTGCTTATAGAAGAGGCGCGGGTCGAGGTGGAGAATGCGCTCGCCGACCACGTGGAAGCGGAAGTGGCCGGACTCGATCACCCCGGCGTGCATCGGGCCGACGGCGACCTGGTGGACCCCGTCGCCGCCAACCGGGACGGTCCAGCCGGTGGTCTCCGCGGGGTGGACTACCAGCGGGCGCAGCGGCTGATGGCCGTCGAACCGCAGGCCGTAGAGATCGTGGGCCTCGCGCTCGTCCCAGGCCGCGGCCGGAATGAGATCGACGATCGAGGGCAGCTCGCCCCGGCCGGCGCGGGCGGTAAGGACCCGCGTGTCGGCGCCCTCGGCGAAGAGCGCGTGCCAGCGCTTCTGCGAGCCCGAGCGGTCGGCGAAGGCCCCGCAGAAGCGCTCGCCGGCGGCGAGCGCGCCGGCGCAAGCCTGACGCCACTCCGACGCCGCGACGTCCTCTCGCTCGACGCCCTGGTGCGCCAGCGGAACCGGGCTCACCTGCCGCTCCCCGTCAGCGCCGCGACGATGTCCGATCCGGGCAGGGCATAGGCGGCCACGCTCAGCGCGAGCAGGGCGAGGACCGCGGCGCCGGAGAGGACGCCGATCGCCTGCGCGGAGCGCGAAGGACGGAGGCGCGGGCCCCGCCTCTCCCCCATCAGCCCCTCCAGCAGAGCGTGGGCGAGCCCGAGGAAGCCGAGGGCGAGCAGGACGGCGGCGATCGCGGAGACCGCGATCAGCCCGGCGTCCATCCCCCCCAGCAGGATCATCACCTCGGAGACGAAGAGCGGCGACGGGGGCAGGCCCGAGAGCGAGAAGAGGCTCACCGACATCGCGGTGGCCGTCGGCGCGCTCGCCCGGGCGAGTCCTCGAGGCGCCTCTGCGCCGTGCCGGGGTCCTGGCGCAGCAGCGGAATCGCGGTGTAGAAGCCGAGCGCCTTTGCGATGCCATGCCCCGCGACGTGAACGACGACGCCGGCGATCGCCAGCGGGGTGCCGAAGCCGATCCCGAGGGCGAGGATGCCCATGTGCTCCAGGCTCGAGTAGGCGAGCAGCCGCTTCCACGGCAGGGGCCGCCAGAGGAACGGGATCGCGACCAGCAGCGAGACGATCCCGAAGCCGATGAAGAGCTGCTGGACGGCGCCCGGCCCGAGCGCCGGTTCAAGCGCGAGCTTGGTGCGCCAGGCGATCAGCAGGACGGTCGGCAGCAGCGCCGCGGAGAGCATCGCGCTGACCGGCGCGGGAGCCTCGCTGTGGGCGTCGGGCAGCCAGTTGTGCACCGGTGCCCAGCCGATCTTGCCGGCCAGTCCGACGAGGATGAGCACGAAGGCCACGAGCGTCGCCTGCCCGGGCAACCGCGTGCCAAGTTGGGCCAGCGCCTGCCAGTCGAGGCGACCGAGGCCCGAACCGTCCGGGCCGGCGGCGACGAAGAGCACCAGGATCCCCAGCAGCGCGACGGCGAGGCCGAGCGTGGTGAGCACGACGTACTTCCAGCCCGCCTCGAGCGCGCTGCGCTTGCCGCTGAAGGCGACGAGCAGCGCCGAGGCAGCGGTGGTCGCCTCGATCAGCAGCCAGGCGAGGGCGAGATTGCCCGCCAGCGGCAGGGCGAGCAGCGCCACCCAGAAGAGGTTGAAGGCCGCGTAGTACCAGGCGTGCGAGCGCCGCGCCGTGAACCAGCTGCGGCCCGTGTGGCGCAAATAGAACGGCGACATCGCGGCACTGGCAAGGCCGACCACGGCGATCAGCGCCAGGAACACTCCGCCGGCCGGGTCGAGGACGTACCAACTGCCCCTGGCGGCGACGCCGGGCGCCGCGGCCAGCCCCACGACGGCGAGCGCAAGAGCAAGCGCCGCCGTCAAGGTCGACGCAATCAGGTTGAGCCGATCCGCGGCGCGGGGCGAGGGCATCAGCCAGACCAGCAGGGCAGTGCCCAGCGGAACCGCGAGGACCGCGACGATCAGCGCCGGGGCGGCGTCAGTCACGAAGCCCCCGCAGGAGATCGGTATCCCCCGTGCCGATCTCGGCGTGGATCTTGTGGGTGAAGGCAGCCGCGACGGTGACGACGAGCACCAGGTCGAACAGCACGCCGAGCTCGATCAGCGACGGCAGCCCTCCCGGAACCGAGATCGCGAGCAGGTAGACGCCGTTCTCGGCGACGAGGATCCCGAGCACCTGCAGGAGCGCCGGCCGGCGCATGACGACGATCGCGATCCCGAGGCAGAGCAGCGCCACCGAGCCGTGCTCGGCGGCCGGATCGCCGAGCCCGAGCGGCGGGATCGCAGCGACGGCCACGAGCGCCACCACGGTGGCGACGAGCAAGCGGACCACGACGGTCGTCGCGGGGGTGACCAGGTAGGGCTCCGGCGTGCGGCGACGAGTGAAGACCAGCAGCGCCGGCAGGGCCACGGCGCGGACCAGGAGGATGATCGCCGGCGACCAGGAACGCGGCCGGCCGGTCGCCGCGCAAGCGAGAGCGCCGCGACGCCGAGCAGCATCGCCTGGGCGGCGACGAGCAGCGTCGCGAGGCTGCGCCGACGCACCAGCATCACGCCGAAGCCGAGCACGACGAGCGCTGCGATCGCGGCCGCGCTCACGCTCAGCTCCCACCAGCCAGCTGATCAGCCCGACGAGAGCGAGGAGGCAGCCGCCGGCGAGCAGCGCCGGAGCGCGCAGAATCCGCATCTTCGCCTGAGCGGTCTCGGTGAGGGCAAGCGCCGCGCAGAGCACGGCGACGCCGGCGGCAAGGCAGGCGAGCTGAATCCCGAACCCTCCCCAGTGCGGAAGGAACAGCTCGGCCGCGATGACGAGGAAGATCCAGTGCCGGGCCGCCGCGCTCCACTGCAGCAGCGCCAGGTCGCGACCGGCGTACTCGAGCAGCGGGCCCTCGTGGATCATCGTCAGCTCCAGGTGGGTGTCCGGGTTGTCGATCGGCTGGCGCCCGGTCTCGACCAGGACGACGAGGGCGAAGGCGGCAGCGGCGCACCAGTGGGCCGGTTCGCTCCAGATCGCCGAGCCGCTCGCGGCGGCGCTCATCGCCACCAGGTCGGTGCTGCCGGCGGGCAGCGCGGCGAGGATCAGCGCCAGGACGCAGCAGCGCCTCGGCGAAGACCGAGAGGGTCAGGTCGCGGCTCGACCCCATCAGCGCGAACCCCGACCCGGTGTCCCAGCCGGCGGCGGCCAGGGCGAAGCGCGCGAGGGCGAACAGGCCGACGAGGACGATCGCGTCGTTGCCCAGCGGCCAGCCGGGAGAGAGGCCGGCGATCGGCACCAGGAACAGGGCGAGGATCAGTGCGGCGGCGACGAGGCACGGCGCCAGCCGGTAGACGACCGTGGTCGGCTGCGGGTCGACGAGCGTCTTCCCCCAGAGCCGGCGCAGCTCCCGGTAGGGCTGCAGCGGCAGAGGGGCCGCGGCGCCCCTGCAGGCGGGCCTTGAGGGACTGGATCGTCCCGGGAAGCAGCGGCGCCAGGGCGAGCCCGCCGATGATCTGGATCGCTCCGGCGAGGGCGCTCACCCGATCGCCCCGATCCGCACCAGCGACGAGCAGGCCGAGGAGCAGCGCGAGCAGATAGGCGGCGTAGGCGCGGACGCTGCCGGACTGCAGGCGGCGGGCGACGCGGGCGCCCGCCAGCGCCCCGCGCTGCACCGGCCCGTAGAGCAGCGTGTCGAACAGGTGCGGGATCTCGCCGCGATAGCGGATCGACTGCAGCCGGCCGCCGCTCGCGCACGGCCTCGATCTCGCGCCGGGGCCGCAGGACCGCCTCCAGCACCAGTCGCAGCGGCTTGGTGAAGCCGGCCGAGCTCCAGCCCAGCGAGGGCTCGATCCGCTGGCCGCAGGCCCAGGCGGGCGACGGGCGCCGCCCGCCGGGAGCCGCGCAGGCGCCAGAGCGCCGCCGCTCAGCGCGAGCAGCCCGAACAGCAGCCACGGCGAGGGCAGCGAGCCGGTGCCCGGGATCGCGAGGCCCGGCTCGGCGGCCAGGCTCTGCGGCTGCGGCGCCAGCTCCATCAGCGCGGGGATCAGCAGGCCGGGCACGGCGCCGAGGGCGACGCAGCAGCCGGCCAGGAACACCGGCGCGGCCCGCATGCCGGCCGGCGCCTCGACCGCCGCCTCGACCTCCGCCCGGCGCGGGGCGCCGAGCAGCACCAGCCCGACGACCTTGACGAAGCAGAACAGGGCAAGCGCCGCGGTCGCGGCGAGGCCCGCGGCCGCGAGGGCGCCGGCCAGGCCGAGCCCGAGCGACGGGCCGATGGCGACGTGGATCAGCGCCTGGAGCGTCAGCCACTCCGAGGCGAAGCCGTTGAGCGGCGGCAGGCCGGCGATCGCCATCGAGCCGACCAGGAAGGCCCCGCCAGTCCAGGGCATGCGGCGCAGCAGGCCGCCGATCCGGTCGAGGTCGAGCGAGCCGACCGCGCGCTCGAAGGCGCCGGCGGCGAGGAACAGGAGCGCCTTGAAGACCGCGTGGTTGAGGATGTGCAGCAGCGCCGCGGCGAAGGCGATCGCCGCCCAGGTCGCATCGCCCTGGGAGGCGAAGAGGATCGAGGCGCCGAGCCCGAGCGCGACGATCCCGACGTTCTCGATCGAGTGAGAAGGCGAGCAGCCGCTTGAGGTCGTGCTGGACCAGCGCGTAGAGCACGCCCCCCAGCGCCGAGAGCAGCCCCAGCGCCGAGGACCACGAGCCCCGCCCACAGCGGAGCCGGGGCGGCCCACTCGAAGAGGACGCGGATCAACCCGTACAGCGCCACCTTGATCATCACCCCCGACATCAGCGCCGAGACGTGGCTCGGCGCGACCGGGTGGGCGCGCGGCAGCCAGGAGTGCAGCGGCATCAGGCCCGCCTTGGTGCCGAACCCGACGATCGCGGCGACGATGATCAGCGCCTGCACGCCGGCGCCCTGGGCGGCGAGCGCCGCCGGGCTCGCCGATCGCTCCGTAGTGAGCCAGCGCGAGCACGCAGATCCAGACGCCGACGCCGCCGAGATGGGTGACCGCGAGGTAGACGAAGACGGCGTGGCGGACCGTCGGCGTCGCTGCGGCGGACCAGGATCGCGGCCGCCGGCACCAGGGTCATCAGCTCCCAGCAGGCGAGGAACGAGGACGGGTCGCGCGCCGTGACGACGCCGACGAGGGTGATCAGGAACAGCCCGCAGAGGGCGACCAGGGCACGGCTCGCGGCGCCACGCCCGCGAGGTAGCCGCGGGAGTAGATCCAGCGCCGGCACGGCGACCAGGGCCAGGGTGGCGAGGAAGAAGCCGCTGAGGCCGTCGATCCCAGACGCCGGATCGAGGCTGCTTCGAAGCCGGCGCCGAACGCCGGTGCCCCGAACAGGACCAGGGCGCCGCCGCTCCCGAGCAGGGCGATGCCCGCGGCCTGGAGGGCGATCGCGGCGCCGAGCGCCCGGGGAGCAACCGGCGCCAGCGCCCCGGCGAGAAGCAGGGTCCAAACCAACCGAAACGAGCAATTGGACGATCGCCGTGCTCAGCGCCGCTTGGCGCGGGCCTTGCTACGGGTTGGCGGTGCCACGTCCAACTCGCCAAGCAGTGCCTGGGTTTCCTCCAGGTAGGAGCCGATCAGCTGCTTGGCCGTCTCGAGCAGCTGAAAGATGCGCGGGTCGCGCACGCGGTAGAAGACGCTCGTCCCTTCGCGCCGAGACTCGAGCAACCCCTGCCGGCGCATCGCGGCGAGATGCTGGGAGGCCCCGCTGGAGTCGATCTCGAGCTCGGCCTGCAGCTCGCCGACGGTCAGCTCCCCATCCTTCAGCAACTCCAGGACGCGCACCCGGGCCGGGTGACCCAGCGTGCGAAAGAACTCCGCCTTGATCTTGTGGATCGGCTGCGGCGGCCCCGCCTGCGCCTTTTGAGCTCCCGCCCGCGGTTTACGTGCGGCAGCAGGCATCAATTCCCCTCGACCGGTGCGCCTGGGCCTGACATGTCACAAAGTTAGCATATCTTAGAAAGTCTTAAGATTAGTGCAATCGAAGAAATGGCCACCGGGGCCCGACACGCCACCTGCGAGGAGCGGCGGGTTATGGGCCGGCGGGTTGAAGCTGTGCGGCAATCTACGCTGGGGACTGCACGACCGGGTCGCCCTCGACGAGGCGGTCTGACAATCCGAAGGAACGAAACAGCGAGGGCAGGAACGGCTGCAGAAAGTTGTGGACCCCGGCTACCGCCGGCCTCCCCTCGCCCTCCCCCGCCAGCTCGAGCACGGTCAGCGACCAGGGTGACCAGTCGCCGGTCTCGGGGTCGGGCTTGTAGGAGGCGAAGGCCGGACAGCCGTTGGCGCGCACCGCGATCAGCTTCGAGCCGCTACAGGCGGCGCCTTGGCCAAGCATGAACTCGCCGACCTGATCGGGACCGCGCAGCCAGAGCGGCAGCGGCGGCATGTCGAAGACCACGTCGTAGCGCAGCAGGGCGACGATCCGGTCGATGTCGTACTCGGCGAATGCCTCGAGGTACTGCTCGAGCAGGCGGCGCTCATCCTCGTCGCTGGGGCGGGCGGGCGCCTCGGCATCTTCCAGGGCCAGTGCGTCGAGCGTTTCCCGCGCCCGCTGCAGGGCGCTGTTGACCGACGCCACCGAGGTCTCCAGCAGCTCGGCGACCTCCTTCGCGCTCCAGCGCAGGACCTCGCGCAGGACCAGCACCGCGCGCTGGCGCGCCGGCAGGTGCTGAAGCGCGGCGACGAACGCGAGCCGCAGCGCCTCGCGCTCGGCAGTCTGGGCCGCCGGGTCGGCGCCCGGATCGACTGCCTGGCTGTCGACGATCGGCAGCACCCAGGCGGTCTCCGGCAGCGGCGCCCCGACTGGCGTTTCGGCGTCGCCGGCGCCGGCCAGGTCGACCGGCCGCGCCCGGCGCTTGCGGCCCTCGATCTGATCGAAGCAGACGTTGGTGGCAATCCGGAACAGCCACGACTTCATCGCCGCCGGCTCCTCCAGCGCGTCGGCGCGACGCCAGGCCCGCAGCATTGCCTCCTGGACCGCGTCTTCAGCCTCGAAGCCCGAGCCGAGCATCCGATAGCAGTAGCCGGTCAGAACCGGTCGCAGGCGCTCGAGGTCCTGCTCGAAGGCCGCTTGACTGGCCGAGAGCGCCACGGGCAGATCCTAGCTTTACCGATTAGTTCCGGCTCTCGCGTCAGTCCTGGTCTCGGAACGGAACCCACCCAAGGAGGCAAAGGTGCCCCGACTGCTTTTCCTCAACCTGCCGGTGGCCGACCTGGCGGCCAGCCGGCGATTCTTCGTCGGGCTCGGATTCGAGTTCAACGAGCGCTTCTGTGACGAGGGCGCCGCCTGCATGGTGATCAGCGACCGGGCCTACGTGATGCTGCTTCAGCGCGAGCGCTTCGCCGAGTTCGTGAGGGGGCCGGTCGCCGACGCCGACGCGGCGACGGCGCTCACCGTCACGGTCAGCGCCGAGGACCGGGCGGCCGTCGATGCTTTCGCCGCAGCCGCTCTGGCCGCCGGCGCTCGCCCCGCCAAGGAGCCGCAGGATTACGGTTTCATGTACCAGCGCAGCTTCCACGACCTCGACGGTCACCTCTGGGAGGCGATGTGGATGGACCCCGTCGCCGTCCAGAATGGGCCGGTCACCTGACCGCGATGCCGTCGCCGGCCGCCCGCAGGGCCGCGATGTCGAGCTTGCCCATCTTCCGCCGTCGGCCGCATGGAACTTGTCATTGCTCCTCCTGGCGCATCATTCCCTGCTCCGCTCGAAGACCAAGGTGGCGATGCCCTCGCCGACGGTCCCGGACTCGGTCAGCCGCAGGCGGTGCGCGCGGCTGGTCTCGTCGAAGAGGCGCTTGCCGCTGTCGAGCAGGACCGGGAAGACCATCAGACGCAACTCGTCGAGCAGGTCGTGGGCGATCAGGCCCTGGACGAGTTGGGCGCTGCCGGCGACCAAATGCTCCCGTCGACCTCTTCCCTCAGCTTCCCAACCTCCTCGGCGAAGTTGCCGGAGAGGATTGTGGTGTTGTTCCAGGTGGCCTCCCGCAGCGTCGAAGAGACGGCGTACTTGGGCATCGAGTTCATTTCAAGCGTGCAGAGTGGGTTGGTAGATGAGCTCCTGGATGTTGCCGTCGAGCGTCCGGCTCTCGATCAGCTCGAGGTCGAAGTCGGCCGCACCCTGGAAGACGGGGTCCGCTCCGGTCTGACCGGTGACAACGGGGAAGAGCGTCACCTGGACGCGGTCAACCAGGCCGGCGGCCATCAGTGCCCGGTTCATCGAGAGGCTGCCGTGCGAGCGCAGCGGCACCTCGGACTCCTCCTTGAGCCGGGCAACGACCTCGACGGCGTCGCCGCTCGCGACGCTCGCCTCCGGCCAGTCGAGCGGCCCCTCCAGGGTGGTCGACACGATCGTCGCCGGCAGGCTTCTCATCCGGGTGACCCACGCGTCCCGCACGTCGGAGTCCTCGCTGCTGGAGGCCAGCATCCGGGCGAAAGCCCGGTATGTGTTGGCCCCGAAGACCATCCGCTGCTCCTCGCCGTACAGGGCGAGGCGGCGGTCGAGCAGCTCGGGGCCCTGCTTACCCCAGTAGCCGGTCCAGTTGCTGCCGGCGTCGGCACTGCCGAAGCCATCGAGGCTGGAGAAGACGTCGAAGGTGTAGGTGGCGGTCATGTTGCCCTCCCTGGTTGCAATTGATCAGGTGTGGGAGTACAGACTCGACGCCATGGCGAAACTCATCGGCGCTGGGCGCCTGGACTGGGAGGCGATGCCACGACAACTCTGCGACCTTCGGACCTCGGGGTCGGGTACGTTCGTAACGCGAAGTTACTTGCGTTAGATGACCCTTGAAAGTAGAACCGGCTATGTCGCTCGCTCGCGTCCAGAATTTCTCGATCTCCCTCGACGGCTTCGGCACCGGTGATTCCTCGACGCCTCTCCCGCCGAGGCGCTGGAGGCAGCCCGCGAGGCCGCCGACGGCATGGACGTGCGCATCGGCGGCGGCCCCTCCGTGGTCCGTGAGTTCCTCGCCGTCGGGCTGATCGACCTGCCGGGCGACGCCTTCACGATGGGTACCGACGGCAGCTACGGATATCCGGCCGACGGCGAGGGCCTGGCCCATGAGGTCGAGCTCTCGCCCTTCAACCTCGGCTTCCGCATCGCCCGCAGCCTCGCCTGACCGGGACGGCTCAGTCGAGCATGAACCAGCCGCGGACCTCGGCCTCGTGGTCGATGAAGCGCCGGCCACTGACGTCGACCACCGCCTTTTCGATCGTGCCGCCGCTGAAGCGGAACGGAGCGGTGTATTCCGGCGTCACCGGCGAGGCGCTGTCGCGGCCGACACAGAGCCCGTCACCGACCAGGCAGAAGGCGCCCGGCTGGGTGACGATCTCGCCGCTGCCGACCTGACTGCCGTCGACATAGAGGTCGAGTGTGCCGGCGAAGCCCGGCATCGCCGGATCCTCGCTTTTGCCTTTCAGGGTGAACTCCGCCGTGAGGACCTGGCGACCGGTGACCAGCGGCACCTCGGCGACGATCTCCTGCAGATGGGTGCCGACCCAGTTGAAGGTGTAGCGGAGGCGGCCACCCTTGACGTAGAAGGTGTGGCCGCCGGCGACGCCGCCGTGGGCGAACAGCACCCCCTCCGCGTCGGTCGAGTCGATCTCGACCCCGACTGCGATCGTGTAGGAGCGGCCGTTGATCCGCACCGCGCCGGACTCGGGCACGTCGGCGGTGTCCGGGTAGTACTCGTAGCGCTCGCGCGGCTCCGCCGCGTGGGGGCGCTCAGCCAGCACCTGTTCGAGCGCGGTGCGGTCGTCCAGCGGCAGCCCGTTGCTGAGACCGGCATTGTAGAACCAGAGGTTCTTCAGCTCCTCCAGTCGCCGCGGCTCCTCGGCCGCCAGGTTCTTCGCCTGCGCACGGTCCTCCACCAGGTTGTAGAGCTCCCACTCGTCCTCCTCGTAGCGCCCCCAGCCGCTCAGCGGCGGGTGCACCGTGCAGGCCAGCCAGCCCTGGTGGTAGATCGACCGCTGACCCAGCATCGCGTAGAACTGCGTCTCCTTCGAGGCGGCGGCGCCGTCGGCGATCGAGGCGGCGAAGCTCTCCCCCTCGATCGGACTCTGCGGGTAGCCGTTGATCGTCTCCGGCGGCTCGATGTCGAGCAGGTCGTAGATCGTCGGCACGATGTCGACCGCGTGGACGTACTGCCCGCGTGGATCCGGTTGCGGCTCGATCTTCGCCGGCCAGGAGACGAGGCACATGTCGGCGACGCCACCCTCGTACCCGGCCCACCGCTTCCAGTAGGGGAATGGCGTGTCGAAGGCCCAGGCCCAGCCGGTGTTGTAATGGTTGTAGGACGCCGGGCTGCCGAGCTCGTCGATGTGGTCAAGCGTCAGCTCGGTCGAGTCGGCGATGCCGTTGAAGAAGCGCCACTCGTTGAAGGTGCCGTTCGGGCCGCCCTCGCCGCTGGCGCCGTTGTCGGAGACGACGACGATCAGGGTGTTGTCGGTCTGGCCGGAGTCCTCGAGGTAGTCGAGGACCCGACCGAGCTGGTCGTCGGTGTAGGAGATGTAGCCGGCGAAGACCTCCGCCATGCGGCAGAAGAGGCGCTGCTCGTCCTCGCTCAGGGAATCCCAGGGCCGGACCGTGTCCAGGCCGGGCCACGGTTTGCCGTCCGGGCCGGTCCGCCCCGGCTCGCCGTGGGGGTTGATCGGCGACAGCTCGGTCCCCTCGGGCAGCAGGCCCAGCTCGACCTGGCGGGCGAGGATCTCCCCGCGGATCGCCTCGTAGCCGTGGTCGAACCGGCCCTTGTATTTGTCGGCCCACTCGGCGGCGACGTGGTGCGGCGCGTGGCCGGCCTGCGAGGCCAGGTACATGAAGAAGGGCTTGTCGGGGTCGACGGCTTTGGCGTCGCGGATGAACTCGATCGCCCGGTCGGAGAGATCCTTGGAGAGGTGGTAGCCCTCCTCCGGAGTCGCGGGCGGGTCAACCTGGTGGTTGTCGTGGACGAGATCGGGGTACCAGCTACTGGACTCGCCGCCGAGGAAGCCGTAGAAGCGTTCAAACCCGCGGCCCAGCGGCCAGCGGCCCTTGTAGGAGGCCATCGTCGCCTCCTCGCCCGGCGTCAGGTGCCACTTGCCCACGCAGTAGGTGTTGTAGCCGCGCTGGCCCAGCACCTCGGAGATGAACCCGTTCTCGAACGGGATCCGGGTCGAGATCCCGGGGAAGCCGGAGCTGAACTCGGCGATCGTCGCCATCCCGTTGGAGGTCGCGTTGCGCCCGGTCAGCAGCGAGGAGCGGGTCGGCGAGCAGAGCGCGGTCGTGTGGAAGTTCGAGTAGCGAACGCCCATCTCGGCGATCCGCCGCATGTTCGGGGTCTCGACCGGGCCGCCGAAGACGTCCATCGTGCCGTAGCCGATGTCGTCCCAGCAGAGCAACAGCACGTTCGGGGCGCCCTCCGGCGCCTTCGGCGGCAGGTAGGGAGACCAGTCGGGCTCCGATTCGCGGATGTCGACAGAGATCCGGGGGCCGTTGCTCTTCTCTGCGTCCATCGGCGTGTTCCTTTCGTTTGCGCTCAAGCGAGCGTCATGGGTGATTTCTCCACCTTGCCGGCAGCCGCGGACCTCGTCTTGGATCTCGCACGACAGCAGCCTGCCTCCGTACGGGGTGAGGGGCGGCTCGACCGAGTCGCGATCGCAAGCTGGGAACCGGGCGGCACTCCAGCACCGACTTGCCGTAGTCCGAGGGGCGGACGATCAGCGTCTTGTGGCGGTCCTCTTCCAGGGGATCGCCACCACGAGCCTGCTCGAGCCGACGCAGGCGGCCGAACTTCAACTACCTGCTCTTTGCCTGGCGCGAGCGGAGTGGCGCCTTTTCTGCCCCTTCCCTTTGTGAAATCGCCGCTTGCACCCGGCGACGAGCCTCCGCTTCTTCTTCTTGGTCGCCTCGAGCGCCTTTCCGCGGGCCCTGCCGTGCTTGCGCTTCGCCGACCCGACCGCCTTCTTGACGGCCTTGTTGGCTTGGATCAGACATTCGCGGTAGCCCTTGCCACTGCTCTTCTTGCCTTTGCCGCTCTTTTTCGGCGCCACGGACGTAGCGACAGGAGTTGGAGCCAGAGCCGGCGGTGACGAAGACGGAGGAGGGGCCGAGCCGCCACCACCGGCGGCACCGACCACCACGACAACCGGCGTGAAACTGCTCGTTTCGGTGCCGTCGCCGAGCTGGCCCGACGTGTTGCTGCCCCAGCAGACCGTCTGGCCCGAGACCCGGACCGCGCACATGTGGCTCAGTTTGCCGCTCATCTGCACGGCGTCTCCGACCCCCGATACCGCCGTCGGCGTGTGCCTCTCGGCGTCGGTGCCGTCGCCGAGCCTCCCCTGCGCGTTGCTGCCCCAGCAGAGCGCCTGGCCGGATTCGCGGATCGCGCAACTCGACGCGTAGCCGGCCGAGATGAACTTCGCGTCGGCCATGTCGTGGACTTCGACCGGGACATCCTTGTTCAAGGTGGTGTCGTCCCCGAGCCGACCGAAGTAGTTGTCTCCCCAGCAGTACACCTGCCCGCCTTCCCCCAGCGCACAGCTGTGGGTCGAGCCGACGGCCATCTGGACGATCCCGCCGAGGGTGCCGGTCCCGCCGACGCCCTTGACCGCCGTCGGCGTTTTGACATCGGCGATGGCACTGCCGATACCGAGCACCCCGTTGACGGGATATCCCCAGCAGAGCGCCGCTCCGCTTTCGCGCGCAGCGCAGGTGTGGGTCCAGCCGACGTCGATGTTGCGTGCGTCGGTCAGCCCATTCACGTTGACGGGGGCCAGGCGCTCCGTCGTGCTGTTGTCGCCGAGCTGGCCATGGTCGTTCTGGCCCCAACAGACCGCTTGACCGCCGGTGCGGATGGCGCAGGCGTGGAGCTCCCCGACGCTGATCGACTCGGCGTCGGTGAGGCCGGTGACCGGGGTCGGGACGCTGCGGTCGGTCTTGCTCCCGTCACCGATCTGGCCACCGGCGTTTTTGCCCCAGCAAAGCGCCTGGCCACCGGTGCGGATCGCACAGGTCGTGTACTCGCCGTTGGCGCTGATCGACTCGGCGTCGGTGAGGCCGGGTACCGCCACCGGGGACTTGCTCGGGGTGTTGGTGCCGTTGCCCAGCTCGCCATAGAAGTTGCTGCCCCAGCAAACGACCTGGCCCGAGCTGAGGATCGCGCAGCTGTGCCCGCGGCCGGTGGCGACCGAGCTTGCCTCGATCGGAGTTGCCGCCTCGGCCACTCCGGCGCCCAACGATAGGGCGCTCAGGGTGAGCGCCAGAGTCGATACAAGTCCCCTTCTCTTCATTGCAGCCTCCCCGGCAGTTTCTTTTTTCCGCGCTTCGGCTTCTTGTTGTTCTTCTTGATCGTCACCCCACGGGTCAGTGACTCGGCCATCTTCGAACCCTTGGGGGTAAAGGAGACGGCCACCTTGACCGTGAGCTTGCCGCGCTTGGCGAGGACCTTCTTGCCGCGCCTGGTCGGCTTGATCTTGACCCGCACCGGCCCGGCCTTCTTCGGCTTGAGGGTGAGCGGCTCGACCAGCGGCTTGCGCCCCTTCTTGCCCTTGGCGTTCTTGCGGGCCGACGCGCTCGCGCCCGCTTTGCCGTCGACCTGCTCGACCCGCAGGCGACCGGCCGAGGGCACGACGACGACGAGGGTCGTAACGCCGTTGTGAAGGATCGGGCGACCCTGCAGGTGGGGAGGTGAGGTGTCGGATCCGTGCCCGGGCGCAGGCCCCGACCCGGTCTCGGGCCCGGGGTCGGGCTGCCGGTCGGGCGCCGACTGCCCGGCTGTGCCACCGAGCGGCTGCCAATCGGGGTTGCGCGCTTCGAAGATACCCGTCGGCAGCGTGACCTCGCCGCTGCCGTCGGCCGCGCTCACGTACAGCTTGTCGCCGCCGAACAGATCGCCGTAAACCAACATCGTCCCGTCCGGCGAGAACCGCGGCGCGGCCTCGGAGCGGCTGGGCGTGTTGGTGATGTTGACCGGCGCTCCGGTGGCGTCGACGAAGATGTCGAGGCTGCAGCAGGTAGGCGTCCTGCCCAGGTACAGGAACTTGGCTCCGTCCGGGGCCCAACCGCCGGAATAGACCGAGTACTCGGCAACGAGTCCGCTGAACTTCGTGGCGGGACCGTCGCCGCTGGCGGTCCACGCCGCCGAGAGGAATTTGCTGGTTCCCGGGAACTGGAAGTCCTCGGTGAAGAGGAGCTTTCCACCGGCCGAGATCTCCGGGTTGATGAAGTTGTCGACGACGCCGGGCTCGGCTGAGCGGAACAATGCGTAGGTCGAGGTCGGGGCGGAGTCCAGCCTGACGGTCGAGAACGTGGGGTCCCCACTGTCGGGGTCGGCGCGGAAGATGACGGTGTTGTCGTCGACCCAGCTCGGGTTTTCCTCCTCGATCGCGTCGTTGGAGGTGAGACGACGTTCACCGCTCCCGTCCGCGTCGATTACGTAGAGATCCTGCTCGCCGCCGCGCACCGAGACAAATACCAGCCGATCGCCGCGTGGCGACCACGAGGGTTCGCTGCCGCCATCCGGATGCGTGACCAGTCGCTGACCTCCACCGCCCCCCGGGTCGATCGTGTAGATCGTGTCGAGGTATTCGTATGCGATCCTCCCGTTTTTGCCGGGAAAGGTCCCGGCCACCGCGGGCGCAGCGACAAGCAAGAGCCCGGCGCCGGCGAGGGCCAAGGCGGCCCGGAGGCGAGCAGCAATCATCGAACGGGCGCCAGGTCGGACACCGGCTGCATTGTGAGCGGCCGCGGCCGCAACGCCCACCCACTTGTCTGAAGATGGGCCGTTCGGCCCATGCGCGGCGGGGTTGCGGCTTTCGACGACGAACCAATGCGGCGGTGGATCGGCGGTGCGCCGAAGTGCACGCCGCGCGCCCGTCGGCTCCGGTCAGGTCCGTTTGAGCCGAGCCGCCTGCTTCACTACAAGACATGCCACGACCCGGCCCCCACCGCGAGGCGTCGATCGGCCTTCGGGATCGCCTGCCGGTAGCCCTCACACCGATCGCGGTGGCCCTACCGATCGTGGTCGCGCTTGCTTTCGCCTTCGGACCCGGCGGCGTCGCCGCGGGCGACCCCGGACCGCCCAAGGCGCGCGCTTCGCTTCCCGCCGGCTGCGGCGTCGCCAGCGTGACCGCCGCCTACCAGGGGCTCCTTAGCGCCTTCAACCGCGGCGACCGGGCGGCGGCGCTGGCGCGGATCGCCCCGCAGGGCGAGCTCAACGACTTCGGCGTCGGCGGCCCGGGGCCGGGTCAGAGCTGGGCGGCCCGCTCGCCCGCCGACGTGTTCGCGCACTTCGCTGCCCGCGCACGCGGCGGCGAGCGCCTGCGGCTGCTTGCCGCCAGCGTCGAGGAAGTCTCACCGGGAGCCCTGAACAACAGCGGCCCGTGGCACCACCCCTCGCGCGATCCTGCCAAACCCGAACCGGTGGTCGGCGTCGGCTTCGTCCTGCGCCAGGCCGGCGGCGGCCGGGGAGTGCTGCAGGCGGTCGGGAAGTCCGGCTTCAATTGCGCCAGCGGCCGCATCTACCACTGGACGATGGGCTTCCAGCGCGAACCGCGCGACACCCGCCTCTGCGGCGCCAAGCCGCCCGTCAACGCGCTGCACCCGCCGCGCCACCCGGTCACCTGCGCGCGCTGAGCACCCTTTCGGTCGAGGAGGCGCCGAGCAGGGGCCGGGCCGAGGAGCGCCGCGCCGTTCGTTCCCATCTCCGCGGCTAAATGCCGCCACGGCGACAGACTCCGGCCCCTTGACTTCCAGTTCAGCGGCCGTCGGCTAGCTGCAGTTCCTGACCACGTTGTTCATCCGGGCATCCTCACCGACATCGGCCTCGGCAAGCTCTCCCGGCTGGGGCCGCCCGAGCCGCCCAACCGCTATGAACGCTCCAGGCCCGGCGAGCTGATCCACATCGACATCAAGAAGCTCGGCCGGATCGGGAAGAACGGCCCCGGGCACCGGGTCCGGGGCACTCGCCGGGGCACCCGCTCTCGCGGTGCCGGCTGGGAGTTCGTCCACGTCTGCGTCGACGACGCCACCCGCCTCGCCTACGTCGAGGTCCTGGGCGACGAAAAGGCGAAGACCTGCGTCGGCTTCCTGCGCCGGCAACGCTTTCCTCGTCGGGGAAGCAGATCAGCGCCCGGTAGCTCCCATACAGGTGCGCCGAGCAGATGCGATCGACGACCTCTCCGGTGAGGCGGTAGTCAGCGGCAGCGCAACCCTCGGCCTCGAGGCGCAGCAGCGCGTCCTCGTATGCCTTGGCCGCTTTCCCACGAAGCGCATCCGCTTGGCGCTTCGCGGTGGGAGTGGCGCTTACGCGAAAGCTCACGCCTGGCGTGATGGCGTGACGTCGACCAGTTCGCCGTGGCGCATCTCTTCGAGGGATTGACGCAGCTCGGGGTCGGCCAGCTCGCGCTCGTCTTCGATCCGCGCCAAGACGGCTTCGAGCAGATTGCGATCCTGACCGAGCGCACGCAGATCCCGCAGTGCCCGACGGACCTCGCTGAGGCTACGGAGCGTCACCCGCCGAGGCGAAGAGTTGGGGAGCTCCTCGAGGATGCCGCGCGAGATCCAGGCGCGGATCGTCGGGACCGAAAGCTCGAGCATTTCCGCCGCGACCGAAAGCCTCACCGACGGCGCCCCTTCGAGGAGCCGCCAACGCACCTGCTGCAGGCGCCGGCGGGCCGGCGCATCGGACGGAAGCGAAGTCTCGATCTCCTCGATCTCGTCAACCTCGCGGGCGAACCGCTCTGCGCTGTCGAGCTCTTTAGTTGCGTTCATCGAGAAGGAGGCTACCGGCAGTGCTTTCAAATATCAAGTGATAATTGAAAGCTGAAACGCTCTCCCCCGCTCACCCCTCGGAGCTAACAAGCTGCCTGGCGGCGGCGCGCGGCCCAGGACGTCGATCGGCGCCTCGTCATCGAGGCGGGTGTTGGTGCCGAAGAGCCAGGCACGGGTCCCATCGGTCGAGATCGACGCATGGTGCGTCGAGCCAAGAACAAAAGGTCCCGCGAGCGGAATCAAAACCCGCGACCTTCGGGTTATGAGCCCGAACCCGCAGTCCTTCTGGACCACGTGGAGCACGGTTTCAAGCGGTTTTCGCGGAATCGAGTTCGGCTGGGATCGGCTGGGATCTGTGGGGCTTCTTGCCCCATTTCTTGCCCCAGGGAAGCCTCGCGCCGCGCCCCTTCTACAACGACGGGCTGGAGGTGAGCAGCGAGCACCTAGCGCAGTCGCGAACCGCGCCGTATCCGACTGGTGTGTCGTCTGGTGTTACGTTCGAGGCATGGCGCGGCAATGGTGGGACGAGCAGGCACACGACCGTGAGCGCCGTCAGGCCCGCAATCACCGCATGACGATCGCGGCGCTGGTCGTCGTCCTCGCCGTCCTCCTGCTCCAGGTCATCGGGATTGGCAACACCAACGACAACATCAACGGCTTCACCCTCGGGCTGCTGCTGGCGATCGTGCTCGGCTTCGCCGTGGTCGCGCCAACCGCGGTCAAGGAGGTGCTGGACCGGGTGACGACGTTCAAGTTCGGCGGTGTCGAGCTCGGCCTACAAGCGGCCGAGCGCCTCGACCACCTGCAGACGCAGATGGCGGGGCCGGTCGACGAACTGAACCCTCGCGACGACGTCACGCCCTCGGAGCGGCGGCCGGTTGGCGGCGGCCCACTGCGCGAATACGCCGCAGTCCAGGAAAAGCTGCAGGAACGACTGCGGTTCATACGTCAATCGATCCTCAGCCTCAAGAAGAAGCTCGACTACATCCAGATCGTCGAGAAGATCGACGCCCTGGGACTGCTTGGCTATCTTGAGCTGCAGGTCATCTACGACCTGCTGGGCCGCGCCGAAGACGGAATCGAGAAACTGCCGGAGGCCGAGCTCGGCCGCTATCTCGACCGCGCCTGGAAGTTCTCAACCCGGCTCGGGACGCTGGTCTTCGAACGGGACGTGCGCAAGCGGATGATCCGCAAGGGCTGGTTTCTGCTCGACTTCGAACAGCTGCGCTCCCATCGGCCGGATTTCCTCGCTTACAAGGCTGGCGCCTCCGAAGGCATGGAGGATGGTGGGTCAGGCGAAGATGGAGACTGGCTGGTGATCGCCGCGCGCGTCGAGCCCAAGCAAACCGGCACGACCGCTAGGCGCTTGGAGCAGCAACACCTGCCGTTCGGCGCTAAGCCGATCCTGGTGATCCCTGACAGCCGCGAGGACCGGATCGCGGAGAACTCCCGGCCGGTGCCGCAGGTCGCGATCAGCGCTCTGCTCGAACACCCTGAAACGCGGGCCTTCTAGCAACTTCCCGCGTAGAGCTCCCGGGACGCTTTGGCTCGGTCAAGGTCGACCCAACGAAGTATATTCATTGCGGCCTCCTTGATCGTAACCGTGAATCCGCCTACCACCGGGCTATGCCACCTAAAGGGCGATCAGAGGGCGCCGAGCGCTCTCCGTCCAGAACGGCCTCCCGGAACTTGCGGCCCCGGTCGAACTCATTTTGGAACATGCCGAAGCTGGAGGCGCCAGGAGCAAGTAGCACTACGCTGCCTGGGCTAGCCAGAGACTCGGCGGCAATCACGGCAGATGCCATCGAGTCATACGGGACGGAGATTGCGCTGAAACCTTGATGATGCAGGGCTCGTTCGATCCCCGCCGTCGCGGGGCCATCGAGAAGCACGACGTGCCTCGCTAGCGCTGATGCGGCGACGGCCAAGGGCGTCGGGTCCAGCCGCTTGGAAGCCCCGCCGGAGATCACGACCAAATCTCTGCCCGAATAGCTGCGGATCGATGCGGCCGCGGCTGCCGGCATAGTCGCCGTGGTGTCGTTCACATACAGAACCTCGTCCAGCGTGGCGACGATTTCCTGCCGGTCTTTCAACGGGCGGAGCGAGCGAAGAGGGTCTCTCAGACTCTCGGGCTCGGCACCGGCCGCGAGCGCTACGCAAGCAGCTGCGGCGATGTTGCTGAGATAGTGCTCTGCCTTCATCGGCAGGGCATTGACTCGGACCAACTCGACTTCGCTTCCGTTCCAACACGCGCGCAGAACCCCGCCGCTGCAGGAGACTCCTTGTGCCCCACCCGGAAGGGGTTCGCCGGCTGCCTCGAAATACGCGACTCGACCTCGGGTGCGCGACTCCAACCGCTCGCGGTCGAAACGCCTGGAGGGAAGGACCGCCCAGTCGTCCTCCTTCTGGTGGTCAAGCACTGCCCCCTTCGCCTCATGGTAAGCATCGACATTCACGTAGCGGTCCAGATGGTCCTCAAGTAGATTGGTAATCGCGAAGACGTGGGGGGCGGTCCCATGTTCCGCCATGCCCTCGGCCTGGAAGGAGGAAACCTCGGCCACCGCGACGGATCTCGGTCCGAGCGGGGGGGAATCAAGGGCCGATATGCCCATGTTGCCCACCAACTCGACGCGTGGAAATGATCTCTTCAGCAGGTGCTCGACAGCGTAGGAGATAGTCGTCTTCCCCTTGCTGCCGGTGATACCGATCACAGTCGCTTCGGTTGCGTCGAGGAACAACGCCATCTCCATCGTCACCGGCTTCCCCAGTTCCCGCGCGCGTTCGAGCACCCAGGAATCTGCTGGAACCGCTGGATTGCGGATGACGAGGTCCGCCCATTCGAGGTCCGCGGGATCGTGCCCTTCCAGGGTGAAGCGGACCGGGATTCCGTCCAGAGATCGAATCGACGCGTGTAGCTCCTTGGCGCTGCCAAGGTCGGTGACGACCACCTCGGCTCCCTTGCGCGCGGCCCAGCGCGCGACTCCGACACCGCCGCCGTTCCGGCCGAGGCCGAGCACGAGGATCCTCTTGCCACGCAAAGCGCTAGTGCCTTTGCCCGGGCGGCTTCAGACCCGCCACCTCTTCTTTGAGGACACCCCAGGCGAAGGCCATGTCGGTGATGAAGGTGGTTGCGAGCCCGGCTTTGAGCGCGGCCCAGGCCGCACGTCTGCGAGGGTCCCGCCTTGGGCGCCGTTCACAAGGATCACCTCGGCGCGATTGGCCTTTAGCTCCCTGATCCTCTCCACGGATATTCCCAACTGCCTATATGCATCGTGCTTCCGCTGGCGAGCCTCGCCGTCATGCTCTTCGAGATAGATCGTCCCGACTGCTGCCACGCAGTCGCTGTAGTCCTTCGCAAGATCCGCTGGCAGCGCCGTTGCCAGGGTTGTTGGGTCTGTCTTCGAGCGCTTCTGCAGAGGCGCCGCGCTAAGCAGGAGCACATCCAGGTTGCTCCAATCGGATTCCGGGGCACCGCCCCAAGGGTCTCCGCGGCCGCCATCGATCAGGGCGAAAGCGGACTCCGGGTAAAGCACAGCTTCCCCGCCGAGGATCTGCACGGCCCGATCGGCGAGTGAGTGCGACTCGAGCGATCGGTCCCGAGCGCCGATCACTCCGACCGTCGGCACCACGCGCAGCTCACCGGGGCCAAAAGGCCTCACCAGTCCTGACATGGGAAGCCAGTTGTCTTTCGACACCGCGTAGTTGTGGCTCAGGCCTCCGGCGCTGTGCTTCTCGACGAATTCGTGCAGCCCCAACGCCCCTGCCAGCGCCCGCCTGTCGAAAGCTCGCCCCTCGTCACGCTGCTCGACTCTGCCGAGGATGTCTCGGATCGCTCCTCCCCAAGGGAATCCGAAGCGAACCGGTTCGTCCCGCTCGGCCCGCGCCTCCGCAGCGGTGCGGAGGGCGCCCACGATATGGGTCGCTGCCATTGTCGTTATCCGCGCCCAGAGTGCTTCCGAATCATCTGCGCCCTGTCGGGACTTCAACCGACCGCGTCGGGGTCCCCCATCGGGATGGGCGAGGACAAGCTCAACATCAAAGACCCTGCGGAAGGCCTCGACAAGCGTCGTCGCGACGGAGCTGCCGCTCTCTCCCAGGCAGACCTCGAGGTTTTCGGCCCACCTGTCCGCCGACCGCTCGTCATGCAGAAGGAGGCAATTGCTGTCGGCGAGTTGGGCTGCCCGGTCCAGAACCTGGATCTCCGTGTCGTGCTCGCGGGGAGTCTCGGCATCTTGGAAGAAGAGGACCGTGTCGCACTCGTCACTGAGGGACTCTACGAGCGAGCTGGATGACCCCTCCCTGGCGACCCCGAGTGACCTGGGGGATCCAGCCGGGGGAACCGGGCCCCTCGCTGCGTTCCGCCTGCCGCCATTCCGAAGACTTGTCGTCGATGAGCTCCTTGAGTTCATCCCGCAGCTGGTCGCCGACATCCGCAAGGACATCCTCTTGGTACTCCTCGTCGTTGATCGAGCCGCCATTTAGGACATGGCCGGTAACCTGAGTCGCCCACCGTTTCGGGAAGCAGCGATCAATCAGCTTGACGTGGCGCTCGGCAAAATCCATCATCGCCCGCTTGTGTCGATCGTGGGCTGCGAGTGCGAGCTCTTCTTCTCTGTCCTCCAACTCGCTCCCTTCTGGAAAGCCGGCCTTGGGGGGCGACACCAGCAAATCCTTTGCCGCCGGGTCGCTGCCGTCAGTTACCCGCCGTGCCCACTCCAGCCTGAACCAGCGGGCGGCTCCTCGGTAGCTGGTGAGGAACGCGGTACGGGTAAGAAGGCACTCCCGCTTGAGGGAGGCGGTAGCGGGATAAAGCGAACTGCTGTCGTGGGGATCGATCAGATAAACGACATGGGTTCTCGTCTCTGGGTCGGCCTCCGCAGCCGCTATCACCAGCTCAGTTGCGTGGACAAGCCCGCCGTAAAAGCCGGCCGGGAGGGCAGCGAAATGGTCGTAGTCGTGGAGCAGGCCTGCGCGCCAGATCTCCTTATAGGAGCCTTCAAGCGAGTAAATCATGGCTTCGGTCGCACGCCAGTAAGGCTCGAACTCCCGGACCAGCTTCACGAGGCCGCTGGTTGGTCCAGTTCGCAGCGCCTGCGCAGCGATCAGGATCACGACCTCCTGCTCCGGGGTTGGTTGATGCTCGCGTATTGGCCAGGCTGTCGCGCGAGGAAGAGACAATTCTCTCGGCTTTTGTTTCGGTTTCGGAGTCGGTTTGGGCTTGGACGCCTTATCGGTGCTGAGCTCTGACGCGACCAGGCGGTCAGCTAGCTCCAGGTAGATATAGGGCTCTTGGTGTTGCTTGAAGCCTTCGACACTTTTGATCTTGTGGCCTCGCTTGGTCAGCCATTTGGTCAATAGCCATTCCCTGCGTTCGGTCACCGTCGAGTCGTACACGCTTTCGTCAAGGGCGAGGAGGGCTGTCCAGGCGACAGCGAACGACCGTTTGTGACGCGGCCGCGTCCGGATCTCCTCCTCCTTTACTTCCCTCGTCAGCTGCAGCAGCCGTTCGCGCAGACGGTCGACGCTCTCCTTTCCAGGAGCGAGCTGCAGGAGATTTGCGAGCGTTGGTATCTCGGCAAACTGGAATCCGTCCGGTTCCCGCCAATCGAGGCGAGCAATCGAGGAAAGCTCCTTGGCGAGTCGCTCGATATCCACCTTGGTATCGACATATACCTTGCGCGGCACGCGGGGAGTCTTTCAGATCGTTCCAGGGGATGTCCGCCGAACATCACCTGACAGTCCTTGCTCTGTCCCCCGCAAGGGGGCTTTGCTGCCGGTGTCCCAGATGCACCACTCCCACAAGGAGCAGCAAATGCCACAAGTACTAGAACAACAAGAAACGGCAAGAGTCGCGACCGTTCCCGGACCGTACGCGATCGAGCATCACCCGATGGTTCTCGAGCGCACCGCCCTCTTCGCGGATGATGTGCGCGCCGTCGCAGAGGGCCGGGCGCTGGCGCTGGTAATCGAGAACTACTACTCGCAGGAGGCATGCGCGGCGCTGACCGAGGGCCTACTGGCGGCAACCGAGCTGTGGTTGGGCTATCCGCCGGGAATCGGAGCCGACCACATCAACATCCTGGGCACACCCCTCTACAACTGTCTCGGGGAGGAGCTGTCTCCCGACTGCACCGAGTACTTCGAAAAGGCACCGGGCCGTAACCGCGACCTACGGGCGGCCATCGCGCCGCTAATTCATCCAGCCGATCGAGTCCGAATCGAGCTGGACAACGAGTGGCCCGCCGGCGCGACGTTGCTTCGCATCGGTGGCCACCAGACGTTCTTTGGGCTCTGTCGCTTCATCCGCGCTGGAGGCGGAATGGAGCCGCACACCGATCGCGCCGACTGGGATCTGCCGTGCGAGGAGACCTCGCGTATCCGCGCGCAGCTATTCCTTAACACATACCTCACTCAGACGGAGGCGGGAGGCGACCTCGAGCTGTGGAGCCGGGAGGTCCCGACCAAGGCCCACTATGACGAGATCAGGAGCGTGGAGACCCCCTACGCCATGGACCGCCGACTACTGCAGGAGCCCGACGTGACGCTCAGCATCGACCCCGGCACGCTGGTAATCGGGAATGCGAGCAAGCCGCACGCGGTCACCCCATGCTCGGGCGGAGGCCACCGACTCAGCGTCTCGGGGTTCCTCGGCTACTCCGGGCCGCAAGAGCCGCTGCGCGCCTTCTCCTAGGAACGACATACGAGAAAGGAATGAACGAATGACTGAGCTGGCATACATGACTGAACCCGAGCAGATCGAGTTGGACGCGATGGTCGAAAGCGTGACGAGCGAAAACGGTCACGTCACATTGACGCTCGACCGGACGCCGGTCTATCCACAGGGCGGTGGGCAGCCCAGCGACACCGGAACCATCGAAGGCGACGGCTACACCTTCGCCATCCGCAAGGCCGTGCTGGTCGAAGGCGTGGTTCACCATCAGGGGATCGTCCTCGACGGCGAGGCCTCGCCGGGCCCCGCCCATGTAAAGATCGATCCGGGTCGGCGCTCGCTGCACGCGGCCCTGCACAGCGGAGGCCACCTGATCATGACCGCCATGTTCGAGCTCACCGGAATGCGCGCCGTGAAGGGCTACCACTTCCCCGATGGTCCCTACGTGGAGTTCGAGGGAACGCTCGACGAGGACACGAGAGGCGACCTCCTGGAGGCACTACAGCGCCGCATTGACGAGATGGTGGAGAGCGACGAAAGGATCACCGTCGAATCGACGAGTGCAGAGAAGCTAGCCGCCGAAGGCGTCTACATGCCGGCTGAGATCCCCACCGGCAAACCGACACGCGTCGTCACCACATGCGGCTATCGCTCGCCCTGCGGGGGAACCCACGTGACGCGGACGGGGGAGCTAAGGGGCCTGCGGGTGCGCCGGATCAAGAGCAAGAAGGGGCGAACCCGCATTACCTACGAGACCGGAACGGAATAGGAGGCGATGGGAATGAACGACGTTACCGTCAGCACCGCTACAGGAGATCAGCCCGGCCTACGTTCAGAGGAGTTCTTGCGAGCAGCCGGGGCGGACATGGCTCGGCTGCACGGCGATCTGATCGCCTTGATGAAAGAAGTGAAGTTGACAGAGGTCGCACGCGAGGGCGCGGGCGGGGTGATTGCCGCCGCGCCCTCGCTCTCCCAGCGTCACGCCACCATGGCACTACTCGGGCGCTTCCGCGACTGGTTCGATCGGATCCGTCCCTTTCTGGGTCGGTCTCCGACCGCTCCGAGTGACGAGTTCGACGAGGCGTTCGCGCTTCTCAGCTCTTACTTCGCCCTTCGCAGGGTCGCCTCGGACGTCTCAGATGAGGTTTGGCGAGAGATGTTCGAGATCGAGTCAGCTCAAGTAGTGAGGCATCAACTGGCGCTCTTGGAGCAGGCTCGCGAGTGCTTCGCCCTGCTGGACCCGCGACAGCGAAAGCAGGTCCAGAATCTCTCGATTCGCCTCCTGCCGTTGGTTGACCCCTGCTATCGCGTCGTGGCGGAGTCGTGTTATGGCGAGGCAGAAGGGGAAATGGTGCTTCCGTTTGACGCCCGCGACCTCGAGAACTTCATCCTGCGGCACTGCGATCCGGCCCGGGGATCGGTTCGAGGTTGGAGACCGCCAACGGTGCAGCCGTATGCCGACTTTGGCGGCAGGCTCTTCGCGGCGCTGTTCAGCGGTGACGTACGGGCCCTGTACATGAAGCACGCGGCTGAGATGCGGGGGGGCGAGGTTGCTCTGCGGATCCGCTTGCGACTCGATGGAGCCCCCCGCCTTGCCGACCTCCCGTGGGAGTACCTGTACGACGGCAGCGACTTCGTCGCCCTCACCGGGGCAGTCAGCGTGGCCCGGCATATTGATGCGGATCGTCCCGTCCGAGCATTGCGCATTGACGGACCTCTCCGGATCGCGGTTACCGTCAGCGCTCCAACGGATCAGGCTGCGATCGACGCTACCGAAGAGGTGACGGGAGTTCGGACGGCGCTCGCACCGCTTGTGGCCGCTGATCTAGTGCGGATCGACGTGGCGCCGGACGGGACCATCGGGACGCTTGCTTCGATGTTCCGTGCAGCAGAGGCCGCAGACAAACCATTCCATGTCTGGCATTTCATTGGACATGGTCGCCACCTTCCGCCGGAGGGCGGCACATACCTGGCGTTCGAGAGCGCCAACGGCACCTCACAGATGCAAAGCGGCTTCGAGTTGGGCATATTGCTCTCGGCTCATCCGTCGCTGCGACTGGCAGTCCTCAATGCCTGCGAGGGCGCTCGCCCCGCACCCGAGGATTCGCTGACGAGCGTCGGTGCGGCCTTGGTGGCGCGGGGGCTGCCGGCAGCTATTGCGATGCAGTTCTCGATCACCGACGGGGCGGCGGTTCGTTTCGCTGAGGACTTCTACCGGGCCTTGGCCGACGAGGGGTGCGTAGACACGGCGGTGGGAGACGCTCGGCGCGGCATCTTCTTCATGCCGAACGAGAGCGAGTGGGCAACTCCGGTGATCATGTCGCGAGCCGAGGAGGACGTGTTGTTCGAGATGTCGTAGGCATCGGTGCCCATGAGCGGGACCAAAGTGGCGTAGGGGTAAATCCGGAGACCAAGGCCATCGTCACATGGCGTATCGTCCAGGCTCTCAGGATTGCGGCCTCAGCCGGAGCGTGTCTCCTACGCGGACGGGATGGTCTTCGACGAAGGAGGCTAGGTTCTTCGCTATCTCCACGCGCCCATAATCGTCTTTGAGGATCAACGCCGCGCTGGGCTCCACGTCGCCGAAGGTCCTTCGCGACTGGCAGCGCGACTGATGAGCCGTCGGGGAGCAGCACATCGACGAGGTCACCGGGCGCAAGAGCCATCCTGTCCCACTCCTCGTGGAGCACGTTGAGGTGAACCGAGCCAAAGCGATTGACCTGAATCGCCGTGACGGTGAGGGAGCGGTCCCCCGCCACGGTCGCCTCCTCGTAAGGTGCCGCTACAAGATCCTCCCGCGGAACCGCTGGCCCCAACTCCTCAATCGGGATGCCGGTATGCAGATGGGCAGCTGCGGGGGCGAAGATGTCACGTCCGTGGAAGATCGGCGAGACCTGGTGCCGCATATACGCTGAGTTCGTAATCTCGCGCACTACCCGGATCCCTCCCAGTACACGCGCCGCCGGGAGCAGGGCCCCGTTGTCGGGGCCTATCAGCCGGTCCCCTCGCTCCACCTCGCACGCGAGGGCTCGACGCGGCGTTCCCACGCCCGGGTCGCAGACGCAGACATGGTGGCCAACCGGGAGGTAGCGAACCGTCTCTAGGGTGCGCCCGGCGGCGACGATGTCAAAGGGTGGAAGGCCGTGCATCAAGTGGATCACCTTCGCCTCCGGTGCGATGGAGAACACGACCCCCTCCATTAGACCGACTCCCTGGCTCTGCACTCCGAAATCGGTGGTCAGACTAATGAGAGGGGCCATGTTTCCTTTCGGCTGTGAACATTCGCTTACGCACTTCGCTTACCTGTCGGGGGACAGCCTAAGCCTTCGGGAGGGTGCATGGAGAATCGCCTATTGAACCGCTAACGGTGCGCGCTCACGCTCCATCGTCGCTCAAAGCAGACTGAGCCAGGCCGCCTCATCCTTGTCCTCGCTCGCGTAAGAGATGAAGAGGGCACGAGGCCAGCTGCACGAAGTGCGTCAACGGCTTGAGCCATGTCCCCTTACACGAGATGATCCGCTCGCCCGCTCATCGAGATCAACTGCAGCGCCCGAGCGATTCTCGTCACAGCACCGAGCCCACCGACGAGCCACGGGATAACGGCGCCTTGCGACGCCAATTCGCTGCGGTAACTTGTAGTCGGCGTGGCTCACGAACTACTTCTGTTTGGAGGCTTGGTCGGAGCGACTGTCGTTGCTGGCGTAGTCCTTCGGGTGAATTCAGTCGGGAACAACAAGCGGATCACGATCACCACCTTTGACTTGGGCTGGGATCTTTTCATTGCATCAGCCGCAGTGATTCCCACTGCCCTTATCGTGACGTCTCGACCGATTGGCAGCAAGCAGGGGCTCGCTGCACTCATCGTGGTCGTAGCCATCTTGCTTTGGAGCAAGGGGGAGGAACGGTACTTTGCCGTCTGGCGCGAGGGAAAGAAGCGCCCGGTGTTGGAGAATGGGGGCCTTTGGCGAGCCGGTGAAGGTCAGCAAGCAGAGCGCAAAGCTAAGGAAGACTGCAGCATTTTTGCTCGGAAACGGTCTTGGTCTCGCAGTTCTCTTCGCAGCCACTGCGCTCAGCGAGAGCTTCGGCAAATGACCCGCCGGGATAGCACCATCTCCTTGGTCGCCGCCGTGGCATTGGTCGGGATTCTGGTCGCCGTACTAGGGCTAGGTACGCTCTTGAAGGGGCTCGGAGCGATTCTCATAGCTCTCGTCGCGCTTGCAGCGATAGCACTGCTGTTCGGCATCAAGCGGGGCTAGTAGACAAGGTGGCCCGACCCCCTGAATTCGGTCCGCCCTGTTTGAGAGTCCTTCCCGCCCGCGACAATGGCAAAGGAGGACCGAAGCAGGTGAAGAGGCAAAGACACACACCCCCGAGCAGGTCATCTGCAAGCTGCGAATCGCAGAGCAGATGCTCTCGGAGGGAAAGACGGCAGGAGAAGCGGCAAAGGCCCTGGAGGTCTCCGAGCAGACCCTGCACCGTTGGCGAAACCAGTACGGCGGGATGAAAGCTTCCGACGCCAAGCGGCTGAAGGAGCTGGAGAAAGAGAACGGCCGGCCAAAGGGGCATCACCAGTGACCACTGCGCCGCCTCGAATCGGGGGTCGGTCGAACCGGCACCAGCGCTCGGCCCCCACGCCCGATAACGCCCCCTTATGGAGACCCGTTCCAGGCCCGGCGCTACCCCTTCAGCGCGTAGCCGGCGCCCTTCCTGACGATCAGCTTCTCCGCGCGCGCTTTGGCGAGCAGGGTCGAGACCTGGCCCGGCGCGATCCCGATCTCGGCAGCTAGTGGTGCATCAGGCAACGTTTGCCGTGTTGACGACGGCCCGTAGCTTCGCGTCGTCGACGTTGTAGTTGCGCCAGGCGATGTAGCGGCGGATCAGCCGCGCCTGGGTGGCGTGGTCGGGATGGTCGGTGCCGTCGAGGGTGAAGTAGCGAAGTGCTTTGAACTGGGCCTCGATGCGGTTGAGCCAGGAGCCGTAGTGCGGCGTGTAGGCGAGCTCGACGTTGTTGTCGTGAGCCCAGTCGCGGACTTCATCGCCGAGGTGGGGGCTGAAGTTGTCGAGGATGAAGTGCAGCCTCACCTCGGCCGGATAGAGGGAGCGGATGTAGCGGCAGAAGGCGAGGAACTCGGTTCTTGTCTTGCGCTTCTTGACGTGGCCGTAGAGACGATCGCGGGTGACGTCGTAGGCGCCGAGCATGTGGCGGACGCCGTGGGGACGGGTGTAGGTGGCGCGGATGCGCCTGGGCTTCTTCAGGGGAGCCCAGGCCTTGCCACCGGGCTGGGGCTGGAGGTTCAGCGGGCCGAACTCATCGAGGCAAATCACGACCGCCTTGCCGGCGTCGGCTGCCTCATATAGCTCCAGAACGCGGTTCTTCTTGGCCTCGAAATTCGGGTCGTTGGAGCGCTTCCACGTCCTCACCGCTTGAAAGGAGACGCCTTCCTCGCGAAGCAACTGGCGCAGGCCCTCGTGGGAGATGTCGGTGACCACCCCCTCGGCGACCAGGTAGTCGGCCAGCTTGGCCAGGCTCCAGGTCGCAAACGGCCGGCCGAGGTCGGTCGGGATCGAGAGCGCGATTTTCTTGATCTCGCGCCGCTGAGGGAGGGTGAAGGTCGGTGGGCGCCCTCCCGCGTAGCGGGGATAGAGGGCATCGAAGCCGTCGCGGTTGAAGTTGTGGATCACCTCGCGAACGGTGTCGGGGTCAGTGAAGACCACCTCTGAGATCTTCGCCGGGCTCATCCGCTGGGCGGAGAGCAGCACGATCTGCGCCCTGCGCCAGGTGACAACCGAACCGCTGCCTCGTCGCACGATCCGCAGCAGCCGGTTGCCCTCCTCGTTGGTGATCTCCCGCAGCACCACCCTCGCCGCCATCTGGCCCTCCAATCGTCGATTGCGCTCGGAAGGCCACTTCGGCGGCGGGGCGCCGGAGCCTGGTTATGGAAACCGGCAAACGTTGGCGGTCACACCACTAGCTCGGAGGGCCGGCTGCCTGGCTTGGCTTCAAGCGCCGCGAGCAGCTGTTCGCGGCGCTTGCCTCGCGGCGCCTGCGCCCGGCGGCGGCGTTTGCTCGGACCCCGTTGGCGGCGAGGCTTTTGCGGCGCTGGCGCGGAGCCGTCTTCTCCGTGCTCTTAAGGGCTCGCTCCAGCCGAACGGTCTCGGCCTCGATCGCGCTCAGGCGATCGGCGATCAGCTTGCGGGCGGAGTCGATGGCGTCTGACGTGTGCTCCTCTTCGGCTCGGGGGCGCAACGGAGGGAGTGTATTGCCAGCTCGATGACGTCGACACCCAGGATTGAGTGATGGCTAGGTCCAGGCTTACTCGGAATAGTGTGGCATTAAGTCCTCAGCGCTCAGAATCTGGACCTCCTCGCCGTGAGCCGTCCGGCTTTCAGGATGCCTCAAAAGGAGGACGTTCCGAACGACGATCCCTCCTTCTGGGACGAGCAAAAAGAACTGTTCCGACCGGGATCTACGCCTGTGCCATGTTGCTCGCAATGATGTTAGCTCCGCTACGGTGGCGAGATGGACTCTCGCGTGGTCGGCCTACGAGCTCAGGATGTCTACAGTGGCCTGCAAACGGTCGACCAGACCAGCGGCATCATCGCCGCTGAGCTCGACGCCACCCGGCTAACCGGAATGGCCGCCACGGTTGCATCAAACATCAAGGGCATCGACCTGATCAAAGAGCCCAAAGTGCTGACCGTCATCGCGGCACAGCAATGGGGCATCGATTCTTTTGCGCTGCCCAGGGTACTCGAGGTACTGCAGGAAGTCGGCTACATCACGCTGCACTCCGACGCTCGGGGCAAGGTTTCGCAGATTGACGAGCACATCCCGCTACTGCACGACGACCTCTACGAGCGGCTGGGCGGCCAGTGGCTCGAGAACCAGCCCTCAGAGTTGGACCTGGCGGCTGTCGAGGGACTTGAGCGCCTCGCCGCCGCGCCTATGAGACTTTCAGACCTCCGCTCCCGCATCGGCGACCCAGAGACCCTGGGACATCTGTTGGATATCGGCGAGGCCGCCCAGTTCGCACGGAGCCTTGAGCTTTCAGACGGCGATGTACTGGTCTGGTCGCCCTTCTGTGCCTATGAGCAGCCCGAGGCCCTGTCGGGCCTGTTTGACTCCTTCGAAGAGAATGACATCCGCGAGCAGTTCCGACGCGTGAAGACCTATCAAGGCTTGCCGGTCGACGGAGAGGCCACCGTGCTCAGCCAGGCCGTCGGCCAAGGCATCCTTCTGGCAAATACGATCAAGGGAAGCGGTGGGGAGGCGGCCTTCGCCTTCGTGCCCTACCGAGCCGGGCCGGCCCGGCGGCGAATGGAGAAGATCATTCTCGACAAGGCGCTCATCCTGCTTGCCTGCGTGCGCTACGGGCAACACTACGCTCGCCATCCAATTCGCATGCCCGCCGCGATCCTCCGAAAGCTGCGCGACGGCGCAGCTCTCAGCTCGACTACCGAGGCCGGCTCTCAGTATCGAACGGCGGCACAGGAGCAAATCATCCGCTTGGAGCCGACCGGCGGCGGCTACTTCAGCGCCAAGCTCATCGACACCCCCGACAATTTGGCGGCATTGGATCTGGCCATCGACCTCTTGGCTCATGGAGAGCCCATCGCCTCTCGCGAGGACCCGCAGCAAAAGCTGCTATTCACCGGTGGGGCCTATCTAACGCCCCTGATGACGATGAAGGCACGCGAGCCACAGGCACAGCTATCAGGCGACCTCGTCCTGTCGCTGGTCGACACTTGGCGTGGTGAGCGTGGTGGCTAAGAAGACTGGAAAAGATGCGATTCCCCGCGGCGAGCAAGACCTGGGCCTGAAGCTGGCCATGCGTCGCGTGTTCTGGGGTATGAACTACGCGACGCGTCTCAATCTCTTGCTGGCTCTTCCCGGCTCTCGCCGCACCGCCGACGAGCTCTCTGATCTCGACTGCGTCGGCTTCTCGGTGGGTGGAGACTTTTCTGTCCGCCTGCTGATTGCCGACTGCAAGTCCGGCGGCAAGGTATCGCCCGCCGCCCGGCTCTTCTGGCTCGCCGGCGTTCGTGACTTCTTTGGCGCCGATCGAGCCTATGCCGTCTTGATGCGCGCGATCCCCGACGGCGTTCGTGAACAGGCAGGGCGCCTGGGAGTCGACGTCCTGGGCGAAGCTGACCGCCAGATCCTCGAGAACGTACACAGCCCGCTCGCGCCAGCCGCGCCGTTCTTCGAGATAGCCGGCGCCGTCAAGCTGCAAGACCTAGCCAAGGGGCTAGACAAGCGTCTTGAGCAGCTTGTCCGTTTTCGGGACCACGTGTACTGGCATTTGCCTGCGGAGCGACGTCTACAGCGCTTGTTGGGTGCCATGCGCGAGGCAGGTCCAGTACTTGACGCGCGTCAGCGCGCACACGTGGTGCTTGTAATCGATCTGCTGTTCTTGGTGGCTCTCTCTCTTCTTGGGGCGTGCCGTTATGTGAGCTCGACGTCGCTGGCCGATCCACGCAGGGCGCTGCTTAGCTATCTACTGGGAGGGGCCGAGCAGACGCGGACGCGCGAGCAGGGACTACAGGAATTGGTCCAGGCTCTGAGCGCCTTGCCCGATCAAGGCGTGGAACTCCCAGACGGAGTCCTGGATGAGATAACTGTCGAGCCCCCTTATTTCGACGCCCTGGCTGAGACGGTCACGCGGATGCTCCGGCGGCCCCGAGACGCACAGCGAGTGCTGCGCTACCTCGAGTGGTGGGGGCAGGCACAGGTTGGACTTGACGGACCAGCCGTAGCGGACGGCCTCGGAGCTGCGTACGGCGACTACACTAGGAAGCTCGTCAGTGACATCGGGCGGATGTGCTTCACGGCAGCCGAACTGGACAAGTCGTGGTCGCAATATGTGTCTGGCGCTAGCAACGGAGCTTCGGGGTCTGGAAGCGGGGTTGGCCCAGGCAGCGCCAAACCCGGGTCTACCGCACCGACGCAATTGCCACTCTAGATCACTGGTCCTATTCCCGCTGTGCCTTGGCGGGCGGATAGGGACAAAGAAAAGGCCGTCGAAGGTCGGTGTGTTCCAGCAACTCCGACCACACGGAGGTGGTCACGTGCCCACCGACCTCGACGACCTTCTGGTTGCACTTTACGTGCTGGCAGACGAATTCCTGCCCAAGAGAGATCCATCCCGGCCAGGCCGAAAGCCCCGCATCTCAGATGCCGAGGTGCTCTGCCTGGCTGTCGCCCAGATCCTGCTCGACTGCGCCAAGGAGCGTCGCTTCCTGCGCCTCGTCAAGCGCCGCCTGGGTCACCTCTTCCCCTACGTCCCCGGCCAGTCCGGCTACAACAAGCGGGTGCGAGAGCTCGCCCCGCGCATCGTGGAAGTTCTGGGGCATCTGGCGCGAATCTCGCCCTCTTGGTGTGATGACCTGCGCCTGATCGACGCCACCCCGGTCCCCTGCGGGCAATCGCGGCAAACCGTGAAGCGATCGGAGTTCGCCGGGCACGCCGCCTACGGCTACTGCGCCGCGCACTCGCGCCACTTCTGGGGCTTCAAGCTCTACCTGCTGGCCACCCCCGACGGGATGCCGATCGCCTTTGAACTTGCTCCCGCCAACGTCGGAGAGCGCGAGGTGGTCGCCGAGATGCTCGAGGGCCTCGACCTCGAGGGCTGCACCGTGATCGGCGACAAGGGGCTCTCGGGAGCTGCGATCGAGGAACTGGTCGCCGGCTTGGGCGGCCTCTTCTTGCGACCGGACCGCAAGGACGAGGCGCCTCGCTTTGGCAACCTCGGCGGCATGCGGCAGTGGATCGAGGCGATCTTCGACCAGCTGTCGCTGGAGCGCCACGCACCCACACGATGGGCGGCCCGCACGCCCGGGTCGCTCAACGGCTACTCGCCCTCGGCGCCTGCGTCTGGCACAACTGGGAGATCGGCTGTCCTGGGCGCAGCCTGATCGCCTACGACCACTGAATGGGAATCAGTGATCTAGAGCAACGGCGAAGATGGCCTCGTCGGCGTCGGCAAGATATCGGCTTCGCTCGCTGAGCAGCGCCAGCGAACCTCAGATCGGCCTAGTCAGGTCGCTCGCCCTCGAGCACTCTCCAAACTGACCGATACAGCCCACCTTTCTCTCCGATCGCAGCTTTCCAATCGCTCTCGGCCATCTCGGTCAGATCATTGCGAAGACGGGCGACCGACTCACCGCGCTGCGCTGCGGGAAGACTCTCGGCAAGCGGGGTCGCCGCTCCGCGGGGGACTCCCAAAAGCCGGAGGGCGATGGCCGAGTCACTGTTGACCCCGTAGAAGACCCGCGATGGAAGGTTCCTTACGGTCTCAGCATCTGCTTCGGGCATCTGCTCCAATGCGTCTCCAAGAGTCAGGCTCTGTAGTGCCGAGAGTCCCCAAGAAACGGTCGGTGCGAGCCTACCGTAGATGACCTTGCAGCATTCGGTCATCGCAACCTCTGGCGGACCTTTTTTTCGCACGAAATACTCCTCTGCAATATCAGCCAACAGTCGACCTTGGACCCAGTCGCTGGTGACTTGGGCCAAGAGCGCCCCATTCACCTTGGTTCCTCCAAGGGCGAAGTCAAGGTTCTCCCGCAACTCCGGAACCTCAAGGATCAAGCCCATGAGGCGCCTGAGGTCATTCGAAGCCCCGGTAAAAAGGGTGGCCCCATCCCAGGAGTCCGCAGATATTCCAGCCTCTCCAACTCGGGCCAGCGTGGCGCTAACGCTCTCCCAGGAGAAACCCGTCGCATCAACAAGGCTAAGCGGCTTTCCCGCCAGCCCCTCCGCGTAGACCCCAACCGCATCGAGTAGACCCTCCGCGAGCTCGGGCTCCCTGTCTCGCAGTTGCTGGTAACCAAGGGCGCCCCGCAGAACCTGCTCGACCTCGGTCGCAAACAGATTCGGATCGCCGATCTGACGGTAGCTATGGGCCAGGTACTGCAGAAAACCAGACCAGGCAGGAAGGTAGGAAAGGCGACTTAGATCGCCTTCGGAGATTGCATCCCGAGCGGCTAGCGCCATCTTGACCAAGGTCGAGTCAAAGCCGGCGACCTGCCTGTTGACGAAATCGCGAAGAACCACCGCGCGATCCTCATCAGCGCAGGCAAGGGCGACGATTCCGAGGTCTCCCTGTCCGATTCTCCCAGTGCGACCTGCGACGTTCCAGAAGTCCTGAGGTGGAATGTCTTCTCCATACGGATACTGGTGGCTGGCGAGGATGACCGAGGCAACCGGGAAGTTGACCCCTTGAGAAATGGTCGTAGTCGCAGCCAGATAGGTGATGTCCTCCTTCTCGAGAAGCCACTCAATCAACACACGGCAGTCCTCTGAGATCCCAGAATGGTGGACTCCAACTCCCCGCTCCAAGTACTTGACAAGGGGAAACGTGTCCCCCATTTCCTCGGCGAGAAAGTCGCGCACAAGTTCGACAGCTGGAGACATATCCACATCGGCTCCCTGTCCCTCGTAGAGAGCCTTTGCGATACCCCAGGCGTAATCAGTGCGCTGCGCGAGGATGATTGACGAGCCTCTGTCTTTGAGCAGCTCCGCGGTGGCAGCCGCAATCTTGTTCGGGCTACCGTTGATGGCGGACCAACTGAGACCCAGCGGTCGGTCGGTCTCAAGGCCAAAAGGAGTCTGCGAATAGAGAGTCGGGTGGGTGGTGTGCAGCGCCTCCAGCTCAATAGAGAAGGCGCCTCTGCCTTCGGCAGCATGTGCATGACTCAGCATGATCGACCGATCATTCGGAACCCAGTCGACGGCAAGGCGAACCTCATCGTGGCTGCTCGGGTCAAGCCACTGGCTCAAAACCTCGGCATCGTCCAGAAACGGGGTGAGCAAGAGGAACTGTGCAAAGCGGCACTCACGATTGATCGTCGCCAGCAGGAGCTCTAGTCGAAGGCCCCTATCCCCCTGCTGCAGATTGTGCGCCTCGTCTACTACGACGAGGGTCAGCGGTCGGCCAATCTCCCCTTCCCATCCGCCCCGGATGAGGAGGTCAAGCTTCTCCGGGGTAGTGACGAGTACGCGAAAGAGGGAATCCTCATCGCGCTCGGTCAAAAGAGCTGCCTCCAAGCCGTCAACCTCAAGGGCTGGACTGACGCGCTCGACCGAGATGCCGAGTGGGGCGAAATCCTCACGCAGCCGCCGCGTCATCTGATTGACGAGCGCTCGCGTGGGAGCCAGATAGGCGACCCAGCCCCGCTCTCTGTCGAACTGGTTCAGGGCCTGCAGGATGCGGAACTGGGCGATCAGCGTCTTGCCGCTGGAGGTGGGGAGACTGACGACGACGGATCGAGTCGAACTGCCTAGCAGGCCCTGCTCGCGCAGGGCCTGCCGCTGGGGAGGCAGTACTTCGAACAGCGGTTGGTGGCGCCCGCGACTGACCACTGACTGCACGAAATCCGTAACCCGGCTATTCACGGCCCGGGTCACCGTCCAGATGCTGTTGTCCACGAGCTGGCTCGCCGCCGCCCTCAAGAACCGGAGCAAGACTTCGAGCTCGACCAGCTCGCCGCGTCCGCAGGCCGTGAGCGCCCGATCAAATTGCCCGT
This sequence comes from uncultured Solirubrobacterales bacterium, assembly GCA_963774405.1. Lineage (GTDB taxonomy): Bacteria > Actinomycetota > Thermoleophilia > Solirubrobacterales > 70-9 > VRUE01. The sequence goes on along the minus strand of CAVZEV010000004.1, from coordinate 20,985 downwards.
CTAGCTGCTGGCGAACGTCGAAATGCCCCTCAGAGGAGCCGGTAGCCACGAACTCGGCAAGGATCTCTGCGGCGTGAGCAATGTGGTAGAGAGCGACTAGCTCCCAGGCCCGCGCCCTCGCCAAGGCGGCTTCCGCGTTGAGGTAGTCCCCCTCAAACTCTCGCTGAGCCGCGCGCAAGTCGGCGACGAGAACCCCGATGGCATCGAGGTCCGTCCATCCGTCCTTGCGAATCAGGCGCAACCAGGCGCTCCAGATAGCCGCTTGAGTGCGCTCTCCCCAAGCGTCCTGAGCACCAGCATCGTATGGCGTGCGTTTGGAGAGCAACCTGGCAGCATCGGCCTGCCGATCGGCCAGGAGACCAAGACAGCCGACCTTGACAAGAAAGCGAGCGGCCGGCAACGGCTCCTGCGGCGAGTCCAGAACCCTGGCCAGCTGAAAAGCCCGCTCGGCCAACCGGTGGATCTCGTCGAGGTCGCCATCGCTTGTTTCGAGGGCATCGAAGAGCGCCAGCTCCCAAGCTTGCTGCACAAAGCCCACGGAGTCGCGATCGATCGCCTCGATCGGCACCTCCAAGGCCTCGCCGATTCGCGTTCGAGTTGCTTCGGCCGCAACCTCTCGCGAGGCGTCGCCCGGAATGGCCGCCTCGATCCAGCTGGGCGTCACTGAGTCGCTCCGGCGGCCAGCTGCGGCCACTCGGCGATGGGATGCGGGAGATACCAGGCACTCAACTCATAGGCAGTAGGAGCGTCGACCGCCCCAAGGGCCTTGCCTCTCGCTTCCAGGTCGAGGGCGTGGGGGGTCGTGTCACGCATGAGCAGGCCAAAGAGAATGAAATCCCGTCCTCGCGAGTTCAGAAACCTGCGGACCGCGCTCTCGTAGAGAGGCCAGTAGTCGGTTCCATGGCATCGCGGTCGAAGCCACTTGAGGATCGTGACTTGAAGAGCCCCGTCGCGCTCAAGACGCTCGAGCTGATGGGCCATCCCGCCGCGACCGCTTACGACTCCCGGTGGCCTGTTCTCGTCAGCGGACGTCTTCACCTCACCGATGGCCAGCGAGGCCTCACCATCATCGAGAGTGACGAAGCCGACCAAGTCGGCCCCCGGGAGCGATGCCTTGGGAGTGCGCTTATCGCGCTCGGTATTCCAAGGCCAAATGGCCCCCCTGTTTTCGGCGAGGAGAACCTCGGCCATCGCCTCCCCTACCTCCCAGGGCTGGCGTTCGTGACCGTCGGCGGTGAGCACCGCCTCGACGGTCTCGACCGCCACGCCGGTCCCAGCAAGACCAGCGAGTTCGGCCGCAAAAGCCTGGCTCTCCTCCGCGTCTTCGAGGCGCTCGCAGACCGGGCCGCTGATGAACGCGCGAAAGTCCGGGTCCGCAGCGATTGAGCTTCCGGTCCACGTCGCCTGGCCCGAGCGGTCGGAGTAGTTCTCTGTAATGGTGCATGGGGTCATCGCGGGCGGCTCCAAGCGGAACAAGGAGTGACCGGCCGGCCCTCCAAACGCTCCGGCTCAAGATAGGAGCCGCACCGGACTCAACCAGGTGGCGGAAACGCCCGTAGTTGCGGACTTACTTCGGCGCGACGCCCGAGGCCGTCGCGCTTTCAGGAACCACCCATTTCGCGTTTCTCAGACGCGCTGCCCAAGGGCTGAAATTCACCTCTCCCAGACCTCACCTTGCCCCAGCGCTTGCCCCAAGGCCGATTTTGCACCCTGTTGTCTGTCAGACAAGATAAACGAAAACCCCGCATTTACGGGGCTTTCGTGAAATAGCGGGGGCGGGATTCGAACCCGCGACCTTCGGGTTATGAGCCCGGCCCCATAGCCCCGCTGGAATCTCTTGCGGCGATTCTAGCGCGGATTTCGCAGGAGCGAGATCACCCGAGATCACTGGGAATCCGTCGGGCCTGTTGCCCCATCTGTTGCCCCAGCGGCATCCCGATCCGATCCCCCGGAAAGCAAGGTCGCGCCTCGCTGCATACCCCATGGTAGATTTTAGACCATGTTTATCCGCGAGATTCGCCTTAGCCGCCAGATGCTGGAGATTCTCTCGGTCATGATCGAGGGTCGCGCCGAGGATCTTCACGGCCGCCTGATCGGGAAGAGAGCTGGAGTCTCAAGCGGGACGCTCTTCCCCGGCCTTGCCCGGCTAGAGACGGCCGGGTGGATTTCGAGCCGTGAGGAGGATGGCGATCCAGCCGTGCTGGGCCGGCCCCGCCAGCGCATCTACAAGCTGACCGGCCCAGGCGAGACGGCCGCCCGGGAGGAGATTGCCGAACTGGCCACCGTCCTTAACCGCGCTCTTGAAGTCGGGCCTGCGCCTCGTCGCGCACCCCAGACTCCTGCCCCCGGACTCATATGACCGTTGCCGTCTCCATAGTCCTGGCAATCGGCGTCGCGGCTGCCGTGACGCTGCTCGTAGATGAGGTCAAAGCGCAGATCCGCCGTCTCGCGATGGCGGTCGCAGGACTCGCCGCGAGCAGACTTCCGGACGAGCGCTCTCGAATAAATGCCTTCTCCAACTGGCGCGGCTACGTGGCGTTCATCTGCGATGAGGAACAGCGGCATCTCAGAGCTCTTTGGGAGGCGCTGGAGATGTTGGTGGTGGCACAACGGCAGATTCGACGTGAATCAACCCCTATTGCCACCCCTGCATCCGCGGTCGAGTCGACGCGCCGCGGACCGCGGGTGGCCGTCGCCGAACTGGTGGCGATCGAGCAGTACATCCAGCGGGCGCAACGAAACGCGGTCCAGAACGGCGAGCCAGAGCTGGTCCGGGATCTAGGACGCCTTCTCGCTGGCGTCAGAAGACGAGTGGCGCCGGACGGGTCGACGGATGAGGAGGCAAAGACGTGGCTGGCAGAAGCTGCGACCGCCATCGAAGCCGGCGACGCCTATCCCGCCGAGATCCTTCGCCGCTTCCTCAAATAGCGAACCCGCTGAAGCCGCGCATGGAGGGCGATGCGGGTCGTCAGGGCCAGCGCTGCGCCGAGGATCGCCTCGCCCAGCTCACCCTCCGCTGACGCCCGCTTTCGGCGCTCAATAGCGGCCTCCGCTGTGCGAGGTGACTAGGCTGCGGCCGGGTGACGCTGTGAAACAAAGACGTGCGAGAGCCGCTCTGCGGCCTCAGTCGTAGCCGTCGAGCCCTCATTTGCGGCAAGGGTCTCCAGATCCCCGAGAACCGCGTCAAGGCGCGCGAGTGCGCCCTGCTCAAGCTGCCCGGCATCTGCGTCCCCGGCGGGCCCATCGGAACTGCCCTGCAGGGCCATCTGGGCGAGATCAGGTCCGCGGTCGGAGTCGATCTGGCGAACGCCGACACTAAGCGCTGGCGTCACGAACGGCTTCTCGCCAGCAAGGACATCACGATTTGCCTGCAACTGGTGCATCGCATGGTCGATCGCCCAACGAGAGCGATCACTGAGAGGGCTGCCTTCCGTGACCTGGCGACTGGCAGCGGCCAGATACGTGGCAAGCAGGCTTGCTGAGATCTGAGCTGGCATTTCTTAAGTCAACTTAGCAGGACGAGCATGCCCTGAAAAGCCCTGCAAGCGATGATGTGGGCAGAGTAAGCAGGGGCTCATCGCTGCAGAAACCGCAGGGCTTGGGCGAGGTCATCGGCCGTATCGGGAGGCATCTTCAGGGTCTGGATCGTCATTCCCTCACCGTCGCTGATGACCACGGTGTTGCGCGGGAGGTTTGGGTCGACCCGACTTACGACTTTGCCCTCCTGCATTTCGAGGATCAGACCCGGATTGCTACCGCGAGTCCAGCGGTAGACAATATTCGAGAGCGTCTGGATCGAAAGGATGAATGCAGCGGCGACGGTGCCAATTTCCTCTGCCCCCAAGCGTCTCGCGCCCGGATCGCGCACTTCGCGCACTTCCTGTACTTCGGCATCGCGGACGAGGCCATAGAAATGTTCGGCCATTGGGCCAGGCGGATCGAAGCGAAGCCGCAGAAGCGGCTCGGGCAGCGCCGTCGTCGCCTCCCCTGCGCTCCTTGCGAGGCGACGCAGCGAATCAGCATCGGGGTCGGAGGCGACCTTCGAGAACTCCGGTCCGACCGGAAACCAATACTTCCCGCGTTCCACTAGACAGGGGTCGCTGAGAAACCAGAGCATCAATTGGGCGACCCGAGCACCGGGAGAGAGAGCAATCGGCGTTTCGCCCTGGTTGACCAACTCGAGGGTGATGCAGCCACGCGAGCCGGGTTGGACCTGAACCGCGGTCGCGGTCAGTAGACCAAGGCGGCCGTAGGAGGAGCGGGTGAGCACCTGAGCGGCGACGTGGGCAGGTAGGACGATGTACTCGAGGGTCGAGGCGAGGACAAGCTCCCCGGGATGCAAGATGAAGCGCTCCCCCCAGCTCTTGTGAACACGCTCCTGCATCGTGCGGGGGTCGTGATTTGCCTCGGCAAGCGGATCAAAGGCAGTAGTAGCGGAGTGCCGGAAGACGATGAAGTCGGGCCCCAGGCGTAGATCAACTGCGGAGTCTTGGATCGAGTCGAAAAAGAGGGGCGTAACGACCATGCGACCCTGGCCGGCAGGGCCCGACTCGGCGCAGAGTAGCCTGGCGAGGTCACGACGAGACAGGACACTGCCAGCAATTGCCTCAGGGGTGGTTTCGGCGCTCTCCCCATGCAGTGGCTGGCGGGGCTCGATCTCACCGGGCGCGATGATCCCCCGTGGGCCGTCCCAAAGGCGCGAGAGCTCAAGAGTGTCGATCGCCTTGCTTGCGAGACTGTCGAGGCGAAGGCGCTTGGTCTGGGGTTGGAGATCGTCTGAGTCAATGAGAACGCCGTGCTCCTCGCTGGTCTCAGCACCACTCTCCTTGTCATCAAGGGCCTGGCGTGCCGCCCAGGTTGCGTTGACAACGTCAAAGACACTGACCGCCGGCCAGTTCGCACCCGGACGACGGACGTGGGTGGTGCCGGGGACGCCATCCAAGAGCTCGGCGCAAACCGATCTGATCGCCTCGACGTTCTCGCCTGGACCGTATGAGGGGCCCCAGGTTTGTACGAACTCGATCAGTTCTTGAACGTGCTCGGTACGAGTTATCAGGTCGGCGACGCCCTGAACCCGTTGGTCTAGCGGCGGGCGATTGCGATCGTCAATCTGCGCCTCCCAAACCTTGGCAAAGGACGGCAGAACTGCCTCCTCCCACCCGATCTGGCGCAGAAACTCCAGCAGGACGCTTGAGGCGAATTGGCAACGGCGGATGAGTGTTGGTGTCAAGCAGGCCGACCTTCGACTGAGACTCAAGGATCGAGAGGAACTCGGCGATGGCGCTGAGCCCCGCCGGTCCGAAGAGGCGAACGGCATTGAGGTCGCAGATCAACTCGGTAGTCCAATCCAGGAGCTGTTGATTCAGATCACGGCGAATCTGTGAAGGATCGAGAGCATCACGGAGCATCGTGTCAATCAGCGCCGAGTAGCCGAGATCTTGGCGGGAGAGCCAGGCGGCGACGATTTCGCGGTGGGCGGCGAGACCAGGGCCACGCTCCAAGCGAATATGGGCGATCTCGTGGCCGAGGACGATTGGATACCAAAGGACACGAGTACCCTCAATGTAAGGAGCGGAGAAAATCGAGAGATTCGGCCCTCGCTCTCGCAACTCTTGATCGGCCCCGTCAAGCACAATGTGGAAGTCCTCAAAAAGGAACTCAGCAAGACTCGCAAGCTGAGTCTCGAAACTGTCGGGCGGGCCGACCGTCAAGACCGGCTCACTGCCGTACAGGGTGTGCTCGCGGAACTGCTGGCGGGCAATGGTCTTCAACGCCCTCGGAACATCGCCTTGACTGCTGCGCGCGAACCGTTGGTCTATCCAACGCTCACGCTTGAGAAAGGAGTCGAGGCTCGACTCAAGAGTGAGCCGGTACTCGTTGCGATTGACCGCTTCGCGCCAATCGTGGTCGAGTTGTTTAACAAATCCTCGCGTATAGGCACCGCACACGTCCAGCGCGTGGCCGAAGCTGGCATCGCTGCGTCCGAGATCGGCCTTCAACTCGCCAAGATATGAGCCGAGCGCGTTCGCGCGATCGGACAGCGAACTCTTCAGAACGGTCAAGTCGCTAGCCATGCGTATCCCCTGCACTACATCCCGGTGGTAATGAATCGACAGAAGAGCTTATCCCAAAAAATCTCGTACTGCACTCTTGCGATTACCGTGGTGGAGGCCGAGACTTGAAAGGATGGACAAGCCGAACGAATAGCCTCGTTAGCAAACTACACCTAGCGCCCCTCCTCGTCCGTCCCGTCGATCTCATTTGGTGGCGGCAGCAGAACATCGTCATCCGGCAATTGGTCGATTGCCTTCATGTATACGGTCCTTGGCAACGGCACGCTCATTTCGGCTGCTCGGTCCAGCCACTCCCGGGCTTTCGATCGGTCTCCTCGTTCGTGAGCGATCGCACCAAGATCGAACATGGCATCGACAGAGCCTCGCTCGGCAGCCGGAAGCAAGCGCCGCTGCGCCTCGTCCAAGTCGCCGCTCTCCCTCGCTTTCAGCGCAAGGCGATGCTCCTCCGTGATGGGCGGCGCCTGGCCCTCAAATGCCCGCTGCGGCAAGACTCGCTCACCCGCTGCGATCTTCCCGGCCGACCGAGCCAGCGCGCGAGTGGTCGTCGCTGAATCAAGCGCAATATCGCCGACCGTCGACCGCCCCGACGCGAGCACGACGCGCATTTCCTCCGGTCGCCCTATCGAGAGATCCAGATCACCAACAACCAAGCCGGCCCGCCCCAGGCTTTCGAGCGCCTGGGGTGGCATGCTCCCTTCCGAGATTTCAGCCGGAAGCGGAGCGTCGTCAAGTTCGGAGTCAACTGCGAATGCCGCCCAAGTGACCGCAAGGACATTCAACGACACGGACATCTCACCCGACCACTTCTTCCCGATCTCGAACAGATGGCGTGCCTCTTCGAGATGCCAGTCCACAAGGTCGATACGGCCCGCCACGCGAGCCCCCTGTGAGCGCTCGTCCGCACGAACGGAAGCCTCAAGATAAGCGGCCGCACGCAGGGTTGCCAGTGCCGCCTGATCGATCGCGACGGCGAGTTGGTCATCGCCAAGAACGCCGGAAATGTAGCGCCGGCGACGAGCCCGAGTGCTCGTCTCATAATCGAATCGCGGGGGGTACCCCAGTATCCGCTCTACCGCATTCTGCTTGCGCTTCAGCACCGCGATCGAAATCGCTCCCACCGCAAGCGGCAACGCAACAACAAGCGGATTGAACGCCAAGCCAATCGAGAGAACGCCGACCGTCCCGCCCCAGGTCGCCTGCGCGTCCTTCAACGACTGCTGCTCGTCCAAGAGCATCGGCTTGTCCTCATCACGCAGCGCTCCCACGGGTGCACCTTATTTCAGGAAGTCATCCCTTCCCTTCACCGCCCGTTTCGCCAAGTCGCTCCGCCCCAGTCGCGAAATCGCGGAACTTCCGACCTTTCTTCGCAAAACCGCGCGAAAGTTTCCACGAAGGGCGGTCTGTCCTCTAGGCTTTCACTCAATCCAGAGGTCGTTCTCACGCGGCACAAAGAATTGCTGCACGAAAGCAGAGCGACAGCATCTGCGCGACCTCTTAGACGAATAGGAGGTCGACATGCAGAGCAAGCTCTGCCGGGGGAATCGTTCCCGGCGACTAGGAACGCGCCGAAGGGGTTGGTCCTACTGGAGTTCGGTATGGGCCGCTTGGTGCCCCACCTGCCGGCAGGAGACGATGCCCTTCCCAAGCGGACGTTGCGCGTTTTGCGACACCCATCTCGAAGGACAACTGACTCGCGGACCGCACGATCCGCCCCTCTCGGGCAGCCTGCTTCAGTTGGCGAGTCCCCGTGAGGAGAAACAACCCATTGCCAGGGCTGCCTAAATCCCGGCGGCCAGAAAGAGAGCAACGATGATGACGATTCTCAAGCTAGATCCAAAAGAAGCGCATAAGCGCCAGAAGGCATACGTCGAGTCGATCGGCGAGGCGGGCTTCGATGTCGGCCTTGTCGTCGGCAACGCCTTCGTGGAGAGCATCCGCGATCTCGGCTACCGATCGACCGGAACGGCGGCCAACGAGCTGATCGACAATGCGGCCCAGGCCGGCGCGGAGAACATCCACGTCGCATTTGGTTTTCCCGACAACTCGCGAAAGCCAAATGCGATCGCGATCATTGACGACGGCATCGGCATGGTGCCGGAAATGACCAGGGCCTCCCTTCTTTGGGGTGGGACCGATCGCCATGACAGCCGCGACCTCTTCGGTCGCTTCGGTTACGGGCTGCCGTCGGCATCCGTGAGCCAGGGACGCCGAGTCGAGGTCTACTCGCGGACGAAAAAGGATGACTTCCGCCGCGCTCATCTTGACCTCAACGAAATCCGAGATGGCGAAAATCTCGTCAACGGCAAGGTCTCGATCGCCAAGCCGGTCGTCAGCGATCTGCCGGCATTCGTGGAGGAATACGCCGACGAACATTTCCCTGGAGGCCTCGACAAAGTCCGCACCGTCGTCATCTGGTCGATGCTCGACCGGGCAAGCAAAAAGCGCGCGCCCGAGCTTGAGAATCACCTGCTGGAGACTTTCGGCGTCACCTATCGGAACCATCTCCGGGGGATGTCGATCGCCGTCAACGGCAAGCAAGTCGAGCCGCTCGACCCGCTTTTCATCACCGAGGGATCGCGGTTCTATGACGTTGACCATGAACGCGCTGAGGCCATCGAGCCACAGTCCTTTGAGGTAAAGGATCGCGACAGCCAGGACATACTGGGGACGGTCACGGCCCGTTTTTCGGTGATGCCACCTACCTTCGCCCGAAAGGACAAGGCTCGGGAGGTGGGCCGGCGCAACGGCAATCAGCGCTGGCCGATCATCCGCGACCACAACGGCCTGATCGTGCTCAGGGCCGGCCGGCAGATCGACGTGGTGACCCGCGGTCTGCCGCGGGTCTTTGTGAACTACGACCGCTACATCGGGCTTGAGGTCGATTTCCCTCCGACCCTCGATGAGTACTTCGGCGTGACTACGCACAAGCAGCAGATCACGCTGTCAGACCGCATCCTGCAGATGCTCGAGGAGAACGGCATCTGGAAGACCTTCGACCAACTCCGCAAGCGGGCGAAAGAGCTCCGAGCGGACATGACCGCCGAATACGACGGCCCTCCGAGCGAGGAAGACGAACGTCCTTCGGAGGTCGCGATGGCGGAGGCAGTGCAACTCGATCCCCCTGTCGCAGAAAGCGAGCGACGCAGCGAGCGCGAAGAGAAGACCCGCGAGGAAGCCGTCAAGGAACTCGTCAAAAAGGGCGTGCCGAAGGCCGAGGCGGAGCGGGTGATCGAATCGGTCGAGAAGGAGCGCCCCTTCCGGGTCGAAGTCGAAAAGAATCCAGAGGGCCCCTTCTACCGCGTCGACTTCAAAGGCGGGCAGATCGTGCTGCTGATCAACTCCGCCCACCGGTTCTACACCGATGTCTACGCGGCGGTCAAGGGGCCAGACGGCGCAAGGATTCGGCAGGCGCTTGAGGTCCTGCTATTCGTCCTTGGCAAGTCGGAGATCGACGCCTCCGACGACCGCGAGCTCTTCTACCAGAGCGAGCGCCAGGAGTGGTCGAGGCGACTCAATGTCGCCCTCGCCAAGCTGGGAACGCTGGTCGACCTCAGCCCCGAAGAACCGGAAGACTCGGAAACTGGTGCTTCGGAAGCCGAGGAGCCCGCCCCAGGCGCGCCAGCCTGATTTCCCGACCCGGCATCCCGATAGCTTAGGAAGGGCGGCGGAGTGCCGCCCTTCCTTCGTTGGGACCCCTTTGGCGAGCGCAACCTCAAAAAGAGACGGGCAGGCGGCGCCTCCACGCGCCCGCCCTCGGCGCAACGGCCGCAAGATGACCAAGGCGAAGCTGCGGGGCAGCGTCATCGCCGAGTTGGAGCGCGCCGGGTTCGTCTACCACGACGGTCTGCTTGAGCTTCCCGAAGCGACCGACCCGAAGGACTTGGTGCGCCGGCTGCACGCCCTACATCGTCAGAACGTGCTGGTAAAGAACGCCTCGTTCCTCGACAAATGGGAGGACCGCGTCATCGGCGAGTTCGCCTCCGGCAGTGAAGTCGATCCCACCGCGATCCAGCCCCTGATCGAGCCGGTCGACTCAGAGCACGAGCGGGCGGTCTTTCGTTTCGCGACGCTCCATTGGAGCGTCCCCGTCTCTCAGGGCTATGGCCGCCGCAGTCGCTTTCTGATTCGTGACGAGGCCACCGGCAAGCTGATCGGCGTCTTTGCGCTGGGTGATCCTGTCTTCAACCTCGGCGTTCGGGACAAGCTGATCGGGTGGAATCAGCAGGACCGCCAGGAACGCCTCTACAACGTCTTTGACGCCTACGTCCTCGGCGCCGTCGGTCCATATAGAAACCTGATCGGAGGCAAGCTGGCGGCGCTCTGTGCGCTCTCGAACGAGACCGCCGATTTCCTCGTCCAGAAGTACCACGGCACCGTAACCGAAATCCGCGGCGAGACGAAGAGCGCGGACCCGGTCTTGATCACCACCACCTCGTCGCTCGGAAGGTCGGCGATCTACAACCGGCTCAAGTACCGCGACCGCTGGGCCTACCGCTCGATCGGCTTTACGGGCGGTTTCGGCCATTTCCATTTCAGCGATGAGCTGTTCGCGCGGCTGCTCGACTTTCTCCAGGGCGAGGGGCATGAGGTCCGCGGTCACCAGTACGGCGAAGGGCCAAACTGGCGCATTCGGACGATTCGCAAGGCGCTCGATGAACTGGGCCTCAACGGCGATCTTCTCCGACACGGCATCAAGCGAGAGGTCTTCGTGGCGCCACGCGCGATGGGCTGGCGCGCGTTTCTGCGTGGTGAATCAACCCATCTGCATTGGATCGACTTCCCGCTGGACGATCTTGCAGATTTTTGGAAGACGCGATGGGGCGTGCCGCGATCGGAACGAGATGAAACCTACAAAGAGGTGAGTCGAGACTCGATGCGCCTGACGCCTCAACTTGAAGCCATCGCCGACTGACCGCCGACGGGTCGAAGGGTCTCCAACTCCGCCCAAACCGCCGAGAGCGACCAGCTATCGCTTCTCCCAGGCGCTGCGATGCCGTCGCGGTTGAGCCCATTGGCGATCTGGCCGAGACTTGCTCCGGTGATTCGCTCCCAGGCGATCCGCTCCTTGGCGGATGGCCGGTCCGGATCACGCGCCTTCTTTGGGCCGGCTACGGCGGGCTCATCTTCACTGCGGTCCAAGGTGTCGTAGAGACTGAGGACTGACTGCAGGGCCTTGGCTTCGCGACGGCTCGTATCAATCCCCATTGGGCCAAGCGAAACGATCGCCCATCCCTCCTCGGCCGATCGCCGGAAGATGCCCGCGAGAACGACCAACGAGCGAGTGAGGCAGGTGAGGTCCGCGGCGATCAAAGCCGTGTGCCGCTCGCCTCTCAAGAGCCTGAGAGACCGAGCGATACCGCTTCGCTCCAGCGTCTCGCGCCGATCGCTCGTATCGCAACTCCAAGCCAAAGAAAGGCCGCGACGCTTTGCCTCCGATCGAATCGCGCGGCGCTGACGTTCTAGCCCCGCGGTGCCGCCGCCGTCGAGCGTGCTGGCATAGCCGACCGCGACGAACGGTCGGGCGGAAGAGTCCCCACCCCCTTTCTCCTGCCGAGGCATGCCTGTCTAAGCCGCGAGGGCCTGGTCGTTCTCCCCCGTTCGAGGCGCGACAGTCCCAAAGACCGGGTTAAGGTCGAGCGCGGGCGCCTCGTCACCGGGCAGCAGATGGGTGTAGCGGGAGAGCGTGAACGCGGCGGAGTGATGACCGAGAGCGCGACTGAGCTGGAGCAGGTTGGTCCCCTGGCTCAGGTGGATAGAAGCGAAGGTGTGCCGGAACGTGTGAAAGCCGGCCCAGGGCGCATTGACCTCCTGAACGATCGGCTTCAAGCCGCGGCGGCGCAGGTTGCCGGGCTCGATCACGTTGCCGTCCCGGTTCGTGAACACGAACGCCGTCGAGTCCTGGTCGGCCTGTGTCGCCAGATGGCTGCGCAGCCGGTAGACGAGCGGCGCGGGCAGCCGCACCTCGCGGCGGCCGTACTTCGTCTTGGGCGGCACGATCCGGCCCTTGACCATCGCCCGCCGGACGCAGACCTCGGGCTCCGAGCCGTCGAGCTGGAAGTGAAGCCGCTGGAGCGCGATCGCCTCGCTGATCCGCAGCCCGCAGGTCGCCAGGACCTCAAACAGCAACTGGTGGCGATCCGGCGCCATCGCGAGTACGGAGGCAAGCTGCTCGCGGCTGAACACCTTGATCTTCTCCTCGTCCGCGATTTGCTCGCGATGAGGGAGCGTCAACCCGTGAGAGGGGTCGTATCGGATCAGGCCCTCGCGCTTCGCGGTGTTCAGCGCCGCACGCAGTGGGATCACGATGTTGGCGACCGTGGCGTCGCTGAGGCGCTTGCCCTGCTCGTCCTCGTCCGCAAGCCAGTCCACGAAGCGGGCGAGCCCGAACGTGGTCACGTCGACCAGCTTCAACTTGCCCGAGAAGTAGGGCCGGGCGTACTTAGCGATCAGTCGCCGGTATTCGTCGCGGGTGTTCTCGCGGAAGCCGCGCCGGCCCTGTCCCCGGTAGCGCTCGATCCACTCGTCGAGGAAGCCTAGGAGGGTGATCGTCGTGCGCTCCTGCAACTCGCCGCGATCGCGGTCGGTCTCGCTCTCGCGCTTGATCCGTCGCGCCGCCTCATAGGTGCGGGCGTTCCGCTTGCGCTGCTTGCCGGCGACGCGAATGACGGTGACGTAGCCGACGATCTTGCCCTCCCCGTCCACGCGCTTGAAGACGCCGGGAGTCTTCGTCTTCTTGAGCCGCCGAAGGTCGCCGCAGCCTGGACGGTCCTGGGGGTCCGGAGTACCCTGAGAAACGCTCATGAGCAATCACCTCGTGAGCCGGGGGCGGGCCGTTTCAGCGGCGCCGCCCCATTTACGTTGTCGGACAAAACATTAACAGGAATATGCGGGTTCTCAACCGATCCGAGCGGCCCGGAATCCCTCTCCTCATGGGGATTTACGCAAGTCCAGATCATGGCCTGCTTCCCCATTCCGAACGTAGTCGTCGAGGGTGCGACGGCTGTAGAGGGGCGTGCGGCCGTCATGGCCGTCCGGGGTGAGCCGCCCGGCACTCGTCAGGTTGTGAATCCGCCTGCGCGAGACGCCGATGTAGCGACCGGCGGCCTCGGCCGTCAGGTAGCCGCCCTCCTCGCCGCCCTGTCCCTGGAGCCGATCGGCGACTCGCTTGGCGAGCGTGTCGGCCAGTTGCTCGACGAAGCGCTCATCGGCGCGCAAGACGGGCATCCCGGTCGGCCAGGGACGCTCGCTATGCGGACGCGGGGTATCCGTCATCGACCCTCCTCCCCCAGCCAGTCGACCGGCCTGCCGGGGTCGGCGATGCTTCGGCAGATCGGCCCGAAGGGCCCGCGCTCGACCAGGTCGTCCAGCAGGCAGATCGAGACCTCGACGTCCGGCGTCTCGGCGAGGTCGGGGTCCTGAGCGCACAGCGCGAGCACCGTGCGGCGGCGCTCCTCAAGCCGGTCCCTGCGCCGGCCGGCGAGGACGACCAGCGCCGGCGGGAATACCGGGTACAGCCGCGACCAGAGCGGCGTCGCCCTGCCACCCGAGCCCCCGGCGGGGATGGCGCGGCGGAACAGGCGGGCGTAGCGTCCGAGCTGACGGGCGAGGTCGGCGGCCGAGCGCTTCGCCCGATCGAGCTCGACGAAGCGGTAGGCGATGCTGGTCGAGCCGTCGGGCTCCGCGAGCTGGTAGGTGAGAACGGCGTCCACGATCAATTGCTCCGACGTCCGCCGCCCCGGCGGCGGCCCCAGTGGGTGGGCAACCTCGTGGAACCAGTCGAACGGCCCACACTCGTCGCCGCGTCCGCGAGCCGCCCGAACGAAGGCGACCCCAACGTCGTTGACGGCGATCGTGTGCTCCTGCAGGGGGCCGGCCGCCTGCTCGGGGCCGATCAGTTTGCACCGGCTCTCCGCGCGGCTCGCGATCGTCTCCATCACGCCGAGGCCGCACTTGGTCAGGTGCCATAGCCGCAACCCGCCCGGCAGCGGGGTCGCGGTGGCGATCCCCAGCCTGCGCAACTGCGCCGTCACGTCCTGAGCCCAGCGCAGCGAAGCCTGCGGCATGTGCAGCGCGTGTATCTGGCGAGTCGAGAGCAGGCGATGCTGGTTGAGGCTTTCCATCACTTCAACCGCGGTCGGCCCCAGGCGCGGCAGGGCGCGCTCGGCCTTCATTGTTCCCACCGGGTATCGAGGGCCTGGCGCCCGCCGCTCACGCGATCCGGCCGCCGACTCGCACCGGGAAGGCACTCGGCGATCTCCTGCGGGCGGCGGTCGAGCCGATCAAGGGTCTCGGCGAGCGGGACGCGGTCGAGGCTCTGGTCGATCGCCGCGTCGAGGGCCGGCACGTCCTCGGGATGGCAATGGCCGCGCAGCAGCTCCTCGACGGGCACCCCTGCCAGCCGGAACGGGCGACTGATCTCGCCGTCGAGGGTGACCGAGGCGAGGCTGTTGAAGCGGGGAAGCTGGCCGATCGTCTCTGCGCTCACCTCGCCGCCGAGCTCGCGGGCGAGCAGCCCGGCGCCTTTGGAGTTGAGCGCGGTCGTCACCAGATGAGAGCGGTTGGTGGTGACGGCGTCGCGGGTCGCGGCGCTCAGGCGCTCGGGGTTCTGATTCAGCAGCAGCGCCCGCACCCCGAACTTCGCGACCTGCTCCAACAGCGCCGCCAGGGTTCCCGAGGAAGCGCCGTCGTATATCTGGACCTCGTCCAGCCAGACGTAGAACTCGCGGCGTCGCTCGGGCGGAACGTCGGCCCGCGACCTCGCGGCGTGCAGGGCGTCGAAGACGACGAAGTTGGCGATCAGCCGGTCGCGCCCCGATCCCGAGCCGGGGCAGACGAGGACGATCTTCCCTCCGTTCATCGCCCTGCGGATGTCGTAGGTCGCGAGCGGGTTGCCGAGCAAGGCCGCCGTGGTCGGCGCGGCGCGCAGGCGGTCGATCAGATTCGTCACCGGCGTGACCGCCTCGGGCGGCAGCAGCGGGAAGCGCTCGGTGAAGAACCGGCGCACCGGAGCCGAGACGTAGGGCAGCACCTTCCCCCGCCACTCCTCATCGCTCAACAGGACGGGGATCTCGAAGATCGTCGGCGCCAGCTCGGCCGGGAGGCGGCGGGCCAGGTCGACCATCGCCTGCGCGCTCTGGGTGGTGAGGTTGAGCGCGCGGGCGTTGATCTCGTCCCAGCGAAGCGCCGAGGCGAAGGCGTCGACCACGGCGTCGACCTGCCCGGCCGTCCGCCTCGGCGAACGGCCGGCGACCGCGAACAGGTTCCAGGCCGGCTGGCGGTCGGGGTCGGCGAGGTTGACTTCCACGACCCGCTCGCGCAGCCCTTCATCGGTCAGGTAGCCCTTGATCCGTTCGAGCGCGTCGAGGTGGGGGTCGAGGAACAGGCAGCCGTGTCCCGAACGCGCGAGGTGCAGGAACTGCCCGATCGCGGTCTCGGTCTTGCCGAACCGCGAGCGACCCGACATGTAGAAGAAGAAGGTGTCGCGTAGAGGGACGCCGACCATCCGCTCTCCCGCTTCGGTCTCTACCTTGCCGAGCGGCAACAGGCCCGCCTGCCCGGCGAAGGTCGGCAGCGCGCGAGGCGGCGGCGGTACCGCCCCGCCCGAGCGCAGGACGTTCGGCGCCGGGCATCGCTTGCTCGGCGGCTTCAAGAGCCCGGCGACCTCGCTCGCCGTGACGAGCCGCCGCCGCGCGGGGCGGAACAGACCGGAGGCGAGGCGCCGGTCGAACCGGCCTCGCCGGCCGGGCAGGTCCGAGCCGAGGAAGGCGACGCCGGGGATGCGAAGACCCGAAACGCGCAGGTGGTTCTCTCCGGCGAAGGCGTCGAAGGCGGCGAGCATCCCGGCAAGCTGCGCCTTCGCTCGGCCGGGGACCGGCGAGGCGACCCGGACCAGGACCTGCATCCCGAACAGTGGCTCGGCGGTGCCCAGCTTGCGCGTCAGCGCCTGGCGGCCGACCCACCGCTCCACCAGCTCTCCCGGCGGGGCGCCGCCGCGACGGCGATCCCCGGCGCCGAGAAGATCGGCCAGCTCGTCTCCGGGCGAAGTCGAGGGCTGGCGGCGGGCGCGGCGAAGCAGCCGCCGCCGCAGGCGCCGACGCTTCCCCGGCGTGACGGGCAACAGGTCGACGCAGATCGTCGCCTCGTCACCACCGCCGGGGTCGAGGGCGTCGATCGCGCGCGCGAACCCCGCGAGAGGATCAGGATCGAGCCCGGCCGCTCGCAACGGCTCGCTGCTCGCCCTGGCAAGCACCAGCTCGGCGCGGACGACATCCAGGTCGTCGGGCTCCACGGCCGCGCCGTCGCCCTCCTCTGACGGCTCAGGCACGGGCCGCAGCTCCACGCCGTGATAGGCGGCGATCGCCGCGCGTAGCGCCCCGCGAGCATGAGCGGGCACCTCCACGCCGTAGCGGAGCTTCCCGGCCGGGTCGGCGTCGAGCCTCAGGCGCACCGCGCTCGCCGGGGCATCGAGCAGACCGCGTATCGCTCGACGCGATCGGCTGAGGCCGGAGGCGAAGCGAACGACGGACTCGGGGGAAGGATCGAAGGAATCGGCGGGGATCGCGAGCATCGCCACGCGGTGATCGAGAGCCCGGCGAGTGACAACGAGACGGGCGACGAGCACCGCACAGGCGAAGCTCAGCAGAGCCCCGGCGAGGCTGACGGCGGCGGGGTGTCCCGCGAGCTCCAGGAGCGACTGGCCCCATCGGAGAGCGGACGAGGCGACGAACACGATCGCGACCGCCGCCGCGAGGAGAGCGAGCGGGACTGCGTCCCGCCGGTTCGACTCACTCACGATTGCTCCCTTGAGGGGATATATAAGTCAGCGAATCGCGATGGCCGGAATGCCAATTGGCAAGCGGCAAAGGGCGGCAATCACCCGGTCGCCGGGCGAAGTGCAGAACGAAGTGCAGAGCGAAGTGCAGGACGAAGCGCAGAGCGAAGCCGATTCCGATCATCGATCGGGCTCCGTGGGGTCGATGCTGTGACGAGCAATCGTCGCCACGACAAGCCCCGCGACGGACGGGCAGACGGCGTTGCCGATCTGAAGGAAGCAGCGGGTTCGCGATCCCTGCCAGGGGTAGTCCGCTCGGAACCCCTGCAGGACGGCGGCCTCCTCGACGCTGACGCGGACCGCCTCGTCAAACTGAGAGGCCCATTCCTTCCCTGACCGCGGCTTGGATTTCCGGTAGGCCCTCGGCGTCGAAATCCGCGGGTCGGCCACCACGGTCGTCGCCGGTCGCTTTCTCGTCCACTCCGGCCGGCGGTCAGCCATCGCTCTCCCCGCCTTTCTCGGAGCGCTCGACGGTCCACGACCCCGAGGCGGAGTCGATCGTCCGGGCGGGGCAGGTAACCGGGCGGATGAGACCCTGCGGTCGGCTGCCGCTCGCCGTCTGGTTGTTGGTGAAGGTGACGGCGTCCCGCGACCAGCCGAGGGCCTCGGCCATGCTGACCCAGGGCAGCAGCCCCTCCTCCCCCTCGCGGACCTCGTCTGGGCGGCGCGGGTTGTAGGAGCGGTGGGTCGGGGCGGGCAGCTCGGCCGGGCCGTCGAGCGAGGCGACCAGGTAGGCGCGCTTGCGGGTCTGCGGCACCCCGTACTGCTCGGCGCTCAGCACCCCCGCGGTCGCCTCGTAGCCGTGGGAGGCGAGCAGTCCGGCGAACAGGGACCAAAGCTCGAGGACGCCGGGCACCTGCTCCAGCGCCACCCAGCGCGGTCGGAGCGCCACCGCCCAGCGCAGCGGCTCGACGGTGAGCAGCGAGCGGGTATCGCGGCAGGCGGCCAGGTGCTCGGCGCGGGTGTCGTGCCCGGCGGCGAGCTCGTGGGCGCAGGCGACCACACGCTCCTTGTCGAAGCGCCCGAGGTTCTTGCCGGCGGTCGAGTAGGCCTGGCAGGGCGGCGAGCCGATCAGCCCCCAGACCGGGGCGAACTCCTCGGGGTCCAGCGCGGCGATGTCGGCTTCGATCCGCTCGTGACCGGCGGCGCGCGCCGTGGCGCAGGCCCAGCGGTCGTTGTCGATCCCGACCGCGGTGTAGCCGAGCTTGCGCAGGCCCTCGTCCCAGCCGCCGGCACCGGCGAAGAGGTCAACGATCCGACCGGGCTGCATCAGCTCACCGCCCCGCGCCGCGCCGCGCGCTCGTAGTCGAAGATGCGGCACCCGATCCACTCGGCGATCTGCGGGACGAGGGCGTTGCCGAGGGCGGCAAGGCGGTCCACCCGATGGGGAACCCCATCAGCCACTCGACCCACGGCGGGTTCAGCGGCCCAGTGGTCCCGTAGCTCCGAGCCGGCCGACCCGCCGAGCGCCTGTGCTCGGCCTTCGTGTTGCTGGCGATCGGCGTCGGGAACATCGGCGCCTTTGCCACCGCGCTCCGCAGGTTGTCGCCGCCCTGCCGAGTTGCAGACCTCCCCGGCCCGCCCAGGCTGTCGCTTCGCGTCGGCGTCGGCCACCTCCGTCGCTCGGCTTCGTTCACCGCCCGCCCGAGCTCGTTGCCGCTCGGCCCTGGATTCCGGCGCTGCCCCGGCTTCGGCATCCCGTGCGGGGTAGGCCACGATCCAGACCCGCTTTCGCAGATGCGGTGCCCCGAACTCTCCAGCCGACAGGCACGCCCACTCCGCGTCATACCGTGCTTCGGCCAGGTCTCCGAGAACTCGTCCGATCGGCCCTCGCTCCCAGCGCTTCCCCTTCCCGGTGAGGAGGGCGGGCACGTTCTCCACGACGACGTAGCGGGGTCGAAGCTCGCGAACGATCCGGGCGAACTCGACCCAAAGACCCGAGCGGGCGCCGTCGATCCCGGCTCCTCTGCCGGCGCGCTGAGGTCCTGGCAGGGGAAGCCGCCGCAGATGAGGTCGACCGGCTCGAGGTTTCGCGATCCCGACCTCGCGGACGTCCTCGAATCGGTCGGCTTCGGGGAAGTGACGGGCGAGGACCGCCCGGCAGTAGGGGTCGAGCTCGACCTGCCAGTCGACCCGCATCCCGGCCCGCTCGAAACCAAGGTCGAATCCGCCGATCCCGGAAAAGAGGCTGCCGACATTCACGCCCCGCCCCTCGTTCCGCTGTGTCGAGCGACCGCCTTGAAGACCGGGACGTAGGAGCGCCCCGAGTCGTGGTAGCGCCGCAGGAACCGATGCCATCCCCGTCGCGCCGCTGGGATGGTCGGAGCGCTGACGCGCAGGACGGCCCGGCTCCCTCGCGCACCGGCCAAGGCGACCGCCAGCCCGCTGTCCCGATACGGGACGTGCTGGAGCGCCCGGTGCGATTGAAGGGCGCGAGCCGCGCGCCTGCCGGCAGCGCTACCCCTATCGTCCTGGGGGTCCTGCAGGCGGCGAGACGAGTGCGGCCGCTTCGGCCTTCCGGCGCGATCTCCTCGACGGGCGCGGCTCGACCCTGGACGACCGCGCGGCTCGCCTCGCGCGAGGACACCGGACGTTCTGGCTCGCTGGCCCCGAGGACGAACATGGCGGCGAAGCCGAGGAGGATTGCGCGAGCCGAGCGCCACCACCGCCCGCGCGACCGCGGGTCGAGCGGGCGGTCGAGTAGGAGACGGGCCGGTCGATCACCGGACCCACCGCCATTCCCCCGCCGACGCTGGGTGGCTGGGCGTAGCCGAAGATCGGCGCCGGCTCGCCCGATTCGACGGCGCGAGACGGCATGAACGGGCCGACGCGGGCGACCCGGTCGCCGTAGTTGCCGTCGATCGTCGTGATCTCCCCACCGGGAAAGACGCGCTCGACGATGCCGATGTGATCGCTGGCCGCCGGCCCGGAGCCGTAGAGGACCGCATCGCCGGGAGCCGGCGTCGCGGTCGGCGGCAGGACTCGGGCGCCGTTGGACGCGGCCTTCGAGAAGGGCGGCTCGCCGGGCGCCGTCGCCCGCGAAGGGCCGCCTTCGTGGGCCTTCGCCCATTCGTAGATCGACCCCGAGTAGGCGTAGGTCGCCGTGCCGCCCTCCAGCGGGACGCCCGCCCGCTTCCAGACCCAGGCGACGAACAGCGAGCACCATTCGACGCACGGCCCGTAGGGGTTGCAGTTCGATCCGGGCGGGTTCTCGGCGCGCCCGAGCTGGCTCTGCGCGATGCGGACGATCTCGTTGCCGCTCGCCCCGGTCGCCGAGCTCGACCCGCAGACCGAGCCGCCCCCGCTCGCGGCGGGTTGGCTCTCCGCTGCGCCGCTGGGCGGTGGCGATCCCTTGCCGCGAAAGCCGTAGGAGACCGCCCGCGCCATCACTTCGTCGGCGTAATTGGCGGCGCCGTCCGCGCAGGCGCCGTAGTAGTTGCAGGCGACATGCCGATAGGCGGCGTAGGTGTCGCCGGCCAGCCCGAAGACCGGGCGCAGCATCCGCGCGGCGGTGAAGATCGCGTCGGCGGGATCGAAGGGGTCGGCGCCGCCGCCGTCCGCGTCGACCTTGTAGCGGTCCCAGATCGTCGGGCCGGGTCCGGGGCTGCACGGCGATTCCGGGACGATCGCGATCTGCATCGGGCCGCCGCAGCCCGAGGGGTAGACGTGGGCGCAGGCGCCGTGGCCGCACTCCTGGTAGCCGATCGAGGCGAGGAAGGCCCAATCGACATCGAAGCGCTGTCCGGCCTGGCGGTAGATGCGCAGGCGCTTGGGCGGAATCTCTCGGACGGCCGCCTTGGTCGCCGGGGCGGCGACGGCCGATCCGCCTCCGCCGACGCAGGCGATCTCGCCGCCGAGGATCGCCATCACAGTTCCGGCGATCACGACGACCACGGCCCCGAGGACGCCGACCGCGATCAGGAGGAGAAGCGATCCGCCGCGACGCCTGACGCTCATCGCTGACCGCCTTTGCGCCACCTGCGCCTGCGCCGGGTCGGCGCCGGGACATCCCGCCGAGGTTCGGGCCGCTGCTCCGGCGCCGGTTTCGCGGCCCCCCGGCCCGCGCTCACGCTCGGCGCG
>CAVZEV010000003.1:0-108706 GCA_963774405.1 uncultured Solirubrobacterales bacterium | reverse complement strand
GCGGCCAGAGCGGGAACCGTTGACTTCAAGCCGTCTCGCAAGGGCCGGACTATCAGCGTTCTGCAGGACTCCTAGGACCAAGCGGGAGGGGCGTCGGGTATCCCCTCCCAAAACGCGCGGCAGGAGCCGCGCTTGAGTGTTTTGGGAGGGGATACCCGACGCCCTGCCGACAGGTTCGAGGTTTCCGCGATCGATGCTCCGGCGCATTAATCCGAAGCTTTTCGAGGTGCAACGCTTTGTGGTCCTCGGAGCGCCGCTATGCGTTACACCTCTCTAGCTCATGTATGACAAGGCGAAGATCTGGGTTGAGGGCGGGGCCGGGGGGAACGGGTGCATCTCGTTTCGCAGGGAGGCGCACGTGCCTCGGGGTGGGCCTGATGGTGGGGATGGTGGGCACGGGGGGGATGTGGTGCTCGTTTGCGATTCGTCGAAGCGGGATCTGGCGGCGCTGAAGGGGAGCAAGCACTTTCGGGGCGGGCGGGGGAAGCATGGGGAAGGCTCCAATCGCCATGGTGGGCGCGGGGAGGACAAGGAGATCCTCGTGCCGCCCGGGCCCCAGGCCGAGGCGGTTGACGGGAGCCGGGTGGACTTGGTCGAGGCGGGGCAGCGGGCCGTGGTGGCCCATGCGGGGCGCGGCGGGCACGGGAACAAGCGTTTTGCCAACTCGACCCGGCAGGCGCCGCGGTTTGCCGAGAAGGGCACGAGCGGCGAGGAGGGCTGGATCGAGCTGAGGTTGAAGCTGCTCGCTGACGTTGGGCTGATCGGCTTGCCCAACGCGGGGAAGTCCTCGTTGCTGGGGCGGCTGACGCGGGCGGCGCCGAAGGTGGCGGACTACCCGTTCACGACGATCTCGCCGGTGCTGGGGACGATCGAAGGCGAGGACCGGCAGGCGATCGTCGCCGACATCCCGGGGCTGATCGAAGGGGCCGCGGAGGGCGCCGGCCTCGGCCACGAATTCCTCGCCCACGTCGAGCGCTGCGCGATGCTGGTCCACCTGGTCGAGCTGGCGCCGCTCGAAGGCGAGCCGGTCGCCAACTACGAGGCGGTGCGGGCAGAGCTCTCCTCTTACGGCGGTGGTTTGGACGGCCTGCCCGAGCTGGTCGTGCTCTCCAAGCGGGCCCTGCTGCCGCCGGAGCAGGTGGAGGAGGCGCTGGGCGAGTGGCGTGCACGGCTCGGTGAGGCAGCTCTCGCCGTGCTTGCCATCTCCTCGGCGACCGGCGAGGGCCTCGACGAGCTGCGCGCACAGATTCTCTCCGCTCTGCCCGAGTTGCCCACCGCTCGACCCGAACGCGCCCCCGAGTCAGCTGGAGAATTCGAGGCCGAGCACCGCGTCTACCGCCCGGCGGGCGAGGGCGGCTACGCGGTTGAACGCGAGGACGACGGCGCCTACCGCGTCACCGGCCGCGGCGTCGAGCTCCTCTTCGAGCGCCACGACGTCAAAAACGAAGAGGCGCTCGCCTACTTGGAGCAGCGCCTCAACGAGATCGGCGTGATCGCCGCCCTGCGCGCCGCCGGCTTCGAACCGGGCGACGACGTGAGAGTGGGCGATCACGAGTTTGAGCTGTACCCCTGAGTGCGGGGGGAGAGACTTGGGCCCGCAGCCCTTGTCCTGGTATGTCCGGCCCCAATTGGCACCCTCGCGCGCTAGCCGGCTCCGTCCTTGGCGTACAGGAGATCCTCGGTCGTCGTCGGGGTGACAATACGTTTCATGCTCTCTGTAGTATCGGGCTGATGCTTCGCTTTCTTCGAGTCGCCCTCGCCACGATCGCCTCGGCTGTCGGGGTCGGGCTATTCCAACGCTGGCTTGACCTGCAGGGATTTGCCTGGGGTCTCGGCGACGTTGGGTTTCTGCTCGTTGCGATGCTCCTGGCCAGCCTCAGCGATCGTGAGCTTTTCTGGGCAGCGCCGAAGAGGCATCGCCGCTGAGCACGCTTGCGGCTTGCAGGGAATGGACGATCAGGCGGGTGTAGAGGCCGGCTCCTCCGGGGGTGAGGTGGATGCCGTCCCAGAGGAGGTTTTCGTGGGCGGCGGCGACCGGGGCCCAGTTGATCAGGGTCGTGTGGGGCCAGGTCTTGTCGGCTTCCTCGAGCGCGTGGTCGGACTCGTTCTGCCAGGAGACCGGGGCGTGGTCGGTGACGAGGAAGAGCTCGCCGACCTCGGAGGTCGCCTTGCGCAGGGCCTCCATTTCATCGCTGTAGAGGGGGCCGTTGTTGCCCATCTGGATGATCAGGGCATCGATGTGACCGCCGTGTCGCTTCAGCCGCCGCGCCAGCTTGACGAATTCGTCGGCCTGCCTGCCCACCTTGGCATTCATCGAGAAGCGTGGGCCGAGCCGAGCCGCGAGCTTTTCCTTCGCCCCGATCATCACCGAGTCGCCGAAGGCGACGATCCGGGGCGGCTTGCCCGCCTGGCCGCGAGCCTCCGCGGTGACCGGCTTCGGCTTCACGCGGGCGAATTCGGCGGTTGAGGCGGCGGCGAGGTTGGGTTCGTTGCTGCTCGGGAAGAGCCCGCCCCAGCCGACCAGGGCGACGATTGCGATCACCGAGAAGGCAAGCGCAGGGCGGCCGACCCGCAGCCAGCCGTCGGGCAGTGAGAAGAGCTTGCGCTTGCCGCGGAAGGGCAGCTCGACGAAGCGGTAGGAGAGGTCGGCCAGCGCCAGCACCCCGATCAGCTGCAGCGGGATCAGGATGCCTCGCGGGAGCGAGACGTCGAGGCCGGGACGGGTCAGCGCCAGCACCGGCCAGTGCCAGAGGTAGAAGCTGTAGCTGCGCAGGCCGAGCCAGATCAGTGGCGGCTGCGCGACCAGGCCGCCGAGGCGGGCCGTGGGATGGGCGAAGACCGCTATCACGGCCGCGCTCGCCAGGGCGATCCAGAGATAGCCGCCGTGGTAGAGCGCCAGGTCGTAGTCGTGGACGTGGAGGAAGCTGAGCGCCAGGTAGGCGAGGGCGATGACGCCGATTGCGTCGAGGGCCGGCCCGCACCAGCGGCCGGGCTTGGCGCGCCGCAGCTGCCAGGGGGCCCAGACCAGGGCGAGGGCGACCCCGAGCAGGAGTCCGGCCGCGTGGGTGTCGGTGCCGTAGTAGACGCGCGAGGCATCGGTGGGGTCGAAGAGGACCCACATCAGGGCGAGCGACGCCACGGCGCCGGCGAGCACGCCGACCGCGAGGCGCTTGCGCCCCAACAGCGACATCCCGGCGGCGAAGGCGAGCGGCCAGAAGAGGTAGAACTGCTCCTCGACCGAGAGCGACCAGAGATGGCGGAATAGCGAGGGGCGCTGGAACTGGTCGAAGTAGGACTGGTGGGCGAAGATGAAGTGCCAGTTGGCGAAGTAGGCGAGCGAGGAGATCGCGTCGCCGCGCAGCGCGGGCAGCCGACCGGGCTCGACGATCGCGGCGACGATCATCGTCACCGCGATCAGCACTCCGACCGCGGGCAGCAGGCGGCGCGCCCTTCGCAGCCAGAACTGGCCGAGCCGCACGCCGCCGGTGCGCCGCCGCTCGCTCAGCAACAGCGAGGTGATCAGGTAGCCGCTGATCACGAAGAAGACGTCGACCCCGAGGAAGCCTCCGGGCATCCAGCCGACCCCGGCGTGGTAGAGGAAGACCGCCAGCACGGCGATCGCGCGCAGAGCGTCGATCCCGGGCAGGTACGGCAGGCGACTGTCCTGCGGTCGGCTCATCAGTAGGTCTTCGGCAGTGTTGCAACGCTCGCTTGAGCGTGAGAGTCGCTCATCGTCGCTGGGCGCGGTGGCTCATAGACTGGGCCGGTCATGACCCTCGTCGTCAAGCTCGGCTCATCGATCGTCGCCGCCGACGACGGCTCCCTGCGCACCGATGTGCTCGACTCGGTCTGCGAGCAGGTGGCCGCCCTCGAGCGGGGGGGCGAGCGGGTGGCGATGGTCACCTCGGGCGCGATCGCGCGCGGCATGCGGCTGATGGACCTGCCGGTGCGCCCGCGGGCGATGGACGAGCTGCAGGCCGCCTCGGCCGTCGGCCAGGGCGATCTCTTCCGCGCCTACGAGAGCCGCCTGGCCCAGCACGGCACCCGCGCCGCTCAGGCCCTGCTCACGGCCGCCGACATCGCCGCCCGCACCAACTATCTCAACGCGCGCCAGACCCTGCGGCGGCTGATCGAGTGGGAGGTGGTCCCGGTCGTCAACGAGAACGACACCACGGCCACCGACGAGATCAGCTTCGGCGACAACGACTTCCTCGCCGCCCAGGTGGCGATCCTGCTCGATGCGCGTCTGCTGGTGCTGTTGACGAACACCGACGGGCTCTATACGGCCGATCCATCGCTCGACAGCGCTGCGGAGCGAATCGAGCAGGTCACCGACTTTGCCGAGCTCGCCGACTTGGAGATCGGCGACCGCACCTCGGCCTTCGGATCCGGTGGCATGCGCAGCAAGGTGGCGGCGGCGGAGATGGCCAGTGAGGCCGGGATCCCGGCGACGATCTGCAATGGCACGAGTCCGGACACACTTGCCGCCGCGGCGACCGGCGAAGCGACGGGTACTCACTTCGTGGCGCAGGCAGGCAGGGCGTCCAGCTTCAAGCTTTGGCTCAAGTACGCCAAGCCGGCCCAAGGGCGGCTGGCCGTGGATGACGGCGCGGCCCGGGTGCTGCGCGAGAGCGGCTCCAGTCTGCTCCCGGTTGGCATCGCGAAGGTCGACGGCGACTTCGACGCCGGTGATGCAGTCGAGGTGATCGCCGGTGACGTGGTGATCGGCAAGGGCATCGTTGACTTCTCGGCCGCTGAGCTGTCTCAGGTGATCGGGCTGAAGAGCGCCGAGGTGCGCGAGCGGTTGCCGCATGCTGCCGACGAGGTGATTCACCGGGATCGGTTTGTGTTGGTCTGAGGGCCGGGAGCCCCCTCCCAAAACGAGCGGCAGGAGCCGCTCTTGAGTGTTTTGGGAGGGGGCTCCCGGCCCTCACAGCTAACCTAAGCCGCATGGCGATTACGAGCAGGAGCGTTGCGGAAAGCTGTGTGGGTGCGAAGCGTGCGGCCCGCGATCTGGCGAGTGCTTCCACGGCGACTAAGGATGCGGCGCTGGAGGCGACCGCGCGGCTCTTGGGCGAGCGAACTGCGGAGATCCTCGAAGCTAACGCGGCTGACCTCGCCGACGAGCGGGCCGCAGGGCTGACCCAGGCTCTGCGCGATCGATTGACGCTGACCGAGGACCGAGTTGCCGCGATGGCCGAAGGAGTTCGGGCGGTGGCATTGCTGGACGATCCAATCGGCGAGGAGCTTGAACGGAAAACGCTGGCAAGCGGGCTGGAACTGCGAAAGCTGCGGGTGCCGCTCGGCGTGGTCGCAGTTGTCTACGAGGCCCGCCCGAACGTGACTATCGATTGTGCGGCGCTGACGATCAAGAGCGGCAACGCGATCGTGTTGCGCGGATCGAGCTATGCCGAACGATCCAACGGAGCGCTTGCCGGAGTCGTTCGTGCGTCGCTGGTCGAGGCCGGGCTGCCCGAGGACGCGGTGCTGCTGCTCACCAGCGGCGATCGGGACGAGCTTGCGGAGTTGGCGACGCAGGAGGGCAACGTCGATCTGCTCATCCCGCGCGGGGAGAGGGGCTCAAGAACGCCCTCAAGGACGTCGCCACCGTGCCGGTGATCTACGCCGCCGCCGGCAACTGCCATGTCTACGTGCACTCCGACGCCGACCTGGCGATGGCGCGGCGGATCGTGTTCAACGCCAAGACCCAGCGGCCCGGCGTCTGCAACGCGGCCGAGACCCTGCTGGTGGACGCGGCTATCGCCGCTGACTTTTTGCCCGCGGCGCTTGCCGAGCTGCGCGACGCCGGCGTTGAGCTCGTCGGCGATGAGCGAGCGCGTGAGCTTGCGGGCGGTGTCGAGATCGGTCCCGCCGGCGATGCCGACTGGGACACCGAGTACCTCGACCTCAAGCTTGCCGTCGCCGTCGCCGACTCGCTCGAGCAGGCGATCGATCACGTCAACGCCCACGGCACCGGTCACTCCGAGGCGATCGTCACTGCCTCGGAGGAGGCCTCGCGGCGCTTCACCGCCGGCGTCGACGCGGCCGTCGTCTACACCAACGCCTCGACTCGCTTCACCGACGGCTTCGAGTTCGGCATGGGGGCGGAGATCGGCAACTCGACCCAGAAGCTGCACGCGCGCGGGCCGATCGGGCTGCGCGAGCTGACGACCTACAAGTACGTCGTCCACGGCGACGGCCAAGTGCGTGAGTAGCGCGGCGCCGGGCGGCATCGGCGTCCTCGGCTCGGCCTTCAACCCGCCGCACCTCGGTCACCTCGCACTCGCCCAGGAGGCGCTCTGGCAGCTAGAGCTCGAGGAAGTGATCCTGGTGCCGACCGGGAGCGCCCCGCACAAGCGGATCGCCGAGGACCCTGGCCGCGAGCAGCGCCTGGCGATGACCCGCCTGGCGGCGGCCGACGACTCGCGCTTCTCGGCCTCGACCCTGGAGGTCGAGCGCGAGGGACCGTCCTACACGTATGAGACCTTGGAGCTGCTTGCAAAGGACAGAGGCGATAGAGAGCTCGTCTTCGTGATGGGGGCCGATGCCGCGGTGGGGCTGGAGAGCTGGCGCGAGCCGCAGCGGGTCACCGAGCTGGCCCGCCTCGCCGTCGCTCGCCGCGCCGGCATCTCCGACGCCGACATGGCCGCGGTGCTGCGCAGCCTCGGTGCCGAGGGCCGGGCGACGATGCTGGAGATGCCGCAGTTCGGCGTCTCCTCCTCTGCCGTGCGCGAGCGCGCCGCGCAGGGGCGACCCCTGCGCTACCTCGTGCCCGAGTCCGTGGCACGCTTCATCGAAGAGAAGGGGATCTACCGATGAGCGAGAGCGACAAGACCGCAGGCAGTGAGGCGCTGGTCCGGCGGCTGGCCGAGCTCGCCGACTCCAAAGCGGCGAGCGAGATCGTCACCCTCGACATGCGCGAGCTCGTCTCCTACACGGACTTCCTGACGATCTGCACGGCTCGCAACGAGCGCCAGGCGCGGGCGATCGCCGACGAGGTGAAGCTGAGGCTGAAGCAGGAGCAGGGGCTGCTTCCCAGCGGCTCGGAGGCCGCCGAGGCGGCCGGCTGGATCGTCCTCGACTACCTCGACTGCGTGCTGCACGTATTCACCGAGGAGGCGCGGCAGCGCTACGCGCTCGAGGAGCTCTGGCACGAGGCGCCGCGGCTCGAGCTCGGCCTGGCGGAGGATGGCGTCCGAGGGCACCTCTACGGTGCCGCGCATGGGTAGCTTCAAGCGGGCGCTCTTCGGCTACCGCCCTTCCGACGTGGAGGCGGCGATCGCGACGCGGGACGCCCGCAGCTGGGCGCTGGAGCGCGACGCGGAGGAGGCGCTCAAACGCTGGCGCGAGGCCGCCGACATCGCCGCCGAGGCCGAGCAGGAGCTGGCCGCACTGTCGGCGATGGTGATCGAGCGCGAGCGCGAGATCCGCGGCCTGCACGAGCGCCTGGTCGAGGCCAACGAACGCCACGACCGCAGCATCGCCTCACTGGAGACCGTCTCCTCGAAGCTGGGGGAGATCCAGGCCCAGGCCCGCGGTCAGGCGACCCGGATCCGGATGAAGGCGCTGCGCGAGGCGGTCGAAGTCGGCCGGCGTGCCCAGGAGCTGAACGAGGCCGAGGCGGGGGGAAGCGCGCCAACGGCTGCGAGCGAGCCCGATCCGATCGAGCAGGCGGCCCAGAACCTCTTCGACGGCCTGGTCAAAGTCGAGATCGGCCCCTTGGACGACTTCTCACAGCTGGTCGGCTTCGAGGACGCCGCCGGCCAGATCGGCGCCACCTCCGACATCTCGGTCGAGCGCTTCTCCGAGGGTCGCGCGACCCTCTCGATGCGCCTCAGCGAACCGGTCGAGCTCCTGCGCGAGCTCGAGGAGCGTTCCCCGCTGGAGTTCCGCGTCCGCCGCAGCGCCGACGACAACCTGATCCTCGACATCGACGAGGATCAGGGCCCCGAGCAGCACGCCGCCTAACGCCTGTCCCGCCCGCAACGCCGCTACGCTTCATCCCCTTCGGCGCCCTGGCGGAGTGGTTACGCAGCGGCCTGCAAAGCCGTTTACACCGGTTCGATTCCGGTGGGCGCCTCTAGGGGTGCGATTTCATAAGTCGCGCCCATCCTGATTTCACAAGTCGGTCCTGCAAGCAGGCTGTTTCCGCTTCAGGGCTGGCTTGTGCCGGGAGTTCCGAGAACGCTTAGGTCCGTTGGCCTAGCGCGTGATTGCGATGACGAATGCAAGAAGCGCGAGGGGCATTAAGACCAAGGCGAACCGCTTGGAGATTTGGTCACGTCGCTAGAAGTGGTGTAACGAGCACGTAGGGGCCGGAACTTCGTTCCGGCCACCGCGGGCCCCAGACTCGTCGGTTGACCACCAAGTCAACGACGAAAGGAAGCACCACGATGGCCGAGAGCCAGAGCATGACGAGCGCCGAGGTCGTAGCCAAGACCCTGATCGACGAGCACGCCGACTTCCTGCGCGAGGCGGTGGCGATGGCCGCCGCGCAGATCATGGAGGCAGAGATCTCCGCCGAGATCGGCGCCGACAAGGGCGAGGTCTCAGCAGCGAGAAGCACCCACCGAAACGGTTACCGCGACCGCCTCTGGGAGACGAGAGTCGGAGAGATCGAGCTGGCGATCCCAAAAAGCGCTCGGGAGGTGCCTACTTCCCGAGCTTCCTGGAGCCGCGCAAACGCTCCGAGCAGGCGATCGTCTCGGTCGTGATGGAGGCCTATGTCAACGGCGTCTCCACGCGAAAGGTCGACCGCCTCGTCGAGCAGCTGGGAATCGGCTCGATGAGCAAGGACCGCGTCTCGCGCCTGTGCAAGGCCCTTGACGAGCAGGTCACAGCCTTTCGCGAGCGACCCCTGGAAGACCCCTTCCCCTACCTGTGGCTGGACGCCAAGCACGTCAAGGTCAGGGACCGCGGTCACGTCTACTCAAAGGCGCTGGTGATCGCCTACGGCGTGCACAAGAGCGGTCGTCGCGAGGTGATCGGCCTCGACATCGGCGAGGTCGAGTCGGGCGCCTTCTGGGTGGAGTTCGTGCGTGGCTTGCGCGCCCGTGGCCTGCGCGGCGTGAAGCTCTGCGTCTCCGATGCCCACGAGGGCCTGAAGGGCGCGATCGCCAGGGTCTTGGCCTGCCCCTGGCAGCGCTGCAGCGTGCACTTCGTCAGAGACATGCACCAGCACTGCCGCCCCGCCCAGCGCGGCATGGTCTCCGCCGCCCTGCGCGAGGTCTTCCAGGCCGAGAGCTATGAGCAGGCCCGCGAGCGCGCCACCGTCGTGATCGAGCGCTTGGCGCCGGCCGTGCCAAAGGTCGCCGAGCTCTTGGAGGAGGCCGAGGAGGACCTGATCGCCTTCTACCGCTTCCCCGCCGCGCACTGGTCGAAGCTGCGGAGCACCAACCCGCTGGAGCGGGTCAACCGCGAGGTGGGGCGCAGGAGCGACGTCGTCGGCATCTTCCCCAACGACGACTCGGCTATCCGCCTCGCCGGCGCCCTGCTGATCGAGCAAAACGACGAGTGGCTGATCAGCCGCCGCTACCTCTCCGAGGAGTCGCTCGCCCTGGTCCTCGAGGACCAGGGCGACGGAGCCCCGGCGGGCGAAGAGCAAGAGGAGGTGCCTGCGCTACAAGCCGCGTGAAAGAGCCGACGAGGAGTTACACCACTACCTGCGACTTGACTGGAGATTTTGCTGATCTCTCTGGGGTCGCCTTCGTGCTTTGGCAGCTCGCCAAAAAGCATCCAGAAGAGCCCGAGCAGGCCAGTGAGGGCGAAGGCGATACCGAGCAAACGCATAATTTGAGCCTCGCTCGCGCATTGCCTCTTCCCTGCGCTTTAGTCTCAGCGTAAGTGGATCTGCCAACCGACAATCTCGGATTCTGGGTTGGCGAGGGGGTTGGGCTGGTCGTCTTCGCGCTTGTGCTCTACGGCCTACGACGATTGGAACTGTCGATGGCCGCAGCACTGTTCTGGATGCTGGTCTTCTGGCTCATCTGGACCGCTCTGGTCTTGCTGGCGGTTTAGGCGGCGAAGGTTTTCTCAATCCAGTCTTCGCCGTTTGTCTCGCAGATGGCGTTGGCCCAAGCGTAGTTGTAGGCCACTTGGATCACGAGCAAGCGGTCATTCGCGTCCATATGAGCCCAAAGGGCATCGGCAATGACTTTGGCGTCTGTGATCTCGCTTGCGATCAGGAAGACCGACTTCTGGACCTTGCACCAAGAGTATTTTTCGATGGCAGCGATCAGATTCTTGTAATCCTGCGAGGTCTCGTCCGTGCCAACGAGATCGTAAGTAACTAGGTACTTGTTCATTCCCAATAAAGTACTTTGAGCATCGGATCGAATCAGGCTGCCAGTGGCAGGGAGGCCGGAGGTTCGGGCGCTTTCGTGATCGGGGTTGGCGGGTTCGCTTGAAGGCGAGCATCGCGCTCCAAGAGCAAGACTGAGATTGCGCTGAAAGCGATGGCGAACTCGGTTTCGACTTCAACGATGTTCCGCATCCAGGACCGCTCTTTGAGCAGGCCGAAGCGGCGTCCCCGTCCTGAAACGGACCTAACGATCCGAGGCCGTCGCCTGAAACCGGGTACGGCCGGACCGAGGCTCCCACTTACCGAAAACTTGACCGCCATTTGCAGTCCCGACTTATGAAATCGCACCCCTAGCCTGGCTGCGACAATGGAGGGGCTAATGGCAACCGCAGTCGCCCTTGACGCTTCGCCTCTCAACGTTCTGCGCTCCATGCGTGGGCAGATTGTTGACGCCCGGATTGCCTACCCGGAGGTTCTTCACGTCGAGGTCAAGGACTCGGCGGGCGAACTCTGGCGGCTCGCGACGCAGGACGCGGAGTGGTCGCCGGCCGATCCGGCCGAGCTGGTGGGCCGTTCTGTGGACGATGCCGACATCGACGGAGAAACGGGCGAGTTGCGCTGCAAGCTGTCGGATGGTTCCCTGCTTGACGTTAGGCCGGCGACCCAGGAAGCGGAGGGCGACCCCCCGAATTGGGAGCTGATCACGCCGGGCGGCGTCGTCCTGGAGTTCGGGCCGGGCGTGCGCTGGCAGATCGGCAGCGCGGACAGCCGCCCATCCCATCGCGCGTAGGCTTTGGGCGATGTCTCGTACGACCAAAGCGACGGACGCCGAGGTCGAGCAACGTCTTGCGGCGATTGAGTTCGCGAGGGGAAGCGTTGCTCACCTGGCGCCAGGTCGGAACTTGGCCGATGAGCTGATCGAAGATCGCCGCGCCGAAATGCGTTCCCGAGACACGAGCTGGGCGAGCAGCTTCCCACCGGTGACTCTGCCGACGTGGTCAGCGAGGAGGTCGAATGGGGCTTGATCGACCATGACTCGCCACCGATGAGGTCGTTGCTGTCGAGGTTTGGTCAGCCAGCAAGCGTCTCCCGGAAGTCGCGCTCATCCTGATTTGACTTCCGACATACAACGTATGTACATTGTTCCCATGGCTTCTCCAAAGACTCAAAGGATCAATTTCCGCATCGAGCGGGAGGACGAGGCTCTCTTTAAGCAAGCTGCGCTCGTTCATCGGGAGTCACTGACGCAGTTTCTCGTCGAGAGTGGCCGAGAGCGAGCCGAGCGCTTGCTGGCCGATCGGACCAGTTTCCGCGTCGATCCGGAGGCGTGGCGGGAGATTGTCGCGGCGATGGACCAGCCCGCGAAAGCGCGCTCCGAGCTCTCCAGGCTTTTCTCGCGTCCTCGACCTGAATAGGCCGAGTGCCCCGCTTCCTCGATCCTCAACCGCTTGACAGCGAGCACCGGGTCAGCGGCTTCGATTGCGGAGTGGGATCGCTCGACATCTGGCTTGTGAAGCATGCCCGAGCGGCGGCCGGGGCTGGGTCGGCTCGTACCTATGTTGTGCTCGACTCTGAGCAGGGTCGAGTCGTCGGCTATCACGCGCTTTCGCTTGCTTCCATCGAGCACAGCGAGGCGACCGAGCGTGCAAGCAGTGGGATGCCGAAACATCCCATCCCGGCCATGTTGCTGGCTCGCCTGGCTGTCGACAGGGCGGTGCAGGGGAAGGGCATCGGAGCGTTTCTTCTCAGGGACGCGATGAGCCGTGCCCTGTCCGTAGCCGAGCAGGCAGGCATGCGACTCTTGCTCGTGCACGCCTTGAGCGAGGAGGCTCGTGCGTTTTATGAGCACTTTGGCTTCGAAGCCTCGCCGACCGATGCGATGAACCTGCAGCTATTGGTCAAGGACATCAGGCTTGCCCTTGACAACCTGGGCTAGTCCCGGTGGCGCCGTTTTGGCTGGAAATCGTTGCTTCCGATTGCTCGTAAGTAGACTGATCGGAATGAACGCATGTGGCCGGGGGGCGCATAGCGCGCTGCAGAGGGGGAGGCTCATCGCGGTTATGGCGGCCGCCGTGGTGCTCGGAGGACTGCTGGCGCAGCCTGCGTCCGCCAGCGAGGTGGCTCAGGCACAGGCGCAGGAAGCGCTGCGCTTCTGGACGCCGGCCCGGATGAAGGCGGCGAAGCCGCTCGACCGGCGCCTGCCGGGTCAGGGGCGGATCGCCTTCGACCAGCCCGCAAGCGCCAGCTCGGCCTTCGAAACCGTGCCGGACCCGACCGTGGCCGACTCGCGGGTCAACGGCGCGATTTTCATCGAGACGCCGTTTGGGCTGGGGCGCTGCTCGGGAACCTCGGTCAACGCCCCGAACTACAGCGTCGTCTTCACCGCCGGGCACTGCGTCAACACCGGCGGCCCGCGGGGGCGCTGGCTGGCCTTTCGCTGGGTCTTCGTGCCCGGCTACCGCTACGGCCAGCGGCCGTTCGGCGTCTTTCCCGCCAAGTGGATCGACACGACCCGCAAGTGGCGCACGACCGGCAGCGAGAACTTCGACGTCGGGGCGGCCGTCGTCACCCGCAACCAGCGCGGGCAGCTGCTCGCCAAAGCGGTCGGAGGGACCGGGATCGCCTTCGGCCTCAAGGCCAAGCAGGTCTTCGACGTCCACGGCTATCCGGCCGAAGAACCGTTCGACGGCGAAACCCAGCAGCTCTGCGCCGGGACGCCGTTCCTCGGCCACGACGCGCGCTCGTTTCTCAGCCCGGGACCGCTGAACCTCGCGGTCGATTGCGACGTCACCGGCGGCGCCTCGGGCGGAGGCTGGACGATCGCCGGCACCAAGACCCTCAACAGCGTCACCAACTACGGCTACGGAGACGATCCCGACACCGACTTTGGCGCCTACTTCGGCAAGGAAGTCGCCTCTCTATTCCACCGAGCGGGGCGAGTGAGGTGAGCGGCCGCGTGCGGCTCGCCACCGCGCTGATCGGGCTCAGCGCCCTGGTCCTGCCGTCGTCGGCGCTCGCGAACGCTCTCGACATCCCGGCCGCCGCGCCCCCCAAGTTCCGGGCGCTGCTGCGAGCCAAGCTGCACATGCCGCCACCGCACCACGGGTTTGAAACCCGTTTCGATTTGGAGGCAAAGCACGGCTACAAGATCTCCGTCGTGGGCGGGGGGAACATCGTTGCCGTCGAGGTGACGAAGCCGCTTCCCCACGGCAAGGAAGACTTGCTCGAAAGGCTCATTGGCTCGAAACAGGCCGTGACCGCGTACGTGGCGCGGGGAACCGTCACCGAGCACCGGATCGCAGCGTCGTTCGGCCGGCTCGGCAGGATCGACGTGCGCTTCCGACCTTCGGGCAGGGTGGTCGAATCGCGACCGGGCCGCCGCTGTCATGGCGCCGATCACTACACCAGCCGGCTCGGTGTGTTCGTTGGCAGTATCCGCTTCAGCGGCGAGAAACATTACGTCGCCGTGCGCTCGCACAGGGCGAAGGGCAAGGTTCGCACGCCGCTGCACCTCCACTGCGCCTCGATTCCCCATGGCGTCCGCTCGGACCGGCGCGCTCGCCCGGTCCCTCACCACACCGCCTTCACCCCGACCTTCTTGACCGCGACCCGGCGCCATGGGGTCTCTTCTGTTGAGCTGATCACGCTTGGAATTGGCAGGTCGACCCTCTTTGCCGCGATCACCGAAGAAGGCCTGGGCTCGATGGCGAGGATTCGCTTTGCGCTGACGACCGCTCACTCGAAGAAGGCCGTGGTCCTCAATGATCCGCTCACCAAGGCGACGATCACGCCGCCGCCACCGTTCCGCGGCAAGGGCACGTATCGCGCCGCCCCCGATGGGACGACGACCTGGACCGGCCCGCTCTCGGTCACGTTCCCCGGTGCTCCTCGCCTGCCGTTGACCGGCGAAGACTTCGAAACGACCCTCGAAGCCGGATTCTGAGTCGCGGCGCCGAGCAGGCGCGCCGGTTCTGCAAGGCTGAAGCGATGGCAGTCGAAACGTTGGAGGCCCCGGCGACGGCAGCGTCGCCCGTTCCCGACGACCAGGTAATCGTGCTCTTCGGCGCGACCGGGGATCTCGCGCGCCGCAAGTTGCTGCCGGGGATCTTCCACCTCTTCGAGGCCGGCCTGATGCCGGAGCGCTTCGCCCTGATCGGCGCCGCGCGCAGCGAGCTCAGCGAGGAGGAGTTCGTCGAGCTCTCCCGCGAGGCCGTCTGCGGCTCGGGGCGCCGGCCGCTCGAGGGCGAGTCCTGGAACCGCTTCGCCGAGTCGCTTGGCTTTGCCTCGACCGGTGAGGGCTTCGAGCGGCTGGGGGAGGCGATCGCGAGCGCCCGCGATGAGCTCCCCGACGCGCAGCTCCTGCACTACCTGGCGCTGCCGCCGGCTGCCGCCGCCGGCGTGGTCGAGGCTCTGGGCCGGGCTGGCCTCGGAGAGGGCTCGCGGGTGATCATGGAGAAGCCGTTCGGCCGCGATCTCGGCTCGGCGCGGGAGCTCGACGCGCTCGTTCACTCGGTCTTCGACGAGGAGCAGGTCTTCCGGATCGACCACTACATCGGCCGCGAGGCGGTCCAGAACCTGCTGGCGATGCGCTTTGCCAACGGCATGTTCGAGCCGGTCTGGAATCGCAATCACATCGACCACGTCCAGATCGACGTGCCGGAGACGCTCTCGATCGAGATGCGCGGCAGCTTCTACGAGGAAACCGGCGCCTTCCGCGACATGATCGTCACCCACCTCTTCCAGGTGCTCAGCTTCGTCGCGATGGAGCCGCCGGTCTCGCTCAACGCCAAATCGCTGATGAGCGAGCGCGAGAAGGTCTTCGAAGCGATGAAGACGCTCGAGCCCGGCGACGTGGTGCGCGGCCAGTACGCGGGTTACCGCGAGGAGGACGGCGTCGCCGCCGACTCCGACACAGAGACCTTCGTCGCCCTGCGTGCCTTCGTCGACAACTGGCGCTGGGAGGGCGTGCCCTTCTTCCTGCGCTCGGGCAAGCGGCTCGCCGACAGCCACCACCTGCTCACCGTCGCCTTCTCGGAGCCGCCGCGGCGGATGTTCCCGATCGACTGCACGCAGGTCGCCGAGGAATACGGCCACGACCACCTCACCTTCGAGCTCGGCGATCCCGGCTCGATCTCGGCCTCCTTCCTGGCCAAGGTGCCGGGGCCGACGATGCGCTTGGGCCAGGCCCACATGCGCTTCAGCTACGCCGATAGCTTCGGCGGGCCCGAGCGGGCGCTCGACGCCTACGAGCGGCTGATCTACGACGTCATGGTTGGCGACCGGACCCTCTTCACGACGGCGGCCGCGGTCGAGCGACTCTGGGAGGTCGCCGACCCGGTGGTTCGCGAACCACCGCCGGTCGAGGTCTACGAGCCGGGCTCCTGGGGGCCGCAGGCAACCGAGGCGCTGCTTGCCCCGCATCGCTGGCATGTGCCCAGCGACCATCCCTGAGCCGGGCGGACCGCGCTCAGTCGGTGGTGCTGGGGGCCTGCCAGGGGTTGTTCATCGGCAGGCGCCGTTTCTGCGAGCGCTTGAAGAGGTAGCAACCGACGACGCCGCCGCGCATCTCGGAGTGGATGAACTTGCCGGTGACCAGCTTCCAACCCTCGACCGTGACCGCGTTGAGGATGTCGACCGGGTCGGTGGTGACTCGGGCCGGTCCCCCGGCGGGGCCGGGGATCAGCGTCGGGCTGAGCTCGTTGATCTCGAGTTCGTACTGAAAGAGACGGTGCCCACGCTTGTAGGCGAGGCGGGCCCTTCCCGCCGGCGTCTCGAAGAAGGCCTGCTTTGCCGCCTCGGTTGACCTCAGTTCCTTTTCGCGTTGCTTGAGCTCGGCGCGTTCGTCGCGGCTCGTGGCGCTCGCGGTGGAGCGGTCGCGCAGCAGCGGCAGGCGAAAGAGGCGGCGTTTCTCGACCGTGCCCGTCTCGGTCGTGGCCTCGGGCTCGGGTTCGGCCGGGCGCGCTGACCGGAAGCCGACGAGGTGGTGACCCTGTTCGCTCACTGCACTCACGGTAGACAAACGCACAAGCGCCGCCCGCCCTTTTGCGCCGCTTCGACCAATATCCGGCCAGTGCCTGCGAGGGAACGGAAAAGGGCCCCTCTCGGGGCCCTTTGCTTCCGAAGGACGTGCCACCAGCGAGACTTCGTTTCCCTGGCTCGTCGGTCCTCAAGCCTTAATCGGTCGCTGCCAATAGAAACACCGAGTTAGCTGAAAAGTTGCACGGCTTGCATCGGCACTTGCAGCGGCGGGCTTGAGTTGCGGCGCGCCCACCGGCGTCGGGCCACGCGCCGCTGCTAGATTCAGGCGTCCCAGGGCGCATAGCTCAGTTGGGAGAGCGCCGCCTCGACAAGGCGGAGGTCGCTGGTTCGAGCCCAGCTGTGCCCATCGCCTCGGCCGAGGTCTCAGACCTCGGCCGGCAGGCGGACCTCGGTGAGCCGGATGCTGTTCCCCGACGGATCGCGGAAGCCCGAGTCGATCCCGTAGGGCCGCTCTTCCGGCGCTTCGCTGAACTCGACGCCGCGCGCCTTCAATTCCTCGTAGGAGGCCCTGCAGTCGTCGGTGGTGAGGAAGACCGTGCCGGCGAAGCCCTTGCCCATCACCTCACGTACCTGGGCGGCGGTCGCCTCGTCCATTACCGGCGCCCCGGGGATCGCCATCAGCACGATCGAGACGTCCTCCTGCCCCGGAGGGCCCACCGTGAGCCAACGGAAGCCGTCCATCTCGGCGAGCGTCACGTCGGCGCGCACCTCCATGCCCACCTTCTCGGTCCAGAAGGCGAGCGCCTCCTCTTGGTCATGCACCCACAACTGCGCGTTGGCGATCTTGAACATCGTCGTCTCCTTTTGGTTCGTAAAGGTCGACGCGATGCTAGGCGGGAGCCTTCGGCCTGTCTTCTCGAAACGTGCGGTGTTGAGGGCGGGCGTAGGCGCGCACGAAACAGCCCGGGACCATGGCGCTTCTGGCGGCCGGGGGGAACTTGGCCCGATAGGCCGTGGGAGAGAGGCCGAAGGTGCGGCTGAAGCTCGTCGTGAAGGAGCCGATGCTCTGTAGGCCGACCGAGAGGCAGATGTCGGCGACGGAGCGGTCGGTGTTGCGCAACAGCGCCGCGGCGCGCTCCAGTCGGCGAGTGAGCAGGTAGGCGTGCGGCGACTCGCCGAAGGCGCGCTTGAACTCGCGGCTGAAGTGAGCTCGCGAGAGCCCTGCCGCGGCGGCCAGGTCGTCGACCTCGAGCGGCTCGAAATAGCGGGCGTCGGCGAGGTCCTTCGCGCGCAGCAGGTGACGGGCCGGCGGAACGAACGCCATGCTCGCAGTCTAGGCTCGCGGCCTCGTGGTCGCGACCTATGTAGCCGTGCTCCTCATCTGCGGCGCCTCGCTGGCGCTCGGTCAGGCGGCGATCGCCCTCTGCGGGGTTCGCCGCTGGTCCTGGCTGTCGCCTGCCGTCGGGCTGGCGCTGCTCTGCGCGATTTGCTGGGGGACGGTGCGCCTGCCGGGGCACGGGGTGGCGTCCGCGGTCTTGATCCTGGTCTTGGCGCTGGCGTCGGTCGCTTACCTTTGGGGCCGTCTGCAGGAGGGGGGAGAGGCGTTGCGAACCGGCGCCCTGGTCGCCCTGCCGGCCCTGATCGCGACCGCGATCCCCTTCATCGCCGAAGGCCACCTCGGCATTCTCGGCACCAGCTTCAACCCCGACATGTCGCAGCACCTGCTGGCCGCGGCCCGCCTCGCCGAAGGCCAGCCCTCCCAACTGCTCCACCAGGGCTACCCCCTCGGCCCGCACTCGATCGTCGTCGCCCTCCACAACGGCCTCGGCATCGGCCTGGTCCAGGGCTTCAGCGGCCTGATGATCGCCGTAGCCGTCCTGGCCTCTCTAGCCGCCCTGACGGCCTTCCGCGACCAACCCTGGCCACTACGAGTCTCCGCCGCCCTACTAATCGGCCTCACCTACATGGTCGCCTCCTACTACGCCCAGGGTTCTTTCAAGGAGACGATGCAAGCGTTGTTCTTCTTGGCGTTCGTCCTGTCCTTGCGCGAGTCATCCCGCAACCCCGAATGGCGTCAGCTCCCTCTGCGCTTCGTCCCAGCGGCGCTGCTTGCGGTGGGCTCGGTCTACACCTACAGCTTCCCGGGCCTGATCTGGCTGCTCGGCGCCGCGGTCATCTGGGCGCTTTTGGTGTACGGCATGAGTCGCTTCCGCCCGTCGGCGGGTGGCGCGGTAGGGGGGCCCGCCCCTGAGGACGCTTTAGCGACCGGAAGGGGTGGGGGCCCCTCCGCGACAGGCCCCGCCGCCTGGCGGTCGCCCTCTATGCCGTCCTTCTCTTCGTCGTCCTAGTTGGCCCTGAGATCGGCCGGATGATCGACTTCCACTCGTTCGAGACCTTCGACCCCAACGGCCCCGGCCTAGGCAACCTCTTCGGCCAGATCTCCCCCTTCGAGGCCCTCGGCATCTGGCCCTCGGGCGACTTCCGCCTCACCCCGGGAGCCGGCGCCGTGCCGGCGCTCGGCTACTACGCCGGTGCCGCCTTCGCCACGATCCTCTTGCTCTACGGCGTGGCCCTCTGCTGGCGGCGCCGCGAGTCGGCGGTCCTCGCCGGGCTCGCCGCCGCCGTGCTTGCCTACGCCGCAGCCCGCATCGGCGGCACTCCCTACACGGCCGCCAAGGCGATCGAGGTCGGCGCGCCTCTTGCGGCGCTGGTCATCGTCCTGCCGCTGCTGCGCCGCCCGGTGGCGTGGCTGTATCTGCTCGCCGCGGCGGGCTGCTCGCTGCTCGCGCTCGCCAACGCGCCGGTGGCCCGGCTCCTACTCGCCGGCATTGACGGGCTTTCGCGGCGAGGTGGGCGAAGGGCCGACTCTCGTCCTCGCCTCGAGGCAGCTGCTCGCCGACGAACACGGCACCCCCTACATCGCCTGGGAGCTGCGCGGCGGCCGGGTCTGCATTGCCGCCACGGAAGAAGCGGGAGACCGCCCTCCCGGCGGCGTCCGCTTCATCGTCTCGGAATCGCGCAACGTCGGCCCGCCGTTCGTCGGCCTGCGCCGCCTCCGCGTCGCGCCGCCCTACGTCCTCTGGGAAGTCCCCGGCGCCCGGGGCCACAGCCCCTGCCCCCTAATAGCAGTCCGTCAAGCCCGCCAAGGCGCCCCACGTTGAGTGACTTCCTCTTTCTCCGCGAATAGCGCGGCAAAAGAGGAAGTCAGCGTGGGGTGGGGCGCGGGTAGCATGGCCGGATCGAGGCGGCGACCGAAAGATCACTGTGAAACTTCCCGACGGGACGGCGTTGGAGCTTGCGGCTGGCGCTTCGGGGGCTGACGCGGCTGCGGCGATCGGGCCGGGGCTGGCCAAGGCGGCGCTGGCGATTCGGGTTGACGGCGAGCTGCGCGACCTGGCGGCGCCGCTGCCCGATGGGGCCGAGATCGGGATCCTCACCGATCGCGATCCCGAGGCGCTCGAGTTGATCCGCCACGACGCCGCCCACGTGATGGCCGAGGCGGTGCAGGAGCTCTACCCCGGTACCAAGGTGACGATCGGGCCGGCGATCGAGAACGGCTTCTACTACGACTTCGACTTCCCCGCGGAGGTCAAGGTCACCGACGCCGACCTGGAGCGGATCGAGGCGGCGATGCGCGCCCACATCGAGGCCGACGAGGCCTTCGAGCGTCGCGACGTGCCGGTCGCCGAGGCGATCGAGATCTTCAGGGCGCAGGACGAGGGCTACAAGGTCGAGCTGATCGAGGAACTGATCGAGAAGCAGGGCGTGGAGACCGTCTCGCTCTACCGCAACGGTCCCTTCGAGGATCTCTGCCGCGGCCCGCACGGCCCCTCGACCGGGCGGATCAAGGCGATCAAGCTGAGCTCGCTGGCCGGCGCCTACTGGCGCGGCGACGAGAAGCGCCAGATGCTGACCCGGATCTACGGCACCGCCTTCTTCTCCAAGAAGGAGCTGAACAAGCATCTGGAGCGGATCGAGCAGGCGAAGAAGCGCGACCACCGCCGCCTCGGGCCCCAGCTGGGCATCTTCATGCTGCGCGAGGAGGCGCCGGGGATGCCCTTCTGGCTGCCCAACGGAACGACGCTGCTGCACCTGATCGAAGCCGAGGTGCAGGCCCAGCTGCGCAAGCGCGGCTACAGGGAGATCGCCACGCCGCAGGTGCTCGACGAGGAGCTCTGGCACCGCTCCGGCCATTGGGACAACTACCGCGACGACATGTACTTCATGCAGTCCGATGAGAAGCGCCTGGCGCTGCGGCCGATGAACTGCCCCGGCGCCTGCCTTGTCTTCGACTCAGAACGCCACTCCTACCGTGAGCTGCCGATGCGTCTGGCCGAGTTCGGCCGGGTCTCGCGCAACGAGCGCGAGGGGGTCCTGCACGGGCTGCTGCGCGTGCGCGCCTTCACCCAGGACGACGCCCACGTCTACTGCACGGAGGAGCAGATCGCCGACGAGGTCGCCGATATCTGCGAAGCGATCGACGAGCTCTACGCCCGCTTCGGCTTCACCGACGTGCGGGTCGAGCTCTCGACCCGGCCGCAGAAGTCGATGGGCAGCGAGGAGCAGTGGGCCAAGGCCGAGGCGGCGCTGAAAGAGGCGCTGGACCGGCAGGGGCGCGAGTACGAGGTCAACCCCGGCGACGGCGCCTTCTACGGGCCGAAGATCGACTTCCACGTCACCGACGCGCTCGGCCGCTCCTGGCAGTGCGGCACCTGCCAGCTCGACTTCCAGATGCCCGAGCGCTTCGACCTCAGCTACGTCGGCGCCGACGACGCCGCCCACCGCCCGGTGATGATCCACCGCGCCCTGCTCGGCTCGATGGAGCGCTTCGCCGGGATCCTGATCGAGCACTACGCCGGTCGCTTCCCGGTCTGGCTGGCGCCGGTGCAGGCGATCGTCCTGCCCGTCTCCGATCGTCACAACGAGTATGCGGGCCAGGTTCTGGCCGAGCTGCGCGAGGCCGGCGTGCGGGCCGAGGCCGACGATCGCTCCGAGTCGGTCGGCAAGAAGATCCGCGACGCCGAGCTCGGCCGCTACCCCTACATGCTGGTCGTCGGCGACCGCGAGCAGGAGGCCGGCGCTGTCGCGGTTCGCTCCCACGAGGAGGGCGAGCTGGGGGCGATGCCGGTGGCCGCCTTCGCCGAGCGCGTGCGCTCTGTCTATACTCCGGACACTTGATCGCAGGCACCCCAAACACCCCCCGCCGCTGAGCGCCCGTGCCGGCGATCCAACCTCTCGTCCGCTTGAAGCTCCACACCTCACTTAGATAGTGCCGGTCCCGCGAAGGTTCGATCGGCGCCCACCAGAGCGCGACACGACCAGGATCAACGAGCGGATCCGGGTTCCCAAGGTCCGCCTGATCGGGGCGGAGGGCGAGCAGCTCGGCGTGGTCGAGATCAACGAGGCGCTCAAGCGCGCCCAGGAGGCCGACCTCGACCTGGTCGAGGTGGCGCCCAACTCGAAACCGCCGGTGACCCGGCTGCTCGACTACTCGAAGTACAAGTACGAGCAGGAGCAGAAGCAAAAGCAGGCGCGCAAGCACCAGCAGCAGGTCAACATCCGCGAGATCAAGCTGCGGCCGAAGATCGCCGACCACGATTACGAGACCAAGAAGGGCCACGTCGAGCGCTTCCTGCGCCACCAGGACAAGGTCAAGATCACGATCATGTTCCGCGGCCGCGAGCAGGCTCATCCCGAGCGGGGCAGGGCCCTGCTGCAAAGGCTCTTCGAGGAGCCTTGACGGACTGGCGGTGATCGAGTCGCAGCCGTTGCAGGAAGGGCGCAATATGAGCATGTTGCTGGCGCCGGGCAAAGAGGCGGCCAAAGAGGATGCTGCGCCGGCTGAGAATGCTGCTGACTCAGCTGAGAAATCGGCTGACGACGCTGCGGCGTAGCTGAGACCCGAGGGGCGAACGGGGGTCGGGAGACCCTCCTCAAAACGCTCGGCGGGAGCCTCGCTTGAGTGTTTTGAGGAGGGTCTCCCGACCCCCTTCCGAGCTCAGCTCAGGGACGCGATGACGTTGGCGATGCGGCCGGCTGCGTGGCCGTCCCAGAGGGGCGGCGGGTCTGGCGGCACTTCGGGGCGCTGGGCTAGAGCTAGGGGGATCCGGGCGATTGCTGAGGGGTCCAGGCCCAACAGCTCGTTGGTGCCGGCGGTGAGGGTTATTGGGCGCTCGGTGTTGGCTCGTAGGGTGAAGCAGGGGATGCCCAGGTAGGTCGTCTCCTCTTGGATGCCGCCGGAGTCGGTGAGGACGGCGCGGGCGTCGGCGAGGAGGGAGAGGAAGTCGAGGTAGCCGAGGGGGTCGCAGAGGAGTAGGCCCGGGTGCTCGGAGGCGATCGACTCCATCATCGAGCGGGTGCGCGGGTGCACGGGGAAGACGACGGGGAGCTCTCGCGCCAGGGCGGCGAGGCGCTCGATCGTCTCGGGCAGCAGCGGACCGTCGACGAGGGCGGGGCGGTGCAGGGTGACGAGGACGAAGTTGCCGGGATCGACCCCGAGCTTGGCGGCGGCGCCGGCGGCGCGGAAGCGGCCCTCAAGCGCGATCAGGGTGTCGATCATCGTGTTGCCGACCAGGTGGATGCGCTCGGCCGGGATTCCCTCGGCGTGCAGGTTGTCGCTCGCCTCGGGGCTGTGGATGAAGAGCTGGGCGGCGAGCTGGTCGGTGACGATCCGGTTGAGCTCCTCGGGCATCGTGCGGTCGAAGCTGCGCAGGCCGGCCTCGATGTGGGCGACTGGGATCTGCAGCTTGGCCGCGGTCAGCGCCGCCGCCACGGTCGAGTTGACGTCGCCGGGGACGACGACGAGGTCGGGGCGCTCCTCGGCCAGGACCGGCTCGAGGCGCTCCATCACGCGCGCCGTCTGCTGGGCGTGGCTGCCCGAGCCGACCTCGAGCATGTGGTCGGGCGCCGGCACGCCCAGCTCCTCGAGGAAGACCTCCGACATCAGCCGGTCGTAGTGCTGGCCGGTGTGGACGATCGCGTGGCGCTC
Organism: uncultured Solirubrobacterales bacterium; assembly: GCA_963774405.1. Lineage (GTDB taxonomy): Bacteria > Actinomycetota > Thermoleophilia > Solirubrobacterales > 70-9 > VRUE01. The sequence continues at coordinate 85,439 of CAVZEV010000003.1, read as the reverse complement.
AGCCGGAATTCGTGCCCGCAGGGCGGCGATGACCGGGGCGGTCTTGACGAAGTTGGGGCGGGTTCCGACCACGTAGACGATGCGCATCGGGCGCCACAGTACCCGCGTCTGCTTCAATAGCGAGCCCGATGCCCAAGATGAAGACTCATTCCGGCGCCAAGAAGCGCTTCCGCAAGACCGCGACGGGCAAGCTGCGTGGGCGGCGGGCCTACTCGAGTCACATCCTCGAGAAGAAGTCGCCGAAGCGCAAGCGGCGCATGGCACGGCCGGTCGAGATCGCCCCGTCTGACGCGAAGACGGTGCGGCACCTGCTTGGGGGCGGCAAGTGAGCCGGGTCAAGCGCTCAGTTCACGCGCGCAAGAAGCGGCGCAAAGTACTGAAAGAAGCGAAAGGCTACTTCGGCCGCAAGCACTCCTCTTACCGTTTCGCCAAAGAGCAGGTGCAGCGCTCGGGCATGTACGCCTACCGCGACCGGCGCAACCGCAAGCGCGAGTTCCGCCGGCTCTGGATCACCCGGATCAACGCCGCCGCGCGGCTGGAGGGCATGAGCTACTCCGAACTGATCAACGGCCTCAGCAAGGCCGAAGTCGAGGTGAACCGCAAGATGCTCGCCGACATCGCCGTCAACGACCGCGATGCCTTCCGCCGATTTGTGGAGCTGGCCCGGGAGGGTGCGGCCGCCTAGTCGCAGCCAGTCACTCCACTTTCCCGGGCGGGCCGTCTTCACGGCCCGCTTTTTCGTTCCAGGAGAAGAAACGCACGACCAGAACAGAACCACCGACCACACACCCAGATGATCGAAAGCCCCCACAACGAGAAGCTGAAGCTGGTCCGCAAGCTGCGCGAGCGCAAGCAGCGCGAGCGCGAGGGCGCCTTCGTCGGCGAGGGCGAGGAACTGGTCGAGGCAGGACTTGCCGCCGGCGCCGAGCCGCGCTTCGTGCTGGTGGCGGCCGGCAGCGGCCTCGTCGGCGAGGAGGTCGAGCCCGCTTTGCTCGCCGATGCCTCGGGCCTGGGCTCGGGGACGCGGGCGATCACGGTCTGGTCGCAGCGCTGGGCCGAGCCCGGTGGCTCGCCCTGCCTGTATCTGCACGGCGTCGGCGATCCGGGCAACGTCGGCACGATCATCCGCACCGCCCACGCGCTGCTGGGTGGCATGGTCGTCCTCGGCCCCGGCTGCGCCGACCCGTTCTCGCCGAAGGCGGTGCGGGCCAGCATGGGTTCGATCTTCGCCCAGCCGGTGGCGCGGGGGGCGGTCGCCGAGACGCCGGCACCGCGGGCCGCTCTCATCGCCCACGGCGGCGGCGAGCTTTCCTCGCTCGATCGGGCCTCGACCATCTGCCTTGGCGCCGAGCGCGAGGGGCTCCCCGAGGAGGTGCTCGCTGCCTGCGACTCGCGGGTGACGATTCCCCTGCGCGCCGGCGGAGCCGAGTCGCTCAATGTTGCCGCCGTTGCCGCAATTTGCGCCGAGCGGATATCGTCGCCCGCCATGCCGGAGGTCGCTGAAGATGCCTGAGGGAATCGAGCGGATCGAGGCGATCTCCGCGGAGGCCGCGGCCGCGATCGAGGCGGCACCCGGAACGGCCGAGCTGGAGGAGCTGCGGGTCCGCTACCTCGGCCGCAAGGCTGAGCTGACCGCGATCCTGCGCGGCATCGCCGAGCTGCCGGCCGAGGAACGTGGCGTCGTTGGGTCTGGCGCCAACAGGGCGCGCAAGCAGCTGGAGGCGCTGATCGAGACCCGCAGCGCGACGCTGGATGCCGCTGAGCTCGAGTCGCGGCTGGCCGAGGACCGGGTCGACGTGACCCTGCCGGGCGCGCCCGCGCGGCCGGTCGGGCACCCCCACCTGATCACCCGCACCACCCGCCAGATCGAGGACGTGATGGTCGGCCTCGGCTACCGGGTGATGGAGGGGCCCGAGGTCGAGCACGACTACTACAACTTCACCGCGCTGAACCACCCGCCCGGGCACCCGGCGCGGATGCTGCAGGACACCTTCTACGTGCAGTCGGACCCCGAGGTGCTGCTGCGCACCCACACCTCGCCTGTGCAGATCCGCAGCATGGAGTCCCAGCCGCCGCCGATCTTCATGATCGCCCCCGGCAAGGTCTACCGCCGCGACTCAGACGCCACCCACAGCCCGATGTTCCACCAGGTCGAGGGCCTGGCGATCGGCGAGGGCATCACGCTCGCCGACCTGCAGGGCACGCTGAACGAGATGCTCAGCTCGATCTTCGGCGGCAGCCGCGAGGCGCGCATGCGGCCGCACTTCTTCCCCTTCACCGAGCCCAGCGTCGAGTTCGACGTCTCCTGCTTCCAGTGTGGAGGCAGCGGCGAGCTGCCCGACGGCGAGCGCTGCAACCTCTGCAAGGGGATCGGCTGGATCGAGGTCGGCGGCGCCGGCATGGTCGACCCCAACGTGCTCGGCTTCGTCGAGTCGAATGGCTATGACCCCGAGCGGGTGCAGGGCTTCGCCTTCGGCATGGGGGTCGAGCGGATCGCGATGCTGCGCCACGGCGTGCCCGATCTGCGGCGCTTCTTCGACAACGACGTGCGCGTGCTGGAGCAGTTCTCATGAGGTGCAACTGATGAGGGGCCCGTACTCATGGCTGCGCGAGTACTGCGACCCCGGCGTCGAGCCGGGGCAGCTGGCCGAGCGGCTGGCGATGACCGGCACCGAGGTCGAGCGGGTCGGCACGGTCGGGCCGCCCTCGGCCGAGGGCTTCGTCGTCGGCGAGGTGCTGAGCGCCGAGCCGCACCCCAACGCCGACCGGCTGCGCGTCTGCACGGTCGACACCGGCGACGGCGAGCGCACGATCGTCTGCGGCGCCCCCAACGTCGCCGCGGGACAGACCGTGCCGGTGGCGCTGCCGGGCGCGACCCTTCCCGGCGGCCACAAGATCGGCAAGGCGAAGCTGCGCGGAGTCGAGTCGCTGGGGATGATCTGCGCCTCCTCCGAGCTCGACCTCGGCGAGGGCCCCCCGGGCATCATGGTCCTCGATGACGGTTCCGGTGCGCCTTATCCCTCTATAGCGGGGGAAAAGCGCACCGGAAGCCTGGAGCCGGGCACGCCGCTGGGCGAGGTGCTGCCGATTGGCGAGGCGGTGCTGGAGCTGGAGGTGACGCCGAACCGGGTCGACTGCTTCGGCGTCTACGGCGTCGCCCGTGAGGTGCACGCGATCAGCGGCGCGCCGCTGGCGCAGGAGCCCTGGCTGGAGGACGCAGAGGCCGAGGGCGCCGGCGAGGTCGGTGACTACGCCTCGGTCACGGTCGAGGTGCCCGACCTGTGTCCCCGCTTCACCGCCCGCGTCTTTACCGACGTCACGATCGGGCCCTCGCCGGCCTGGTTGCAGGCACGCCTCGCCGCCGCGGGCCAGCGCTCGATCAACAACGTCGTCGACATCACCAACTACGTGATGCTGCTGACCGCGCAGCCGCTGCACGCCTTCGATCTCGACAAGGTCCCCGACGGCGCGCTGACGGTGCGCGCTGCCGCCGACGGCGAGAAGATGACGACGCTCGACGACGTCGAGCGGAGCTTCGACGCGGAGACGGTGCTCGTCTGCGACCGCAACGGCCCTTCGGGGGTCGCCGGGATCATGGGCGGGCAGGTCTCCGAGGTCTCCGCCGAGACGACCCGGGTGCTGCTCGAGGTGGCGAACTGGAACGGCACCAACATCCTGCGCAGCTCGCGCCTGCTTTCGCTGCGCTCCGAGGCCTCCTCGCGCTTCGAGAAGCAGCTGCATCCCGAGCTCTGCATGCGGGCGCAGCGGATCGCCTCGCGGCTGCTGGTCGAGCTCTGCGGCGCCAAGCTGGTCCCCGGAACGATCGACATCGCGGCCGAGATCCCGCCGATGCCGACGATCCTGCTGCGCGGTGAGCGGGTCGAGGGTCTGCTCGGGATGGCGATCTCCCAGGCCGACCAGAAGGCCTACCTCGAGCGGCTCGGCTTCGGGGTCGTCGAGAGCGGCGAGAACCTCGAGGTGACCGTTCCCCCCGACCGCCACTACGACGTCACCCGCGAGGTCGACCTGATCGAGGAGGTCGGCCGCGTCCACGGCCTCGACGAGCACCTGCCCAGCACCCTGCCCGCGGTGGCGGGCCGGGTTGGCGGACTGAGTCGTGCGCAGCGCCTGCGCCGCCGGGCCGAGGACACGATGCGCGACCTCGGCTTCGACGAGGTCGTCGGCTGGAGCTTCACCGACCCGGGCGAGCCGGAGCGTCTGCGGATTCCGGCCGGCGACGAGCGGGCCGGCGGCATCGTGCTCGGCAATCCGCTCTCGGAGGATCAGTCGACGATGCGGACGACCCTGCTCGGCTCGCTGCTAGACGTCGCCCAGCGCAACCTCGCCCGCGGCGCCGATGCGGTCTCGCTCTTCGAGTCCGGCCGCGTCTACCTGCTCTCCGGGCCGACGGGCCGGGGACGTGACATATCGACACGTCCCCGGCCCGTCGACGGACTCGCCGGGGAGTTCCCGGGCGAGCGGGGTGCACCGGACCACGAGCCGCACCGAATTGGCTGTGTCGCGACCGGCTCGCCCTCGCGGTCCTGGCGGGGGAGGCGGCGCCCAACGACTTCTTCAACCTCAAGAGTGTGCTCGAAGCGCTTGCGGGCCAGCTCGGCACCGAGCTCGCTTTTGCGCCGGTTGAGGAGCCCTTCCTCCATCCTGGGCGAGCGGCGAGCGTTGCGGTTGCCGGCCTGCCCGCGGGCTGGCTCGGCGAGGTCCACCCGCTCGTCTGTCGTGAGTGGGAGGTTGAGGCTGCCACTGCCTTCGAAGTCGATCTGGCCGCACTCGTCGCCACGGCCACCGCCGGCGAGGAGACCTACGAGGACGTCACCACTTTCCCCGCTGTCTACCAGGACCTCGCCGTGGTCGTGCCGGCCGAGCTGCCCGCGGCCGAGCTGCGCGAGGCGGTCCTGGCGAGCGGCGGCGAGCTGCTGCAGGCAGCCGATGTCTTCGATCTCTACGAGGGCGAGCAGGTCGGCGAGAGCCGTAAGAGCTTGGCGCTGCGCTTGGAGTTCCGCGCTCCCGATCGCACCCTCACCGACGAGGAGGTCGGCGAGCGGCGTGCCGCGATCGAGGCCGCGCTGGAGAAGATCGGGGGGTCGCTGCGTGCCTGATCCACTCCAACAACCGCTTGACGGCGAGCCCAGTGCGCGGGTGCTGGTCGCCGGCGCCTCGGGCTTCACCGGTGCGCTGGCGGCCCAGATCGTCTGGCATCACCCGAAGCTGGAGCTGGTCGCGATCACCTCGCGCAGCGACGCCGGCAAGCGGCTCGACAGCCTCTACCCGCGCTACCGGGTGCCGCTCGAGCTGAGCGAGCTCGACCTCGACGAGATCGAGGAGATCGACGCCGCGATCGTCGCCTATCCGCACGGGGCCTCGGCGCCGACGGTCGCCGCGCTGCGCGGCCTCGGCGCCCTCGTCGTCGACCTCTCGGCCGACTTCCGCCTGCGTGATCTGCCCACCTATGAGCTCTGGTACGGCCCGCACGGTGCCCCGGAGCTGCTCGAGGGAGCGGTCTACGGCCTCAGCGAGCTCTACCGCGAGCAGCTGCGCGATGCCGAACTCGTCGCCACGCCGGGCTGCTACCCGACCGCGAGCGTGCTGGCACTGGCGCCGCTCGCCGAGCGGGGCCTGCTCAGCGAGGTCTACGTCTCGGCGATGCAGGGCACCTCGGGCTACGGCCGCAGCAGCGACGACACGGTCCACTTCAGCGCGATGACCGAGAACGCCTTCCCCTACAAGACCGAGGGGCACCGTCACCGGCCGGAGATCGAACAGGAGCTGGCGGCGCTGGGCAGCCCGGCGCCCGTCACCTTCGTGCCGCACCTGCTGCCGCTCGACCAGGGCGAGCTGGCGACCTGCTTCGCCCAGGTCACCGAGTCGCTCGACAAGGCCGAGGTGCAGGCGCTGTACCGCGAGCGCTACGCGGGCGAGCCCTTCGTTCGGGTCCTCGACGGCCCCCCCGACCTGCGCTCGGTGCGTGACACGAACGAGTGCCACGTCTACGTCACCGTTGAGGAGCGGGGCCGGGTGATCGCCTTCGCGGCAATCGACAACATCTGGAAGGGCGCCTCCGGACAGGGCGTGCAGAACCTCAACCTGATGCTGGGTCTCGACGAGACCACGGGGCTGCGGTGAGCGGTTTCTTCAAATCGCGCTGGGTCGAGGCGCCGGCCGGGATCGAGGAGCTCGATCCGGCGCGGCTCGCACCGGGCTTTCGCGCCGGCGGCGCTCACTGCGGGCTCAAGGGCGGCGGCAAGACCGACATCGGCCTGCTCGTCTGCGACGCCGAGCGGGTCGGCTCGGCGATTCTGCTGACCCGCAACGCCTCGGCCGCTGCGCCGGTGCGGGTCTGTCGCGAGCGCTGCGACCGAGCCGGAATCCGCGCCGCCGTCGTCAACGCCGGCAACGCCAACGCCGAGACCGGCGAGCAGGGCTACGCCGACGCGATCGCAATGTGCGACACCGCCGCCGAACACCTTGGCCTGCCGGCGGAGGCCGTCGCCGTCGCCGAGACCGGCGTGATCGGGGTGCCGTTGCCGATCGAGGCGGTGCTCGGTGGGATTGGCGAGGCCGCGGGGAATCTCTCGGCTGACGGTGGGATCACGTTCTCCGACGCGATCCTCACCACCGACCGCTGGCCCAAGCGCTGCACGCTGCGGACCTCGGACGGGGTGACGATCTCCGCCCAGGCCAAGGGCGGTGGCATGATCCAGCCGAACATGGCGACGATGCTCTGCTTCGTCCAGACCGACGCCGTGGTCGATGACCCCGAGGCTGCGCTGCGCGCCGCCTGCGATGCCTCCTTCGAGCGGATCACGGTGGACGGCCAGATGAGCACCAACGACACCGTGCTGCTGCAGGCGACCGGCGAGGCCGGCGCACCGCTGCCCGAGGGCCTGCTCGAGGCGGTGCTGCTGCAGCTGGCGCTGGAGGTCGTCGCCGACGGCGAGGGCTCCTCGCGGGTCGGTCGGATCCAGGTCGACGGCGCCGCCACGCGGGACGAGGCCGAGCGGGTCGCCCGGGCGATCGCCAACTCGCCCCTGGTCAAGACCGCGCTCTTCGGCCGCGACCAGAACTGGGGACGGATCGCCCAGGCCGCCGGCATGGCGCTGGCCGGCGAGGACCTGGAGGAGATCGGCGGCGAGGCGATCGACAACAGCGAGCTCGCTGCCGACGTTGCCGAGGCCGAGATCGGCCTGCGCCTCGACCGCGGCGAGCACAGCGCCCACATCTGGTTCTCGGACCTCGGTTACGAGTACGTGCGGATCAACGCGGAGTACACGACATGATCGACGGGGGCGGGATGACCCAGCGGGCGCCCCAGTCGCCGGCGGCGCGGGTGAATGTCGAGACGCTGCTCGAGGCGCTGCCCCACATCAAGCACTTCCACGGCGAGACGGTGGTGATCAAGTACGGCGGCGCGGCGATGCGCGAGGACGCGCTGCGCGACGCCTTCGCCACCGACGTCGTTCTGCTCAAGTACGTCGGGAATGAACCCGATCGTCGTCCATGGAGGCGGTCCGGAAATCAGCCAGTACATGGATCGCCTCGGGCTCGAGGTTCGCTTCCACGAGGGACTGCGCGTATCCGACGCGGAGACGGTCGAGATCGCCCGCATGGTCCTGGTCGGCAAGCTCAACTCCGAAATCGTCCAGCGCATCAACGTCCACGGCCAGCCCGCGGTCGGACTCTCGGGCGAGGACGGGACGCTCTTCCGTGTGGCGCCGGTCGCCAACGCCGACGAGGTCGGTTTCGTCGGCTCGATCGAGCACGTCGACGTCGACGTGCTCAATCACATCGCCGCCGATTACATCCCGGTGATCGCGTCCTCGGCCTCTGACTGGGTTGGCCAGTCCTACAACGTCAACGCCGACGAGGCGGCCGGCAAGGTCGCGGCCGAGCTCGGTGCCCACAAGGCGATCTTCCTCACCGACGTCGAGGGCTGGCTGGCGGACCCCGCCGACGCCGATTCGCTGATCTCGCGGACGACCGTGGGCGAGGTCGAGGAGAGGCTGGCGGAGATCGGCGGTGGCATGCGACCAAAGCTGGCCGCCTGCGCGAACGCGGTCGGGGGCGGGGCGGAGGCCGCCCACATAATCGATGGCCGTCGACCGCACTCCCTGCTGGTCGAGCTCTTCACCGACTCCGGCATTGGCACGATGGTGACCCGATGAACCTGACTGACCTCCAGGCCCTCGAGCAGCGCTACCTGATGCGCACCTACAGGCGCGCCCCGGTCGAGTTCGTGCGCGGCGAGGGGGCGCTGCTCTGGGACGCCGAGGGCAAGGAGTACCTCGACTTCCTCGGCGGCATCTCGGTCTGCTCGGTCGGCCACTGCAATCCCGCGGTGGTCGAGGCGGTGCGCGAGCAGGCCGGGCGCCTGATGCACACCTCCAACCTCTTCTACACCGAGCCGATGGTGCGGCTCGCCGAGCGGCTGGCGGAGTCGAGCCTCGGCGGCCGCGTCTTCTTCGCCAACTCGGGTACCGAGGCGAACGAGTGCGCGATCAAGGTCGCCCGCAAGCACGCCCACCGGCGCGGCATCGGCGCGCCCGAGATCGTCAGCTTCGAGCGCGACTTCCACGGCCGCACCTACGGCTCGCTCTCGGCGACGCCGGCGCTGGCCGCCAACCCCGAGCTGGCGCCGATGCTGCCCGGTTTTCGCTCGGTCCCCTTCGACGACCCCGAGGCGCTGCGCGCCGCCGTGGGCGAGAGCACGGCTGCCGTGCTGATCGAGCCGATCCAGGGTGAGGCCGGGATCTACCCGCTCAGCGATGAGACCCTGCTCGCCGCCCGCCGGGCCTGCGACGAGAGCGGCGCCCTGCTGATCTTCGACGAGATCCAGACCGGGATCGGGCGCACCGGGTCGCTCTGGGCGTACGAGCAGACGCCGGTTCGTCCCGACCTGCTGACCAGCGCCAAGGCGCTTGGCGGTGGCATGCCGATCGGCGCCTGCGTGACCAACGCCGCGACCAGCGAGGTGCTGGAGCCCGGCGATCACGGCTCGACCTTCGCCGGCGGCCTGCTGGCCAGCGTCGCCGCCCTCGCCGTGCTCGAGATCGTCGACGACGCCGCGCTGCTGCGCCAGGTGCGCGAGCAGGGGGCGAAGCTGCGCGACGCCCTGCTCGCTCTCGAAGGAGTCGAGACGGTTCGCGGTCGCGGCCTGATGCTCGGCGTCGGCCTCGGCGACGGGATCGACGCGGCGGTCGTCGGCGCCGACCTGCTCGAGCGCGGCCTGATCGTCAACGTTCCCGAGCCCGGCACGCTGCGCCTGCTGCCGCCGTTGACGGTCGATTCGGACCAAATCGAGCGGGCCGTCGCCACGATCGGCGCCGCGCTCCTAAGCTACGCGCCTCAATGAGCAAGCGCCCCCCGAGCCCCGCGCGCTGACCAGCGGCACCGCCGCGCGCCTGGCGGCGATCGTCGAGGCCGCCGAGCAGGCGGCGGCCAAGGTGATCGACGACGCCGAGCAGCAGGCGCAGCAACAGCTCTCCGAGGCGAGCGCGCGCGCCGATCGCATCGTCGCCGAGCGCCTGCGCGCCCTGGCCGACGAGCTCGATCCTCCAGTCCCCGGGCAGCGGGAGTCGCATCTGAAGCCGCTGGCGGCGGTGCCTCAGGCGCAGGAGCCGGCAGGGCCGCGCTCCGGGTCGGCCGGAGCCCGCCTACTCGCCACCCAGATGGCGGTCTCGGGAAGCAGTCGCGAGGAGATCGCCGAGCGCCTGCGCAAGGGCTTCGACATTGCCGATAGCAGCGAGATACTCGACGCGATACTCGGACCAGAGGAGTGAGCCCATGCACGAGGACCCGACACAGATGATGCGCCAGCCCGACGACGAGCACCGCCCGCACGGCAACATGCGCCTGCTGATCGCCGGCCTGATCGCGGTCATCGTCGGCCTGGCGATCGCGGTGGTGGTGATTGCCGGCAGCGGCGGCAGCAGCTCGACCTCGACGGTGACGACGACCGCGAGCGAAACGGGCTCGACCACCGACACCACGACCGGCTCGACCACCGAGACGACCACCTCGACTCCGACCGAAACCACGACCACGTCGGAAACGACGACCGCGCCCGAAGAAACGACCACGACAACGACCACGACTCCGCCCGAAGAAGAAAACGGCAGCGGCGGCGTCGGCGCCCCCTAGTGGCCCCGGGCTCGCCCGCAGACGTGCGCACGGCCTCTTATGAGGCCGATCCCGGCGAGGTCCGGCGGGTCCTGCTGCTCTACTCGGGCGGCCTCGACACGAGCGTGATGCTGAAGTGGATCCAGGACTCCTACGAGGCCGAGGTCGTCTGCCTCACCGTCAACCTCGGCCAGCCCGGCGAGGACTACGCCGTGATCGAGGAGAAGGCCAAGCGCCTCGGCGCCCTGGAGTGCCACGTCGTCGACGCCCGCGAGGAGTTCGCCGACTCCTACGTCTTGCCGGCGATCAAGGCCAACGCGCTCTACGGCGGCGGCTACCCGCTCTTCACCGCGCTCGGCCGGCCGCTGATCGCCAAGCTGGCGGTCGAGTACGCGCGGCGGTCTGGATGCGACACGATCGCCCACGGCTGCACCGGCAAGGGCAACGACCAGGTGCGGATCGAGGCCACCGTGGCGACGCTGGCACCGGAGCTGAAGACGATCGCGCCGGTGCGCTCCTGGCAGATGGGTCGCGAGGAGGAGATCGCCTACGCGCGCGAACACGGCATCCCGGTCAAGGGCGGCACCGAGGTGGCGCCCTACTCGATCGACGACAACCTCTGGGGGCGCTCCTCGGAGGGCCGCTGGATCGAGGACCTCGACCACGCCCCCGAGGACGACGTCTTCCAGCTCGTCACCCGGCCCGAGGAGGCGCCCGACGAGGCCGAGATCGTCACCGTCGAGTTCGAGGCCGGCGTCCCGGTCGCCTTCAACGGCGAGCGCCTTGCGCCGGTCGAGCTGCTCGAACGCGTCGCCGCGGTCGGCTGCCGTCACGGGGTCGGCATCGTCGATCACATCGAGGATCGCATCGTCGGCCTCAAGGTGCGCGACATCTACGAGGTGCCGGCGGCGGCGATCCTGCTGCCCGCCCACAAGGAGCTGGAGAAGCTGGTCGGCACGATCCACCAGAACCAGTTCAAGTCGGGGCTCGACGACAAGTGGGCCTACCTGGTCTACGCCGGGCTCTGGTGGGAGCCGCTGCGCAGCGACCTCGACGCCTACATGGACGCGGTCAACGCGCAGGTGACCGGCACGATCGGTCTCAAGCTCTTCAAGGGCAGCATCCGGGTGGTCACCCGCAGCTCGCCCAACGCGGTCTACGACGCCGACCTCGCCTCCTTCGCCCAGTCGGGCGGGCTCTTCTCCCAGACCGCCTCACCCGGCTTCATCGAGCTCTGGTCGCTGCAGTCGCGCATGGCTTACCGGATACGCCGGCGCGGGAGGGAGGAGTAGATGACCTACGACAAGCTCGGCAAGGCGGCGATCCGCTTTGCGTTCAAGTACGTGCGGCGGCGCTACCGGCGCCAGATCCGCATTGGCGCCGGGGTTGCGGCGCTTGCATTGGCGGTTGCGGCCTACGCCGCGACGCGCAACGTGCCTGAGGGCTAGCGTAGCCTCGCAGGCTCAGTGGCGCGAACCCTCGCGACAAAGGCGGGGAGCCGCACGCTCCTCGTCGCCCTCCTCGCTGCACTTCTGGCGCTCTCCGCGCTCGCGGCTGCACCTGCCTCGGCGGCCGACATCTCCACCCTGCAGCAGAAGGTCTCCGCGGGAAAGGAAGAAGCCGGATCGCTCGCGGGTCAGCTGCAGGCGGCGCAGGGAGAACTCGCCTCGGCCGAACAGGAAGCCGCCGCGGCCGGTGCTCGCGAGCGGAAGCTGACCACGCTGCTGGTGACCGGCGAAGAAAAGGCAGCCAAGCTGGCCGCCGAGGTGCAGCGCACCAAGCGTCGGCTGGCGGCCGAAAAGCGGCGCCTGCAGCGGGCCCGAGCAGCCCTCGCGGCGCGCCTCGTCGCAATCTATGAGAGCGGCTCGCCCAGCACGGCGAGCATCATCCTCGCCTCCAACAGCATCGACGAACTGGCGACTCGGACCGAATACCTGGAGCGAATCCAACAGTCCGACTCAGACCTGGCCGCCCGCGTTGCCCAGGTCCGCCGCACCGTCGCCGCCGCCCTACAGCGCGTCGCCACCCTCAAGGCTCGCGTCGATTCCTACAACGAACGCCTCGCCGCCGCCCGCTCCGAAGTCGCCGGCGTCCGCGAAAACGCCGAGGCCGCCGCCGCGCACCTTCACTCCGTAGCCGCCGCCCGCTCGGCGGCGCTGGCCACCCTCAAGGACAAGATCGGCCAGTGGACGAGCGACATCCAGGCGGCCAGGGCAGCCGAAGCCGAACGCATCAGCGCCGCCGAAGCCGAAGGCGAAGTGGAACGCTGGCTCGGCGGTCCCTACGCGATCCCCGCCTACATCGTGATGTGCGAGTCCGGCGGCAACTACGGCGCTGTGAATCCATCGAGCGGCGCCGGTGGCGCCTACCAAATCCTCCCGTCTACCTGGAAGCTTTACGGCGGCCAAGGGGAGCCCCAGAACGCTCCCAAGGCTGAACAAGACCGAATTGCGGCTGAAATCTGGGCGGATTCGGGCTCAAGTGCTTGGGTCTGCGGCTGAGACGATCCCGGGAGGGGTGGAGCGTCTTGCACTTTTTCGGCAATTCCTCGCGGCGTCAGCTATGGCGTCTCCACCGAAAAAGTTGGGTCTTGCAAAACAAGCGGGGATGAGACCCGGATAGAAGACATCCGCTGCCCTCAGAAGGCTCTGCGTGGTTCTAAAACGCGGAGTCAAGGAGGAACAGCGGATGCAAGATCAAGTTAGCCGTCTCGTCGGCTTGGACGGCTTCAGGGTGAGAGGCGTCATCGAGAGGGGCGACCAGCTCGACCTCGAGGTCGAGCTGGTCGCGCGAGCGGCATCGTGCCCCCACTGCTCAGGTGTGGAGCTGGAGGTCCACGAGCGGCCGGTGGTCACCCTCAGGGACCTGCCGCTGTGTGGCCGCCGGGCCACCCTGCGCTGGCGCAAGCGCCGCTACCGCTGCAAGGCATGCCGGCGCACCCACACCGAGAGCTGTGAGCAGGGCCGCCCGCGTCAGCGGCTCACATCCCGTTTCCGGGCCCGGCTGATCGAGCGGGCCGGCTCGGGCGGCGCCCACGCAGAGATTGCCCGCGAGGAGGGGCAGCTCGCGCTACCAGGTCACCCGCGCGTTGAGGGTTGCCGCAAGGGAGGCGATCGGCTCCCGCCCGGCGCTGCCGCGACGGCTCTCCTTCGATGAGGCCGCCCACCGCAAGGGCTACGGCAACCTGGCCACGGTCGTCTCAGACCTCGATCGCCGCCGCGTGCACGAGGTGCTCGACGGGCGCTCAAGGGCAGTGGTGGAGCGCTACCTCGGCTCCCTGAGCGAGGCCGAGCGCGATGCCGTGGAGGTGGTCTGCATCGATCCCTATGACCCCTACCGAAATGCGGTGCGAGCAAAGCTCCCCCAAGCCAAGATCGTCGCCGACCCCTTCCACATCGTGCGCGGCGCCGGGGAGGCGCTTGACAGCGTACGGCGCATCCGCCAGCGCCGGCTGCGGGCAAAGGAGCAGGGTCGGAAGACCCTGCGCGCCACTTGGAACCCGCGCTTTTACCGCGCCCGCCATTTGCTCTTGCGCGGCAGGGAGCGACTCACCGAGTCCCAGCGCCGGCGCCTTTGCGAGCTCTTTGCCCACGATCCGGTGATCGCCGAGGCCTGGTGGCTGAAGGAGCTGCTGCGCTCGGTCTATGCCGCCACCGACCGTGCCCAGGCCACGCAGCGGCTCGACCGCTTCTTCGCCGCTGTGACTCGCAGCGGCCACCAGCCCTTTGAGGCATACGTCAATGGAATCGGGTCTTGGCGCGAGGAGATCCTCGCCTACTTCGATAAGCCTGCCTCAAACGGCTACGCGGAGGGAGTGATCAACAAGGTGAAGGTGATCAAGCGCCGCGCCTACGGCCTGCCGAGCTTTGAGAGCTTTCGGGAGCGGGTGCTCGTAGCATGTGGCTGAAGGGACCATGCTGTGCCTCCCCGCTTAATTTGCAAGAACCAAAAAGTTAAGCGGAACCCCTCCCGGGATCGTCGCCTCCGAATACGCACGGAAGTAGCGCGAAAGACTCCCAAATCGGGGTCGTGACATCTGACTGGATTGGCATGATCGCTTTCCCGTGAGCAACGCCGTCCACCTGCACGCCCACAGCGAGTACTCGCTGCTCGACGGCGCCTGCAAGATCGACGCGATGGCGGCACGGGCGGCGGAGATGGGTCAACCTGCCTTGGGGCTGACCGACCACGGTGTGATGAACGGCACTGTCGACCTCTACAAGGCTTGTAAGAAGCACGGAATCAAGCCGATCGCCGGCTTCGAGGCCTACTTCGTCGACGACGTCAAGACGATCAAGGAGAAGCCTAAGTACGAGCGCAACCACCTGACCCTGCTGGCCGAGACCGACACCGGCCTGGCAAACCTGGTCAAGCTCACCTCTGCCGGCTTCCTCGAGGGCTTCTCGCGCGGCAAGGCCAACGTCGACATGGAGATGCTCGCCGCCCACGCCGAGGGCGTGATCGTGCTCACCGGCTGCCTGCAGTCGCGTTTCTGCCGCCGCCTGATCGAGGAGCGCCCGGACGACGCCCGCGCCCACCTCGACGACCTGATCCAGGCCTTCGGGCCCGAGCAGGTCTACTTCGAGGTGCAGAAGAACGGCATCGCCGAGCAGGACAAGGCCAACGAGGGGATCGTCCGCTACGCCCGTGAGCTGGGCCGGCCGCTGGTCGGCACCGCCGACGTCCACTACCTGCGGCGCGAGGACTTCGAAGATCACGCGGCGCTGCTCTGCGTGCAGACCAAGTCGACCCTGGAAGCGCCGAAGATGAGCTTCGACACCAACGAGTTCTATCTCAAGGACTCCGCCGAAATGGCGGCCTCCTTCGCCGAGTGGCCGGAGGCGGTGCCGACGACGCTGGAGATCGCCGAGCGCTGCAACATCGACATCGAGCTCGGCAAGCTGCTGCTGCCGCGCTACCCGACGCCGAACGGCGAGGAGCCGGAGGCGATGCTGCGCCGCGTCGCCGAAGAGGGCATGCGGGCGCGCTACGGCGACCCGGTCCCGGCCGAGGCGGTCGAGCGGATGGAGTTCGAGCTCGGCGTGATCGAAGAGATGGGCTTCCCCTCCTACTTCCTGATCGTCTGGGACTTCGTCCGCTACGCCAAGGACAACGGCATCGCCGTCGGCCCCGGCCGCGGCTCGGCCGCGGGCTCGATCATCGCCTACGCACTGACGATCACCGACATCGACCCGCTGGCCGAAGACCTGCTCTTCGAGCGCTTCCTCAACCCCGGGCGCAAGTCGATGCCCGATATCGACATCGATTTCTCCGTGCGCGGCCGCGAGCGGATGATCCGCTACGTCGCCGACAAGTACGGCCGCGAATCGGTCGCCCAGATCATCACCTTCGGCAAGATGGCGCCGCGCGCGGCCACCCGCGACGCGGCCCGCGTGCTCGGCTTCGACTACGGCGCCGGCGACCGCCTGGCGAAGCAGATCCCGGAGCCGATCATGGGTCGCAGCCCCTCCTTCGAGGAATGCCTCAAGGACGGCCAGGAGCTGAAGAAGACCTACGACGCCGAGCCCGACGCGAAGAAGATCATCGATGTCGCCCAGGGCCTCGAGGGGATCATCCGCAACAACTCGATCCACGCCGCCGCCGTGGTGATCGCCGACCGCCCGCTGCAGGAGGTGGTGCCGCTGCAGCTGGCCGAGGACAAGACGGCGCCGGCCGCTCCGAGCGCCAACGGCAACGGCAGCGGCAAGGCCGAGCGCCAGTACAAGATCGTAACCCAGTACTCGATGGGGCCGATCGAGGAGATCGGGCTGCTGAAGATGGACTTCCTCGGCCTGCGCAACCTCGACGTGATCGAGGACGCGATCGACATCATCCGCCGCTCGCGCGGCGAGGAGGTCGACATGGACGCGATCCCGATCGACGATGCCAAGACCTACGAGATGCTCGCTCGCGGCGACTCGACCGGTGTCTTCCAGTTCGAGTCGGAGGGGATGCGCGACGCGCTGCGCAAGGTCGGGCCGACCGAGTTCTCCGACCTGGTCGCGCTCGGCGCCCTCTACCGGCCCGGCGCGATGGCCTACATCCCCGCCTACGCCAAGGGCAAGAAGGACCCCTCGACCGTGCGCTACCCGGACCCGCGCCTGCGCGCGATCACCGAGGAGACCCACGGCTGCGTCGTCTACCAGGAGCAGCTGATGGCGATCGCCCGCGAGATGGCGGGCTTCTCCGGTGCCGAGGCCGACGACCTGCGCAAGGCGATCGGCAAGAAGAAGCGCGAGCTGATGGCGACGATGAAGGACAAGTTCATGCAGGGGCTGGCCGAATCGAATACGGCCCCCAACGTCGCCAGGGACCTCTGGAAACTGAACGAAGCCGCCGCCGATTACTCCTTCAACAAGTCCCACGCCGCCTGTTACGGGCTGATCTCCTACCGCACCGCCTATCTCAAGGCCAACTACCCGGCCGAGTACATGGCCGCGGTGATCTCCTCGGTGATGAACACCAAGGACAAGGTGCCGTTCTTCGTCAACCGCTGCGAGGAGATGGGGATCGAGGTGCTGCCGCCCGACGTCAACTCCTCCGACCACAGCTTCGTCGTCTCCGAGAACGCGATCCGCTTCGGCCTCGACGCGGTCAAGAACGTCGGCCACGCCGCCGTCGAGGCGATTCTGCGCGCCCGCGAGGACGCCCCGATCGCCTCGATCTGGGACTTCTGCGAGCGGGTCGACTCGCGCGCGGTGAACAAACGCGCGATCGAATGCCTGATCAAGTGCGGCGCCCTCGACTCGACCGGGGCGACGCGCAAGGGCATGCTCGAGGCGCTGCCGGCGGCGCAGTCGGCCGGGCAGAAGGCCCAGGAGGACGCCCAGATGGGCCAGGGCTCGATCTTCGATTTCGGCGAGGAGACGGGAGCGGGCGCGCAGGCGTCCCAAGCTCACCACCGCCCGCCGATCTCCGCCGCCGAGTTCGAGCGCGCCGAGCTGCTGGCGATGGAGAAGGAGACGCTTGGCACCTACCTCTCAGAGCACCCGCTGACCGAGGTCCGCGGCGCCCTGCGCGCCCGGGTCGACTGCAGCATCGCCGACCTGGCCGGCAAGCAGGACGGCTCCTGGGTCACCGTCGGCGGCATCGTCACCGAGTGCAAGAAGATCCGCACCAAGAGCGGCAACCAGATGATGTTCGCTACCCTCGACGACGTCGAGGGACAGGTCGAGATGCTGGTCTTCAAGGCCGATCAGTCCGAGAACGCCGCCGTGATCGAGCCCGACGCGATCGTCATCGTCCGCGGCCGCCTCGACCACAAGGACCGCGGCGAGACCAAGCTGGTCGTCCAGGAGGCCGAGCGCTTCGAACCGGACGCAGCGGAGATCGCCGCCGCCCCGGCCATCGCGAGTGCCGCCTCGGGCCCGTTCGAGGTGGAGATCGAGGCCGCCGTGCTCACCGTCGCCCTGGTCGATGAGCTGAAGGCCGTGCTCGAGCATCACAAAGGCGATGCTGAGGTTCATCTTGCGATCCGCAACGGCGCCGCCGAGCCGCGGCGTTTCCTGCTCGGCGAGGAGTACCGAGTGCGGCCATCGGGCCGTCTGCAGAGCGAGCTGGACCACCTGCTTGGATCTGCCGCGGCCCTGGCTGCCTAGCCGGCTGAGCCTTGGTTTTCGCGGTCCAGGGTCCGTAGACTTTCTCCATGCCAGCAACTCGCGAGAAGACGGGTGAGTGTCGCCAGTGCCGCTCGTTCTGCGACAAGATGGTCGAGCCGCGCGGCTGCGTCGAAATGCGCTGCCGCTACCTCTACTCCTTCGTCGACATGCTGAGCGGCAGCCAGTACGTCGGCTGCATGCAGGACGTCTTCGCCGCCAAGGTCGACCTCGAGGCCGTGCAGCAGCCAGGTGGCTTCGGTGGCGTCAAGATGACCGGCGAGCCGCTGCCGCACTGCCAGTTCGCGGTCGAGCAGGCCTACGAGGGCGAGGGCGAGTCCTATGACTGCGTCAACCGCCGCTTCTTCGACTGCTCCGACGCCGGCCCCGAGGGCATCAAGGCCTTCGATCTGCGCGACGTCTGAGCGGCAGCTAATACGTCACCGATCTCTGTACGATCCCGCGCCATGAGCGATACAGCGGCAGTTGCAGAGGCAGCCAAGGAGAGCATCGTGGACGAGGTTGCGGGCGGTGAGGCGACCCCGGAGGGGCCCGTCTTCACGCTCGAGCTGAACCAGGACCAGAAGGACATCCGCGAGTGGGTGCATGGCTTCGCCGAGGGCGTCGTCCGTCCCGCCGCGGCGGAATGGGACGAGCGCGAGGAGACCCCCTGGCCGGTGATTCAGGAGGCGGCCAAGATCGGCCTCTACAGCTTCGAAGCGCTCGGGCAGTTCTTCGCCGACCCGACCGGCCTGACACTGCCGATCGCCAACGAGGAGCTCTTCTGGGGCGATGCCGGGATCGGCATGGCGATCATGGGCACCTCGCTCGCGGTTGCCGCGATCTTCGGCCAGGGGACCGGCGAGCAGATCGGCGAGTGGATCCCGCAGTGCTTCGGCACCGCCGAGGAGCCCAAGGTCGCTGCCTTCTGCGCTTCGGAGCCCGACGCCGGCTCCGACGTCTCGGCGATCCGCACCACCGCCAAGTACGACGAGGCCACGGACGAGTGGGTGATCAACGGCCAGAAGGCATGGGCGACCAACGGCGGCATCGCCGATGTTCATGTCGTGATCGCCTCGGTCGACCGCGAGCTCGGCTCGCGCGGCCACGCAGCGTTCGTGATCCCGCCCGGGACCAAAGGCTGCGAGCAGGGCGCCAAGGTCAAGAAGCACGGTCTGCGCGCCTCCCACACCGCCGACGTCCACCTCGACGACTGCCGCGTCCCCGGCTCCTGCCTGCTCGGCGGCAAGGAGAAGCTCGACGAGCGCCTCGCCCGCGTGCGCGAGGGCAAACGGGCCAAGTCACAGGCAGCGATGCAGACCTTCGAGGCGAGCCGGCCCACCGTCGGTTCGCAGGCCGTCGGCATCGCTCGCGCCGCCTATGAGTACGCGCTCGAGTACGCCAAAGAGCGCTCCCAGTTCGGCCGGCCGATCATCGAGAACCAGGCGATCGCCTTCACCCTCGCCGACATGAAGCTGGAGATCGACGCCGCCCGCCTGCTGGTCTGGCGCGCCGCCTGGATGGGCCGCACCGGCCAGACGTTCGAAAACGCCGAGGGCTCGATGTCGAAGCTGAAGGCCGGCGAGGTCGCCGTCTGGTCAACCGAGCGGGCGATCCAGATCCTCGGCGGCAACGGCTACACGCGCGAGTTCCCGGTCGAGCGCATGCACCGCGACGCCAAGATCTACACGATCTTCGAGGGCACCTCGGAGATCCAGCGCCTGGTCATCAGCCGCGCGATCTCAGGCGTCCACGTCAAATAGCCCTAATTCAAGCGCCGAGGCGAGGGAGCCCGGTGGGTCTCTGGGCGAATTGAGTCGCACGCGCGCGCAGCGCGCTTAGCGACAATTGAAGAGCGCGGCTACGCCGCGCCTAGAAGCACGAGTGCAGCGGCCGCTTCGCGAACATTCGCCCAGAGATCCACCGGGCTCCCTCCCGACAGGAGCTTGCGACACGAGCTTCCGACGGAGCGTCACGGGAATGCTCGGGCTACCGGGCTGGATCTCTTCGGTTGAGCTTGGGGGGTCGGGGCGGATGGGAAAGGACGGTGGTTGGTGCTCGCGGGAATGTTGCCGAAGGCAGCCGCTGCACTCGTGATTCGAGGCGCGGCGCAGCCGCGCTCCTAGATTGTCGCTAAGCGCCGCAGGCGCGTGCGATATCAATTCCCGCGAGGACCAACCACCGTCCCTATCGCTTGCGGCGTTTAAGTCCCGTCTTCCGCAAACGCTTCGCCGCCAGTACTTCTTTGCGATCGGCGCCCTTCTTGTCGGGGCCCGGTGTCTCCAGGGTGGCCGGCAGGCCCTCGAAGCGGGGCTCTGAGAGGAAGGCGGCGAGGCCCTGTTTGCCCATCTCGCCCTTGCCGAGGTTGGCGTGGCGGTCGCGGCAGGAGCCGAGCGGGGCGGCGGCGTCGTTGACGTGCAGGCACTGGAGGCGCTCGATGCCGACCTTGGCGTCGGCTTCGTCGACGACCTTGGTCAGGTGCTCCTCGTCGGTGATGTCATAGCCCTGGACGAAGAGGTGGCAGGAGTCGAGGCAGAGGCCGAGGCGCTTGCCGCTGCCGGCGAGCTCGATCAGCTCCGCGGTCTGGTCGAAGTCGCGGCCGAGCAGCCCCTTGTGGCCGGCCGTCTGCTCGAGCAGCAGCGGGCAGCGCTCGCTGTCCTTGAGCGCGGCAGCGATCGTCTTTCCTGCCCGCTTCATCGAGGGCCCCAGCGGCTCTTTCACCTGCGCGCCCGGGTGCAGGACGACGCCGGCGGCGTCGATCTCGTCACCGATGCGCAGCGCGTGGGTGAGCGAGGCCTGCGACTTCTTGCGCAGCTCCTTGTCCTTGCTGGCGCAGTTGATCAGGTAGACGGCGTGGATCACCACGGCCTCGACCGGCGAATCCGCCATCGCCTCTTTGAAGGCGGCGAAGTCCTCGGGCCCGTACTTGGTCGGCCGCCACATGCGCGGGCTCTGGTTGAAAATCTGGATCGATTCGCAACCGCGCTCGGTGCCGCGCTCGATCGCCTTCTCGAGGCCGCCAGATGTGGAGACATGCGCGCCAATCAGCATGAAGCGCGCATCCTATGGAGCCAATTGTGTGACTCGCCTTTTGGGTATCGATATCCCGCATATCGTCGGCCGCGTCCCCCCGTAGCTCAGTGGATAGAGCGCGCCTCTGACTAAGTGCGAGGTCGCGGGTTCGAATCCCGCCGGGGGGATGCAAGAAGTCAGGTTGACCTCATTTGCTGCGCTACTCTGTGAGTCACTTAGTCAGAGGTGCTGCTGACGCTGAGGCGGGTTCGGCTCATGGCCGGGCTGCTTGTGGAGCAGCTTCTTACACGACAGGCCCGCTCCGGCGGGCCTGTCGTGTCTTCGTCCACCAACAGGGGGTCGGTTCATCTAGATTGCCCCTGTGCCTGAAGACACCCCGATCCGAGTCCGATTTGCGCCGTCGCCGACCGGCGCCCTGCATATCGGCGGCGCTCGCACCGCCCTCTACAACTGGCTGGCGGCGCGTCACGGCGGCGGCGAGCTGGTGTTGCGGATCGAGGACACCGACCGCGAGCGCTCGACCGAGGAGAACGTTGCCCAGATCCTCGACGCGATGGAGTGGCTCGAGCTCGACTGGGACGTGGGCCCGGTCTCGCAGGCCTCGCGCGCGGATCTGCACGGCGAGGCGCTGCAGCGACTGCTCGACTCCGGCGCCGCCTACCGCGACGCGGCCACCGCCAAGGACGTCGAGGCCTGGAAGGCCGAGCACGGTGCCGACCGCGGCTATCGCGGCGAGCCGAGCTCAGACGAGGGCGCTGCGGTGCGCCTGCGCGTGCCCGACGACGGCGAGACCGTCGTCCACGACCTGATTCGCGGCGAAGTCAGCTTTCCCAACCGCAGCTATGACGACTTCGTCATCGCCCGCGGCGACGGCTCGGTCCTCTACAACTTTGCCGTCGCCGTCGACGACGCCGAGATGGGGATCACGGAGGTCGTGCGCGGCGACGACCATCTCTCCAACACGCCGAAGCAGCTGCTCGTTCTCACCGCGCTCGGCCACGAGCCGCCGCGCTACGCGCACCTGCCGCTGCTGCACGGCCCCGACGGCAAGAAGCTCTCCAAGCGCCACGGCGCCGCCTCGGTGCAGGAGCTGCGCGATGCCGGCTACCTGCCGGCGGCGGTCCGCAACTACCTCGCCCTGCTCGGCTGGGGGACCGACGACGACACCACGGTGATGGCGACCGAGGAGCTCGTGCGCCGCTTCCGGGTCGAGGACGTCGGTCGCTCGGCCGCGATCTTCGACGAGAAGAAGCTGCGCTGGCTCAACGGTCGCTTCATGCGCGAGCTGCCGCTGGAGGACTACACGGCCGCCGTCGCCGGGCACCTCGGCCGCGAGCCCGACGAGCGCCTGCGCGCCGCTTGCGCGATCACGCAGGAGAAAGCGCAGACCCTGGAGGAGGTCTGGGGCCTGATTCGCTTCCTCTTCGAGCCGCCCGTGGAGGACGAGAAGGCGTGGAGCAAGGTGATGAAGGAGGGCGCGGCGGCGGCGCTGGCTGCCTCGCGCGAGGCTCTGGCAGAGGCGCCCGGCTTTGACGCCGAGGCGGTCGAGGCGGCGCTCGGCCCGGTCCCGGAGCGGCTCGGCGCCAAGCCAGGCAAGGTCTACCAGCCGATCCGGGTCGCGATCACCGGCACCTCGGTCTCACCGGGCATCTTCGAGTCGCTGGCGGCTCTTGGGCGCGAGGAATCGCTCACCCGCATCGACGCCGCGCTCGCCCGCCTGGGTTCTTAGCGGACAAGCGAGGGCGCTGAAATCCGCCCAAATGGACATATGGCGCTTTTCTGCACCTTAATTTTGTGGAGGTTCGGGCTAAACCGTGCGTCCTTCGCTGCCGATGAGGCAGTCGAGGACATTTCCCGCAATGGAGACGACCAAGCCCCATACCAACGGCAAAGCCAAGCCGGACGCCGCCGGCAAGCAGCGCGCCGGCAGGCCGGCGCCAGGCGCTCGCCTCGCCGCCGCTTTCGAGGCTGTGGAGAAATTCCCGGTGCTGCTCGAGTCACGAGCTCGTGTCATGCAGGCGGCCACGGCCGAGACCAGCCGCATCGGCGACCTGGTCGAGGCGGTTGAGGCCGATGTCGGCCTGGCGATCGCCGTCCTTCGCTTTGCCAACCGCTCCAGCTCGCCCGTAGCGAGCATCGGCTCGATCCCGGCGGCGATCGACGTGCTCAAGCCCTCCGGCGTTCTCGCCATCGCCGGCACCGCGCCGGTATTCGACTTCTTCGAGACCAACGGCGACCGTGAGATGCGGCCCGAGCGCTTCCGTGTGCACGCCCTGGCGACCCAGCAGGCGGCCGATGAGATCGGTCGCGCGATCGGCTGGGAGGACCGCGACGAACTCGCCGTCGCATCGCTTCTGCACGACGTCGGGCGCCTGGTAATCGCCAACCTCCATCCGGGTGATCGCGGTCACTTTGACGCCGCCTCCCGAACTCCGGAGCAGCGCTTGCGCGAGGAACGCGACCGGCTCGGCATCGACCACGCCCTGGTCGGCGGCGTGCTGGCCAGGCGCTGGAGCCTGCCGCAGCGGATCGCGGTCTCGATCGAGCGCCATCACGCCGATGATGCCGAGGGACTGGCTGCGCTGGTCGGGACGGCCGACATGGTCGCTCACTACAGCCAGGGAGAGGCGGTCTCGCCGGATCGCCTGCACGCCGCGGCCAAGCGCTGCGGCCTCAGCCCCGAGGCCCTGCGCGACCTGCTCTACCAGCTGCCCTACGCCCGCAACGACGTCTCGCGTGTCTCTGAGCCCTGTCCGCTCTCGGCCCGTGAGCTCGACGTTCTGCGCCACCTCTCCGAGGGCATGGTCTACAAGCAGATCGCCGGCGAAATGCAGCTCTCCGTCTCGACGATCCGCACCCATCTGCACAACGTCTACGGCAAGATCGGCGCCGTCGATCGCGCCCAGGCGGTGCTCACCGCCCGCGACCGCGGCTGGATCTAGAAGCCCCGGCGCGCTACTCGATCAGGGACTCGCGTAGAGCGATAGCTACCGCGTGAGTGCGGTTGCGGGCGCCGAGACGGGCGAGGGCGTTCTTGGTGTGGGTCTTGATCGTTTCTTCGCTGAGGTCAAGCTCGCGGGCGGCGACCGTGGTTGATTCGCCGTTGGCGAGCAGCTGGAGGATTTCGCGTTGGCGCTTGGTCAGCTTGCCGCGGCTGCCGCGCGGCGGCACCTCGGGGTCGACGAAGCGTTCCTGTTTGAGCGCGGCCTGAGCGGCGCGCAGCAGCAGCTCGCTGGCGGCGGTGCGCGAGATGTAGGCGCAGGCGCCGGCCTGCAGGGCGGCGCTGGCGAGGTGGCGCTCGGCGCGCTCGCCGTGGGCGACGATGCCGAGCCCCGGTTCTGACTTGAGCATCACCCGGATCGCCTCGATGGCGCCGAGTGGAGCAGGGTCGAGACCGTCGGGGCGGCGCCTCATGTCGATGATCGCGATGTCGATGCTGCCGACGTCGCGAACCAGGTCGACCGCCTCCTCGCAGCTCGACGCCTCCTGGCAGTCGAAGCGGTCCCGCAGCGCCCGGCGCACGCCGATCCGGACGATCGGGTGACCATCGACGACAAGGCACTGTGGACGCTCGCTCAGGACCGGTTCCGATATCTGGGTGTTCGGCGATGGCTCCATCGTCAGCCCTGGAGCCCTGCGGCCGATCCTAACCCAGTCCGGGCGGTGCGGTAGAAAGCAGCTGTGATCTCGATCACCTCGAAGTCGCGCTACGCGGTGGTTGCGATGGCGGAGCTGGCACGCTCGGGGGAGCGCCCGGTGCCGATCAAGGAGCTGGCCGAGCGCCGCGAGATCCCCGAGCAGTTCCTCGAGCAGCTCTTCTCGACCCTGCGCCGCGCCGGATTGCTGACCAGCCACCGCGGCATGCGCGGCGGCTACACGCTCTCCCGCCCGGCCGAGGAGATCACCGTGCTCGAGGTGGTGCAGGCGCTCGACGGCAAGGTCGGCCAGGAGGCCGACGAGGCCGGTGGCATCTGGGCCGAGGGCGTCACCGCCCTGCGCAAGGTCTTCGGCCAGACCACGATCGCCGAAATCGCCCGCCGCGAGGCCGAGGCCGCCGGTAGCGGGATGTACTTCATCTAGATCGGGCCGCCTTCATCGGCCGAGCGACGGTAGTCCTCGGTGCGGCGGAAACGTTTCGGCGGATGCCTGTTGAAGGAAAACGGCTGGACGCAGGCTCGCGGCGGCAAGCATCAGGTCAAGATGACCAAGCCCGGCTGTCGCCCGATCACGCTTCCGCAGCACAAGGGGCGCGACTACCCAACCGGCCTGGCCCAGGCGATTCTCAAGCAGGCAGAGCTAAGATGAAGGAACTTCACCTATGGAGCTAACGGCGCGTATCCATATCGAGGACGGCAGCTACTGGGCGGACGTTCCGGAGTTGCCTGGCTGCTTCGCCTCCGGGGACACTCTTGACGAGCTTTTTGAATCTCTGCAAGAGGGAGTCGCTCTCTATCTCGCTGACGAGGGCGGCGAGAGCGGCCCACTGCACGTTGCCACGGCGACGTTGACGGATCGACCGCTGACGCCCGCGTAAAAACCCAAGGGGTCAAACGAGAGCGAGACGAGAAACGCTCGCTGGCACCGTCTGGCGGCGCATAGTGCGCTATCGGGACTCGATTAAGAATCGCTCCCCGGGCTGAAGCACTCGAGCTTCGATGCCTAGCTCGGTTGCAGCGGTCCTGAGGCTGCCGGGGGGATCCTCGGATTGAACGTAGTTAGGTGCTTCGTGGAGCGGCCCATAGTGGATCGGGACGACTGTTCGTGCGCCGAGCAGCTTGGCGGCTACTGCCGCCTGCTCGGGGTCCATGCCGGCGGGTAGGGAACTAGGCGGTTGACGGGGAGGGAGATCGACTATTGCGCCGCCGACAGGAAGAAAAGCAACGTCGAAGGGACCGTGGCGAAGTGCCGAAAGCCATCACCACCCGTGAAAGAGCGTGTCGCCGGCATGAAGGATGCGACATCCGTCGGCCGCGATGCACCATGAGACCTGCGGATCGCCAAAACCATCTGCGGCAGGGAGGGCCGTAAAGCTGAATGGGCCGATCTCGACTGTCTCCCACGGCTTGACAACGCGCGTGGCGAGGCCGCTCATTTCAAGCTCAGATTCAGGTCTTTCGATCAGGGCAACCTCGGCTTTGCTGCCAAAGCTCTTTTCCGGCCTCAAGACGACGGCCGTTGGAGCGAGTGCGCGGCAAAGGGCTTCAACGTCCGCGTGATCGCTGTGTAGGTGGAGTGAGCAGCCCCGCAACTGCCGTTGCGGGGCGGGGGGGTGGGGGTATCTCCCCGGATGGACGATTGCCACCGTGAAGCCGTGAGAAATCCTCGACCAGGTCGACCACGGCGGTTTGTCCGGCGGCGTTGACTTCAAGCCCCGCCCAGGCCAAGCGTCGAACCTCCATCGCGCGGTGAGTATCACATGGCGAAAGGCGCGGGTCGCTACGATACGCTTTACGTATGGCAGTAAGCGTAAAGAAACTGGCTGGGGGCGCCCGGCAGCGAATCAGACGAAGGTGTCAAGCAAGCATCAGGTCACGATCCCGGCCGGCGCCTTCCGTGGCGCGGGCCTCGAGACTGGCGACACGCTGAGGGTTGAGGCATCCGGACCGGGGCGCATCGTTCTCACGCGCCTTGATGAGCTGCTTGACCGCTACTCCGGGTGCCTGGACACCAAGGGCAGCTTGCGGGGTCGGGTTGAGGGATTGCGAGGAGAGTGGCGGTAGTCCTCGACTCGAGCGTGGTCGTCGGGTTTCTCGATCGCTCCGACGAGCTGCATGACGCCGCAGACGAAGCGGTTCGCGAGATCCTCGCCTCCCATCGCCTTTTCGTCTCGGTCATCACCTATGCGGAGGTGCTCACGGGCGCGCGGCTCGGTCATCACGACGAGGAGCGGGTCGTGGGCTTCTTCGCCGACCTCATCTCCACCATAGTCCCGGTCGACATCGAGATTGGAGATTGCGCCGCTCGACTGCGGGCCGAGAGCGCAGCGTTGGCTATGCCGGACGCGTTGATTGCAGCCACGGCTCAGATTAACGGCGAAATCGAACTCTTGGTGAGTGGCGATCTCGACGTCGCGAAGGCGAAAGGCCTTGGCTGTCCTGTCCGTCTCATTGGGGCCGGTCGATCATGAGTCGGATTGGATTGACCGCCGCCGCGGTTGTCGGCGAGACGCCGATGGTCACGCTCTCGCGGCTCGGCGAGGGGCTGCCTGGCGAGGTCTGCGTCAAGCTCGAGCAGCTCAATCCGGGCGGGTCGGTCAAGGACCGGATCGGGGTGGCGATGATCGACGCGGCCGAGGCGGAGGGGCTGATCGAGCCGGGGAAGTCGGTGATCGTCGAGCCGACCAGCGGCAACACCGGGATCGCCCTGGCGATGGTCTGCGCGGCGCGCGGCTACGAGCTGATCCTCACCCTGCCGGAGGGGATGAGCCGCGAGCGCAGCAAGCTGCTGCGCGCCTACGGGGCCGAAGTGCGCGAGACGCCCTCGCTCGGCGGCATGACCGAGGCGGTCGAGCTGGCCGAGGAGATCCGGAGCAGCGCAAGGGGTTCATGCCGCAGCAGTTCTCCAACCCGGCCAACCCGGAGGCGCACCGGCGCACCACCGCCGAGGAGATCTGGCGCGACACCGACGGCGAGATCGGCGCCTTCGTCGCCGGCGTTGGCACCGGCGGGACGATCACCGGCGTCGGCGGGGTTCTGCGTGAGCGCAGCCCGGAGACGCTGATCGTCGCGGTCGAGCCGGCGACATCGCCTGTCCTCTCGGGTGGCAGGCCCGGGCCGCACAAGATCCAGGGGATCGGCGCCGGCTTCGTGCCCTCGGTGCTGGATCGCGACGTGATCGACGAGATCGTCTCGGTCGGCGACGAGGAGGCGCTGGAGACGGCGCGCCTGGTCGCTCAGCGTGAGGGCGTGCTCGCCGGCATCTCGGCCGGCGCCAACGTCAGGGCGGCGCTGGAGGTGGCGGCGCGGCCCGAGATGGAGGGCAAGCGGGTGGTGACGATCGTCTGCGACTCGGGCGAGCGCTACGTGTCCCTACCCTTCTTCTCACCATGAATCGCTGGAAGAGGCTGGTGATCGAGGTGCGCGCCGATGTCGCCGCGGCCCGTGATCGCGATCCCGCCGCCCAGGGAGTCTCCAGCCTGGAGATCCTGCTCAGCTGGGGCGGCGTGCAGGCGCTGCTCGCCCACCGCCTCGCCCACGCTCTGCTCGAGGCCCGGGTGCCGATCGTGCCGCGGGTGCTTGCCTACCTGACCCGATCGGTGACCGGGGTCGAGATCCATCCCGCGGCCAGCGTCGGCCGCGAGTTCTTCATCGACCACGGCTCGGGCGTCGTGATCGGCGAGACGGCCGAGATCGGCGAGCGGGTGACGCTCTACCAGGGGGTGACCCTGGGTGGCACCGGCTTTCAGCGTGGCAAGCGCCACCCGACCCTGGGCGACAACGTCACCGTCGGCTCCGGCGCCAAGCTGCTCGGCCCGATCGCGGTCGGCGACGGCGCCAAGATCGGCGCCAACACGGTCGTGATCGAGGACGTGCCGCCGGGCGCCACCGTGGTCGGCAATCCCGGCCACCCGGTCAAGGTCGACGGCAAGCGGGTCGAGGGGCCCGACGCCGACTGGATCCACCTGCCCGACCCGATCGCCGAGGCGATCAAGTCGCTCTCCCAGCGGATCGCCGAGCTGGAGCGGCGGCTGGCCGAGCTCGACGGTGCCGAGACGCCCGCCGACGGCGCCGCGACGAGCGAGCTGCGCGAGCGCACCGGTCGCTCAACGGCCGGTGGCTGAAGTAGCCTGCGCCCACTCGTCCGTGCGTACTCGAAAGGACCCGCTTGCGCAAGCGTCTCCTGCTGCCTCCGCCTGCATCCTGATCCTCTCCGCCCTCGCGCTCGCCGCCTGCGGCAGCGGCGGGGGCGACAGAAGACGAAGTCGAAGAAGCGATCGAAACCTCGGCGACGACCACCGATCCGGCCGACTGCGAGAAGCTCAACACCCAGCACTTCATCGAACAGACGACGCAGGAAAGGGCGCGGCGGCAGTCAAGCGAGTGCGAAGAAGAAGCCGAGAAAGAGAAGGAGCAAAGGGGGCTCGGTCGACGTCGCGGTCGAAGTCGAACGGCTCCGAGGCGACAGCCGAGGTCGCCCTGAAGGGCGGCAGCCTCGACGGACAGACGCTGGAAGTGGCGCTGGTCAAGGACGGCGACCAGTGGAAGCTGGACGAAATCGTCAAGTTCACCAAGTTCGACAGGGCGAAGCTGATCGAAGGCCTCGAACGGGAACTCGAAAACGGCGCGGGCAAAGTCGACCCCGAAATTCGCCGGCTGCTTCGTCGAAGCCTTCAAGAAGGCGGCGAAGAGCGAAGTCGAAGAACTGTTGCTCGGCGGCACCGCCGAAGGCGTGGAAGAAGCGCCGAAGCCTGCGCCTGACTCGGTGGCCGCCTCACCGCCGCGCTCGCGGGCTATGCTCGGCCGGTGACGCTGCAGAGCGAGCCCGAGACCACCGGAGGGCCCGAGCCTGGCGGCGCCGCCCCGATCGAAGCCGGCGCCGACCGCGCCGAGCGCCTGCTCGCCGGGCTCAACGAGCCGCAGCGCAAGGCGGTGCTCCACGGCGAGGGCCCGCTGCTGGTCCTCGCCGGCGCGGGCTCGGGCAAGACCCGGGTGCTGACCCACCGCATCGCCTATCTGCTGGCGACCGGGCGCGGCGCGGCCGGGCGAGATCCTCGCGATCACCTTCACCAACAAGGCGGCGAGCGAGATGCGCGAGCGGGTCGGGGCGCTGGTCGGCCGCTCGGTGCGGGCGATGTGGGTCACCACCTTCCACTCCGCCTGCGCGCGGATGCTGCGCGCCGACGCCGAGAGGCTCGGCTACTCCCGCACGGCTTCACCATCTACGACGAGTCCGACTCGCTGCGCATGCTCAAGCGCTGCATGAACGAGCTCGGGATCGACCCGAAACGCTACCCGCCGCGGGCGATCCGCTCGCAGATCTCCGGCGCCAAGAACAAGCTCGTCGACGCCGCCGCCTACGCCGCAGGCGCAGGGCAGCGTCTTCGAGGAAACCGCCGCCGCGGCCTACGAGCTCTACGAGAAGCGCATGCTCGAGGCCAACGCGATGGACTTCGACGACCTGCTGGTCCGCACGGTCAACGCGCTGGAGGTCTCCGACGAGGCGCGCAAGCGCTGGCGCCGCACCTTCCGCCACGTCCTCGTCGACGAGTACCAGGACACCAACCACGCCCAGTACCGCTTGCTGCAGTTGCTCACCGAGGAGCACGGCAACCTGATGGTGGTCGGCGACGAGGACCAGTCGATTTACGGCTTCCGGCACGCCGATATCCGCAACATCCTTGACTTCGAGCAGGACTTTCCCGAAGCCGAAGTGGTCAAGCTCGAGCAGAACTATCGCTCGACCCAGACGATCCTCTCCGCCGCCAACGCGGTGGTCGAACAACCGCGAGCGCCAGCCCGAAGGAGATCTGGACTGAGATCGCCGGCGGTGAGCCGGTGCATCTCTCCGAGCTCTCCGACGAGCACGAGGAGGCGCGCTGGGTGGCGGGGGAGATCGAGCGCCTCGCCGAGGAGGAGGGGGTCGAGCGCGAGGACGTCGCCGTCTTCTACCGCACCAACGCGATGAGCCGGGTGCTGGAGGACACGCTCAACCGCTTCGACGTCGCCTACCAGGTCATCGGCGGCACCAAGTTCTACGAACGGGCCGAGATCAAGGACGCGGTCGGCTACCTCAGCCTGCTCGCCAACCCGGCCGACCAGGTCTCCTTCGCCCGCATCGTCAACTCGCCCCGGCGGGGAATCGGCAACACGACCCAGGGTCGGATCGCCTCGCACGCCAACACCACAGGCAAGACGATCTGGGAGGTGATCGAGGCGGTCGAGGAGGTTCCGGGCCTCAATGGCGGCGCGATCAAGGCGGTCGGCCGCTTCTACGAGACGATGGCGGGCCTGCGCGAACGGGCCGAGGAGGAAGGTCCGGTGGCGGGGCTGCTCGAGGCGGTGCTGAACGAGAGCGGCTACCTGGAAGCGCTCTCGGCCGAGCGCACGGTCGAGGCCGAGGGCCGGGCCGAGAACCTCGAGGCGCTGATCGCCGGCGCCGCCGAGTTCGACATCGAGCGCGAGCAGGAGGGCGAGAACGCCGATTTGACGCCCCTGGAGGAGTACCTGCAGCAGATCTCCCTCTACAGCCAGCAGGACGACCTGCTCGACGGCGAGCGGGAGTCGCTGGTGACGCTGATGACTCTGCACAACGCCAAGGGGCTCGAGTACGACACGGTCTTCATCCTCGGCTGCGAGGACGGCGCCTTCCCCCACATGCGGGCCCTGGAAGAGGGGGAGAGGAGGAGGAGCGGCGGCTCTGTTACGTCGGCATCACCCGCGCCCGCCGGCGCCTTTACATGACCTGGGCGCGCGAACGCAGCCTCTTCGGCCGCTCCGAGCGCAACCTGCCCTCGCGTTTCATCGACGAGCTCCCTGCTGAGCTGACCGAGCGCCACTCCAGCGCGCCGGGCTCGGCCGCCGGCATCGGCTGGGACTCGGGCGAAGCCGCGGCGCCGATCGATCCCGGCCCGACCCTGGAGCTGCAGACCGGCGACGACGTCGTCCACGCCGGCTTCGGCGACGGCGTGGTGACGGCGGTCGAGCCGGGGGGCGTCGTCGTCGTGCGCTTCTCCGCTGACGGCACCGAGCGCAAGCTGATGGCCGATTACGCACCGATCCGGAGGAGATAGGAAAGATGTCAGCGCGAATCATCGACGGCAAAGCGGTGGCGGTCTCGGTACGCGAGCGGGTGGCCGGGGAGGTGGCGACCTTCGCGGGCGAGCAGGGCCGCGCCCCGGCTGCTCGTCACCGTGATCGTCGGCGACGATCCCGCCTCCGAGGTCTACGTTCGCAACAAGCACCGGGCCTGCGAGGAGGCCGGGATGCGATCCGCGCACCACGGGCTTCCCGCCGAGACCAGCGAGCGCGAGCTGCTTGGCCTGGTCGCCGAGCTTGGCGCTGACGATGACGTCGACGGCGTCCTCGTGCAGCTGCCGGTGCCCAATCACATCGACCCCGACCGGGTCGTCGCCGCGATCGATCCGGCCAAGGACGTCGACGGCCTTACGCCGGTCAATGCCGGGCTACTGGCGCATGGCATGCCCGGCCTCGTGCCCTGCACGCCGGCGGGCGTGATGGAGCTGCTGCGGCACGAGGGAGTCGATCTCGAAGGTGCCGAGGCGGTCGTCGTGGGACGCTCGAAGCTGGTCGGCGTTCCGGTCTCGCGCCTGCTGCTCGCCGCTAACGCGACGGTGACCGTCTGCCATTCCCGCACGCGCGACCTGGCGGCGACCTGTCGTCGCGCCGACGTGCTGGTCGCGGCGGTCGGCTCGCCGCGGCTGCTCGGCGCCGACGCGATCAAGCCGGGCGCTGTCGTGATCGACGTCGGCGTCAACCGAACCGACGACGGCCTGGTCGGCGATGTCGACTTCGCAGCGGCCGCCGAGGTCGCCGCCGCGATCACTCCGGTGCCCGGCGGTGTCGGCCCGATGACAATCGCGATGCTGCTCGTAAATACGTTGGCTGCCGCGCGAGCCCGGGTGTAGTGTCGGCCCGACCCCTAGCTCAACCGGAGGATCGATGGAACATCTAGACAAGCTCAGTCCAGGGGAGAAGATCGCGGGCGGCTCGGCGATCCTGCTCTTCATCTTCATGTTCTTCGACTGGTTCGGCGTCGAAGTTTCCGGTGTCGGCGGCTTCTCGGGCAGCGTTCCGGGCAGCGGAGGCAGCGCCTGGGACGCGCTCGACTTCATCCCG
Organism: uncultured Solirubrobacterales bacterium; assembly: GCA_963774405.1. Taxonomy (GTDB): domain Bacteria; phylum Actinomycetota; class Thermoleophilia; order Solirubrobacterales; family 70-9; genus VRUE01. Next base: position 52,882 of record CAVZEV010000003.1, on the reverse strand, counting down.
ATCGTTCTCGTTGTCGCGATCGTCGCCGCGCTGGTGATGGCCGGCCTGCGCCTCGCCGACTCGCCGTATGAGCCATCGGTCCCGATGAGCACGATCGTCACCGTCCTCGGCGTGATCTCCGTCCTGCTGATCCTCTTCCGCATCATCGATCCGCCTAGCTTTGGCAGTTATGGCGGCGTCTCGGTCGATGCCACGCTCAGTGTTGGCATCTTCCTGGGCCTCATCGCTGCAGGCGGCATCGCATATGGCGGGTACAGCACGATGAAAGAAGAAGGAATCACCTTCGGCGACGCGGCCGATCGGCTGTCCGGTGGGGGGTCGACGCCGCCGCAGCAGCACACGACGACGACGCCTCCGCCTCCGCATCGACACCGCCTCCGCCACCCCCCGCGTCCTCGGCTCCGCCGCCTCCACCTCCCAGCTCGCCTCCACCTCCTCCACCGCCAAGTAGCTGAGTGTCCGTAGGGAGGGGCGCCGGGTGACCCCTCCCAAAACAGTCAAGAGCGGCTCCTGCCGCTCGTTTTGGGAGGGGTCACCCGGCGCCTCTGTGCGAGCTCACCCGCTATACGGGCGGAGAAGGCGATGACCGTCATCATCGGATTGACGCCGACGGAGGTGGGGAAGAGGGAGGCGTCGGCGACGTAGAGGTCGGTAGTGCCGTGGACCGAGCCGTCGGGGGCGCAGACCCCGTCGCCCTCGCCAGCTATCCGGGCGGTGCCCATCGGGTGGAATGCCTCGAGACGCAACTCCGAGGGCTTGAAGCGGGTCGACTCGAAGGTGGCGAGCCTGTCGGGAGTTAGCGTGCCGACGCGAGCGATGTTGGGGTAGACCTCGGTGGCGCCGGCGGCGAAGTGGATTTCGGCGGCGCGGGCGATGCCGAAGGTGAGGCGGTCGGCGTCGTCTTTCGTCAGCTTGAAGCGGGCTCGGAGGGAGCCGTCGCCGGCGAGGCCCACTTGGCCGCTGGACTGGTCTGAGAGGTGGACGCCGATCGAGCCGATGTGGCCGAATTCGAGCATCGAGCGTTGGTGGGCGTGGCCGACGCCGGGGAGCCAGGCGCCACCGAAGGCAAGCGGGGTGAAGGTGGCCTCGAGCAGGAGGCGCTGGGGCTCCCACTGGTCAATGTAATAGCTCTGCATCACGCCGTCCCAGCCGCGCACCTCCTCCTCGTAGCGGGCGCCGACCCAGCAGGCGGGGTGGATGTGGAGGTTGCGCCCGACCCGACGGCCGCCGAGGCCTGAGCGCAGCAGCAGCTCGGGCGTGCCAAGCGCTCCCCCGGCGACGATGGTGGCGACTCGCGCCCGCACGGCAAAGGGATGCGGCTGCTGGGTGTGGCGTTCTTCCCTGACGTGGGGGAAGAAAGCGCCACGCCGAATCCCGACCGCGCGGCCGTTCTCGATCAGGACCCGCTGTGCCTCCACGCCCGTGCGCAGCCGTGCGCCTGCCGCCACGGCGCGCGGCAGGTAGCTGACGTGCATGCCGCGCTTGGCGTCGATCTCGCAGCCGAAGGGACAGGAGCTGCACTGCACGCAGCTGCCGGCGTTGCGGGAGATCGGGCCGCCGGAAGCACCGAGCGCGCCTGCTCCCTCCATCGCGAGTTGCCCATTGCGTCCCATTCGCTCGGGGTCGAGTCGGGTGACCCGGAGGAAATCCTCGGCCTCGCTGAACTCGTGGTCGAGGTCGGTTGCCCACTCGATGCCGAAGCGCCGGCTCCACTCCTCGAGCAGCGGATCGGGAGCGCGGAAGCATGTTCCCGAGTTGACCACCGTGGTGCCGCCGACGGTGCGCGCCACCGGCACCGGGATCGGCGGTCGCCCCTCGGCAATCGTCAGGCCGCCGTCGCGGTAGAGGGCGGCGATCGCGTCCAGCGGTTCCTCCGGGTAGCTCTCCCGGTTGAAGCTCTCGCCCGCCTCGAGCACGATCACGTCGAGCCCGGCCTCGGCGAGGGTCGCGGCGGCGACCGCGCCGCCGGCGCCGGAGCCGACGACGATCACGTCGCATTCCTCTTCGTCGCCCGCCGGCTCAGTCGCGCCCAGCGGGGCGGCGGGCTCGGGCCGGGAGCCGTCGGCCAGCCGGCAGCTCACGTTGAATCCGATCCGCCGCTCGACCTCCGGCGCGACGGCGCTGCCCAGCGTGGCGAAGACCTTGGCCATCAGCAGCAGCTCGTGGTAGAGGCCGAACCGCGCCGTCTCCATGCCGCGCAGGAAGTCCTCGCGGCCGGCCGGGTCGAGACGGCTGAAGCGCCAGGGGAAGGGCAGCCACTCGAAGGCGCGCAGGCCGAGCCTGATCCGGGTCAGCGCCCGCGGTGAGACCGAGCGCAGGAACTCGGCGACCGGGCCGGAGACGTCGAGCTCGCGCTCGGCCGCGGGCAGGCCGTCGAGGCCCGGTGCCATCGCCGCGCAGATCGCGCTCAGGGTGCGCTGCTCGGCGGCGGAGAGCCCCGGCGGGCGCTGTCAGCCGGGCGCCGCGGGCCGACCGATGCGGCCGGCCAGGGAGAAGAGCCAGAGCGAGAGCAGGGCGAGGAAGCCGTCGACGAGGAAGTTGAGCAGGTAGATGAAGACGTGTTCGTCGACCAGGAAGAAGGCGAGCGAGCCGAGCGAGGAGGTGGTCTTGCCGGCGGCGAGAATGAGCAGCAGCGGGCGGTAGCGGACCACGTCCATCTGCGCAACCAGACAGATGCCGGTGATCACGACCATGTAGGCGAAGGCGAGCGCCAGCCAGAGGTCCTCCTGGGTGTGCGGGGCCCTGGTGCTGTTGCCGAACCATTCGCCGACATCGGAGATCACGTCGAGGACGCCGCTGGGGACGGCGATGAAGAGGATTCCGACGACGGCGAAGGAGACCGCCAACAGCCGCAGGCTCAAGACCACGAACTTCTCTGCGCGCTCGCCTCTCATCCCGGCGCTGACTCTAACTGGCGAGCCGCCTAGAATCGGCCGCCGTGATCGAGCGAGAGCAGGTACTGCACGTGGCGAAGCTGGCCCGCCTCGGCCTCTCCGAGAAGGAGGTCGAGCGGATGGCCGGCGAGCTCTCGGGCATCCTCGAGCACGTCGACCGGATCGCCGAGCTCGACCTCGATGGCGTCGAGCCGACCTCGCACGTGGTCGAGCTGGAGAACGTCCTGCGCGCCGACGTGCCTCACCAGAGCCTGCCGCCCGAGGTGGCGCTCGCCTCGGCACCCGATCCCGCCGAGGGCGCCTTCCGCGTTCCCTCGCCCCAGGCCGAGGAATAGATGACCGAGCTGCTGACGCTGACGGCCCTCGAGGCCCATCGGGCGATGGCCGCGGGCGATCTCGACGCGGGCGAGTACGCCGACGCCTGGCGGCGGGCCGCCGCCGGCGACGAGCTCAATGCCTACCTCTGGCGCGACGAGGACGGCGGCGCGAGCCCGATCGCGGTCGAGCGGCCGAGCATCGCCCCGATCGCGGTCAAGGACATCTTCTGCACCGAGGGCGTGCCGACCACGGCCGGCTCGCGCATCCTCGAGGGCTACGAGCCCCCCTACACGGCCACGGCCGTGCGCAAGCTGATCGAGGCCGGGGCGCCGATCCTCGGCAAGACCAACATGGACGAGTTCGCGATGGGCTCCTCCAACGAGAACTCGGCCTACGGCCCGGTGCTCAACCCCTGGGACCGCGAGCGAGTTCCCGGCGGCTCCTCGGGCGGCTCGGCCGCGGCGGTCGCCGGCGGCCTCGCGCCGTGGGCGATCGGCACCGACACCGGCGGCTCGATCCGCCAGCCCGCGGCGCTCTGCGGCATCGTCGGGCTCAAGCCCACCTACGGGGCGATCTCGCGCTACGGCATGATCGCCTTCGCCTCCTCGCTGGACCAGTGCGGCCCCTTCACCCGCGATGTCAGCGATGCCGCCCTGCTGCTGGTGATCCTGCAGGGGCAGGACCCCCGCGACTCGACCTCGGTCGGCCTGCCCAAATCGCCCGGCCTGCCCGACCGCGAGGATCTCTCCGGCCTGCGCTTCGGAGTTCCAGACGACCTGATCAGCCAGGACTTCGACGCCGGGGTCCGCACGGTCTTCGAGGCGACCCTGGAGAAGATTGAGAGCCTCGGCGGCACGGTCGACACCGTCTCCCTGCCGCACGCCGAGCACGGCATCTCCGCCTACTACGTGATCGCGCCGGCCGAGGCCTCATCGAACCTCGCTCGCTACGACGGCGTCCGCTACGGGATGCGCGCTCCCTCCAGCGGCGACGTGATCGAGATGTACGAGCAGACCCGGGCGCAGGGCTTCGGTGCCGAGGTCAAGCGGCGGATCATGCTCGGCACCTACGCGCTCTCCTCCGGCTACTACGACGCCTACTACGGCCAGGCGCAAAAGGTGCGGACGAAGATCGCCGGCGACTTCAAGAGCGCCTTCGACCGGGTCGACTTCGTCGTAACCCCGACCTCGCCCTCGGTCGCCTTCGAACTTGGCGAGAAGACCGCCGACCCGCTCTCGATGTACCTCAACGACTTCTTCACCGTGCCGATGAGCCTCGCGGGCATCCCGGCGATCTCGATCCCGGCCGGCCTCGCCCGGCCCACCGCCGGCGGCCCCGAGCTGCCGGTCGGCTTCCAAATCGCCGCCCCCGCCTTCGCCGAGCGCCGGCTCCTCGACGCCGCCTACGCCCTCGAGCAGGGCCTCGGCTTCGACGCCAGCCCCTCCGGTGCGCCTTATGCACCTGGAGAGAGCAAAAGGCGCACCGGAACAGGGGGTGAAGAGGGTGGCTGAGCTGGAGGCGGTGATTGGGCTGGAGATTCACGTGCAGCTGGCGACGAGGACGAAGATGTTCTGCGGGTGTGAGCTCTCCTTTGGCGACGAGCCCAACGTGCATACCTGTCCGGTCTGCCTCGCCCATCCAGGGGTGCTGCCGGTGGTCAACGAGCAGGCGGTCCGCTTCGCCCTGCAGATCGCCGCGGCGCTGGAGTGCGAGGTGGCGCCGCGCTCGATCTTCCACCGCAAGAACTACTTCTATCCCGACTCGCCGAAGGCCTACCAGATCAGTCAGTACGACATTCCGATCGCCGGCGCCGGCCGCCTGGGAGACATCCGAATTCACCGCGCCCATCTCGAGGAGGACGCGGCGAAGATGATCCACGTCGGCGAGTCGGGCCGGATTCACGGCTCGGGCGCCTCGCTGGTCGACTTCAACCGTGGCGGCACGCCGCTGGTCGAGATCGTCACCGAGCCCGATCTGCGCAGCGCCGCCGAGGCCGCGTCATGGGCTCGCCTGCTGCGTGAGACGGTGCGCCAGCTCGGCGTCTCCGACGTCAACATGGAGGAGGGCAGCCTGCGCGTCGACGGCAACATCTCGGTGCGGCCCGCCGGCAGCGAGGAGTTGGGGACGAAGACCGAGCTGAAGAACATGAACAGCTTCCGCTTCCTCGAGCGCGGGATCGAAGCCGAGCTGGCCCGCCAGCGCGAGCTGATCGAAGCGGGGGGGACGGTCGAGCAGGAGACGCTCCACTTCCATCCCGAGGACGACAGCCTGCACCCGCTGCGCTCCAAGGAGGAGGCGCACGACTACCGCTACTTCCCCGAGCCGGACCTGGTCGCGATCGCGCCGACCGAGGCGATGCTGCGCGAGGCCCGCGAGTCGCTGCCGGAGCTGCCTGCGGCGCGGGCCGAGCGCTACCGCGAGCAGCTCGGTCTGCCCGACGACGTGGCGGCGCTGCTGAGCGCCGATCCGGAGACCGCGGCCTACTTCGAGGAGGCCTCGAAGCACGCGGAGGGCGTCGAGCCCCGCGTCGTTGCCAACTGGGTAACCGGGGAGCTTGCCGCCGCCTTGCGCCAGGAGGGCGAAGCGAGCGCCGCCGAGTCCAAGGTCGAGCCCGAGACACTGGCGGCTCTGGTTGCCATGGTCCACGAGAAGAAGATCTCCCACGGCAGCGGTAAGACCGTCCTCGCCACCCTGGTCGCTGAGGGCGGGGACCCAGCCGAGATCGTCGAGCGCGAGGGACTCGCCCAGATCTCCGACAGCGGTGAGCTCGAGTCGATCGTCGCCGCCGCGATCGAGGCCAACCCGGATGCCGCTGAGCAGATCAAGGCGGGCAACGGCAAGGCGATCGGCGCCATCGTCGGCGCCGTGATGAAGCAGACCAAGGGCCGCGCTGACGGCGGCGAGGTCAACCGGCTAATCCAGGAGAAGCTCCGGCGGTAGACAGGTCGCCGGGGCGAGGCGCTTGTGTCCCAACACTTAGGAGGTCGTGAACACGCCAGAAGCGGCGGTTCTCCTGGCATTTGCCGGCGTGATGAGGGCGCTGATCGCGCTCGCTTCGAAGCTCGCAGATCGGTAGGGGCAACCGCCAAAAAGAAACGGCCCCGGGTACACGCCCGGGGCCGTTCAGCTCTGTGAACACGTCACGAAGTACTGAAATGTTAGCGCTGCACGTCTGTCGGCGCCCCGGGGCTGGCGGATATGTATCTTCCGATACTTTGTAACAAGTTGTTACAAAGTGCTAAGTTGCAGCCAATGGCCTGGAACGTTGTCATCGCCGGAGGTGGATTCGGGGGCGCGATGGCGGCGCGGGAGCTGGAGCGGATCATGCCGCGGCAGTCGACCCGGCTGGTGCTGGTCAACGACGCCAACTTCATGCTCTACACGCCGTTCCTGCCGGAGGCGGCCGCGGGGACGCTCGAGCCGCGGCACGTGGTGACGCCGCTGCGCGAGATCCTCAAGCGCACCTACCTGAGGCTGGGATCGATCGCCGGGCACGATTCGGTCGCCAAGACGGTCGAGCTGCGCACGCGCGAGGGCGATGTCGAGCAGCTGCCCTACGACCAGCTGCTGCTGGCGCTCGGCTCGGTCTCGCGGGTGCTGCCGGTGCCGGGGCTCTCCGAGCACGCGATCGGGTTCAAGAGCCTGGCCGACGCGATCTGGCTGCGCAATCACGTGATCGAGACGCTCGAGGCCGCCAACGCGACCGACGACGCGGCGCGGCGCGACGAGCTGCTCACCTACGTCTTCGTCGGCGGCGGCTACGCCGGCCTCGAGGCGCTGGCCGAGCTGCAGGATTTCGCCGCCGACGCGATCGAGCGCTACCCGCGGGCGCGCCTGCATGGCATGCGCTGGGTGCTGGTCGAGGCCTCCGATCGCGTTCTGCCCGAGATCGACGCCGAGCTCGCCGACTACGCCCTGCGCGAGCTGCGCGGCCGCGGTATCGACGTCCGCCTCGGCACCACCCTGGAGGAGGTGCGAGCCGACAGCGCTCGGATCGCCACAGGCGAGACGCTGCCGACCCGCACCGTCGTCTGGACCGCCGGCGTCGCCCCGCACCCGAGCCTGCGCGGGCTCTCGCTGCCGCTCGACGAGCGCGGCCGCGTCCCGGTTGACGACCACCTGCGGGTCAGGGGCCTCGACTCGGTCTGGGCGATCGGCGACTGCGCCGCCGCGCCCGATCCCCGCGGCGGCCTCTGCCCGCCGACCGCCCAGCACGCGGTCCGCCAGGGCCCGGTCGCGGCTCGCAACATCGCCGCCGAGCTAGGGATCGGCAGCGCCGGCCCCTTCACCTACAAGAGCAACGCGGCGTTCGTCAACCTCGGTCGCTACAAGGCGGTCGGCAAGATCGGCGACCGCACCTTCCGCGGCTTTCCGGCCTGGTGGATGGCGCGGACCTACCACATGAGCCAGATCCCGGGCGCCGCCCGCAAGACCCGCGCCGTGATCGACTGGACCGCCAGCCTGCCCTTCCGCCGGGACACCTCCGAGGTCGGCTCGATCGGGCACCCGAAGGCGCTGGAGGCGACAATAGGGCCATGGGATTCGAGTACCTCTTCATCGCCTTCTCCTTCGGACTAGCCACCGCGATCATCGGCAAGGCCAAGGGCAGCTCCTTCTGGCTCTGGCTGGTGATCGGGAGCGTGCTGCTGATACTCGGCCTGATCGCGGCGATCCTCTACCGCCGCGAGAAGGACGAACCCGAACGCCAGTGCCCCAACTGCCGCAAGGCGCTGAAGCTCTACGTCCAGGTCTGCCCGCGCTGCGGCACCGATCTGTACCTGCCCGACCCGGCCGCCGTCCGGCACCCCGGCGTCCGCTGAGGTCTCAGCGCAGCCAGGTGCGGACGATCGCGTTGGCGAAGCCCATGCCGTAGCGGAAGACGGCCGGCTTCTTGGAGTGGCCGTGCAGGCGCTGCTCGACTGTGATCGGCACCTCGCGGGCGGGGATTTCGCGCTTGATCGCCTCGATCATGAACTCGGAGGTGTGGAACTGCTCCTGGCGCAGGACGAGCTGGGGCAGCACCGTGGTGCGCACGGCGCGGTAGCCGTTGGAGCAGTCGGTGACGTGGGTGCGGGTGATCGCCGAGACGAGCCGGTTGAAGAAGACGATGCCGAGCTCGCGGGCGAAGTGGCTGCGGTCGGCCTGGCCGAGCACGCGCGAGCCGTGAGCGACATCGACCTTGCCGTCGAGCACCGGTTTGACCAGGCGCTCCATCTCCGCAGGCAGGTGCTGGCCGTCGGCGTCGAGGGTGACGACGATCTCGGCTCCCGATTCGACCATCAGCCGGTAGCCGGTGCGCAGCGCCGCGCCGCCGCCGCGGTTGGTGACGTGGCGGGCGACGGCGGCACCGTGCTCGGCGGCGACGTCACCGGTTCCGTCGCGCGAGCCGTCGTCGACGACGAGCACCGCGGTCTCGACGCCGCATACCTCCTTCGGCATCAGGTCCAGCACGTGGCCGATGTTCTCGGCCTCGTTGTAGGCCGGGACGAGGACCGCGACCTTGCCGCGGAAGCGTTCCGGCAGCTTGGCCTGGCGGAACTCCTCCCAGGCAAGTCCCTCAAGTGCGGCCGAGAGCTGGCGGGCGTTGCGCGCTCCCTGGGAGAGCGCCCGCAGGATCAGCCCGAAGAGGATGAAGATCGCGAAGACGGCGAGGCCGAGGATGCGCCCCCCGTTGCCCTTTTCGAAGGAGAAGGCGGAGAGCAGCTTGTCGGTGATTTCGGTGCCGGAGACGAGCAGCAGGCCGATCCCGGCGGCGAGCAGGATCAGCACCTCGGCGTTGCGCAGCGAGCGGCGCCGGGCCACGGCGTAGGCGATCAGGGCGATCCCGCCGATCAGTCCGACGCTGCGCAGCGCCGTCAGTTCGGCCGGAAAGATGCCTGCATAGAGAGCCATTACCGCCTGGACAATACGGCCGCCGTCCCCCGCGAGAGGGCCGCCGCGGCAAGCGGAAAGATCAAGGTCATCAGCACCTCGTTGCGGCGCGGCGCGGCCAGCGAGATCGCGCCGACGGCGGTGACGAGCGCGATCGGCGTCGCCATCGCGACCAGCTCCCACCACCAACGCCGCCAGGCGAGCACGGCGAGACCGGCGAGGGCGAGCGCGACGATCAGGGTCTGGATCACCCTTCCGGCGGTGCTTTCCATCGCTTCGCCGATCCCGGCGCTCCACATCCGCCAGGCCTTGCGCACGGTCATCGCCAGGTATTCGAGCGGGTCTTCGCCGAACCAGTGGGAGAAGTTCTGTTTGCCGATCTTGCCCAGCGCCGAGTCGCGTGGCAGGTCCGGGTAGCGCTTGGCGACCCGGTTGAAGAGCGGCACGGGGTCGACTTCTTCCAGGGCTTGGGAGTGCGGGTCGTATTCGCGGTGCAGGTAGCGCTTGGCGAGGATCGCCTTGACCCGCTGGTATTCGCCGTCGGCCGGCAGGAAGGTGCCGACGTAGAGCGCCTTGCCGCCGCCGGTCGAGATCGGCACCGTGCGGTGCAGGACTATCTGGTTGCGGATCGCCCAGGGGACGATCGGCAGCAGCAGGGCAGCGACCAGCAGCGCGGCGCCGGCAAGGCCCGGCTTCCAGCCACGGGCGCGGCCGACTCTGATCAGGGCCAGCACCGCAAAGGCCACGCCCACCAGGAGGTACTCGGGCCTGAACATTGCTGTCAGGCCGAACAAAAAGCCAGGGACGAGCCACCTGGCGAGCGGGCCTGTCGTGTGGCAGGGGGGTCTGCGGGCAGTCCACGGGCTGTCCTCGACCCCCCTGCCACACGCCACCCGCTCGAGGTGCCGCGGCTCAGGCCGTCGGAGGCCCAGAGGAAAGCGAGGACCGCGGCGGGGAGCGTGAACATCGCCGGGGGCTCCGAGTAGAGAGCGCCGACGGAGTGGATGAAGGGGGGGTAGACGGCTACCGCGAGAGCGGCGAGGAGGCCGGCGGGGCGGCAGGAGATGCGGCGGCCGAGTAGGTAGGTGACGAGGATGGTCGCGAGGCCGAGGAGCATCTCGACGATGCGGGCGGTGCCTTCGCGGGCGCCGGCGGTCGCGTAGAAGCTCGCCGCGTAGAGGAGCGGGGCGCCGGGGGACCAGTCGCTGGGGTTGTGGAAGGTCGGCCCGCCGAAGCTGCCTTCGGTGTAGAGCGACTTCGAGAGCGCGTAATAGGCATGAGCATCGTCGCCGGGCACCGGCAGCGGCTCGACCACGCGATAGGCGCGCAGGCCGAAGCCGAGCAGCAGGATCGCCGCCAGCACGATCAGCGTCCTGCGCCCGTGGCGCTCCGGGAGCCCGCGCAGCCAGGCCTTCAACTTTGCCATCGCCGCGCGAGGCTATCCCGACAGGCCATCGCCCCGACGCCGGCCAGGGCCGCGACCAGCGGCATCATCACCAGCACCCGCCGCGGCGAGGCCACCAGCAGGGTGCTGATCGCGGTGATCGCAACGAAGATCGTCGCGATCAGCAGCGCCTCCCAGCGCCGCTGAGCAGCGAGGACAATCAGGCCGACCAGCCCGAAGGCGAGCAGCAGCCAGTGCAGCAGCTCCCAGCCCGGCTCGCGCATCACGTCGCGCGGCCCGTGCGACCAGATCCGCGCCACCTTCTTTGCCACGAAGCCGACGTATTCGAGCGGCTCTTCGCTGAGGTCGTCCCAGAGCTGTTCCTTGCCCATCTTCGAGAGCGCCCTGTCGCTTTCCATCCTTGGATAGCGCTGCTGCGCCAACCGCGCCAGGATCTGCTCCAGCCGCAATCGCTGCACCGCGTGCTGCCCGAACAATCCCGGGTGATGTTTGACCACCTCGGCCCCGACCTTTTCCGGGTCGCCATTCGATGGCAGGTACGTCCCCGCGAACAGCACCTGACCTCCGCCCGTCGAGACCGGCACGAACCGATCCAGCGCTACCGCATTGCGCACCGTCCAAGGCGCCACGACCACCACTACCCCCGCGAGCAGCAACAGCGCCTGAACCCACGTATGCGAGCTGCTGCGCCACCCCTGCCTTAGAAGAACCACCGAGCTGACGAGCAAGGCGACCCCGATGTACTCCGGTCGGACTAGCGCCAGCGCCCCGAGCAGGGTGCCTGGCAGCACCCATCTGACGAGCGGGTGGCGTGGGGTAGGGGGGTCGAGGACAGCCCGTGGACTGCCCGCAGGCCCCCCTGCCCCACGACAGGCCCGCTCGCCGGATCCGTCTGTCTTGCACCGTCTGCCCAGAGCATTGCCAGGACTGCCCCAGACAACAGCGTCGCCGCAAGCGGCTCGCCCATCAGCATCCCCTGGTACTCGAGCAGGGCGGGGTAGATGGCGATGGCCGTGGCACCAATCAGGCCGGCCGCAGGTCCAGACAGGCGTCGCCCGATCAGGTATGTGAAGAGCACCGACAGCGTCCCGAGCAACGCGAGCAGGAGCCGCGCCGTGCGTTCGTGCACGCCACCGGCCACCTCGTAGACCCCGGCGACGAAGAGCGGCAGGCCGGGGGAGTAGTTGCTCGCCGGCTGGGTTGCGCCGCGGCCAAGCGTGAACCCGTCGCCGCGATCGAGGTTCGCCGCGATCGTCGCGTAGGCGGCGGCGTCGAAGACGGGCGAACGCCCGTCCCATGCCTCATTCGCCCGCAGCCCCAGCCCGAGCAGCAGGATCGCGACCAGCGCCACCGTCCGCTTCACAGCGCGATGCTATGTCCCGCCTGTCCGCTACGCTGCCGCGACCTATGCGCGTTCTCATTCTTGGGGGCGACGGCTACCTGGGCTGGCCGACGGCTATGAGGTTCTCGGCCCGCGGTCACGAGGTCTCAGTCGTCGACGACTTCTCTCGCCGCCGCTGGCACGAAGACGCCGGCAGCGGCTCGCTGACGCCGATCGTCGACCTCGATCGGCGCATCGCCGCCTGGAAGGAGATCTCCGGCGAGGAGATCCGCAGCTTCCAGGGCTCGGTCCAGGACGGCGACTTCCTCGAAGCCGTCGTCGCCGAGGTCCGGCCCGAGGCAGTCGTCCACTACGGCCAGCAGGCCTCGGCGCCCTACTCGATGGCCTCGCGCGAGAAGGCGGTCGAGACCCAGTACGCCAACGTGATCGGCAACCTCAACCTGCTCTTCGCGATCCGCGACCACGTCCCCGACTGCCACCTGGTCAAGCTCGGCACGATGGGGGAGTACGGCCAGCCCGACATCGACATCGAGGAGGGCTACATCGAGATCGAGCACAAGGGCCGCAGGGACACCCTGCCCTTCCCGAAGCTGCCGGCCTCGCTCTATCACTGCTCCAAGGTCCACGACTCGACCAACATCCACTTCGCCTGCCGCACCTGGGGCCTGCGCGCCACCGACCTCAACCAGGGCGTCGTCTACGGGATCCAGACCGAGGAGACCGCCCGCGACGAGCGCCTGCTCACCCGCTTCGACTACGACGAGATCTTCGGCACCGTGCTCAACCGCTTCTGCCTGCAGGCGGTGATCGGTCACCCGCTGACCGTCTACGGCGAGGGCACCCAGACCCGCGGCTTCCTCAACATCCGCGACACCCTCGCCTGCGTCGAACTGGCCGCGCTCAATCCGGCCGAGGCGGGCGAGTTCCGCGTCTTCAACCAGTTCACCGAGCAGTTCTCGGTGATCGAGCTGGCGCACCTGGTCAAGCACGCCGGCGAGCACCTCGGCTACTCGGTGGAGGTCCAGCACTACGAGAACCCCCGGGTCGAGAAGGAGCACCACTACTACAACGCGATCCACACCAAGCTGCTCGACCTCGGCCTCGAGCCGACCCTGCTCGGCGAGGAGCTGGTTGAGTCGATGATCCACACGATCGAGCGCTACAAGGACCGCGTGATCGAGTCCTCGATCGATCCCCGCACCCGCTGGAACCCAGGCGAGCCCGTCCAGCTCTAAATCGCCTGCATTGCAGCCAGCGGGCCGCTGGTAGCATCGCCCTTCAGATGAGAGCAGCGGACGCACTGATGCAGAGCCTCAAGGCCGAGGGCGTGGAGCACGTCTTCGGCATCCCCGGCGGCGCCAACCTGCCCACCTACGACGCCCTGGTCGATGCCGAGTTCCGCCACATCCAGGTGCGCCACGAGCAGGGCGGCGGCCACGCGGCCGAGGGGTACGCCAAGGCCTCAGGCAAAGTCGGCGTCGCCTTCGCCACCTCCGGCCCCGGCGCGACCAACCTGGTCACCGCGATCGCCGACGCGATGCTCGACTCGGTCCCGACCGTCTTCATCACCGGCCAGGTGCGCACCGAGCTGATCGGCACCGACGGCTTCCAGGAGGCCGACATCCTCGGCGCCACGCTGCCCTTCGTCAAGCACTCCTTCGCGGTCACCGACCCGCGCCAGATCCCCGAGTACGTGCACGAGGCCTTCCACGTCGCCTCGACCGGCCGCCCGGGCCCGGTGCTGCTCGACATCCCGCAGGACCTCTCGCGCGCCGAGATCGACTACGCGCCGCGCAGCGAGCCGGTCGAGCTGCCCGGCTACAAGCCGCCCCACGGCGGCAACATCAAGCAGATTCGGATCGCCGCCAAGGCGCTTGCCAACGCCCGCAAGCCGATCCTCTACACGGGGGGTGGCGTGATCAACGCCAACGCCTCCGACGAGCTGCGCGAGCTCGCCGCCGCCGACCGCTTCCCGGTCACCTCGACCGTGATGGGCCTCGGCGCCTATCCGGCCTCCGGCGAGCAGTGGCTGGGCATGCTCGGCATGCACGGCACCCGCGCCGCCAACTACGCGATGGACGAGGCCGACCTGATCGTCGCGATCGGCTCGCGCTTCGACGACCGCATCACCGGCAAGCTCTCCGAGTTCGCTCCCCACGCCAAGTTCATCCACATCGACATCGACCCGGCGGAGATCTCCAAGAACGTCCCGGCGCACATCCCGATCGTCGGCGACGCCAAGCTGGTCCTGCCCGAGCTGACCCGCGAGTACCGGGCGCTGCAGACCGATCCCTCGCGGCTCGATGCCTGGTGGAATCAGATCAAGGCCTGGCAGGACAAATATCCGCTCGGCTACGAGGAGGGCAAGGACGGCGAGATTAAGCCGCAGTTCATGATCGAGGCGATGCACCGGGCGACCGGGGGCGACGCGATCATCACCTCCGACGTCGGCCAGCACCAGATGTGGGCGGCCCAGTACTACGGCTTCGACAGGCCGCGCCGCTGGATCAACTCCGGCGGCCTGGGCACGATGGGCTTCGGCCTGCCTGCGGCGGTCGGCGCCAAGATCGCCTGCCCGGACGACACGGTGGTCTGCCTCGCTGGCGACGGCAGCCTGATCATGAACGTCCAGGAGTTCGCCACCTGCGTCGCCGAAGAGATCCCGGTCAAGGTCTTCCTGATGAACAACGGCTACATGGGCATGGTCCGCCAGTGGCAGGAGCTCTTCTGGGACCGCCGCTACAGCTCGGTCGAGATGGGCCCGAGCCCCGACTGGGTCAAGCTGGCCGAGGCCTTCGGCGCGACCGGGCTGCGCTGTGAGGACGCCGGCGAGCTCGAGGGCACGATGGCCAAGGCGCTTGAAGCCGAGGGCCCGGTGCTGCTCGACGTGCGCGTCTCTCCCGAGGAGAACTGCTTCCCGATGATCCCGGCCGGAGCCGCCGCCAGGGACATGGTGGGCTGATGGAGGCCGGCACCCCGCAGATCGTCAAGCTGGAGGAGTTGCGCGTTCCGGGGCAGCTCAGCGGCCGCAAACACATCCTCTCGATCCTGGTCGAGAACAAGCCGGGCGTGCTGGCGCGCGTCGCCGGCCTCTTCTCGCGCCGCGGCTTCAACATCGACACGCTCGCCGTCGGGCCCACCGACGACGAGAGCATCTCGCGCATCACCCTCACCCTTGACGGCGCCGTGCACCCGATCGATCAGGTGACCAAGCAGCTGCACAAGCTGGTCAACGTGCTGAAGATCCGCGACATGGAGCCCGACGAGACGGTCGCCCGCGAGATGGCGATGTTCAAAGTCTCCGCTGCGGTCGAGAACCGCGCCGAGATCATCCAGTTCGCCGAGATCTTCCGCGCCAAGATCATCGATGTCGCCCGCCGCACGATGACGATCGAGGTCACCGGCTCCGCCGACAAGATCGAGGCCTTCGAGCGGATGATCCGCCCCCACGGTCTCATAGAGATGGTCCGGACGGGCGAGATCGCGATCGCCCGCGGCGGAGACTGAAAATGACGGCCCCGGACGTCGCCATGCGGCGTCCTCAGTCGCCCGAATAGCGCTGCTATTCGGGCTCCCTGCGTCCTTGCCTGACAACCTCCGGACCTCGTCATTTACCAGCCTCCGACCGACGGTCGAGCGCGCTCTCGCCCGGGGTAGGAAAGCTTTTGTAAGTCTCACGGTGCCGGTCGAGGGCGTTGATCCTTGCGCCGCGGTTTTCGCCTCGAGGCTGGCCTCTGATCGGTGGTTCTGTTGGGAGGAGCCCGATCGCGAGTTTGCCCTCGCCGCGCTTGGGGTTGCCCACGAGGCGGCCTCGCGCGGGCCGGGCAGATTCAAGGATGTAGCGCGCGAATGCCTTGGTGGCGAAAGGGTCGTGGACGAGCCATCGGGCCTTCCGCCGGGCGCCGGGGCCGTATGGGTTGGTGGTTTCGCGTTCGATCCCGAAGGGGGTGGCTCCTCTACCTGGTCATCGCTCGCGCCCGCCTCGCTGGTCCTGCCTGAGGTCTCCATCTGTCGCAGCGGCAGCGACACATTTCTGACCGTCAATACGGCGGTCCGTCCCGGCGACGATCCGGATGCCAAGGCGGGCGCGCTCGAAACCCGGATCTCCAGCCTGCGCGACGATCCGCTGCCGCTGCTCGATCCCCATCCGACCTCGCGGATCGAGATCGCCAGCGTGCGCCCGCCGGGCGAGTTCGAGCGGATGATCGGCGCCGCGACCGAGCGGATCATGGCGGGGGAGATGTCGAAGATCGTGCTCGCCCGCGAGGTGCTGGTCTCGGCCGGCGCCGCCCACGACCCCGCCGCCGTCTTCGGCGCGATGCGCGAGCAGTTCCCATCTTGCTTCTGCTTCTGCTGTGGCACTCCAGAGGTGGCCTTCATCGGCGCCAGTCCCGAGCTGCTGCTGCGCCGCTCAGGCGCGAGCGTCTCGACCGTCGCCCTGGCGGGCTCGACCCGGCGCAGCTCCGACCCGGCCGTTGACGACCACCTCGGCGAGCAGTTGCTGCGCAGCGACAAGGACCGCCGCGAGCACGCGATCGTCGCCGAGCGGATCGCCGGTTCGCTGCGCCGGCACGCCGTCTGGGTCCAGACCGGCGAGGAACCCGAGATCGTCAAGGTGGCGAACATCCAGCACCTGGCGACGCCGATCGTCGCCCAGCTGGCGGAGCCGCGATCGGCGGTCGAGCTGGCTGGCATGCTGCACCCGACGCCCGCCGTTGGCGGCGAGCCCGGGGCCGCCGCGCTCGCCGCGATCCCCGAGCTCGAGCAGATGGACCGCGGCTGGTACGCCGGCCCGGTCGGCTGGATGGACTCCACCGAGGACGGCGAGTTCTGCGTCGCCCTGCGCAGCGCCCTGCTGCGCGACCGCGAGGCACACCTCTACGCCGGCGTCGGCGTGGTGTCGGGCTCCGACCCGGCGGCGGAGTTGGCGGAGACGGAGATCAAGCTGGGGGCGCTGCTGCCGCTGCTGGCCGAGTAAAGCGGTGAGGGAAGGGGTCCGGTGCCCCTCTCCCTGAAGCCGTCGCGCAGCTGGATCGTCCCGGTGCTTCGATGCGTGGTCGCCAAGCTTCATGGAGAGGGGCACCGGACCCCTTGGCTCACGCCAAGTCGGTCAGAGCGGCGTGAACGCTTTGAGTTAGCCGGCGATGAGCGTCTACGTTGGTACGGCGGTTGGTTTTGACCTCAATCAGGCCGGTGTCGGCGGCTAGGGCGTCGGGGAGATCGGCGAGGGATTTGAGCTGGCGGTGGGGGAGGTCGAATAGGGCCGCCGCCTTGGCGACGTCAACGCCGCGAGGAGTGCCGAGCAGGGCTTCGAACTCGTCGGCGTCGAGCGCGTCGGCCTGAGGCAGGAAGCCGAAGATCCCACCACCGTCGTTGTCGATGACGACGATGCGGACCGGCGTTGAGACGTCGCGGAGGGCGGCGAGCCCACCGAGATCGTGCAGCAACCCGAGGTCGCCGGTGACGATCGTGGTCGGGCGGCCGCTGGCGTGGGCGGCGCCGATGCCGGAGGAGATCAGGCCGTCGATGCCGTTGGCGCCGCGGTTGCAGAGGAAGAAGGCATCGGCCTCGCTCGGCGGCAGGAAGGTCTCCTGGTCGCGGATCGGCATGCTCGAGGCGGTGTAGACGAGGTCGCCGTCGCGGTGGGCGTGACCTAGGGCATGGTGAAGGGCGGGCTCGCTGATCTCCTCGCCGCCGAGCGCCGAGTCGAGCGCCGCGCGGGCGGCGCGCTCGGCGTCGAGCCAGCGCTTTGGCGCCGGGCGCTCTTCCTTCTCCAGGCGCGTCGCCCAGCCTGCCGCAAGCTCGGTCGGGTCGGCGCGCAGGATCGCCGCGGCGCGATTGGTCGGCTCGTTCCAGCCGCCGTAGGGGTCGATCGCGATCTGGTCGGCTCCGCTCGCCGACAGCCAGGCGCGCAGCGGCTTGCTGGTCGGCATCTCGCCGAAGCGCAGCACCAGGTCGGGCACGACCGAGCGGGCGAAGTGCTCGTCGCGCAGCAGCAGATCGTAGGTCGCGACGACGTAGGAGCGGTCGTGGGGGCCGCAGCGTAGCTGCGAGGTGGGCTCGGCGAGGATCGGGAAGCCCGAGGCCCGGGCTAGGTGGGCGAGCGGCTCGCGCAGCTCCGGGTCGAGTTGGCGGCCGGCGATGATCACCCCGGCGAGCGCGTCGCCGATGTGGCCGGCCATCTCGTCGAGCAGGAAGGCCGAGGGCTCGCGGTCGATCGAGGTCACGGCCGTCAGGGGTCGGCCCTCGCGGCCCTCAAGGGCGAGCGGGTCGGTCGCGGTCACGGCACCCTCGACCGGCAGCGGCGCCAGCGGCTCACGCCAGGGCAGGTTGAGGTGAACGGGGCCGGGACGGGTCTCGCCGTGCGCCGCCGCAAGCGCCCGGCAGGCGACCGAGCGGTAGTGCAGCAGCCCGTCGTCGTCGGCCTCGTGGGTGCCGACTTCGCAGAACCAGCGCACCGATTCGCCGTAGAGCTTTACCTGGTCGATCGTCTGCCCGGCGCCGATGCCACGCAGCTCGGGCGGGCGGTCAGCGGTCAGCACCACCAGCGGCACGGCCGATTCGTCGGCCTCGCAGATCGCCGGGTGGTAATTGGCCGCCGCGGTCCCCGACGTGCAGAGCAGGGCAACCGGCGTCCGCGTCGCCTGCGCGGCGCCGAGGGCGAAGAACGCCGCTGAGCGCTCGTCGACGATCACGTTCAGCTCGATCTCCGGCTGGCGCCAGAGCGCCACCGCCAGCGGGGTCGAGCGCGAGCCGGGGGAGACCACCGCGTGCCGCAGACCGCCGCGCGCAAGCTCCTCGGCGAAGGCCGAGGCGAGGGCTGTGTTGGCGTTGGTCGTGTCCATGAATGAAGCCTATGGCGACTTTCCCTCCCTTAGAGGGGGGGTAAGTCGCCAGGCGTTCGGCTAGAGGCGGTGCGCCTCCAGTGCTGCCTCGTCGATTTCGACCCCGAGGCCGGGGCCCTCGGGTGGATGGAGCATGCCGCCCCGCAGCTCGCACTCGACTGAGGCGATCGTCGAGGAGAAGAGTCGCTGGGTCGCGAGACCATGGGCGAAGTGCGGAATACCCAGCGCCGCCTGGTCCAACGTCTGGGCGACCTGGGCAGCGGCGGCGATCCCGACCGGCCCGTCGAGCGCGCTGGAGACGAAGGAGGGCAGCACCTCCGCGATCGTGATCGCTTCCTCCGGTCCGCCGACCTTGGACAACTTCAGCCCGGCCAGCTTGCAGGCACCGAGCCTCACCGCGCGTACGGCGTCGCTGCGACTTTCGATGCTCTCGTCACCGGCAAGCGGGATCGAGGTCGAGGCCGACACCTGCGCCGCTTCCTCCAGCGTTGCGACTGGCTGCTCGGCGAGCTCCACGTCAAACGCCTCGATCTCTGCCAGCATGCGCCGCGCGGTCCCGACGTCCCAGGCGGCGTTCGCATCGACCCGGATCCGCGCCTCGGTCCCAGCGCCTCGCGCACGGCGCGTACCTGGCCGACATCGTCGCCGACCCCGAGCTTCAGCTTGAAGATCGAGAAGCCCTCGCTTGCCCACTGTTCGGCATCTGCCGCCACCGCGGCGGGCTCGCCGGCGACCAGTGTCGCATTGCACTCGATCGGCTCCGACTTCGCCTCGGCAGGCGCCGCTTCGGCGGCCGCTCTGCGTCCGCGCAGGTCCAGCAGCGCGGTCAGTGCAGCGCTGCGCGCCGGTGGCGAGAGCGCGGAGGCGCCGCTGCTCAAGGCCTCCTCGTCCACCTCATCGCGCCCTGCCAGCCCCTTTAGCTCGGCGACGACCTGGGCCAGCGGCGCGCCACCCCGCAGCGATAGCGGTACCGCTTCGCCGAGGCCGACCAGGCCATCGTCCGATCCCAGCCGCAACAACACCATCTCGCGCTGCTCCAGCCGCCCGCGAGCCGTGACGTATGGGTCTCTGAAGGGCAGTGCGTAGGGGATGACCTCGACCGAGGCGAGGCGCATCAGCTGCCCAGCAGGAGGCCAATGGAGACCAGGAGGCTGAAGGCGCCGAGGAGGGCGCCCGTGCCGGCCAGGGCGCCGTTGAGGGCCGGGCCGTCGGTGTGGTTGGTCATCGCCCGCATCGGTTTGAACGCCATCGGCAGCGCCAGCAGGCCGATCAGCGGCCAGGCGCTTCCGCCGCCCGCGAGCAGCGCCAGCGGCAAGACGACGAAGGCGCCGAGCACCAGCACGCGGTAGAGGACGACGGCGTTGTGGCGACCCATCCGCACCGCCAGGGTCATCTTGCCCGCCCGGCGGTCGGTCTCCAGGTCGCGCACGTTGTTGACGACGAGGATCGCGGTGGCGATGAAGCCGATCGCGATTGAGAGCCCCAGCGGCAGCGCTTCGAGCCGCTCGAGCTGCACGTAGTAGGAGCCGTTGACGGCGACCAAGCCGAAGAAGAGGAAGACGAATACCTCGCCCAGCCCCGCGTAGCCGTAGGGGCGCGGCCCGCCGGTGTAGAGCACGCCGGCGGCGATCGAGAGGGCGCCGATCAGGATGATCACGATGCCCGCGACCGCGGCCAGGTAGACGCCGCAGGCGACCGCGACCCCGAAGGCGATCCAGGTCGCGTTGAGCACGCGCCGCGGCGTCACCAGTCCGGCCGAGGTGACCCGCACGGGCCCGAGTCTGTCCGCGGTGTCGGCCCCGCGCCTCGCGTCGGAGTAGTCGTTGGCGAGGTTCGTCCCAATCTGGATGAAGATCGAGCCGACCAGGGCGGCGAGGAATGCGCCGAGCCGCGGTAGATGTCCGGCCGCTTCGACCGCGGCCGCGGTGCCGACCAGGACCGGCGCGATCGCCGCCGGCAGCGTCCGCGGACGCGCCGCCATCAGCCAGATCCTCATGCTCGCCTCGGGAACTGCGAGAAGTCGGGCGCCCGCTTCTGCTTGAAGGCCTCGCGGCCCTCGGCCGCCTCCTCGTTGCCGTAGAAGAGCAGGTTGGCGTCGTGGGCGAGCTGCTGAATGCCGGCGTAGCCGTCCTCGTGCGCGTTGAAGCCGGCCTTGACCAAGCGCAGGGCGAAGGGGGAGAGGGCGAGCATCTCGCGGCAACGGGCGACCGTCTCCGCCTCGAGCCGCTCGAGCGGCACAACCTCGTTGACCAGGCCCATCTCGCGCGCCTCCTCGGCGTCGTACTGGCGGCAGAGCAGCCAGAACTCCTTCGCCTTCTTGGTGCCGACCAGGTCGCGCAGCAGCGAGGCGCCGAAGCCGCCGTCCCAGGAGCCGACCCGCGGGCCGGTCTGGCCGAACCAGGCGTTGTCGGCGGCGATCGTCATGTCGCAGCAGACGTGCAGGATGTGGCCGCCGCCGATCGCGTAGCCGGCAACCATCGCCACCACCGGCTTGGGCAGCCGGCGCATCTGCACCTGGAGGTCGGTGACGTGGAAGCGGCCGAGCGAGGCGCCCTCCTCGACGTAGCCGGTGTCGCCGCGGACCTGCTGGTCGCCGCCGGCGCAAAACGCCTTCGTCCCCTTGCCGGTGAGGACGATCACGCCGACGCCGGGGTCCTCCCGCGCCAGCTCCATCGCCGCCGAGATCTCGATCAGGGTCTGCGGCCGAAAGGCGTTGAGGGCCAGTCGGGCCGGTCGATCGAGATCTTGGCGATCCCGTCGCCGACCTCGTAGTCGATGTCCTCGTACTCACCTTCGCTCCTCCACTCGATCGCGGCGTAGAGAGTCTCGTCCGTTGGCGCTTCCTTGTGGCGTTTGGGCATGATGGGCACGATATCCCGGGTGCCCTTTCTCGTAACGTTGGCCTGGGAATGACGAGGTCCAGGCGACGCCAGGCAAGGACGCAGGGAGTCCGAATAGTTCATCTATTCGGACGACTGAGGACGCAGTATGGCGGCGATCTGGGGCCGTCATTTGCGGTCAGACGTTGCGAGAAGGGGCACTAATGAAACTCGACGACTGGCTGGCCCAGAGATCGCAGAGCTGCCCCGAGCGCACCGCCCTGATCGCGGACGGCTCCGAGGTCACCTACGCCGAGCTCGAGGCCGAGGCGACCTGGGTGGCGCGCCGGCTTATCGCCCACGGGGTGCGCCGGGGCTCGACCGTGGCGATGACGATGCACCCCCGCCGCGAGCAGGTGGTGATGGTCCACGCGCTGTTGAAGGTCGGGGCGATCCTCTTGCCGCTAGGCCCGCGCCTCTCGCCCGAGGAGCGCGCCGCGGTGATCGCCAACGAGAAACCTGCCGTCGATCTCGACGACGCCGGCGAGCTGACCCAGACCGAGGCCGACCTGCCGCTGCTCGGCGAGCACGACATGGACGCCGTCGCCTGCCACGTGATGACCAGTGGCAGCACCGGCACGCCCGAGCCGATCGGCCTCACCTACGGCAACTTCCTCTGGAGCGCCGTCGCCTCCGCCTTCAACATCGGCGTCGAGCCCGAGGACCGCTGGCTCTGCTGCCTGCCACTCAGCCACATCGCCGGTCTCGGCATCGTCATGCGTTCGGTTATCTACGGCACCACCGCGGTGCTCCACGACGGCTTCGACGTCGACCGCGTCGCAGCGTCGCTCGAGCGCGACCGGATCAGCGTCGTCTCGCTGGTGGCGACGCAGCTCGCTCGCCTGCTCGGGGCCGGCGCCGATCTCTCCGGCCCGCGGGCGCTCTTGATCGGCGGCGGCCCGGTGCCCGAGGAGGCGCTCGAGGAGGCCCTCGGGCGCGGCGCCACGGTCGTGCAGACCTACGGCCTCACCGAGACCTGCTCGCAGGTGACGACGCTGGCCCCGGCTGACGCCCGCCGCAAGCTCGGCTCCGCCGGGCGTCCCCTGTTGAGCGCCCACCTGCGCATCCAGGACGGTGAGATCCTCGTCCAGGGCCCGACCGTAGCGCCGGGCCGGGCCGACGCCGACGGCTGGCTGCACACCGGCGACCTCGGCCGCATCGACGAGGAGGGCTTCCTCTACGTCGAGGACCGGATGGACGACCTGATCGTCAGCGGCGGCGAGAACGTCGTGCCGGCCGAAGTCGAGAAGGTGCTGCTGCGCCACCCCGAGGTGGCGGACGCCGCCGTGGTCGGCCGCGAGGACCCGGAGTGGCAGCAGGCCGTCACCGCAATCGTGGTCCTGCGCGACGGTTCCGAGGTCAGCCCCGACGAGCTGCGCCGCCACTGCGCCGAGTCGCTGGCGGGCTTCAAGGTGCCGAAGCGGGTCGAGCTGGCGGCGGCGCTGCCGCGCACGCCCTCGGGCAAGCTGATGCGCAGAGCGCTCCGATAGCCTGCTCGCCATGCCCAATGACAAGCCTCAGGACATTTTCTACGACTCAGACGCCGACCTCTCGCTGCTCCAGGGAAAGACCGTCGCCATCCTCGGCTACGGCTCCCAGGGGCACGCGCACGCCCTCAACCTGAAGGACTCGGGGGTCGACGTCGTCGTCGGCCTGCGCCCGGACTCCTCCAGCCGCGCGAAGGCCGAAGAGGCCGGCCTCGAGGTGCTCGACATCGCCGAAGCCGCCAGCCGCGGCGACGCGGTGATGATCCTGCTGCCCGACGAGAAGCAGGCCGAGGTCTGGGAGGCCGAGATCGCCGACGGGATCGCGCCCGGCAACCTGCTGCTCTTCGCGCACGGCTTCGCGATCCATTTCGAGCAGATCGTGCCGCCCGCCGGCGTCGACGTCGGCATGGTCGCGCCCAAGGGCCCGGGCCACCTGGTTCGTCGCCAGTACGAGGAAGGCAACGGCGTTCCCTGCCTGATGGCGGTCCACCAGGACGCCACGGGTAACGCCCACGACCTCGTCCTCGCCTACGCGTCGGGGATCGGCGGCGGCCGCGCCGCGATCATCGAGACCACCTTCAAGGACGAGTGCGAGACCGACCTCTTCGGCGAGCAGGCGGTGCTCTGCGGCGGCGCCTCCGAGCTGGTCCGCGCCGGCTTCGAGACCCTGGTCGAGGCCGGCTATGACCCGCGCCTCGCCTACTTCGAGTGCCTGCACGAGCTCAAGCTGATCGCCGACCTGATGTACGAGAAGGGGATCCAGGGCATGCGCTACTCGATCTCCAACACGGCCGAGTACGGCGACATGACCCGCGGCAAACGCGTCATCGGCGAGGAGTCCCGGGCGGCGATGAAGGAGATCCTCGGCGAGATCCAGTCGGGCGAGTTCGCCCGCGAGTGGATCGCCGAGAACAGGGCCGGGGGCGAGAACCTCTCGCGGATGCGCGAGGAGGGCAAGAGCCACCAGGTCGAGGGTGTCGGCAAGGAGATGCGGGACAAGATGCCCTGGATCGACCAAGAGTTCTGAGCTCCGCCGGAGCCGACGGACGCGCCACGCCGTCAGCTCCGCCCGAGCCACATCAGCTGCTCCTCGGTCAGGTCCACATCGAGGGCCTGCGGCGGATCGCCGTCCTTTGGGGCCGATCCCTCCGCCGGGATCGGGTCATCGAAGGGACCGACATCGGCCGTCTCCCCTTGGTCCGCTTGCGGGGGCTTGCCGGGATGGGTAGCAATGTTCACGCGCTTCTCCTTTCGAGCGTCAACCGATTCGAGCATTTAGAAAGCTCGAGCGCGGGGGCGCAAGCGATTGGCGTCTAAACGGGGGTATGCCCGGGTTTTGGGCGAATGCTCAGAAGCAGCCTTCGCTAACCCGCTGCCAATGCTGTGAGAAGTAGGTGACCGTGTGGACGTCCCAGCCGGCTTCCTTGGCGAGGCTCTGCGCGACGCGCACGTACTTCTGCAGACGCCCCAAATTGCCCGCCAGCACCTCGATAACGGTGTCGAACTGTCCCACCGCGACGGCGGCCGTCAGCAGGTGGATTCCCCCTTTGAATTCACTCCCCTGTGAGACCTGGTGGAAGATGTTGCGGATTTCCGGTTTTGTCGGGGTCCCGAGCGTCTGCACGAAAATCACGGCCCACCAGTAGTCGTCGCTGTCCTCCAGTCCTCTTTCGTCGAACTCGCGGTCGATGAAGGTCGGCAGGTCGTCGCGTATCGGAATCGTCTCGATGCTGCGCAGCTTCTTGCCGTTGAACAGGCGTTCGGCGTAGTCGAAAACGGTGGCGTTGTCCGGGGTCGTTACCCGGGTGACCACGTCGTGCCAGCCGAAGATCACGCCGGTGCGAAGGGCGACCCCGGGCATTTTCACGCGCAGCGGCGAGAGATGGGGATCGGTCGGGGCGGTGAGCAGGATGATCGCTCGCCGCATCGAGATTCCGTCTCTTTCGCAAACCTCCTCCGCTTTTGTCGCCCTGAGGCTGTTGCGCGGCAAGCCGGCGACCTGCTCCATCTCGGCTCGCTCCTGCGGCGAGAGATCCAGGGCGGCGGCGATCTTCAGAAGCGTGCCGCGCCGGGCCGTGGAGGCTTTGCGCTTGATCGTCTTCGAAACCCACTGGTCGCCGAGGCCTGCGTATGTGCTCAGCGGGCCGTAGTCGCGCTCCGCGAATCCATGCCTGGCGAAGCAGTCGGCGATCAGCTCACCGAGCTTGCCCTGCTCGGGAGGTCCGCTCTCATCTGGCGGCATCTGGCGCCCCGCTGTCCCTCGCTCAAGCGCCGGGTGGGCCGTCGGCCCTGAAGCGAGTCTCACCCTCCGGGAGTTTGCCGTCCCTCCCTACGTAACCGTCCTTGCCGCCGACGATGACGTAGACGGCGTCCTCGGAGTCACTCAAGTTCCTCAGCTTGCGGACGGTTGAGGGGTCGACTCGGGCCAAGCCGCCGGGCCTCAGCTCGTGGCTGCTGCCGTCGCCGAACTCGATCGCGACATGACCGCTATGGAGGAAGTAGAGCTCCTCCTGTTCGTCGTGGTAGTGGCTGCCGGTGGCGTAGGAGGGGGGCAGCACGATCGCGTTGACGCCGAAGGCGGTGACGCCCAGGGCCGTGCGGATCTTGCGGAATCCCGGTCCCTCGCCAAGGTCGCTGAGGTTGGCGACGGCGTAACCGTCGCCCTTGCTGATGGCCTGCTCGTTGGTCTCGCTCATGGTTGGCAGCCTATGCCGTTCCGGTGCGCCTTTGCCCCGATATAGACGGAAAAGGCGCACCGGAAGGGGAAGGTCAAGGCGGCGTGAGGTCCACCCGTCGCGGTCACTAACCTGTCGCCTCCCCGTGACGACCGAGACCACCGCTCAGATCCCAGCCGACCTCAAGCCTGCCGACGGTCGCTTCGGCTGCGGGCCCTCGAAGGTGCGCCCCGAGGCGCTGGAGAAGCTGGCGCAGCAGTCGAAGCTGATGGGCACCTCGCACCGGCAGGCGCCGGTGCGCGATCTGGTCGGCCGGGTGCGCTCGGGCCTCACCGAGCTCTTCTCCCTGCCCGACGGCTACGAGATCGTCCTCGGCAACGGCGGCACGACCGCCTTCTGGGACGCCGCCTGCGCCTGGCTGGTGCGCGAGCGCGCCCTGCACCTCACCTACGGCGAGTTCTCGCAGAAGTTCGCCAAGGCGACCGCCGGGGCGCCGTTCCTCGCCGACCCGATCGTGGTCGAGGCCGAGCCCGGCGACGCGCCGGCGCCCGTCGCCGACCCGGCAGCGGACGTGATCGCCTGGGCCCACAACGAGACCTCGACCGGGGTGATGGTCCCGGTGCAGCGCCCCGGGGGTTCCGGCGACGCCCTCGTCCTGGTCGACGCCACCTCGGGCGCCGGCGGCCTGCCGCTCGACGCGAGTCAGGCCGGCGCCTACTACTTCGCCCCGCAGAAGGCCTTCGGCGCCGACGGCGGCCTCTGGCTGGCGGCGCTCAGCCCGGCGGCAATCGCCCGCATCGGCGAGCTCGACGGCGCCGGCGACCGCTGGCAGCCCGGCTTCCTCTCGCTGCAGACGGCGCTGGAGAACTCGCGCAAGGAGCAGACCTACAACACGCCCGCACTGGCCACCCTGCTGCTGCTCGGCGACCAGGTCGAGTGGATGCTCTCGCTGGGGGGGCTCGACGGCTGCGTCGAGCGCACCGCCGCCTCCTCCGGCCACCTCTACGGTTGGGCCGAGGCGAGCGAGTTCGCCACGCCCTTCGTCGCCGACCCGGCCAAGCGCTCGCTGGTCGTCGGCACGATCGACTTCGAGGACTCGGTCGACGCCGCCGTGATCGCCGCGACGCTGCGCGTCAACGGCATCGTCGACACCGAGCCGTATCGCAAGCTGGGGCGCAACCAGCTGCGGATCGGCATGTTCCCGGCGGTCGAGCCGGCTGACGTGGAAGCGCTGACCGCCTGCATCGACTGGGTGGTCGCCAACGTGGAAGGGGTGCGCGGGTGAAGGTCCTGGTCAAGGAGAAGATCGCCGACTCCGGCGTCGAGCTGCTGCGGCAGAACTTCGACGTCGACCTCGGCCTCGAGATGTCCGACGAGGAGCTGGCCGAGAAGATCGGCGGCTATGACGCGATCCTGATCCGCTCGGCGACGAAGCTGACGCCGGAGCTGATCGAGCGCGCCGACAACCTCAAGGTGATCGGCCGCGCCGGCACCGGCGTCGACAACGTCGACATCCCGGCCGCCACGCGCCGTGGCATTGTCGTCGCCAACGCGCCCGAATCCAACTCCGTCGCCGCCGCCGAGCACACGCTTGCGCTTGCGCTCGCCCTCTTCCGCAACGTCCCGCAGGCCCACGGCGCCCTCGTCGACGGTCGCTGGGACCGGGCCAAGTACAAGGGCGCCGAGCTCTACGGCAAGACGATCGGCATCGTCGGCTTCGGCCGCATCGGCCAGCTCGTCGCCAAGCGCGCCCAGGCCTTCGAGATGGACGTGGTCGCCTTCGACAAGTTTGTCTCCGCCGAGCGCTTCCGCGAGCTCGGTGTCGAGGGCGCCGAGAGCCTCGAGGAGCTCTTCGGCCGCGCCGACGTGGTCACCGTGCACGTGCCGAAGACGCCCGAGACGATCGACCTGATCGACGCCGAGGCGATCGGCCAGATGAAGCAGGGGGTGCGGATCGTCAACTGCGCCCGCGGCGAGCTGGTCGACCTCGACGCGCTCCTCGCCGGCCTCGAGTCGGGCAAGGTCGGCGGCGCCGCGCTCGATGTCTTTCCCTCTGAGCCCTTCACCGAGCACCCGATCTTCGCCCGCGGCGATGTCGTCGTCACCCCGCACCTGGGCGCCTCGACCGCCGAGGCCCAGGACCGCGCCGGCATCGTCACCGCCGAGCAGGTGACCGCGGCGCTGACCGGCGCCGTCGTCACCAACGCGGTCAACATCGCCGCCGTACGACCCGAGGAGATGGAGGCGCTCTCACCCTTCGTGCCGCTCTGCGAAAAGCTCGGCCGCCTGGCCGAGGGCCTCGGCCAGGGCCCGGTCGACCGCGTCACGGTCGAGTTCCGCGGCAAACTCTCCCAATACGACACTCGCCTGCTCGGCATCGCCGTCCTGGTCGGGATCCTCTCCGGCCACACCGAGGAGCCGGTCAACCTCGTCAACGCGCCGCAGATGGCCGAGGAACGCGGGGTCGATCTGGTCGAGACCAAGGAGTCGGGCTCGGAGGACTTCACCGAGCTGGTCACGGTGCGGCTGCGCTCAGGGGAGGAAGAAGTCGAGGTCGCCGGCACCGGGGTCGGGCCACGCAACGAGCCCTACCTGGTCTCGGTCTGGGGCGAGAGCTTCTACCTGCCCTTCGCCGAGCACATCGCCGTCTTCCGCTACGCCGACCGCCCGGGCATGATCGGCCGGGTCGGCACGATGTTCGGCGAGGAGGGCGTCAACATCGTCTCCGCCGCCGTCGGCGCCGAGGAAGACGGCGAGCGAGCGGTGATGGCGCTGACGACCGATGCTGCGGTGAACGAGGCGACGATCGCCAAGATCCTGGAGCTCGATGGATTCTCGGTCGGCCGCTCGGTCGATCTGTAGCTCACAAGCTGTCGAGTAGGCTGGCTCGGTGAAGGCGCTCGTCCAGACGGGGAATGGTGGGCCCGAGGTGCTGCGGGTGCAGGAACGGCCCGACCCGCCGGTCGGCCCGGGTGAGGTGCGGATCGCGGTCAAGGCCGCCGGCATCAACTTCGCCGACACGATGGCGCGCGTCGGCCTCTATCCGGACGCGCCCAAGCCCCCCTGCGTGATGGGCTACGAGGTCGCCGGCGAGGTCGAGAGCCTCGGCGAGGGCGTGAGCGACTTCGCGGTTGGCGATCGGGTCATGGCCGGCACCCGCTTCGGCGGTCAGGTCGAGTTGATCTCGGTCCCCGCCGACCAGGTCCTGCCGCTGCCCGAGCGACTCAGCTTCGAGCAGGGCGCCGCCTTCCCGGTCAACTACGGCACCGCCTACGCGGCGCTGGTCATCATGGGCAGCCTGCGCGAGGGCGACCGCGTGCTGATCCACGCCGCCGCCGGCGGGGTCGGCATCGCCGCCACCCAGATCGCCCGCAACGTCGGGGCCGAGATCTTCGGCACCGCCTCGCCCGCCAAGCACGACGCGATCCGCGCCCAGGGCGTCACCCACGCGATCGACTACCGCAGCCAGGACTTCGCCGCGGAGACGATGCGGATCAGTGGTGGCGAGGGCGTTGACCTGGTCATCGACGCGCTCGGCCCGACCTCCTTTCGCAAGGACTACCGGCTGCTGCGCTCCGGCGGGCGCCTGGTCATGTACGGGCTCTCCGAGGTGACCAAGGAAGGCGGTCGCGACATCCCGGCGGCGCTGAAGAGCCTGGCGAAGATGCCGCTGGCGACGATTCCATGGTGGAAGAGCCTGGCCCTGATGAACGAGAACAAGGGCGTCTTCGGCCTCAACATGCTCACCTGGTGGGACCGCGAGGGCAGTCTCGACCGGGTCACCGAGCCGCTGATGGCGGATCTCGAGGCGGGCCGCCTGGAGCCGGTCGTCGCCGAGGCCTTCCCCTTCGAGCGGGCCGGCGAGGCGCATGAATTCATCGCCCAGCGCCGCAACGTCGGCAAGGTTGTGCTGTTCCCTAACTAGTACCCGGCTCGGCGGGTGCTTTTCCTATGAAGAAGGCGATCCTGATCCTGCTCGCCATGGCCGCGGCGCAGACCGCGCCGCTGGCCCATGCCGAAACGACCTACACGGTCGTCCTCGCCGGCGGTGCGGCGCAGAACTCGATCCACATCTGGCTCTCCTCGGACGGTCGCAGCTACGTGATCGACTCGGTCGTGCCGCTGGAAGTCGGCGGCAACGTCTGCGAAAACACGCCCGGAGTCTCGACCGAGCTGGTCTGCAAAGCCCCGCTCGTGGCGGGCTTCGAAGTCAACGCCGGGGAAGGCGACGACACCGTCTCGATCTCCGGCGCGATCAAGGTGCCGGCGACGATGCGCGGTGGTCCCGGCAATGACGTCCTGATCGGCGGCGGCGGCGCGGACAAGCTGATCGGCGGCGAAGGCAACGACAAGCTCGTCGGCCGCGGCGGCGGCGATCTGCTGGTCGGCGGGCCTGGCAACGACATCCTCCTCGGTGGCTCCGGCAACGATGTTCTGCGCGGTGGCAGCAGCGACGTGATGCGCGGTGGCAGCGGCCACAACACGCTGATCCGCAACAACTTCGTCAAGCCCTCCGCCTGAGGGCTCGCGAGCTCAGGCCGAGGCGCCCTCGACCGGCCGCCGCTGGAGCAGGCGGCCGCCGACGAAGAAGAGGGCGATCAGGAAGCCGACCAGGGAGAGGGCCGCGTCGAGGCGAAAGGCCGCCTCGATTCCGTCGACGAAGGAAGCCTGGGAGGAGAAGACCGTCGTGGTCAAGCCCAGGCCGATCGAGCCACCGGCGATCTGAAACATGTAGACGATGCCGCCGGCGAGGCTGGTCTGCGATTCGTCGACCGAGGTGACCCCGGCGGTGGTCGCGGTCGGGTAGAAGCTGCCGATGCCGATCCCGAGCACGACCATGCCGGGGATCAGCGAGGCGTAGCTCGACCCCGAGGCGACGAGTGAGAAGACAAAGGGCGCGATCGTGATGCAGCCCGCGCCGACGCTCGCCAGCAGCTTCGCCCCCAGACGCTCATACAGCGGCCCGGCGACGAAGGAGACGCCGGCGAAGACGGCGAGGAAGGGCAGCAGGCCCACCCCGGCCTGTAGCGGCGAGTAGCCGAGCTGGTGCTGCATGAACTGCGGCAGGTAGAGCAGGGCGGCGAAGAAGGTCGCCGACATCAGCAGGATCGCCAGGCAGGAGGCGCGGAAGCTCTCGTTGGCCATCACCGAGCGCGGCACCAGTGCGTGGGCGCCGGCGCGGCGCTCGATCGGCACGAAGGCGACCAGCAGGACCGCGGCCAGGGCGAACATGCCGAGCACGCGCGGGTCAGTGATTCCCCAGTCGTCGATCTGGTCGAGGGCGACCAGCAGCGAGACCAGCCCGACCGAGATCGCCGCGATCCCCGGGTAGTCGATCCGCTGCGCGCCCTGGTCGGGCTCGGCGACCTTGACCAGCCGGTAGGTGACCAACACGGCGAAGATCGAGACCGGCACGTTGAGGAAGAAGATCCAGCGCCAGCTCAGCGCGTCGGTCAGCACCCCGCCGATCAACGGCCCGATCGCGTTGCCGAGCCCGGCGGCGCCGATGATGATCCCGCCCGCCAGCCCGGCCTTGTCTTCGGGCAGCAGGGCGTAGGTCATGCCGAGGATCGCCGGCCACATCAGCGCCCCCCCGACGCCCATCACCGTCCGCGTCACGATCAGCCAGGTCTCCGTCTGCGCGGCGCCGCCGAGCGCCGACATCGAGGCGAAGATCGCGCTGCCGAGGAAGAAGGCGTTGCGGCGGCCGAACATGTCGGCGAGCCGGCCACCGGTGACGATCATCACGCCAAAGGTCAGCGCGTAGGCGTTGACCACCCACTGGATCGTGTTGATGTTGGTGCCGAAGTCCTTCTCCATCGTCGGCAGGGCGACGTTGACGGCGGAGAAGTCGTTGGCGATCACCACCACGGCGATCCCCATCGCGAAGAGGGCGAACCAGGTCGAGCGGGGGATCGTGCTGGGGGAAACCTCGCTTGCGATGCGCCCAGCCTACGCTAAGCTGGGGCGACCGAATGATGCCCCGGCCCGACAGCCTCGCGCTTCTCCTTCTCCTCCCCCTGCGGGGGGAATAGCGCTGGGCGGCGCGATAGCCGCGAGAGAAAAGGTCATTCGAAAGCAGCAGAGAAGGAGGAGGATCCAGTGGCACCAGCAGACGACGCAAACCGCGTCCACATCTTCGACACGACACTGCGCGACGGCGAGCAGTCGCCCGGAATCTCGCTGAACACGGCCGAGAAGGTCGAGATCGCCCAGCAGCTGGCACGGCTGGGGGTCGACGTGATCGAGGCCGGCTTCCCGATCACCTCGCCCGGCGACTTCGAAGCGGTCGAGGCGATCGCCCGCGGGGTCGAGGGCCCGACGATCTGTGGCCTGGCCCGCACCCACAAGGCCGACATCGACGCCGCCTGGGGGGCGATCAGGGACGCCGCCCGGCCGCGCATCCACACCTTCATCTCGACCTCCGACATTCACATCGAGCACCAGCTGCAGACCGACCGCGAGGACGTCAAGGGTCAGGCCAAGGCGGCCGTCGCCCTGGCCAAGTCCTACTGCGAGGACGTCGAGTTCTCGCCGATGGACGCGACCCGCGCCGACATCGAGTTCACCGCCGAGGTCTGCGCGATCGCGGTCGCCGAGGGCGCCACCGTGATCAACGTGCCCGACACGGTCGGCTACACGACGCCCGAGGAGTACGCCGAGTACTGGCGGCGCCTGTACGAGCTGGTGCCGGGGCTGGACGCGGTCGAGACCTCGGTCCACTGCCACGACGACCTGGGCCTGGCCGTCGCCAACTCCTACGCCGGCGTGCTGGCGGGGGCGCGGCAGGTCGAGTGCGCCGTCAACGGCATCGGCGAGCGCGCCGGCAACTGCTCGCTGGAGGAGATCGCGATGCTGATCCGGGTGCGCGAGGACGCGCACGGCCTGAACACCGGAATCAATACGCGTGAGCTGGCCCGCACCAGCCGCATGGTCTCGCGCCTGACCGGCTACGCGATCCAGCCCAACAAGGCGATCGTCGGCCGCAACGCCTTCGCCCACGAGTCCGGCATCCACCAAGACGGCGTGCTGAAGGAGCGCACCACCTACGAGATCATGGACGCGACCGAGGTCGGCCTGGAGTCGAACTCGATCGTGCTGGGCAAGCACTCCGGCCGCCACGCCCTGCGCGACGCCCTGGACCAGCTGGGCTTCAAGGTCGAGGGCAACGCCCTGAACGCCGCCTTCAAGCGCTTCAAGGAGGTCGCCGACCGCAAGAAGCAGGTGACCGCGCTGGACCTGGAGGCGATCGTCTCCGACGAGATGCGCGAGAAGGACGACTCGCACGAGCTGGCCTGGTTCGAGGTCGAGGCCGGCTCGCGGCGCGAGCCGCTGGCCCGCGTCGCGGTCAAGATGCCCTCCGGCGAGGAGTCGGTCGGCGAGTCCGGCGGCGACGGCCCGGTCGACGCGATCTTCCGCGCGATCCAGAGGGCCGCCGACACCGAGTGCGAGCTGCGCCAGTACACGGTCGAGGCCGTGACCGGGGGGGAGGACGCCCTGGGCCAGGTGACGGTGATGCTGCGCGCCGCCGGCCGCCTGGCGACCGGCCAGGGCGTCGCCACCGACATCCTGGAGGCCTCTGCGATCGCCTACGTGCGAGCGCTGTCCAACGCCCTGGAGGGCGCCGCGATCCGCGAGGCCGAGGCGGCCACGGCCGAGGCCGCCGTCGAACGAACCCCAGGGCCCTGAGCCGATCCCGGCAGGGGTTTCGCTTAACTTTTTGGTTCTTGCAAATTAAGCGGGGAGGCACAGCATGGTCCCTTCAGCCACATGCTACGAGCACCCGCTCCCGAAAGCTCTCAAAGCTCGGCAGGCCGTAGGCGCGGCGCTTGATCACCTTCACCTTGTTGATCACTCCCTCCGCGTAGCCGTTTGAGGCAGGCTTATCGAAGTAGGCGAGGATCTCCTCGCGCCAAGACCCGATTCCATTGACGTATGCCTCAAAGGGCTGGTGGCCGCTGCGAGTCACAGCGGCGAAGAAGCGGTCGAGCCGCTGCGTGGCCTGGGCACGGTCGGTGGCGGCATAGACCGAGCGCAGCAGCTCCTTCAGCCACCAGGCCTCGGCGATCACCGGATCGTGGGCAAAGAGCTCGCAAAGGCGCCGGCGCTGGGACTCGGTGAGTCGCTCCCTGCCGCGCAAGAGCAAATGGCGGGCGCGGTAAAAGCGCGGGTTCCAAGTGGCGCGCAGGGTCTTCCGACCCTGCTCCTTTGCCCGCAGCCGGCGCTGGCGGATGCGCCGTACGCTGTCAAGCGCCTCCCCGGCGCCGCGCACGATGTGGAAGGGGTCGGCGACGATCTTGGCTTGGGGGAGCTTTGCTCGCACCGCATTTCGGTAGGGGTCATAGGGATCGATGCAGACCACCTCTACGGCATCGCGCTCGGCCTCGCTCAGGGAGCCGAGGTAGCGCTCCACCACTGCCCTTGAGCGCCCGTCGAGCACCTCGTGCACGCGGCGGCGATCGAGGTCTGAGACGACCGTGGCCAGGTTGCCGTAGCCCTTGCGGTGGGCGGCCTCATCGAAGGAGAGCCGTCGCGGCAGCGCCGGGCGGGAGCCGATCGCCTCCCTTGCGGCAACCCTCAACGCGCGGGTGACCTGGTAGCGCGAGGTCGCCCTCCTCGCGGGCAATCTCTGCGTGGGCGCCGCCCGAGCCGGCCCGCTCGATCAGCCGGGCCCGGAAACGGGATGTGAGCCGCTGACGCGGGCGGCCCTGCTCACAGCTCTCGGTGTGGGTGCGCCGGCATGCCTTGCAGCGGTAGCGGCGCTTGCGCCAGCGCAGGGTGGCCCGGCGGCCACACAGCGGCAGGTCCCTGAGGGTGACCACCGGCCGCTCGTGGACCTCCAGCTCCACACCTGAGCAGTGGGGGCACGATGCCGCTCGCGCGACCAGCTCGACCTCGAGGTCGAGCTGGTCGCCCCTCTCGATGACGCCTCTCACCCTGAAGCCGTCCAAGCCGACGAGACGGCTAACTTGATCTTGCATCCGCTGTTCCTCCTTGACTCCGCGTTTTAGAACCACGCAGAGCCTTCTGAGGGCAGCGGATGTCTTCTATCCGGGTCTCATCCCCGCTTGTTTTGCAAGACCCAACTTTTTCGGTGGAGACGCTGGGGCTGGCGCCGCAAGGAATTGCCGAAAAAGTGCAAGACGCTCCACCCCTGCCGGGATCGGCTCACGCTCGGTCGTCCATGCGGTGGGCGACCTCGATCTCAAGGCTTGCTATTGAGAGGTAGAGGGCCGTCGCGATGAAGGCGGCGAGGGGCCAGGCGGCGACGCCGGGGATCAGGCCGATCAGGACGGTGGCGCCGAAGGCGGCGCCGATCGCGAAGACCTGCATCGTGCCGGCTCGGATCATGTCGCCCCGCTTGGTCGGCAGCGGGCGGGGCGAGAAGCGCTGGGAGAGCAGCGCCAGCACCGAGAAGGCGGCGATCGCCCCGACGACGAAGAGGAGGATGTCGACGGTGTCGGGCGGTCCGTGGCTGTGGGAGACGATGCTGTGGCTGGAGAGCACGGTGAGCGTGTAGCCGTAGGGGACCGCGCTGCCGCGCAGGACGGTCGCCAGGGCCTCCAGCGGCTGCGACTCCTCGCTCACCTCCCCGATGATGGCGAGGACATCGGCGGATATACAAACGTATGTGATAGCGTACGCCAATCGCCACAGCGACCGACAAGCGCACCGCTTCGCCCGCCGTCGCGGAGACCTCCGCGATCGGCGACCGCGTGCGGGCGCTGCGCGAGGCGATGGGATTCTCGCTGCGTGACCTGGGCGAGCGCTCCGGGGTCAGCGCGCCGATGCTCTCGCAGGTCGAGCGCGGCGAGACCAGCCCGACCCTGGCCGTGGCGGCGAAGATCGCCGCCGGGCTGGAGCTGACGCTGTCGCAGCTGCTGCGCCTCGACGAGGGCGAGCACGTCGCGGTCAGCCGCGCCGGCGAGCGGCGCACGTTGGAGCGCGGCGGCCACCGCTTCGAGGAGCTGACCCCGCCGCTGCCGGGTCAGCGCGCCGATGTCTCGCTGCACACGCTGGAGGCCGGCGCGACGACCGGCGGCCGCGACGACCCGCCGATGCACGAGCCCGGCAGCCGCGAGACCGCGGTCGTCCTTGCCGGCACGCTGGTGCTGGTCGTCGACGGCACCCGCCATGAGTTGAGCGAGGGCGACAGCGTCACCTTCGATGCCGACTTGCCGCACCATTTCGAGAACGAAGGCGAGGAGCCGACCCGCTTCTTCGCCGTGATCGCCGCGGGCCTGAGGCGCGGCTGAGAGGAGGCGAGCGATGCCCCAAACCATGTTCGACAAGCTCTGGGAGGCCCACGAGGTCTCCGACGGGCTGATCTACATCGACCTGCACCTGGTCCACGAGGTCACCTCGCCCCAGGCCTTCGACGGCCTGCGCCTGGCCGGCCGCCCGGTGCGCCGCACCGACAAGACCCTGGCCACCGCCGACCACAACACCCCCACCGACGGCACGATGGCGGCGCGCCTGATCGCCGACGAGCTTTCGCGGGTCCAGGTCGAAACGCTGGAGCGCAACTGCGAGGAGTTCGGCATCCCCGTCTACTCGCTGGGCTCCGACCGCCAGGGCATCGTCCACGTGATCGGCCCGGAGCTGGGCGTGACCCAGCCGGGCATGACGATCGTCTGCGGCGACAGCCACACCTCGACTCACGGCGCTTTCGGCTCGCTGGCCTTCGGCATCGGCACCTCCGAGGTCGAGCACGTGCTGGCGACCCAGTGCCTGGTGCAGAAGCGGCCGAAGACGATGCGGATCTCCTACTCGGGCGAGCTCGGCTCGGGGGTCACGCCCAAGGACCTGATCCTGGCGACGATCGGACGCCTCGGCACCGGCGGCATGACCGGCTACGCGGTCGAGTACGCCGGGCCGGCGATCGAGGCCCTGGAGATGCCCGGCCGGATGACGATCTGCAACATGACGATCGAGGGCGGCGGCCGGGCCGGCATGGTCGCCCCCGACGAGAAGACGATCGAGTGGGTCCGCGGTCGCCCCGGTGCCCCGGCCGACTTCGAGGCTGCCGCCGAGCGCTGGCGGCAGCTGCCGAGCGACGACGGTGCCGCCTTCGACACCGAGGTCGCCGTCGACGCCTCGGCGATCTCGCCGATGGTCACCTGGGGGACCAACCCCGGCATGGTCTGCGAGGTCACCGACAGCGTCCCCGACCCGGCCGCGATGGACTCGCCGGCGGACCGCGAATCGGCCGAACGCGCCCTCGCCTACATGGGCCTGGAGGCCGGCACGCCGATGACCGAGGTCGCTCCCGAACGGGTCTTCATCGGCTCCTGCACCAACTCGCGGATCGAGGAGCCTGCGTGAGGCCGCCGCGATCGTCGACGGCCGCAAGGTCGCCGGCTCGGTGCGGGCGATGGTCGTGCCCGGCTCCCAGCAGGTCAAGGCCAACGCCGAAGCCGAGGGGCTGCACGACGTCTTCCGCTCGGCCGGCTTCGAATGGCGCGAGGCGGGCTGCTCGATGTGCCTCGGCATGAACCCCGACACCCTGATCGAGGGCGAGCGCTGCGCCTCGACCTCGAACCGCAACTTCGAGGGGCGCCAGGGCAAGGGCGGGCGCACCCACCTGGTCAGCCCGAAGATGGCCGCGGCGGCGGCGATCGAGGGACATTTCGTCGACATCAGAGACTGGAGCTGAAGATGAGACCGATAGACGTGATCGAGGGCAAGGTCTCGGTGTTGGACCGGGCCGACGTCGATACCGACCAGATCATCCCCAAGCAGTTCCTCAAGCGGGTCGAGCGGACCGGCTTCGGCGAGTTCCTCTTCTACGACTGGATCCGCGACGGTGAGATCGAGCTGGAGCCGAACCCGATCCTCGTCACCGGGGCCAACTTCGGCTGCGGCTCCTCGCGCGAGCACGCCCCCTGGGCGCTGGAGGACTTCGGCTTCCAGGCGATCGTGGCGCCGTCCTTCGCCGACATCTTCTACTCCAACTGCACCAAGATCGGGCTGCTGCCGGCGATCCTCGACGAGCAGCATTGCCGCGCGGTCGCCGAGGCCGGCGAGGCGCGGATCGACGTCGACGACGAGACGATCACCTGCGCCGCGGGCGTCTTCGAGTTCGCGGTCGAGCCCGACGTCAAGCACCGCCTGCTCAACGGCCTCGACGACATCGGCATCACGCTCGAGAACGCCGCCGCGATCGACAGCTTCGAGCAGGCCGGCGGCGCCGAGCGCGGGCCGGTCACGACAGCGCTCTGATGGCCTCGGCGACGCGGGACTGGGACGCGGCGAGCTACCAGCGCGTCTCGGTCCCGCACGAGGAGTGGGCGAGGTCGATCCTCGACCGCCTTGAGTTGGGCGGAGACGAGACGGTCCTCGACGCCGGCTGCGGCAGCGGCCGTGTCACCTCATTGCTGATCGAGCGCCTGCCCGCGGGACGCGTGGTCGCCATCGATGGCTCGCCCTCGATGGTCGAGAAGGTGCGCGAGGTGCTGCGACCGCAGGACGAGGCACATGTCTCGGATCTGGTCGAGCTGCGGCTTGACGAGGAGGTCGACGCGATCTTCTCCAGCGCCGTCTTTCACTGGGTGCTCGACCACGATGCGCTCTTCAGCGCTCTGCACGGCGTGCTGCGCCCGGGTGGGAGATTTGCCGCCCAATGCGGCGGCGCCGGCAACATCGACCGCCTGCGCGAGGTGACGCGGAGGCTGCAGGAGCGCGAGCCCTACGCGGCTCACTTCGTCGGCTTCGAGGAGCCCTGGAACTACGCGGGTGCCGAGGAGACCGAGGAACGCCTGGCGCGTGCGGGCTTCGCCGAGGCGCGAGCGTGGCTGCAGCCATGGCGGATCGTGCCGCCAAGTCCCGCCGAGTTCCTCGCCACGGTCTGCCTCGGCCCGCACATGGACCGGCTGCCGGAGCCCCTGCGCGAGCCCTTCGTCGCCGATGTTCTGGCCGCTGAACCCGATCCCCTGGCGATGGACTACGTGCGGCTCAACATCGAAGCCCGCGCCGCTGCTTGAGTCCACTCGGGCTCCTGCGCGACTAGAGTGCCGCAGCGATGAGCGCCCCCCGCATAGTCCTGTTGGCCGGCGATGGGATCGGCCCCGAAATCGTCGCCGCCGCCCGCCGTCTGCTTGAGGCGCTTGGCGAGTTCGAGTTCGAGGATCAGCTGATGGGCGGCTGCTCGATTGACGAGCACGGCACCGCGCTCACCGACGAGGTGCTGGCTGCCTGCCGCGCTGCCGACGCCGTTCTCCTCGGCGCCGTCGGCGGTCCCAAGTGGGACACCACCGACCCCGACGCGCCGCGGCCCGAGCAGGGCCTGCTCGGCCTGCGCAAGGGCATGGGCCTCTACGCCAACCTGCGCCCGGTGCGCCCGAGCCCGGCACTGGTCGGCGCCAGCCCGCTGCGTCCTGAGCTCATCGCCGACACCGACCTGCTCGTCGTCCGCGAGCTGACCGGCGGCATCTACTTCGGCGATTCCGGCCGCGAGGGCGACGTGGCCCATGACACCTGCGAGTACTCCGCCGCTGAAATCGAGCGCATCGCCCGAGTCGGCTTCGAGGCCGCCCGGCGCCGCGCCGCCGGCACCGACCGCGAGCCCCGGGTCACCTCGGTCGACAAGGCCAACGTGCTCGAGACCTCCCGCCTCTGGCGCGAGGTGGTCGGCCGCGTCGCGCCCGATTACCCGGACGTGACCCTCGACCATCTGCTGGTCGACAACGCGGCGATGCAGCTGGTCTCACGCCCGGCCGATTTCGACGTGATCGTCACCGAGAACCTCTTCGGCGACATCCTCAGCGACGAGTCGGCGATGCTCACCGGCTCGCTCGGCATGCTGCCCTCGGCCAGCCTCGGCGCCGACGGCGAGCCCGGTCTCTTCGAGCCGGTCCATGGCTCCGCCCCCGACATCGCCGGCCAGGGCATCGCCAATCCGCTCGCCACCTTTCTCTCGGCGGCAATGATGCTGCGCCACGGCCTCGACCGGCCCGACGAGGCGGCAAGGATCGAGACGGCCGTCGACGCCGTCCTCGACCGCGGCCTGCGCACCCCCGACCTGGCGGGTGCGGGGGAGACCGCGGTCGGCACCGACGAGGTCACCGAGGCCGTACTGGCCGAGCTGGCCTGAGCCCCTGGGCTTCCGGTGCGCCTTATGTGGCCCGGAGCCACATAAGGCGCACCGGAACGGTGGTCAGGGGGCGGTTACGGCCCACTGGCCGGAGATTGCGACGTCCCCGGACCCTGAGGTTTTTAGTCCGAAGCCGAGGCGGCTGCTGTGCTCGACCGCCATCCCGGGCGTGCCAACTTCTTCAGTCACGTAGACACAGAGGTTGCCAGGGGTGGCTTGGGGGGTCTGCTGGTTGCCGCCGCCGAGCCCGGCGCAGTTGGCGTTCGTTTCTCCCGGTTTGAGCATCGTCACCGTCGGGGGGTTGAGCAGCGGGAACTGGTAACTGACGCCGCCGCGGGCCACTTCCATCCCGCCCACGTCGAACATCCCGCGCAGGGTCTGCCCCGATTTCAGCGTTGCCAGGATCGGCCCGATTTCGTCACTCAGCTTGGCTGCCGTCACCGAGCCTTTGCCCAGCTTGGCGGTGGTTACCGATTCGTTGGCCAGCTTCGGCGTCGTCACGTTTTCGTTCTTCAGCTTGTTGGTGGTGACGACGCCGTTCTTGATCGTCGAGGCGATCACCGAGCCGCTGCCAAGCTTCGGTGTCGTGACGGCGCCGTTGCCGATGTTGCGAGGCGCGATCGCGTTGGGCCCGAGCTTGCCGATCGTCACCGCCCCGGTCGCCAGCTTGGCGCTGGTGACGGCGTGCTTGCGCAGCTTGGCCGCGGTCACGGCGCCGCGCTTGAGCTGCTTGGGCCCGACGCTGTTGCGGGGCAGGCCGGCGGCGACGGCTACACCGCCGAGAGCGAGGAAGAGCGCCATCGTGGCGATCACGTTCGAGTAGGTGAGTCTCTGGCGAACTGCGGTGAGCATGAAGTGGTCTCCTTTGCGGTTGACCCGATCCTTTTCTCGGCTCGGCTCGAATGACCTTGCGCGATCGGGCATACTTCCCCGAACATGGATACGGCCGAGTTGATTTGGCACAACGGCGAGTTCGTGCCCTGGGAGGACGCCAAGGTCCACGTCCTCAGCCATGCCCTGCACTACGGCACCGGGGTCTTCGAGGGCGTGCGCTGCTACGAGACCGAGCGCGGCCCGGCGATCTTCCGCCACGCCGACCACCTCGACCGCCTCGCCAAGTCGGCCGAGCTCTACTACCTGGAGCTGCCCTACGCGCCAGAGGAGATCGCCGCCGCCACGCGTGAGCTGGTGCGTCGCAACGAGCTTGGCTCCTGCTATATCCGCCCGCTCGCCTTCCGTGGCTACGGCAGCCTCGGCCTCTACGCGACTGACGCCCCGGTCGACGTGATCGTCGCCGCCTTCCCCTGGGGCGTCTACCTCGGCGAGGACGGCGCCAGGCACGGCATTCGCACCACCGTCTCCTCCTGGCGGGCGATCTCCGGCGAGAGCCTGATCCCGCACGCCAAGGCCTCTGGGCAATACCTCAACTCGATCCTGGCCAAGACCGAGGCGCAGAAGGCCGGCTACGAAGAGGCGATCCTGCTCGACCAGCACGGCCACGTCTCGGAGGGCTCAGGCGAGAACGTCTTCGTCATCCGCGACGGCGTGCTGGTCACGCCCGGTCACACAAACGCGATCCTCGACGGGATCACGCGGGCCTCGGTGGTGCAGATCGCGCGCGACCTCGGCTACGCGGTCGAAGAGCGCGACATCGCCCGCGCCGAGCTCTATCTCGCCGACGAGGTCTTCCTCACCGGAACCGCCGCCGAGCTGGTGCCCGTGCGGGAGATCGATGACCACCCGATCGGCGAGCCCGGCGAGATCACGCGGGTGATCCAGAAGAAGCTTGACGACGCCCTGCACGGCCGCGCCGAGGAGTACCTTGAGTGGCTCGACTTCGTCGAGGCCCCGGCCGGGGCTGACCAACCGAGTAAGGTCAGTTCCTGATGCACACGCGTTTCGACTCGATCGGGCGAATTACCGCAGCCGCCTAGCGGCTGGCGCGGCTCACACCACCCGCGCGCGACGCGCCTCCCTGGGGCGCCCCCGATTTTCGACTCGAAAGGCATCAGATGGAACAGGTAAAGCTCTACGACACCACCCTGCGGGACGGCATGGGCGGTCAGGGAATGTCGCTCTCCGTGGGCGAGAAGCTCAAGGTCGTCGAGGCCCTCGACGGCCTTGGCGTCCACTTCATCGAGGCCGGCTTCCCCAGCTCCAACCCGAAGGAGGCGGAGCTCTTCGAGCGGCTCGCCGACCTGCGGCTGCAGCAGGCGACGATCGCCGCCTTCGGCATGACCCGGCGCCGCGACGTTGCCGCCGAGGACGACGCGGCCCTGCGGGTGCTGGTCGAGAGCTTCGCGCCCGTGGTCTGCCTGGTCGGCAAGAGCTGGCGTCTGCACGTCGACAAGGTGATCAAGGTGACGCCCGAGGAGAACCTGGCGATGATCGCCGACTCGATCGCCTTCCTGCGAGCCCAGGGAAAGCGGCCGGTCTTCGACGCCGAGCACTTCTTCGACGGCTACGCCGACGATTCCGCCTACGCGCTCGAGTGCGTGCGCGCCGCCGCCGAGGCGGGGGCCGAGAACGTCACCCTCTGCGACACCAACGGCGGCAGCCTGCCGGCCTTCGTCGCCGCGGCCACGGCGGCCGTGGTCGCCGACCTGGCCGACCGCTGCGAGGTCGGCATCCACACCCACAACGACTCCGAGTGCGCGGTCGCCAACTCGCTCGCCGCGGTCGAAGCCGGCGCCCGCCTCGTCCAGGGCTGCGTCAACGGCTACGGCGAGCGCTGCGGCAATGCCAACCTCGCCTCGATCCTGCCGGCGCTGCAGCTGAAGATGGGCTTCGAGGTGGTCGCCCCCGAGCAGCTGGCGAGCCTGACCCCGACCTCGCACTACCTCGACGAGCTCTGCAACATGACGCCGAACCCCGACCGGGCCTACGTCGGCCGCAACGCCTTCGCCCACAAGGCCGGCATGCACGCGGCCGGGGTCGCGACCGACGCCGGCACCTTCGAGCACCTCGACCCCGCCGTCGTTGGCAACGAGCGCGAGATCCTCGCCTCCGAGCTCTCCGGCAAGGCGACGATCCGCAGCGCCGCCGCGCGCGCCGGGCTCGAGCTCGACGACGAGGCCGCCACTGGAGCGGTCGAGCGACTCAAGCAGCGCGAGCACCGCGGCTACCACTACGAGGCGGCACAGGCCTCCTTCGAGCTGCTGCTGCGGCGCGAGGCCGGGGTCTATGAGCCGCTCTTCGAGCTGGAGAGCTTCCGCGTCACCACCGAGAAGCGCGAGGGCAGCCGAGTCGAAACCGAGGCGACGATCAAGGTCGTCGTCGACGGCGAGCGCTACGTCGAGGTGGCCGAGGGCAACGGCCCGGTCAACGCGCTCGACAAGGCCCTGCGCGCCGCGATTGGCGCCCGTCACCCGCACCTCGCCGAGGTCGAGCTGACCAACTACAAGGTGCGCATCCTCGACGAGAACCACGGCACCGGGGCGGTCACCCGCGTCCTGCTCGACTCGACCGACGGCAAGCGCGAGTGGGGCACGATCGGCGTCTCCGAGAACATAATCGAGGCCTCCTGGGAGGCCCTTGTCGACTCACTCGCCTACCCCTTCCAGCCCCCCGGGGCCGACGGGCCGGAAGCGTGACGATACGTCACGAAACCGGCCCGTCGGCGGATATTCCGCTGGCGCGGCCTGAGCTGGGGGGGCGGGAGGAGGAGTTGGTGCTGGAGGTGTTGCGCTCGGGGCGGCTCTCGTTGGGGCCGATGGGTGAGCGCTTCGAGCGCGCTTTCGCCGAGTGGCTCGGGGTCGAGGACGCGGTCGCCGTCTCCAGTGGC
Organism: uncultured Solirubrobacterales bacterium; assembly: GCA_963774405.1. Classification (GTDB taxonomy): domain Bacteria; phylum Actinomycetota; class Thermoleophilia; order Solirubrobacterales; family 70-9; genus VRUE01. The sequence goes on along the minus strand of CAVZEV010000003.1, from coordinate 9,290 downwards.
ACGACCGGTTTGCATCTGGGGGTGCGAGCGCTCGGCTGGGGAGAGGGCGACGAGGTGCTGACCAGCCCCTTCAGCTTCGTCGCCTCGGCCAACTGCCTGCTGTATGAGGGCGCGCGGCCGGTCTTCTGCGACGTCGACCCGCTCACGCTCAATCTCGACCCGGAGGCCGTCGCGGCCGCGGTCGGCGAGCGCACGGCCGGGATCCTGCCGGTCCACATCTTCGGCTGGCCGGCGGCGATGCCCGAGCTGGAGGCGCTGGCGGCCAAGCACGACCTCGGCCTGCTCGAGGACGCCTGCGAGGCGCTCGGCGCGGTCGACTGCGAGGGCCGCAGGGTCGGCGCCAGGGGCCACCTCGCCACCTTCGCCTTCTACGCCAACAAGCAGATGACGACGGGGGAGGGGGGGATGATCGTCCCCGGCGATGCGACCGTGGCGGCCCGCCTGCGCAGCGAGCGCAACCAGGGACGCGCCGCCGACATGGGCTGGCTCGACCACGGCGGCCTCGGCTTCAACTACCGGCTCTCCGACCTCGCCGCCGCGCTCGGTGTCGCCCAGGTCGAGAAGCTGACCGAGATGTTGGCCGCCCGCGAGCGGGTCGCGGCGATGTACGCCGAGCGGCTGGAGGACATCGAGGGCGTTGAAGCACCGATCGCCGTCCGCGGGTCCGAGCGGCGCAGCTGGTTCGTCTACGTCGTCCGGCTCGACGAGGAGATCGACCGCGACGCGACGATCGCCCGCTTGGCCGAGCGCGGTGTTGCGAGCAAGGCCTACCTGCCCTGCATCCACCTCTTCCCGCACCTGCGCGAGCTCGGCTACGGCGAGGGCCAGTTCCCGGTCGCCGAAGCCGCCTCGGCGCACTCGCTGGCGCTGCCCTTCTTCCCCTCGCTCAGCGAGGCGCAGGTGGACCGCGTCTGTCAGCAGCTGGCGAGGGCGGTCGGTCAGGGCGAAATCAGGGAATAATCGCCCGCTCATGGCCCGCTTCCGCAAGGATCCAGATCCGCGCTTCTGGCGCCTCAACCGCTCGCTGCCCTTCGACTGGCAGCTGGCCGCCTACGACCTCGATCAGTCTCGTGCCCATGCCCGCGGCCTGGAGCGCCTCGGCGTCCTCGACGCCGCCGAGCTGGCTGAGATGGAGGCCGGGCTCGACCGGGTGCAGGCGCGCATGGCCGAGCACGGCTTCGAGTTCGAGGACGCCGACGAGGACATCCACATGGCGATCGAGCGCTTGCTCGGCGAGGAGATCGGCGCCCTGGCGGGCAAGCTCCACACCGGCCGCTCGCGCAACGACCAGGTCGCGACCGACGTCGCCCTCGTCGTCCAGGCCCACTCGCTGCGCGCGATCGAGCTCTGCGGCGCGACGATGGAACAGCTGCTCGCCCTCGCCGAGGCGCACAGGGACTGGGCGATGCCCGGCTACACCCACCTGCAGCGCGCCCAGCCGGTCTACCTCGGCCACCACCTGCTCGCCTACTTCTGGATGCTCGCCCGCGACGTGCTGCGCTTCCAGTTCGCCCTCGACAGCGCCTCGGTGATGCCGCTCGGCTCCGGTGCGCTGGCCGGGGTCAACTGGGAGATAGACCGTGAGGCGGTCGCCGCCGACCTCGGCTTCGAGCACGTCAGCCACAACTCGATCGACGGCGCCTCCAACCGCGACTTCGTGCTCGACTACCTCTCGGCCGCCTCCAGCTGCGCGATGCATCTCTCGCGGTTGGGCTCGGAAATCGTCATCTGGAGCTCCTCGGAGTTCGGCTTCTGCGAGCTCGACGAGTCCTTCTCCTCGGGCTCCTCGATCATGCCGCAGAAGGTCAACCCCGACTCGGCCGAGCTGCTGCGGGCAAAGAGCCCCCGGGTCGCCGCCTCCTACGCGACCCTGCTCGGGGTCATGCACGCGCTGCCGCTGACCTACGGCAAGGACATGCAGGAGGACAAGGAGCCACTCTTCGACGCGATCGACACGGTCGAGGCCTGCCTCGACGCGGCGGCCGGGATGCTGGCCGGGATCTGCTTCGACCGCGCCCGCATGGAGGATGCCTCCGGCGACGAGATGCTGGCGGCGACCGAGGTCGCGGACCTGCTGGTCCGCCGCGGCGTACCCTTCCGCGAGGCGCACGGGATCGTCGGCGGCCTCGTCCGCGACGCGGTCGAGCAGGGCAAGTCACTCTCCGAGCTCAGCGCCGAGGACCTGCGCAAGCGCTCCGAGCAGCTCGATGACTCCTACTACGAGGTGCTGCGCCGCAGCAGCTGGCTGGAGTCGAAGAAGATCGCCGGCGGCACCGGCTCGGTTCCGCTCGCCGCGCAGCTGGAGGAGGCGCGCGAGACGCTCGACGCGGTCAGGGCGCGGGTGCTCGAAGAGCGGGCGTGAATAGCCGGGCGGCAGGGTCTGAGGGCCGGGCCCAACCGCTCGCAGGGCGGTTGGGGGCTAACTTCTTCGATCGCTCTGTCCACCTCGTCGCCCGCGAGTTGATCGGCTGCCAGCTCTTCTTCGCCGGCTGCGGCGGCATGATCGTCGAGACCGAGAGCTACGAGCGCGACGACCCCGCCTGCCACGCCTACGTCGGCCTCACCGACCGCACCGAGGCCCTCTTCGGGCCGCCCGGCCGCGCCTACGTCTACCTCTCCTACGGCATCCACTCGCTGCTCAATTTCGTCGCCGAACCCGAGGGTGAGGCGGCGGCGGTGCTGATTCGGGCGCTGGAGCCGACCGCAGGCCTGGCGCAGATGAGGGAGCGCCGGGGCGAACGGCCCGACCGCGATCTCTGCTCGGGGCCCGGCAAGCTGACCGAGGCGCTGGGGATCGGCCTCGAGCAGAACCGGGCCGACCTCAGCCGCGCCCCCTTCCTGATTCAGCCGCCCGAGGGGGACGCCCCCGAGGTGCTGACCGGCCCGCGGGTCGGCATCACCAAGGCGGTCGAGCGCCCCTGGCGCTTCGCCGCCGCCGACAGTCCCTACGTTTCGAGCCCGCCTATCCGGCGGTGACGCCGCCGCCGCTCGACGGTGCGGCCGGTTCGGCCGGCGCCGGTTCCGCGGGTTCGGCCGGTTCCGCGGTTTCAGGAGCTTCTTCTTCGGGCGCCGGTTCGGGTTCGCTCGCTTCCGGTTCTGGCGCCGCTTCGGCTTCTTCGGCGGATTCCGGCGCCGTGTAGGTCGGGCTTTCGGAGGAGGACGAGCCCGACCCGCCCTTGTTGGCCTTCCTTTCCCTGGCTTCGGCGGCGCGTTCGGCCTTGATTTCCTCCCAGGCCGAGATCACGCTGGCCCAGATCAGCGCCGGGAAGGTGCCGCCCATCACCGGGCCGCCGTTGTAGAGCGTCGTCATCGGCGTCGTCGTGTCGGCATAGCCGACCCAGACGCAGGCGGTCACTTCGTCTTCGACCCCGCCGCAGAACCAGGCGTCGCCGTTGTTCTCGGTCGTCCCCGTCTTGCCCCACTGGCCCGAGTGGCCGACCTGGGCGTTGGTGCCGGTGCCACTGCTGACCACGGTTTCGAGGATGCTCTTCGCTTCTTCGGCGACGCCTTCGGGAATCACCTGGTGGTGAATCGGGTTGTTCTCGCCGCCCCTGATCGTGTGACCCTCGCGGTCGGTCACCTGGGTGTAGGAGACGGGGCTGTCGCCCGGCCGGGGCGCCAGCGTGCCGCTGACGCGGTCGCCGTTGTTGCCGATCGTCGAGTAGGCGTAGGTCCAGCCCAGCGGCGTCACCCCGAGTTCGAGGCCGCCGAGCACCATCGAGGGGTTGGTCGAGATCGGGTCCGCGTAGCCGGCCTTGTGGACGGTCGCCGCGATCGAGTGGGTGCGGTCCTGGATCGTCTTCCCCTTCAGCGCCTCGAGGCCGAGCTGGGCGTAGATCGAGTTGTCGGAGTAGGTCGTCGCGCAGACGATGTCGCAGGAGCCGAGGTAGGAGTCTTCGTCGTTGTGGACTTCGAAGACTTCCTGGCCGTGCTTGCCGTAGTGGATGTACTGTGGCGCCGATTCGAAGCTCGTGTAGGGGGAGATGCCCTCCTCTAGCGCCGTGATCAACGTGAAGGGCTTGATCGAGGAGCCCGGCTGGCGGTGGCCCTGGGTGGCGAGGTTGAAGGGCTTGGTTTCGAAGTTGGGCCCGCCGACCATCGCCTTGATCCCGGCGGTGTGGTTGTCGAGCACCACCACCGAGGCGGTGGCAGGCGAGTAGCCGAGATATGAGCGAACCGATTCTTCGGCCGCTCCCTGCAGGCGCAGGTCGAGCGTCGACTTGACTTTGAGGCCGCCGAAGAAGGTCTTCGAGGCGCCGAAGCGTTCGACCAGCTGCTGGCGCAGCCAGGCGGTGAAGTAGGGGGCCTTCGATTCGAGTGTGGGCGGCGAGATGTCGCTGGGCGCGGGCAGCGCCTGCTGGCGCCCTTCGGCATATTGCTGCTGGGTTATGTACCCCTGTTCGAGCATCTTTTCCAGCACCAGGTTGCGCCGCCCAAGCGCGTTTTCGGGGTAGACCTTGGGGTCGAAGGCCGAGGGCGAGGCGATGATCCCGGCCAGGGTCGCCGCCTCCCAGGGCTCGAGCACCGAGGCGCAGGGCTCGGCCGGGGTGCCGCAGCCGGGGTGGGCGCTGCCGAAGTAGGTGCGGGCCGCCGCCTCGACCCCGTAGGCGCCCTCGCCGAAGTAGATCGTGTTGAGGTACTCGGTGAGGATTTTGTCCTTGGTCCAGTGGCGCTCGAGCCGGTAGGCCAGGGCCGCCTCGCGAAACTTCTCCAGGATCGTGCGGCTGCCTTCGGCTTCCAGCGCGTTCTTGACGAACTGCTCGGTGATCGTTGAGGCGCCCTGCTGGGCGCTCTGGCTGAGCACGTCCTTGACCAGGGCGCGGGCGATGCCCTGGAAGTCGACGCCGCTGTGTTCGTAGAAGCGGGCGTCCTCGATCGAGACCACGGCGTTCTTGATGTTGGGCGAGATCTGGCCCGAGGTGAGCAGGATCTTGTTCTGGTCGCTGGTCAGGGTGCCGATCGGCTGGCCCGAGGAGTCGTAGACCTCGCTGTTCTTCGAGGCCTTGTACTGGGCGAAGTTGTAGATCGCGGGCAGGTCCTGCGAGACGGCGGCCATCATCCCGAAGATCATCGAGACGAGGGCGAGGACGGAGAGGCCGAGCAGGACGAAGAGGATGCGCAGCTTCTTCAAGCGCGGCTTGCGCTTGCTCTCAGGGGGGGCTGGCGGCGCTGGCGGCGGAACCTCGCCACCCCGCCGTCGGGGCTTTAGTCCAAGGACTGCCATCAAAGGGCTCGCGACTCGGTGGGCGGCTCGGGCCGCCGAGCGGAGGCGGCAGTCTAGCATTGGGCCCGTGGCGGACCTGACGCGCAACGCGGTCGATGTGCTGCCGGCGGGGATGCTGTCCGAGCAGCTGGCCGCCGGGGCGCCGCTGCGGGTGAAGTTGGGGATCGACCCGACCACGCCCGACATCCACCTCGGCCACACGGTCGTGCTGGAGAAGCTGCGCGAGTTCCAGCAGGCCGGCCACCAGGTGGTGCTGATCGTCGGCGACTTCACCGCCCGGGTCGGCGACCCGAGCGGCCGCTCGGCGCAGCGACCGATGCCCTCGCCGGAGGAGATCGAGGCCAACGCCGCCACCTACCAGGAGCAGGCCTTCAAGCTGCTCGATCGCGAGCGGACCGAGGTGCGCTTCAACAGCGAGTGGCTGCGGATGGAGCCCGAGGAGCTGCTCGGCCTGCTCGCCCAGACCACGGTGGCGCGTCTGATCGAGCGCGACGACTTCCAGAAGCGCCTCGCGGCCGGGGCGCCGATCGCGGCCCTGGAGCTGCTCTACCCGCTGCTGCAGGGCTATGACTCGGTCGCGATCGAGGCCGACGTCGAGCTGGGGGGGACCGACCAGAAGTTCAACCTGCTCTTCGGTCGCGACATCCAGGCCGCCTACGGCCAGAAGCCGCAGTCGATCCTGACCATGCCGATCCTGGTCGGCACCGACGGCACCAAGAAGATGAGCAAGTCGCTGGGCAACTACATCGGCGTCACCGAGGCGCCGGAGGAGATGTTCGGCAAGACGATGCGGGTGCCCGACGCGGCGATGCCCGAGTACTTCCGCCTCGTGCTCGGCGCCGAGCCCCCCGCGGGCGCGCCGCCGGGCGAGGCCAAGCGCGCCCTCGCCCGCGGCATCGTCGAGCGCTTCCACGACCGGGCCGCCGCGGAGGCTGCCGAGCAGCACTTCAACCGGCTCTTCGTCGAGCGCGGCACTCCCGACGAGGTCGAGGAGTTCGACCTCGGCCCCTTTGCCGGCGAGAACGGCGACGAGGTCCACCTGCCGGCGCTGATGGCCGCCGCCTTCGGCATCAGCTCCAGCGAGGCGCGGCGCCTGATCAAGCAGGGAGGGGCGAGGCTCGACGGCGAGCCGATCCCCGCCGATACGCTCGATTTGGCTCTGGGCGCGCTCGACGGGCGGGTTCTGCAGGCCGGCAAGCGCCGCTTCCGCCGCCTTCAGGCGACCGGCTAGGCAAACCGCCGCCACAGCGCTATACTCCCCGGTCCTTCTGGGCAAGGCCCTGGCCTGGCCCGTGCGTAAGGAGCGGCGAGTCCCGCCGTGAATGGCGCAGCGGTCTTTGAAAACTGAGCAGCGTGCACCCCGCGGACATTCGTGTTCGTGGGATGTTTGAGCCCGATCCACTCGGTGCGCCAGCGCGCCGGGTGGTCTGATTTACCCGTCATGCCGGTCGCCGAGTATGTGTACCCGGCGATTTGCAATTTGCCAGGCATGACAGCTCTCTGTAAGAAGTACCTTTCACGGAGAGTTTGATCCTGGCTCAGGACGAACGCTGGCGGCGTGCTTAACACATGCAAGTGGTGCGACGAACCAGGGCTTGCCCTGGGGCAAAGCCGCGAACGGGTGAGTAACACGTGAGTAACCTGCCCCGATGACCGGGACAACCCGAGGAAACTCGGGCTAATACCGGATGTGGTACACGGACTTAAGCCTGTGTACTAAAGGAAGCTTCGGCCTCCGCATTGGGAGGGGCTCGCGGCCCATTAGCTTGTTGGTGGGGTAACGGCCTACCAAGGCAACGATGGGTAGCTGGTCTGAGAGGACGATCAGCCACACTGGGACTGAGACACGGCCCAGACTCCTACGGGAGGCAGCAGTGGGGAATCTTGCGCAATGCGCGAAAGCGTGACGCAGCAACGCCGCGTGAGGGAAGACGGCCTTCGGGTTGTAAACCTCTTTCAGGAGGGACGAAGGTTCACCGGTGAATAGCCGTGTGGATTGACGGTACCTCCAGAAGAAGCTCCGGCTAACTACGTGCCAGCAGCCGCGGTAATACGTAGGGAGCAAGCGTTGTCCGGAATCATTGGGCGTAAAGCGCGCGTAGGCGGCCCTGTAAGTCCGTTGTGAAAGTCAAAGGCTCAACCTTTGAAAGCCGATGGATACTGCAGGGCTAGAGTCCGGAAGAGGCGAGTGGAATTCCTGGTGTAGCGGTGGAATGCGCAGATATCAGGAGGAACACCAATAGCGAAGGCAGCTCGCTGGGACGGTACTGACGCTAAGGCGCGAAAGCGTGGGGAGCGAACAGGATTAGATACCCTGGTAGTCCACGCCGTAAACGATGGGCACTAGGTGTGGGAGGTGTCGACTCCTCCCGTGCCGTCGCTAACGCACTAAGTGCCCCGCCTGGGGAGTACGGCCGCAAGGCTAAAACTCAAAGGAATTGACGGGGGCCCGCACAAGCAGCGGAGCATGTGGTTTAATTCGACGCAACGCGAAGAACCTTACCTGGGCTTGACATGTTGGTGACCGCCGTGGAAACACGGTTTTCCTTCGGGACACCATCACAGGTGGTGCATGGCTGTCGTCAGCTCGTGTCGTGAGATGTTGGGTTAAGTCCCGCAACGAGCGCAACCCCTGTCCTATGTTGCCAGCATTCAGTTGGGGACTCATAGGAGACTGCCGGTGACAAACCGGAGGAAGGTGGGGATGACGTCAAGTCATCATGCCCCTTATGTCCAGGGCTACACACGTGCTACATTGGCGCATACAAAGGGCAGCAATACCGCGAGGTGGAGCGAATCCCATAAAGTGCGTCTCGGTTCGGATTGGAGGCTGAAATTCGCCTCCATGAAGGTGGAGTTGCTAGTAATCGCGGATCAGCAATGCCGCGGTGAATACGTTCCCGGGCCTTGTACACACCGCCCGTCACACCACGAAAGCAGGTAACACCCGAAGCCGGTGGCCTAACCTTTTGGAGGGAGCCGTCGAAGGTGGGACTTGTGATTGGGGTGAAGTCGTAACAAGGTAGCCGTAGCGGAAGCTGCGGCTGGATCACCTCCTTTCTAGGGAGATTTCTCTAGAACGTCGACCGGGCTCCCCAGTGTCTTCATGGCACTGGGTACGCTGCTCAGTTTTGAGAGACCGCCGGCGGCAGTCCGTCGTCGTGTGCGCCTCGGTGGACCTTGAAAACTGCACAAGACCAACATTGAGAATCCGCCTTGTGCGGATTGTCAGGGTAAATTAATTAACGACCCGCACATTTATGTGTGGGTTGCTCACCGTCAAGATAGTAAGAGCTTACGGTGGATGCCTTGGCACCAGGAGTCGATGAAGGACGTGGACGGCTGCGATAAGCCGCGGTGAGGCGCTGAACAGCCTTTGACCCGCGGATCTCCGAATGGAAAACCCAGCACCGGTAATGCGGTGTTATCTCGCAGTGAATACATAGTCGCGAGAAGGGAACCGGGGGAACTGAAACATCTAAGTACCCCGAGGAAAAGAAATCAACCGAGACTCCCTTAGTAGTGGCGAGCGAAAAGGGATCAGCCCAAACCTGACAGGTGTAAGCGGCACGCGTTGCCTGTCGGGGGTTGTAGGACGTCATGCCCGAGCCGTGCCGGCTCGGCAGCAGTTACAAAATCAGGTGTTAGCCGAAGCGAGTGGAACCTCGCACCACAGAGGGCAATCGTCCCGTAGGTGAAAACGCACTGATCTGCTGATTGATGTTCCTGAGTAAGACCACACCCGTGAAACGTGGTCTGAACCTGGGGGGACCACCCTCCAAGGCTAAGTACTACCTGGTGACCGATAGTGAACTAGTACCGTGAGGGAAAGGTGAAAAGCACCCCTGAAGGGGAGTGAAATAGTACCTGAAACCGTAAGCTTACAAGTGGTCGGAGCACCTTCGGGTGTGACGGCGTGCTTTTTGCATCACGAGCCGGCGAGTTACTCGTCTGTGGCAAGGTTAAGCGATGAGCGGAGCCGTAGCGAAAGCGAGTCTGAATAGGGCGACACAGTCATAGGCGGTAGACCCGAAACTGAGCGAGCTATCCATGGGCAGGCTGAAGC
>CAVZEV010000002.1:0-292691 GCA_963774405.1 uncultured Solirubrobacterales bacterium | reverse complement strand
CCTCGATTTCTCCCTGCACCAGCCCACCGAGATGAAACTCGGCTCGCGCTCGCCCGCGCCGCTGCGAGACGCCGCCGTCACCTTCCCCGCCGGGCTGGCGGTAAACCCCGCCCAGGCGGCCGGCCTGGGCGCCTGCACGGAGGCCCAGATCGGCTTCCTCGGCGAAGTCGGGACGGGCGCTGAAGCCGGGCGCCTCGACTTCTCAAAGGAGCCCCAGAGCTGCCCCGATCAGGCCAAGATCGGCACCCTGGAAGCGAGCACCCCGCTGCTGGTCGCCAGAAACGAAGCCCACGAAGTCGAAGAAGACCCCGAAGGCAAGCCGGTGCCGGAAGCGCTGCACGGCTCGGTCTACTTGGCCCGGCCCTTCGCCAACCCCTTCGGCTCGCTGGTCGCGGTCTACCTCGCGATCGAAGACAAAAAGACCGGGATCGTCGCCAAGCTCGCCGGGGAAGGGGCGCTTGACCCCCATACGGGCCGGATCACCACCTACTTCAAAGACAACCCCGAGCAGCCGATCGAAGACATCGCGGTGCACATCTTCGGCGGCGCCCGCGGCTCCCTGATCACCCCGCCCGCCTGCACCACCTACACCACCGAGACCGACCTCATCCCCTGGAGCGCCCCCGAAGGAGGGGACGCCTTCCCCGAATCGAGCTTTGCGATCTCCGCCGCCCCCGGCGGCGGCCCCTGCCCGAGCGGCGAGGCCGGGCTGCCAAACGCCCCCAAGCTCTCCGCCGGCACCGAGAGCCCCGCCGCCGGGAAATACAGCCCGCTGATCTTCAAGCTCACCCGGGCCGACGGCACCCAGCGGTTCTCGAGGATCGAAGCGAGCATGCCCAAGGGCCTGATCGCAAGGCTCGCCGGGGTCGGCACCTGCACCGAGGCCCAGATCGCCAAGGCGCGCTCGCGCGAAGCCCCCGAGAAGGGCGCCGCCGAGCTCGCCGACCCCGAGCTGCCCCGCGGGCTCGGAAGTGGGCACGGTCACCGGCGCCGCCGGTGCGGGCCCCAACCCCTACTACACGACCGGCCGCGCCTACCTCGCCGGCCCCTACGAGGGCGCCCCGATCAGCATCGTCGCGATCGTCCCCGCCGTCGCCGGCCCCTTCGATCTGGGCAACGTAGTGACCCGCATAGCCACCTACATCGACCCCGTCAGCGCCGAGGTCCGCGCCGTCTCAGACCCCTTGCCGCAGATCCTCGACGGGGTGCCGCTCGACCTGCGCTCGGTGGCGCTTCGGGCCGGGCGGCCGAACTTCACCCTCAACCCGACCTCCTGCGCTGAAAAGGCATTCGCCGGACAGGCGATCTCCAGCCTGGGCGCCGCCGCGCCGATCTCCGAGCGCTTCCAGGCCGGCGGCTGCAAATCCCTCCCCTACAAGCCGAAGATGAAGGTGCGCCTCTACGGGCGCACCCACCGCGGCGCCCACCCCCGCCTCAAAGCGGTCTTCACCGCCAAGGCGGGCGAAGCCAACACCGCCAAGGTCTCCTTTGCCTTCCCGCGCTCTGAGTTCATCGACCAGGCCCACTTCCGCACGATCTGCACCCGCGTGCAGTTCGCCGCCAAACAGTGCCCGCGCGGCTCGATCTACGGCCACGTCAAGGTCTGGAGCCCGCTGGTCGACTATCCCCTGCAGGGCCCCGCCTACCTGCGCTCCTCCAACCACAAGCTGCCCGACCTGGTGGTCGCCCTGCACGGCCCCCCCTACCAGCCGCTCGAGATCGACGCCGCGGGGCGCGTCGACTCGGTCAACGGCGGCCTGCGGGTGCGCTTCGAATCGGTCCCCGACGCCCCGATCACGAAGCTGATCTTCAACGCCCAGGGGGCCAAGAAGGGCCTCTTTCAGAACTCGACCGACATCTGCAAGGGCACCTGGCGCGCCACGCTCAAGCTCGACGGCCAAAACGGCAAGGTCTCAGACAGCAAGCCCAAGCTGGTGGCGCAGTGCAACAAGAAGCACAAGAAGCGCTCAAAGCACCACAGGGGGGAGGGCGCTAGCGCCCCGGCCAAGCTTCCATCGGCAGTTCTATGTCCCAGTCCATCGAGCAATGAAGACAGGAGATGAAACTCATGCAAAAGCACAGAGCGAGGGTGGTGTGCGGGGCGATGCTCGTCGTCGCGCTCGCCGCCCTTGGCCTGGCCGGCTCCGCCCAGGCGGAACTGACCGGGGCCTTCACCCGCTTTGCCCAGTGCCCCTACAAAAACACCGAAGTCAAAAAGTGCATCGACTCGGTTACCGAATCGGGCGAAGTCATCCTCGGCAACAAGAAAGTGCCGATTGAAAAAGCGGTCACCCTGCAGGGCGGCATCGGCGCGGTGGACGAAGAAGGGTTCGGCAAAATGTTCGCCGCGACCAACGGGGTGACGCTTGCCAAAGTCCCCCAGAACGTGCCCGGCGGGCTGCTCGGCATCGTGCCCGAAGCCTCCTCGCCGTTCCTGGTCAAACTGCTGATCAAATTCTTCCTCGAAAACAGCCTGACCGGGGTCAACTCGACGCTCGAACTGGCAAAGCCCGCCAACGAAATCCTCGTCAGCGAATTCAATCTCGCCGGCGAAGAAGGCGTGGCGCTGAGGATGCCGATCAAGGTTCACCTGGAAAACCCCTTCCTGGGCAAAAACTGCTACGTGGGGTCATCCACCAACCCGATCATCTGGGAACTGACCAGCGGTGAAACCAGTCCGCCGGCCCCCAACACCTCGATCAGCGGCGAAGGCGGCGAAGCCGAAATCCTCGAAGGCGGCAAAATCATCGAGATCACAGGCAACAAACTGGTCGACAACGCCTGGTCGGCGCCGGCGCCGACGGGCTGCGGGGGGATTCTCTCCTTCCTCGTCACCCCGATCATCAAAGCGCAGCTCGGTACCACCACCGCCGGTCACAACACGGCGATCCTCAAAGGCACGGTCTCCAGCTCTCCGCGGGGCGCCGTCAACAAAAACAATGAAGAACACCCCTAAGGCGAGCACTGCGCAAGGAGATGATGAGACGATGAGAACCAAGGCAAAAGCTATTGGCGCCGCCCTGGCGGCGTTGGCGGTGCTTTGCACGATGTTCGCCACCAGCGCGAGCGCGGCACCGACATGGAAGTTCGAAGGCAAATCGCTGGAAGGCTCCGAAGTGATCCTCGGCGGGGCTCTCGACAGCTCGCTGACGATCCCGGGACTGACGACGAAATGTGAAAATTTCCTCTACAAGCTGACGATCAAAAACGAATCCGGCACCGGCAAGGGGGAAGTGACCGAACTTCCTCTCTATGAATGCACCACCGACAGCGAAGTCTGCTCGGTGGAAAAAATCGGCGCCGAAAAACTGCCGTGGACATCGAAACTGACCACGGTCTCCTCCTCCCCCTACATCGTCATCGAAGGGGTGAAAGTGGGAATCCTCTACAGCGGCGAAGAATGCGCTGTGGCTGAAACCCTGATCGCGGTCACCGGCTCTGCCGGCGGCCTGATCAGCAACGAAGCCGAAACCGCCACGTTCAACAACAGCACACTCACCGCTACGGGGACGTCGCTGAAAGCCATGTCGACCAAAATCGAATGGAACGGCCTCTTCCCGACCGAAGCGTTCCAGTGGCATCGCGAACAGGCGATCAGCGCTTCATAGCAGCACCCTCCGCCAGGGGCGCGGGCGCCGGGCTCTGCCTGGCGCTCGCGCTGGCGGCGCTCGCCCTCGGCGGCTGCGGGGGCGGCTCCTCCGATCCCCGGGAAGCAAAGAGCACGGCGAGCTCTGCCGCCGCGGCGCAAGGAGGCACCGGCGCCGCGGGCACCGCCGCGGGCGCCCAAGGACAGGGGCAGGAAAAAGGACAGGAACGGGGCGCGGGGGAGCAGGCAAAGGGCCGCCCGGCGCCCGGCGCGGCGCCGGGCGGCCAGGGCGGCCAAGGGCACGCCACCCGCATCGCCCAGCCAAAGGGCACCCGCGAGCAGGCCCCGACCCCGGCCGAGATCGCCGAAGCGACCGTCGCCGACATCAGCCTCACCAGCCCCTCGCTTCCCCCCGGCACCGAAGGCCTCGCGCCCCTCGCCGGCGCCTATACCTGCGACGGCCCCGATCGGTGGCCGGCGCTCAGTTGGAGCGGCGTGCCGGGCGGCACGGCCGAACTGATCCTCTACGCGATGAACCTGGCGCCGGTCAACGGCCGCCTCTTCGTCGACTGGGCGGTGGCGGGCCTTGACCCCGCCCTGAGCGGCATCGAGGCCGGCAAGCTGCCCAAGGGCGCGATCGTGGGCACCAACGGCGCCGGCAAGCGGGGCTATGAGATCTGCCCCGAGGGGTCGGAAACCTACCTCTTCGCCCTCTACGCGCTGCCGCGGGCGCTCTCGCCGAGCCCGGGCTTTGACGCCCGCGAACTGCGCAAGCGGATCCTCGACGTCTCGGGCAACGTCGGCCTCTATCCCGCCACCTACACCCGCGGCTAGAAAGCTTCTTCCACCCATCAAGCAAGCAATCAACAGAGAGGGAGATATGAGAACGCACAGCAAGGGAAGGGTCCTGGTGGCCCTTCTGATCGCGGCCCTGGCGGCGCTCGCAATGAGCGCGAGCGCCCAGGCCAAACTGACCGGAGCCTTCACCCGCTTCGCCCAGTGCCCCTACAAAAACACCGAAGTCAAAAAGTGCCTCTACTCGGTGACCAACTCCGGCGAAGTCCTGCTCGGATCCAAGAAAGTGCCGATCGTCAACCCGGTCACCCTGCAGGGCGGCGTCAGCGCGGTGGACGAAGAAGGGTTCGGCAAAATGTTCGCCGCCAGCAACGGAGTGACGCTCTCCAAAACCCCCCAGCCGGTCCCGGGCGGCCTCGCCGGGATCATCAACTGCAAAGAAATCAAAGACTTCTTCCTGCGGCTCAGCTGCGAAGTCGTCTTTGAAAACGGCCTCACCGGCCTCAACTCGACGCTCGAACTGGCAAAGCCCGCCAACGAAGTCCTCGTCAACGAATTCAACCTCGCCGGCGAAGAAGGCGTGGCGCTGAAGATGCCGATCAAGGTGCACCTGGAAAACCCCTTCCTCGGCAGCGGCTGCTACGTCGGGTCCTCGAGCAACCCGATCATCTGGAACCTGACCAGCGGCGAAACCACCCCGCCGGCGGGCACCGAACCGATCAGCGGTGAAGGCGGCGAAGCCGAACTGCTCGAAGGCGGCAAAATCATCGAGGTCGAAGGCAACAAGCTGGTCGACAACGCCTGGTCGGCTCCGGGCGCCAGCGGCTGCGGCGGCTTCCTGGTCGAACTGATCCTCGACCCGATCATCAACCTCGCCGCCGGCCTGCCCTCGGCCGCGGGCCACAACGTGGCGATCCTGGAAAACACGGTCTCCAGCTCTCCGCGCGGCGCCGTCAACAAAAACGACGAAGAAAACCCCTAGAGGCGGGGAATTCTGAGAAGAGGCAACCCGGGCGCCGGGGGGAGACCCCCGGCGCCCGGGGGCGGTCTTCGCTCCTGGCCCACCGGCGTGAGCTGTCAGCACCGCCTTCGACTACATCGAGATCCCCTGTAAACGCGAGAGGGGCACTTCCACTCTCGATCGCGGGCGACTCAAGATGCCACCTCCGGCGGCGCCGTCAGCAGCACCCGGCACGGCGCTTTCTTCAGCACGTACTCAGTTGCGGCGCCAATCTCGGCCGGCTTGGCGGCGCCGATGCCGCCGAGCGTGGCGCCGCCCTTGATCTTGGTCGGGGGCTCGCCGCCGATCACGATCGCCTCCGAGCCGTTGCGGCGGGCGGCTTCGACGATGCCGGCGCCGACGCCGCGGGAGCGCACCACCTCGGCGGTCACCTTCACGTCCTCGTACTCCTCGCCGACGTCGCTGGCTCGCTTGAGAGCGCGCTGGGCGCTCTCCTCGATCTCGGCCGGCAGCTCGGCGTCGAGCGGCAGCGTCAGCGGCACCTCGATCACGTAGACGAGGTCGAGCCGGGTCTCCGCGTCTCCGCTCGAGGCCTCCTCCTGCTCCGCGGCGGCGAGGCGGCCGGCCGTGGAGACAATGTCGTCGTCGAGCCGGCTGCCGAAGACGGGCACGAGGATGTTGCGGAAGGCGGCCTCGGGGACCTGCTTGGTCAGCGCCCTCTCGGTGACGGTGACGCGCTTGGTCAGCGTCGTGCCCTCGAAGCCCTTGCGGTAGACCACGTAGAAGAGCAGGCCGAAGGTCATCCAGCTGAGGCCGACCCAGCGGGCGGTTTCGTGGTAGGCGAGGACGCTGACGAAGGCGAGGGCGCTGACGATCCCGCCGACCAGCGCCGGCAGCGGCAGCCGGGCGCCGCGCCAGCCGACGTCGAGGGGGACGCGGAAGGGACGTGGGCGGTCGGGCTGGGTGACGCGCAGGCGCAGAATCGAGAGCTGGGCGATAGTGATCGCCAGCATCGCGCCGAACGCGTAGAGGCCGGCGAGGAACTTGACGTTGGTTGGCAGGACGAGGCCGATCGCGATCACGCCGGAGATCGCGATCGCCACCTGCGGGGTCGCGTGGCGGCTGTTGAGCTTGCCCAGCCAGCTGGGGATCTGGCGGTTGATCGCCAGCGTGTAGATGTGGCGGGAGACGCCGAGCAGCGCCGTGGTGACGGCCCAGAAGAGGACCGGGGTGGCGATCACGACGACCAGCCAGCGCATCGCGTCGGAGACCCAAGCCGGGTGGTAGGCGGAGACAACGCCGAGAACCGGCGCCTCGACGTAGCGGTGGCCGAGGGCGGTTTCGGGCCCGTCGGGGCCGGCGACGACCGGCACCGCCATCAGCGCGATCGCCGCCATGCCGGCGTAGACGAGCGGCACCGCGAGGGCGCCGACCGAGACGATGCGCTTCAGGTCGCGCGGGTTGACGTTGATGTCGGGGGCGAGGTCCGAGGCGGCCTCGATGCCGGCGTAGGCGAGCATCGCCACCACAGAGGCGTAGACGATCTGGTGGAAGTCGGGGCTGGTGAAGAGGTCTAGCTGGGCGGTGAGGCGGTCGGGGTGAAAGACGGCGAGGGCGCCGACGCCGATCACGGCCACCTGCAGGGCGATGTCGGCGAGGGCGAGGACCGCCAACGGCCGCTCGCGGCTGCGGCCGGTGATGTTGAGCATGTTGAGCGCACAGGCGGCGACGATCACGGCGGCAGCGATGCCGATCTCCAGGCCGGCATGGGAGAAGTCCTGGGAGATCGGCTCGAGGTAGTGCGGGACCGAGATCGCGGCCAGGGCGGCGACGATCAGGTAGTCGATCAGGATCGCCCAGCCGGCGATGAAGGCGACGAGCTCGTTGAAGGCGTTGCGGGCGAAGCTTGAGGAGCCGCCGCGTTCGCGCAGCATCGAGCCGCCCTCGACGTAGCTCAGCGTGGTGACGACGAAGAGCAGGCCGGCGGCGAGGAAGATCAGCGGCGTCAGGCCGAGGCCGCGGTCGGCGACGACGCCGAGCGAGAAGTAGATCGAGAAGCCGACCGCCGAGTAGACCGCGACGAAGAGCCCCGGCACGCCGGTGGCGCGTTGCAGCAGCGGCTCCAGCCGCGGCTTGGAGGGCTGCTGGGCCTGCTGCTGCGAATTCTCGTCCGGCGTGGCGGTGCTCACGTACGAGACGCTATCCAGAGCCGGCCGGCGCCGACGGCCAGGAAGGCGATGCCGAGCAGCGTGCCGACCGAGAGCGGGCCGCCGCCGTTGACGAGCGTGCTGACGAGGATCAACAGGCCGAGCGCGATGAAGACGACGGAGAAGGCCCGCACGGAGCCCTGATAGATCCGCTCGGGAGGGGGCACCGAGGGGATTCTAGGTGTGTGGGGGCGCTGGGCGGCTTTGCCTTCGCCACGGGCGAGGCATCTCGGGCATGCGATCGACGAAGTAGCCAATTGAAAAGCCGACCGATATCGCAAATAGAGCAAATACGGCGACTGATACCGCCCTCCCCGCGTTGAGCGCGTTCAGCGAGAGAACCAAGACCGCCGTCGCGGCAAAGGTCGCGACGTAAATGAGAGCGATGCGAAGCATTCTGTCTACATCCTAGCTTACGTGGTGGATTCGATGAGAAGGGCAAGGCATCCAACCCCAAGGCCTAGAAAGAAGCCCCGCGCAGTCGCATGGTCAATTTCGCTTGGCTTCTTGCCGCGAAGAATCGCGCCGTAGCGCCCAGCGCCGCCGATGAGCCCGGTGAGGCCGACAAGCGATGCGATTGTGCCCGAAAAGCCGCTCGCGAAAATCTCGCCAAGTCCAAGGTGAGGTGCCATGCCCCAGACGCTGCCAGGACCGGACGCGCGTGTGGTGCGCAGAATGTCAGGGATGTGTGACGGCTATGCGACTGCGGGGGTCGGCTCGCCCGTCCGCCCGGCGCCCTGGTCGGAGACGACGATTACGCGGCAGGGGCGTTGGCCGAGGACGGTCTGCAGGGTCTTGTCGTAGAGGGGGCGGCCACCCCGGTGGCGCAGACCGACGACCACGGCGGCGGCGTTGATCAGCTTCGCCTCCTCGGCGATGTCATAGCCCGCCTGGCCGGGGCGGACGCGCTCGACGTGGCCGGTGACGCGGCGGCCGCCGATCAGCTTCGCCTGCTCGATCTTGCTCTGCGCCGCGCCCTCCTGCTCGGGCAGCTCGGCGTTCAGGGGCAGATGGGTGGGCACGGTCAGCATCGAGTGCACGTGGATGCCGCGGCGGCGCTTGGAGGCGAGCTTGATCGCGGTCGCCACCACCTCCTCGGAGAAGGGCTGGTCGTCCTCGAAGGCGACCAGGACGCTGCGGTACTCGATCTCCTCCACGCCCAGCGGCTCCGGCGTCAGCACCTTGACCGTCTCGCTCAGCGGCAGGCCCTGGTTGCGGCGGTAGAGCACGTAGACGAGGATGCCGAGCGCCATCCAGCCGGTGCCGACGATCAGCGTGCGCGGGTTGAGCGCCATCACGACGATCCAGGCGGCGAAGGTGCCGAGGCCGCCGAGCACGGCGGTCAGCGGCACCTCGGTGCCGAAGGCGCGGAAGTTGAGCGCCGGCTTCCAGGGGCGCTCGGCCTCGCCCTGGCGGCGGCGCAGCTGGATCACCGCGACGTGGGCGATCGTGAAGGAGAGCATCGCGCCGAACGAGTACATCGTCGCCAGGAAGTCGGTCTGGCCGGGGATCAGGGTGAGGATCGCGATCGCGGCGAAGATCAGGATCGCGATGTATGGGGTGCGGTACTTGGGATGGACCTGGCGCAGGCCCTCCGGAAGTTGGCGGTGCTGGCCCATCGAGTAGGTGAGGCGGGAGACGCCGATCAGGCCGGCGTTGGTGGCGATCAGCAGGATCACCGCGGCCAGCACGCCGACGTAGTAGCGCAGGACTTCGGTCGGGCCCGAGGAGAGGCCGAGGTTCTCGACGATGCCGAGGATCGGGTCGTCGGCGAACTTGGAGCCGAGCGCGGTCGCGTAGTGCCCGGCGGCGTCCTTGACCACCGGCATCGCCGACAGCGCGACGACCGGGATCAGCAGGTAGAGGCCGAGCACCGCGATGACGACGAGGCCGACGCTTTTGGGGATCGTCCGCGCCGCGTCGCGGGCCTCCTCGGCCATGTTGGAGATCGTCTCGATGCCGGTGTAGGCGATCATCCCGACGGCGATGCCGAGCGCGAAGTCGCTCCAGGTCGGGGCGACGCCGAGGTGGACGTTGTCGACCAGGACCTGGGGGCTGAAGACGAGCACGAGGCCGATCCCGACCAGGACGACCTGGGTGGCGAGGTCGGCGATGGCGAGGATCAGGTTGAGCTTGGCCGACTCCTCGGTGCCGCGGATGTTGATCAGGGCGAGGACGACGATCAGCACGGCGCCGCCGATGATGTCCCCCGGGCTATCCCCCAGCCAGGGCCAGAAGACGGCCAGGTAGTGGGGCACGAAGAAGGCCGAGATCGCGACCGTGATCGTGTAGTTGAGCATCTGCCCCCAGGCGGCGACGAAGCTGACCATCTCGTTGAAGGCGTGGCGGGCGAAGCTCGAGGAGCCGCCCGCCTCGGGGAACATCACGGTCGCCTCGGCGTAGGTGGCCGCCGTGGCGGCGAAGATCAGGCCGGAGATGACGAAGGCGACCGGCGTCAGGCCGAGCGCGAAGGCCGCGGTGACGCCGAGCGCGTAGTAGATCGAGGAGCCGACGTTGCCGTAGGCGGCGGCGAAGAGGGCGCCGACGCCGTGAACGCGGCTCAGCGATTCATCGCGGGGGATTCTTTGGGCCATCTATGCGCCGATCGAGTAGGGCATCCCGCGCGAATATACGCCCCGAGCTCGTCACCCAGGTATCGCAATCCACCGATGGCGATGTCCTTGGTCAGCTCAATTGTCACCGATCGCCGAAGCGCTGATGGCCCAGTCCTGCGAGCAGCAGGGATCGGCCGCGGGCAGCTCACCCTGCACGCCGAGCGCGGCATCTCTGGCCGTCTCGGCCTGTGCTGTCGTTTGTATCTTCACCTTCCGGGTGTCCTCCTGACTTTATGAGTGGGTTGTCGCAAACCGCATTCTCATCAGTCAGGAGGACGCTCCCGGCAGATCCTTCTCAGGTCGCTACTGGTGGGTCAGGACTAGCATCGGTCGGAGTCCGATCAAGGACAAGGGGATCCCGTGCCGCAGCCGGTGACCGCATATGAGCCAACCGCGACGCCTCCTGAACTCATATTGAATACGAGCAACGCCCCTGATCTGCTCGTTCCTTCTGAGTTATTGCTTGCCTGCCAGACCGACGGTGAGGTGGCTCCTTCTTGAGTGGAGATGTAGACGCATAGTTCGCCGGGTTTGGCGGAGGCATTATCAATCCCACCGGTGCAGATAGTGCCGAATCCTGCTTCGCCACTGATGTGGACATGGCTAGGTGCAATGGATGCAGATAGAGGTATCGAGAACGGTAGGGCTGTATAGACTTCTTCTCCTTCTCCTTGCACAGCCCAGGTTCCCGCCTCGGTTGCTCCTGGGGGGAGGCCGCACGGCCGTCCAAGGCGAGCCGTCTTCGCCGGGGGCACCGTCGCAGATCGTTTTTTCGACGCCGCTTTCTTCGACTTCATAGGTCACACCCGGGACTTTGACGGTGGGGCTCTTTTCACAGAGTTCCGGCCCTTCACCGACGATTTCGACGCTCTTGCCATTGGCGCCCGCTGTACCCGCGGTCCCGGTAGCACCAGTCGGACCCGTCGGGCCGGCACGACCCGAGCGCCGGCAGGACCCCGGGGCCCGCCGGGGCCCTGAGCGCCCGGAGCCCCGTTCGCGCCGGCCGGTCCCGTCTTGCCCCGCTTACCCGCGTACTTCTTGGCGATCTTCTTGACTTCCTTCTTCTGGGTGCCGTTCAGCTTGGCGGCCGCGAAGGCCGTGCCGGCGAGCGCGAAGATCAGCGCGATCACCGCGATGACCACGCCCGGACCGCTTGCCTCGAGCCTCTTTCTCAGACTTCCCATCTCAAACCTCCCTTTGGTCGGGTGCGAGGCACGGCCACCCGCAGGCGCGGTGAAGCCGCTTCCCCCTCTCTCCCTCTTTTTAAAAGACTTCCCTTGAACCCGTGAAGTACTTGCAAAGTACCGGTATACCTCCTATTCCTACCAGAGTCTTTCCTCCCAGGCAACCGTCGGCGGCTGCCTGGGAGCGGCCTGCCGGGGGGCCGCCCGCCGCCCGCCGCGGCCCGACTAGACTCCCGCTCGTGTTCATCCTGATCGTCGGCTGTGGCCGTGTCGGCTCCTCCGTCGCCCGCTCGATGCTGAGCGAGGGGCACGAGGTCTCCTGCCTCGACGAGGACCCCGAGTCCCACGCGCGGCTCGAGGTCGGGCTCGAAAAGGGCTGGGAGGACCTCGGCGGCCAGTTCACCGTCGGCGCCGGTCTGGAGACCGACGCCCTGGTGGCCGCCGGGATCGAGCGCGCCGATGCCTTCATCGCCTCCACCGACGGCGACAACACCAACATCGTCATCGCCCAGATCGCCCAGCGCCGCTACAAGGTGCCGACCGTGATCGCCCGCATCCTCGACCCGCTGCGGGCCGAGTGGTACGAGCGCCAGGGCCTGCACACGGTCTGCCCGACCCGGGTCGCGATCGACATGCTGGAGGGCGCCGTCCGCGAGGGCTCCGTCCGCGAGGCCTCCTGATGTACATCATCGTCGTCGGCGCCGGCAAGGTGGGCTGGAACCTGGCCCGCGAGCTGCTCGAAAAGGAGCACGAGGTGACGGTGATCGAGAACAACCGCCGCCGCTACCTGACGGTCGAGCAGGAGCTCGAGCACAACGTCTCCTACGGCGACGCCTCCGAGCTCTGGGTGCTGGAGCGGGCCGGGATCGAACGCGCCGACATGCTGATCGCGGTCACCGGCGACGACGAGGACAACATGCTGATCTGCCAGGTCGCGCGCGAGAAGTACGACGTCGAGCGCGTCATCGCCCGGGTCAACAACCCGCGCAACAAGCCCCACTTCGACCTGCTCGGGATCAAGCCCTCGGTCTCCGCCACCGACCTGATCCGCGCCTGCTCGAGCACGAGGTGCCCGAGTACGGCCTCGTCCACCTGCTCGACCTGCAGGAGGAGCAGCTGGAGATCATCGAGATGTTGCTCGGCAAGGACTCCGGGGTAACCGGAAGGCGTGTCGGCGACCTCGAAATGCCCGAAGGCAGCCTCTTGATCTCGGTGCTGCGCAACGGCAAGGGCTTCGTCCCCGTCGCCGACACCGTGCTCGAGGTCGGCGACGAGGTGCTGGCGGTGCTCGACCCGGGCCACGAGGAGCAGCTCAAGGACATGTTCGGTCCCTCCTCCCGGCAACGGCTCGGGCGACGGCGGTGGCTGAGCGCCAGGCTGACTTCCTGCTGATCGGCGGCGGCCTCGCCGCGGCCGGCTGCGCCGCCGAGCTGCGCAAGCGCGGCGCCGAGGGTTCGATCCTGCTCGCCGGCCGCGAGCCCGAGCCGCCCTACGAACGCCCGCCGCTCTCCAAGGAGTACCTGCGCGGCGAGGCCGAGCGCGCCGGCGCCTACGTCAGCCCGCCCGAGTGGTACGAGGAGAACGGCGTCGAGCTGCTGACCGGCACCAACGTGATGTCGCTCGACCCGGGCGCGCGCACGGCGAAGCTGCAAGGGGGAGACGAGGTCAGCTTCGACAAGGCGCTGATCGCCACCGGCGCGATGGTCAACATCCTCCGCGTCGAGGGCGCCGAGAACGAGGGCATCCACTACCTGCGCGCCTTCGGCAACTCCGACGCGATCCGCGCCGACGCCAAGGCGGCCCAGCACGTCGTCCTCATCGGCGGCAGCTACATCGGCGCCGAGGTCGCTGCCTCGCTGACCGCCCAGGGCACCAGGTGCACGATCGTGACCATGGAGGACGTCGCCCTCTCGCGCAGCTTCGGCGAGGAGGCGGGCCGCTGGTTCCACGAGCTGCTCGAGTCGCGCGGCGTGACGATCCACGGCGGCGAGGAGCTCGAGGCCTACGAGGGCGACGGCCGCGTCCGCGCCGTCCTCACCAAGAACGGCAGGGCGATCGAGTGCGACGCGGTCGTCGTCGGCGCCGGCGTCCGCCCCGACGCGATGCTGGCCCAGCGCGCCGGCCTCGAGGTCGACGACGGCATCGTCTGCGACGCCAAGCTCGAGACCTCCGCCGCGGGCATCTACGCCGCCGGGGACTGCTGCTCCTACGACAGCGTCATCCACGGCCGCCGCATCCGCGTCGAGCACTGGGACGTGGCGATGCAGCAGGGCATGCACGCCGCCCGCAACATGCTCGGCGCCGAGGCCGACTACGAGGTTGTCCCCTACTTCTTCAGCGACCTCGCCGACTGGGCGAGCCTCGAGTACGTCGGCCCCGCCAAGGACTGGGACGAGGCGATCTGGCGCGGCGATCCCAAGGCAGGCGAGTTCTCCGTCTGGTACCTCGAGGACGGCCGCGTAGCCGGCGCCCTCAGCGTCGAGCGTCCCGAAGACCTGGCCGAGGCCCGCCGCCTCCTAGCCGCCCGCACCGACGTCTCCGCCGCCAAGCCCCAGATCGCCGACCCCGCCAGCGACCTCTCCGCGATCACCTAGTCTTGAGATAGATTCTCCGCTTCTTGATCCGGGGTGGGGTAGCTAGGCAGCCCGCCAGGTTCTGGTCCTGGAAGCCGTGGTTCGATTCCACGCCCCGGAGTTCGCGGCGTCCGGTTCGATTGCGAACATACGTTCCCATGATGGACCTCAAGGAGGAGATTCGGCGATCACTCGCGGCCGGTGAATCGCGCTCCCGAATCGCTCGAAGGCTGGGGCTTGGTCGCGGGACTGTGTCACGGTATGCGGCCCAGGTCGGATTCCCGTCGAGGGCGCGTGCGAGGTCGCCCGTCGATTGGCAGGCGGTTCGCGTCTTTTACGAAGCAGGTAACTCGATCGAGGAATGCAAGCGGCGCTTTGGCTTTTCGTCCAGCAGCTGGGATGCGGCGGTCTGCCGCGGCGACGTCTTCCCTCGAGAGCCGGCCACCAAAGGGCGCCCGCTTGGCGAGACTCGCGGGAAGGTCGCCGCCCTCCTGGCCGAGGGAGTGCCCCAGGCGGAGATCGCTCGGCGCCTCGGCATTGCCGCGCCGACCGTCTCCTATCACGCACGCAGGCTGGGGATCGAGCCAAACGCCGGCGCCAGTAAACGCTATGACTGGACAGAGGTCCGCCGGGCTTATGAGTCTGGTCTCTCGGTTCGAGAATGCATGACGAGGTTCGGATTCTGTCTGGCAAGCTGGCACGAGGCGGCAAGACGAGGCGACGTTGTCCCTCGTCCGGCTGAGACTCCGATCGAGGAATACTTGGTTGTCGGGCGCAAGGCCACCAGTCGTACCCATCTCAAGGCCCGACTCATTTCGGCCGGCCTGAAGGAAAATCGGTGCGAGGTCTGCGGGATCGTCGATTGGCAGGGCAAACCGCTGAACATGGAGCTTCACCACATCAACGGCGACGGCGAAGACAACCGCCTGGAGAACCTCCAGCTGTTGTGCGGCAACTGCCACGCGCAGACCGACAATTGGGGTGGGCGGGGGCAGCGAAGAAAAGCCCGGAAGCGACGCTCGCGAAATAGCTGCTGAGCCGTCTAATCGCTCTGCTAGTTTCGCCCCACTCGTGAGCCCTCGTCGCACATGGATCTTTGCTCTACCTGCGGTCGCTCTATTGATCGCCGGTTGCGGTGGGGGAGGGGGCAGCGATTCGAGTGAATCGACCGCGACCACCACGGCGGCGCCGCGGGCGCTGAGCAAGGCCGAGCTGATCGAACAGGGCGACGCAATCTGCGCCGAGGTCAACGCCGCGGTCGGCTCGGTTGGCTCGAGCGAAAACGAAAACAGCAGCCCGGCCTCCCAGGCTGCGGAGCTCTACAGCGGCATGGTCGCCAGCCTCAACAACCTCGGCACACCGCAGGAAGCCGCCGGCTACGCCGAATTCTCCAGCGCCGCCGAAGAACTGGCCAAAGCCGAGGACGAAGTCAAACTCGCTTCCGAGCGGGGCGAAACGGCCGGCCTCGAAACCGCCGAATCCAACGCCTCCGAAGCGCTCGAATCGTTCCAGAACGCCGCCAGCGAATACGGCTTCAAAGACTGCAGCGAAGCGCCCAGCGCCCCGGCCACCTCAGGCCCCAGCGCCGAATCGGGCGAAATCGAAAGCGGCGGCGCGGAAGCCGAAGCGGTCGAACCCGAAGTCGTCGAACCCGAAGCCGAAGCTGAAGCGGCCCCCGAACCCGCTCCGGAAACCGGCGGCGCCGGCGGCACCGTCGAAGGCGGCGGCAGCGGCGCCCCCGAAGGCGGCGGCACGGGGAGCGGCAGCTCCGGCGGCATCGGCCCCGGCTGAGTCGTCAACTGATAAAAATCTTTTGATGAAACCTTGGCTCGTCCTGCTGCCCGTTGCGGTTCTGCTCGTATCCGGTTGCGGTGGCGGAGGAGGGGGCGCCTCGTCCACCGCGACGACGGGCTCTGATGGGGGAGCGCTAACCAAGGCCGAGCTGATCGAACAGGGCGATGCGATCTGCGCCAAGACCTACGCCATCACGGAATCGCTCAATGCGGAGGGCCCCGCCAAGGAAGCTCTTCGCTATGCCGGCCTCACCAGCGCCATGATCAAGCGCCTCTTGGCTCTTGGTGTCCCCCGGGAAACCGAGTACTCCTACGCCGAATACACCACCGCCGCCCATGCGCTCGCGCAGGCTGAGGCTGAAGTCAAGTCGGTTGCCGAACGTGGTGGTGGCCCCGCTGCCTTGAGACGGGCAGAGTCGGGCTCTCTCTCGGGTCTCAGCATGTTTCAAGGCCTCGCTGGGGCCTACGGCTTCAAAACTTGCGCTGAAGGCGCGGGCTAACGCATCCGAACTCCGTTGTATGCGGATAGCGCACCCAACGGGGTGCGCATTTAAGCCGCCGAGCTCTCTTCCCACGCCCCGTACAACCGCGAGTACGGTCCGCCCGCCTCGATCAGCTCCTCGTGCGTTCCGGCCTCGGCGATCTGCCCGTGTTCGAGCACGACGATCTTGCCGGCGCGGCGGATCGTCGAGAGGCGGTGGGCGATCACGATCGCGGTGCGGCCGGCGAGCAGGTGGTTGAGGCCCTGCTCGATCGTTTTCTCGGTCCGCACGTCGACGTTTGAGGTCGCCTCGTCGAGGATCAGGATGCGCGGCTCGGCGAGCAGGGCGCGGGCGAAGGCGACCAGCTGGCGCTGGCCGGCCGAGAGCTGCACGCCGCGCTCGCCGACCTCGGTCTCGATCCCCTCCGGCAGGGCGGCGATGAACTCGGTCGCGCCGACCGCCGCCGCCGCGTCCTCGATCTCCTCCAACGACGCCTCAGGCCGGCCGAAGGCGATGTTCTCGCGCACACTGCCGGAGAAGAGAAAGCCCTCCTGCGGCACGATCCCCAGCTGCCGCCGCAGCGCCAGTTGCTGCACCCCCCTCAAATCGTGCCCGTCAACGAGCACCTTGCCCCCCTGCGGGTCATAGAACCGCGCCACCAACTTCGCAAAGGTCGACTTCCCCGCCCCCGTAGTCCCCACCAACGCCAACGTCTGCCCCGGCGGCACGTGCAGGCTGATGTCCCGCATCGCCCACTCAACCCCATCCTCCCGATGTCGCACTTCCTTCCGCTCTGCGGAGTCAACTGCGACATCATCCGCGTAGGAGAACCAGACGCCCTGCATCTCGATTTCGCCGCGCAGCTCGCCGGGGTCGATCGCGCCCTCGGCGTCGACCATGTCGGGCGCGGTGTCGAGCAGGTCGAAGATCTTGTCCAGCGCCGCCATCCCCTGCTGGTAGGTCGTGTAGAGCTGGGAGAGCTGCTGGATCGGTTCGAAGAAGATCGTCAGGTAGCCGACGAAGGCGATGATCGTGCCGATCTGGATCGCCCCGTCGATCGACTGGGTGCCGCCATAGAGCAGGATCGCCGCGGTGCCGACCGCGGCCAGCAGTTCGACCCCGGGGAAGTAGGAGGCGTTGAGGAAGACCGTGCGCATGTTGGCCGCCCGGTTGGCCTCGTTGAGTTCGGTCATCGCGTCCACATGGCGCGGCTCCTGGCCGAAGCTGCGCACCACCCGCACGCCGCTCAGGGTCTCCTGCAGGTAGCCGGTGATCGCCCCGATCCGCTCGCGCGTTTCGCGGTAGGCACCGTGGGAGACGATGCGGAAGACGACGCTGGCCGCCGCGATCAGCGGGAAGGTGATGAAGGTGACCAGGGCCAGCTTGACGTCGAGCGCGAGCATGATCACGACCACGCCGACCAGCGTCAGCAGACTGGAGAACATCGTCACCACGCCGTCGGTGACGAGCTGGTTGAGCGCCTCGATGTCGTTGGTCATGCGGCTGATCAGCACGCCGGGGCTGCGCCGGGTGAAGAAGCCGATCGACATCGTCTGCAGGTGCGAGAAGACACGCTCGCGCAGGTCCTGCAGCGCCCGCGTGCCGACCCAGCCGACCAGGTAGGTCTGCAGGTAGGTGGAGACCGCGTAAAGCGTCGCGACGACGACGAAGGCGGCGACGATCCAGTCCAGCGCGGAGACGTCGTGGGTTTCGATGCCCTTGTCGACCGCCAGGCCGGCGAGGTAGGGGGGAGCGAGCCCGGCCCCCGTCGCGACCAGCAGCGCGACGAGCATCAGTGCCACCTTGCCCCGGTAGGGCCGCAGCAGCCCGAGCATCCAGCGCATCTTGCGCCCCCGCTGATCCTTCCCCCGCAGCAGTCTCAAAACGTCCCGCAAGAGCAGCCAGATGTCGCGCAGCCGGCTCATAGGCGTGCCGGCTCCTCGCGCTGCTCGAGGTCATGCTGGAGGAAGACCGAGTCGGCGAGGCCGTGCTCGGCGATCTCGCGGTAGAAGCTGCAGCCCTCGAGCAACTCGGCGTGGGTGCCGCGGTCGACGATCCGCCCGCCGTCCATCACGATCACCTCGTCGGCCAGCGAGACCGTGGAGAGGCGGTGGGCGATGATGAACGTCGTCCGTCCCTCCATCACCTCGCGCAGCCCGGCCTTGATCGCTCCCTCCGTAGTCGCGTCGACCGAGGAGGTGGCGTCGTCGAGGATCAGGATGCGGGGGTCGGCCAGCAGCGCCCGCGCGATCGCCACCCGCTGGCGCTGCCCGCCCGAGAGCGTCAGCCCGCGCTCGCCGACGACGGTGTCATAGCCGCCCGGCAGGTCCTCGATGAAGCCGGCCGCCTGGGCGCGCCGCGCCGCCGCTTCGATCTCCTCGCGCGGCGCATCGGAGCGCGGGTAGGCGATGTTCTCGGCGACGCTCGCGCTGAAGAGGAAGCTCTCGTCGCTGACGAAGGCGATCTCGCGCCGCAGCGACTCGACCTCGACCGAGCGCACGTCGACGCCGTCGACCAGCACCGAGCCCTCGCTCGGGTCATAGAGCCGCGCGATCAGCGCCACCAGGCTGGTCTTCCCCGACCCCGACGGCCCGACCAGCGCCACCGTGCTCCCCGCCGCGACCTCGAAATCAACCTCGCTCAGTGCCGCGACCTCGTCGTAGCGCAGCGTCACGCCCTCCATCCTCACGCTGCCCCCGCCGGCGGGCAGCGGCGGCGCCCCCGGCGGGCTCGCGATCTCGGGCTCGCGATCGAGGATTTCGAACAGCCGGTTGCCGGAGGCGACCGCCCGCTGCGCCATCCCCATCGCCACGCCGAGCATCCGCATCGGCCCGGCCAGGATCAGCAGGTAGGTGTAGAAGGCGGTGAACGCACCGAGGCTGAGCGTCCCGTCGATCACCTCGCGGCCGCCGATCAGCAGCACCAGCGCGATCCCGATCTGCGGCAGCAGCCCGATCAGCGGCGAGAAGAAGGCCTGCAGCTTGGTCGAGTAGATGCTCTGGTCGAAGACCCGCGCGACCGCGCGCTGAAAGCGGTGCAGCTGGTATTCCTCGCGGGCAAAGGCCTTGACGATGCGGATCCCGGAGATGTTCTCCTCGGCCTCCGCGGTCAGCTCGGCGATCCGCTGCGCGACCTCCTGCTGGGCCGGCCGCGAGACCCGGTTGTAGCGCGAGGCGGTGAAGACGATCAGCGGCGCCGGGATCAGCGCGATCAGCGCCAGCAGCGGGTTGATCGCGACCATCACGATCGTCACCAGGGTGATCGTCAGCAGGTTCTGGGTGATGAAGATCAGCCCGTAGCCGAGGAAGAAGCGGATCGCCTGCAGGTCGACCGTCGCCCGCGACATCAGCTGCCCGGTCTGCTGGCCGTCGAAGAAGCCCAGCTCGAGCCGCTGCAGGTGGGCGTAGAAGAGCTGGCGCAGGTCGAATTCGACCGCCAGCGAGACCCGCCCCGCGACCAGCCGCCTCACGACGGTAAGCCCCAGCCGCAGGATCCCGGCGCCGACGATCGCCAGCGCCAGCGGCAGCAGGTCGGGCTTGTTGCCGTCCTGGATCGCGTTGACCGCCCGCCCGATCAGCCAGGGGATCAGCACCGTCATCCCCATCGCCGCCCAGGCGAACGCCAGGGATCCCCAAAGCTGGCGGCGATAAGGCCGCAAAAACCCCATCAAACGACGGTAAGTGCGCACGTCACCCC
Organism: uncultured Solirubrobacterales bacterium; assembly: GCA_963774405.1. Lineage (GTDB taxonomy): Bacteria > Actinomycetota > Thermoleophilia > Solirubrobacterales > 70-9 > VRUE01. Next base: position 272,799 of record CAVZEV010000002.1, on the reverse strand, counting down.
ACTATACAAAGTGAAGTATTGGCCCCCCTCGGCCTTCCGGTGCGCCTTTGCCCCGCCATAGGGGGAAAAGGCGCACCGGAACGGCGGGGTTCAGTCGAAGGCGGCGGCCTTGGCGCTGGGGACCTTGCCGTTCACGCACTTGGGGCCGTGGCCGGGCTTGGGGAGGATTTGGAAGTTCGTTACGGCGTGGAAGGGGGTGGTCGAGCCGTCGTTCTGGGCCAGGGTGATGACCAGGCGGTAGAAGCCGGGGGGGAGGGCGTGGTAGTAGATCTCCGGGCGCGTGGCCGGCGAGTAGCTGCCGGCCGAGCCGATGCGTTCGGCCAGGACGCCGTTGGGGCCGGAGTACTCGGCGAAGTCAAACGAGCGCCCGATCAGGCGGCCGTTGCCGAAGGGGCTGTTGATCGCCCGTTCCAGCTTGGCTGGATAGACGCAGTCCGGGACGCGGTTGAGGGAGAAGCGGATGTGGCCCTCGTGCAGCTGCGGTTCGCCGCCGAATTGACGCGGCGCCAGCTCGAAGTTGCGAACCTTGACCTTGACCACGACCGCGTGGCTGGACTGGCGGGCGCCGCTGCGCGGCGAGATCACGCTCACCGTCGGCTCGCCCGGGATTTCGGGCAGCGCCGTCGTGGCCTTGGCGTCTTCCTTGCCGCCCCCCAACGCCAGCACCGCGGCGACGACCACCGCGGCGGCGGCGAGGACGATGAGAGCGGCGCTTCGCGTCTTCACGATTGGCGGGAACCTTAAGCGAGCGCCGTAACGTAGAGGGCTTGCTCGCACGCGCAGGGACCCTCATCGCCGCGGCGCTCGCCTCGCTCGCGCTCATCGCCCCGACCGCCCCAGCGGCCGGCCTGGCCGACCACGTCCACGTCTTCGCCGGCACCCGGCCCGGCCACGACAGCTTCGGCGGCGGCCACAACTTCCCCGGCGCGGCGGCGCCCTTCGGCATGGTCCAGTGGAGCCCCGACACGACCCCCGCCGACCGCAACGGCCGCGCCGGCTACGACTACCGCGACTCCCACATCAGGGGCTTCAGCCTCACCCACCTCTCCGGCGCCGGCTGCTCGCTCTACGGCGACTTCCCCTTCCTGCCGAGCACCGAGCCGATCGAATCCTCGCCCGCGGCCGCAGGCTCGCTGCTCGACGGCCGCTTCCAGCCCGGCTTCTCCCACGCCCACGAGAGCGGCCGCCCCGGCTACTACGCGGTCCGCCTCAACCCGGTCCGCGGCGGCGCGATCGAGACCGAGCTGACCGCCACCACCCGCACCGGGATCGCCCGCTTCACCTTCCCCCGCAATCCGCACTCCAGCGTCCTGATCAACGCCGGCGGCAGCGCCCAGCCCGACGACTTCGCCGCGGTCAACATCGACCCGGCCAACCGCGAGATCGACGGCACCGCCTCCAGCGGCCTCTTCTGCGGCCAGCGCCCGCGCTACCGCGTCTACATCGCCGCCGTCTTCAACCGGCCCTTCAACGCCTACGGCACCTGGGAAGAAGACAAGCTGAACGCCGGCGCGACGACGGCAAGCGACAGCCAGGCGCCCCCGGCCAACCCGCAAGACCAGCGCCGACGCCGGCGCCTACGCCACCTTCGACACCCGCCGCAACCGCACCGTCACCGCCCGCGTCGGCGTCTCCTTCGTCAGCGTCGAGGACGCCCGCGCCAACCTCGCCGCCGAAAACCCCGGCCACGGCTTCGGCGCCGTCGCCAGCCGCAGCCGAAGGCGCGCTGGAACCAGCTGCGCTGGGACGGATCCGGGTCAGCGGCGGCCCGCCCCGCCTGCTCGACACCTTCTACACGGCGCTCTACCACGCCGGCCTGGCGCCGCGCACCTTCAGCGACGTTGGCGGCGCCTACCTCGGCATGGACGGCCTCCTGCACCGCGCCGAAGGCCGCACCCAGTACGCCGACTTCTCCGGCTGGGACACCTACCGCACCCAGATCCAGCTGCTCTCGATCCTCGCGCCCGCAGCGCGCCGCCGAGATGGTCCGCTCGCTGCTCGCCGACGCCGCCGAGAGCGGCTGCCTGCCGCGCTGGCCCTACGCCAACGGCCAGAGCATGACGATGGTCGGCGACTCGGCCGACCCGCTGATCGCCTCCGCCGCGGCCTTCGGCGCCACCGCCTTCGACCGCCAGGCCGCGCTGGAAGCGATGCTGCGCGGCGCCGACGGCGAATGCCGCAGCGCCAACGGCGAATACCTCGAGCGCCAGGGCCTCGCCGCCTACCTCGCCCGCGGCTACGTGCCCTTCGACCTCGACACCAACGCCCGCAACGCCAACTCGATCTACGGCAGCCCCGACGCCGTCTGGGGCTCGGCCGCGACCTCGCTCGAGTACGCGGTCGACGACTTCGCGATCGCCCAGTTCGCCGCCCGCAGCGCTCGGCGATCAGGCCACCTACAGCGCGCTTTATGCAGCGTTCAGGCAACTGGCGCAAGCTCTTCGACCGCCACAGCCGCATGATCGAGCCGCGTTACGAAAACGGCGCCTTTCCAGCCCAATACGACAACCTGTCGCGGCGGCGGCTTCGTCGAGGGCGACTCCGCCCAGTACACCTGGATGGTCCCCCACGACCCGGCCGGGCTCTTCCGCGCGCATGGGAGGGCCGGGAAGGCCGCCGAGCGCCTCGGCCGCTTCCTGGGCAAGCTCAACGCCGGCCCCGGCGGCACCCACGCCGACCACGCCCTGCTCGGCAACGAGCCGACCCTGCAGACGCCCTGGCTCTATGACTGGCTGCGCCGCCCCTACGGCACCCAGGCGGCGGTGCGCCGCGGCCTCCGCCTCTACAGCCCCTCGCCCGCCGGCTACCCCGGCAACGACGACCTCGGCACGCTCTCGGCCTGGTACGTCTTCGGCGCCCTCGGGCTCTACCCCGAGGTGCCGGGCGTCGGCATCCTCGCGATCGGCAGCCCGCTCTTCGGCCACGTCTCGGTCGCCCTCGCCCACCGCCGCCGGCTGACGATCACCGCTACGGCGCGGGAAGCCAGGGGCAAGGGGAAGAAGAAGCACAGCGTCGCCCTCAGCGCCGCCCGCGCCCCCTACATAACGAGCCTGCGCCTCAACGGCCGCCCCGCGGGCAGGCCCTGGACCACCTGGTGCGCGCTCTCGCGCGGCGGCACCCTGGCCTTCGATCTGTCCCCCCGCCCGAACCGCAGGTGGGGCAGCAGCGCCGCCGCGACGCCGCCCTCCTTCGGCCCGCGGCCGCGCGATGCCGAAAGACGCCTGCACGCCTTGAGCTTCCCTCCCAGCCGCAACGGCGCCCTGCTGGGCCCTGGCTCTCCTGACCGCGCTCGGCGCCGCGATGCGCTTCGCCGGCCTCGACGTGCAGAGCTACCACCACGACGAGGTGATCACCGCGATGCGGGTGATCCCCGGCAGCTTCGGCGACATGCTGCACGCGGTCAGGGGCAGCGAGTCCAACCCGCCCCTCTACTACGTGCTCGCCTGGGGTTGGGCGAAGGCCTTCGGCACCCATGAGGTCGGCCTGCGCTCGCTCTCGGCCCTCTTCGGCACCGCCACGGTGGCGCTCGCCTACTGCATCGGCGCCGAGCTCGCCCACCGCCGCGCCGGCCTGATCGCCGCCGCGATCGTCGCCGTCAACCCGATGCTGATCTGGTACTCGCAGGAGGCCCGCTCCTACGCCGTCCTGGTCTTCTTCTGCGCCGCCTCGCTGCTCTTCTTCGTCCGCGCCCTCCGCTCCCGCGAGGGCCGCGACCTCGCCCTCTGGGCGCTCGCCTCGGCGCTCGCCCTCTGCAGCCACTACTTCGCCGTCTTCGCCGTCGCGATCGAGGCGCTCTGGCTGCTGATCGCCCTGCGCGACCGCTGGCGCGCCGTCCTGCCGGCCCTGGCCGCGTCGGCCTCACCGGCCTCGCCCTGATCCCGCTGATCTCCGCCCAGGTCAACCCGACCCACATCGGCTGGATCGAAGAAGCCGCTCTCGACACGCTTCTTCCAGACCGGCGTCAGCTTCCTGATCGGCGAAACCGGCCACGTGATCGCCGAGCCCCCGCGCGAGCGCTACGCCCTGCTGCCCGCGATCCTGATCGGCGCCGCCCTGCTGCTCGTCGCCCTGCGCGGCAGCAGCCGCCGAGCGCCGCGGCGCCCTGCTCGGCCTCGCTCCTCGGCTCCGGCGTCGCGCCCTCGCCCTCCTCGCCGCCCTCGCCGGCAAGGACTACGTCCTCGAGCGCAACCTGCTGCCCGCCCTGCTGCCGCTGGCGATCGCCGCCGCGCTCGGCTTCGCCGCCGACGGCGCCCGTCGCCTCGGCCTGCTGCTCGCCGTCGTCCTCTGCGCCTACTGGGTCGCCTTCGACGTCCACGTCACCCAGACGCCGAACCTGCAGCGCCCCGACTACCGCGGCATCGTCGACGAACTCGGCCCGTCGCGCGGCCCGCGCGCGATCGTCACCTGGAAGCTCGCCGCCGACCCGCTGCGCTACTACCTGCACGACCACGCGCGTGCGCGTCTACAGTGGGATGGTGCCGGTGCGCGACGATCGACGTGATCAGCAAGTCGACCGTCGAAGGCCGCGCCGTGACCGGCGTTCCACGCGCCTTCCACCCCGTCGCGCGGGTAAGGTTCGAGCGCCTCACCCTGACCCGCTACATGGCGCACCGCCCCCAACGAGATCCCCTTCTACGGCTGAGTCGATCCGCACCGGCTTCGGCTCGCAACGCGGCCGTCTTCGACAAGCGCCGCAGCGGCCCGCCGTGAGCGCCGCGCGAACTCGCCTACCGCCTCGGCGCCGCCGCCCGTCGCCCGGCGAGCTGGTGGCAGCTGGTCAAGTTCGGCCTCGTCGGCGGCTCGGGTTACCTGATCAACCTCGCCGTCTTCGCCCTGCTCAGCGGCAGCCTCGGCGCCCACCACATCGATCGCCGCGATCGGCGCCTTCTGCGTCGCCTTTGCCAACAACTTCCTCTGGAACCGCCACTGGACCTTCGCCGCCGCCGCCGGCCACGCCGGCTTCCAGGCGATGCGCTTCTTCGCCGTCAGCGTCGCCGCCCTGCTGATCAACCTCGCCGTCCTGCAGGCGCTGGTGGCGGGCACCGCGATGGGCGAGCTCACCGCGCAGGCGATCGCCGTCGCCGTGGCGATGCCCTTCAACTTCCTCGGCAACAAGCTCTGGACCTTCGCCTAGCCGCTTCAAACGGCCCGTCCGGCAATCGGTACGGCCCAGTCTCCCGCTCGCTAATATTCCTGAGCAATGGGGGAGGCGAGCGCAACCGAGATTCCGCAGGACTGGTACCGCTCGGCGTTTCCGGTCTCGCACACGGTCTCGCGCCCCTGGGCCGAGCAGACCGAGTCTGAAATAGACCGCGCCCTGGCGATGACGCATCCACCGGAAGGCGGGCGCATTCTCGACATCGCCTGCGGAACCGGCCGCCACTCGCTCGAGCTCGCGAGCCGCGGCTTCGAGGTCGTCGGCGTGGACATCGCCGAGGACCTGATCGGGGTCGCCGTGGAAGAAGCCGAGGTCAAGTCGATCCAGGGCGCCTCGTTCCTGCAGCAGGACCTGCGCGAGCTCTCCTTCGAGGAGGAGTTCGACCTCGTCCTCAACCTCAACGACGGCGCGATCGGCTACTTCGAGACCGAGGAGGAGAATCACCGCAGCTTCGAGGTGATCGCCGCGGCCCTGCGCCCCGGCGGGCGCAACCTGCTGCAACTGCCCAACGTGCTCTACGCCGAAACCCACCTGCCGCAGAAAACCTGGATCGCCGGCGACGGCATGGTCGAACTGATCGACCACCGCTGGGACGCCCGCACGCGCTACTTAGAGGGCGCGACGATGCCGATCCTCGTCGGCGAGATCTTCGAGGGCGTCGCGCCGATCCCGTTCCGCCAGCGGCTCTACTCGGTCGAGGAGATGACCGACATCTACGCCTCGGTCGGCATGGAGTTCGCCGGCGCCTTCAGGGGACGGGCAAGCCGCGGCCGCCGAAGGACAGCCAGTTCGAGGTCTTCTTCGCGGGCCGCAAGCCCGCCTAGCGGCCTACCAGTCGCCCTCCAGCCAGCGCATCAGCTCCGGCATGCGCCCACGCAGGTCCGGCTGCGCCGAGGCCAGCTCGGTGCTGGCCAGCTGAATCGCACCGCCGAGCGCCAGCGTCGCCTTCGGCTGGCTCAGCGGCAGGCCCTGCTCGAGCCCTTCGAGCGCCCCCGCGTCACCGCGCAGGGCCCAAAGTGCTTCTCGGGTTGCCGTCGGATCCTCTTCCGCGAACTCGATCACCCGCATCACGGCGTCGCGCACCGCGTCGCCGGTCGGGGCGTAGGTGGCAGCACCGACCACCTCGTCCACGAATCGGTCGTCCAAACGACCGTCGAGGACCGCGGCGAGTTCTCTACCCTCTGTCACTGGGACCTCCCTCTTCGGGTCTGCCTGCCCCCAGTCCTCGCGTAACCCGGCCCGAGGACAAGCGTTACAGACATCAGTGTAGACGTCCAGGAAGACCATAATCCCCGAGCTCTGCATTGGTCAAATATTTCCCGCGCGCGACCTGGGTAGGGTCAGCGCCCGAGGCGAGAAGGCGAGCCGAGATGAGCACGCGACAGCGAAATACGATCCGGCCCAGATTGAGGCCGCGCGCCAGGCCGCCTGGTCGCAGCGCGACGCCTTCGCCACGCCCGCAGCCGGGCGACGGCGCGGGCTCGATCTACATCAAGCCCTCGAGCCCCTTCACCTCGGGCAAACTGCACATGGGCCACGTCCGCGATTACTCGATCGGCGACGCCTACGCCCGCTTCCGCCGCGCCCGCGGCGACGACGTCCTCTTCGGCTTCGGCTTCGACGCCTTCGGCCTGCCGGCCGAGATGGCGGCGATCGAGCGCAAGATCCCACCGGCCGATTGGGTCGAGAGCTGCGGCGAGCGGATGCTCGAGCAGATGCGCCGGCTCGGCTTCTCCTTCGACTACGAGCGCGTCTTCTACAGCTCCGACGAGGCCCAGTACCGCTGGTCGCAGTGGCTCTTCGTCACCCTGCTCGAGGCCGGCCTGATCTACCGCGCCGATACCACCGTCGATTGGTGCGACCACTGCCGCACGACGCTCGCCGCGCTGCAGGTCGAGGACGGCACCTGCTGGCGCTGCCACAACGAGGTGCGCCTGATCCGCCGCCCGACCTGGTTCCTGCGCATCACCCCCTACCTGGAGGAGAACGACGCCCGCCTGCCCGAGCTGGAGCCCGACTGGGACGAGATCTCGCTCTCGACCCAGCGCTACATCCTCGGCCGCAGCGACGGGGTGGAGATCGACCTCGGCGGCGGCGACGGCGGCCCCGCGTTGACCGCCTTCACCCCGCACCCCGGCGCCGTCGCGCGGGCGAGCTTCGTGCTGCTCTCGCCGCGCCACCCCGAGGTCGAGGCCTGGGCCGCGGACCCCGCCGTCGCCGAGCAGCTCGGCGAGCTGCGCTCGGGCGGCTGGGAGCGCAGCGCCCGCGACGCAGGCTCGGTGCCGCTGATCGACACCGGCGCCGCGGTGGCGGCGCCCTGGGGCGCCCAGCTGCCGGTGATCGTCTCGCCGCTGGCCGACGCCCGCTACGGCCCGACCGCGGCGCTGGGGATCCCCGCCGTCGACGAGGCCGACGCGGCGCTCGCCGCGCGCCTGCCGCGCCTGGCGGGCGCCGGCACCGAGGAGGACGCCACGCCCGACGGCCCGGCTCCCGAGACCCGCCCCGCGGTGCGCTACCGCGCCGCCGACTTCTCGATCTCGCGCCAGCGCTTCTGGGGCACGCCGATCCCGATCGTCAACTGCGCGAGCTGCGGCCCGGTGCCGGTGCCCGAGGCCGAGCTGCCGGTCGTCCTGCCGCGCGACATCGAGCCGACGGGGGAGGGCAACCCGCTGGCCGAGCGGGCCGAGTTCGTCGACGTCGAGTGCCCGCGCTGCGGCGAGCCGGCCAAGCGCGAGACCGACACCCTCGATTGCCACTTCGACGCGCTCTGGCTCTGGGTGCCCTCGGCGGTGCCGCCCGAGGCGCGGGCCGAGCAGATGTTCAGCCACCCCGACCTGCAGCGCTGGCTGCCCTCCGAGCGGCTCGTCGCCGGCGCCGACTCCGGCGGCTTCGTCTTCGACCAGCGCGTCGTCACCAAGGCCCTGCGCGACATCGGCCCCTTCGCCTTCATGGAGCACGGCGAGCCCTTCAGCGGCTGCCTCTTCCACGAGATGGTGATCGCCGACGGCCGCAAGATGAGCAAGCACCTCGGCAACGTCGTCGACCCCGACGAGCTGGTCGAGCAATACGGCGCCGACACGGTGCGTCTCGCCGTCCTCTACGCCGCCGGGCCGGCCAAGACGCTCAACTGGAACGACGGCGCCCTGCGCTTCGCCTCGCGCTTCCTGCACAACCTCTGGGTCTACTCGCAGGCGCGCTTCGCCGGCCTCGCCGACGCTCCCGAGGACGCCGAGGCCGCGGCCGACACCGAGTTCATGCGCGAGCGCCTCGGCAAGTGGTGCGACAACGGCCTCGCCCGCATCACCGACGACACTGGAGGAGCTGCAGATGCACAAGGCGGTGCGCAACGTGACCAGGCTCTTCGAGCGCATCCAGGACTTCGAGAAGCGCGTGATCAAGCGCCGCGGCGAGCTTTGCCGGGCCGATGCGGAGGCCCAGGCAGCAGCGCTGAGGCTGCTGGCCCGGACGCTGGCCCCGTTTGCTCCGCATACCGCCGAGGGGCTGTTGCTGGGCGCCGGCGCGGAGGACGGGGAGGGCCTGCCCGGGGCCTGGCCGGAGCGGCTCGACCCGAGCGGCGTCTCAGTCGGCGCGGCCGCCCCCTGAGCAGCAGTTTTGTCCTAAAAAACCTTGACTGTTCCCATCTAAGACCCGTATAGTTCGGGTGTGGGAGCGGAAGGCAGCGCGGCTTTCGACGCGGTTGCTCTCGACGAGGCCGAGAAGCAGTTCTGGAGAGGACTTTGGGATACGGCCTGCGAGGATGCCGTCGTCGACCTGGGGATCGACATGGTTCGGTTCGGTCCGGTTGCGGCTGCCGTCGTCGCCGAGGAAGCGGCCGAGCCGGCGCTCAACTTCATCCTCGGCGCGGGCGCACCGGGCGCGGTCGAGGACGGCCACCTGCCGGCGGCGGTGCGCTGGATGGAACGCCACGATGTCGATTTCCGCGTCTCGCTGACCACCGGCCTGCCCGAGCAGCGGGCCGCCGAACGGTGGCTGCAGGAGCGCCACTACCTGCTCCATGAAGGGCCGGTGAAGCTGCTGCGCGACGGCTCGCCGCCGGACTTCGAGTCGCCGCCGGGCATCGACCTCTACGAGCGGGTCGACGCCTGCGAAGACGAAGGCTTCGGCGATCCGCTGGCCGAGAGCCTCGGCTTCGCGAACTGGGCCGCGACCTTCTTCCTCGACCTGCCGGGCACGCCGGGCTGGCGCTGCTACTGCGCCGTCGACGGCGACGAGCCGTTGGCCTACGTGGTGATGCACCTGCACGAGGACATTGCCGTGCTGGCCCTCGCCTCGCGCCTGGTTCGCGAGGGTGACGGCCGCGGACAGTGCGCCGTCCTGCACCGCTGCATCAGCGACGCCGCCGCGGCGGGCTGCACGACGATCGCCGTCGCCGAGGCCGGTTGCGCGCCCGCGGTTGCCGATCGAGAGAGCCTCGCGGACGCCGGCTTCGAGGGCGCCGTGCGCACTTTCACCTGGCAGCCCCGGGCCAGAGTGCCGATGTGACGGACAAAAACCAGCGCTTTTTAAAATTTACACCAAAAAGACTTGACCAGTAGGTGGTTGATCTGTTATACGTAGTCCCGCTGACGACCAAGCGCCAAGTGGAGAGGTGGGAACCCAGTCCGGGCGGCTCGCCTTGCGATGGCAAAGGAGTGACCAGTCATGAGTCGAGTTGTTGGCCGTAACAAGAGCATCAGGGAGGCGACGGTGTCGTGGGCATTGCCCCACCTCCAGCTCGCGACACTGCCCGGTGCCAACGCGGCCACTTCGCCCTCCCACCTCTGGCAGCCTGGCCCCCGGAGAGGGGGGGCGGCCATGTAAATGGGCCATGGCGCTCGTGAGGCGTGGCATTGGGAAACCCGGTCACGCCGGACAGTCGCGCCGGGGAGCGCAGTCAAAGGCCCCGACGCAGCCGTAGCTCAGGCCAGAGCCCAGTAGTGCGCTGGTCGGAGGTTGGGCCCGCCCCGCGGAAGCTGACACCGCCGGGGCGGGCCCACTTCTTTACTCTTGTCCGGAGGAGATTCAATGTTGAACGACGAGGCCCGCACCCGCTCCTGCGCGACCGAACTGGTCTGCCGTGATTGCGGCCGCACCTACCCGCTGTTCGACACGTCCTTCAAGTGCCACGGCTGCGGCAACGGGCTTGACATCGAGTACGACTACGAGCTGGCGAAGCAGCGCCTCGGCGAGATCCCGCCGGCCGAGCGCGAGATCAACATCTGGCGCTTCGAGGAGCTGCTGCCGATCCTCGACGCCCGCGCCCAGGCCCGGGTCGGCCGCTACAGCGGCCGCACGCCGCTGATCCACGCCGACCGGCTCGGCGCCGAGCTCGGCCTCAAGAAGCTCTACCTCAAGGACGACAGCACCTCGCGCCCGAGCCTCTCCTACAAGGACCGGGTCGTCTCGATGGCCGTCGCCCGCCTGCTCGAGCTGGGCAAGGACGAGATCGGCTGCGTCTCGACCGGCAACGTCGGCACCGCCGTCTCCTCGCTCGCCGCCAAGGCGGGCGTCGCCGCCTACGTCTTCTACCCCTCGAACATGGAGCGCGGCAAGGCGCGCGCCTGCCGGGCGCTGGGCGCCGCGGTGATCCAGCTCGACGGCAACTACGACCAGGCCAACCGCGCCTGCCGCGAGCTGGCCCTGGCCAGCGGCATGCAGTTCACCAACATCACCCTGCGCCCGTTCTACGCCGAGGGGGCGAAGACCGAGGCCTACGAGGTGGTCGAGCAGCTCAAGTGGCAATCGCCCGACCACTTCGTCATCCCCGCCGCCGGCGGCACGCTCTCCTCGCGCGTGCACAAGGGGCTGAACGAGCTCGAGCTGGTCGGCCTGGCCGAGACCGCGCAGACCAAGATCAACGTCGCCCAGGCCGAGGGCTGCGATCCGATCGCGACCGCGATCCTCGAGGGCGCGGAGGAGATCGAGCCGCAGACCCCGAACACGGCCGCCCACTCGATCGCGATCGGCGCCCCCGGCGACGGCCCGCTGGTCGTCGACGCGGTCACCTCGCGCGGCGGCTCGGCCGCCTCGGTGACGGACCAGGAGATCTTCGAGGGCATCGACCTGCTGGGCGCGACCGAGGGCATCCTCACCGAGCCCGCCGGCGGCACCACGGTCGCCTGCACGGCGAAGCTCGCCAACGAAGGCAAGCTCGGCCCTGAGGACACCGTCGTCGCGATCATCAGCGGCAACGGCTACAAGACGCTCGACGAGCACCCCGAGAAGTCCTGGCCCGAAGGCGTCGCCTGCGACGTCGAGACGATGGGCGAGGTTCTCGACGAGCTGCGCCGGCGCGGCGTCGGCGCCACGCTCAGCTGAGCGTCCGGGGCACTGCAACGTTTTCCGGTCCCCCTGGGGCCGCAGCGCGTTGCACCTGTGTGCGATCTGGCACTGATTGACTCGTCAGTCAACGGCTATAGTGCCGGCCGATGGCAGGCTCTAACGGCAAGGTCTCCCCGGCGGACTTCCCGCCTCCGGTCGACGTCGAGAAGGAGTTCGTCAAGCGCGGCCTCGACGGCGAGGACGAGCGGATCGAGATCGGCGTCGCGATCGTCGGCGGCGGCACCGCCGGCCTGGCCTGCGCCAACCGCCTGCTGGCGCTGCTGGCCGACGACCCGGAGACGATGGAGAAGCTCGGCGAGGTCCCGGTGGCGGTGATCGAGAAGGCGAAAACCTGCGGCGGCCACAACCTCTCCGGCGCGGTCATGCGCCCCGGCCCGCTGCAGGAGCTCTTCCCCGACCTCAGCCGCGAGCAGTGGCGCCAGGAGGGCTTCGCCTTCGGCGAGGTGAAGAAGGAGGCGATCTACCTCCTCCCCAACGGCAAGCGCAAGCTCCGCATCCCGCCCCCGCCGCCGCAGCGCAACCACGGCAACGAGGTGATCTCGGTCTCCGCCCTCTGCCGCTACATGCAGGCCCAGGCCGAGGAGGCCGGCGCCTACCTGCTGACCGAGACCGCGGCGACGCAGCTGATCGTCGACGACGGCGCCGTGGTCGGCGTCCGCTCCGGCGACAAGGGCCGCGGCAAAGACGGCGAGGAGCAGGGCAACTTCGAGCCCGGCACCGACATCGCCGCCAAGGCGACGGTGCTGGCCGAGGGCTGCTGGGGCCACCTGACCGACGCCGCCGTCGGCGAGTTCGGCCTCGACGAGGGCCGCGAGCCGCAGGTCTGGGAGCTCGGCGTCAAAGAGGTCTGGAAGGTGACGAAGCCGCTCGACCGCGTCATCCACACCGTCGCCGGCTGGCCGCTGAAGATCTCCGCCAAGTACCACCAGATCGGCGGCTCCTGGATCTACCCGATGAAAGACGAGAAGACCGGCGAGGACCTGGTCTCGATCGGCTTCGTGCTCGACCTCGACTACGCCGACGCCACCACCTCCGCCCACGACCTGCTGCAGCAGTTCAAGACCCACCCGATGGTGCGCGACATCCTCGAGGGCGGCGAGCGGGTCAGCTGGGGCGCCAAGGCGATCCCGGCCGGCGGCTACTGGGCGATGCCGAAACTCTCGATGCCGGGCGCGGTGCTCAGTCGGCGACGCCGCCGGCATGGTCAACCTGGCGGCGCTGAAGGGCGTCCACTACGCGATCAAGTCCGGGATGCTCGCCGCGGAGCCGATCTACGCCGCGCTGAAGCAGGACAGCAACGACTTCTCCGGCTACGAGGAGGCGATCGCCGACTCGCTCGTCGGCAAGGAACTCTACGAACAGCGCAACACCCGCCAGCCCTTCCAGAAGGGCCTGCTCAAGGGCGGCCCGGCTGGTCACCTCGATGATCGCCACCAAGGGCCGTTTCCCGGGCGGTCGCTGGAAGATCCACCGCAACGACGCCCAGCCGATGTTCATCGGCGAGACGAAGGACAGCTACCCCCAGCCCGACGGCAAGCTCACCTTCGACAAGCTCTCCAGCGTCTTCATCACCGGCAACGCGACCCGCGACGACGCCCCCAACCACATCCGCGTGCAGAAGCGGGTCCCGCAGAGAGATCGCCGAGACCTGGAACTACATGTGCCCCGCCGGCGTCTACGAGATCCCCGACGACGCCCCCGAAGCCGGCGACATCGACGTGATCGTCAACTACACCAACTGCGTCCAGTGCGGCGCGATCACCGCCAAGGGCGGCCGCCTCACCACCCCCGAGGGCGGCGACGGCCCGCTCTACCAGAACACCTAGTACCCCGCCTGAAGCTGCCCCTTCGTCGCCGCCTCTATTACGGCTAGGGTTCCCAACTAATCGGAAACACCGAATGGAGGGTTGATGAAGCGATTCTTGGGTGATCGGGCCGTCGTTCTGGCGGCATTGTGCGGAGTGTTGATGCTGCTCGCGGTCAGCTCCAGCGCGAGCGCACAGATCACGGTGGGTCAGCTGGCGCCTGCGAGCAGGCCAGCGGAAAACTGCAATTACGGGGTTCCGTATGACGAACTGCAGACCTCGGTCGCGGCTGGAAACAGCTATGGCGCCCCGGGCGCGGGTGTGATCACCTCCTGGAGCACTCAGGTAGGTACGGAACCTGGTCAGACACTTGGCATGAAGGTGTACCGCGCCATTGGGCCTGGAGCCTACCTGGTCGTTGGCCAAGACGGTCCCCGCGCGCTGACGCCCGGGCTGAACACGTTCCCGGTCAACATTCCCGTTCAGGCCGGGGATATCCTCGGCATCTTCCTGTCAGCCGGAGCCCAGGCGGACTGCTTTCTCGAAACCGGGTTGGAAGGGGACCAGATCAGCTGGCATGAAGGAAATGTGGCCGCGGGTGGCTCTTTCACGGTTCCGAGCGCTTTCCCGGAAAATCCCTATCCGGAAGGTCGCCTCAACATCTCGGCATCCCTCCTCCCGCCCCCGACGATCGCCTCGATCGCTCCCGCCGAAGGCCCGATCGCTGGGGCCAGCGTGGTGATCGCGGGTACGAATTTCGCCGGCGTCTCCGGGGTCAGCTTCGGATCGGTCCCGGCGAGCTTCGCGGTTAACTCAGAAGGACAGATAACCGCGATTGCCCCGCCAAGCAGCACATTGGGCGCGGTGCCGGTAACCGTTACCACCGTAGCCGGCAGTGCCACCGGCGCCCAGGCCTTCGTCTACAAGGGCTGCAAAGTGCCCAAGCTGAAGGGCAAGAAGCTGAAGGCGGCCAAGAAGAAAATCCGCAAGGGCGACTGCAAGGTCGGCAAGGTCAAGAAGCTCAAAGGCGCCACCGCCAAGACCGGCAAGGTGAGCAAGCAGAACCCGAAACCGGGCAAGATCCTCGCCCCGGGCTCGAAGGTCAAGATCACGCTCAAGGAGTAAGCACTCTCGGCGTGACCCCGGGCGCCCGAGCGTCCGGGGCCACGCCGGCGAACACACGCCGGGCGACCGAGCGCGGTGATCGCCTGGCTCTCGGCTACCACCACCACTGCCTCACGCGGCGAGACACGAAGGGCACAGAGAAACCCACGGCGCACACCAGCGTGATCGCAGCGAACGCGAGGGCCACCAGATAATCGCCGCTCCCGACTGCTTCAACGCAGGCGAAACCACCCGCGATGACCGCGAAGAGCAATAGCAGCGATGCGGCCCAAAGAGACGCCATGGCGATCAGGGTAGTGCCGCCATACCGCAACACGACTCGCTCTGCGCGGGATGCTCCCTGTCACCGGCACGGAGTTCTGCCGAAAGCGACGAGTTGGGTGCGCGGCGCAAGCGGGAGAAGCCCGACCGGCCCGCTAAGGATCAGCCCGCCAGAAGCTCCTTAAGCTGTTGGCCGCTGTCCTTGAAGTAGCTCGAATGGGTTTGCTTGATCGTCTCCAGCGAGTCGGCGCTGAGGAGAACGATGTCGAGCTTTTCGTCGTTGGCGTTGGTCTGCTCGGCTTCTGCATACGCCGCCTGGGCGGCGTCGTAGTCCGTGCCGAAGGGATCAACCTCCGTCTTACCGGTATCCGGGTCGTAGCTGACCAGGAAATGCTTGATTTCGTCTGGGCTCATTGTCTTGCCGTGCGTCGAGATGCTCTGCGTCGAAGGGTATCGACTTGCCTTCGCAGTTCCATGAGACGCTTATATGGCGCGGGGTCTGCCGGGAGGTCTTGGTCTGCGATGGCAAGAAGCTCTCCCAGGGCGACGTAGAAGTCGCGAAGCGCCTGGGGACCGGCACCGAACTTGCGATCAGGCGCGACGCGACGTGCATCGGCCTCCACGGAAAGCTCACCTCGTCTGACAGGAAAATAAACCCTCAGGCAGCCGCTGCCTCCAAGGTGACGCTGTGGCCAAGCGCCTCGAGCTGAGTGACGAGACGCTTGGTGACCTGCGCCTCGCGGGCCTTGACGTCCACAAGGCGCAGGTGGCGCCCGCCGACGGCGTGCAGTTCCTCACCCTCGTTGTCGGCCAGGTCGAGACCAAGCTCGTCCGCCAGCAGGTCGCTCGCGAGGATCGCGTCTGCTCCGGTGTCGATCAGTCCCTCTAGCTCGGGCGTCGATGCATCGTCCGTGGCGAGTGAGACGGGCACGAAGGGCCGAAACACCGGCTGCCCCAGGCGCGTCTGCTGGGGTCTTCCCGATAGGGATAGAGCCAGGGGGTCTTCGGCTCAGCCAAGGCCGACGTAGATCGGCTCGTCCGCGTGGGGAACCCGCCCGCCGACGACGACGTGATCCAGCTTGCGGGCTTTCTCCAGCACGACTTTCAGGTCCTCGTCGGCGATCACGACCTGGCCCGTGCGGGTGTCGGTCGCCACGTACTTGCCCTCGTAGCCCTTGAAATCGGTGCGGATGGGTTTCACGCAGTCGATGATACCCGCTGCTTCCACGGGCTTTTCAGGGCTGGACCCTTGCCACCCCCCTGCCAAATCGGCCCCTTCGGGCCTCGGGATGCGGCGCATTCCGCTTGCCGAAGCCATGCCGGAGGAGGGACTCGAACCCCCGACACGCGGATTATGATTCCGCTGCTCTAACCAGCTGAGCTACTCCGGCGGGGAGTCGGGATCGTAGCGATGGGCGGGGTGTGCGTCGTCTTGGCGCGATAGGGCTTAGCCTTGTCGGGGTGACGCAGGAGTTGGACAGGGCGGTGCGCACGGTTATTCGCGATTGCCTGCGGGTGGAACCGGGCGAGGAGGTGTTGGTGATCTGCAACCCGGTGACCGAGGACATCGGCGCTCTGATGCGGATCGAGGCCGAGGGCGACGGGGCCTTCGCGACGCTGGCGGTGATCTCCGAGCTCGAATCCAACGGGGCCGAGCCGCCGACGCCCGTGGCGGCGGCGATGATCGCCTCCCACGTGGTGCTGGCGCCGACGATCCAGTCGCTCTCCCACACCTACGCGCGCCGCGCCGCCAATCAGGCCGGCGCCCGGATCGCCACGCTGCCCGGGGTCACCTCGGACATGCTGGCGCGGCTGATGAACGCCGACATGCCCGAGCTGCGCCGGCGCGGCGCCGCCCTGGCGGCCGTCCTGCACCGGGGCGAGGAGGCGCGGATCACCTGCGGGCACGGCAGCGACCTGCGCCTCGGCCTGCAGGAACGGATTCCGATTGCCGACGCGGGCGTGCTCGACACCCCCGGCGCCTTCGGCAACCTGCCCTGCGGCGAGGCCTTCGTCTCGCCCAGCAGCGGTGAGGGCACGCTCGTCGTCGACGGCTCGATCGCCGGCGTCGGCAAGGTCGAGACGCCGGTCGAGCTGACCGTGCGCAACGGTCACCTGGTCGACGCGACCGGTCCCGAGGGCGACACGCTGATGGAACTGCTGACCGCGCACGGCGAGGACGGCACCAACATCGCCGAGCTGGGGATCGGCACCAACGAAGAGGCGACGCTGACCGGCAACATCCTCGAGGACGAGAAGATCCTCGGCACCGCCCACGTCGCCTTCGGCGCCTCGGCGGCGATCGGCGGCAAGGTCCAGGTCCCGGTGCACCTCGACTGCGTCGTGCTCGAGCCGACGATCGAGATCGACGGCGAGGAGATCGTCAGCGCCGGCGAGCTGCTCGTTTGACGGCCGCGCCGCTGCTCGCGGTCCCCAACGTCTGCGAGGGACGGGACGCCTCGCGCATCGAGGCGCTGCGGCGCGCCTTCGCGCACGGCGTCGAGCTGCTCGACCGGCACTCCGACGCCGACCACGACCGCACGGTCTTCACCCTCGCCGGCAGCGGCGGCGCGCTGCGCGACGCGCTGATCTCCGGCGCCGAGCAGGCAATCGAGACGATCGAGATGGGCGCCTACGACGGGCTGCACCCGGCCGTCGGCGCGCTCGACGTCTGCCCGCTCGTCTGGCCCGACCCGGCCCGGCGCGAGGCCGCCCGCGGCGAGGCGCGCGAGCTCGCGGCGCAGATTGGCGGCCTCGGCGTCCCCGTCTTCTTCTACGGCGAGCTGGCGAGCAGGCCCGAGCACGCCGAGCGCGCCTACTTCCGCAACGGCGGCCTGGCCGAGCTCTGGCTGCGCATGGAGGGTGGGGGGCTGCGCCCGGACTTCGGGCCCGAGCTGCCGCATCCCAGCGCCGGGGTGACGCTGGTCACCGCCCGCCCGCCGCTCGCCGCCTTCAACGTCGAGCTCGACAGCGCTGACCTCGAGCTCGCTCGCGCGGTCGCCGCCGGGCTGCGCGAGTCGGGCGGCGGGCTGCGCGGCGTGCGGGCGATCGGCCTGCCGCTCTCCAGCGGCCGCACCCAGGTCTCGACCAACGTCCACGATCCCTTTGCCGTGCCGCTGGGCGAGGTCGTCGAGCGGGTCCGCGCCCTCGCCGCGCCGCTCGGCGCCCGCCCGCTCGAAGCCGAGCTGGTCGGGCTGGTTCCGCGCGCCGCGCTCGCCGGCTACCCGGGCGACGTCCCGATCCGCGACTTCGACCCCGCCGAGCGCACGATCGAGGCGCGCCTGCCGCCCTCGAGCTGAGCCCGGGCGCTAGATTCACACCATGGCCCAGACCAAGAAGAAGCGCCGGCGCAAGCACCGCGGCACCCAGGGTGGCCGCGTCGATCCCAACAAGCGCGCCGCCCGCCCGCGCAGCCGTGCCGAGGCCAAAGCCCGCGCCCGCAGCGGCACCAAACGGCCGCCGCGCGGCGATCAGCCGCCGACCTGGCGCGGCTCGGCCCTGCGCGGCATCGCCGCCGCCGCGATCTTCGCCGTCGCCCTGCTGCTCGTCTTCCAGCGCACGGCGGCCTCGGCGCTCGCCCTCGGCGCCTTCATGCTGGTCTTCTACATCCCCGCCGGCTACTACATCGACCTGATGATGTGGCGGCGGCGGGAGCGGGCGAAGATGCGCTCGACCGATCGCCAGTGAGCCTCGAGGTTCGCCGGCTCACGGTCGGCCCGATCGCCGAGAACTGCTTCATCGTCCGTGCGGAGGGGGCGGACAGGGCCCTGGTGGTCGACCCCGGCGAGGAGCCCGAGCGGATCCTGGCCGAGATCGAGCAGACCGGCGTCGCGGTCGAGGCGATCCTGATCACCCACTGCCACTTCGACCACGTCGGCGCCGTCGCGCCGCTCGCCCGCGCCACCGGCGCGCCGGTCTACGTCCCCGAGATCGAGGCCCCGGTGCTGGCCGACATCACGTCCTTCACCATGCCCGGCTTCGGGCCTTACGAGAGCTATCAGGCCGACGAGGTCGTCAAGGGCGGCGAGGAGCTGGAGCTGGCGGGCCTGACGCTCGACGTGCACTTCACGCCCGGCCACAGCCCCGGCCACGTCACCTACGCGGTCCGCGACGAGGCCGCGCTCTTCTCCGGCGACGTGCTCTTCCAGGGCTCGGTCGGCCGGGTCGACCTGCCGGGCGGCGACGGCCCGACCCTGATGCGCTCGATCCAGGCCCTGCTCGATGCCCACCCCGACGAGACCGCGGTCCACCCCGGCCACATGGGCACCACGACGCTGGGCGCCGAGCGCGCCACGAATCCCTTCCTCGCCGAGCTCGCAAGCTAGGCGCGGGCGGGCGGGCAGCGCAGGTAAGGTCGCGACCGTGGCGGCACCCAAGTACCAGGCACCACGCGGGACCTTCGACGTCCTGCCCGAGGCGGCCCGCCTGCGCGGCCGGATCGAGCGCACCGCGGCGGCGATCTTCGCCAGCGCCGGCTACGAGCCGATCGCGACGCCGAGCTTCGAGGACACCGAGCTGTTCGAGCGCGGCGTCGGCCACTCGACCGACATCGTGCGCAAGGAGATGTTCACCTTCGAGGACAAGGGCGGGCGCAGCCTCACCCTGCGCCCCGAGGGCACGGCGCCGATCTGCCGCGCCTACGTCGAGCACGGCATGCAGGCGCTGGCGCAGCCGGTCAAGCTCTCCTACCTCGGTCCGTTCTTCCGCCACGAGCGCCCCCAGGCCGGCCGCTACCGCCAGTTCCACCAGCTCGGCGCCGAGGCGATCGGCAGCGACTCGCCGCTCGCCGACGCCGAGCTGATCGGGCTGCTGGCCGAGCTGCTGGCCGAGCTCGGCGTGCCGGGCGTTGAGCTGCGACTCGGCAGCCTCGGCTCGCTCGAGGCGCGCAAGGCCTACCTGGAGGAGTTGAAGGCGCACCTGCGCGCGCACGAGGCCGACCTCTCCACGGAGGTGCGCGAGCGGATCGACGCCAACCCGCTGCGCGCCTTCGACTCCGACGAGGAGGGGACGCGCGCGGTGATGGCGACGGCGCCGAAGCTGGTCGAGCGGTTGGAGGGCGAGGACGCCGCGCACTTCGCGGCGGTGCGGTCGCTGCTCGACGCCGGCGGGGTCGCCTACTCGATCGACCCGACCCTGGTCCGCGGCCTCGACTACTACACGCGCACGATCTTCTCCTTCGTCTGCGACCGCCTCGGCGCCCAGTCGGAGATCGGCGGCGGCGGCCGCTACGACGGCCTGGTCGAGCAGCTCGGCGGCAAGCCGACGCCTGCCGTGGGTTGGGCGGCCGGGATCGAGCGGATCATGCTGGCGCTCGACGAAGAGGAGCCGGCGCCGGGCCGCGACGTGTTCATCGCCGTCGCCGAGGAGGGCGAGGAGCGGCGCGCCCGCGCCCTCGTGCTCGCCGGCGAACTGCGCAAGGCCGGGCTCTCGGCCGAGCTCGACCTCGGCGGCCGCGGGCTCAAGGGCCAGTTCAAGCACGCCGACCGGATCGGCGCCCGCCAGGTCGTCATCCTCGCGGCCGACGGCGCCCAACTGCGTGACATGACGAGCGGCGAGCAGCGCTCGGTCGAGGCGGGCAACCTGATCGAGGAGATAACCGGGGGAGAGGCATGAGCGCGGTCGAGAGCAGCAACGATTTTCCGGCTTTGAAGGCGAATGTCTTTCGCGACACCTGGTGCGGGCAGGTGCTCGGCGACCGCGTCGGCGGCGAGGCGCGGGTGGCCGGCTGGGTGCACCGCCGCCGCGACCACGGCGGCCTGATCTTCATCGACCTGCGCGACCGCACCGGCATCCTCCAGCTCGTCTTCCATCCCGAGGACGCGGGCGGGGCCTTCGAGCTCGGCCACAAGCTGCGGGCCGAGGACGTACTCAGCGTTGTCGGCACGGTGGTCGAGCGCTCGCCGGAGACGGTCAATGCGGATCTGCCGACCGGCGCGGTGGAGCTGAAGGTGAGCGGCGCCGAGCTGCTCGCCGACGCCGAGACGCCGCCCTTCCAGATCGAGGGGTTCGCCGGCGAGGTCGGCGAGGACGCGCGGCTGCGCCACCGCTACCTCGACCTGCGCCGCGAGCAGATGCGCGATGCGCTCGTCCTGCGCCACCGCGTCACCGCGGCGATGCGCGAGTTCCTCGACCGCGAGGGCTTCCTCGACATCGAGACCCCGGTGCTGACCCGCTCGACCCCCGAGGGCGCCCGCGACTTCCTCGTCCCCAGCCGCCTCCAGCAGGGCTCCTTCTACGCGCTGCCGCAGTCTCCGCAGCTGTTCAAGCAGTTGCTGATGGTCGCCGGCTTCGAGCGCTACT
This sequence comes from uncultured Solirubrobacterales bacterium, assembly GCA_963774405.1. Taxonomy (GTDB): domain Bacteria; phylum Actinomycetota; class Thermoleophilia; order Solirubrobacterales; family 70-9; genus VRUE01. The sequence continues at coordinate 251,808 of CAVZEV010000002.1, read as the reverse complement.
ACCAGGTGGCGCGCTGCTTCCGCGACGAGGACCTGCGCGCCGACCGCCAGCCCGACTTCACCCAGCTCGACATCGAGATGTCCTTCGTTGAGGTCGGCGATGTGATCGAGGTCAACGAGCGCCTGCTGGCCCACGTCTTCGAGCGCGTCGGCGGGCCGTCGCTGGAGCTGCCGCTGCGGCGCCTGCCCTACGACGAGGCGATCTCGCGCTACGGCACCGACCGTCCCGATACCCGCTTCGGGCTCGAGCTGGTCGACCTCGACGACATCCTGGCCGGCACCGAGTTCAAGGTCTTCGCCTCGGTGATTGGCGCCGGCGGCACCGTGCGCGGCCTCAACGCCGGCAAGCGCGAGATGTCGCGCTCCGCCCTCGACGGCCTGATCTCCCGCGCCCAGGAGCTCGGCGCCAAGGGCCTGGTCTGGGCCTTCCGCGAGGGCGAGGGCTGGCGCTCGCCGACGGCGAAGTTCCTCTCCGCGGAGGAGCTCAGCGCGCTGAACGAGCGCCTCGGCGCCGAGGAGGGCGACCTGCTGCTCGTCGTCGCCGACAAGCCCAAGGTCGCCAACGCGGTCCTGGCCCAGCTCCGCCTCGACCTCGCCGCCGAGTTCGGCCTGATTGCCGAGGGCAGCGACGACCTGCTCTGGATCGTCGACTGGCCGCTGATGGAGGCCAACGAGGAGGGCGGTTGGGCCCTCTGCACCATCCCTTCACCGCGCCGGCCGCAGGCTTCGAGCCCGAGAGCCCCGGCGAGGCACGCGCCCAGGCCTACGACCTGGTCTGGAACGGCCAGGAGATGGGCGGCGGCTCGATCCGCATCAGCGACGCGGGTCTGCAGGGCAAGGTCTTCGCCGCACTGGGCATCGACGCGGCCGAAGCCGAGGCCCGTTTCGGCTTCCTGCTCGAGGCGCTGCGCTACGGTGCGCCGCCGCACGGTGGTATCGCCTACGGCCTCGATCGGCTCGTCCAACGCCTTGCCGACGCGGAATCGATCCGCGACGTGATCGCCTTCCCCAAGACCGCCTCGGGCGCCGACGCGCTCACCGGCGCCCCGGCGCCGGTCGACGAGCCGCAGCTGCGCGAGGTGGGGCTGCAGCTTCGCGTCAAACTGCCCCCCGCCGGGGGATGAGCTTTGCCGGGCGGATCCGGGCGCTGTTCGGGGCTCGCTCGCCCGGGCCCGGGGCCACGCCTGTCCAGGTCGACGATCCGCGCTTCGACAGCTGGGAGGTGGTGCGCGACTTCGGCGATGTGGAGACCGCCCGCGCCTGGCACCAGGCGCTTGCCGACGCGCGCATCGAGGCGGTCCTGACCGCCGACTGGCCGCTCGATCGCTTTGGTCATGGCGACATTGCCCTGCGGGTCCAGCCCGAGGACTGGAGCGAGGCCGAGCTGCTGCTCTCCAACCTCGACGATTGAGCGTCGAGGAATCGTTCGCCCGAACGAGGCGGCGGTGCTACGGTTGCGCCAGAGGCTCGAGCCCGTACGAGAGCCGTCTCACCGTTTGACCCAACACAAACGGCGCGGGAGCTGATCTCTCTCGGTCCTGTGGGACTGCGAGGAGGCACCCACCCTTTACTTCAAGGGATCAAAGCCAGAGGCGGTACCGGCGGGCTGGAGCCTCCTTTTGCGTGTCCGGTCACACAGAATTGACCCTCAGCGCACCACCCGCGCGCCGCGTCCCTTCACCATCGGCGGCGATGCCGGACGCGCCCTCCATTCGCTACCTCAGAGGTAGTCAAAGGAGGGCGGATAGGAAGAGCGAGGTCGATGCGCCGGACGAACCGGCCGATCAGCGAATGGTTCGGCTTGCGGAAGCGCAGCACGGAGTGGTTGGCCGAGGTCAGCTCGAAGAGCTTGGCCTGACCGCGCGTCAGATTCACGGCAGGTTGCAGCGGGGGCAGCTGCATCTGGTGCATAGAGGCGTTTACGCCGTGGGTCATCGTGTGCTTTCACAAAAAGGCCGGTGGATGGCGGCGGTCCTGGCCTGTGGTGACGGGGCGGTGTTGAGTCATCGTGCGGCCGGTCAATTGCTGGGAATCCTCCCGCTCGGCAACGGCCTGCCGGAGGTGACGCGCCCGCAGGGCTGGCGGTCGCAGTCGGGGATTCTCCAGCACCGGTCGCCGCTTTCCCTGGACGAACTGGAGGTCGTCGATCGCATCCCGGTGACCGGCCTCTGTCGGACGCTGCTCGACCTCGCCTCAATCCTCTCGCGTGAGCGCCTGGAAGCGGCGATGAACGAGGCCGAAGTGCTCGGGCTCAGTGATCGCACCTCCATTCACGTGCTCCTGGCGCGGTATCCGCGTCGGGCGGGGAGGGTGGTGCTCCAAGCCATCCTTGGCGACGTCAAGAAAGCGCGGGGGGTGACGCGGCGCGAGCTGGAGGCGATGTTTGCCAGGTTGCTGGCCACGACGGACCTGCCGCAGCCCCACCGCAATGCCGACGTCGCGGTGGCCGGGCGCTTCTTCGAAGTCGACTGCCTCTGGCGCGCGCAGCGCCTGATCGTCGAGCTCGACGGCGGTTTCGTGCACGGAACCTGGCGCAGCGCCGAGCGAGACCGTGAACGGGACCGCTTGCTGATGGTCGAGGGCTGGCGCGTCGTGCGGATCACCTGGCGCCAGCTGCGCGACGACGCGCCCGCCGTGATCGCCGATCTGCGCAGACTGCTGCGGTGATCGCGGCGGGCTCTTACCCTGTAGTGATGGATCGGGAGCTGCTTGACGCCTATCTGCACGACCGCAGCCGCCTCGGCCCGGCCGAGGACGGCGCGTTCACCGGCGCGGCCGGGGGTGCGGCCTGTGGCGACCTCTCGCGCCTCTCTCTCGTGATCGAGGGCGGTTCCGTCGCCCGAGTCAGCTTCGACGCTGAGGGCTGCGGCGCGACGCGGGCGGCCACCGCGGCGGTCGCCGAGATGGTTGAGGGCTCGTCCGTGCTCGATGTAGCTCGGATCGGCATCGATCAAGTGGACGAGGCGCTCGGCGGGCTGACCCCGGCCAAGCGTCACGCCGCGCAACTCAGTGCTGATGCGCTTCATCGCGCCTTGGCTCAGGCCGCGAGCTCCGCGCAAGGGCTGGCCGTCGCCCCCGCGGAGAGAGAGGAGGGCGTCGACAAGACGCTCGGTCCGCAAGGGGTACCCGAGCGCGTGCTCGTCGCGATGTCCGGCGGTGTCGACAGCGCCGTCGCGGCGCTGCTCGAGCGGGAGCGTGGGGCGGAGGTCGTCGGCGTCACCCTGAAGCTCTGGGCCGACCCGCAGACCGACGGCGCCAAGGCCTGCTGCTCGCCCGAGGCGGTGCTTGGGGCGCGCTCGCTCGCCCACTCGCTTGGCATCCCTCACCTGACCCTCGACCTGGAGGAGGAGTTCCGTCGCCGCGTCGTCGCCGAGTTCGTCTCCGGCTACGCGGAGGGGACCACGCCCAACCCGTGCATCGCCTGCAATGGCGAGGTGCGGATCGCGGCGATGGTCGACCTCGCCCAGCGCCTCGGTGCTGCCTACCTCGTCACCGGCCACTACGCGCGCATCGTCGAGGACGCCGAGGGCCCCCTGCTCGCCGCCGCCTCCGATGCCAACAAGGATCAGAGCTACATGCTCGCCGCCCTGCCGCCGGGGCTGTTGCGGCGCGTCCGCTTCCCGCTGGTCGAGCTGACCAAGCCCGAGGTGCGCGAGATCGCCGCCCGTCACGAACTGGCGGTGGCGAAGAAGCCCGAGAGCCAGGACCTCTGCTTCCTCTCCGGCCAGGGCAAGGGCGACTTCCTGCGCCGCCACGGCGGCCTGCGCGAGCGCGAGGGCGACGTGGTCGACCGCTCCGGCCGGGCGCTCGGTCGCCACCGCGGCCATCACAACTTCACCGTCGGCCAACGGCGCGGCATCGGCGGCGGGGCCGAGGAGCCGATGTACGTGCTCGCCACCGACGCCGCCACCAACACGGTCACGGTCGGTCCGCGCCGCGACCTGATGGCCCGTGCGGTGCGCCTTCGCAACGCCGTCCTGCACCGCGAGGGAGGCGCCATCGACGCCGTCCGCCTGCGCTACCGCTCGACGCCCGTTCCCGCCACCGTCACCGCCACGGAGACGGGCAGCTACCCCGAGCTGCAGGTCGAGCTGGGCGAGGACTTCGCCGGCGTCTCGCCCGGGCAAACCGCGGTGCTGCTGCGCGGCGAGACGATCGTAGGCCACGGCACGATCGCCGCCGCGGCTTGAGACCTTAGGCTCCCGATCGATGAAAGCCGCCGAGATCCGCCAGACCTACCTCTCGTTCTTCGAGCAGCGCGAGCACAGGATCGTGCCCTCTGCCTCGCTTGTGCCCTCGGTCCACGATCCCTCGGTGTTGCTGACCACCGCCGGCATGCAGCCCTTCAAGCCCTACTTCCTCGGCCGCGAAGAGCCACCGGCGCCGCGCCTCGCCGACGTGCAGAAGTGCTTCCGCACCACCGACATCGAGGAGGTCGGCAACACCGCCCGCCACCTCACCTTCTTCGAGATGCTCGGCAACTGGAGCTTCGGCGACTACTTCAAGCAGGAGTCGATCCCCTGGGGCTGGCAGCTCTCGACCGAGGGCTTCGGCATGGACCCGGAGCGGATCTGGGTCACCGTCTTCGGCGGCGACGAGGAGCTCGGGCTCGGGCCCGACGAGGAGGCGATCGAGATTTGGCGCCGCGTCGGCGTCCCTGACGAGCGCATCGTCCGCCTCGGCCGCGCCGACAACTTCTGGCAGGGCGGGCCGATCGGGCCGTGCGGGCCGTGCTCGGAGCTCTACCTCGACCGTGGCCCCGAGTTCGGTGGTGACGACGACCGACCCGGCGACGACACCGACCGCTTCCTCGAGTTCTGGAACCACGTCTTCATGACCTACGACCTCGGCGACGACGGCTCGCTGACGCCGCTGCCGATGCGCAACATCGACACCGGCATGGGCCTCGACCGCATGGCGGCGATCCTCCAGGACGTCCCCTCGGTCTACGAGACCGACCTGATCCGCCCGCTGATCGACCTCGCCGAGGAAATGTCCGGGCGCTCCTACGCCGAGGGCGGCGCGGTGACCCGGGCGATGCGGATCGTCGCCGACCACTCGCGCGGCTCGGCCTTCCTGATCGCCGACGGCGTCGTCCCCTCCAACGAGGACCGCGGCTACATCCTGCGCCGGATCATGCGGCGGGCGATCCAGCAGGGCCGCACGCTCGGCCTCGAGGCCCCCTGGCTCGGCCGCTTCGCCGAGCGCGCGATCGAGATCATGGGGGAGGCCTACCCCGAGCTGGTCGCCGAGCGGGAGACGATCGCCCGCTGGGTCGGCGACGAGGAGGAGAGCTTCGGCCGCACCCTGGAGCGCGGCACCGAGCTGCTCGAGCGGCTGGTCGCCGAAGCGAAGGAGTCGGAGACCTCCTGGATCGAGGCGGCCGACGCCTTCGAGCTGCACGACACCTACGGCTTCCCCTACGACCTGACCAAGGAGCTGCTCGCCGAGCAGGGCCTAGCGGTCGACGACGGCGGCTTCGAGGAGCTGATGGAGGAGCAGCGCCAACGCTCCCGCGGCGGCTCGGCCACCGCGCACGGCGCCGAGGACCGCCACGAGCGGGTGCTCGCCTTCGCCGGCGCGGCGCCGCCGACCGACTTCGTCGGCTACGAGATGCTGCAGCTCGACCACGGGCATCGCTGCGGTCGAGGCCGACAACGGGCGCGCCCTGGTCAAGCTCGAGCAGAGCCCCTTCTACGCCGAGGGCGGCGGCCAGGTCGCCGATTCCGGGACGCTCAGCTGGGAGGGTGGCGAGGCCAAGGTGATCGACGTCTACCGGGTCGGCGAGGACCAGGCCCTGGAGGTCGAGCCGACGGGCGAGATCGATCCAAGCGCCGCGGTCGTCGCCGAGGTGGACGGTGAGACCCGCCACGCGACGATGCGCAACCACACCGCCACGCACCTGCTGCACGCGGCGCTGCGCGAGCGGCTCGGCACGCACGTGCGCCAGGCCGGCTCGGCGGTGCGCCCCGACAAGCTGCGCTTCGACTTCACCCACGGCCAGGCGCTCGGCGCCGAGGAGCTGCGCGCGGTCGAGGACCGGGTCAACGAGTGGATCAAGGCGAGCCGGCCGGTGCGCTGGATCGAGATGGAGCGCGCCGAGGCCGAGCGGCTGGGGGCGATGGCGCTGTTCGGCGAGAAGTACGGCGAGTGGGTGCGGGTGGTCGAGGTCGACGGCGTCTCGCGTGAGCTCTGCGGCGGCACCCACGTCGCCAACACGGCCGAGATCGGCATCTTCAAGATCGCCTCGGAGGGCTCCAGCGCCGCCAACGTGCGCCGCATCGAGGCGCTCAGCGGGCCGGCGGCGATCGACTGGTTCCGCGAGCGCGAGCGGCGCCTCGCGAGGTCGGCGAGCTGCTCGGCTCGCCACAGGACCCCGATCGCCGGCGCGCGCCGCGCCGCGGAGCGGCTGCGCGAGGCCGGCAAGGGCGCCGAGCAGGCGCAAAAGCAGCTGCTGGGCGAGGAGGCCGAGCGCCTGGTCACCGAGGCGACCGAGTCCAACGGCGTCAAGCTCGCCGTCTCGCGCGCACCGCTGGCCGACCAGAAGCAGCTGCTCGAGCTCGCCAACCGAGTCCAGTCGAAGCTCGGTGGTGCGGCGGCCGTTGCGCTCGGCGGCGCCGAGGGAAGCAAGGTCGCCCTGGTCGTCCTCGTCTCCAAGGAGGCGGTCGAGCGCGGGCTCTCAGCGGCGAGCATCGTGCGCGAGGCGGCTCCGATCGTCGGCGGCGGCGGTGGCGGCCGCGACGACATGGCCCAGGCGGGCGGCAAGGACGCCGTCAAGCTCGACGAGGCTCTCGACGCGGCGCGCGGCGCGCTGGAAGCGGCGGCCGGCTAGCGATGCGAGTCCTCGCCCTCGACTACGGCACCGCCCGCACCGGCTGCGCGATCTCCGACCCCAGCGGCACGCTCGCCACGCCGCTGCCGGTGATCGAGCCCTCCGAGGCCCGCTCGGTCGCCGAGCTGGTCGCCAAGTACGAGGTCGAGCGTGTCGTCGTCGGCCTGCCGCTGCACCTCAGCGGCGAGGAAGGCAGCCAGGCGGCGCTGACGCGGACCTTCTGCACCGAACTGGAGGCGGTGCTCGACGTTCCTGTCGAGGCCTACGACGAGCGCCTGACCACCCGCATGGCCGAGGCGAGCAAGCGCGAAGGGGCCGCGGCCGCGCCCGACTCGCTCGCCGCGGCCCACCTGCTGCAGGCCTACCTCGCCGGACAGGCCGCGATCGAAGAGAGCGACGATGAGTGAGGATCACGCCGCTGCCGAACGCGAGCAGCGGCGTCGCGAGCGCGAAGAGCGCCGCGCCAGGCGCGAGGAGAAGGACGCTGGGAAGGCGGCCGCGCCGGCACCCGTCGCCGCCGCTCCGCCACCGGTCGCCGCGCCGCCTCCGGTGCCGCCGCTTCCCCCTGGCGGCGCTTCGGTTTCTGAGCCTCCCGGGGGCTCGCGCCCCGGCCACCGTCGCCTCGGCCTGGCGGTTGGCCTCGCCGCGGTCCTGCTCGGCATCGCCGCTATCGCCGCCCTCGCCTACAAGCACTTCCACAAAAGCACGCCGCCGCCGGCGCCCGTGGTGCTGAAGACGGTGACGGTGACGATCCCCGAGGGCTACACGCGCGCCCAGACCGCCGCGCTCGCCAAGCAGGAGGGCCTGCGGGGCAGCTACGAGAAGGCCAGCCTGCGCTCCAGGTACCTCAACCCGGCCAAGTACGGCGGCAAGGGGGCCAAGAACCTCGAGGGCTTCCTCTTTCCCGACACCTTCGAACTGGACAAGCACGCGAGCGCCGCCGAGCTCGTGCAGCTGCAGCTCGAAGACTTCAAGAGCCGCATCGCCGGGGTCGACATGAAGTACGCCCGCTCGAAGAACCTGACCACCTTCGACGTGGTCACGATCGCCTCGATGGTCGAGCACGAGGCGGTCAGCGAAGGCGACCGCCGCAAGGTCGCCCGGGTGATCTACAACCGCCTGCACGAAGGGATGCCGCTGGGCATCGACGCGACCACCCGCTTCGCCACCGGCAACTACACCAAGCCGCTGACCGAATCCGAACTGGCGGTCGAATCGCCCTACAACACGCGCACCCACACCGGCCTGCCGCCGGGCCCGATCGACAGCCCCGGCCTCGCCTCGATCGAAGCGGCCGCGCACCCGGCGAAGGGCAAGTGGCTCTTCTACGTGGTCGAGCCCGGCGCCTGCAACAAGCTGGCCTTCGCCAAGACCGAAGCCGAATTCGAAGCCGACGTCGCCCGCTACAACTCGGCTCGCGAAGCTGCCGGCGGCAACTCGCCGACCAACTGCGGGGAATAGTGCCGCGCCTCGCCGTCCTCGGCTACCCGGTCGGCCACTCGCGCTCGCCGGCGATGCAGAACGCCGCCCTGGCCGAGCTGGGGCTGGGGGAGGAGTGGAGCTACGAGGCGATCGAGGTCGCTCCCGACGCCTTCGAGGCGCGGGTGCGGGCGATGCCGGGCGAGGGATTCGCCGGCGCCAACGTCACCGTCCCGCACAAGGGCGCGGCGCTCTCGCTGGCCGACGAGCTCTCCGAGACCGCGCGCGAGATCGGCGCCGCCAACACGCTCGTCTTCGCCGACGGCGAGGTGCGGGCGGACAACACCGACGCCGAGGGCTTCCTGCGCTCGCTGCCCGCCGCGCCGCGGCGGCAAGCGTGCGCTGGTGCTCGGCGCCGGCGGCGCCGCCCGGGCGATCGTCTGGGCCCTGCTGCGCGAGGGCGCCGCGGTCGAGGTCTGGAACCGCACCGCGCTGCGCTCGCGCAACCTCTGCGCGGAGCTCGGCGGCGTGCCCGTCGATTCCCTCGACCAGACTGGCTGCGAGCTGATCGTCAACACGACCGCGGTCGGCCTCAGCGGTGAGGACCCCTTCGCCGAGCTGCCGCTCACCGCCGCAGCGTTCATGCCGAGTCAGACCGTGGTCGACATGGTCTACGGCGGCGAGCCCACCGCCCTGCTGCGCGCCGCCGCCGCGGCCGGCGCCGCCACCGTCGACGGCATCGAGATCCTCGTCCAGCAGGGCGCCCTCTCGCTCGAAACCTGGACCGGCCGCCCAGCCCCACTCGAGACGATGCGCACCGCCGCCCGCGGCTAATCGCCTGCCCGTCACGCTGACTTCGTCGTTTTGGGTCCGTATGCACCCAAAAACACGAAGTCAGCGGCCGGGCTCGCCGGCCGGCTCGCCTATAGCCTTGGGTTGGACATGAGCGCTTTCAGATTCACAACGGCGGGGGAGTCGCATGGGCCGGGGTTGGTCGCGATCGTCGAGGGGATGCCGGCCGGGCTCGAGCTCGAGCGCGAGGCGCTCGACGCTGACATGGCGCGGCGCCAGCTCGGCCACGGCCGCGGCGGCCGGATGAAGATCGAGACCGACACGGTCGAGATCCGCTCCGGGCTGCGCCACGGGCGCACGCTCGGCAGCCCGATCGCCGTCCTCGTCGCCAACCGCGACTACGCCAACTGGGAAGAGCGGATGAACCCGTGGCCGGTCGAGGCCGAGGTCGACGAGGTCCACCTGCCGCGCCCCGGCCACGCCGACCTCGTCGGCGCCCAGAAGTACGGCCACAGGGACATCCGCAACGTGCTCGAGCGCGCCAGCGCCCGCGAGACCGCTGCGCGCGTGGCGGCGGGCTCGATCGCCCGCGGCTTCCTCACCGCGCTCGGCGTCAGCGTGCACAGCCACGTCACCCAGATCGCCTCGGTCAAGGCGCCCGAGCGCGAGAACCTCGGGCCCGACGATTTCGCCGGCGTCGACGAGGACCCGGTGCGCTGCCTCGACGCCGAGGCGAGCGTGGCGATGGTCGCCGAGATCAACCGCCTGCGCAAGGCCAACGAGAGCCTCGGCGGCAGCTTCGAGGTGCGCGCCTTCGGCCTCGTCCCCGGGCTCGGCTCACACATCTCCTGGGAAGACCGGCTCGACGGCCGGCTTGCCGGCGCCGTCGCCTCGATCCAGTCGGTCAAGGGCGTCTCGATCGGCGAGGCCTGGGACGTCGCCGGCCGCGCCGGCTCGGAAGCCCACGACGAGATCTTCTGGTCCGAGGCGCAGGGCTACTTCCGCGAAACCAACCACGCGGGCGGCCTCGAGGGCGGCATGACCAACGGCCTGCCACTTTCGGTGCGGGCGGCGATCAAGCCGATCTCGACCCTGACCAAGCCGCTGCGCTCGGTCGACACCGAGACCAAGGCCCCGGCCCAGGCGCTGCGCGAGCGCACCGACTCGACCGTCGTCCCGGCCGCCGCCGTGGTCGCCGAGGCGATGGTCTGCCTCGTCCTCGCTCGCGCCTACCGCGAGAAGTTCGGCGGCGACCACATCGACGACGTTCGCGCCGCCCTCGACGCCTACGAGAAGCGCATCGACTTCCGCGGATGAGCCCTCCTTTCACTACCTCAGCGGTAGTCAATGGGGGGCAGATCCAATGAGGCCGGCCCTCGTCTTCATCGGCTTCATGGGGGCGGGGAAGTCGACCGCGCTCGCGGCGGCCCGCGACGCCGGGTTGCAGACCACCGAGATCGACCAGCTGATGGAGGAGGCCTTCGGCAAGCCGATCCGCCGCGCCTTCGAGGAGGACGGGGAGGAGGCCTTCCGCGCCCGCGAGGCCGAGGTCGTCGGCGAGCTGCTCGAGCGGGCCGACGGCGGCGCGATCGCGCTCGGCGGCGGCAGCGTCCTCTCCGAGCGGGTGCGCGAGGCGCTCGGCCGCCACGTCGTCGTCTGGCTGCAGGTCGATGCGCGCGAGGCCTGGCGGCGGATCGCCCGCAGCGACCGCCCGCTGGCCCGCAACGCCGAGGACGTCGAGCGCCTGCTGGAGGAGCGCAGCCCGTTCTACGGCCCGCTCGCCGACGCGGTCATCCCACCCGGCGACCGCGGCCTGATCTCCCGCGCGATGCCCTCGCTCGTCGCGCTCACCGAGCTGCCGGCCGGGACGAAGATGCTCTGGGCGGCGAGCGCCTCGGGCGAGTACCCGGTCTTTGTCGGCCGCGACCTGCTCGGCGCCGCTGCCTGGCCGCTGCCCGGTCGGCGCTTCTGCGTCAGCGACGAGTCGGTCGGCCCGCTCTACGCAGGGCGGCTCGAGCCGCTCGCCGGCCGCGTCACCCTGCCGCCTGGCGAGAGGGCCAAGACGATGGCCGAAGCCGAGCGGGTGTTGCGCGAGCTGGCCAGGGCCGGAATGACGCGCGAGGATCACATCGTCGCCCTCGGCGGCGGCGTGGTCGGCGACCTGGCCGGCTTCTGCGCCCACCTCTACCAGCGCGGTGTCGCGGTCGTCCAGGTGCCGACGACGCTGGTCGCCCAGGTCGACTCGGCCTACGGCGGCAAGACCGGGGTGGACCTGCCGGAGGGCAAGAACTACGCAGGCGCCTACCAACTGCCGGGCGCAGTCCTCGCCGACACGGCGACGCTGGCCAGCCTGCCGGCGGAGGAGCTGGCGGCCGGGTTCGTCGAGCTGCTCAAGACGGGGCTGCTGGCCGGCGGCGAGCTCTGGCAGCGCGCCCGCGCAATCGAGTCGCTCGATCCCGAGCAGCTCGCCGATCTCGTCTTTCCCTGCGCCCTCTACAAGTGCGAGGTGGTCGCCGCGGACGAGCGCGACGCCGGCCTGCGCGCCGTGCTCAACCTCGGCCACACGGTCGGCCACGCGATCGAGGCGGCCAGCGGCTACGAGCGCTACCGCCACGGCGAGGCGGTCGGGCTCGGCCTGCTGGCAGCGCTGCGTCTCTCCGACGCGCCCGAGCTGCGCGACGAGGTCGAGGCGATCCTCGCGCGGCATGGCCTGCCCGTCGCCCTCGACTCCGTGATCGCCATCGACCCGGTGCTCGACGCCCTGCAGCGCGACAAGAAGCGGACCGCCGCCGGGGTCGGCTTCGTCCTGCTCAGCGAGCCCGGAGAGCCCCGCACGGGCCAGCTGGTCGATCCGGCTAAGGTCAGGGCCGCCGTGGAGGAGCTCTACCAGTGACCACGTCCCACAACCGCGTCGCCGTCCTGCACGGGGTCAACTTCAACATCCTCGACCGCCGCGACCCGGCGGTCTACGGCGGCCTCTCGCTGCGCGAGCTGGAGAGCAAGATCGAACGCTGGGCGCGCGAGTTCAACCTGGAAGCGATCTTCTTCCAGACCAACTCCGAGGGCGAGTTCTGCGAATACCTGCACCGCGTGCCCGAGCTGGCCGACTCGGCATTGGTCAACGCCGGCGCCTGGTCGCACTACAGCCGCGCGATCGCCGACGCGCTCGACGTCACCGGCGTGCCCGCGGTCGAGGTCCACCTCTCCGACGTCGAGGCGCGCGAGGAGTGGCGCAAGCTCTCGGTCTTCGACGGCCTCGTCCTCGCCAAGATCTTCGGCAAGGGCCCCGACGGCTACCGCGAGGCGCTGGAGCTGCTCGCCGGCGAGCTCGGCGCCGGCCCCGGCCGATGACGAGCCGCGCCGATCGCCTTGCCGCGTCCCTCGCCGAGCGCGAGCTGGACTGCTTCCTCGTCACCGACCTGGTCAACGTCGGTTACCTGACCGGCTTCGGCGGCACCAACGGCGCCTGCGTCTGCGGCCCCGAGCGGCGCGTCTTCCTCACCGACTTCCGCTACACCGAGCGCGCCGAGGCCGAGGTCGAGGGCTGGGAGGTGGTCACCGTCAGCGACGACTGGCTCGGCGGGATCGCCGAACGCCTGACCGGCAAGACCGGCTTCGAAGACCACCACATGGCGGTGCGCACGCTGCAGCGGCTGGAGGAGAAACGGCCCGACGGAGTGACGCTCGAGGGCGCCGCCGGCACGGTCGAGAAGCTGCGCCGGGTCAAGGACGAGGCCGAGCTGGCGGCGATCACCGCCGCGTCCGAGCTCGCCGACGAGATCTGGCGCTTCTCGCTGGAGCGCGGCCTGGCGGGGCGCAGCGAGCTCGACGTCGCCCGCGCCGCCGAGGCGCGGATGCGCGAGCAGGGCGCCGAGCCCTCCTTCCCGACCATCGTCGCCGCCGGCCCCAACGGGGCGCTTCCGCACGCCGAGCCGGGCGAGCGCGAGATCGGCCGCGGCGAGCTGGTCGTCTTCGACATGGGCGCGAAGCTCGACGGCTACTGCTCGGACGGCACCCGCACCTTCGCCACCGGCGAGCCGGGCGAGGCGGCGCGCGCGGTCTATGAGACCGTGCTCGAGGCCCAGGAGGCCTCGCTCGCCGCCGTCAGGGCGGGCGCCAGGGCCGAGGAGGTCGACGGCGATCGCCCGCGAGCTGATCGCCGCCGCCGGCCACGGCGAGCGCTTCGGCCACGGGCTCGGCCACGGGGTCGGCCTCGAGGTGCACGAGGAGCCGCGCGTCTCGCAGCGCTCCGAGGACGTGCTCGCCGCGGGCGAAGTGGTGACGATCGAGCCGGGCATCTACCTGCCGGGCGAGCTGGGCGTGCGGATCGAGGACCTGGTGGTGGTCACCGACGAGGGCTGTCGCAACCTCAGCGCCCTGCCCAAGCAGTTGCAGCTGGTCGACTGAGTCGCGCCCCGGCCCGGCTGAGGCGGTGCAAGGTTAAGAGGCCTTGTGCGGTCGGTCGATGTGGCGAGCGTGACGACCACGAAAGACAGCCTGCGCGAGGCGCGCCGCGAGCGCCTGCTCGACATGGAGCGCCGCGTGCGCCGCTACCGCGCCGCCTGCTTCGCGATCCTCGCCCTGGCGCTCGCCTCGGCCGGCCCGGCGGTCGGCTGGCTCTGGCTGGCGCCGCTGGCCGCCGGATTCGCCGGCTTCGCCGTCGCCGACCGCTTCATGCAGAGCAGCCCGCGGCCGTGGCTCTGGGTGGCCGGCGCTTGGGGCGCCCTGCCGCTGCTGCTCGGCGGCGCGGTGATCGCCACCGGCGGGCCGACGAGCCCGGTGCTGATGTGGTTCGCGCTGCCCGCCGTCACCCTCGGCGCCCGCTTCGACCCCTGGGGCATGGTCGTCGGCACGATCTACCTGCTGACCGTCTTCCTGCTCAGCACCGTCGCGGTCGACCCGCCCGCCGCCGCGGCGCACAGCCAGGCCCTGGTCGCCGCGGTCGCCCTCGTGCTCAGCACCGTGATTCTCTCCGGCGCCCTGGTCGAGTCCGACCGGGCCCACCGGCGCCGCGCGACGCTCGACCCCCTCACCGGGCTCTTCAACCGCAACGCGCTGGCGCAGCGCCTCGCCGAGCTCGACGGCTCCCCCTGCGACGGACGCGCGGGCGGGCAGTCCCACGCCCTGCTGCTCTGCGACCTCGACCACTTCAAGCGGGTCAACGACGAGCTCGGCCACGCCGCGGGCGACGCGGTCCTGCAGGACGTCGCCTACACGATGCGCTCGGCGCTGCGCGCCGGCGACTCGATCTACCGGATCGGCGGCGAGGAGATCCTCGTCGTCCTCCCCGGCGCCAGCGAGACCGATGCCGTGGCGATTGCCGAGCGCCTGCGCCAGGCGGTGCGCAAGCGGCGCCCCGGGGGCGTCGGGGTGACGATCAGCATCGGCGCCGCCGTGACCAAACCCGAGCGGGTCAACACCGACGACCTGGTCGCCCGCGCCGACGCGGCGCTCTACTCGGCTAAGGCAAACGGGCGAGACGCAGTCTTCGTCGCCAACTGAGGCTTCCAGTCAGCGGCTGAGGTCGACCGAATCGTCCAGCCGCTCGGCAAACGCCGCGATCAGGGCAACGGTGGCCTCGACGTCGGCGAGGTCGACCATCTCGACCGGCGAGTGCATGTAGCGCAGTGGGATCGAGACGAGGCCGGTGGGGATGCCCGAGCGGGTGAACTGGACGCCGTCGGCGTCGGTGCTGGTCGAGTTGCCGGTGGCGCCGACCGTGTGCTCGATCCCCGCTTCCGCCGCGACCTCGATCAGCAGCTCGGAGAGCTTGGGGGAGAGGGTCGCGCCGCGGTAGATCACCGGTCCCGAGCCGAGCGGATGGCGGCCGAGCTCCTTCTCGTCGACGCCGGGGGCGTCGGTCGCGTGGGTGACGTCGACCACCAGCGCCAGATCGGGCTGCACCTTGAAGGCGGACGTGCGGGCGCCGAAGAGGCCGATCTCCTCCTGCACGGCGGCGATCGCCGCGAGGCTTCCCTTCAGCGCGCCGCCCTCGTGGCAGCGCCGCAGCGACTCCAGCGCGACGTAGGCGCCGAGCCGGTTGTCCATCGAGCGCGAGACCAGCCGCTCGCCGCTGAGGGCGAGGGGCTCGGTGGCGATCACGACGGGGTCGCCGACCCGAACCAGCGACTCCGCCTGCTCGCGGTCGGCGGCGCCGATGTCGATGTGCAGCGACTTGATTTCGACCACCTTCTTGCGCGCCTCGGCGTCGAGCAGGTGCAGCGGCTTGCGGCCAACCACCCCGAGTACCGGACCGTTCGGGCCCTGAACCTCGACCCGCTGGCCGACCAGGATCTGCGGGTCCCATCCTCCTATCGGCGCGAACCAGAGGATGCCCTTCTCGTCGATGTGGCGGACGACGAGGCCGATCTCGTCGATGTGGCCGACGACGGCGAGCAGCGGCGAGGCGTCGCCGACGCGGGCCACCGAGGAGCCGATGCCGTCGGCCGAGACGGCGGCGAAGGACGCTGCCTCGCGCCAGGCGGCGGCGGCCTGGGCCTCGTAGCCCGAGGGGCCGGGAGTGCGGAGGAGCTTGTCGAGTAGTCCGGGGGTTTTGGCGCTCATAGCTGCGGCAGTATGTCGATTCGTACAAACGTCCGCATTCCGCCGAAGCGAGTAGCGTCTCGTCCGTGAGCCCAAGCCAAATGACGGCCCTGGTCAGCGGGGCTTCCAGCGGCATCGGCGAGGCGACGGCGCGCCGACTGGCGCGCGAGCCCGGCGCCAGGTTGATCCTCGTCGCCCGCCGCGAGGAGCGCCTGCGCGCCCTCGCCGAGTCGCTGCCCTGCGAGGCGAGCTACGTCGCCGCCGACCTCACCGAGGCGGACGCTCCGGCGCGGGTCCGCGCCCACGTCGAGGAGCGCGGCGGCGGGCTGACCCTGCTGGTCAACAACGCAGGCGCCTCGTGGCGGGGCGGCTTCGCCGAGGCCGGCTACGCCAACGTCCATCGCCACATGGAGCTCAACTTCGACGCCGTCGTCCGCCTCACCGAGGCGCTGCTGCCGGTCCTGCGCGCCGCGGCGCCGAGCGCGATCGTCAACGTCGCCAGCACCGCGGGCCGCGTCGCCCGCGCCCGCACCGGCTCCTACTCGGCGAGCAAGTTCGCCCTGATCGGCTGGACCGACGCGCTCTACGCCGAGGAGCGCCCCCACGGCGTCCACGTCGGCATGGTCCTGCCCGGCTTCATCGCCACCGAGGGCTTCCCGGCGACCGAGCTGCGCGAGAAGGCCCTCACCCGCTGGGTCGTCTCCAAGCCTGAGAAGGTCGCCGAGGCGATCCTCGAGGCGGGGCCCGGCGGCAAGGCCGAGCGTTACGTGCCGCGCGGCTACGCCCTCGCCGCGGTGGCGCGGATCCTCGCCCCGCGCCTGGTTCGCCGCGTGCTTTCGGGTGGCGCCGCCGGCACGCTGACGACCGCCACCGCGGCCGAAGAGGCCGAGTAGCCGCCGCTTATCCCCCGGCTCGCTCAGGTGAACCGCGAGGGGGTCAGGTGGCAGTAGTGGAAGCCGAAGACGAAGCTGTAGTTGTTGGCCGCGTTGGCGGCGCGTTCGACCCGGATCTGTTCGTGCGCGGCCTTGATTTCTTCGTTGGCCTTGAGCGCGACGCCGAGCGCGCGCAGCTTGGCCTGCACGACGCCGAGCTGGGCGAACCACTTGAGCAGGCGCGCGTCGTCGGCCGCCGGGCGCGGCACGGCGCTGAGCTTTTCCACGGTCTTGCCGAAGACGGCAGAGGCGTGGATGAACTGGTGGCCGGCCTGCTTCAGCTTCGCCGGCACCCTGCTCTTCGCCTTGGTTTTGGCGTTCTTGAGGATGCGTTTGTTGGCCTTGGTGTTGGCCTGGCAGATCGGCTCGACCTGTTCGACGTACTGGGCGCGCGTCGGCCCTTCTTCGGCCATGGCGCTCGCGGCAGGCAGCAATGCCAACGCGGCGACGGAGACGACAGCTGTGAGGACCCCCTTCATTCCCTGCCCTCACGTTAGAGGATCGTTCCCCCGGCCCCTGTTGAGTTCCGGAGAAGTCGCCGGAACCGACCGCTCTCTAGGATTCGCCGCCGTGATCAGCACCAACGAATTCCGCAACGGCTCGCACATCGAGATCGACGGCAAGATCTTCCGCATCATCGAGTTCCAGCACGTCAAGCCGGGCAAGGGCGGGGCCTTCGTGCGGACCAAGCTGCGCCGGATCGAAGACGGCTCGGTCCAGGACAAGACCTTCCGTGCCGGCGAGAAGTTCCGCCCGGTGCGCACCGAGTCGCGCAAGATGCAGTACCTCTATGACTCCGGCGACGCCGCGGTCTTCATGGACACCCGCGACTACGAGCAGATCGAGATCCCGCGCGAGCTGGTCGGCGAGGCGATGCAGTGGCTGCTGCCCAACGCCGAGGTCGACGTGCTCTTCGTCGACGAACGGGCCAGCGACGTGCAGGTCGCCGGGGCGATCGAGATGAAGGTGACCCAGACCGAGCCGGGCGTCAAGGGCGACACCGCCTCGGGCGGCGGCAGCAAGCCCGCCACGCTCGAGTCCGGCGTCGTCGTCCAGGTGCCACTCTTCATCGAGGAGGGCGAGACGATCCGCGTCGACACCCGCAGCGCCGAGTACGTCTCCCGCGCTTAGCGCCGCCGACCGGCCGAACCGCGAGAATGCAGCCAGATGCGTAGATCCGACCAGCGCCGCGACGCCGTCTTCGCCTGTTACCAGCGCGACGTGACCGGGCGCCCTCTGGAGGAGCTGGTAGCCGAGTCGCGCCCCTTCACGCGGGAGCTGGCCGCCGGCGTCGAGGCCCACCGCGACGAGCTCGACGCCGCGATCGCGGCCCACTCCAAGGGCTGGGAGCTGGAGCGGATCGCGCCGCTGGAGCGCAACGTGATGCGGGTCGCCCTCTATGAGATCGAGCACAGCGACGACGTGCCGACCGAGGTCGCGATCGACGAGGCGATCGAGATTGCCAAGGAGTACTGCGGGGCCGACGCGCCCGGCTTCGTCAACGGCGTGCTCGGCGCGATCGCTCGCGAGCGCGAGGGCGTGCGGTGAACCGCCTGCGCGAGATCTCCGAGCGCCTGGGCGCGATCGCCCGCGAGCTCGAGGGCGAGGAGGCCGACGACGCCCGCGCCGCGGCGCTCGCCCAAGAGGCCGCTGAGCTATCGGCCGAGGCGGTCGAGGAGGCCAACCGCCGCATCCGCGAGGGCGAGGCCGCCTCGCAGTGACGACCCCGTTCCGGTGCGCTTTTCCCCCCCATATCGGTGATAAGGCGCACCGGAAGCCGTGAGCTACCCGGAGGAGCTGCGGGAGCTCGTTGACGCGGAGCTGGAGGGGTTGCGCTTCGGGGGCCTGAGTCGACGGTTGGCCTGCAGGAGGCGATGCGCTACTCGCTGCTCGCCGGCGGCAAGCGGGTGCGGCCGGTGCTGGCGCTGGCGACGGCCCGCGCGCTGGGCGCCGAGCCGGAGCGCTTCCTGCCGGTCGCCTGCGCGATCGAGCTGATCCACACCTACTCGCTGATCCACGACGACCTGCCCGCGATGGACGACGACGAGCTGCGCCGCGGGCAGCCGACCTCCCACGTCAAGTTTGGCGAGGACGTGGCGATCCTCGCCGGCGACGGCCTCTTCGCCGAGGCGGTGCGGCTGGCCTGCGAGCAGCCGGGGGAGCCCGCTCGCGTGCTGGCGGCGCTGCGCGAGCTGAGCGCGGCGACGGGGGTGGACGGGATGGTCGGCGGCCAGTACGTCGACGTCGCGGTGGAGGAGCGCGACGCCGAGGGGCTGCGCTCGCTGCACGAGTTGAAGACCGGCCGCCTGATCGCCGCCGGCGTCGGTGTCGTGCTGACCCTCGAGGGACTGCCTGAAAGTGAGACAATCCCCTTTCGCCGATTCGCCGGCGAGCTGGGCGTGCTCTTCCAGATCGTCGACGACATCCTCGACGTGACCGGAAGCGCCGATCGGCTCGGCAAGGAACATGGAAGCGACGAGCGACTTGGAAAACTCACCTACGTCAGCCATTTCGGTCTGGAGCGGGCGCGCGAGCTCGCGGCCGAGTCCCACGCCAAGGCGCTCGCGGCGCTCGCGGACGCGGACGGCGAGACCGAGGGACCTGAGGCGCGTGGCCGACTACATCTTCACGAGGGACGAATGAGCGAGAACGGAAACGGAGCGACACCGGAGCGCGAGACCCCGCTGCTCGACGGCATCCACTCGCCAGCCGACCTGCACGAGTTGGGCGACGAGCAGCTGCAGCAGGTGGCGCAGGAGATGCGCACCTACATCATCGACACGATCGGTGAGATCGGCGGCCATTTCGGCGCCAACCTCGGCACCTGCGAGCTGGCCGTGGCGCTGCACAGCCTGCTCGACTCGCCTCGCGACAAGATCCTCTGGGACGTCGGCCACCAGGCCTATCCGCACAAGATCCTCACCGGCCGCCGCGAGGGCCTGCCGACGATCCGCCAGTACGACGGCCTCGCCCCGTTCTGCTCGGTCTTCGAGTCCGAGCACGACATCATGGGCGCCGGCCACGCCTCGACCTCGATCGGCTACGGGGTCGGGCTGAAGGAGGCGATGCGCCACGGGATCGGCGAGGACGGCAGGGTCGCCGCCGTGATCGGCGACGGCGCCCTGACCGGCGGCGTCGCCTACGAGGCCCTGCACGCGGCCGGGGGTCTGCAGACGCCGATGGTGATCGTGCTCAACGACAACGGCATGTCGATCTCGCCCAACGTCGGCGCGCTCTCGCGCTACTTCAACCGGGTGCGGCTCAACCCGCGCCTCTTCCACGCCCGCGAGGGGGTCGAGGACCGGCTGACCAAGCTGCCGCTCGGGCTCGGCAAGCGGATCGAACGGCTGGGGCCGGAGATCAAGTCGGCGATCAAGGCCTACTGGGCGCCGGGCCTCTTCTTCGAGGAGCTCGACCTCGCCTACATGGGCGTGATCGACGGCCACGACGTGCACGCCCTGCGCGAGGCCCTGCGCGAGGCCTTCGAGGCCGACCGCCCGGTGATCGTCCATATCCACACGGTCAAGGGCAAGGGCTTCTCCCCGGCCGAGGAGGGCGGCCTCGAGGGGATGGAGAAATGGCACGCGGCCAAGCCGAACTCGATCGTCGACGGCGCCCCCGCTCCCAAGCCGGTGGCGGTGCAGGAATCCGATGCACCCGCGGCGATCGCCCCGGAGCGGCTGGAGAAGCCGCCCGCGGCCGGCGCGCCGCCGCAGTACACGCAGGTCTTCGGCGATGCGATCGTCGCCGAGGCGCGGCGCGACAAGCGCGTGATCGGGATCACCGCGGCGATGGCGGGGGGGACCGGCCTGCAGAAGCTGGCCGACGAGCTGCCCGAGCAGTACTACGACGTCGGCATCGCCGAGCAGAACGCTGTCCTGATGGCCTCGGGGCTGGCGATCCAGGGTGCCAAGCCGGTCTGCGCGATCTACTCGACCTTCCTCCAACGCGCTTTCGACCAGATCGTCCACGACGTCTGCCTGCAGCAGCTCGACGTCACCTTCGCGATGGACCGGGCGGGCCTGGTCGGCGACGACGGCCCGACCCACCACGGCGCCTTCGACGTCTCCTACTTCCGCCCGATTCCCAACGTGGTGCTGATGGCGCCGCGCGACGAGGCGATGCTGGCCCACATGCTGCGCACCGCGATCGCCCACGACGGGCCCGCGGCCCTGCGCTACCCGCGCGGCGCCGCCGAGGGGGTCGAGCTGCCCGCTGAGCCGGCCGAGCTGCCGATCGGAACCGGCGAGCTGCTGGCCAGCGGTGAGCGCGTGGCGCTGCTCGGCTACGGCTACGGCGTCTCGGTGGCCCTCGACGCCGCCAAGATCCTCGCCGGCCACGACCTCGAGGCGACCGTCGCCGATGCCCGCTTCGCCAAGCCGCTCGACAGCGAGCTGCTCGAGCGGCTGGCGCTGAGCCACGACCTGGTGGTGACGATCGAGGAGAACGTCCTGCCCGGCGGCTTCGGCTCGGCCGTGCTCGAGCACCTCGAGGACGCCTTCGCCGAGCGCTCCGGCGAGCGCGCCCGTGTCCTGCGGATCGGCCTACCCGACCGCTACGTCACCCACGGCAAGCCGGCCCTGCTGCACGAGGAGGTCGGCCTCACCGGCGACGCGGTCGCCGAGCGAGTCCTCGCCGCCCTGCGCTCCGGCGAGCCGGCGCTGCACTGAATCGCGCCCCACCGGACCAGGAACTCGCCTCAAAAATTGGGGCTTGCGTCAAAAGACTCAATCGGTTAGCCTGCCCGAGTCTCTTCTGGGGTTACTCGAGGGAGGAGAGGCATCTCTATGTATGTGGGTCCGCAGGTAGGGAGCCTCGCGGATCTACTGCTTTTGAACCGCGCCGGTGCCAAGAGCGCCGAGTCGCGGTGCCTGGATCCCGTCCGGCGGTTTGCCACACTGCCCACTTGCCTGGTGAGCAAGTCACGATCCGTCGATGTAGGCACGAGGACGCGCAAGCGGTCCTCGGCCTTTGGGCGCAGGAGCGGAGCGAGCACGCGAGCACGGTCGATCGCCTGGACGACATCGAGCGGTTGGTTGAGGATTCGCCGGCCGCGCTCCTGGTCGCCGAGCGTGGCGGCGAGATCGTCGGCGCCCTGATCGCCGGCTGGGACGGCTGGCGCGGCAACATGTACCGCCTCGCCGTATCGAAGGAGCACCGGCGCCAGGGCATCGGGCTCGCTCTGACGCGGGCGGGGGAGGAGTACCTGCTCAGCTGCGGCGTGCACCGGGTGACGGCTCTGGTCGCCTTCGAGGACGAGGCGGCCGGTGGGTTTTGGGAGGCCGCGGGTTACCCACAGGATCGGGAGATCGGCCGCCGCGTGCGCAATCTGTAGTGACTGGCGGCCGGGGGTTCAACCGGGGACATCGATCCAGCGCACGATCAGCCCATCACGCACTTCATGGAACGCCGGCGGGGCCGGGGGAGGATCCTCCCTCAGCAACGCGATCACCTCATCGGGGCCGTGCTGATGCTCCTCGATCGCGGTCGTCCAGTGGACCTCCGGGTCGAGCAGGCGTTCCAGTCGTGGCCAATCGCGGGCCTCGATCGTGGCAAGCACGTCGCAGACCGCCGGTACTTGCTCCGCCATGGTTCGATGGTATTCGTGGCGTAGGATCGGCCGGTGCCCGATTCGCCGGACAAGCCGTTTGGAATTGCTGGTCAGGCGCTTGGCCTGCGGGTACGCGAACCCGCATTTGAAGAGGGCGAGGAGATTCGCTGGGAGGCGCGGGCGAACCGCTTCCAGCAAAAGTTCCGTTCGATTGGCGGCCGCATTTACCTGACGGACCGGCGGCTTGTCTTCGCTCCCCACAAGTTCGATACGAGACTCGGTGGCCATGTGTGGAGCGCTCAGCTCGCTGATCTAGATCGCGCCTTCGTAAGCGGTCCGCTGAAGAACGTTCGAGTTGTGGCGAGGGACGGCGAGATGCAGCGGTTTGTGATCTGGCCGCGCGTGGAGTCGGCGGCGACGATCGATGCCGCGATCCAGGCAGCAAAGACCGCGGCATAACCCCACAACAGAAAACGCCCCGGCGGGGAGCCGAGGCGAGTTCTTGGGTCACTACGGGAGGAGAGACCGCCGACCCGCCGCATGGGAAAGCGCAATCTGGCTCCTAGAGCCAAATTGCCTCCGGCTGACTCCGGTTGTAACCGGCTGAATCCGTGCCTGACTGTGGCACGAGTGTGGCACCGAAGTGTGGCCGATGAAGACAGCCCGTTGGGTAGTCCTATGCGCTCAGGGCGGGCGTCAGCTCGGCGGCGGGTACAGCGCTCGGCACCGGCACGGTAATCCGCAGTTCGCCCTCTCGCTCCAGCAGCCGCTTGGGGCGAACCAGAGTCAGCCCGACCAGGTCGCCATTGCTATCGAAGCGGACTGCGTGGCCCTCCGGCGTCTCGTCGTAGGCAACGGCGCGCGAGGGATCGCCGACGTGCAGGTAGAGCACATCGGCGTCGGCGTCATACTCGACGCGATCAAAGGTGATGTCGGCAATCGTCACGCTCATGGCTTCCTTCGCCGGGCGAATGCAGTGATGATACGCCCGCTGCTGTCGCTGTCGAAGACCACGACGACCTTTAGCCACCGGCTTGGGCCGGCTCCCTCCAGGTAGAGCCACTCTTCGTCAGCCTCGCGCCCAGGCAGAACCGCCGTCGGCGATTCGACCGCGAGATGGATCTCCTTCTCATAGATCTCGATCTCGGGGTGGCCACTGACGATGTGCCGCCACCGCTCGGGGCTGAGCAGAACGTCGCGACCTTGACGGTCTCGGATCTCCTGGGGCTCGTTCATCGCGCGGGAGAGTAAGGGACTGGCTGGCGGTCTCAGCGATCCCTACGACAACGTTGACGGACCTCGTCGTCGCGGTCTTCGACATGCGCTTCCGCGCGACGCTCGGCGATTAGCTCGTCGGCCATGCTCTTGCCAGGGGCGACGTCAGCGAACAACCCGCGCAGCCGTTCGGCTGCGCCGCGACGCCGCTCCACCTCGGAGCTGGTTGGTTTGTCGGCGTCAGCCATGCTCATACGGTGTCGCTCGGGTCAGGAGGACGGACTGGTTCGTTGGCGGTTTTGGCCGCACTCAACCCGTCAGTCGAGTGCCCCAACCCCAGCCTGGGCCAACGCGCTCGACCGTGTGTCCCCTCGCCCGTCAGCTTGCGCTCAAGCGCATCGTCTACCAGCTGCTTCAGCGCGATGCCCCGCTTGTCGGCCTCTCGCTGAGCGCGGTCCACCAAGTCGGCGTCCAGTGCGACTGTTTTTGTCTGCGGTGCGACCACGCGAGGATCGTACTGACTGGCGCATACGTCGTCGCCACATCATGGTCTTCCACGACAAGCACGTGGTTGCCTAATTCTCGCTGTGACCGCCTCTGCTCTTTTCGAAGAAGTAGATGGCGAGCTGAGTCGCGTCCAATAGCAATTCGTGAAGGGGTCCTGTGTCAGCTCCCGAGACGATGAGCTTGCGGCAGACCCACGCGATCAAAAACAAGTTGAAAACGAGCGATGGCGTTAGGGAAAAGCGCGGAACTGGCTTGCCGAGGAGGCTGGGGCGCTCTCCAGCTCGGACGTGTCCTGCATGGGAGAGGGTGGTGGAGTGCCAACTAGATCCGAAAAGTCCGAAACGATCCGCCGGTACTCGCCCATGGGGTCCATCGCCATCCGCGCCTGGTCCATGATCCGGCGGGTGCCGAGGGGATCGACAGGCTTCGTGCGCTCCAGAGAACGCCGGTATCCAGCGGTTGGGTCCATGATCTTGCGGGCGTTCTCCACGGTTCTGCGGTAGCCCGCCAAAGGGTCCATGTTGTTGTCGAACGGGCTTGGGGCCATCTACTTCAATTGGAGGGTGGCTGTCCACGGATTTTCCGGCCATGAGACGCCCGGAACGGGACTGGCGCATTGGTCGCTCGCTCGGCCGCCAGAACGACGTGCGAGGAGTCCGGCCTGCGCCCGCAAACCGCTCTAGCAAGACCCCACAACAGAAAACGCCCCGGCGGGGAGCCGAGGCGAGTTCTGGGGTTACTACAGGGAGGAGAGATATGTATCTCTATATATGTGGATCCGTGGGAGGTAGGAGGGCCCTTTGATGTGTCGCGGGCAGATCATTGTGGGAAGCAATGAGAGCCATATGTGCGACGCTGGACCCAGCCAAAAAGTCTTGTCTATCTGCCCCTTATCGGTTGTCCTCTGCGAATCCTTGAACAGCATACGAACGTATGTGCGATTCGTGTGTGAGTGCGATCACAGACTTCCAGGCCAAGCCAAAGCGTGGTTAAAAACCTGTGCCCGGGCGCTGTCGGCTGCCGGTCTGACGGCCCGGCGCTACGGTTGCGGCGATGAGAAAGGCGCGGATAGACGCGGTTTTGGCCGAGCGGGGTCTTTTCCCGTCGCGCACGGCCGCCGCCGGGGCGGTGCGGGCCGGCTCGGTTCGGGTCGGCCGCGACGGGCCGGTCGCCCTGCGGCCCAGCCAGCTGGTCGAGCCTGAGGCGGCCCTGGTCGTCGACGAGGGCCCGCGCTACGTCTCGCGCGGCGGCATCAAGCTCGAAAACGCCCTGGACACGCTGGGGATCGATGTCTCGGGCCGCGACTGCCTCGACGTCGGCGCCTCCACCGGCGGCTTCAGCGACTGCCTCCTGCAACGGGGCGCGGCGCGCGTGGCTGCCGTCGACGTCGCCTACGGGCAGCTCGACCTGAGGCTGCGCGAGGACCCGCGGGTGAGCGTGATCGAGCGCCTCAACGCCCGTGCGCTCGAGCCGGCCGACCTCCCCTTCGTTCCCGACCTGGCGACGATCGACGTCTCCTTCATCTCGCTGGCCAAGATCCTGCCCGCGGTCGCCGGCTGTCTCGCCGCCGGCGGCGAAATCCTGGCGATGGTCAAGCCGCAGTTCGAGCTCGGCCGCGAGCGGGTCGGCAAGGGAGTCGTGCGCGACGCCGGCGACCGCCGCGAGGCGATCCTCGCCGTGGCGGGCGCGGCCCAGGCGCTGGACTTTCCGGTGCGCGGCTTCGCCTCCTCCGGCTTGCCGGGGCCTAAGGGCAATCGCGAGACGTTTGTCTGGTGCGGCGGTGCCGGTGGTGGCATCGACGACCTTGATGGCGCAATCGGCGAGGTGGATGCCTGATGCATGGCGAGTTTCCCCCCTTCTACGGGGAGGAAAGTCGCCATGGGGAGGAACGCGATGGCTGAGAAGACCGCCGCGCTGATCACCCACTCGCACCCGCCCGCCGCGACCGAAGCGGTGGAGGTGGCCACGGCCGTGGCGAGCGAGGCCGGCTGGCGCCTGGTCGCCACGGCCGCCGAGATCGGCAAGCACGACCACGCCGCCGCGGGGGTCGAGCGGGTCGACTCGCTGCCGCCCGACCCCGACCTCTGCCTCGTGCTCGGCGGCGACGGCTCGATCCTGTACGCGCTGCGCAGCTTCGCCGGCACCGGGGTGCCGGTCTTCGGCGTCAACTTCGGCACCGTCGGCTTCCTCGCCGCGGTCGAGCGCGACGAGGCCGCGGCGGGGATTCGCCGCGCCCTGGCCGGCGAGACCGAGACGATCGACCTGCCGGCGCTGGCGATCGAGATCGATGGCGAGCGGCGCTTCGCCCTCAACGACGTCAGCTTCAGCCGCCGCCCGCGCGACCGGGTCGCCGAGCTGAGCTACCGGATCGCCGGCGAGGAGGTGGGCAACGTGCGCTGCGACGGGCTGGTCGCCGCCACCCCGGTCGGCTCGACCGGCTACAACCTCGCCAACCAGGGGCCGATCCTCGCCTGGGGCGTGAAGGGCTACGTGGTCTCCTACATCGCCCCGCACTCGCTCACCGCGCGCGCCCTCGTCGTCGCCCCCGGCGACGTGCTCACCGTCGGCAACGCGGCCGGCCGCGAGCCGGTCGAGGTCGCGATCGACGGCGGCCAGGCAACCACGCTCGCCCCCGGCGCCGCCCTCGACGTCAGCTTCGCCGATTCCGTCGCCTGCCTGGCCCAGCTCCCAGGCACGAGCTTCTACCACCGGATCAGGGAGAAGTTCGGCCACCTCGCCGTCTGAGCCGAGGCGCTCGGTTCTCTAGTCTTGCCCGCCATGGAGCGCAAGTGGTGGACCCTCGTCCTGGTCTCAATCGCGACGTTCATGTTGCTGCTCGACGTGACCGTCGTCAACGTCGCCCTGCCCGACATCCAGCGGGAACTGCACGCCAGTCTTTCCAGCCTGCAGTGGGTCGTCGACGCCTACTCGCTGACGTTGGCGGCCTTCCTGCTCACGGCCGGCTCGCTGGGCGACCGGCTGGGCCGGCGGCGGGTCTTCACGATCGGCTTCGGGATCTTCACCTTCGCCTCGTTCCTCTGCGGCATCTCCAATGACCCGACCCTGCTCAACCTGGCCCGCGGCCTGCAGGGGGTCGGCGGCGCGGGCATGTTCGCCACCTCGCTGGCCCTGATCGGCCAGGAGTTCCACGGCAAAGACCGGGCGACGGCGTTCGGCGTCTGGGGAGCCGTCGTCGGCGGCGCGGTCGCGATCGGGCCGCTGGTCGGCGGCGTGATCACCGAAAGCCTCGGCTGGGAGTGGATCTTCTTCGTCAACGTCCCGATCGGGATCGCGGCGATGGTCCTGACCGAGCGCAAGATCGTCAACGTCTTCGCCAAGGACCCGGAACCGATCGACGTGCCCGGCCTGATCACCTTCTCGCTCGCCCTCTTCCTGCTGATCTTCGGCCTGATCCGGGGCAACCCCGAAGGCTGGGGCAGCGCCCTGATCGTCGCCTGCCTGGCCGGCGCGGCGGCGCTGCTCGCGGCCTTCATCGCGATCGAGCTGCGCTCCAAGTACCCGATGCTCGACCTGAAGCTCTTCCGCAAGCCCGCCTTCAACGGAGTCTCGGCCGTCGCCTTCGGCCTCTCGGCCGGGATGTTCGCGATGTTCCTCTACCTGACCATCTACATGCAGGGGGTGCTCGACTACTCGCCGCTGGAGGCGGGGCTGCGCTTCCTGCCGCTGACCGTGCTCGGCTTCATCGTCGCGCCGATCTCCGGCACGCTCTCGCACAAAATCCCGATCCGGATCCTGCTCGGCGTCGGCCTCGCCACGGTCGGCGTCGGCCTGTTGTTGATGCACGGTGTCTCGCCCGACTCGGGCTGGACGACGCTGCTCGGCGGCTTCCTCGTCGCCGGCGTCGGCATCGGCATCACCAACCCCGGCATCGGCCAGGCGGCGATCGCGGTCGTGCCGGTCGAGAAGTCCGGCATGGGCTCGGGGATCAACACCACCTTCCGCCAGGTCGGGATCGCCACCGGCGTCGCCGGGCTCGGCGCGGTCTTCCAGTCCAGCGTCAACTCGAAGCTCGCCGAACTGCTGCCGCGCGCGCCGAGCGGGCTGGGCGAACTGGTCGCCTCGGCGGGCTCGCGAGCGGCCGGCGCGGTGTCTCCGGCTCGGATTCGCCCGGAGGTCGTCCACGCCTCCGACGTCGCCTTCGTCGGCGCCTTCAACGAGATCATCCTGATCGCCGCGATCCTCTCCTTCGTCGGCGCCGCGCTGGGCTTCGTCCTCGTTAGGTCCAGGGACTTCGTCCAGCATGCCGGGCCCGAGGAGGAGACGGCGGCCGAGCCGGTTACGGCGTAGCGGCGCCACCCGCCGCGCCGGGTGGTACACAGGGTTCGTGCTTAGAGAGCTGAGAATTGAGAACCTGCTGCTGATCGAGCGGGCTGAGATGCGGCTCGGCGGGGGGCTCAACGCGATCACCGGTGAGACGGGGGCGGGGAAGACTGTTCTTGCCCATTCGTTGGACCTACTTATGGGCGGCAAGGCTCGGCCGCAGATCGTCCGGCCCGGAGCTGAGGAGGCCTGGGTGGAGGGGGTATTCGACCTGCCGGAGGGGCTGCTCGGCGAGCCGGAGTTGGCTGAGATCGCCGAGCGGCTGCCGGAGGGGGCCGACGAGGTTGTGCTCGGCCGGCGGGTCTCGGCGGGCGGGCGGACCAGCGCCTTTGTCGCTGGACGGTCCGCCTCGGCGTCCGATCTGAAACTGCTCGGCGGCCGCCTGCTCGCCTTTTACGGGCAGCACGAGCACCGCAAGCTGACGATCGCATCGGCCCAGATGGACGTGCTCGACGGGTTCGCCGGGGCCGCCCAGCTGGAGCTGCGCGAGCGCTATCGCGAGGCCCATCGCGAGTGCCTGCGACTCGCCGCCGAGCTGGCCGAGCTGCGCGAGCGCGACGGCTCGCGCGAGCGCGATCTCGACCTCTACCGCTATGAGCTCGCCGAGATCGAGGAGGTCGCGCCGGACCCCGACGAGGAGCGGGAGCTGGGCTTCGAGCGCGAGCGCCTGCGCCACGCCGAGGGGCTGCGCGAGGCGGCGGCGGGCGCCCACGCGATCGCGCTTGGCGCCGAAGAGGACGGCGGCGCGGCGGGCGCCCTGGCCCAGGCCGAGGGGCTGCTGCAGGGCGTCGCCGGCGTCGACGCGAAGCTGGACGGCCTCTCCGCCCGCCTCGGCGCCCTGGCGATCGAGCTCGGCGACGTCGCCGCGGAGCTGCGCGACTACGTCGACGGGCTGGAGGCCGATCCGGGTCGCCTGGCGGCGGTCGAGGAACGGTTGGAGGCGATCGACCGGCTGCAGCGCAAGCACGGCGGCAGCTCGGAGTCGGTCCTCGCCCACGCCGAGCGCTGCCGCGAGGAGATCGCCCGGCTCGAGGGCGCCGGCGAGCGCGGCGAGGAGGCCGAGGCGGCGCTGGCCGAGGCGGAAGCGCGTCGCGTCGAGCTGGGCGAGGAGCTGAGCAAGGGCAGGGCCAAGGCCGCCGCGCCGCTGCAGCGCGACGTCGCCGCCGAGCTGGAGCGGCTGGCGATGCCGGGCGCCCGGCTCGAGGTCGTGCTCGAGCCGCACCCCGAGCGCTTCGGCGCCAACGGGATGGAGACGGTCGAGCTGCGCTTGGCGCCGAACCCCGGCCTCGAGCCCGCGCCGCTGCGCGACGCCGCCTCCGGCGGCGAGCTCTCGCGGGTGATGCTGGCGCTGAGCAGCCTCGCCGGCGCGGTTGGCGCGGGGACGCTGGTCTTCGACGAGATCGACGCCGGCGTCGGTGGCAAGACGGCGCGCGCGGTCGGCGAGCGGCTGCGGGCGCTCGGCGCGGGGCGCCAGGTGCTCTGCATCACCCACCTGCCCCAGGTCGCCTCGCTGGCCGACACTCACTTCACCCTCGAGAAGGACGTCAGCGGCGAGCGCGCCAGCGCCCGCGTGCGCCGGCTCGACGGCGACGGCGTGGTCGAGGAGATTCGCCGCATGCTCGGCGCCGAGGAGAGCGACGAGGCCGCGACCCGGCACGCCCGCGAGCTTCTTGCCGCCGCGTAAGCGCCTTTTCACCGCTTGCGCGGCGGGATAACCTCTTTCGGTGGCAACCGCCAGTCGCCGTCGCTTTCCTGCCCTGCTCTCGCGCCGCAACGGGGCGGCGCCGGTCGAGGCGATCGAAGGCCGGGTGCGCCTCGGCCACCGCACCAAGGATCTGGTCAAGCGCCTCGTCCCCGGCGACATCGCTGTCATCGACCACGTCAACATCGACCGCATCGCGGCCGAGGAGCTGATCGCGACCGGGGTGCGGGTGGTGATCAACGCCTCGCCGTCCTCCAACGGCCGCTACCCCAACGCCGGGCCGCTGCTGCTGGTCCAGGCCGGGGTGCGGCTGATCGACGTCGAGGACGCCGACCCCTTCGAGCTGCTCGCCGAGGGCAACCGGGTCACCGTCAGCGACGGCATCGTGCTCGGCGGCGGGCGCGAGCTGCTGCGCGGGCACATGCTCGGCCTCGAGGAGCTCGAGCGCCGGCGCGAGGAGCAGCTCGAGCGGGTCGACGAGGCGCTGGCCGAGTTCGCCGAGAACACCGTCGCCCACGTGCGCCAGGAGACCGACCTGCTGACCGGCAGCGTCGAGTTCCCGCCGACCCGCGCCAGCTTCCGCGACCGCCACGTGCTGATCGTCGTCCGCGGCGACCGCCACCGGCGCGACCTCAAGGCCCTGCGCGCCTACATTCGCGACGTGCGGCCGCTGATCGTCGCCGTCGACGGCGGCGCCGACGGGGTGCTCGAGGCGGGGATGAAGCCCGACCTGATCCTCGGCGACATGGACTCGGCCGGGGATGAGGCGCTGCGCTGCGGCGCCGAGCTGATCGTCCACGCCTACCCCGACGGGCGCGCTCCGGGGCGCCAACGGTTGCTCGACCTCGGCCTCGACCACACCGTGCTGCCCGCCGCCGGCACCAGCGAGGACGTGGCGATGCTGATGGCCCACGAGAAGGGGGCGACGCTGATCGTCAGCGTCGGCGCCCACTTCAACCTGATCGAGTTCCTCGACCGCAAGCGCGGCGGCATGTCCTCGACCTTCCTCACCCGGCTGCGCATAGGCGAGAAGCTGGTCGACGCCAAGGGGGTGAGCCGGCTCTACAACCCGAGCTCGCCCTTCGGCTCGCTGGCGCTCTTCCTCGGCGCCTTCATGGTGCTGCTGGCGATCGTCGTGATCACCTCGCCGGCGCTGAGCGACCTCGTCAACCTGGTCTGGCTGAAGATCAAGATCCAGTTCGGCCTGTAGCGCCGGGGCGCTCCGCCATCTAGCCTTCCGGCCGCCGATGGGTTACAGCGCTAGATACCACGCGGTCTCGCTGATCGCCGTCTTCCTCGCCCTCGCGATCGGGATCCTGATCGGCGCCGAGTTCGGCGGCGACGCGCTGACCAGCACCCGCAAGAACCTCGAGCAGAGCCTCACCGGCAACCTCCAGGACGCCCGCGAACGGGCCGACGAACTGAACGGCAAACTGGCTCGCTCCGACGAATTCGCCGGCCGCGTCTACCCGGCGCTGGTGCGCGAACGGCTGGCCGGCAAGCGGATCGGCGTGGTCGCGCTCGGCGACCTGCCGGGCGGCACCGGCGCCGCGATCGAGGAAGCGCTCGGGCCGACCGGGGCGCACGTCGTCGGCATCGGCGTGGTGCGCGAGCCGGTCGACCTCAGCGGCCTCGGCAGCGTGCTGGCGAAGACGCGCTTCGCCAAGATCCGCCGCAACGAAGAACAGCTGAAGGAATTCGGCACCGGCGTCGGCCGCCAGCTGGTTCGCGGCGGCAACCTGCTCGATCGCACGCGCAGCCACCTCTTCTC
The DNA here is from genome assembly GCA_963774405.1 of uncultured Solirubrobacterales bacterium. Lineage (GTDB taxonomy): Bacteria > Actinomycetota > Thermoleophilia > Solirubrobacterales > 70-9 > VRUE01. Next base: position 220,204 of record CAVZEV010000002.1, on the reverse strand, counting down.
GCGGGCCAGCGGCAACTTCGGCGGGCTCGACGGGGTGATCGTCGTGCGCCAGGTGCCCGAAGAGATGGGCCCGGTGCAGCGCGCCAAGGCCGCGGCGCTCGAATCGGCGCTGATGGCGGGAATGACCGCGACGCGGGCGCCGGTGGTCGGCGTGGAGACGACTACCACCGAACCGTCCTCGGTCTCCTTCTTCGCCGGCAACGACCTCTCCAGTGTCGACGACGTCGAGACGCCGGCGGGCAAAGTGGCGACCGTCTTCGCCCTGCTCGGCGCCGAGGGCAGCTTCGGCGTCAAGGGCTCGGCCGACCGCCTGCTGCCCGACCTCTTGCCCCCGGCCGAATCCGCTCCGTGACCTGGGTCGGCTTCCCGGTCGCGATCGCCGTCGCCCTGCTGGTCGTGCCGGCGGGAGTGCGCGGCCTGCTCGACGCCGGCCTGGTGCGGGCGAACTACCGCGGCGCCCGGCTCGCCTTCCCGCTCGGCGCCGTGCTGGCGACGGCGGCCCTGGTCGCCTTGGCGCCGCTGGCCTTCCTCAACGACCGCGCCGACCTCGAACTGCTCAGCCCCGAGCTGCGGCGCTGGATGCCCTACCTGCTCGGCGTCGCCTTCCTCGGCTTCCTCGACGACGCGCTGGGCGGCGGCGAGGGGAGCGGCGCGCCGCGCGGCTGGCGCGGGCACGCGCGGGCGCTGCGCGAGGGCAGCCTCTCGACCGGCGCGGTCAAGGCGCTGGGGGCGCTGGCGCTGGCCGCCTACGTCGTCTCCGGCCGCGGCCTCGAATCCTGGCGCTACATCGCCGACGTGGCGCTGCTGATCCTCGCCACCAACCTCTTCAACCTGCTCGACCTGCGACCGGGGCGGGCGGAGAAGGGCCTGGCGCTGCTCGGCGCCGGGCTCTGCCTCGGCGCCTGGACCCTGGCGCCGCTGGAGCTGCTCGGCATCTTCGCCGGCCCGGCCCTGGTCGGCGCCGCCTTCACCCTGCGCGAGCGGGCGATGCTGGGCGACACCGGCTCCAACCTGCTCGGCGCCGTCGGCGGGGTCTGGCTGCTGACCACCTTGGGGCCCGACGCGCGCCTGGTTGCGCTCGCCGTCGTCGCCGGACTGACCATTTACGGAGAGTTGCGTTCGATCTCGGCGACGATCGAATCGGTTCCGCCATTGCGATGGCTAGACTCGCTCGGCAGAGCATGAGCAGACCTTCTCAAGGCGACACCAGGTTCATCTTCGTCACCGGCGGGGTGGTTTCGGCTCTCGGCAAGGGGATCACTGCGGCCTCGATCGGTCGCCTGCTTCGCTCCCGCGGCTACCGGGTGCAGCTGCAGAAGTTCGACCCCTACATAAACGTCGACCCGGGGACGATGAGCCCCTTCCAGCACGGCGAGGTCTTCGTCACCGAGGACGGCGCCGAGACCGATCTCGACCTCGGCCACTACGAGCGCTTCACCGACGAGAACACCTCGCGCGCCTCCAACGTCACCGCCGGTGCCGTCTACAACTCGGTGATCAACCGCGAGCGCCGCGGCGACTACCTCGGCGCCACGGTGCAGGTGATCCCGCACATCACCAACGAGATCAAGAACCGAATCCGGATCGTCGCCGAGTCGCAGTCGGTCGACTTCGTGATCACCGAGATCGGCGGCACGGTCGGCGACATCGAGTCGCTGCCCTTCCTCGAGTCGATCCGCCAGCTCTACACCGACCTCGGGCCGAAGCGCTCGATGTTCGTCCACCTGACCCTGGTGCCCTATGTGGGCCACGCGGGTGAGCTGAAGACCAAGCCGACCCAGCACTCGGTCAACGAGCTGCGCCGGATCGGGATCCAGCCCCACGCCCTGGTCTGCCGCTCCGAGGGCCGTCTGGACCGCGAGATCCGCGAGAAGATCGCCCTCTTCGCCAGCCTTCCGGTCGATGCCGTGATCTCCGCCAACGACGTCGACAACATCTACAAGGTGCCGCTGGTCTTCCGCGCCGAGGGCGTCGACGACCTGGTGCTCGACCACTTCGGCATGGAGGCGCCCTCCTCCGACCTCTCCGAATGGGAGGCGATGGTGAAGCGCGCCGATGAGGCCGAGGGCAAGGTGCGGATCGCCCTGGTCGGCAAGTACGTACAGCTTGCCGACGCCTACAAGTCGGTGATCGAGGCGCTCGAGCACGGCGGGATCCATCACGGCGTCAACGTCGAGGTCGAGCTGGTCGATTCCGAGAACTTCGACCAGGAGCGGCTCGAGGGGGTCGACGGCATCCTGATACCCGGCGGCTTTGGCGAGCGCGGCATCGAGGGCAAGGTCTCGGCGGCGCGGATCGCCCGCGAGCGCTCGATTCCTTACCTGGGGATCTGCCTCGGCATGCAGATCGCCGTGGTCGAGTTCGCCCGCTCGGTCGCCGGCATGGACGGCGCCAACTCGGCCGAGTTCGACCCCGAGACGCCGTTCCCGGTGGTCGACCTGCTGCCCGAGCAGAAGGAGGTCTCCGAGATGGGCGGCACGATGCGGCTCGGCGCCGACCCGGTGAAGCTGCACGAGGGCACGCGGGCGCAGGAGATCTACGGCGAGCAGGTCATCTACAAGCGCCACCGCCACCGTTACGAGGTCAACAACCAGCTACGGCGCCGGCTCGAGGACGAGGGCCTGGTCTGCGGCGGCACCTCGCCGGACGAGCGCCTGGTCGAGATGGTCGAGCTGCCCGACCACCCCTTCTTCGTCGCCTCGCAGTTCCACCCCGAGTTCAACTCGCGGCCCAACCGCCCCGAGCCGCTCTTCCGCGAGTTCGTCGGCGCCGCGTCGCACCACGCCGGTGCGCAGCCCGCTGAAGGGGCTGGGTTGCCAGAGGCAGAGTCCGTTCGCGAACCGTCCCGGTAGGGGTTCCGCTTAACTTTTTGGGCTCTCCTGACGTTTCCGTGGGTAAAGCGAGGCACTGAGAAGAGGCGCACGCCGCTCCGCGCCTAGGTTTCCGGCTTCTCGAAGGCTGGAAATCGAAAGGAGTGGCAACGACGTGCGCAAGGAAAGGGTATGGGCACGCCTGCTCGGCTTGGAGCGGGCGGCCATCGAGAGTGTCGAGATCGACGACGAAGGGCAGGTGGTGGCGGCGGTCAGGCCGCACCGTCCAGAGCGGGACCGCTGCGGCCTCTGCGGGCGCCGCTCGCCGGGTTTTGACCGCGGCGTGGGACGGCGGCGCTGGCGGGCGCTGGACCTCGGCACGACCATCGCCCACCTGGAGGCCGACGCCCCGAGGGTGAGCTGCCCAGAGCACGGCGTCGTCGTGGGCGCCGTGCCCTGGGCCCGGCACGACTCGCGCTTCACCCGCGCCTTCGAGGAGCAGGTCGCCTGGCTGGCGGTGAACACCTCCGCCAGCGCCGTCGCAGAGCTGATGCGGACCAGCTGGCGTAGCGTCGGGGCGATCTGCGAGCGGGTCGCTCAGGAGGCTGGGCGCAAGGCGGACCTGCTCGCCGGCTTGCGGCGGATCGGCATCGATGAGATCTCCCACCGCAAGGGCCACCGCTACCTGACCGTGGTCGTCGACCACGACACCGGCAGGCTGGTCTGGGCGGCCCCGGGCAAGGACAAGAAGACGGTCGAGGCCTTCTTCGAGGAGCTCGGCCCCCGGCGCACCAACCGCCTGCGGCTGGTCTCCTGCGACATGGCGCCCTGGATCGAGGCGGTGCTGGACAGGCGCTGCCCAAAGGCCAAGCGCTGCGTCGACCCCTTCCATGTGATCCAGCTCGCCACCGACGCGCTCGACAAGGTCCGCCGCGAGGTCTGGAACGAGGCGCGCCGAGCGGGACAGGCCGATGCTGCCCGCGAGCTCAAGGGCGCCCGCTTTGCGCTCTGGAAGAACCCCGAGAACCTGACGGCCCGCCAGCAGTCAAAGCTCTCCGACATCGAGCGGCTCAACCGGCCGCTTTACCGGGCCTACCTGCTGAAGGAGCAACTGCGCCAGATCTACAGGCTTGGGCCGAAGGCGGCGGTCGGCCTGTTGGATCGGTGGCTTGCCTGGGCACGTCGCTGCCGCCTGAAGCCCTTCGTGAAGCTCGCCCGCACGATCACTGCGCAGCGAGCGGGGATCCTCGCTGCGATTCGCCACGGGCTCTCCAACGCCCGGGTGGAGGCGATCAACACCCAGATCCGCTTGATCGCCCGCCGGGCCTTCGGGTTTCACACTCCCCAGGCGCTGATCTCCCTGGCGATGCTGAAGCTCAGCGGCCTGTGTCCACCTTTGCCCGGCCGGGTCACGGTGACATGACCCACGGAAACGTCAGGAGAGCCACTTTTTGGATGTGACGGGATCTGCTGACGCCGCAAGGTCAGCGCCCAAAAAGTGCAAGACGCTCCACCCCTACCGGGACGGTTCGCCGGCGCTGCTGAATCCGGCTAGCCTGTCCCGCCGTGGAGAGGCTTCACGAGACCTTCGTTCGGCTCTGCGAGATTCGCAGCCCGACCGGCGAGGAGCGCGAGGTGGCGGACACGATCGCCGCCGAGCTGCGGGCGCTCGGGTTGGAGGTGAGCGAGGACGACGCGGCGGGGGCGGCCGAAGCCGGTGCCGGGAACCTGCTGGCGCGGCTGCCGGGTGCGAGCGAGGAGTGGGTGATGTTCTGCGCCCACATCGACACGGTGCCGCACAAGGGGCAGATCGAGGTGGTCGAATCCGACGGGGTCTTCCGCAGCGCCGGAGAGACGATCCTCGGCGCCGACAACAAGGCGGCGGTGGCGGTCTTCATGGAGCTGGTCGCGCGCCACGCCGGCAGCGACGGGCCGCCGCCGATCGGGATCGAGCTGCTGCTCACGGTCGCCGAGGAGCAGGGGTTGCGCGGCGCCAAGGCGTTTGACGCGAGCGCGCTGCGCTCCAAGTGCGGCTTCGTCCTCGACCACGCCAGCTCGGTCGGCGAGGTGATCGTCACCTCACCCACGCAGCAGAGCGTGCGGGCGGACTTCATGGGGGTCGAGGCCCACGCCGGCATCCGTCCCGAGGACGGCAACAGCGCGATCGCCGCCGCCTCGGCCGCGGTCGCGCGCATGGAGCTGGGCCGGCTCGACGAGGAGACGACGGCCAACGTCGGCGTGATCCGCGGCGGCACCTCCGGCAACGTCGTCCCCGGCCACTGCGAGATCGTCGCCGAGGCGCGCAGCCTCGACGCCAACCGCGCCGCCGAGGTCGCCGGCGCGCTCAGCGACGCCTGCGCCTGGGGCGCCGGCGAGCACGGCTGCGATGCCGACGTCAGGGTCGAAGAGCTCTTCCGCGGCTACAAGATCCCGTCGTCCTCGCCCGCGCTGGCGTTGGCCGAGGCGGGGCTGCGAAAGGCGGGCTTCGAGCCCGAGCGGACCGCGACCGGCGGTGGCAGCGACGCCAACGCGCTGATCGTCGACGGCTTCGACTGCATCCTGCTCGCCAACGGCACCGAGGCGAACCACACGCCCGAGGAGGCGGTCAGCGCCCGCAACCTCGACGCGATGCTCGAGGTCTGCGAGGGCATCGTCGCCGAGGCCGCCGCGACCGGGTCGTGAGGCGAGAGCCGGTGGCCGGCCCGTGAGCGGCCGGCTGAAGCTGCGCCGCGGCGTGGTCGTCGCCACGGACCCGCTGACGGTCGAGGTCGACGGCGAGGCCCGCCCGGCCTGGGCCGACGAGGTGCTGCTGGGCGAGATGCGCGAGGGCGACGAGGTGGTCGTCAACACCGCCGCGCTCGATCTCGCGCTCGGCTCCGGCGGCTTCGACATCGTCCACGTCAACCTCACCCGCGGCCTCGACGCGAGCGGCGAGGCCCGCAACCACGTAATCAAGCTCAACTACACCTCGCTCCAGCACCCGGTCGCCCCGGTCGAGCTTCCGGTGCGCCTTATCCCCGGCATGGAGGGAAAAGGCGCACCGGAACCGACGCGGGCGGCGATGCCCGTGTTGGTGTTGCCGTTGCATGGGCATTTGGCGCCCGCGGCGTGGGCAGCCGCGCAGGCCCGGCCCGACGCCAAGGTCGGCTACGTGCAGACCGGGGGAGGGGCACTGCCGGGCTCGCTCAGCCGGGACGTCGCCGAGCTGCGCGAGCGCGGCCTGCTCTGCGGGCACATCACCGCGGCGCCGTCCTACGGCGGCGAGCATGAGGCGATCTCCGTCGCCGGCGCCCTCGACGCCGCCGCCAACGGACTTGGCTGGGACGCCGCGATCACCGGACCTGGCCCGGGCATTATCGGCTCCGAGACCCGCCTCGGCCACGGCGGCATCGCCGCCCTCGACACAGCCCACGCCTCGCTCGCCCTCGGCCTGCCGACCCTGCTCTCGCCCCGCCTCTCCTCCGCCGACTCCCGCGAGCGCCACCGCCCGGTCAGCCACCACACCCTGACCGTGCTGGAACTGCTGCTCGCCGCCGTCGAGGTCCCGGTTCCGGCAGGACACCCCGTACCCGCTGCACTCGCCGAGGCAGCCGCAGATCGCCACAAGCTCGTCGAGGCGCCAGCGGATATCTCGAGCTACGAAGAAACGGGCCTCCCGTCCCGAACGATGGGCCGCTCCATAGCGGAGGACCCCCTCTTCTTCGCCGCCGCCCTCGCATCGGGAAGGGCCCTCGCCGCCGCTCGCGCGGGTGGCGTGGGGTGAGGGGGTCGAGGACAGCCCGTGGACTGCCCGCAGGCCCCCTCACCCCACGACAGGACCCGCGCGCCGCGACGCACGGTCCCTTGCCAACCAAGGGTTGCGCCGACCAAGCGAGAACCCTCCCGCCATGCCCGTCGCCACCGCACCGAGAGCGGAGTCCCGCTTCGAGTCCCTCGTCCTCGACTTCCTCTCCTACCTAGAGCTGGAGCGCGGCCTCTCGCGCAACACGCTCGACGCCTACCGCACCGACCTGCACCAGTACGGCGAGTACCTGGCCGCCCACGACATCGATGCGCTGGCGGCCGGGCCGGCCGAGATCGGCGAGTTCCTGGCCGAGCTGGCGACCGGTGAGAACCGGCCGGCCTGCTCCTCGGCGACGGTGCATCGCAAGGCCGCCTGCCTGCGCTCCTTCTACAAGCAGCTGCGCCGCGACGAGCTGATCGGCGACGATCCGACCGCGGCCCTGAGCGCGCCGCGCCGGGCCAAGAAGCTGCCCCAGGTACTCAACTACGCCGAGGTCCAGAAGCTGCTGGCGGCGCCAAGCGGCGACGAGCCGACAGCCCTGCGTGACCGCGCCCTGCTCGAGGTGATGTATGCCTGCGGGCTGCGCGCCTCGGAGACGATCGGGCTCGAGCTCTCCGACATCGACCTGCACGAGGGCTTCCTGCGCGCCCGCGGCAAGGGCAACAAGGAACGGCTGGTGCCGCTCGGCCGCCAGGCGATCGCGGCGATCTCCTCCTACCTGCGCGGCGGTCGTCCCAAGCTGATCGGCGAGCGCCACGAGGCGCGGCTGTTCGTCAACTTCCGCGGCGGCCCGCTGAGCCGCCAGGGCCTCTACAAGATCGTCCAGCGCAACGCCCGAGCCGCCGGCCTCGCCGGCCAGATGAGCCCCCACACCCTGCGCCATAGCTTCGCCACTCACCTGCTGGCGGGAGGCTGCGACCTCCGCGCCGTCCAGGAGATGCTCGGCCACGCGGACATTTCCACCACCCAGATGTACACCCACCTCTCCGGCGAGCGCCTCAAAGAGGTCTACTTCAACTCCCACCCCCGCGCCACCACCTAGCGCCTCGGCTGACTTCGTCTTTAGGTGTCCTGTTGGACACCAAACGACAAAGTCAGCGTTCGATAGAACCCGGGGATGCCCGAGCTGCCGGAGGTCGAGACTGTTTGCCGGCAACTGGAGCCGGAGTTGGAGGGGCGGCGGATCGCTGCGCTGGAGGTGCTCGATGCGCGCTGGTGTCGGCCGATGGCGCCGCGCACGCTCGAGCGTGCGGTGGAGGGGGCGAGGATCGAGGGGCTGGGGCGGCGCGGCAAGTACCTACTGCTGGCGCTCGAGGGCGAGCGCACCCTGGTCATGCACCTGCGGATGACCGGCAACCTGGTTCTCGTCGAGGGCGAGGAGAAGCTCGATCCCTCCGAGGGGCGGCGGCTGTACGAGGCCGAGCGCTCGACCTCCGAACGGCACCTGCGGGCCCGCTTCACACTCGACGACGGGCGTGAGGTCTGGTTCACCGACCCGCGCCGCTTCGGCGAGGCCTTCCTGATCGACGACGCCGATCTCGGCGCGCGCTTCGCCAAGCTCGGGGTCGAGCCGCTCTCGCCTGAGTTCACCCCCGAGGCGTTGGGTGCGATCGCGGCGGGACGCACGGCGCCGCTCAAGTCCTTCCTGCTCGACCAGTCGGGCGTCGCCGGGGTCGGCAACATCTACGCCGACGAGGCGCTCTTCCGCGCCCGCCTGCACCCGCTCTCGCCCGCCGGCTCGATGAAGCCCGAGCACCTGGAGGCGCTGCGCGACGCCGTGGTCGCGGCGCTGGAAGCGGGGATCGACGGCGGCGGTGCCTCGATCGACGACTATCGGGACGGCCGCGGCGAGAAGGGCACGATGCAGGACGAGTTCCTCGTCCACACCCGTGAGGGCGAGGCCTGCCCGCGCTGCGACGGCGCGATCCTCCGCATCGTCGTCTCCGGCCGCTCGACCTACTTCTGCCCGAGCTGCCAGGTGCGCCTGCGCAAGCGGCCGCGTCGGCGTCGCGTCAAGAGGTCGTAGCTCCCTCCGCATACCGGAGGAAAGTGCGACCGCACGTGGTGGGGTGGCGTCCGGTTCGTCGTTCACCGTAAGTCGGCTATGGCCGGAAAGACGCTGAAGACGGAGGCGGTGGTGCTGCGCAGCATTCGCTACGGCGAGGCCGACCGCATCCTCCACCTCTACTCGAAGACGCGGGGGAGGATCGGGGCGATCGCCAAGGGGGCGCGCAAACCGAAGTCGCGCTTCGGCGGCCGCCTGGAGCCCTTCTTCCGGCTCGACCTGATCCTGCACGAAGGCCGCGGCGAGCTGCTCACCGTCACCAACGCCTCGACGCTCGACGGCTACCCGCGCCTGCGTGCCTCCGGCCCGGCGCTCAACGCCGGCGCCCGCGCTTGCGACGCGGTGCTGCGCCTGCTCGACTCGGCCGAGCCCAACCCTCCCGCCTACAACCTGCTCTGCCGCTACCTGGCGCTGCTCGACGACCCTGACGAGGCGGGCGCCGCGAGCCTGGAGACGGCGCTCTCCTTCCGGCTCAAGCTCGCCCTGGCGGCCGGCTTCGCGCCGGAGCTCGCCTCCTGCGCCGGCTGCGGCGAGGCCGAGCACCTGAGCGGCTTCTCCGGTGCGGCCGGCGGCGTCGTCTGCGTCAGCTGCGAAGGGGGTGGCTTCCCGCTCTCCGAGGACGCCCACCGCTTCATGGTCGGCGCGGTCGGCAGCCCGCTTGCTGAGGCGCCGGCTTCGGAGGAGCAGGCGCTGCGCCAGGTCGAACGCGCCGTGCGGGAGACGCTCGAGCATCACGCTCACGTACAGCTGCGCGCAGCCGCCTGAGCGAGAGGCGGGAGGGCCGTCGGGGGTGGGTCTCCAGGCCGGCTATCGCCGGGAGTTCCTGGAGACCCACCCCCGACGCCCCAGCAACCTCAACCACTGCCGGGATCGGCCCCTTAGGATCGGTGCGTGGAGATGACCGTCAGCTTTGAAGATCGTGTTTGCGCTTGGGAGAGCGAGTTCCTGGTTGAGCAGGCCACCCGCTCCTACCCGGCGAGACGTGAGATTGAGGAGCCGGACAGCCCCGTCCGCACGCCCTTCCAGCGCGATCGGATCGGATCGTGCACTGCAAGGCGTTCCGGCGGCTCAAGCACAAGACGCAGGTCTTCGTCGCTCCGGAGGGGGACCACTACAGGACGAGGCTGACTCACACGTTGGAGGCGTGTGGGATCGCTCGTACGGTTGCCCGCGCGCTCGGGCTCAACGACGAACTGACCGAGGCGATTGGGCTCGGGCACGACCTCGGCCACCCGCCCTTCGGGCACGCCGGCGAGGAGGCGCTCGACGGGGCGCTGCGCGAGCGCTGCGCCAGCGGCTTCAAGCACAACGAGCACTCGCTGCGGGTGGTCGAGGTGCTGGAGCGCGACGGTCGCGGCCTCAACCTGACCGAGCAGGTGCGCGACGGCATCCTCAACCACACCGGCTCGCGCAAGCCGGCGACCCTGGAGGGGCGGATCGTCAAGCTGGTCGACCGCGTCGCCTACATCAACCACGACATCGACGACGCCTTGCGCGCCGGTGTGCTGCGTCCGACGACCTGCCGGCGGCCGAGATCGCGCTGCTCGGCGAAACCGGCTCGGCCCGCATCGACACGCTCGTTCGCGACATCGTCGAGCGCTCGCGCGCCGAAGGCGACATCGTGCAGAGCGAAGAGATCGGCGGCGCGATGCTGCGCCTGCGCAAGTTCATGTTCGACCGGGTCTACCTCGGCGAGCTGGCGCGCAGCGAGCACGAGCGCGTCCACCGGGCGATGCGGGCGCTCTTCGACCACTACGTGACCCACCCCGACGAGATCCCCGAGCTCGAGCCCGGGGCCGGCGACTGCCAGCGCGTCACCGACTACCTGGCCGGGATGACGGACCGCTACTGCATCGCCAAGTACGCCGAGCTGACCATCCCCGAGCAGCCGATGGCACTGATCTCGAGCGAGAGCCTGGAGCGGGTCAAGCAGGCGGTCGACATCGTCGAGGTGATCTCGGCCCACACCGACCTGCGCCGCCAGGGCGCGCGCTGGGTCGGGCTCTGCCCCTTCCACGAGGAGCGCACGCCCTCGTTCTCGGTCGACGCCGGGGAAAAGCTCTACCACTGCTTCGGCTGCGGGGTCGGCGGCGACACGATCAAGTTCATCGAGGAGAAGGAGGGCCTCGGCTTCGCCGAGGCGGTCGAGCTGCTCGCCGATCGCTACGGGGTCGAGCTGGAGCGCGAGAAGGAGGACCCGCGGGCGGAGGCAAAACGGCAGCAGCGCCGCCGCCTCGGCGAGCTGTTCGACCGCACCGCGAGCTTCTACGCCGCGTATCTCTGGGACTCCGAGGAGGCCGGCAAGGCGCGCGAGTACCTGGCCGAGCGGGGCCTCGGCGAGGAGGTGCTGAAAGCGTTCGGGGTCGGCTACGCGCCGAGCGCCTGGGACAAAGTGCTGCTGCGCGGCCAGCGGGCCGGCTTCAAGGTCGAGGAGATGCGCGGGGTCGGCCTCGTGCAGAAGGGGCGGGGCGGCGGCGAGTACGACCGCTTCCGCTCGCGGATCATGTTCCCGATCCGCGACCGCCGTGGCCGCACGCTCGGCTACGGCGGGCGGGCGATGCGCTCCGACCAGGGGGCGAAGTACGTCAACACGGCCGAGACCGACTTCTTCCACAAGAGCCGCATGCTCTACGGGATCGACCTGGCCAAGGCCGCGATCGCCAAGCAGGGCAGGGCGGTGGTGGTCGAGGGCTACACCGACGTGCTCGCCCTGCACCAGGCCGGGATCGAGGAGGCGGTGGGGGTGATGGGCACGGCGATCACCGACGAGCAGGTCGCCGCGCTCTCGGGCATGGTCGACGAGGTGATCCTGGCGCTCGACGCCGACTCGGCCGGGCAGGAGGCGATGCTGCGGGCGCAGCGCGTCGCCGCCGGGCGCAAGATGCGCCTGCGCGTGGCGGCGATGCCGGCGGGCGAGGACCCGGCCGAGATGATGGCCACCGAGGGCGGCGCCGAGCGCTTCCGCGCCCTGCTCGACGGCGCGGTCGAGCTGACCGCCTTCCAGGTCGACCTCGTCCTCGCCCGCACCGATGTTTCTTCTCCGGCCGAGCGTGATCGCGCCCTGGCCGAGGTGGCGCCGATCATGGCCGGGCTGGGGGAGAGCGCCAGTCGCGATGACCTGGTGCGGCGGGTGGCGGAGCGGCTTGACCTGGAGCCGGCGATGGTGATGGGCCGCGTGGTCGCGGCGCAGCCGCTGAGCGGCGGGACGGCCGAGCCCGAGGCGCCGCGCGGCGGCCCGGCGCCGCAGCCACGCCGCACCGCTGAGCTGACCTCGCGGGAGCGCCGCGAGCGCGCCCTGCTGGCGATGTGCATCGCCCTCCCCGACGAGGGCAAGGAGTACCTGGCAAGACTGACCGACGAGCACCTCACCCCCCTGGGCGTCCGCGCTGCCGCTTGGCTGCGCGAGAACCTCCAGGATCCCGCCTCCAACCTGCCCCGCGAGGACGCCGAGCTCTCCGGCCTGGTCGCCGAGCTGATCATCACCGCCCACGACGAGCCCGCCTCGCCCGAGGCGATGGAGCTCAACTTCCTCCTGCTCGAGCAGCGCCGCATCGAGGCCGAGATCGCCGCCGCCGGCGAGGCCGAAGACCCCCAGCGCCGTGCCGCCCTGAGCATGGAACGCGCCGCCCTCGTCCAGCGGATTGCGCACGCGGAGCGCGTTAGCGGGTGAGCCGAAACAGCAGCTTTCTGTCTGAGGCAATGGGCATCATGTGGTCTCATGGCGGGAGCAGGAGATCTGAAGCGGCAGGGCGTCACGCGGGACGAGCTCGAGCCGCTGGTTGCCGAAGGCTTGACGATTGAGAAAATCGCCAATCGGCTTGGTATCAGCGACTCGACGGCCAAGAAGTGGCTGAAGCGACACGGCTTGCGAACGCGAGCCGCAGGACGGCGCGTGCTTCTCGACGACCTCAATCGAGAGGGAAGCCGAGAGGTGGAAGCGGTGTGCAAGCGGCACGGGCTCACGCGCCACGTTTCAATCAGGTCGGAACGACGCCTTCGCTGTTCGAAGTGCAACGTCGAAGCGGTTGAACGACGAAGGCGAAAGGTGAAGGAGGTGCTCATCTCGGAGGCCGGGGGCAATGCGTGATCTGCGGGTACTCGCGGCACCAGGCGGCGCTTCAGTTCCACCACCTCGACCCCGAGAGCAAGTCGTTTGGCCTCGGAGTTCGCGGGATTACTCGTTCGCTCGCGAAGTTGCGAGCGGAGGCGGCAAAGTGCGTGCTCCTGTGCGCCAACTGCCACGCGGAGGTGGAGGTTGGCGCGACTGAGCTACCGCTAAAGTGCCGGACGTCGGTGCCTGTCCGGATACCTGAATCGGATTAGCTCGACGAAATGATCCGGGGTGGCCGACTGGTAAGGCAGCGCCCTGTTAAGGCGTCCAATGTGGGTTCGAGTCCCACCCCCGGAGCTCTAGGCGGGCGTCCGAGTGCGGGCCAGCTGTTCGACCAGCTCGGCGCCGCGCTCGGCGCCGTCGTTGCCCGGGCCCAGGCGGCCAGCTCGCCGGCGCGGGCGGCGAATGAGCCATCGCCCAGCAGGCGCTGCGTGGCCCAGCGCAACGGCGCCGGGCGACAGAGGCGCCAGGGCATCGAGAGGCCGCAGCCGGCCCAGTCGACCCGCATCGCGGTCTCGCTCATGTCGCCGATGATCGGGCAGATCAGCAGCGGCGTGCCGGCGCCGAGCGCCCGCGCCACGGTGCCGTGGCCGCCGTGGGAGATCACCAGCGAGGCGATCGGCATCAGCTGGCTGTAGCTGAGCCAGTCGACCAGGACGGCGTTGGCGGGGACCTCGATCGGGCGCTGCGGGACGACGCGGTTGGTGGTCGCGACCACACGCACCGGCTCCTCCGCCAGCGCCGCCAGCGCCGTGCGGACCAGGTGGTTCTCGGAGTCGTGCGCGGTGCTGGGCGCGACGAGGACGAGCGGCGCCTCACCGGGAGGCAACTCGATGTCGGGATGCGGGCACCTCGAAGCTCAGCGGACCGGTGATCTCGACCCCGGCGGGCCAGCGCCGTGGGTACTCGAGCTGCGGGAAGGTGCCGACCAGCGCCAGCTCGGCGCTGATGCCGCCGTGGAAGCGCTCGACCGGCGCCAGGTCGAGTCGTGCGCGCTGGCGGTTGAGGTCGCGCCGACCCTGCTCGAGGCCGACGTTGAGGGCCCGCTGCCCGGTGCGCCAGACGGCTCGTCCAAGCGATGTCCGCGGCGGCTTCAGCCCGATCGCGAAGAAGGGCAGGCCGGGCTCGACGACCGGGTAGATGTGGGGGATCAGCGTGGCCAGCGGCACGCCCGCCTTCTCGGCCGCCAGCGACGGCGCCAGGGTGAGGATGTCGCTGACGACGACGTGCGGGCGCATCTCCTCGAGCAGGGGCAGCAGCGCCCGCGCCGCCTCCGCCGCATGCTCTCCGTCGGCGGAGTCGGGATCCGGCGGCGGGAACATGCGGTATTCCTCGGCGGCCGCGAAGCCGAGCCCGGCGCCCTCGACCGCGGCCCGCCGCTCCTCCCAGGTCTCGATCGTGACCTCGTGGCCGCGCCCGCGCAGCGCCCGGCCCAACGCGATCGCCGGGAACACGTGACCCGGATCGCCGAACGCGGCGACGAGGAACCTCAAGGCGTGTCGAGTCCCTCGCCCGGTCGCGTGAAGACGATCTCCGGCACGTGGCAGTTGCGCGAGGTGCGCAGCAGGAAGCGAACCGCCTCGCCGATGTCCTCGGGGCGGATCATCTCCTCGCCCGGGATCTGGCCTTGGACGAACTCGGTCATCGCGGTCTCGACGAAGCCGGGCGCCAGCGCCGTGCACTGGATCCCGCCGCTGCCGACCTCGCGGTGGGTCGACTGGGTGAAGTTGATCACCGCGGCCTTGGTCGCGGCGTAGATCGAGAGCCAGGCCTGGCCTCCCTTGCCGGCGATCGAGGCGGTGTTGACAATCAGCGCCTTGCCGTGCTCGGCCCCCGCCGCTTTGAGCATCGGCAGCCCCTCGCGGGTGCCGATGACCAGGGCGCGCAGGTTGACCCCGAGCTGCATGTCGAGGTGCTTGGTCTGGATCTCCTCCATCGGCGCGCCGATGCCGACCCCGGCGTTGTTGACCAGCACGTCGAGCCGGCCGTAGGTCTCGCGGTGCTTGGCGAAGACGCCGACCACGTCCTCCTCCTCGGTCATGTTGGCGGCGGCCGTCTGCAGCTCGATCCCGTCGCCGCGCAGTCCCTCGGCGGCGCTCTCGAGCTTGTCGGGACGCCGCGCCGAGACGGTCAGGGCGTAGCCCTCTTCGCCGAGCACGCGGGCGATCGCCAGCCCGATGCCGCTCGACGCTCCGGTTATCAGTGCCGCTCGCTCCGCCAAGACTCTCTCCTTTGCTCGACCGCTTTCGCTGCGGACCCTATCTTGGGTGATCGTGGCAGGCGGGATCGCGCCACGCTCGCGTTGGCGACCGCAATAACATGCGCCGATGCTCTCTCGCCGAGCCCTCGCTGCTCTCGCCTGCCTGCTGATCGCGGCGGCGGTTGCGCTGCCCGGCTGCGGCGGTGGCTCCGACAGCACCACCGGCTCCTCGGGCTCGGCGGAAAGCCGCCCGGCGCCGAGCAAGAGCGCTTTCCCCAGCGCCAAGGGCAAGAACCTCTCGCAGGTGCTGGAAGCAGCCGATGCGCCCTCGAAGCTGGTCGTCTCCCCGGCCGCGCTGGTCTATTACAAGGGCGAGAACCGCTACACCTTCGGCGTCTTCCAGCGCGACCGGACCCAGGTTCCCGACGCCGAAGTCGCCCTCTACTTCGCCAAGGTGCCGAGCGCGAAAGCCGGCAAGAAGAGCGGCGGGTTCGACTCTGCAGCGGGGTCGAAGAGCGCCAGGAACGCCGAAGAAAAAGCCCTCGACGAGCCAGCGGTCGGTCCCTTCCCGGCCAAGATCGAAACCCTGCAGACCGAGCCCGCTTTCCGCGCCCAGACCACGACCAGCGACCCCAACGCCGCCACCGTCGTCTACTCGACCAAGGTGAACTTCCCCAGCAACGGCGAGTGGCGGATCGCGGCGCTGATCAAGAAGGACGGGGAAACGACGGCCTCGCTGCTGCCGAGCGCCTCTGTCGGCACCTACACGAAGATCCCGCGGGTGGGGCAGAAGGCCCCCCTGATCCACACGCCCACCCCGGCCGACGTCGGCAACGACCTCTCCAAAATCACCACCCGCGTCCCGCCGGACACCCAGCATGAAGTCGACTACGCCGACGCCTACGGCAAGGAACCGATCGTGCTGCTGTTCGCGACGCCGCAGTTCTGCCAGAGCCGCGTCTGCGGGCCGGTCGTCGACGTCGCCGAGCAGCTCAAGCAGCTCTATGGGGACAAGGCCGCCTTCATCCACATGGAGATTTACAACGACAACGACCCGAGCAAGAACGTGCGCCCCCAGGTGCGCGCCTTCCACCTGCCCAGCGAGCCGTGGTTGTTCGCGATCGGCCGAGATGGAAGGATCAAGGACGTGATCGAGGGCGCCTTCGGCGTCGAAGAACTGACCCGCGTGGTGAAGGGACTGACCGCAGAATGAGTGAGAAGACGAGCCCCGATGCCGAGCTGTTGGCCTCCTTCGCCGAGGAGGCGAAACGCCGCTGCGACGTGATCGCCGCCGGCCTGGCCACCGAGACCACCGACTTCGAGACGATGCGGATCGAGGCCCACGCCCTGCGCGGCGCCGCCGGCGCGATCGGCCTGCGCCGCCTCGCCGAGCTCGCCGGCCTGATGGAATCCGACCTCGCCGAAGCGAAGAAGACCGGCACCATCCGCGGCGGTCGCACCCACCAGATCGCCGATGCCGCCAAGGCCATCTCCGAGGGCGCCGCAGCCGCCGCCAAGGGCGAAGAAGAGCCCCCCGACGTCGGCCGCTCCCTGGCGCAGCTCTTCAGCGCCTAGCGCTACCCTCCCCAGCCAACGGGGCGGTAGCTCAGTTGGTTAGAGCAGCGGACTCATAATCCGTCGGTCGAAGGTTCGAGTCCTTCCCGCCCCATTGAGCGTTACTCGCTGAGGGTGTCGAGCAGCGTGTTTGCCCACGCACCGACTTCGGCGACGAGTTTTACGGCGACCTCGCGGTCGAGAGGGACCGCGTCCAGCAGCTCGTCGTAGCGCAGGGGAACGGCGTACTCGGTAAGCCGCACCACGGCCGGCGTGTCTGTCGAAGGGAAAGCTGACGCCCGCGTCTTCGACCAGCGCCATGAGATGGCGAAGGTCATGCGTGTACTCGAACTCGACCGCTTGGCGAGCGAGAACTGCCTTGAGCCACTTCTCTATGGCCTGCTGGGCATGAAAGCCGAGAACTGTGTCCGCAATTTCGGAGTTGGCCGCGAACTCTCGCAGGGCGACTGCATCCTCCGTGGCCTTACGGGCCAGGAGGGCCGCGAGCTCGTCCGACTCAAGCTCCTGCGAGGACCCGGCCATCCCGAAGCGCTTCGTGCATCAGCGTGCCCTGGGTGGAGCCCCATCGCTGAGCGTGCTCGTCGCTGACGACGATCAAATCGATCGGAACTCCCATTGCCCCGAGGGCTTCCCGGAGTCGCACGAACTCGTCTGCGCGGCTCTTGAGCTCTGGCTCCACCACGAGAAGGTCGAGATCTGAGCCCGGCCGGGCATTGCCGCGAGCATGTGAGCCAAACAGGATGACCTTGGCGTCGGGGGCGGCCTCTGCAAGGCGTCGGCCCGCCTCGGCAATCAAGCGCTCGCTGGTCATTGCGTCAAGGTAGCTCATGGCCGTGACGGCCCCACCCCGCTGGTAGCGCTGACCGCGAAAGTCCGCACCGAAACTTGGTCCCGAAATTGGTCCCCGACTCCACCGAACTCAGCGGAACACCTTGGACGCGATTCGCTCTATCGGGCCAGATTCGGCTCCACGGACGGCTTCCGGCTCGACTCATAATCCGTCGGTCGAAGGGTTCGAGTCCTTCCCGCCCCATTGAGGAGCCGCGCTTAGAGCCAAGTAGTTGCGGCGCTCGACGAGAATTGCGACTCGCTGCGCGACAGCCTCGAGGTCGCGCCTAATCTCGAAGTCCCAGATGCGCTCGACGGTCCACCCGAGCCCAACGAGTTCGCGATCGACTTTGCGGTCGCGCTCCATGTTGCGAGCGATCTTGTGGTCCCAGTAAGCGCCTGAGCGACCGGGCCGATGCCTGCTCGGGTGTCCGTGCCAGAAGGCACCGTCAACGAAGACGGCGACCTTGCGGGCGGGCCAGGCAAGGTCTGGCTTGCCTGGAGCGCGCCGGTAGTGGCATCGCCAGCCGCGCACGCCGAGGGCATAAAGGGCTTTGCGCAGACGTAGCTCGGGGGTCGTGTCGCGGCTGCGGACCGCTGCCATGATCCGGCGGCGCTGGTCCGGTGTGCGGGTGTCGGTCATCCGGCGCACCAGATCGTAGTGCGGAGCGCCCGCCAGACGACGACGGCCGTGAGATGTCCGCTGCGACCGGCAGGATTCGCGCGTGGCGAAGCGGCGAGAGGCGGAGCAGCAGCACGGACTCAGGAGCCGTGTCTACGTCCCGATCCTGCGCGAGCTCGTTCGCCGGTTCCACGAGCCGGGCTCGCAGCGGGTCGAGTTCACGGTCAGGGACGTACGTCAGGTTGCGGACGACCTTGGGATCGAGATTGGCAACGCGCCGGATCTCATCTACAGGATGCGGGCGCGTACTCGGCTACCGGACGACATACTCGATATGGGCTTCACCATCTTGCGCGGCGTGGGCCGTGGCCGCTACGCCTTGGAGGTCGGCGGCGAGGCCGTCGTCCATCTTCCTGAGCACGAAATCCTCGACCACAACGACCAGACTCCGCTGCCGGTCAGGCGTCTTCTTCCCGAGAGCTTGGTGGACCTCGACGAGCAGGGTCTCCTGACGATGGTGAGCTACTGCAAGCTGCTCGACCACTTCACCGGTCTGACGGTCTACCGGCTGCGCTCGCACGTCCGCAAGTCCGTTCCGAATGTCGGTCAGGCTGAGCTGGACGAGATCGACGTCGGTGTCGCGATGCGCGACGATGACATCCCGGTCGTCTTCCCGATCGAGGCCAAGGCGGCCGACGAGGTCATTAACCGCGTGCAGATCGCCACCGCCGTGGCGTACTGCCAGACGTACTTTCCCGGCCACCAGATTCGGCCGATCGTCGTCAAGCTGACCTACGACGGGGTCGTGCACTTTCTTGAGTTCCGCCCGACGACCGCCTTGGCGGGCCTGCGGGCGATCAACTCGTGCGGTTATCGGCTCAACGCATCGAAAAAGCAGCTTGAGCTAATCCGCGAAACACGGGCAACCCTCGACCGGGAGGCGGTCGAGCCGTCCCGGATCGGCTTCGGCGAAGCCGAGGGCTCCAAGTGAACGCCCCCGTCTGCGTAGACCTCTTCTGTGGGGCGGGCGGGCTCTCCACGGGTCTACTAGACGCAGGCGTCGCCGTGCGGGTTGGGATTGACAGCGACGCTCCGAGCGTCGAAACGTTCGAGCTGAATCACCTTCCCCGGGGCGCGACGGGCGTACGGGCAGACGTGAAGGCAATGACCGGCGCCGATCTGCGTGAGCTCGCCAACGCGCCAATCGACCTCTTGGCCGGGGGTCCGCCGTGTCAGCCCTTCAGTGTGGCGGGACGACGGCGAGGGCTCGAGGACATTCGCGGCGATCTCATCTTCGACTTTGTACGGCTGCTGGCAGAATCAGAGGCCGACGCGTTCGTGTTCGAGAACGTCCCCAACCTGGCAACCGTCAGCGGGGGGGAAGTGGTAGCGGCACTCAAGCGAACGTTTGCCGAGGCGGGCTATTCGACAACCGATGCGATCCTCTTCGCGGCGGACTATGGCGTTCCCCAGATGCGCAAGCGGCTATTCATTGTAGGGGCACGAGATCGAGTGATATCGCTGCCGCCCGCGGCCACCCACGGGGGTGAAACCTCTCTGCTCGGGACAAGCTTGTACGTGACGGCATCCGAGGCTCTGGACGACCTCCCAGACGTTGAGGGCCCAGAGGCAGAGGGGATTCCCAACCACGAGCCGACCTTTCACAGCGAACCGATGCTTGATGTCTTCGCGACGTTGGAGCCGGGAAAGCGCGATCCGAAGTCTCGCCATGACCGCCTGCATCCGAACCGTCTCGGCTATACGTTGAGGGCCGGGACGGGCAACTTCTCTCCCCTTCGACCCGTGCACCACCGTTACGACCGCGTGCTGAGCGTGCGCGAGTGTGCCCGGCTTCAGTCTTTTCCGGATACGTTCATATGGCCAGACACGATGGCGAGGCTCCAGCAATACCGACAGGTGGGGAACGCGGTTCCCCCGTTGCTTGCGCAGGCTGTCGCCCGGCACGTGGCAGGTGCGATGGAGTGGACGCTGGAGCCGGAGCGTTTCGGCGTCGGCGAGCCTCCGGCTACCGCGCGTCTCAGTCTCGCGGAGCGCATCGAACGCCGCCAGAGGTTCATGCGCGGCGGCGCAGCGCTTGTGCGCGCGAAGCCGGCTGCCTGACGAAGCACATCGGGCGAGAAACTCGATTCGCTCTATCGGGCCAGATTCAGCCCATAGATGGCTTTCAGCCCGACTCATAATCCGTCGGTCGAAGGTTCGAGTCCTTCCCGTCTCATCACAGTCGGACTCGGGCGCTGCTCGTGGAGCTGGCGGTAGGCTGCCCTTGGTGGAGGCTTCAGTGGTGTTGTCGGTGGTGGCGATTGGTGCGTCTCTCACTGGGGCGATCATCTCCGGTTGGTTCGCCATCCGCGCCTCGCGGGTCGGCGAGGAGGTGCGCCGCCGCGGCGAGGCGATTACGCGACTTGCCGGTGCCACCGGCGCACTGCGCCTCGAGCTCTTTCTCGAGACCAAGTCGTTTGCCCGACGGCTCGTCCACTACTGGAAAGAGAGCCAGTCGGAGCGGCCACTGAAGCTCGCGATCAGCAAGGAGCAGTCGACGGAAAGCGCCTATCACGCGGGCGGCCTGATGATCTACCGTCTCCTGCGGCCGCTCACGGTGGGCGAGATCATTGAGCAGGAGACGTTCGACGCGGACCTCTTGCTCGACCCCACGATGGTGGACTTGCTGAGGTTCAGTCATGCGGGAGTGGAGATGCTGACCGGCGATCAGCTCGGCCGCGGTTTCGGAGAGGGCGACGACGGTCCGGACGGCTTCGACATGGGCCGCTGCTGGGCCCCCGACCGCGAGCCCGTCGGGCGCGACGCGCCCTGGCGCAAGGGGCATGAGACCGCCGACGGCAGGCCTCCGGACCAGCGCATCCGGGGCAGTTACCTGCGCACCGCCGCTGCCGCTCTCATCGTCCCTACCTCCAGTCCGCTGTCGGATCGGAAGACGAAGAGATGCATGACCCACCCCGAGTTTCGCGAGCGCTGGGAGAGTCCCGATCGCCATCGTGACTTCCATGACGCGCTGGCGCCGGTCAAGAGTGTCATCGGCGGCTTCAGTCCAGCCGTCAACCCGATCTTCTGGTTGCGGTTGATCGGCTACGGCCGCGCTTGCGAATGGTTCTACGACCGGGTCCGAGACGAGTACGAAGCCGGCCGTGCCGCACATCGGGCCAGCCTCCACGGTTGGGACGAGCCGATCGAATACACGCCCGTGAACATGGATGTCGCAAAAATGCTCAAAGCCGCCGGGGATCCTTACCTGAACAGTCACGCCGAGGAATACGCCGAAAGGTTCGAACAGATCATCAGGCGCGCGCTGTAGCGCGGAGCCGACGCAGAGGGAGGTCACTCGGGCAGCCCTTCCCGCCTACTCACTCACTCACTCAGTCACTCAGTCCAAGAACAACTCCTCGACGGCCTTGCGGAAGGTGACTGGATCGACGGCTGGGAAGCGGTAGAGCTCGGGCTCGATCGCTTTGAATTGGATCAAGACCTCTGCCGGATTGACCAGCCCCGCGGAAACCATCTCCTTGACGTCGTGAATGTCCTGCTTGTGGCCCCGCTCGATCTTTGAGAGCGCCTGGGCCACTGGGTCGAAATGGTGGAAAGAGAGCTTGCCCTCTTTGCGGATCAAGGGGCTTCGATCCTCCCAGCCCGGTGGCAGTGGGATGAAATCGGACGGCGCCGCCAGCTCGACGTTGAGGTTCAGTGCCTCCTTGAGTCGCGGGATCTCTCGCAGGATCTCGTCGCGGTCGGGGATGAGCTTGATGTCGACGTCGATGGTCGCCTCTCGCCAGCCGTGGAGAACGGCAGTCGCTCCGCCGGTCAGGTAGACACGGCCGTCCACCTGGACGGCTCGGCCCAGCTCGCGCATGAACTGCTCGATACGAGTGGAGTTGGCTAGTTCACGCATGCCGCCGCTCGCTCGAAGCTGACGAGCCGGCGAATCAAGGCGTTATAGGCAGAATGGGCGGCGTCGCCTTTTTCGCGCGCAAGGAGCAAGTAGAGCTTGTGCTCGGGAGAGGAAATCGGCGCGGACAACTCAATGCCTATCGATTGCAGTCGTGGAGAGCCAATCGATACGAGCAGCGCCTCGGCCGATTCACGCCCGTTACCCAGGTCTTCAGCGCCCCGCCTGACGAGGTCGCCTCCCGGCAGGGCTTTTAGGTCGGCGAAACTGGTCATGCCCGTTGAGGGTAGCGACCTTCAGGTTGCTCGCGTGACGCAATGTCGCCCAAACTTCAGGGCCCGCCAAGCGGATGCCGGCGGCGAGGAGATCACCTTCGAGCGGCTCACTGGTCTGAGAGCATCTGGTGAATGCCGGACGCTCCTGAGCCAGACGACTTCGAGTCGCTGGTGGCGCGGGCGATCGATCGCCTGCCCGACGAATTCCAGGAGGTCCTGGCTAAGGTCGCCGTCATCGTCTCGGACCTCGGGTCCGAGGTTCACGCCTACGGCCAGTACTTCGGTGACGGGGTCGCTCACGAACGCTATGAGGACCGGATCGTGATCTATCGCGACACGCTCGAACGCGACTTTGGCCACGATCGGGAGCTGCTCGCCGGCCAGGTCGAGCGGACCCTGCGCCATGAGCTCGCCCACCACCTCGGCTGGGACGAGAAAGGGGTCGGCGGGCTCGGGCTATGAGGCCGGGCTCGCCCGCCGTTTCCTGATCTCGCGGCTGCGTTCCTTGGCCTCGCCGTAGGAGGACTCGACCAGCTGCTTGCCGCCCGACCAGCCGAAGACCCAGGAGACGAGGACGATGGCGAAGATCACGTCCCAGGCGGAGATGATCAGCTGCTGGCCGATCGAGTAGGCGGTGGCGGTTTTGGCCGACGTCTCGCCGGAGAGGGCGGCGGAGTTCATCGCCTGGGTGACGCCGACGCCGCCGGGGGTGGCGGAGACGCTGTTGGAGATCGAGTTGGAGGCGGTGACCGTGGCGACGTTCTCGAAGCTGACCGGGATCGAGTAGGCGCCGAGGAAGACGGCGACGATCGCCAGACGGGCGGCGTAGCTGCCGAGCACGGGCAGGAACAGGCGGGTGGCGGTGCGCCGCGGCGAGCGCAGGATCGCGCCGCCGTCGATCAGCTCCCGGCGCAGCTTCGCCAGGCGCTCCCAGAAGATGCGGCCCAGCAGTACGAGCAGCACGACCGCACCGATCAGGAGCATCGCCACCAGGCCGGTGTGATCGGCGAGGAAGCCGAGCTTGATCGAGAACGAGCCGCTGACGGTGAGGAAGAGGTAGAGGTAGAGCGCGACGTTGAAGACCGAGAAGGGGATCTTCTCGACGATCAGGCCGGAGAAGACGAGCGGGAAGGTGGCGCCGGCAAGCAGCGTGGTGAACATCACCAGCATCACGAAGGTGCCGAGGTTGGCGGGCAGGAAGCCGTTGAGCGCGACCGCCACCGCGTAGCAGGCGAGGATCAGCCGGAACGGCATCGCGGCGGCCGGCAACGCGGCGCGGAGGATGCCGTACCAGGCGAGCGCCGCGAGGCTGGTCTGGGCGCTCTCCAGCACCACCCCGGCGAGGATCGCCCAGGGCGGCACCTCGCCGACCTTGTGAAAGAGGTCCCTGATCCAGTCGAGCGCGGGCACGCCGAGCAGCTGAAGCAGACCGAGCAGGGCCGCGATCGCGCCGAGCCAGAGTGCGATGCGGGCGAGCTGGCGTCTCACCGTCGCCACCCTAGTCAACGCTGCTGACTTCCCCTGCGCGGCCGGCGGTGCGAAGATCGCCTCCACTCACAGCAACTGAGAGGAGCGGATGTGTCAGGAGAGAGCTTGAGCCGGAGGAGCGCGCGGATTCTGCCAGTCGTGCTCGCCGTCGGGATCGCGGCCGTCATCGCCGGCGGCTGCGGGGGCAACAGCAGCAGCGACAGCATTTCCTCCGAAGCCCAGAAGCGGATCGAAAAGGGCTCCGAAGAAGCCAAGAAGGGCATCGAAAAAGCCAAAGAAGAAGTGAAGAAGGGATTCAACGAAGCCGAAGAAGCGGCGAAGAAGGGCGTTGAAAACGGCAAGAACCAGACCAGCAAGACGATCGAAAACGCCAAGAAGGAAGCCGAAGAAGGCATCGAAAAGGGCAAGGCGGAAGCCGAAAAGGCGATCAAGGAAGCCGAACAGAACGCCGGAAACTGAGCGTTCAGCGAGCGGCCGGGCGGCTAGCGGACCCTGCAGTCGCCCGGCAGCCTGCTGGTCAGCTTCTGGTCGCCGGCAAAGGTGAAGGTCGCCTTGGCCAGTTCGTAGAAGGCGCCGGTGAAGCCGGCCGGCGCGGCGCAGCTGGCGCTGATGAAGCTGCGCTTGGCGCCCCGGTAGCGGTAGGTGCGACCGATCGTCAGGTCGATGTCGGTGACGTACCCCTTGTCGGAGGCGAGGCGGGGGATGTGAGTGGTGAAGACGGTGCCGAACCTGCCCTCGCTCTGGCGGGAGATCCGGAAGGGCAGGACGAAGGCGGCGCGCACCGGGCTCGAGCCGTAGAGGTGCAGCAGCAGGCCGGGCCGCTTCCGGGTCGAGCTGTTGAAGACGAGCACGGTGCCGCGCGCCGGGAATATCGGCGTGCCGACGAAGTCGACGTTGGCTTCGAAGTGCCCGCGACCGACCAGGGCATTGCGGCAGAGCGCCAGGGCCGCTTCGGTGCTCGTCTGCTGCAGCTCGGGCGCTCCGCAGCTCGGCAGCCCCTTGGCCGAGACGACGCCGGCCCGGTTCATCGCGATCGAGATCTCGCGCAGCGTCGGCGGGGTGCTGCCGTCGGTGGTGCGGATCGCTCCGGCCAGGTGCACGGTCACCGGGGCGTTGCGTTCGCGCGGCAGGGAGTGGGGGAGCAGCTTGGCTTCGAAGGCGACCCGCAGCGTCCCCTGCTGGACGAACTGACGCGCAGCGGCGACGCCCGCCGGCAGGCAGGCGAGCAGGACGGCGGCGATGGCGAGGCGTCGCATGGTCAGATCCAGTTTAGGAAGCCGGGCATTGCGTCCGGGTTAAAGGCTCGGCGCGCGGCGGCGGGCTAGGGTTCGCCAATGGTCGAGCCGGCTCGCGGAATCGAGCTATCCGACGGCGACGAGTTCGCCGGCTACCGGGTCGAGCGCCGCCTCGGCCGCGGCGGCATGGGAGTCCTCTACCTGGCGATCGAGCCGGGCCTGGAGCGGCGGGTGGCGCTGAAGCTGATCGCGCCCGAGGCGGCCAGCGACGAGGTCTTCGCCCGCCGCTTCGCCGAGGAGTCGCGGATCGCCGCCTCGATCGAGCACCCCAACGTGGTGCCGATCTACGCGGCCGGCGAAGAGGGCGGCGTCCCCTATATCGCGATGCGCTACGTCGCCGGCGCCGACCTCGCCCGCCGCCTCACCCGCGAGGGCCGCCTCGCGCCGCCTGTCGCGGTCGATCTGATCGCCCAGATCGGCAACGGGCTCGACGCGATCCACGCCGCCGGCCTGATCCACCGCGACGTCAAGCCGGCCAACGTCCTGCTCAGTGGCGAGGAGCGCGGCGACCACGCCTACATCACCGACTTCGGCGTCGCCCGCAACGTCACCACGGAGTCGGGCCTGACCCAAACCGGGCGCTTCGTCGGCACCCTCGACTATGTCGCCCCGGAGCAGATCTCCGGCGACGCGGTCGACGCCCGCGTCGACGTCTACGCGCTCGGCTGCCTGCTCTTCAAGCTGCTCACGGGGGAGGTGCCCTTCCCCAAGGAGGGCGACGCGGCGCGCCTCTTCGCCCACCTCAACGACCCGCCGCCGGCCCCCTCGCTCTACGTGCCCGAGGTCCCGATGGCGCTCGACGACGTCGTGATCCGGGCGATGTCGAAGAGCCCCGAGGACCGCTACCCCTCGGCCGGGGCCCTGGGCCGAGCGGCGCAGGCGGCGCTGCGCGGCGAGGCCCCCGTCGCACCGGAGCGCACCGTCGCCACCGGCGCCGCCGCGACCCGGACCGCCGAGACGATCTCGCCGCAGGCGGGGGAGACGCATGCTCCGGGACCGTCGACCGCGCCGACCCGCCGCCTCGAGCGAGAGTCGGCGGGCGGCGAGCCGAAGGGGGATGGACGCTCCGGCCGCCGCTGGGCCCTGATCGGCGGCGGGGTCGCTGCGCTCCTCGCGGCCGCTGCCGTGGTGGCCGTGCTTCTCGCCGGGGGCGGTGGAACCGAAGCCGACACGGCTGCGACGACGACCTCGGGCGCGAGCGGCTCGACCAAGGCGAAAGCGAAGCCCGAGCCGAAGCCGCTGGGCAAAGCCGAGCTGATCGCCGCCGCCGACGCGATCTGCGAAACGAGCCAGAGCACCTATAAGGGCGTGCGCTCCCAGGAACTCGAAGAAGTGCCCAACGTCGCCTACGCCACCACGCTCTCGGGAATTTCGCGGCACGGAGTCGAACGCTTCCGCCGACTGGAGCCAAGGGCGCCGGCCTCGGTCGAACCGGCCTTCGGCAAGTACGTGCGCTCCCAGGAACGGGTGATGCGCTACGACCGCCAGGCGCTGGAAGCGGCCGAAGCCGAAGACGCGAGCGCCTACGTCGCCGCCCGCGAACGCCGCGACGCCGAGGCGGGCGAACGCTACGAACTTGCCCGCGCGATTGGGCTCGAACAGTGCAGCACGAGCCGGGGCTAGCGCGTAAGCTTTCTCTTACGTAAGTATCTGATTAAATAACTCCGGTGAAGAGCGGAGCGACCGCGGAGATGGACGTGGTGGCGCGCGCACTCGCCGCGCCGCGGCGGCGCGAGATCCTCACCCTGGTCCGCGACGGGGAGCTCAGCGCCGGCGAGATCGCCTCGCGCTTCGACGTCTCCCGTCCGGCGATCTCCCAGCACCTCGCCGCTCTGCGCGAGGCGGGTCTGCTCAGCGAGCGGCGCGAGGGAACCCGCCGCCTCTACCGGGCCCAACCGGAGGCGATGGCCGGGCTGCGCGACTTCCTGAACGAGTTCTGGACCGATCGTCTCGAGCGGCTGAGGCTCGCCGCCGAGCTGGAGCAGCAAAGGAGGGACAGGCGTGACAAGCACAGAGGCAAAGACCGTCGCCGCGGTCGAGGTTCAGATCGCGGCAAGTCCTGAGACCGTTTTCGACTTCTTCACCGACCCCGACAAGATGATCCAGTGGATGGGTCGCTCGGCCGAGCTCGAGCCCGTGCCCGGCGGCCGCCTTCACTGCGACATCAACGGGCGTCACGTCGCCTCAGGTTCCTACGTTGAGCTCGACCCGCCCCGCCGGGTCGTCTTCACCTGGGGCTGGGAGGGGGAGGACGTGAGCGTCGGTCCCGGCGGGAGCACGGTTGAAGTGAACCTCACCCCCGATGGGGACGGGACGCGAGCTGCGGCTCGTCCACCGCGACCTCCCCAACGCCGAGTCGGCCGAACGTCACAACGAGGGCTGGACTCATTACACGCAGCGGCTGAGCACGGCCGCCGCCGGGGGAGACCCGGGGACCGATCCGTGGGCGAACCCCGGGGCGACCGGAGACTGAGACTTGAAAGCGAAACCGAGGAGGCAGTGAGATGAGCAATCCGACGATGTGGTTCGAGGTCGCGGGCAAGGACCGGGAAGCGCTGAAGGGCTTCTACTCGCAGCTGTTCGATTGGCAGATCACCGACATGGAGGCGATGCCGTACTCGACCATCGAGACCGGCGGCGAGGGAATCCCGGGCGGCATCGGCGCTGCGCCCGACGGCGACCCCGGCCACGTCACCTTCTACGTCCGGGTCGACGACGTCGACGCCGCGCTGGCCAAGGTCGAGTCGCTGGGCGGCACCAAGGTGATGGGGCCCATGGACATCCCCAGCGGTCAGATCGCGCTCTTCACCGACCCGGAGGGCCACCGGATCGGCCTGATGACCCAGACGGGCTGAGATCCGCGGGCGGCGGTCGCCGAGGGCCGGGTCAGCTGACCGCGGCCGGCTCGGTGTGCAGCTCGGCGCCGCCGCCCTTCTCGCGGATCAAGTCGACCGTGAGCAGCACCGCGGCGACCGCGTAGAACGGGGTGAAGGCGACGTTGGCGATCACGTCGGCGATCCACTCGCAGATCAGTTCGCTGCCGAAGAGGTTGTGGGTGAGGCTGGTGGTGAGACCGGTGAGGCCGTCGCCGAGGATCTCGATCGGGATCAGGACCAGGGCGACGGTCCAGAACCTGCCCCGCACCAGCTGCAGACTGCGGGCGAAGGCGGCGCGGATGCCGCGGTGCTCGATCTCGACCACCGGCGCGGTCAGGCCGAGCCAGACGAAGGCGAGGACGCCGGGCACGACGAAGGCTACGAGACCGACGGCGACGAGGGCGCCGTAGATCAGGTCGACCGCGACCAGCGTCCGGTAGTTGACCATGCCGGCGATTTCGCGCAGCGACGGCGGTCGCCCCTGGCGCGGATGGGTCAGCGAGATCGCCACCGCGCCGGCGTAGAAGACCTCGCCGATCAGGCCGGTCGCCGCAATCGCCAGCACGGCGACGATCGCGGCGATCAGCTTGAAGCCGGCGCCGAGGCCGAGCGAGCCGATCTCGGCGTTGACGGTGAGCGCGTGCAGCAGGCCGAGCGGGATGAAGACGGCCAGGGCCAGCGAGAGCAGCGAGGGCGCCCAGCGCCAGTAGGTCCGCCCGATCCGGGCGTAGATCGAGAGCAGCTCGCGCAGGCGGCTCACGTCAGCGCCGGCGCCGGCGGCCGGAGGGGTACTTGCCGCGCCGTTCGAGCTTCGACTGCGCCGACTCGGAGGTGGGAACGCGCCGCACGTCGCCGAGCTCGCCGATCAGCAGCTCTTCGGCGCAGCGCCGGTGCCAGTGGTGGTGTTCGGTGCCGCCGAGGCGAAAGACGTACTGGACGACGACGTGCTCGCTGCCGATCTCGATCTCGCCGTGGCAGGAGGGACAGCGGTAGAGCTTGCGCGAGATGCCGCGGATCAGCCAGGCCTCGTCGCCCTCTTCGGTGATGCCGCGCAGGCTCCAGCGTTTGTCCGGCAACCCCGAGAGGTCGGCCACGGCTTACTTCCTCGAGAGCCAGGCGAAGCCGGCGGTCATCGCCAGATTGGCGACGCCCGCGAGGCGGAGACCGAGCTTGGCGCCTGGCCGGCTGACAGCGGGGGACTCGGCCCAAAGTGCATCGGTGGCGATCTCGGTGCCGCGCAACCAGGCCAGCGCCCACCAGTCGCGCCGCTCGCCGCGCAGCTCGGCGGTGGCGTGGGCGGCGGCGAAGGTGAGCCAGATCGGCGCGCAGCGGCGGAAGAGGTGCTCGGCGTCGGGCGAGGGGTGCTCGTGGCCGAGCACCCGCAGGGTCGCCGCGGGAGCGAGCAGGGCACTGCCACCGAGCAGGAGATCGAAGGCGATCATGTTGCGGTTGGTGAGGCGCAGCGCCTGCTCGAGCGTCATCGCAGAACTCATCCAACCAGATTGCCGGAAGGGAAAGCACGGGGTCCGACGAATTGGACGCCGTGACCAAGACTGCGACCAAGACCCCCACCGCCACTGTCCCCGGCCTCAAGAGCCTCTCCGAGTACATCCAGGAGCGCTTCGAAGAGTTCTCGCGCTCGCAGAAAGATGTCGCCCGCTACATCGTCGACCATCTCGACGAGGCAGCCTTCCTCACCGCCGAGGAGCTGGCCAGGAGAGCGAGCACCTCGTCATCGACGGTGGTGCGCTTCTCCCAGGCCCTCGGCTTCGAGGGCTATCCCGAGCTTCAGCAGGCGGCGATCGAGGAGTACCGCAGCGCCGGCGCTGCGGCGGCGAGCGCGGCCAGCTCCGGCGCGCTCTTCTCCTTCGACCACTCCGAGCTGGAGGGCTCGCTCGGCGCCGACTACGCGAACCTCGAGGAAACCGCGCGCAAGCTGACCCGCGAGCAGGTCGACGGCGCCGTCGCCGCCCTCGCCGAAGCCCAGCGCGTGGTGATCGTCGGCGTCGACCAGATGGCCTTCTTCGCCAGCTACCTGCGCCACACCCTCAGCCTGCTCGACATCCGCGCCGAAATCGTCGCCAGCACCGGCGGCGAGTCGCTGCAGCGCCTCGGTCGAATCGACGAGGAAACCCTGGTCATCATCCTCTCCTCCGGCCGCGCCCACCCGCTTTTGCTGCGGGCGATGAAACTCGCCCTCCATCGCGGCGCCCGCACCCTCGCCGTCTCCGACGCCTCGATGTCCGAGGTAGGCGAGCACGCCGAGCTAACTCTTTACTACTCGTCCAATAGCCCTTCCTTCGCGCGGTCCAACACGGCCCTCATGGCTCTCGTCCAGGCCTTGGCCCACGGCCTCTACGCCCGCGACGAAGACACCCACAAAGACCGCATCCGCGCCTACAAGCTGAAGTAGGGCCGCCTACACGTAATATGCGGCTCGTGAGCGAGCGCGCGACTTTCCGGGTCAAGACCGGCCTGGCCGAGATGTTGAAGGGCGGCGTGATCATGGACGTGGTCACGCCTGAGCAGGCGCGGATTGCCGAGGACGCCGGTGCCTGCGCGGTGATGGCCCTGGAGCGGGTTCCGGCTGACATCCGTAGGGATGGCGGGGTTGCCCGCATGTCAGACCCGGCGATGATCAAGGGGATTCAGGAAGCGGTGACGATCCCGGTCATGGCCAAGGCGCGGATCGGCCACTTCGCCGAGGCCCAGGTCCTGCAGTCGCTCGAGGTCGACTACATCGACGAGTCCGAGGTGCTGACCCCGGCCGACGAGCGCCACCACATCGACAAGCTCGCCTTCGAGGTGCCCTTCGTCTGCGGCGCCACCAACCTCGGCGAGGCGCTGCGGCGGATCGGCGAGGGGGCGGCGATGATCCGCTCCAAGGGCGAGGCCGGCACCGGCAACGTGGTCGAGGCGGTCCGCCACATGCGCGAGATCACTTCCGGGATCAAGCGGCTGGCCCAGCTCGGCCGCGAGGAGCTCGCCGGCGCCGCCAAGGAGCACCAGGCGCCACTCGAAGTCGTCCACGAGGTGGCCGACCGCGGCCGCCTGCCGGTGCCGCTCTTCTGCGCCGGCGGCATCGCCACGCCGGCCGACGCGGCGCTGATGATGCAACTCGGCGCCGAAGGCAACTTCGTCGGCTCGGGGATCTTCAAGAGCGACGACCCCGAGCGGCGGGCGAAGGCGATCGTCGAGGCGACCACGCACTTCAACGACCCCGAGCGCGTGGCTGCGGCCTCGATCGGGCTCGGCGGCGCGATGCCGGGGCTGGAGATCGCCGATCTCGCCGCCGCCGACGCACTCCTTCAGGACCGCGGTGCCTGAGCCTGCGCCTCGGCGTGCTCGCCATCCAGGGAGGCTTCGAAGCGCACTGCGAAGTGCTGCGCCGCTTGGGCGCCGAGGCCGGCGAGGTGCGCCTCCCCGCCGACCTGATCGGCCTCGACGGCCTCGTCATCCCCGGCGGCGAGAGCACGACGATCTCGATGGGGATCGCCTCGGCCGGCTTGGCTGAGCCGATCCGCGCCCTGCGCGCCGGCGGCGGCACGGTCTTCGGCACCTGCGCCGGGATGATCGTCTGCGACCGCGACCACCTCGGCCTGATCGACGCCGGCACCACCCGCAACGCCTTCGGCCGCCAGCTGCAGAGCTTCGAGGCCGACCTCGCGGTCGAGGGGATCGGCGAGGAGCCGC
This sequence comes from uncultured Solirubrobacterales bacterium, assembly GCA_963774405.1. Lineage (GTDB taxonomy): Bacteria > Actinomycetota > Thermoleophilia > Solirubrobacterales > 70-9 > VRUE01. The sequence goes on along the minus strand of CAVZEV010000002.1, from coordinate 188,663 downwards.
TGCGCGCCGTCTTCATCCGCGCGCCCTGGGTCGAGCAGGTCGGGGCCGGAGTCGACGTGCTCGCCTCCTACGAGGGGCACCCGGTGGCGATCCGCGAGGGCGGCGTTCTCGCCTGCGCCTTCCACCCCGAGCTGACCGACGATTCGCGCTTGCACGCACTGTTCATGGCCATGACTACAAGCACCCGCGAAGGCGAGCGGGAGCACGAGGAGGCGGAGACGTGAGAGACCCCAGAGTGGAGAACCTGGCGAAGATCCTGGTCGGCTACTCGACCGAGGTGAAGGCGGGCGAGGTGGTCTCGATCGACGGCGAGGTCGGCGCCGAGCCGCTGCTGCGGGCGATCTACGAGGAGGTGCTGAAGGCGGGCGCCCACCCGATCCTCAACGTCGCCCTCGACGGGCTGGCGGCGACCTACTACGAGCACGCGAGCGACGAGCAGCTGGCCTGGATCTCGCCGCTGATGGAGTGGACGGTCGACAACGCCGACGTGCGGATCGGGGTCGGCGCCAGCGCCAACACGCGCGAGCTCTCGAAAGTCCCGCCCGAGCGCCAGACTCGCCGCCAGACCGCGACCGGCCCGGTGCTCAACCGGATGATGGAGCGCAGCGCCGCCGGCGACTTCCGCTGGTGCTACACGCTGTTCCCGACCAACGCCTACGCCTCGGAGGCGGAGATGAGCCTCGCCGCCTACGAGGACTTCTACCTCGGCGCCTGCCTCGCCGACGATCCCGACCCGCTGACCGCCTGGAAGCGCGCCTCGGCCGAGTGCGAGCGCCTGGCCGAGTGGATCCAGGGCCACGAGGAGGTGCGGATCACGGCGCCCGGCACCGACATCAAGCTCGGCATCGCCGGTCGCACCTTCATCCCCTGCGTCGGCGACCACAACATGCCCGACGGCGAGTTCTTCACCGGCCCGGTCGAGGACTCGGTCGAGGGCGAGGTGACCTTCCACCTGCCGGCGGTGATCGCCGGCCGCGAGGTCTCCGGCGTGCACCTGCGCTTCGAGGCGGGCAAGGTCGTCGACGCCTCGGCCGAGCGCGGCGAGGAGTTCCTGATCCAGCTGCTCGACACCGACGAGGGCGCCCGCCGCCTCGGCGAGCTCGGCATCGGCACCAACTACGCGATCGACCGCGGCACGCTCGAGGTCCTGCTCGACGAGAAGATCGGCGGCACCGTCCACATGGCGGTCGGCAAGTCCTACCCGGAGTCCGGCGGCGTCAACGACTCGGCCGTCCACACCGACCTGGTCTGCGACCTGCGGCTCGGCGGCAAGCTGGAAGTGGACGGCGTCGTGATGCAAGAAGACGGCAAATTCGTCGTCTGAGTGGCTTGGCCTTAGCGGCTCGGCCCGCGGGTCCTGTCGCCGCAGGAACCCCCACCCCTTCCGGTAGCTAAAGCTTCCTCAGGGGCGGCGCCCTACGGCGCCACCCGCTGGAGGAGCGCTTTCGGGGCAGCGTCTCAGGGACGATGCGGCGTGCCGGGAAGCTTTTGCATCGGGTCTTGGCTGCAAGCTCATGAGCCTGCTCTCGCAGTTGTGCGAAGAGTCGGTGCTCGCGGTGGGCAACCTGATCGCCGAGGAGGGTCGTCTCGTCGTCGTTCAGCTCGGCCAGGAAGCCGAAGCGGGCGCGAACCCTCTCGCAGATTTGCTCGGGGTCGCTTGCCAGATTGCGGGGAACCAGCCCTGAGATATCGCTCCAGCGGAAGTTCTGTGGCTCGATCGCGGCGAGGAGCTTCGCCGGGTCATAGCTGGGCTGGCCGCGTCGATCTGTCCAGGCCTTGAGCACTGCGAGTCGCCGCACGAGGGGCGCGTCGAAGGGGCGCTGCGCCCAGAGGTCGAGGTCGTAGACGTCCTTGCTGGAGCCACCCTGACGGCGGTTGCAGGCCATGATCTTCTCGCCGATCATCTCGTAGGGATCGACGCCGAAGAGGCGCGGCACGCCGCACTCCTCGCGGGCTTTCGCGAAGTAGGACTGCTCTTGCAGCGTCAGGTCGACGGGATCCAGAATCGGGTCCAGTCGGTAGGAGATCTGCAGCTCGAACGCGCCGTCGCCGTTGGCGTGCCGGTATTCGACGGTGCCGCTGAAGTTGTCGTCGCTGGAGTAGCGGAAGCGGGGGAGGGAGAACTCGATCCCGTGGTAGGGCTGGGCGGGCTGGAAGGCGGCCTCGACCGCCTCCTCGAAGCCGTTCTTGTGGGTGGCGTCGAGGTCGATGTCCTGGGAGAAGCGCCCGGTCGAGCCGAAGATGCACTTGCGAAGCGCGGTGCCGCCCTTGAAGAGCAGCGGTCCCGGCGTCTGCTCGCCGGGCGGGTAGCCCACCAGGCCGATCTCGTTCAGGCGTGCGGGGCGTAGTGGAGGACCACCTCCTGGTCGGCAACGTCGAGGCCGATCTTCTGGCCTGCGGCGAACTGGCGGACGAAGGCCTGGGCGATCATCAACGACTCACCTCCTCTCGCAGGGCATCTGGACTAACGTTGAGTTGGACGCGCCAGCGGGGCAGGATCTCTCCAAAACGCCCGTGGACGCGGGTGCTGCCAAGGTAGATTCGCGAAGCGTCTCGTTTGGAACTTGCGAACTTTGCCAGGGCAGGGGGTGCCTCCTGGTTGAGGACTTCGAGCAAGGCTGCGATGCGGCGGGCTGCTGCGATTCCGCGGCTCGTTTTTTCCGCCAGCTCGACGAAACGCTGCCAGTCAGCTTGATCGGCTCCGCGATCGACGATGCGCGTGAGCCCGAAGACGCCGCCCACGCGTCCGGGCATGGTTGCGCTGTCGAGTAGGACTCGCTCCACCCCGGAAATCCGAACGGTGACACCGTGCCTCTCGCTGAACTCGCTCCCGTCGAGTTGGAACGCTCGCCTTGGAACGAGTGCGATTCCCAGCTCTCGCCAGCTTGTCGGCGCCGTAGTGCCAACGGAGACGCACGCCTGCACTGCGCCAGGGCGGTCGGGAGTGAGGTTGTGCTCGTAAGCGGCTGACGCGAGCGCGACGTAGTAGGGGCCCCGCCAGATCGCCAGGGCGGTCCATGGGTCGGGCACCAAGATCCCGGCGCTCTCGCCCAGGAGCGGTTCGAAGTGGCCGGCACGGGTCCGATGCAGCCAGTCCTTCTTGACGAGGCGGGAGGTGACGTCGTAGGTGCGCTTCCGCGGCCATTTGAGCGCATTTGAGATCTCTGCGAGGTTGGTGGTCTTCGGTCTTTCGACCTCGAGCCAGCTGACAAGCTCCGCCTCCCGGCGGCTCAGGGTTCGGGTGGATCCCGGCAGGCTTGACGAAACGTCCATGCGCAAAAGTATAGGGCGTTTTCGCAGAAATCACGAAAACTGCCTATACGTTTCGCAACGCTCTCCGGAGCCGTAGATATCAAGATCGGTCCGCGGGGGGGCCCCTGCAGCGACAGGACCCGCGGGCCGGGGCGGAGAGGACTACTGATTGGGGATCGGCGAGCCGGCCAGCAGGAAGAACCAGATGGTCATCACTACGGTGGCCAGCCCGACCGAGCCCATCAGGACGGCCTCGACCACGGTGGTGCCGCCGACTCGGGGGGAGGAGTCGCGCATGCTCTTGAGCCAGGCGGGGCGCATCGACTGGACCTGGTTGGTGCCGGTGACCTGGATGTAGAGGCGGTTGAGGCGGCCGATCAGCCAGGCGACGCAGAGCACTGAGATGAGGATGCCGGCGGCGACGACGAAGTAGGGGCCGGAGCTGGGGAACTGGGTGTGGGAGACCTTGGAGCCGATGTAGAGCCAGCCCAGCGGGATCGCGGTCCAGATCGAGAGGGCGACCAGCAGCATCGCGACGAAGATCAGGCTCGCGGCCAGTCCCCTGGTCACTCCACCTCTGTGTGACTCGGTGACCATTTCCACACTCATACAATGGCAGCTATGTCTGGACACTCGAAGTGGTCTTCCATTAAGCACAAGAAGGGCGCCGCCGACGCCAAGCGGGGCAAGCTCTTCACCAAGCTGGCCCGCGCAATCACCGTCGCAGCGCGCGACGGCGGGCCCGATCCCGATTCAAATGCGCCCCTGGCGACGGCGGTGCAAAAGGCCCGCGACGCCTCGATGCCGAAGGAAAACATCCAGCGGGCGATCGACCGCGGCTCGGGGGTCGGCACCGACGCCGACGCGATCGAGCAGGTGCTCTTCGAGGGCTACGGCCCCGGCGGCGCGGCGATCCTGGTCGACGCCCTGACCGACAACCGCAACCGCACCAGCGCCGACGTGCGCCACGCCTTCACCAAGCACCACGGCAACCTCGGCGAGCCCGGCTCGGTCGCCTGGATCTTCGAGAAACGCGGCGTAATCGTCGTCGACGCCAACCGCTACAGCGAGGACGACCTGATCGTCGCGATCGACGCTGGGGCCGACGATGTCCGCGAAGACGGCGACCAGCTACGGGTTATCAGCGAACCCGGAGACCTTGCCGCTGTCCGCGAAGCACTCGAGGCCGCCGGTGTCGAGATCCAGTCCGCCGACCTGACGATGGAGCCCAAGAGCACGGTCGAGGTCAAGGGCACCGAGGCAGAGTGGCTGCTGAAGCTGGTCGACGCTCTCGACGAGCACGACGATGTCAACGAGGTTCACGCCAACTTCGACGTGCCGGCTGAGGTCATCGAAAAGTTTGCGGCTGCGTAGCGAGTCGGACGGGCGTCGGGATCGGGGGCCCGGGGCCGGCTTCGCCGGGAGTTCCCCGGGACCCGATCCCGACGCCCATGCGATCCGGAAGGCATCCGGAGCTGGTCCCAGAATCACTTCCCATGCAAGTTGTGATGGGGATAGATCCGGGTGCTGCGAATCTGGGCTTCGGCGTGGTGCGGATCGAGGGGAGTCGGATGGTCGCGCTCGACGGCGGTGTGGTCGAGACCTCGGCGGAGCTGCCGATCGAGCAAAGGCTCGAGCGGATCCACGGGGCGCTGGCCGAGCTGATCGATTGGCATCAGCCTGCCGCGATGGCGTTGGAGGATCTTTATTTCGGCAAGAACGTGCACTCGGCGATGGCCGTGGGTCGGGCGAGCGGGGCGGCGATGTTGGCTGCGGCGCAGCGTGGGGTGCGTTGCTTCACGTATACGCCGCAGGCGATTAAGAAGTCGGTTTGCGGCTCCGGTGGCGCCGGCAAGGAACAGGTGCAGCGGATGGTCGGCACCCTGCTCGGCCTGCCCGAGCCGCCGACGCCCGACCACGCCGCCGACGCGCTCGCGGTGGCGATCTGCCACGGCGGCGCCACCGGCCGCGAAGCGGCGACGCTGGCGGCCGAAGAAACCGCCACGGCGAGGGCGGTGGCGCGATGATCGCCGCGGTGCGCGGGGAAGTGATGGTGCGACGGCCCGACCACGTCGTCGTCGACGCCGGCGGCGTCGGCTACCGGCTCGCCGTCTCCGCCGAGACGCTGAAGGCGGTGCCGGCGACCGGCCGCGAGGTCTTCCTCCACGCCGAGCTGATCTCGCGCGAGGACTCACTCGCCCTCTTCGGCTTCGCCTCCGAGGAGGAGCGCGACCTCTTCGGCGAGCTGATCTCGGTCAGCGGCGTCGGCCCCAAGGTGGCGATGGCGGCGCTCTCCGGCGGTCCCACCCGCGAGCTGCTGCGGGCAATCGCCGCCGGCGACGCCAAGCGCTTCCAGGCGGTCCCGGGAATCGGCAAGCGCACCTCGGAGCGGATCATCGTCGAGCTGCGCGAGAAGGTCGCCGGCGCGCTCGAGGACGAGGTCACCGGGTTGGCGGCGGATGGCAGTGACGCCCGCGGCCTCGCCCGCGACGGCCTGGTCAACCTCGGCTACGCGCCGCTGGAGGCCGAGCAGCTGCTCGAAGGCATCGACGGCGAGGACGCCGAGCAGCTGCTCGCGGCCGCGCTGCGCAAAGCCGGCTCCTCGCGGAGCAAGGCGTGAGCGACCGCATCCGCACTCCGGGTGTCGGCGGGCCCTTTCCGCCCGGCGACGAGACACCGCCCGAGGACGTCCGCGTCCACGACGCAAGGGCGGACGCTCCCGACGAGGATCTCGACCGCTCGCTGCGGCCCCGCACCCTGGCCGACTTCGTCAACCAGGAGCAGGTGACCGAGCAGCTGGCGATCTTCATCGAGGCGGCGCGCGGGCGCGAGGAGCCGCTTGACCACGTGCTGCTGGCCGGGCCGCCCGGGCTCGGCAAGACCTCGCTCGCCCACATCGTCGCCGAGGAGATGGGCGTGCCGCTGGTGCAGACCGCCGGGCCGGCGCTGGAGCGCAAGGCCGACGTCGCCTCCTTCCTTACCGCGCTGGAGCCCGGCAGCGTCTTCTTCGTCGACGAGATCCACCGCCTCGGGCGCGCGGTCGAGGAGACGCTCTATCCCGCGATGGAGGACGGCGAGCTGCCGGTCGTGCTCGGCCAGGGCGCCGGCGCCCGCACCGTCACCCTGCCGCTGCCACCCTTCACCCTGATCGGCGCCACCACCCGCGCCGGCCTGCTGACGACGCCGCTGCGCGACCGCTTCGGCCTCTCGCACCGGCTCGAGCACTACGGGCCCGAGCACCTGGCCCAGATCATCGTCCGCTCGGCCGGCATCCTCGGCGTCGAGATCGACTCCGAGGGGGCCCACACGATCGCCGAGCGCTCGCGCGGCACGCCGCGCGTCGCCAACCGCCTGCTCAAGCGGGTGCGGGATTTCGCCCAGGTCAAAGAGCGGGGGGCGATCGACGCCGCGGTCGCCGACGCGGCGCTGGCGATGCTCGAGGTCGACGCCGGCGGGCTCGACCGCAGCGACCGCGCCCTGCTCGAGGTCGTCGCCTCGAAGTTCTCCGGCGGCCCCGTCGGCCTCTCGACTCTCGCCGTCGCGATCGGCGAGGAGGCCGACACGATCGAGGACGTGCTCGAGCCCTACCTGCTGCAACAGGGCCTTCTGAAGCGGACTCCGCGCGGTCGCGTGATCACCCCTCGGGCCTACGAGCACCTCGGCCTGCCGGTGCCCGAAAGAGCGAACAGTCTGTTCTGAGTAACCTGCTGCTGGGATGCCGTTCTTCATCTGCCCCAACTGCGGCCACAGGGAGGTCAGCGCGGAGCGAACCGCGGGGTTCAGCGCGCGCCCGAAGGGCTGCTCGAAATGCGGCTTCGGCTTCGTCTTCGAGCTGCTCGACGACTACTACCCGGCGCCCAACGCCGCCTTCTTCGTCTGCGACCAGCAGGCGCGGGTGATCGACGCCGGGCGCGGCAGCTTCGAGCTGACCGGGCTCACCGACGAGGACGTGATCGGCCGGCCGGTGCAGGAAGTCCTCGGGCTCGAATGGCGGGCCGAGGGCAGCGGCGAGGAGCCGCGCGAAGGCAACGGCGGCAACAGCGCCGACCCGATCGCGACCTCGCTCGAGTGGGGGGTGCGCTCGCTGGGCAAACGGGTCTCGGTCAACGCCGAGGGCGACCTCCCGGCGGAGGCGGTCGCCGACGTCTTCCCGGCCTATGACGACGACGGGGGACTGCTGATCGTCCTCACCCCGGAGGGTTGAGAGCGCGATGGGCAAAAGGCGCCGCAACCTCTTCGTCCTGCTCTTTGTCTTCGGCCTGATCGTCGTCTCCGGCCTGGTCATCGCCAACAAGCCGACGAAGCTGGGCCTCGACCTCAAGGGCGGGGTTCAGCTCGTTCTGCAGGGGCGGCCGACCCCGCAGCAACCGACGCTCGACAACGGCTCGATGGAAAAGGCCGTCGACATCATCCGTTCCGGCTGCGACCAGCTCGGCGTCTCGGAGATCGAAGTCTCGCGGGTCGGCAGCGACCAGATCCAGGTCGGCATCCCGGGCGCGACCAGCGTCGGCAAGGCGACCGAATGCGCGACCAAGCCGGCCCGGCTCTTCTTCTTCGACTGGGAACCGAACCTGATCGGCCGCGAGTTCCTGATCGGCGGCCACCCCGGCCGCGAACCGCCGAAAGGGCCCGCCGCCGAAGCGACCAAGGAATGGCAGGAAGCGGGGCGCCTGCCGACCAAGAAAGAAAACCAGCAGCTGATCGTCGCCGGCGCCTTCCCGACCGAGTACGCCGCGGTCAAGCTGGCCTCCGAACAGAAGCCGAAACCGGACTGCCCCAGATGCAGCTCCACGGCCACCTACTACCTCTTCTCGAAAGACAAAGATCACAAGCTGATCGACGGGCCCGAGTACACCGAAGAAGACCTCTACGTCACCCCCAGCGGCAAGAAGCGCGCCAAGAACGTGGGCAAGGTGCTGAAGGTTCCGCAGGGCACGATCGTCGTCTCCGAAAAGCCCAGCGACAGCAAGGGCCAGACGCTCGAAAACGCCGAACCGGGCTGGTTCGCGCTGAAGGACGACCCGGCGCTCTCGGGCACCGAAATCACCAGCCCGAAGCAGGAAACCGACGAAACCGGCGCCCCCAACGTCACCTTCAAATTCACCGACAGCGGCCGCCAGAACTTCCAGGAAGTGACCCGCCGGATCGCCCAGCGCGGCGCTGCCTCGGCGATCGGGCCGAGCAGCGAAGAAACCGCCGAAGCGACCTCCGGCCACTTCGCCGTCGTGCTCGACAACGAAGTCAAGACGCGGCCGATCATCAACTACGCCCAGAACCCGGACGGGATCGACGGTCGCACCGGGGCACAGATCTCGGGCGGCTTCAACAGCATCGAAGACGCCCAGGACCTGGCCAGCTTCCTGCAGCGCGGCGCCCTGCCGATCAACCTCAACCTGATCAGTCAGTCGCAGGTCTCGGCGACGCTGGGATCTGAAGCGCTGCACGACGGCATCCGGGCCGGCCTGATCGGCCTCCTCCTCACCGTCCTCTTCCTGCTGATCTTCTACCGCTTCCTCGGCCTGGTCGCGGTCAGCGCCCTGGCCGCCTACGGGGTGATCTTCTTCGCCCTGGTCAAACTGATCCCGATCACCCTCACCCTGCCGGGGATCGCGGGGCTGGTGCTGACGATTGGCGTCACCGCCGACGCCAACATCGTCATCTTCGAGCGAATAAAGGAGGAGGTGCGGGCCGGGCGCTCGATGTCGAACGCGATCTCGGCCGGCTACCGGCGCGGGATCGCGACGATCATCGACGCCAACGTCGTCACCCTGCTCACCGCCTTCGTCCTCTTCGTGCTCGCCACGGCCGGGGTCAAGGGCTTCGCCTTCGTCCTCGGCGTCGGCACGATCGTCTCGCTGCTGACCGCGGTCGTCTTCACCCAGGCGCTGCTGGGCGCGATGAGCCGCTCGCGCCTGCTGCGCTCGCCGGCGGCGCTGGGGGCGAGCAAAGAGGGACTCCGCTGGCACTTCGACTTCATGGGCGCCAGTCGCTGGTTCTTCACCATCTCGGGCGTGATCCTGCTGGTCGGCGCCCTGGCCCTGGCGACCAAGCAGCTCAACCTCGGCATCGACTTCAAGTCCGGCACCCGGGTCGAAGTGGCGCTGGTCAAGCCGACCAACGAGGAAGCGGTGCGCGAAACGCTCGACAGCAGCGGCGTCTCCGGCGGTGAGGTGCAGAAGACGACCAATCCCGGCCTCGGCAACAACGCCTACCTGATCCAGTCAAAGACGCTCGAACCGAGTCAGATCAACAAGCTGCAGAAGGAACTGGAAAAGCAGTACGGGATCGCCGCCAACGGCTTCAACAGCACCAGCGTCGGGCCCACCTTCGGCAGCACCGTGGCCAACAGCGCCCGCAACGCGCTGATCTTCTCGCTGCTGATCATCTGCGCCTACATCGCCTTCCGCTTCGACCCGAAATTCGCCGTGCCGGTGCTGATCGCGATCTTCCACGACATCCTGATCACGGCGGGCATCTACTCGTTGACCGGAAGGGAAGTGACGAGCGGAACGGTCGCCGCCTTCCTCACCATCCTCGGTTACTCGCTCTACGACACGATCATCGTCTTCGACCGAATACGCGAGAACATGCCGCGCATGCCGCGCGCTGCCTTCTCGCAGATCGTCAACCGCTCGATGAGCGAGGTGCTGACCCGCTCGCTGGCGACCAGCTTCACCACCCTGCTCTCGGTGACCGCGCTGCTGATCTTCGGCGGCGCCACCCTGCAGGACTTCGCCTTCGCGATGATGGTCGGGATCATCTCCGGCACCTACTCCTCGATCTTCATCGCCTCGCCGGTTCTGACCGCCTGGAAGGAACGCGAGCCGGGCTTCATCCGCCGCCGCGAGCGGATCGCCGCGATCGACGGCAACGTGCCGGCCTTCGCCGAAGAGGGCGACCTGGCGATGCTCGCCGACGACAGCGAGAGCGAGGCTGAGATCGAGGAGGCGGCGGCGCAGCGCGAGGCGCAGCCGAAGGCCGGCGCGGTGGCGACGGTCGAGCCGCCCGCCGAGGGCGACGGCGCCAAGCAGTCGAGCAACGGCGAGCCCCCGGCCGCCGATCCCGCCGACGCCGCGCGCCGCGAGCGCGACGAGAAGCGCCGCGCCCGCCGCGCCCAGCGGCGCAAACACGGGAGGCGGCGCTAGTGGCCCTGCTCGTCTACTTCACCGTCGGCATCGCCCTCTGGCACTTCACCGTCTTCCTGCCCGAGCGTTTCTGGCAGGGCATCGTCGGCGCCTTCCTCGGCTCGACCTTGGGGGCCGTGATCTTCGGCGGCATCGTCGAGATCATCAGCGGCAAAGGGGTCGGCAACACCGACATCACCACCGCCCTGGAGGCGATCCCCGGCGTCGTGATCGGCCTGGCGATCGTCTGGGCGATCGGCGTTCGCCAGGAACGCCTGGCCGACTGACAGTCCGCTTTTCGCGGATATTTGCGGGGAAGTTGCCGCCGGGACGGTTCTTAGCCTGCTTGCGTGGCGAAGACCCTGCACGCATACAAGGCCAAGCCCTACGCCTTTGAGGAGGCTCAGGCGCTCTCGGCCGAGCTGGGCCTGAGCGAGCCGGTGGCGATCGCACTCGTGCGGCGGGGGTACCGGACGCCGGAGGAGGCGCGGGCGTTCCTCGCGGCTGACGAGTGGCATGAGCCGGGGGAGTTCGCGGCGATCGGGCCGATCGCCGAGCAGGTCCTGGCCGCGGTTGCCGCGGGCAAGCGGATCACGGTGCACGGGGACTTCGACGTCGACGGGGTCTGCGCGACCACGATCCTCGTCAGCACGTTGCGAGAGCTTGGCGCTGAGTGCGACTGGCTGATTCCGGATCGCATCGCGGATGGGTATGGGCTCAGTGAGGAGAACGTGCGCAAGCTGGCGGCGCGGGGCACCTCATTGATCGTCACCGCTGATTGCGGGATCACGGCTGTGGGTGAGGTGGCTCTGGCTAGTGAGCTCGGCGCGGAGGTGGTCGTCACGGACCACCACCAAGCTGGGGAGACTCTTCCCGACTGTCCGATCCTCCATCCGGGCCTCGACGCCAACTACCCCTTTGACAACCTGTGCGGTACCGCAGTGGCTTGGAAGCTGGCGTGCGCGTTGCGGGAGGTGGCCGGGACAGGGCCCTCAAAACACTCAAGCGAGGCTCCCGCCGAGCGTTTTGAGGACCCTGTCCCGGCCACCTCTCACGACGACCGCGATCTCGACTTGGTCGCGCTGGCGACGGTGGCCGACCTGGTTCCGCTCGTCGGGGAGAACCGCACCTTGGTCAAGCGGGGACTCGAAGAGGTCCGGCGAGCGCAGCGGCCTGGCATTCGAGCTTTGATCGCGGCGGCTAAATGCGAGCCCACCAGGCTCGACGAGGGTGACCTGGCATTCCGGTTGGCGCCACGAATCAATGCTGCGGGACGGCTGTATCGAGCCGACGCTGGCGTTGAGCTCTTCCTGACCAACGACGAGGCGAGAGCTGCAGAGATTGCCAACGAGCTGAGTCGGGCCAATGGGGAGCGGCGGGCTGCGGAGCGAGAGGTGGCTAACGAGGCGGAGGCGGCTTTGCGGGAGTTGCCGGACGAGCTGCGGGAAGCATCCGGGCTGGTTGTGGCGGGGGAGGGGTGGCACCCAGGGGTCATCGGGATCGTCGCCTCGCGGCTGGTTGAGCGGTACCACCGGCCCGTTGTCGTGATCGCGCTCGAGGAGGACGGGTCAGGGCGCGGGTCGGGGCGGAGCATCCCAGGGTTCGATTTGCTCGCCGGGCTGGAGGCTTGTTCCGATTTTCTCGGCAGCTTTGGTGGGCACAAGGCTGCGGCGGGACTTGAGCTGAAGGCCGGGCAGCTGACGGCGTTCCGTGAGGCGTTTGCTGCGCACGCGAACAGCGTCTTGGGCCCGGAGGATCTGAGGCGGACCGAGCGGATCGATGCGGTTGTCGGGGGCGCTTCGCTGGGGTTGGATTTGGCGGAAGAGCTGAAGCAGTTGGCGCCGTTTGGGATGGGGAATCCTGGGGTGCGACTGTTGGTTCCGTCGGCGCGGGTGCGGGATGTGCGGACTATGGGGGAAGGGAAGCACGCGCGATTTAGCCTGCACAGTGGGTCGCACAAGGCGTTGGGGGTGGCTTTCGGTCGGTCGTCGCTTGGCGTGGGTGAGGACGATCCGGTGGATGTGGCGGTGCGGCTGGAAGTGAATCACTGGAACGGGGCGGTTGAGCCGCAGGTTGTGCTGGGCGAGGTCTACCCGCGTGAGGCCGAGGAGCGGGTGGTCGAGGCGGCGCAGTGGTGGCAGCGCTTCGAGGCCGAGCTGGGGCGGGGCCCGGCCGCGCCGCCGGTGCTCGACCTGGAGGTTGCGGGCGAGTTTCAGCGGCAGGTCTGCGTCAGCGCCAACGCGCCCGCGGCGGTGATCAGCGAGCTTGCTTCCTGTGGCGGCGAGGTCCTGGCGCTCACCGCCGATGCCGGGCTCCGCTCCGGCATGGCCTGCGAGGGGGCGCGGGTCGCCGACTACGCGGAGCTGGAACGCGACCCCGAATTGGTCGCGGACTTCGATCATGTGGTCCTCGTCGATCCGCCGCCGAGCCCCGAGCTGCTGGCGATCGCCTCGCGCAGCCCAGTCGAGGGCGCTTACCTGCATCGGGTCTGGGGTGAGGCCGAGTGGCGCTTCGCGCTCAACGCCGCGGCGGCGCAGCTGGCGCAGCGGCCGACCCTGATCGCGCTCTTCCGCGAGCTGCGCGAGGCGGGCGAGGCGAGTGGGGAGGAGCTGCGCGAGGCGCTGGCCGGCAGCGCGCCGCTGGCCCGCAGCCCCGAGACCGCGGCGCGCTGCTTTCGCATCCTCGCCGAGCTTGGCCTGGTGCAGGGAGAGACCGCGGCTGGCGGCGGCGTGGTGGGGGTCGTATCCTCAGAGGGGACAGATCTGGAGCGCTCGGCGTCATACCGCGCCTACAGCGCCCGCCATGAGGAGGCTCGCCGATACCTCGAAGCACACCGACAGCCGTAGCCAGCCAGGAGCTCCTGGCCGATCTCTTTGCCGTGGTCGAGGAGTTCGACTCCTCGGGCGGGTCAGGCGCTGCCGCCAACGGCGATGGCGGCGTTGCCACCTCGGTCGCCTCGATCGACCGGATCGCGATCAAGCACGCCTTCGACTTCGCCTGCGACCGCCACGCCGACCAGCTGCGCCACTCCGGCGACGAGTTCATCACCCACCCGGTCGGGGTCGCCCAGATCTGCGCCGGCATGCGGCTCGACACCGAGACGCTCTGCGCCGCCCTGCTGCACGACACGGTCGAGGACACCAGCGCCAGCCTGGAGGAGATCCGCGCCGAGTTCGGCGAGGAGATCGCCGCGCTGGTCGACGGCGTCACCAAGCTGACCGGGATCGCCTTCGAGAGCCGCGACGAGCGCCAGGCCGAGAACTACCGCAAGATGATGGTGGCGATGGCCACTGACGTCAGGGTGATCCTGATCAAGTTGGCCGACCGCCTGCACAACATGCGCACGCTGGGCGCCCTGCCCAAGCAGAAGCAGATGTCGAAGTCGCGCGAGACGCTGGAAATCTACGCGCCGCTCGCCCACCGGCTGGGGATCCACGCGATCAAGTGGGAGCTCGAGGACCTCGCCTTCGCCACCCTGCACCCGCGCAAGTACGCCGAGATCAAGCAGCTCGTCTCCCAGCAGCGCAACGAGCGCGAGACCTACGTCGCCGACGCCGGCAAGTTCCTCTCCGGCGAGCTGCTCGAGGTCGGCATCGAGGCCGACATCTCCGGCCGCGCCAAGCACTTCTACTCGATCTACACGAAGATGACCAAGAAGGGCCGCGAGTTCAACGAGATCTTCGACCTGACCGCGATGCGGGTGATCGTCGGCTCGGTCAAGGACTGCTACGGCGCGATCGGCGTCATCCACTCGCTCTGGAAGCCGCTGCCGGGGCGCTTCAAGGACTTCGTCGCGATGCCGAAGGCCAACATGTACCAGGCGCTGCACACGACCGTGATCGGTCCCGAAGGCAAGCCGCTGGAGATCCAGATCCGCACCGAGGAGATGCACAGTCTCGCCGAGTACGGGATCGCCGCCCACGTCGCCTACAAGGAGGGCGCCGCCGCCGACCCGCGCAAGGAGAAGATGACCTGGCTGCGCCAGCTGGTCGAGGCCGAGGGCGAGCAGGACCCGGCCGAGTTCCTCGAGTCGCTCAAGGTCGACCTCTTCGAGGACGAAGTCTTCGTCTTCACGCCGAAGGGCGAAGTGAAGAACCTCTCCGCGGGCTCGACCCCGCTCGACTTCGCCTACGCCGTCCACACCGACGTCGGCCACGCCTGCGTCGGCGCCAAGGTCAACGGCTCGATCGTGCCGCTGCACTACCAGCTGCGCTCCGGCGACATCGTCGAGGTGCTGACCGCGAAGCAGAAGCGCGGGCCCTCGCGCGACTGGCTGAAGCTGGTGCGGACGAGCCGCGCCCGCAACAAGATCCGCGCCTTCTTCAAGGAGGAGAGCCGCGAGGACGCCGAGAAAAAGGGCCGCGAAGGGCTCGAGGAAGCGCTGCGCACGCGCGGCCTGCCGATGCAGAAGGTCGCCGCCTCGCCGTTGCTGGTCGACGTGATCCGCGAGATGGGCTTCCGCAAGGCGACCGAGTTCTACATCGCCCTCGGCCAGGGCAAAGTCTCGACCAAGGCCGTCGCCAACAAGCTGATGCAGCGCCTCAAGGCGGGCGACGCGGTCGAGGACACCGACCCGCTCGGCCTCGCCGGCGGCCACCGCGAGGACAAGGCGCGGCGGACCAAGGACGCCTCCAACTACGGGATCAGCGTCAAGGGCGCCGAGAACATCGCCGTGCGCCTGGCCAAGTGCTGCCGGCCGGTGCCGGGCGACGACATCGCGGGTTATGTGTCGCTGGGCCGCGGCATCACCATCCACCGCACCGACTGCAAGAACATGAGGGCGCTGAAGCGGGCGCCGGAACGCTTCGTCGACGTCAGCTGGGACGGCGACAACGAGTCCTCCTACCGGGTCGAGCTGCAGATCGACGCCTACGATCGCACTCGCCTGCTCGAGGACCTCTCGCGCACCTTTTCGGAGGCCGGCATCAACATCATCGGCGCCAGCTGCACGACCAACCACCCGATGGTGAAAAACACCTTCGTGATCGAGGTCGGCGACACCGAGCAGCTCAAGCAGTGCATCGCCCGCCTGCGCAACGTCGAGTCGGTCTTCGACGCGTACCGGATCACCCCGGCCGCGTAGCGCCCCGCGCTGCCCCGCCCATTTGTCCACTCAGGCAAACAGGGGCCTGATGTATTGGTTGAATCGACGTTTTTGCCTAAAACTCGCTGTCGCTGCTACCCGGGAGATAGGATGGCTCGGCCGGTGAGCCAAACTGGGAAATGGCGCTGGGAGGAGGATGGGGCGTGACGAAGGTGAAGGTCAAGCTGGGTGCATTCGCGGGCGGAATGCTCGCCCGGAGACAGCAGCGCGACAGTGGGTCCGGTGGCGCGGGAGGGCCGAGCCCCGACGACGTCGTGCGGGTGATTCGCTTCTACCTGCGGGCAAGGAGCGGCGACGATGTCGGCTGGGCCTACCCCGACCTGCTTCGACAGGGGCGGCCCGAGGAAGAGGTCGAGGTCGAGCTCGAGATCGACGACTCGCTATGGGGCCGGATGGAGCGCGAGGCCGAGAGGCAGGGGGTGACGGTCACGCAGCTGCTCGAGCACGCCGCTCTCTACTACGCGGCCGAGATGGACGCCGGGCGGCTGACCGAGCGCATCCTCGAAGAGCTCGACGAGGAGTAGGGCTCAGACGCCGGGCGCGACCACCGGCGAGGCGCCCAGCTCGGCGAGCTTCGCCTGCAGGGTGCGGCGGCCGCGATGGTGAAGGCCGTGCACCGAGCTCTCTGACTTTTTCAGCGTGGTGGCGATCTCGACCGGCGAGAGGCCGGCGATGTGCCGGAGGATGAGCACCTCGCGCTGGTCTTCGGGCAGCTGCTCGAGGGCGAGGCGAAGGTCGCGGCCGCGCTCCTGGCCGACCTGGGCCTGGCCGCTGTCGGTGAGGCGCACCTCCTCGGTCGGCACCGCGCGCCGGGCGCGCAGGTGATCGAGGGCGGCGTTGCGCGCCACCCGCATGATCCAGGCGGCGAAGGGCACCTCGCGCGGCTCGTACTTGTTGATCGCCTTCATCAGCTTGGCGAAGATGTTCTGGGTGATGTCCTCGGCCTCGTGGTGGTCCTTGACCAGGCTGTTGACGAAGCGTTGAACGTCGGGGGCGTAGCGCACGTAGAGGAAGTGCAGGCCCTCGCTGTCCCCGGCCTGGGCGTGCTCGATCGCCCGCTGGACGAGTTGGCTGTTACCGGGCCCTGGGTTGGCGGGCTCGGCGATGCGCATGAGGTTATTGGGGCGCAACTCCGTATCGCGACTGGTCACAGCGTCCTCCCGACGCGTTGATTTGTCTTGTCTGCTCGGCGGAGCACCTGCTCGGCCTTCTCGGGGACCGGGAGTCTTTCCCAAAATGCAAAGTCCCTTGGCTTCTTTCTTTCGCAACTACCGAAAAGTACGAATTCCCTTTCCGATCAGTGCGGCGCAAAGAAATAGTGGCCTTTCGTCCGATTGTCAATGGTCGATATTCGTCCAAATTTCAAACTCGGCCTCAAGTCGCCCAAATGCACAGGTATTGCACAAGGCTGAAGATAGGACGAATCGGGACGAGGCCGTGAAAATCCTGGTCAGGGCCCGAGGTTGTTATGCCAGGAGCTACCGATGAGGGTCAGACTTTGCACATTCACCCGCAGTGGTGCCGAAGCCGAGCTTGGAGCTGATCTTGCCGCCACGGTGCGCACGGCGCTGAGTCACTACTCAGAGCGGCTGCGCTCCGGACGGCCACCGGTGGCACCACCGCGATTTGTCGTCTCCGAGGACCACGAGGTGGCCTCGGAGGCGTGCCTCGACCTCGCGGTCGCACCGGAGGTAGAGGGTGTCCTCCGGGCCGAGGCCGCACGCCAGGGAATCGACCTCGACACCCTGGCCAGGCACACGGTGTTCGTCTACCTCGCCGAGCTCGATTTCCTCGGCACCCCGGTCCAGCTGGTCTGAGTCGCTCAGGCTGCCTGGCGGACGCGCAGCTGCATCACGGCGTCGTCGACGGGGCGGACCGCGACCGGCTCGCCACGTCCGTCCAGGGAGCGCTCCAGGGCCTCTAGAGCGAAGACGACCTGGAGGCCGAGGCGCGAGCTCGAGATCGGCGTGGTGCCCTCGAGGATCGCCGAGGCGAAGTCCTTGAGCTCGAGCCCGAGCGGCTCGGCCGGCTCGATGCGCGGGGCGACGATGTCGCCGCTGCGGTACGTGAGCCGGTACTCGCCGAAGTTTTTGGGCGGCTCGGAGAAGTCGATGCCACGGTCGTAGATCCGCACCGGGTCATCGGCGGCCGTGTCCTCGTACTGGACCATCTGGCGACTGCCGACGACGACCATCTGCCGCATCTTGCGCGGCGCCAGCCAGGAGACCTGGATGTTGGCCTGCGTGCCGCCCTCGAAGCAGAGGGTGAGGAAGGCCGTCTCGTGGACGCCGTCCTGGTGAATGCTGCAGCCGTTCGCGGTCACCTCGATCAGGGGTCGATCCAGCCAGTGCAGCAGGATCGAGAGATCGTGGGGGGCGAGGTCGAGCACGACCCCGTCGGGCTGGTACTTCCCCAGGTTCATCCGCGAGGAGGTGACGAAGTGGATGTCTCCCAGCACGCCGTCCTGGATCAGGCTGCGGATCTTCGCCACCGGCGGGCTGTAGAGGAAGGTGTGGCCCGGCATCAGGACCAGCTCGCGGTCCTCGGCGAGGGCGATCAGGTCGGCCGCCTCGGCGCCGGTGCGCGCCAGGGGCTTCTCGACGAGGACGTGCTTGCCGGCTTCCAGGGCCTTGCTGACCAGCTCGTGGTGCGTGTGCGGCGGAGTAGCGATCGCAACCGCTTCCAGGCTGGGATCGGCGAGCGCCACGTCGAGGTCGCGCTCCCAGGGCGCGCCGGGGTTGCGGCTGCGGAAGTCTTCGATCCGCCGCTCGTCGCGCTCGCAGAGGCCGGCGAGGTTGAACTCGGGCCGCTCGGCGACGTTGCGGACGATGTTGGGGCCCCAGTAGCCGTAGCCGACGACCAGGGTCTCGATGGCGTGGTCGAGGTTCATCACAAAATGAACGCTCCGGCCGGCGATGACCTTGCGTGGCCCGTGCCTGAGAGAGGTTGAAAAATGGGGGAGGGCTCAGCGCCGCCCGAGCGGCGCGACGGCGGTCTCGGGCGGCCGTCCGAACGGGGGCTCCTCGCGGCCGATCAGCGTGCGGATCGCCGTGCGCGCGGCCCTGCGGCGGGCCTCGGGTTCCTCTCCCCGTCCCGGCACCGCGGCGCGCAGCGCGTGGCGGGCGAGCACCGCGCCGAGATAGGCGGTGCGTCGCGGCCCGGTGAAGTGCTTGCGCGCGTACTGGCGGCGGGCGAAGGCGTCCTGGGCGACCATCTTCGGTCGGACGCCGCCCTTGCCGGCGTGATGGACGATCGTCATCGCCGGCAGGTGGCGGATGTCCCAGCCGGCTTCCTTGATCCGCAGGCAGAAGTCGGTCTCCTCGGAGTAGATGAAGAAGCGCTCGTCGAGCATGCCGCCGCTGAGCAGTGCCTCGCGCCGGGTCAGCATGAACGAGCCCGAGGTCCAGTCGCAGCGATGCTCGTGCTCGTAGGCGTCCATGTCGAGCTCGCGCTCGCCCGTCCAGCGCGCCCGCAGGGGCCAGCGCTCCGAGGCGAACGCCTCGCCGATCGCTCGCGGCAGGCTGGGGAAGTAGCGGATCGTCGGCCACAGGGTGCCGTCCGCGGTCAGCTGCTTGACCCCGACCAGCCCGACGTCGGGCCGGGCGTCCATCGCCGCGACCAGCTCGCCGAAGTCGCCGGAGACGATCTCGGTGTCGGGGTTGAGGAAGAGGACGTAGCGCGCATCGCAGGTGTCGGCACCGCGGTTGTTGGCGTGCGAGAAGCCGCGATTGCTCGACTCGACCACGCGGGCGGCGGGGAACTTCGTCTCGACCAGCTCGCGGGTGCCGTCGCTCGATTCGTTGTCGACGACGACGACGTCGAGCGTCGCGCCGCCGGCCGCGGCGAAGACCGTGCTCAGGCAGGGCTCCAGCCAGCGCGCCTCGTTGGTCGAGACGATCACGACCGCCAGGTCGTGGGCCCGGCCGGGCCCGGGACCGCCCTGCTCAGCGGGTGAGGCCACGCGCGGCGAGCTCGTTGGTCGCGTCGTCGACGCGGTCGACCGCCCGCTGGCTTTGCAGCCACTCGACCAGGGCGCCCATCCCGTCCTCGAACGTGACCTGCGGCGCGTAGCCCGAGCAGCTCTTCGGCGCGAGCGATGTCGGCGTAGCAGTGGCGGATGTCGCCGGCCCGGTACTGGCCATTGAACTCGGCCTCGATCTCGGCGCCGATGCCCTCGGCGAGCGACCTCGGCGACCCGGGCGACGGAGGTCGAGCGGCCGGTCCCGAGGTTGATCGCGTGCCCGGCTGCGGGCTCGGACTCGAGCGCGCGCGAGGATGCCCGCGACGATGTCGGAGACGTGGGTGAAGTCGCGCGACTGTTCGCCGTCCTCGAAGACCATCGGCGAGCGCCGCGTTGAGCAGTCGCGAGGCGAAGATCGCGGCGACGCCGGTGTAGGGGTTGGAGAGCGCCTGGCCCTCGCCGTAGACGTTGAAGAAGCGCAGGGCCACGGTGGGGATCCCGTAGGCGGCGCCGGTGACCAGCGACATCTCCTCGTGGTCGCGCTTGTTGATCGCGTAGATCGAGGTCGGCAGCAGCGGCTTGGCCTCGCTGGTCGGCACCGGCCGCAGCGGCCGGCGGCGCTCGGGGCAGGGGAGCTCCCACTCGCGGGTCAGCAGCTGCTCCTCGGCGCGCGGCCCCGGGGACTGGTGGCCGTGGGTCTCGCAGGTGTACTCGCCCTCGCCGTAGATCGACATCGAGGAGGCGACGACGAGCCGGCTCGGCAGCGGGCGCAGGGCGACCAGGCGCTCGAGGAAGCGGGCGGTGGCCATCGTGTTCAGCTCGGTGTAGCGGGCGATCTCATACATCGACTGGCCGACGCCGACGGCGGCGGCCAGGTGCACGACGCGGTCGACCCCGCCAGGGCGCGGTCGGCCGCCCGGGTGTCGCCGACATCGCCGACGATCAGCTCGACCGAGGCGGGGAGGTCCGGCTCGGCACCGCCGTGGACCTGCTCCTCGATCGAGTCGAGCACGACCACGTCATCGCCGCGCCCGACCAGCTCGCGGACCATATGCGAGCCGATGAATCCGGCGCCGCCGGTTACAAGTGTTCTCATTGCCTTCGCCACCCCAAAGTTCGCAAGTTAGGTTCGCCGGATAAACGCCTCTCCGCGAGCGATTCTTTTGTCGCGGCCGGGTTCGAGCGCGCGCAAGAAGGTCGGCGAAGCGGACGTTCATTACTCGGCGACGCGCTGCGGTTGCCCCTGAACCGAGACCGAGTTCCCTGGAGGGCCTCTTTTGGAGCTGATCAAAATTCTGCGAGAGCTGTCGAGGCGGCGGCGGCTGGTCGGTCTCGTGCTCGGGTTCTCCCTGTTGGTCGGCCTGCTGCTCGCCTTCAAGCCGCAGCTGCCGCCGCAGAGCCGCCAGTACCAGGTCTCGCTGGCCTCGGCCGACATCCTGATTGACACCAGCGACTCGCAGGTGGTCGCGATCGGGGGCAAGGGGCCGGACCTGACGACGCTCGCCGCGCGCGCCAACCTGATCGGCAACCTGATGACCGGCGGTCCGCTGAAGAACGCGATCGCCAAGGAGGCGGGGATTCCGCGCGGCCAGATCAGCGTCGTGCCGCCGGCCAACGTCAACACGCCCGGCGTGACGCCGGCCCCGGTGACACCGCCCGCCAGCCGCGGGCTGGCGGACGCCGAGGCGACCGTGCTCAACCTCAGCGTCGACGAAACCCTGCCGATCCTGCACGTCGTCGCTCAGGCCCCCGACTCCGAAACGGCGCTGAAGCTCTCCAGCGCGACGATCGTCGCCGTGCGCCGCTACCTGGGCTCGGTCGCGGCCTCGCAGCACATCCCCGCGGCCAACCAGCTCGTCGTTCGCAAGTTCGGCGCGCCCGTCGCGCAGACCGCGACCCGCGGCCTGCCGCGCCGCTACGCGGTGATCGCGACGATCGTTCTCGCCCTGCTCGGCTGCGGGGCGATCGTCGGCGGGTCCTGGTTCGCGCGCAGCTGGCGGCAGATCGAAGAGGCCGAGGCGCGTGGCCACGCCGAGGAGAGCGGCGTCGAGCCGCCCCTAGTGCAGCCGCGCGCCTGAGGCGCGGCGCCGCAGGCTGTCGCGGCGGCCGACGCCGTCGCGCACGATCAACGTCACGTAGCGCGTCCCGGCGCGCGGCATGCGGAAGCGCAGGTTGCAGCCGTGATGGCGGCGGAAGACCCGCCGCCCCACGGCGATCCGCCAGTAGCAACGCAGCGGCGCCTCGCCCCGCGAGCTGTTGCCGGTGAGCCGCACCAGATCGCCGGGGCCGGCCGCGGCGGGAAGGCGCCAGAGCGCCCGGAGCGGCGCGTGGCGGACGCCCGCCGCGCCTGGTGGCGGCGCCGTGGGCGCCCGCAGGGCCGCAACCGCCGACGGGGCATCGCTCGACCCGGTCGGTCCAACGGCTTCCGGGGGCGCTTCGCCTTCTTCTTCGGGCGCTTCTTCCCCTTCTTCTTCGGGCGGTTCGTGGGGGCTGCCGCAGCCCGGCCGACCGTCGTCGCAGACCGGCTGGGAGCTGTCGTCCCAGACGTTGTCTTCCCAGACATGGCCCGGGCCCGAGTAGGTATAGGCGGCGAGGCCGTAGTAGCCGCCCAGCGGGTAGTAGCCGAAGGTGTCGCCGCCGCCGCTGCAGCTGGTGCCGCCGCTGCCCGGGTTGTAGACGGCGCTGGTCTGGCAGCGACCGAAGCGGTTGCCGGCGATCCGCGTCGTGCCCACGGGTGAGCTGCTGTTGGCCTGCGGGTAGACCACGTAGCCGCCGCCGGCGAGCAGGCTGTCGGTGACGGTGAAGTCGTTGCCGCCGCAGATCGTGTCGCCGAACACGGTCGCGGTCTGTTGGTGGGTGTTGATCAGCGTGCTGTGGCCGACATCGACCGTGGTGCCGCAGACGTAGATGTCCTCGTCGTGGGAGCCGCTGTAGGCGGCGTCGACGACCATGTAGTCGTCGCGGAAGGTGCCGGCGCCCTCCCAGCAGTCGGCGCAGCCGTGGAAGTAGACGCCGCTCGCCGTCGCGCCCGGGTTGTTGTAGTGGTTCCAGACCGCCGACTCGAGGCCGCTCGTGTCGCTCGGCGGGCCGCTGATCTCGCTGTCGCGGATCGTGAAGCCCTCGGCGCCGCTGTTGAGGATCACCGCGTAGCTGCCGCTGCCGCCGGAGGTCTTGACGATGCGGCTGTCTTCGATCGTCACGTTGTCGGCGGCGACGGTCACCGTGCCGGTGATTTCGAGGCCGCTGAGCACGGTGCCGTTGCCGGTCACCGTGCGCGAGCCCGAGGGTGTCAGCGTCGTCCCGGGCGGCACCCCGGTGTTGGTCGCGTCGGGGTAGCCGCAGGCGCTGGGCCGCGGCAGGCAGGCGGCCGAGGCGGGCACCGAGGCGGCGAGGCAGGCGAGCAGCGCGGCGAGGAGCGACAGGGCGAGCCTCCCGCTTGTCCGTCGCTCGAACATCCGTTGAAAAATACCCGGGTCCGCCAGCGGGAAACGGTCGGAATTCGACCGGCATCGCCGGGACGCCTCGGCGGGCGCCTCAGCAATGCCCTCCGGAGCAGACCGGGCGCAGGTTGTCGTCCCAGAAGTTGCCGCGCCAGACCTGCCCCGGCCCACTGTAGGAATAGGCGACCGTGCCGTAGTAGCCGCCCTGCGGGAAGAGCCCGTGACGGTCCGGGCCGCCGGCGCAAACGGTGCCGCCGGTAGCGGCTTCGTAGACGGCTCGCGTGCGGCAGCGGGCGAAGCGGTTGCCGACCACGCGCATCGAGCCGACTCGCCGGTCGCTGTTGGCCTGCGGGTAGAGCAGGAACCCGCCGCCGGCCAGCAGGCTGCGGGCGACGATGAAGCGGTTGCCGCCGCAGCCCGCGTCGCCGAACACGGTCGCCGTCTGGGAGTGGCGGTTGATCAGGGTGCTGTGCTCGACCTCGACGCTCGTGCCGCAGGCGTAGATGTCCTCGTCGTGGGAGCCCGGGTAGGCGGCGTCGACGACCATGTAGTCGTCGCGGAAGCTGCCGGCGCCCTCCCAGCAATCGGAGCAGCCGTGGAAGTAGACGCCGCTCGCCGTCGCGCCGGGGTTGTCGTAGTGGTTCCAGACCGCCGACTCGAGCCCGCCGCGCCGGCGCTTGGGGCCGGAGACCTCGCTGTCGCGGATCGTGAAGTTTTCGGCGCCTTGGTTGAGGATCACCGCGTAGCTGCCCTCGCCGCCCTGGGGCTGGAAGATGCGGCTGTCTTCGATCGTCACGTTGTCGGCGTCGATCGTCACCGAGCCGGTTATCCGCATGCCCGAAAGGGTGGCCCCGTCGTCGCTGACGGTGACCGACCCAGAGGGGCTCAGCGAGGTGCCGGCGGGAACCCCGGTGTTGGTCGCGTCGGGGTAGCCGCAGCGGCTCGGCTGAGCAAAGCAGCCGGCCTGGCGGTGGTGGGGGTGGTGGTGCGCGGGGCTCGGGCTCGAGAGCGCCACGAGCGCGCCGAGCAGGACGCGGACCCCAACCCAGATACCGATTGCGCCGCCCATCAGGCTCCGGTGCGGACCAGCGGCGCCAGCCGGTCGCGGGTCTCGGTGGCGGCGCGACGCAGTGCCGGCCAGACGCTTGCCGGGGGCGCGGGCACGCTCGTCGGGTCGATCGCGCCGGCGGGCGCGAGCCGCAGCTCGTGCCTCCCCGCGGGCAGCTCGGCGGGCAGGTCGAAGTCGTGCGCGGCGCCCTCGCCGTCGCGCCAGCCGCTCAGCTCACGGCCGAGCCCGCGCGGTCGCTCGACGGCGACCCGCGCTTCGGGGTCGGCGATCTCGACCTGGAGCCGGTGGGCGAAGGGCCGCACGTGGAGCACCCCGTCGCGCCACGCCGTCGCCCTGTTGCCGGCGGCGATCTCGCTCAGGGAGGCCCACTCGACCGGCCCGAGCCGGTTGACGCGGCCCGCCAGCTCGGCGAGCAGATCGAGGCCGTCCGCCAGGTCCTCGTGGTGGCCGTAGAGGACCAGCGGCTGGTCGAGGTAGGCGCGCAGGGCCAGCTCGGTGGAGCTCGCGGTGAACGGCAGGCGGGGAATCACGGCGCAACCGGCGGCGAACTCGGCCGGTCCCAGCCGGCCAGCGGCCGCTCGGCGGGGGCGCTCTCGCGCCAGGGAAGCGGGTGGATCGCGCAGAGCGCGTCGAAGCCGAGCGGGGGGAGGGCGGCCGCCACCGCCGCCGAGCACATCCCGTGTGGCGCCGTCATCACCCGGTCGACGCGCAGGCCGTAGCGGGACTCGAGCCGGGCGATCCGCCGCAGCGCCTGGGCGACGATCGCCCTCGCCCGTGTCTGGTCCTCGGCGCCCAGCAGCTCGCGGCGGAGGTGGTCGTTGCCGTGAAAGGCGAGCGAGAGCCGCTCGGGGTGGCGGCGGAAGAGCTCGACCGTGGCGCGGTGCTGGCGTCCGCCGTCGAGCGGGATGGTCGCGATCGAGGCGTGGTACCCGTTCGCCTCGGCGTGGTCGAGCAGCCTGCGGTAGTCGATGAAGCCGTAGGTCCGCCAGCGCAGGTTCGGGTCGTCGAAGAGGATCGCGGCGCGCAGCGGCGGCGGCTCGTAGGCGTCGGCGGCGCCGACCGAGCGCAGGAGCTCGACCAGGGCGAGCATCGCCAGGGGCCGGTCGGCGAGCAGCTCGCGCAGTGCCCGCGGCGCGCTCAGCTCGGGCAGGGAGGAGGCGACGGCGTGGACGGGGCCTCGCCCCGCGTCCTGGTCCAGACCGGGCGGCCCGCACTCGTGGCGAGCACGTCGAGGGCGCTCGCGGGCTGCTCGCCCGGCGAGCCGTCGATGCGGTCGCGCAGCGTGATACTGCGCAGGCGGCGATCGAGCGGCCCGCGGTCGGCGGTCTGCGCCTCGACGGGTCGCCCCGCGGAGCGGTCGCCCTCGCTCAGCAGCAGGGCGGGGCGACCGTCCACGAGCGCGGAATCGCCGAAGGCGACCGTCGCCTCGGCCCCCGCCGTGGGCCCACCGGCGAAGCGAACCGGAAACGCCTCTTCGAGCGCGCCGAAGAGGCGCGGCCGGGCCGCGAGCGCCGCCGCCGGGTGAACCGCAACCGTCGTTCTTGGCCTCTCGCCGAGTGGCATTGCTCGGGAATCAACGTCCCACGCGGGGGCCTTCTTGTGTGATCCCGCCTGGCAAGCGGAAGATCGCCGGGCCGGATCACGTTCATCCAGAGTGCAGCTCGGAAGGCACATGCGCGAGCTCTGGGGCCAGAAGATCGGCCTGGCGGTTGCCTTGGCGGTGGCGCTGATCGCCGCCACCCGGGTGCTCTTCTCGATCGGGCTCTTCCCGCCCAGCCTCGAGTCCAGCTCGGTGGGGCTGGCCAGTGCCTCGACCCAGGCGATCGTCGATACCCCGCGCTCCTCGGCGATCGACCTGCGCACCGACACCTACAGCTTCACCAGCCTGACCAACCGAGCGCTGCTGCTCGGCAACGTGATGGCGAGCCTGCCGGTGCGCGAGTACATCTCCCGGCGCGCCGGCGTGCCGGCGGCGCTGATCCGCGTGCAGGCACCGCTGACGCCCGAACAGCCGCGGGTCGTCACCGACGGCGCTCACCAGCCGAAGACCTCCGACCTGTTGCGCTCGCCCGAGGAATACAGGCTCGACGTGCAGGCGAACCCGACCGTTCCGGTGCTCGACATCTACGCCGAGGCCCCCGACGGGAAGGCCGCGGCGAAGCTCGCCAATGCCTCGGTGGAAGGCCTGCGCGACTACCTGCGCGCCCTCGCTTCCCAGCACGGCACGCCGCTCGCTCGCCAGGTCCGGGTCGTTCAGCTCGGCCGTGCCAGTGGCGGCACGATCGATTCCGGCGCCGGGCTCAAGCTGGCGATCCTCGTCTTCGTCTTCGTCTTCGCCCTGGCCTCGGCCGCGGTCCTCTTCGTCGGCCGGGTGCGCCGCGGCTGGGCGGCGGCGGAGGGCCGGGGGACGCCGCTCGGCGCCGGGTGAGCCGCGGTGGAGTCGGTCACCATCCTGCGAGCGCTGACGCGGCGCCCGCTGCTGCTCGGGCTCGGCCTGGCGCTGGCGCTCGCGGTCGGCCTGCTGGGCGCCTACCGGGTGTCGACCTCGCCGCCCTTCCTGACCGGCAAGGCGGTCGAGAGCGGCTTCGCCAGCCAGCGGGTGCTGGTCGACACGCCGGAATCGCTGGTCGCCGACGCCCAGGCCAAGGGCGCGACCGCGATCGTGATCAGGGCGACGATCCTCGCCGACCTGCTCACCTCTGACGCGACGAAGGCGCGGATCGCCGGCGCGCTCGGCGTGGCGCCCTCCGAGGTCGGTGCGATCGCCTCGACGATCGCGGTGCCGCAGACCGAAACGCCGCTGGCCAAAGCGGTCCTGGAAGCGAACCGGCCGAGCCGGCCCTACGTGGTCAGCGTCGGCCTCGAAGCCGGCCAGCCGATCCTCGCGCTCCAGGCCGCCGCGCCCGACCCGGGCGGCGCGAGGCGCTTGATCGGCGCCACGGTCGCGGCCCTGACCGCGGCCGGCCGCAACGCCGCTCCGGCCAGGGGCCCGGTCCGGGTGAAACGGCTCGACGCTGCCGAAGTCGGCGCCATGCAGGTGGGCGGAGGCAAGAAGAAAGCCGCGCTGGCGGCACTCGCGGTCCTCGTCCTCTGGTGCATCGGCCTGGTTGCCCTCGAGGGTGTCGCGCAGCGGCGCCGAGCCCTGCCGGCGGGGGCCTGGGCGCCCGAGCCGGGCGCCGATGCCTGACGCAAGCTTTCCCGGCGGCCCCTCGTTTTCTCGTTAGAGCGATGCCCCAGAGCGCAACCACACCAGCGAGGCGCCCCCGGGCGCCGGGCCGGCGCCGGCGATGCCGCTGGTCAAGGTGATCGTGCCCTGCTACCGCTACGCCTCCTACCTGCCCGAGTGCGTGGCCAGCGTCCTCGGCCAGGACGGGGTGGAGGTGCGGGTGCTGGTCCTCGACGACTGCTCGCCCGACGAGACGCCCGCGGTCGGCCGGCGGCTCGCCGCCGAGGACGAGCGGGTCGAGTACCGGCGCAACGCCGAGAACATGGGCCTGGTCGCGACCGTCAACCTTGGGCTCGAGTGGGCCGCGGACAGCGACTACGTGGTGGTCGTCTCGGCCGACGACCTGCTCGCCCCCGGCGCCCTGCGCCGGGCGACGAGCGTCATGGAGGACAACCCCGAGGTCGGCCTGGTCTACGGCCGGGCGCTGCAGTTCGTCTCCGGCGAGCCGCTGCCGGGCCAGGGACCGGCCTGGACGGGGACCAGGATCTGGTCCGATGAGGGCTGGATCCGGCTGCCGCTGCCGCGCGCCGATCGCTGGCGCGGGACCAAGGTTTGGGGCGGCGAGGACTGGATCCGGATCCGCTGTCGCTCGGGCCACGGTTGCATCTCCTCGCCGGAGGCGGTCGTGCGGACCTCGGTACAGCGCCAGGTCGGCGCCTACGAGGAGGCCGCCGGCCACATGAGCGAGGTCAACATGTGGCTGCGGGTCGCAGCGGCCTCCGACGTCGCTTACGTGAAGGGCATCGCCCAGGCGCTCTACCGCATCCACCCGGTGAGCATGTCTCGCACGATGCTCACCGACAGCAGCGGCCCGCTGATCGAAATCACCGACCGGCGCACCGCCTTCGAGCGGTTCTTCGCCGGGCCGGGCGCGGCGCTGCCGAACGCCGATCGCCTGCGCGAGACCGTCCGCCGCACGCTCGCCCGGCAGGCGCTCTGGCGGGCGAGCCGCTCCTATGACCGCGGCTTCGCCGACGAGCGGGAACGGGAGGCGGCCGATGCCCTGGTCGAGTTCGCGCTCGAGACCTACCCGTCGGCGCGGCGCCTGCGCGAGTGGTGGGGGCTGAGGCTGCGGCAACGGATCGGGCCCGGGCGCGGCCTCTGGTTCCCGCTCTTCCCGCTGACCGGCGCGGGGCACCGGGCCCGCGCCCACTACAACCGCTTCCGCCTCCATGCGCGCGGGATCTGAGCGGCGCGGCCGCGAGCGCATCGCCCGATACGCCGGCGACCTGGCGCAGGCGCCGCGAATCTGGAAGTACCGGCTGCTCTCCACCTGCCCGCCGACGGGCGGGGCGCCGCGCGTCCTGCAGCCCGTCCTCTTCATCGGCAGCGGCGAGATCTCGCTCGGCGAGGGGGTGCAGTTCGGCTGGCGCCAGTCGCCCCTCTTCTTCACCGGCTACTGCCACGTCGAGGTCGGCAACGAGCGGGCGCGGCTCGAGGTCGGCGACCGCACCGAGTTCAACAACAACCTGATGATCAAGAGCCAGGGGGAGGGATCCGGATCGGCCGCGACGGCCTCTTCGGCGCTCACGTCGAGATCTTCGACAGCGACTTCCACGACCTGCATCCCGAACGGCGCAAGAGCGGGCCGCCGCGGGTGGCGCCGGTCGAGATCGGCGACAACGTCTTCGTCGGGATGGGCGCCCGCATCCTCAAGGGGGCGAGGATCGGCGACGACGCGGTGATCGGCGCCGGCTCGGTCGTCACCGGCGAGATCCCGGCCGGCGTGGTCGCCGCGGGCAACCCGGCGCGGGTGGTGCGCGAGCTGTGAGTGATCCGAGGCAGATTGCCCCTGCCGGCGAGACCCTGGAGAGCCAGGGCGCCGAAGACGTCCTCTCCAACGAGGACCTGACCGCGGCCGCTGCCGCCGGCCTGCGCTGGGTCGCCTACGCGCGGATGGCGATCGAGCTGCTGCTCTTCGCGACGATGGTCGCCCTGGCGCGGATCATCCCGCCGCAGGCGTTCGGCATCTTCGCCGTCGTCACGATCGTCCAGGAGCTGGCGCAGATGATGCCGATGGAGGGCATCGGCGGCGCCCTGGTGCAGCGCCGCTCGATCGAGCGCGACCACCTGCGCGGCGGCTTGACGCTCAGCGTCGGCCTCGGCCTGCTGGGTGCCGGCGTGACCGCGCTGCTGGCGCTGCTCGTGGTCGAACCGCTGATCGGCCACAAGACCGCGGAGCTGACGATCGCCACCACGCCCTACTTCCTGCTCGGCGCGGTCTACGCGCTGCCGATGGCGGTGCTGCGCCGCCGGCTCGACTTCCGCAAGCTCAGCATGATCGACCTCGTCCTCAACGCGACGCGGGCGCTCGCCAGCCTCGCCCTGGCGCTGATCGGGCTGAACGCCGCGGCGCTGGTCTTCGGCAGCATGATCGGCATGGCGGCGGCGCTCTGCCTGGCGCTCGCCTTCGCGCCGGTGCCGCTGCCGGCCTGGCGCCCGCGGGCGATGCGCGAGCTGCTGCCCTACGGCGGCCCGGCGGCGCTGGCGACGATCTCCTGGACCGGTTTCCGCAACGGCGACTACGCGATCATCGGCTCGGTCCTCGGCCCGGCGCAGGCGGGCTTCTACTGGCGCAGCTACCAGCTCGCGGTCGAATACCAGGGCAAGGTCGCCAATGCCGTCTCGCAGGTGGCCTTCCCGGTACTGGCCCGCACCGAGGGGACCGAGGCGCTGCTCGCCCTGCGCCGGCGGATGGTGCGGCTGCTGACCGTGCTGGTCTTTCCGCTGCTGGCGCTGTTGATCGTGCTGGCGCCGACCGTGATCCCCTGGCTCTTCGGGCCCGAGTGGGAGCCCTCGGTCGTGCCGACCCAGATCCTCGTCGCGGGCGGCGCGGCGACGCTGGCGATCAACACCTGCGGCTCGGCCCTGATGGCGGCCGGGCGGGCGCGGGCGCTGCTCGGCTACGGCATCGCCCACTTCCTCGTCTACGCCGGCGCGGTGCTCGCGGTCGCCCACCAGGGGATCGAGGCGGTGGCGGTCGCCGGCTCGCTCGTGCACGGCCTCTTCCTGCTCGTCGCCTACTTCGTCCTCCTGCGCGGGCGTGACGAAAGCCCGCTGGGCGTGCTCTGGCACGACCTCGCCCCGGCCCTGGTCGGCTGCGCGGCGCTGGCCGCGGTGGCGCTGCCGGCCGCGCTCGGGCTCGGCGGCCTGGGCCTGCCGGCGCTGCCGCTGATGGCCGGCGTCGGCTTGGCGGGCGCCGCCGCCTACCTGCTGGCGCTGCGCCTGCTCTTCCCGGCCAGCGCCGCCGACCTGATCGCCGCGCTGGCGCGGCTGGCGCCCAAGCGCCTCGGCCTCGGCGGGCGACCGATCGGGCCGCCGGTCGCGGCGGAGTCGTGAGCCGATGCGCGACCTGAACGACATCGCCAGGGGGGCGGCAACCCACGCCGCCGCCCACCTCACCCGGCGCGGCGCGCTGCGCACCCGCCGCCCGCCGCGGATCCGCACCGGCCCGGCGGCCGGCCCGCCGACGATCTACTACCTCTGCCCCGACTACCGGGTGCCAAGCGGCGGCATCAGGGCGATCTACCGCCACGTCGACCTGCTCAACGCAGCCGGCCTCGACGCCGCCGTCCTGCACCACCGCGACGGCTTCGCCTGCGAGTGGTTCGAGCACTCGACCCGCACGCTCGGCGCCCCCTCGGCGACCCTCTCCACCGAGGATCTGCTGGTCGTGCCCGAGATCTACGGGCCCTTCCTCGAGCGACTGCCGCGCGAGCCGCGGCTCGTCGTCTTCAGCCAGAACGCCTACCTGACCTTCGAGCACCTGCCGGCCGGCGCCGCCCCCGACTACGGGATTTTCGCGGCGGCGATGACCGTCTCGGCCGACAGCGCCGAGTACCTGCGCTTCGCCTTTCCGGGCCTCGAGGCGCGGGTCGTCCCCAACGCGGTCGACCCGGCGGTCTTCCATCCGGCTGCCGGGCCGCTGCCCCGCCGCCTGGCGCTGATGCCGCGCAAGCGCGAGGCCGAGGCCGGCGAGATCCTCGCCCTGCTCGGCGAGCGGCTGCGCGGCTGGGAGGTGGTGAGGATCGAAGGTGCCTCGGAGGCGGAGGCCGCCGCCGCCCTGCGCTCGGCGCCGATCTTCCTCGCCCTTGGGCGACGCGAGGGCTTCGGCCTGCCGGTCGCCGAGGCGATGGCCTCGGGCTGCTACGTGGTCGGCTTCCCCGCCTTCGGCGGTCGCGAGCTCTTCGACCCGTCCTCCTCGGCGCCGGTCGAGGACGGCGACGTGCTCGCCGCCGCGCGGGCGCTCGCCGCGGCCGTCGAGCGCTACAAGCGCGACCCGGATGCGCTTCGCTCAGCGGGCGCCGTGGCCGGCGAGCGCGTCCTCGAGCGGCACTCGCTCGGACGGCAGCTCGAGGCGCTGCTCGGCTTCTACGCCGATCTCGGCCGGCAGGCGCCGGCGCGGGCGGTCGGGCCCGCGGCCTTCGTCGGCGACCAGCACGGCGAGTAGGCCGAGCATGATCATCAGGATGTAGGGCCCGTGCGGGAAGGAGAGGATGTCGAAGAGCGCCGAGAGCACCAGGAAGGCGCCGATCGCGGCGGCGATCGCCAGGGCCGGCGGGGCGCGGCCGGGTTCGCGGCGGCGGATGATCGGCACCGCCGCGCCGACGGCCAGCAGCAGCATCAGGACGTAGGCGGCGAGCCCGACGATGCCGGTCTCGATCAGCTGCATCAGCAGCTGGTTGTCGAGCACTCGGTAGATGGTGTGGTCGTATGAGCCGAAGCCGCGGCCGAAGGCGAGGTGGCTGAGCACGTCGGGGCGGATCGCGTCGTAGTCGGAGACGCGGTCGCTGACGGTCGAGACGCCGAGTCGCTTGGGCTGCAGCTGTTCGATCACCGAGCCCAGCGCGTTGGGCGCCAGGGCGGGGATCGCGAGCACCAGGACGACCCCGAGCGGGGCGAGGCGGAGCAGCTCGCGGCGGCGGAAGTAGGCGAGCACGAGGACGACCGCGACCGGCGCCAGCAGGGCACTCTTGCGGTAGGTGGCGACCATCGCGCCGAGCAGGATGCAGGCCGCCAGGCCGCAGAGCAGCCGCTCGCGCGTGCGCGAGGAGTGCATCACGCGGACCAGGGCGATCGGCAGCGCCATCGCCAGCATCGCGACCGCCTCGAGGCTGAGGTCGGCCGGCCCGGCGACCGCCGGCCTGCCGATCTCATCGACGCTGGTCGTGTCGAGCGGCGTCACCGAGAAGAAGCTGGGGAAGAGCTTGCCCGACCAGCTGTAGAAGAGGTTCGTCTTGAAGCGGTACTCCCAGAGGATGCCGAGCGCGACGACGACCGAGAGGGCCAGGGTCAGGGTCATGTAGGACCGCACCTCGGTCGGCCGCACGACGCTGGCGACGAGCAGGAAGACGGCGAAGAAGGCGGCCAGCATGGTCAGCTTTTTGATCGCCAGGCTGAACTCGAGCGCGCCGGCCAGCGAGGGCGCGTTGAGGACGACGCTGAGGAAGGCGACGGCGACGAAGGCGGCGACCGCGGCGTGCACCTTGGTGAAGCGCCAGCGGGGCGCCCCCGACCCACCCGCCGCCATCGAGAGCAGCCAGGTGAGGACGATTAGCGGCAGGACCAGGCGGTCGAGTTTGAGTTCGACCGGCAGCGAGGCATTGATCGCGATCGCGTCGATCGGCAGCAGCCAGAGCATCGCGATGAAGCCGGCGACCATCCAGGGCAGCACGCGGGTGGTGTGCGGCCAGTCATCGGCGCGGGGGCGGCGTTCCGGGCGGGGCGCCGGCTCCCCGCCCGGTTGCGGCTGCCGGTCGGCGTGCAGCCAGCCGCGCCTCACCTCGGCCAGGCCGAAGAGCAGCCCAAAGCAGACGCCGAAGGCGACCAGGAAGGTGAGCAGCGCGATCAACGGTCGCGCGGTCGGCTCGAGGGTGGCGCCCTGGGCAGCGCTGAGCTGCCTCAGTGTCACCGGCGGCGGTCCGGCGACCCGGTCGTGGCCGGCGAGGGCGCGCAGGTAGGAGTTAGCGGCCCTGACCGAGGCGTTGGCCAGCTCCTCGGCCGAGCCGACCGACGCCGCCTGGGCGTAGACGTCGATCACCGGCAGGCTGGTCCGTGCCTGGATTTCGAGCTTGTAGGGGTCGTTGGCCAGGCGGATCTCGTTCGCGCGTCGCTCGGCGTCCGGTTCGATGAAGGAGCGCGAGACGTCTTCGGTCACCTGCGTCGTCGCCGAGATCTGGCCGGGATCGGCGCCGATCAGGCGGGCGACCCGGGCCAGCACCGGCTCGCTGGTCATCAGGTTGGCGATCAGGTTCATCCGCTTGGCCTGCGATTCGAAGCCGGTCAGCGATGCCGGGCGGCGCGGGCCGGGGAGGTCGATCGCGGCATGGGTGACGGCGCCACCGTCCTGCAGGTGGCGCATCTGGATGCCCGGCGGCAGCAGGCTGAAGGTCGCCAGGCTGCAGGCGGTCGCGATCGTCGCGACGAGCGCGGAGACGGCGGCGAAGGCGATGATCCTGCGTCGCCGGGCGAGTGCTTGGTTTGGGCCTTGGCTTGGCATGCGGAGCCGGGACGGCGCCTGGGCCGTTCCTCAAGAACTAACGCGCGCGAGGTCGTTCCTCTTCCTCGCGCCGCCCGCAAGCGACCCTCGCCGCCGGCCGTTGATATGACGATGGCTCCCGCCCCCGAAAGGCTGCTCGTGGTCAGCCCGGTCTACAACGAGGCCGCCAACCTGGAGCGCACCGCGCGCGCCGTCGCGGCGCAGTCGCGGCGGCCCGACCGCTGGCTGGTCATCGACGACGGCTCCGCGGACGACACCCTGGCCGTCGCCCGCCGGCTGGAGCGCGAGCTCGAGTTCCTCAGCGTCGCCGAGGCACCGCGCAAGGTCGCGCCGGGCGCCGACAACCTCGGCCTCGCCCGCGAGGCGCACGCCTTCAACGCCGGGCTCGAGCTCTGCGGCTGGCGTGATTACGACCTGATCGGCAAGCTCGACGGCGACATCGAGCTGCCCCCCGAGTGGTTCGCGACGCTGGCCGCGCGCTTCGAGGCCGACCCGGGCCTGGGGCTCGCCGGCGGCCGGCTCAGCGAGCCCGACGACCGCGGCCGCTGGCGGACGATCCCGATCCCGGCCCACCACGTGCACGGCGCGGTCAAGCTCTTCCGCCGCGACTGCCTGGAGGCGATCGGCGGCGTTCCCGAGCGGCTCGGCTGGGACACGATCGACGAGACCTACGCCCGGATGCGCGGCTTCGAGACGCTCTCCTTCGCCGACCTCCTCGCCCGCCATCACCGCCCGCACGGCTCCGCCGACGGCCGGCTGCGCGGCCGTGCCCGCCACGGCGAGTGCGCTTGGATCCTCCACTACGGCCCGCTGTGGACCGCGCTGCGCTCGCTGAAGGTGGCCCGGTCCTCGCCCGCCGGCCTCTCCGGCCTCGCCTTCTTCGCCGGTTACCTCGGGGCGGCCCTGCGCCGGGTGCCGCGCGTGCAGGACCCCGAGTTCCGCCGCTTCACCCGGGCCGAGCTGCGCGCCCGCATGACCGCCCCGCTGCGCGGGCGGCTCCGCCCGAGCGCGAGCGCGGCGGAAACATCGGCCCCCGGGCTGCGTTGATTCCCCGAGTTCCCCAGACCCCGAAAACCCCGTCCCCAGGAGAGCAGATGCGAGCCAAGACAAAGCGCAACGCGGACCGGAGCCGACGGTGATCGCGGGCGGCAGGCACCTGGTCACCGGCGGTGCCGGCACGATCGGCTCGACCCTGGTCGACCAGTTGGTCGAGGCCGGCGCGGCCGAGGTTGTGGTGATCGACAACTTCGTCCGCGGCCGGCGCGAGAACCTCGAGTGGGCCTGCGCCAACGGCAACGTCACGGTGGTCCACGGCGACGTCGGCGACCGCGCCCTGCTCGCCGAGCTGAGCGAGGGGATCGACGTCGTCTTCCACCAGGCGGCGATCCGGATCACCCAGTGCGCCGAGGAGCCGCGCCTGGCGCTCGAGGTCCTCGTCGACGGCACCTTCAACGTGGTCGAGGCGGCCGTCGCCGCCGGCGTGCGCAAGCTGGTCGCGGCCTCCTCGGCCTCGGTCTACGGCCTCGCCGAAGAGTTCCCCACTGACGAGCTGCACCACCCCTACGCCAACGACACCCTCTACGGGGCGGCGAAGACCTTCAACGAGGGGCTGCTGCGCAGCTACCGGGCGATGAGCGGCCTCGACTACGTCGCCCTGCGCTACTTCAACGTCTACGGGCCGCGGATGGACGTGCACGGCATCTACACCGAGGTGCTGGTGCGCTGGATGGAGCGGATCGCCGCCGGCGAGCCGCCGCTGATCTTCGGCGACGGCAGCCAGACGATGGACTTCGTCTGCGTCCCCGACATCGCCCGCGCCAACCTGCTCGCCGCCGAGGCCGACGTCACCGACGCCGTCTACAACGTCGCCAGCGGGGTCGAGACCAGCCTCCAGGAGCTGGCCGAGACGCTGCTGCGGGCGATGGGCTCCGAGCTGGCGATCGAGTACGGGCCGGAGCGCTCTGTCAACGGCGTCACCCGGCGGCTCGCCTCGACCGAGGCGGCCAAGCGCGAGCTCGGCTTCGAGGCCGAGATCGACCTCGAGCAGGGCCTGCGGATGCTGGTCGACTGGTGGCGGGCGAGCCGCAACGGCTCCGGCGCCGCGGCGCCGGCCTCGCTGGTCTCCTCGGAGGCGCGCTGATGGAGGTCCCGTTCGCGAAGCCGTGGTTCGGCGGCGGCGAGGCCGAGGCGGTCGCCGAGGTGATCGCCTCCGGCTGGCTCACCCAGGGCCCGCGGGTGGAGGAGTTCGAGCGTGCCTTCGCCGAGCGCGTCGGCGCGCCCGAGGCGGTCGCGACGACCAGTTGCACCACCGCGCTGCAGCTCTCGCTCTACGCCTCGGGAATCGGCCCGGGCGACGAGGTGATCGTCCCCTCGCTCTCCTTCATCGCCACCGCCAACGCGGTCTGGCAGTGCGGCGCCACGCCGGTCTTCGCCGATGTCGACCCGGCGACCTTCAACCTCGACCCCGACGATGTCGAGCGCCGCCTCGGACCGCGCACCAAGGCCGTGATCCCGGTCCACCAGGTCGGCTTGCCGGCCGACATGGACCGCTTCCTGGCGCTCGCCGAGGCGCACGGCCTGACCCTGGTCGAGGACGCCGCCTGTGCGATCGGCGCTCTGCACCGCGGCCGGCCGATCGGCTCGCTGGGGCCGCTCGCCTGCTTCTCCTTCCACCCGCGCAAGGTGATCACCTGCGGCGAGGGCGGGATGATCGCCGTCCACGACGCCGAGATCGCCGAGCGCCTGCGCAGGCTGCGCACCCACGCGATGGACCAGTCGGCGCTCGCCCGTCACGAGGCGCGCGACGTGGTCATCGAGCACTACCCGGAGCGCGGCTGGAACGCGCGGATGACCGACCTGCAGGCGGCGGTCGGCCTGCGCCAACTGGCGGTGCTCGACCGGATCCTCGCCGAGCGCAGCCGCCTCGCGGAGCGCTACACAGCCGCCCTGGGGGAGGTCCCTGGATCGAGACCCCGCGCGACCCCACCTACGCGCAGCGCACCTGGCAGTCCTACCCGGTGCGGGTCGGCGCCGGGGCGCCGCTCGACGCCGAAGAGCTGATGCGCGCCCTGCTGCACGAGGGCATCGCCACCCGCCGCGGCGTGATGGCGATCCACCTCGAGGGCGCCTACGCCGACTCCGCGGTCAGCCTGCCGCATACCGAGGCGGCGGCAGGCGAGGTCGTGCTGTTGCCGCTCTTCCCGGGGCTCGCCGAGGGGGCCCAGGATCACGTGATCGAGAGCCTGCTTGGGGTGGCGGTCGCCGCCGTGCGATGAGCGCCGAACCGACACTGACGGAGGTGCCCGGCGAGGCGGGCCGCTTCGCCGATGTCGCGATTCGAGCGCTTGACCTGCTCGGCGCGACGCTCGGCCTGGTGCTCCTCTCGCCGCTGCTGCTGGTCGTCGCCGTGGCCGTCAAGCTCGACTCGCCGGGCCGGGTCTTCTTCCGGCAGCGGCGCCTGGGCAAGGCCTGGAGCCCTTCTCGGTCGCCAAGTTCCGCACGATGGGCGAAGGCGCCGACAGCGGCGCCCACCGCAACCACGTCGAGGAGATGATCGCCGACGGCGACCGCCAGGGGACGCGGCCGATGAGCAAGCTCCACGAGGACGCCCGGGTGACCCGGGTCGGCTCGTTTCTGCGGCGGACCAGCATCGACGAGCTGCCACAGCTCTGGAACGTCCTGCGCGGCGAGATGTCGCTGGTCGGGCCGCGGCCGCCGATCCAGTACGAGGTCGACCGCTACCCGCCGGAGGCGTTCCGCCGCTTCGCCGTGAAGCCGGGGGTGACCGGCCTCTGGCAGGTGAGGGGGCGCAGCCTGCTGACCTTCAAGCAGATGATCGAGCTCGACAGCGAGTACGTCGAGACGCGCTCGCTGGGGCTGAACCTGAAGATCCTCCTGCTCACCCTGCCGACCGTGATCCACGGCAAGGGCGCCGCATGAGCGCGCCGCGCCGCGGCCGGGCCCTGCTGATCAGCGAGAACGCGCCGCTTCCCGGCGACCGACGGGTCTGGAGCGAGGCGCGCACCCTGCGCGCCGCGGGCTGGGAGGTAGCCGCGGTCTGCGCAATGGCCGGGGACGGCGAGCAGCCGGAGCGCGAGACGCTCGAGGGGATCGAGCTGCGCCGCTACCGGCTGCGCCCGGCGCGGAGCGCGCTCGGCTACCTGCGCGAGTACGGCCAGGCGCTCTGGCGGATTCGCGGCCTGGTTCGCGAGCTGGCGCGAGAGCGGCCCTTCGATGTCGTCCACGTCGCCAGCCCACCCGACTTCCTCCACCTCGCCGCCCGCCCGGCGCGCCGGCGCGGGGCCCGGCTGATCTTCGACCACCACGACCTGACCCCGGAGCTCTTCCGCAGCCGCTTCGGCCGCGCCGGGCTCGCCCACCGGGCGCTGCTGGCGATCGAGCGGCGCGCGATGCGGGCCGCCGACGTGGTGATCTCGACCAACGAGTCCTACCGGCGGATCGCGCTGGCGCGCGGGGGAGTGGACCCCGCCGACGTCTTCGTCGTCCGCAACGGGCCGGACCTGGAGCGCTTTCGCCCGGTCGAGCCCGACCCGGCGCTGCGCCGCGGACGCGCCCACCTGATCGCCTACCTGGGGATGATGGGCCCCCAGGACGGGATCGACGAGGCGCTGCGGGCGCTCGCCGCCCTGCGCACGCTGCGCGGCGAGGACTGGCAGGCGATCTTCGTCGGCGAGGGCGAGGTGCGCCCGGCGATGGAAGCGCTGGCGGCGCGGCTGGGGATCGCCGAGCAGGTCGAGTTCACCGGCTGGCGCGGCGACGAGGACATCCGCCGCATCCTCTCCAGCGCCGACATCGGCCTCGAGCCCGACCCGCCCAACCCGCTCAACCGCAGCTCGACGATGATCAAGGTGCTCGAGTACATGGCGATGGGCTGCCCGGTCGCCGCCTACGACCTCGAGGAGACGCGGGTCTCGGCCGGCGAGGCCGCCGCCTACGCGCCCGAGCCGACCCCGGAGGCGCTCGCCCGCTGCATCGACGCGCTGCTGGCCGATCCGCGGCGTCGGGCGCGGATGCGAGAGTACGGCCATGAGCGGGTGGGCGAGCTTTCCTGGCAGCGGTCCGCGGCGGTGCTGCTCGACGCCTACGAGCGGGCGATCGGTCGCGGCGCGCCCGCGGCCGAGCGCGATTCCCGGACGGGGGTCGCCGCCGGCGTCGCGGCATGAGTAGGCGCGGCCGTCAGGCGCTTGCCGCGCTTGGCCTGATCTGCATCGTCGGCGCCGCCGTCTACCTGGTCGCCGCACCGTCGAGCTCGCGCGGCGGCGCCGAGGTGGCCCAGCCGGTCGGCATCGTCGGCGAACCGACCGGGCTCGCCGGCGCGCAGCTGATGGTGCGCGCCGTCAACCGCGACGACCCGCTGACCAACGGCCGCGTCTTCGTCCTCGAGGGCGGGCACCCGCGGCAGCTGGAAGGGCCCGAAATCGATTGCGAGCGGGTCTACTTCGCCGCCGGGCGCGGCCTCTGCCTGGCCACCGCCGACACCGAAACCGGCTACCAGGCGACGATCTTCGACTCCTCGCTGGGCACGCTCTACACCCTGCCGCTGGGCGGCGTGCCCTCGCGCGCGCGGGTCTCCAGCGACGGGCGCTACGGGGCGATGACCGCCTTCGTCAACGGCCACGCCTACCTCGAGAACGGCGGCTACTCGACCGAAACGACGATCGTCGACATGCGCACCGGGGAAACGGTCGGCAACCTGGAGACGTTCAAGGTGAGCAAGGACGGCCGACCCTTCGAGGAAGAAGACTTCAACTTCTGGGGCGTCACCTTCGCGCCGGACTCGAACCGCTTCTACGCGACGCTGCGCTCGCACGGCCGCTACTACCTGGTCGAAGGCGACGTGCGGGCGCGCACGATGCGCGTCATCCACAACCACGTCGAGTGCCCCTCGCTCTCGCCGGACGGGACGCGGATCGCCTACAAGAGCCGGCTCGGCCGGCAGAACCGCTGGCAGCTGAAGGTGCTCGACCTGGCGACGATGAAGTCGCACGAAGTCGCCGAGCACCGGCCGATCGACGACCAGGTCGAGTGGCTCGACGGCGAAAACCTGGTCTACTCGGACAGCTTCGACGTCTACACGGTGCCCGCCGACGGCAGCGGCCGGCCGCGGCTCGTCGTGCGCGACGCCGGCTCCCCCGTCGCCCTGCGCGAATAGCCAAACCTCAACGTAAGGTCGAGGCTTAGGGACGAGTTTTGTCCCCGGCGGGTGAAAAATCGCGTCGCCGGGCGTCGTTGCAATATCAGGTGGCCAAGTTCTCTGCCTGCACAATCGCCCTCCTCCTGGCCCTGATCGGGTGCCAGGCGCTGCTCGCCGAGCCGGCCGCGGCGGGCCCCTGCGATCCGCCGGCAAACGAAATCGTCTGCGAGAACTCGAAGCCCGGCAACCCGCCGACCGAATGGGACGTCGAAGGCTCCGGCGACCCGACGATCCAGGGCTTCACGACCCAGATCAGCGTCGACCGCGGCGAAACGGTCCACTTCAAGATCAAGACCGAATCGAGCGCCTACCACCTCGACATCTACCGGATGGGCTACTACGGCGGCGACGGCGCCCGCAAGGTGGCGAGCAACATCGCGCCAAGCGCGAAACTCCCGCAGAGCCAGCCCGCCTGCAAAACGGAAGCCTCGACCGGGCTGGTCGATTGCGGCAACTGGGCCGAGTCGGCCTCCTGGGCGGTGCCCTCGACCGCGGTCTCCGGGATCTACTTCGCCAAGCTGATCCGCACCGACAAAAGCTCGGAAGGCAGCCTGGTCGTCTTCGTCGTGCGCAACGACGAAAGCCACTCGAACCTCGTCTTCCAGACCGCCGACACGACCTGGGAGGCCTACAACCGCTACGGCGGCAACAGCCTCTACGTGGGCGGCCCGGGAACCGACCCCGAACGCGCCTACAAGGTCAGCTACAACCGGCCGTTGACGACCCGGGGGACGACCCCCGAAGACGCCCCCTTCGCGGCCGAATACCCGATGGTGCGCTGGCTCGAGCGCAACGGTTACGACACCAGCTACATCAGCGGCGTCGACGTCGCCAAGTCGGCGAGCCCGATCCTGCAGCACAAAGTCTTCCTCTCGGTCGGCCACGACGAGTACTGGTCGGCCTCGCAGCGCGAACACGTCGAAGAAGCGCGCGAAGCCGGCGTCAACCTCGCCTTCTTCAGCGGCAACGAGATCTTCTGGAAGACGCGCTGGGCGAACAGCATCGACGGCTCGAACTCGAGCTACCGGACGATCGTCTGTTACAAGGAGACCTCCGCCAACGCCAAGATCGACCCGGAATCGAAAGTCTGGACCGGGCACCTGGCGCGATCCTCGCTTCAGCCCGCCGGCGGACGGCGGCAAGCCCGAGAACGCGCTCAGCGGGCAGCTGTTCATGGTCAACTCGGGGACCGCCTCGATCGAAGTGCCGGCCGAAGACAAGCAGCTACGGCTCTGGCGCAACACCAACATCGAATCGCTCAAATCCGGCGAAAGCGCGGTCCTCGGGACGGAAACGCTGGGCTATGAGTGGGACGAAGACGTCCACAACAGCTCGCGCCCGCCGGGGGAGATCGACCTCTCCTCGACCACGGTCGAAGTCCAGGACTACCTGATCGACTACGGCTCCAACTACCTGCCGGAGACGGCGACCCATCACCTCACCCTCTACCGGGCGCCGAGCGGGGCGCTGGTCTTCGGCGCCGGCACCGTGCAGTGGTCGTGGGGGCTGGAAACCGAACACGACCGCGGCGCCTATCCGCGGACCGACGACCCGCGCATGCAGCAGGCGACCGTGAACCTGTTCGCCGACATGGGGGTGCAGCCGCAGACGCTCGAAGCGGGGAGGGTGGCGGCGAGCGAAAGCACCGACCACACGCCGCCGGTGGCGACGATCGAAACGCCCGCGAACGGCTCGCAGGTCGAAAGCGGCGAGGAAATGACGATCGAAGGCAGCGCCACCGACGTTGGCGGTCAGGTGGCCGGGGTCGAAGTCTCACTCGACGGGGGCGAAACCTGGACGCCCGCCGAAGGGCGCGGCTCGTGGAAGTACAAATGGACGCCGGGTGCGACCGGCACGGTGCAGATCGTCGCGCGCGCCACCGACGACAGCGCCAACCTCGAGGAACCCGGCGACGAAAGCACGGTCGAAGTGGTTCCGCGCTCCTGTCCCTGCACGATCTGGGACAACACCTTCAGCGGCGAACCGGAATCCGACCCGAGCCAGATCGAAGTCGGGGTGAAGTTCCGCGCCGATGTTTCCGGCTACATCACCGGGCTGAGGTACTACAAGACGAGCGAAGCGACCGGCGCGCACGTCGGCCACCTCTACACGGCGAGCGGCACCCAGCTCGCGGAAGTCACGTTCAGCAAAGAAACCGCTTCGGGCTGGCAGCAGGTGAGCCTGCCGAGCCCGGTGGCGATCAGCGCCAACACCACCTACATCGCCTCCTACTACGCGCCCAACGGCCACTACGCCGCGCTCAGCGGCTACTTCTCGGTGGTCGGCGCCGATGCCGCGCCGCTGCACGCGCCGGCGAGCGGCGTCGTCGGCGGCAACGGCGTCTACCACTACGGCGGCAACGGCAGCCTCTTCTCAGAGGGCGGGCCCGAAAGCTACAACGGCACCAACTACATGGCCGACGTCGTCTTCGAGGCCGAACAGCAGCCGCCGGTGATCTCCAACGTCCAGGCGGCCGCCCACAACGACGGCACCGCGACGGTCACCTGGCAGACCGATAAGGCCTCGGACTCGAAGGTCGACTACGGGACCAGCTCCAGCTCGCTCAGCTCGAGCGTGAGCGACTCCTCGGCGGTCACCTCGCACAGCGTCCAGCTAACCGGGTTGAACCCGAACGCGACCTACTACTTCCGCGTCACCTCGAGCAGCGGCAGCGGCTCACGCACCGAACCGAGCCTGCTGCTCTCGCCGCTGAGCTTCGTCACGCCGCCGGCGGCACCGAGCCTGACCGCGACGATCCCGGCCTCGCCGGCGAACGCCAACTCGCCGAAGGTCGTCGGCTCGGCCGCGCCTGGCTCGACCGTGAAGCTCTACTCGACCAGCGGCTGCAGCGGCTCGCCGCTGGCCACGGCCGGCGCCGCCGAACTGGCGGCCGGGGTGACCGTCTCGGTCGCCGACAACTCGAGCACCACGTTCAGGGCCACCGCAACCGGGGCGGCGAGCGAAGCCTCGGCCTGCTCGGCGGGCCTCACCTACGTCGAGGACTCGAGCCCGCCGCAGACGCAGATCTCCTCGGGCCCGCCGGCGCTCAGCGCGTCGGCCAAAGCAACCTTCGCCTTCAGCGGCTCGGATACGGGCGGTTCGGGTGTCGCCTCCTACCAGTGCCGGATCGACTCGAGTCAGGAAGCGGCCTGGGGCACCTGCACTTCGCCGAAGGAATACAGCGGCCTCGCCGACGGCGCCCACAGCTTCGAAGTGCGGGCGGTCGACAAAGCCGGGAACGTCGACGCCTCGCCGGCGGTCGCGACCTGGACCGTGGACACCTCCGCGCCCGACACGCAGATTTCCTCGCAGCCGCCGGCGCTGAGCTCCTCGGCCAAAGCCACGTTCGCCTTCAGCGGCAACGACGGCTCTGGCTCGGGCGTGACCGGCTACCAGTGCCGGATCGACTCCACACAGGAAGCCGCCTGGGGCGCCTGTTCCTCGCCGAAGGAATACACGGGCCTCGCCGACGGCGCCCACAGCTTCGAAGTGCGGGCGATCGACAAAGCCGGGAACGTCGATGCGTCTCCGGCAGCCTTTAGCTGGACCGTCGACACGACGGCGCCGCAGGTGCAGATCGAATCGAAGCCGCCGTCGCTCTCGGCGTCTTCCAGCGCGACCCTTTCCTTCTCCGGCTCCGACAGCGGCTCGGGCGTCGCCTCCTACCAGTGCCGACGCGACTCCGAAGCGGTCGGCGCCTGGGAGGCGTGCACCTCGCCCGAGACCTACAACGCGCTTGCCGAGGGCTCTCACACCTTTGAGGTGCGGGCGATCGACGGCGCCGGCAACGTCACCCAGTCGCCCGCCTCCTACACCTGGACGATCGACACGACGGCGCCGCAGACCCAGATCGACTCGGCGCCCAAAGCCCTGACCACAGCGACCGCCGCGGAACTCGAATTCTCCGCAACAGACGCGGGCGGCTCCGGCGTGAACGGCTATCAGTGCCGGCTCGACTCGACCCAGGAAGCGGCCTGGGGGAGCTGCTCCTCGCCGAAGGAATACAGCGGCCTAGTCGACGGCGCCCATAGCTTCGAAGTGCGGGCGGTCGACAAAGCCGGGAACATCGACGCGACTCCGGCGGTCTCGACCTGGACCGTGGACACGACCGCGCCCGACACGCAAATCTCCGCGAACCCGCCGGCGCTGAGCTCCTCCGCCAAAGCCACGTTCGCCTTCGGCGGCAACGACGGCTCGGGCTCCGGCGTCGCCTCCTACCAGTGCCGCCTCGACTCGAGCGAAGCCAAAGACTGGGCCGCCTGCTCCTCGTCAAAGACCTACGAAGGCCTCGCCGACGGCGCCCACAGCTTCGAAGTGCGGGCGATCGACCAGGCGGGCAACGTCGACCAGAGCCCGGCGACCTTCACCTGGACGATCG
The DNA here is from genome assembly GCA_963774405.1 of uncultured Solirubrobacterales bacterium. GTDB lineage: Bacteria > Actinomycetota > Thermoleophilia > Solirubrobacterales > 70-9 > VRUE01. The sequence goes on along the minus strand of CAVZEV010000002.1, from coordinate 144,396 downwards.
ATGCGACCGCGCCGACGACCCAGATCGACTCGGCGCCGGCGCCCCTGGTCGCCACCGGCACGGCCGGCTTCGCCTTCAGCGGCAACGACGGCTCGGGCTCCGGCGTCGCCTCCTACCAGTGCCGGATCGACTCCACCCAGGAAGCCGACTGGGGCAGCTGCTCCTCGCCGAAGGAATACACCGGCCTTACAGACGGCGCCCACAGCTTCGAAGTGCGGGCGATCGACAAAGCCGGGAACACCGATGCGTCCCCGGCCGTCTCGACCTGGACGGTGGACACGACCGCGCCCGACACGCAGATCTCCTCGCAGCCGCCGTCGCTGAGCGCCTCGGCCAACGCCGAATTCGCCTTCAGCGGCAACGACGGCTCGGGCTCGGGCGTGAACGGCTACCAGTGCCGCCTCGACTCGACCCAGGAAGCCGACTGGGGCAGCTGCTCCTCGCCGAAGGAATACACCGGCCTGGCGGATGGCTCGCATACCTTCGAAGTCAGGGCGAACGACAAAGTCGGCAACGCCGATGCGTCCCCGGCAGCCTTCAGCTGGACCGTCGACACGACCGCCCCACAGACCCAGATCGACTCGGCGCCCAAAGCCCTGACCACAGCGACCGCCGCGGAACTCGAATTCTCCGCAACCGACGCCGGCGGATCCGGCGTGAACGGCTACCAGTGCCGGCTCGACTCAACCCAGGAAGCGGCCTGGGGGAGCTGCGCCTCGCCGAAGGAATACAGCAACCTCGCCGACGGCAGCCACAGCTTCGAAGTACGCGCGATCGACAAAGCCGGCAACGCCGATGCGTCCCCGGCCGTCTCGACCTGGACGGTGGACACGACCGCGCCCGACACGCAGATCTCCTCGCAGCCGCCGTCGCTGAGCGCCTCGGCCAACGCCGAATTCGCCTTCAGCGGCAACGACGGCTCGGGCTCCGGCGTCGCCTCCTACCAGTGCCGCCTCGACTCAACCCAGGAAGCCGCCTGGGGTAGCTGCTCTTCGCCGAAGCAGTACACGGGGCTCAGTGACGGCAGCCACAGCTTCGAAGTGCGCGCGATCGACAAAGCCGGCAACGTCGACCAGAGCCCGGCGGCCTTCAGCTGGACGATCGACGCCACCGCGCCGCAGACGCAGATCGAATCCGGCCCAAGTTCGCTGACGACCTCGACGACGGCCGGCTTCGTCTTCTCGGGCAACGACGGCTCGGGCTCCGGCGTCGCCTCCTACCAGTGCCGATTCGACTCGACCGAAGCCAAAGATTGGGCCCCGTGCTCCTCGCCGAAGGAATACGCCGGCCTCGCCGACGGCCAGCACACGCTTGAAGTGCGCGCGATCGACAAAGCCGGCAACGCCGACCAAAGCCCAGCCACCCACACCTGGAGGATTGACACCACCGCCCCCGAGACGCAGGTCGACTCGGGCCCCGCCGCCCTGAGCGCCTCGGCGAACGCCGAATTCGCCTTCAGCGGGACCGACGCGGGTGGCTCCGGGGTTGCCTCTTACGAATGTCGCCGCGATTCGAGCGAAGCCAAAGACTGGGTCCCCTGCAGTTCGCCGCAGACCTACCCGGCGCTTGCCGACGGCGCCCACAGCTTCGAAGTCAGGGCGATCGACAAAGCCGGCAACGTCGACCAGAGCCCGGCGGTCTTCAGCTGGACGATTGACGCCACCGCGCCGCAGACCCAGATCGGATCGCACCCGAACGCGCTCAGTGCTTCGGCCTCGGCGAGCTTCGCCTTCAGCGGCGAAGACGGCTCGGGCTCGGGCGTCACCTCCTATCAGTGCCGGATCGACTCCACACAGGAAGCTGCCTGGGGCAACTGCGCCTCGCCGAAGCAGTACACGGGGCTCAGTGACGGCAGCCACAGCTTCGAGGTGCGCGCGATCGACAAAGCCGGCAACGCCGACCAGAGCCCGGCGAGCTTCACCTGGACCGTCGACGCGACCGCGCCGACGACCCAGATCGACTCCGGCCCGTCGTCCCTGGTCGCCACCGCCAAAGCTGAATTCGCCTTCAGCGGCAGCGACGGCTCAGGCTCGGGCGTGGCCTCCTACGAATGCAGGATCGACTCGACCCAACAGGCCGACTGGCACGCCTGTTCCTCGCCCAAGGTCTACGAAGGCCTGAGCGACGGCTCGCACAGCTTCGAAGTCCGCGCCGTCGACCAGGCCGGCAACGCCGACGCGACCCCGGCCGTCTCGACCTGGACCGTGGACACGACCGCCCCGGCGACCCAGATCGACGCGCACCCGGGCGCCCTGAGCGCCTCCGCCGCCGCCCAGCTCGAATTCTCGGGCAGCGACACCGGCGGCTCGGGCGTGGCCTCCTACGAATGCAGGATCGACTCGACCCAACAGGCCGACTGGCACGCCTGTTCCTCGCCCAAGGTCTACGAAGGCCTGAGCGACGGCTCGCACAGCTTCGAAGTCCGCGCCGTCGACCAGGCCGGCAACGCCGACGCGACGCCCGCGACCTCGACCTGGACGGTGGACACGACCGCCCCCGACACGCAGATCTCCTCGAACCCACCGGCGCTGAGCTCCTCGGCCAAAGCCACATTCGCCTTCAGCGGCAACGACGGCTCCGGCTCCGGCGTCGCCTCCTACCAGTGCCGCCTCGACTCGAGCGAAGCCAAAGACTGGGCCTCGTGCGCCTCGCCGAAGGAATACAGCGGCCTCGCCGACGGCAGCCATACGTTCGAAGTGCGGGCGATCGACCAGGCGGGCAATACCGACGGCAGCCCCGCGGTCTCGACCTGGATGGTGGATACCAGCGCGCCGCAGACCCAGATCGACTCGGGCCCCTCGTCCCTGGTCGCCACCGCCAAAGCCGAATTTGCCTTCAGCGGCAATGATGGCTCGGGCTCCGGCGTCGCCTCCTACGAATGCCGGATCGACTCAACGCAGAGTGCCGACTGGCACGCCTGTTCCTCGCCCAAGGTCTACGAAGGCCTGAGCGACGGCTCGCACAGCTTCGAAGTCCGCGCCGTCGACCAGGCCGGCAACGCCGACGCTACCCCGGCGGTCTCGACCTGGACCGTGGACACGACCGCCCCGGCGACCCAGATCGGGTCGCAGCCACCGTCGCTGAGCGCTTCGGCCGCGGCGCAGTTCGAATTCTCCGGCTCCGACGCCGGCGGCTCCGGCGTCGCCTCCTACGAATGTCGCCTCGACTCCAGCCAGGAAGCCGCCTGGGGCAGCTGCGCCTCGCCGAAGGAATACAGCGGCCTCGCCGACGGTAGCCACAGCTTCGAAGTGCGGGCGATCGACAAAGCCGGCAACGCGGACGCCTCGGCGGCGAGCTTCACCTGGACCGTCGATGCGACCGCGCCGGCGACCCAGATCGACTCCGGCCCCTCGTCCCTGGTCGCCACCGCCAAAGCTGAATTTGCCTTCAGCGGCAACGACGCAGGCGGCTCCGGCGTCGCCTCCTACGAATGCCGGATCGACTCAACGCAGAGCGCCGACTGGCACGCCTGTTCCTCGCCCAAGGTTTACGAAGGCCTGAGTGACGGCTCGCACAGCTTCGAAGTCCGCGCCGTCGACCAGGCGGGCAACGCCGACGCAAGCCCGGCGGTCTCGACCTGGACCGTGGACACGACCGCGCCGACGACACAGATCGGGTCGCAGCCGCCGTCGCTGAGCGCCTCGGCCGCGGCCCAGCTCGAATTCTCCGGCTCCGACACCGGGGGCTCCGGCGTCGCCGGTTTCGAATGCCGCCTCGACTCGAGTCAGGAAGCCGCCTGGGGCAGCTGCTCCTCGCCGAAGGAATACGCCTCGCTCGCCGACGGCGCCCATACGTTCGAAGTGCGCGCGATCGACAAAGCCGGCAACGTCGATGCCACTCCCGCGGTCTCGACCTGGACCGTGGACACGACTGCCCCCGACACGCAGATCGGCTCGCACCCGTCGCAGCTGAGCGCCTCTGCCCAGGCCGAATTCGCCTTCAGCGGCAACGACGGCTCCGGTTCCGGCGTCGCCTCGCTCGAATGCCGCCTCGACTCCAACCAGGAAGCCGACTGGCACGCCTGTTCCTCGCCGAAGGAATACAGCGGCCTCGCCGACGGCGCCCATACGTTCGAAGTGCGGGCGGTCGACCAGGCCGGTAACGCCGACGCCACTCCGGCCTCCTTCCTCTGGACCATCGACACCACCGCCCCGCAGACCCAGGTCGACTCCGGGCCCGCCGCGCTGACGACGGCCACCGCGGCCGAATTCGAATTCTCGGCCTCCGACGGGAGTGGCTCCGGCGTCGCCTCCTACCAATGCCGCCTGGATTCGAGTCAGCCCGGTGACTGGTCGGCCTGCGCCTCGCCGAAGGAATACGCCTCGCTCGCCGACGGTAGCCATAGCTTCGAAGTGCGCGCCACCGACCAGGCCGGCAACGTCGACGCTTCGCCGGCGACCTACTCCTGGACCGTGGACACCAGCGCGCCGCAGACCCAGATCGACTCGGGCCCCTCGTCGCTGGTCGCCACCGCAAAAGTCACGTTCGCCTTCAGCGGCAACGACGGCTCGGGCTCGGGCGTCGCCGCCTACGAATGCCGCCTGGACTCGAGCCAGGAAGCCGACTGGCATTCCTGCGCCTCGCCGAAGGAATACGCCTCGCTCGCCGACGGCGCCCATACGTTCGAAGTGCGGGCGGTCGACAAAGCGGGCAACGCCGACCCGACCCCGGCGGTCTCGACCTGGACGGTGGACACGACCGCTTCCGACACCCAGATCGACTCCAAGCCGCCGTCGCTCAGTCCTTCCGCCAAAGCCGAATTCGCCTTCAGCGGCAACGACGGCTCGGGCTCGGGAGTCGCCTCCTACGAATGCCGCCTCGACTCGACCCAGGAAGCGGACTGGGGGAGCTGCTCCTCGCCGATGACCTACGAAGGCCTCGGCGACGGCTCGCACACGCTCGAAGTGCGGTCGACCGACCAGGCGGGCAACACGGACCCGTCCCCGGCGAGCTACGCGTGGACGATCGACACCACCGCCCCCAACACGCAGATCTCCTCGGGCCCAGCCTCGCTGACCAGCGAAACGGCGGCCGAATTCGCCTTCGGCGGCAGCGACGCGGGCGGCTCCGGCGTCGCCGCCTACGAATGCCGGATCGACTCGACGCAGAGCGCCGACTGGCACGCCTGCTCCTCGCCCAAGCAATACACCGGCCTCGCCGACGGCTCTCACAGCTTCGAAGTGCGGGCGATCGACAAAGCCGGCAACGCGGACGCCTCGGCGGCGAGCTTCACCTGGACCGTCGATGCGACCGCCCCGACGACCCAGATCGACTCCGGCCCCTCGTCCCTGGTCGCCACCGCCAAAGCCGAATTCGCCTTCAGCGGCAACGACGGCTCGGGCTCGGGCGTCGCCTCCTACGAATGCCGCCTCGACTCCAACCAGGAAGCGGACTGGCATCCCTGCTCGTCGCCGAGGGAATACAGCGCCCTGGCCGACGGCAGCCACAGCTTCGAAGTCCGCGCCGTCGACCAGGCCGGCAACGCCGACGCGACGCCCGCGACCTCGACCTGGACCGTCGACACGACCGCGCCGCAGACGCAGATCTCCTCGAGCCCGCCGTCGCTGAGCTCCTCGGCCAAAGCCGAATTCGCCTTCGCCGGCAACGACGGCTCGGGCTCCGGCGTCGCCTCGCTCGAATGCCGCCTCGACTCGACCCAACAGGCCGACTGGCACGCCTGCTCCTCGCCCAAGGCCTACGAAGGTTTGAGCGACGGGTCGCACAGCTTCGAAGCGCGGGCGATCGACCAGGCCGGCAACGCCGACGGCTCGCCGGCCGCCTACAGCTGGACGATCGACACGACCCCGCCGGTCGTCGCGATCGATTCGCTCTCCAAGGCCCTCGTGGGCGCCGGCCAGTCGAGCGAAGTGCACTGGCACTCGAACGAGAACGGCTCCTTCGAGCTGCGCGTGGGGGGGAGCAACTGCTCCAGCGGCACCCAGGTCGCGTCCGGCTCCTACAGCGGCGCTCCGGCGCAGCACACCTCGGCGGTCGCCGCCACCGACCTCGCCGAAGGCGCCAACACGCTGCGCGTCTGCGTGATCGACGCCGCCTCCAACCGCGGCTCGACCACGGCGAGCATCGAAAAGGATGCGACCGCCCCCGACACCCAGATCGACTCCCACCCCGCCGGCCTCTCCAACTCCGCCGCGGCCCAGTTCGCCTTCTCGGGCACCGACGGCTCGGGCTCGGGCGTCGCCTCCTATGAATGCCGCCGCGACTCCACCGAACCCGGCGCCTGGTCGCCCTGCGCCTCCCCGCAGAGCTATGCCTCGCTGCCCGACGGCGCCCACACCTTCCAGGTGCGCGCCACCGACGCGGCCGCCAACACCGACGCCTCGCCCGCCACCTTCAACTGGACGATCGACACCACCGCGCCCACCGCGACGATCGACGCCGGTCCCGGCGGCCTGACCAACGACGCCACCCCGACCTTCGAATTCCACTCCTCCGAGGCGGGCTCGAGCTTCGAGTGCTCGATCGACACCGGCACCCCCTCCTGGGCGCCCTGCACCGACCCCGGCGCCGACACCCCGCCGAGCGCCCTGGCCGACGGCAGCTACAGCTTCCGCGTGCGCGCCACCGACCAGGCCGCCAACACCGGCGCCGCGGCGACCCGCGCCTTCAGCGTCGACACCGCCGCGCCGCCCGCCCCGAGCCTCGAATCGACCCAGCCGCCCTCGCCGGCGAACAACAACTCGCCGAAGCTCATCGGCTCGGCCCCGGCGGGCTCCACCGTGCGCCTCTACGAGGGCGCCGACTGCTCGGGCTCCCCGATCGCCACCGTCTCGGCCGCCTCCCTTGAAGCCGGGGTGACGCTGAGCGTGCCCGATGACTCGACCACCGCCCTGCGCGCCGGCGCCACCTCGGCCGCCGGCAACCTCTCGGGCTGCTCTGCCCCCCTCACCTACACCGAGGACTCCACGGCGCCCACCACCCAGATCGACACCCACCCCGCGAGCCTCTCGGGCTCGGCCGCGGCCCAGCTCTCCTTCTCGGGCACCGACAGCGGCGGCTCGGGCGTCGCCTCCTTCGAATGCCGCCTGGACTCGAGCCAGGCAGGCGACTGGCAGGCCTGCTCCTCGCCCAAGCAATACACCGCCCTCGCCGAGGGCTCCCACAGCTTCGAAGTCCGCGCCGTCGACAAAGCCGCCAACACCGACGCCACGCCCGCCTCCTTCACCTGGTCGGTCGACACCACCGCCCCGCAGACCCAGATCGACTCCCATCCCGCCGCCCTGACGGCGAGCGCCGCCGCCCAGCTCTCCTTCAGCGGCACCGACACCGGCGGCTCGGGTGTGGCCTCCTACCAGTGCCGGATCGACTCCAGCGAAGCCTCGGCCTGGAGCGCCTGCGCCTCGCCCAAGCAATACAGCTCCCTCGCCGACGGCTCCCACACATTCGAAGTCCGGGCGATCGATGCGGCCGGCAACGCCGACGGCTCGCCGGCCTCCTTCACCTGGACCGTCGACACCACCGCCCCCGACACCCAAATCGACTCCCACCCCGCCGGCCTCTCCAACTCAGCCGCGGCCCAGTTCGCCTTCTCGGGCACCGACGGCTCGGGCTCGGGCGTCGCCTCCTATGAATGCCGCCGCGACTCCACCGAAGCAAGCGCCTGGTCGCCCTGCGCCTCCCCGCAGAGCTATGCCTCGCTGCCCGACGGCGCCCACACCTTCCAGGTCCGCGCCATCGACGCGGCCGGAAACACCGATGCCAGCCCGGCGACCTTCAACTGGACGATCGACACCACCGCGCCCACCGCGACGATCGACGCCGGTCCCGGCGGCCTGACCAACGACGCCACCCCGACCTTCGAATTCCACTCCTCCGAGGCGGGCTCGAGCTTCGAGTGCTCGATCGACACCGGCACCCCCTCCTGGGCGCCCTGCACCGACCCCGGCGCCGACACCCCGCCGAGCGCCCTGGCCGACGGCAGCTACAGCTTCCGCGTGCGCGCCACCGACCAGGCCGCCAACACCGGCGCCGCGGCGACCCGCGCCTTCAGCGTCGACACCGCCGCGCCGCCCGCCCCGAGCCTCGAATCGACCCAGCCGCCCTCGCCCGCCAACGACAACTCGCCGAAGCTCATCGGCTCGGCCCCGGCGGGCTCCACCGTGCGCCTCTATGAGGGCGCCGACTGCTCGGGCTCCCCGATCGCCACCGTCTCGGCCGCCTCCCTTGAAGCCGGGGTGACGCTGAGCGTGCCCGATGACTCGACCACCGCCCTGCGCGCCGGCGCCACCTCGGCCGCCGGCAACCTCTCGGGCTGCTCTGCCCCCCTCACCTACACCGAGGACTCCACGGCGCCCACCACCCAGATCGACACCCACCCCGCGAGCCTCTCGGGCTCGGCCGCGGCCCAGCTCTCCTTCTCGGGCACCGACAGCGGCGGCTCGGGCGTCGCCTCCTTCGAATGCCGCCTGGACTCGAGCCAGGCAGGCGACTGGCAGGCCTGCTCCTCGCCCAAGCAATACACCGCCCTCGCCGAGGGCTCCCACAGCTTCGAAGTCCGCGCCGTCGACAAAGCCGCCAACACCGACGCCACGCCCGCCACCTTCACCTGGTCGGTCGACACCACCGCCCCGCAGACCCAGATCGACTCCCATCCCGCCGCCCTGACGGCGAGCGCCGCCGCCCAGCTCTCCTTCAGCGGCACCGACACCGGCGGCTCGGGTGTGGCCTCCTACCAGTGCCGGATCGACTCCAGCGAAGCCTCGGCCTGGAGCGCCTGCGCCTCGCCCAAGACCTACAGCTCCCTCGCCGACGGCTCCCACACATTCGAAGTCCGGGCGATCGATGCGGCCGGCAACGCCGACGGCTCGCCGGCCTCCTTCACCTGGACCGTCGACACCACCGCCCCCGACACCCAAATCGACTCCCACCCCGCCGGCCTCTCCAACTCAGCCGCGGCCCAGTTCGCCTTCTCGGGCACCGACGGCTCGGGCTCGGGCGTCGCCTCCTATGAATGCCGCCGCGACTCCACCGAACCCGGCGCCTGGTCGCCCTGCGCCTCCCCGCAGAGCTATGCCTCCCTGCCCGACGGCGCCCACACCTTCCAGGTGCGCGCCACCGACGCGGCCGCCAACACCGACGCCTCGCCCGCCACCTTCAACTGGACGATCGACACCACCGCGCCCACCGCGACGATCGACGCCGGCCCAAGCGGCCTCACCAACGACGCCACCCCGACCTTCGAATTCCACTCCTCCGAGGCGGGCTCGTCCTTCGAGTGCTCGATCGACACCGGCACCCCCTCCTGGGCGCCCTGCACCGACCCCGGCGCCGACACCCCGCCGAGCGCCCTGGCCGACGGCAGCTACAGCTTCCGCGTGCGCGCCACCGACCAGGCCGCCAACACCGGCGCCGCGGCGACCCGCGCCTTCAGCGTCGACACCGCCGCGCCGCCCGCCCCGAGCCTCGAATCGACCCAGCCGCCCTCGCCCGCCAACGACAACTCGCCGAAGCTCATCGGCTCGGCCCCGGCGGGCTCCACCGTGCGCCTCTATGAGGGCGCCGACTGCTCGGGCTCCCCGATCGCCACCGTCTCGGCCGCCTCCCTTGAAGCCGGGGTGACGCTGAGCGTGCCCGATGACTCGACCACCGCCCTGCGCGCCGGCGCCACCTCGGCCGCCGGCAACCTCTCGGGCTGCTCTGCCCCCCTCACCTACACCGAGGACTCCACCGCGCCCACCACCCAGATCGACACCCACCCCGCGAGCCTCTCGGGCTCGGCCGCGGCCCAGCTCTCCTTCTCGGGCACCGACAGCGGCGGCTCGGGCGTCGCCTCCTATGAATGCCGCCTGGACTCGAGCCAGGCAGGCGACTGGCAGGCCTGCTCCTCGCCCAAGCAATACAGCGGCCTGGCCGAGGGCTCCCACAGCTTCGAAGTCCGCGCCGTCGACAAAGCCGCCAACACCGACGCCACGCCCGCCTCCTTCACCTGGTCGGTCGACACCACCGCCCCGCAGACCCAGATCGACTCCCATCCCGCCGCCCTGACGGCGAGCGCCAGTGCCCAGCTCTCCTTCAGCGGCACCGACACCGGCGGCTCGGGCGTCGCCTCCTACCAGTGCCGGATCGACTCCAGCGAAGCCTCGGCCTGGAGCGCCTGCGCCTCGCCCAAGCAATACAGCTCCCTCGCCGACGGCTCCCACACATTCGAAGTCCGGGCGATCGATGCGGCCGGCAACGCCGACGGCTCGCCGGCCTCCTTCACCTGGACCGTCGACACCACCGCCCCCGACACCCAAATCGACTCCCACCCCGCCGGCCTCTCCAACTCAGCCGCGGCCCAGTTCGCCTTCTCGGGCACCGACGGCTCGGGCTCGGGCGTCGCCTCCTATGAATGCCGCCGCGACTCCACCGAAGCAAGCGCCTGGTCGCCCTGCGCCTCCCCGCAGAGCTATGCCTCGCTGCCCGACGGCGCCCACACCTTCCAGGTGCGCGCCATCGACGCGGCCGGAAACACCGATGCCAGCCCGGCGACCTTCAACTGGACGATCGACACCACCGCGCCCACCGCGACGATCGACGCCGGTCCCGGCGGCCTGACCAACGACGCCACCCCGACCTTCGAATTCCACTCCTCCGAGGCGGGCTCGAGCTTCGAGTGCTCGATCGACACCGGCACCCCCTCCTGGGCGCCCTGCACCGACCCCGGCGCCGACACCCCGCCGAGCCCGCTCGCCGACGGCAGCTACAGCTTCCGCGTGCGCGCCACCGACCAGGCCGCCAACACCGGCGCCGCGGCGACCCGCGCCTTCAGCGTCGACACCGCCGCGCCGCCCGCCCCGAGCCTCGAATCGACCCAGCCGCCCTCGCCCGCCAACGACAACTCGCCGAAGCTCATCGGCTCGGCCCCGGCGGGCTCCACCGTGCGCCTCTATGAGGGCGCCGACTGCTCGGGCTCCCCGATCGCCACCGTCTCGGCCGCCTCCCTTGAAGCCGGGGTGACGCTGAGCGTGCCCGATGACTCGACCACCGCCCTGCGCGCCGGCGCCACCTCGGCCGCCGGCAACCTCTCGGGCTGCTCTGCCCCCCTCACCTACACCGAGGACTCCACGGCGCCCACCACCCAGATCGACACCCACCCCGCGAGCCTCTCGGGCTCGGCCGCGGCCCAGCTCTCCTTCTCGGGCACCGACAGCGGCGGCTCGGGCGTCGCCTCCTTCGAATGCCGCCTGGACTCGAGCCAGGCAGGCGACTGGCAGGCCTGCTCCTCGCCCAAGCAATACACCGCCCTCGCCGAGGGCTCCCACAGCTTCGAAGTCCGCGCCGTCGACAAAGCCGCCAACACCGACGCCACGCCCGCCACCTTCACCTGGTCGGTCGACACCACCGCCCCGCAGACCCAGATCGACTCCCATCCCGCCGCCCTGACGGCGAGCGCCGCCGCCCAGCTCTCCTTCAGCGGCACCGACACCGGCGGCTCGGGTGTGGCCTCCTACCAGTGCCGGATCGACTCCAGCGAAGCCTCGGCCTGGAGCGCCTGCGCCTCGCCCAAGACCTACAGCTCCCTCGCCGACGGCTCCCACACATTCGAAGTCCGGGCGATCGATGCGGCCGGCAACGCCGACGGCTCGCCGGCCTCCTTCACCTGGACCGTCGACACCACCGCCCCCGACACCCAAATCGACTCCCACCCCGCCGGCCTCTCCAACTCAGCCGCGGCCCAGTTCGCCTTCTCGGGCACCGACGGCTCGGGCTCGGGCGTCGCCTCCTATGAATGCCGCCGCGACTCCACCGAACCCGGCGCCTGGTCGCCCTGCGCCTCCCCGCAGAGCTATGCCTCCCTGCCCGACGGCGCCCACACCTTCCAGGTGCGCGCCACCGACGCGGCCGCCAACACCGACGCCTCGCCCGCCACCTTCAACTGGACGATCGACACCACCGCGCCCACCGCGACGATCGACGCCGGCCCAAGCGGCCTCACCAACGACGCCACCCCGACCTTCGAATTCCACTCCTCCGAGGCGGGCTCGTCCTTCGAGTGCTCGATCGACACCGGCACCCCCTCCTGGGCGCCCTGCACCGACCCCGGCGCCGACACCCCGCCGAGCCCGCTCGCCGACGGCTCCTACACCTTCCGCGTGCGCGCCACCGACCAGGCCGCCAACACCGGCGCCCCGGCGACCCGCGCCTTCGAAGTGGAAGCAAACATCCCCTCGGCACCGGTGCTGACCGCGACAAGCCCCGCTTCGCCGGCGAACAACAACTCGCCGAAGATCGCCGGGTCGGCGCCCGCCGGCACCACCGTGCGCCTCTACGCCAACGCAGACTGCAGCGGCGCCCCGGTGGCCGTGGTCGAACCCGACGAGCTGGCAGCGGGCGTCCCGGTCACGGTCCCGGACAACTCGACCACGAGCTTCAGCGCCACCGCCACCTCGGTCGCTGAAATCACATCATCGTGTTCGGCGCCGATCACCTACATCGAGGATTCGACCGAACCCGCTCCCGAAAGCAGCAACCCGAGCGAAAGCCCGCCGAGCACTCTCGCCCTGCGCACGCCGGTACGTCTGCTGAGGATCGAATACGACCTGCGCCACGGCAGCGCCCGCCTGCTGTTCGACGTTCCGGCCCCGGGCTCTCTCTCGGTGACAACCCCAACTCCCTCGGCGCGCGAGAGCCGGCGCGGGAGGGCGACGCGGAAGGCGATCCTCTGGAGAAGGTCACATCAGATTCGATCGACGACCGTTCACGTCGCTCACGCCGGCAAGGTGACGGTGCCGGTCCGTCTCTCATCTGCCGGTCGCAGGCTGTTGCTGGAAGACGGCAGGGTCAAGGTCCGGGCCAGGATCAGCTACACGGCCAACGGGGAGGCGACGGTCAGCCGCATGATCGCGATCACCCTGAAGCGCCGCGACCTGAACCAGGCCGGCCGCCCCGCGCACAATCGCCGGGGCCGGCCGAAGAGCCGCGGTTAGCGGACCGCGGCTCTCGTCCCGGCGCTCAGGGTTCGGAGATCGTCGAGAGGTTGTCGTCCCAGACGTTGCCCGACCAGGTGACCGGGCCGGAGAAGTAGGCGCCGATCCCGTAGCTGCCGCCGTAGGGGTAGATGCCGTTGGTGTCGGAGCCGCCTTTGCAGTACCAGTGGCCGCTTTCTTTGGTTTCGGGCGAGCCGAGGCAGCGGGCGATGTGGTTGCCGGTGATCGTGGTCTGCGCTCCGGAGGGGTTCGTGTTGTTCGCCTGGGGGTAGAAGACGTAGCCGCTGCCGGCGAGCAGGCTGTTCTTGACCGTGTACTTGTTGCCGCCGCCGCAGATCGTGTCGCCGAAGACGGTCGCGGTCTGGTTGACCTGGTTGATCAGGGTCGAGTGTTCGACCGTGATCGTGTCCGAGCAGACGTAGATGTCCTCGGCGTGCGCTCCCGAGTAGATCGAGGAGACGACCATGTAGGTGTCCTTGACGGTGCCGCCGCCCTGCATGCACTCGTTGCAGTTGTAGAAGTGGTCACGTTCGAGGGTGACGCCGTTGAAGCCGCGCACCGCCGCCTCGATCGTGCTGGAGCCGGTGCCCTTGCCGCCCGCGGTGACGTTCCTGATCACGTTGCCGGTGCCGTTGTTGACGATCGCCGCCGAGCCGCTGCCGGTCGCCGTCGGCACGATCTTGACGTTTTCGATCGTCACGTTGCTGGCGCTGATCGTGATCGTTCCGCTCACTTCCTTGTCTTTGACCACGGCCCCTTTGGTCGAAACCGTGATCGAGCCGGATGGTGTGAGCGTCCCAGACGCCCCGGTGTTCGTCGCATCGGGGTAGCCGCATGAGTGCGGGGAGGAGTAGCAGTGGCTGGTGCCGGTCGGCGATTCTTCTTCTTTTTCTTCTTCTTTGGCCGCTTCGATCGTCCAGCTCTTGGTAGCCGGTGTCGCATCGGTGTTGCCGGTGGCGTCGGTCGCCCGCACCGAGAACGTGTGCGAGCCGACGCTGAGGCCGGAGTAGACCTTGGGCGAGGCGCACGAGCTCCAGCTACCGGCATCGAGCTTGCAGGCGAAGGTCGAGCCGCTCTCGCTTGAGGAGAAGGAGAAGGTCGCGGAGGATTCGGTTGTGCTCGCCGGGGGCTGAGCCGTGATCGTCGTCTCAGGCGGGGTGGTGTCGACCGGCGGCTGCGGTTCTTCGGGTTCTTCCGGTTCGGGTTCCGGTTCAGGTTCGACCGGCGGTTCCGGCGCGGGCCTGACCGGGAATGACTGACGATTGGAGTCGACTTCGCCGTCAGCGTCGCGCACGGTCAGCTTCACGTACTTGGTGTCGGCCACCTGGAAGGTGAAGGGAAGCCCGCAGCCGGTGTGCGTCTCCCACACCGTGCCGCCGCTCTGGTCTTCAAACGACCATGTGCACTGCAGCGGCGCGTCGCCCTGCGAGGCGCCACCGTCGAGCGTCAGCGGTACGCCGGCAACAGCATCGGCGGGGGCCGTCCAGATTGCGTTCGCCGCGATGTTTGGCGGGGTGGGTTCGGTCGGAGGGGGAGTCACGGGTTCCGGTTCGGGAGCAACTTCTTCGAGCGGCGGTTCGGTCGGCGTGGGTTCGGGTTCGGAGTGGTGACCGTGGCGTGAGCGTTCCCCGTGCGCCGGCAGCCGGTAGGAGACGCCGATCCGCTGCAGCTTGGTGCGGGCCGTGTGCTTGGACGTCGAGAGGCTGGTCCCGTGTCCGAACAGCCCGGCCGACCTCGCCACTGCCCAGCCTGTTCCGAGCGAGACGAACAGGAGGCTGACGATGCCAAGGGTGAAGAGGTTCTGGAGTCGACGTGCGGGGCGAGCGGATGAGAATCTCTTGCCGGTCATGCGAGAAAGCTCGACCGTTCGCCGTCGACGCTGACCTCGCTTCGCCCACTTCAGACGGATGTTCGAGGGGGTGGTATTTCACCCCCACGCTGTGGTGCGTATCTTGCCGCTGTGCGGCCGGCGTATCAGCCGCAGGCGGCGCCGTCGAAGCGCGCCACGGCGTCCGCGACCCGCTCGATCTCGGCGTCGAGCATGGTCGGGAAGACCGGCAGTGAGCAGATCTCGCCGGCGAGCCGTTCGGCCGCGGGGAGGCTGCCCGCGCCGAGGTTCAGGTCGGCGTAGGCGGGCTGCAGGTGGATCGGCGTCGGGTAATGGATCGCGCTGGCGATCCCCTCACCCTCGAGGTGCGCGCGCAGGGCGTCGCGTTCGGGAGAGCGCACGACGAAGAGGTGGAAGACGTGGTCGCCGTTCGCGGCCGGCGGGGGAGGGGGGAGGGCCGATCCTCGCCCAGTGCCTCGCGCAGCGACGCGCCGGCCCGCCGGCGCCGTTCGTTGGCGTCGTCGAGGCGGGCCAGCTTGACCCTGAGGATCGCCGCCTGCAGGGCGTCGAGCCGATCGGTTCGGGCGGGGAGCTCGTGGTGATGCCGGGTTCCCTCGCCATGTGAGCGCAGCAGGCGCAGGCGCTCGGCGAGATCCGCGTCGCCGGTGACGACAGCGCCGCCGTCGCCCCAGGCGCCGAGGTTCTTCGTCGGGTAGAAGCTGAAGCAGCCGGCGTCGCCAAGCGAGCCGGCGGGACGACCGCGATAGCGGGCGCCGTGGGCTTGGCAGGCGTCCTCGACGACGGCGATTCCCCGCCCGCGGCAGAGCTCGAGCAGGGGATCCATCTCGACCATCCGGCCATAGAGGTGGACCGGGATCACGCAACGGGTGCGCGGCGTGATCGCTGCCGCGGCGATCTCCGCGGTGAGCAGGGCGGTCTGCTCGTCGACGTCGACGAGGACCGGCGTCGCCCCTGCTGCGCTGACCGCCTCGGCGGTGGCGATGAAGCTGTTGGTCGGCACGATCACCTCGTCGCCGGGGCCGATTCCGAGGCCGCGCAGGGCCAGCTCGAGCGCGGCGGTGCCCGAGGACACCCCGACCGCGTGCTCGGCATCGCACCAGGCGGCGAACTCGCGCTCGAACAGCTCGACCTCGGAGCCGAGGGTGAAGGCGGCCTTGCTCGCCACCCGCTCGACCGTATCCATCAACTCGGCGAGCAGCTCCGGGTCGCCGTTGTCGAGGCGGGTGAAGGGCACCTTGCCCTCAACCGCGGCGGGCGTCGAAAGCGCGGCCCCGGTCACGCGCTCGGCTCCGCCTCGGTCGCGTACTCGACCGTCATCGGCAGCCGTGCGGAGGCGCGGGCCAGCTCGGTGAAGACCGCGGCTGCCTCCTTGCGCGAGTGCACGCCGAACTTGGTGAAGACCGAGGCGAGGTGGCTCTTGACCGTGCTTTCCGCCAGGAAGAGGCGCTCCGCGATCTCGGCGTTGGTCAGCCCCTCGCTGACCAGGGCGAGGACCTGGTGCTCGCGATGGGAGAGCGCCGGGGGCGCGACGCTGGCGCGCAGCTTGCGGGGCACGACCGACTGGCCGCTGGCGACAGCGCGTACCGTCGCCGCCAGGGTGGGCTCGAGCTCGGGCTCGAACACGAGCGCGTCGGCCCCGGCGTCGAGGGCGCGGCGCACGGCCGCTCCCGTCGCCGGGGGCGAGATGACGAGCAGCGCCGGGTCGCTGACCTCGCGGCGCAGGCGGCGCAGCCTGGTGATTTCCTGCGGCGCGTCGAGGTCGCAGGCGACGATCAGGATCATCGTCTCGTCGGGCACGTGCCCGACGAGAGCCGATTTCGGATCGGCGCCGCCCGACAGCTCCAGGTCGAGCTCGGAAAGCGTGTCGGCGACGCGCGAGCGAAGCGCGCTGTCCCGGGCGATCACGGCTGCGATGAGCGGATCGGCGAGGCGTCCCGGGTGGTCGCGGTGCCGCTGTTCGACGGCTGGCATGCAAGAAGAACGCAGCCGGACACCGCAAGCTTCCGCGCCTGCAGGCAGAAGGATGTCGAGCCCCCGACCGTTGCTAGGGAAATGTCTGAATTTCCTCCTGCGCCCGCGGAATCCGGGCGCACGCTCCCGGCACCGGTCAACGACGCCGGCTTCCGCCAGATCGACGACGTCGAGTTCGGCGAGGGCGTGGTTGTCCACGCCTTCACCAACCTCTACGGCTGCCGGGTGGGAGCCGGGACGCGCATCGGCACCTTCGTCGAGATCCAGCGCGGGGCGGTCATCGGGGCCGCCTGCAAGATCCAGAGCCACACCTTCATCTGCGACGGGGTGAGGATCGAGGACGAGTGCTTCGTCGGCCACGGCGTCACCTTCGTCAACGACAAGTTCCCGCGCGCGACCGACGGCAGCGGGCGGTTGCAGGACGAGGCCGACTGGGAGCTGCTGTCCACCGTGGTCGAGCGTGGCGCGACGATCGGCTCCGGCGCGACGGTTCTCGGCGGCGTGCGGGTTGGGGCCGGCGCAACGGTGGGCGCGGGGGCCGTGGTGACCCGCGACGTCGCGGCCGGGGCGACCGTGGTCGGCAACCCGGCCGCGCCGCGACCAAAGGCGTGACGATGCGCGATCTCTGCGTTGCGATCGTCTCCGAGGGGAACGCGCCGCGGGTCTGCGCCGCGCTCGAGGGCGCCCTGGCGCACGCAGGCTGGCTCGACCTGGAGGCCGTCGTCTTCGACGCCGGCGACGGCAGCGTCGCCGAGCACGTCGAGCACCGCTTCCGCGGCGTGCGCACGGTTCGCTGCCCGGGCCGCGAGCTCGGCGACGCTTGCAATCGCGCCGTGCAGGATGCCCGCGCCAACTACGTGCTCTTCCTCGATCCGAACCTGGTGATTCGCAAGGGCACGCTCGCCCACCTCGTTGCGACGCTGGATCGGCGCCCCGACGTTGCCGTCGCGGGCGCGAGGCAGCTCGACGAGGACGGTGAGCTCTTCCCCAGCATCAGGCGCTTCCCCTCGGCCCGGCACATGCTCGCCGAGGCGCTCGGGGTCGACCGGTTGCCTGGAACGAGGAGGCTGCTGGGGGAGCGCGAGCTCGACCGCCGCCGCTACGAGCGCGAGTCGGACTGCGAGTTGACCCTGGGCTTCCTGCTCGCGCGCCGCACCGCGTTGGCGAGCGTCGGCTGGTTAGACGGGCGCTTCTCGGGCTTCGCCCGCGACGCCGATCTCTGCGCCCGTCTCAGCGCCCAGGGGTGGCGGGTGATCCACTCGCCCGCGGTTACCGCCCTGCGGCGTCGACCGGGCCGCGCTCAGAGCGAGCGCCTGGAGGCGCAGGTGGCGCGGGCGCGGCTGCGATTCGCCGAGAAGCACATCCCTCAAACCGCGGGCCGCTACCGGCACGCCCTGGCGCTCCGGTACCTGCTCCGCATCGGCGTCTACGCCTTCGCCGGCGACTACGACCGTCGTCGCCGCCGTGCCGCCCGCGCGGCTCTGGCCGCCACCGTGCGCGGAGGCGCGGCGCCTGAGCAGCCTTTGTCCCTGCGCCCCTGAACCACGCGACCACGGTCGGCGCGCCTGGCTCGACGGAGCCTCGGCGCACCCGCCCCGGACCTGCTTACGGGCTCGGCAGCACCTCGGTCGCTACCAGGTTCCACCGGTCGCTGGTCGGCGCCGTGTCGTTGAGGGTCACGGTGGTGCCCGACGACGGTGTCGGTTCGGTCTGGCGCTGCGTCCAGAAGGTGTCGCCGCTGGAGCTGAGGAACTGGTCGACCATCGTTTGAGCCGGGCCGACCGTGCGTGCCTTGGCGCTGTCCCAGTCGTTGCCGACCCCCAGACCCAGCTGCCGGCCCGCGTTGTCGTCAGCGAGGTCGAGGGGGCGCCGCTGCCGGCAGACCCCGCCGCGCTCGCGCCGCCGGCGTCGGCTCCGCTGAAGGCGGCCACGGTAATCGCGCCCTGGTAGCTGCCGCTCGTCCGCCTGGCGGTTATCACCGCGTTGCTCAGCGGCGCCGTTGCGACCGCCTGCCAGATCTCCGCCGTTCCGGCCTGGCCGTTTGCCCGTCGCCGCAGGGTCCAGGTCAGGCCGCCACCACTGACGTCGGCGATTGATTGGGCACCGCCGGCGTTGGGCCCGTCGGAGCCGATGAAGGCGAGCAGCAGCTCGTTCGGGGCCGAGGTCGTCAGCGCCGGTGCGGAGATCGTCGTCGCGGCGTTGCCCTGCCGCGTGGTGACGGTTTTGTCGAGGGCGAGGGTTGGCGGCGCGGCGGCGCTCACCGTCGCTTCGGCCTCGGCGGATGGCGGGCCGACGTTGCTCGCGGCGTCTTCGGCGGTCACCTCGTAGTAGTAGGTGCCGGCCGCGAGGCCGCTGTCGGTGAACGAGGTCAGCGCGGTCTGGCCGACCCGGTTGGCGCTGCTGGGGGTGAAGCCGGGTGTGGTCGAACGGTGCACGTTGTAGCGGACCACGCCGACGTCGTCGCTCGCGGCGTTCCAGCTCAGGGTGGCCGTGCCGGTGCCACCGGTCGCGACGAGCCCGCTCGGCGCGGTCGGGGGGTTGGGGTACCTCGTCGGGAGCCGGAAAGCGCACGAAGGAAGCGACCGACGGGACGCCCTGGCCGTTGACGAGGAAAAGCATGTAGTAGCCGGGCGGGGCCTCGTTCGCATTGGCGGGCATGTCCACCTCGAGCCCGCCGGCCGTCTGCGTGAACTGGAGCGAGGTCGCGCGCGCGTTCTCGTCGAAGGCGTGGGTGACGGAGCCGGTGCGGATCAAGGAGACGCGGGCGATGGAGGCCGCGTCGGGTGTGCCGACGAATTCAGTCGCCCCGTATTTGGCTGTCGTCGGCGCCGAGGAGATCGTCGGGCGGGGGCCCTTGAAGAGGTAGGGCGGCGAGAAGATCTGGGCGCTCTTCTGGTCGGTCACCCCCGGGTCACCGCCGCCGCCCGCGACGTAGACGCGCCCGTCCGGCAGCAGCACCGCGACCGAGTGGTAGAGGCGCGGCGCGCTCATCGCTGCGTACGTCGTCCAGTCTCCGGTCGCCGGGTTCCAGTCTTCGGCGGGCAGGACGGCGTGCGAGTCGACGAAGCCCGACTTGTCGGTGCCGCCTCCGGTTGCCAGCACGGTGCCGTCGGGGAGGTTCGTCAGGTTGAGGAAGCTGCGTGGAGAGGCCATCGCGGCGGTCGGTTGCCAGGTGGCGCCGGGCGCGTTCATGTTCAGCGTGTAGGCGGTTTTCAGCGAGTTGCCGGAGAAGCCGTCGTCGGCCGCCGAGCCGGCCTTGACGAAACGGCCCGGCGCGTAGTTGGCGATGCTGCCGCCGTCGATGACCCGGCTGTCGAACGTGGTCCACTGGTTGGTGTTGAGGTCGAGCACTTCACTCGGCGTCGGTTCCTCCGAGCCGCCGAGATGGACGATGCGGCCGTCCGGCAGCTGATAGATGAACGGATAGATCGGCATCGAGCGGGCGGCGGCGGTGAGGCTCTGCCAGCTGTTCGCGTCGGGTGAGTAGAGCTCCGGGGTCGCGACGATGTCGCCACTGTCTTTGTTGTCGCCGGAGGTGACCAGGCCCTTGCCGTTCGCGAGCGTCGTCGCGGTCGCGTACCAGCGCGGGAAGTGCATCGGCGCCAGGGCTTCCCATTCCTCGCCGTGCCAGTTGAAGGCCGTGATGTCATCGACGCCCAGGCCACCGCTGGTCGCGGTGCCGCCGACCACCAGCACCCGGCCGTCGGCGAGCACGGCCTGTCCCGCGCAGAAGAGGTCAGCGGCGGCGTCGGCGACGTGGGTGACCGCCCCGGTCTGGGGGTCGAGGACGTACTGCTGGCCGCCGGAGGCGAAATCACCCTGCCAGAGGAGGATTCGACCGCTGGGCAGCAGGGCCGAGTGGATCGCGACCGCGGGCAGCGGGATCAGTGGCCCCCACTGGCCGACCTGGGCGGGGTCGCTGCCGCCGTTGGAGGCGGTGACGGTGACCACCGGCGAGGTCGCGGTGTTGCCGGCGCCGTCGCGGGCGCGCGCGGCGAGCGTGTGTTCTCCGTCGGCGACCGCCGTCGTGTCCCAGGCGAGGCCATAGGGCGCCGTCGTGTCTTCGGCGCCGAGCGCTTTGCCGTCGAGCAGGAACTGGACAGCGGCGATCCCGCTCGCGTCGTCGGCGCTCGCCGCGACTGCCACCGTCCCCGATACGGCTTCGCCGTTCGCCGGCGCGGTCAGCGAGACCGTCGGCGGTGTCGTGTCCGATGCAGCGGGCGTCGTCACCGTGACCGCGTTGGAGGGCGGTGAGAGGTTGCCCGCGGCGTCATAGGCGCGCACGGTGTATTCGTAGGTCGTCGAGGCGGCGACGGCTTTGTCCGTGAAACTGGTGCCGGGCACGTCGCCGACCTGGCCGGCGTCTCGCGTGATCCGGTAGCCCGCAACGCCCTGGTCGTCGTCGCTTGCGCCCCAGGAGAGCGGAACCTGGGAGGCCGTGACCGCGCCGACGGTGAGGTTGGAGGGCGCCGTCGGAGGTTCCGTGTCGGTGACCGCCGGCAGCACCTCGACCGCCGCCATGTTCCACTGGTCGTTGGTCGGCGCCGTGTCGTTCAACGTCGCCGCGGTGCCCGGGAGCGCGGTGGGGGCCGTTTGGCGCTGCACCCACATCGTGTCGCCGACGGAGGCGAGGAACTCGTCGACCTTGGTCTGTCCGGCGCCGAAGGTGCGGGCCGCGGCCCGATCCCAGTCGTTGCCGACGCCCCAGAGCAGCGATCCGGGGCGCGTCGTCGTCAGCGAGGCCGAGGGCGCGCCGCCGGCGGAGCCGGCCGTAGCGGTGGCTCCGTCGGTGAGGAGGTCGGCGCCACTGAACGCGACAACCGTGATCGAGCCGACGTAGGCGCCGTTGCTTTTGGCCGCCGTGATCTTGACTTTGCTGAGCACGTTTGCCGCGCTCGCCGCCCAGATCTCGGCGGTGCCGGCCCGGGTATTGGCGCGGGCGCGCAGGCGCCAGGTGAGGTTGCCGCCGCTCACGCCGGTGAAGGCCTGGGTGCCGCCGCCGGACGGACCGTCCGAGCTGACGAAGGCGAGGAGCAGCTCCCCGGGCGAGGAGGTCGTCAGCGCCGGAGATGTCACGCTCGTCGAGGCGCTGGACTGGTGCTTGCTGACCGTTTTGTCGACGGTCACCGCCGCCGCTGCCGGTCCGGCCTCGAACACGAGGGTCAGTCCCGCGCAAATGAGCGAGGCGAGGAGCAGCTGCTTCAGGTGGGAATGACGAGACACGGTCGCATCGATTCGAATCGGCCCGGTAGGTATTAACGGTGCGCAGCGGACACGTCAATGCACCCGCGTCAACGGGATACGAATTCCGTACTGGCAGCTCACCCGACCCCCCCGGCTGATCAGGCGGCGATCGCGAGCGCCAGCTCGCTCCGCATCAGAAATCGGCGTTGAGCCGCTTCCACTCCTTTCGCCCGGGCCCGGGCGACCGTACGAAGCCGGCATCTCGCAGGCGAGCCAGCTGGCTGTGGATGTAGCCGGTGCTTATATCCGGCAGGGCGCGTTGCAGCTCATCGAAGGTGAAGTTGTCGGAGACCCGAGAGCGGACGGCTTGCTTGATGCGCTCAGCCTTCGCGCCCCGCCCGAGGCCGGTTGTGAGGTCGCCGGCCCGGGCTTCGAACTCCTTGTACGCAGCGTTGAGGATGCCCAGGAAGTAGTTCAGCCAGGGCCAGATGTCGTGTCTCCCTTCGTCCCAACCGGCAGTGGATTTGCGCAGGCTCTCGTAGTAGGTCTCCTTGCTTTCCTCGATCAGCTTCTCGAGGCTGATGAACCTGCCGACTTCGTGTTCGGCGTGGTAGAGCAGGAGCAGCGTGAGGAGACGCGACATTCGCCCATTGCCGTCGTCGAACGGGTGGATCATCAGAAAGTCAAAGACGTAGGCGCCGGCCAACAGGAGCGGGGCATGCACCCGCTCCTTTGCCGCCGCGTCGAAGCGCTGGTGGAGCTCGTCCATTGCGGCGGGCGTCTCAAACGGGCTTGTTCCCTCGAAGATGACGTCGAGCTTGTTTCCAGCCGCGTCGTAGCGCGCAACCTCGTTCTGGGTGCTCTTGAATCGCCCGCCGGGGACTGGCGTGAAGGAGTAGAGGTCGCGATGAAACTGCTCGACGACAGTTCGCCTGAATGGAATGTGCTCGGCGCTGGAATGGATCGTGTCAAGCACCTTTCGGTAGCCGGCGATCTCCTCCTCGGGCCGGTTTTCCGGGGTGGTCTTCTCCTGAACCAGATCCGCTATCCGCCGGTGCGGAGCAGTGATGTTCTCGATCGCGTTCGATGCCTCGGTGCTCTGTATTCGAGCTACCTCGGTAAGGCTCTCCAACACTTGAGGATTTTGCTGCCGAAAGGCATCCTCGCGGCCACGGCCGGCGGTAACCTCACTGAGGGCGGCAGCCGCGGGCCCGGCACTAGGCCGAGATGTCGTTCCAGTTCTCGAAAAGTCTGCATTTCCAGGCAAGGTTAAATTGCTACTTTCGACCCAAAATAGCAATTTCAGCGGGGTAAGTTTCAATTTCGACCCGGCCAGCTCGAAGTTCAAGGGACGGATAGTTGGGAATTAGCGCCAGGCCCTGGCGAGTGTCCGATCAGGCGATGATCGTGAGCGCGCCCGGCTCGGCACGCAGCTTCAGCCGCGTCTTCTCGCCGATGTAGTCGCCGTCGACCTGGACCGGGAAAGGCCGGGTGACGCCGTCCTTGGTCTCGGAGACTGAGCGGATCGTCGCCCCGTCGATGTGGGCAAAGTGCTCGATCTGGCGGTGCCCGGCGGCGCTGCGCTTCTCGCTGAAGATGCGCGAGATCAGGGTCGGCATGTCGCGCTGGGCGGCGCGCTTGAGCACGCCCAGGGCCAGCGTGCCGTCGTCGATCTCAACGTCCTCGCAGACCCGCACCGGTTTGCTGGCGAAGTAGGTGAACGGGTCGGAGTTCTGCGCCAGCGCGGTGACGCCCTCGACGCTCTCGCCGCCGACCTCGACGTTGAGGCGAACGGCGTTGTGCAGGTAGGCGCGGTAGAAGGCGGATACGGCTGCCCAGGTGAAGTAGTAGGGCCCGGCGGCCGACTTCAGCCGCGGGTGGGCGTCGACCCGCTTGACCACGGTCGCGTCGATCCCGGCGCCGCAGGAGAAGACGAAGTGGCGATGGTCGGCCAGCCCGAGGTCGATCCTGCGCGGCTGCCACTCGTCGGCGACGGCGAGCAGGTGCTCGGTCGCGTCGACGACGTCGTTGGGGATGCCGAGCGTGCGGGCGACGACGTTGGTCGACCCCCCGGGGATCACCGAGACCGGCACGTCGGTCCCGGCCAGCCCGTTGACGACCTCGTTCAGCGTCCCGTCGCCGCCGAAGGCGACCACCACGTCATAGCCGTGATCGCGCACCTCCCGCCCGATCTCGGTCGCGTGATTCTGCGCCTCGGTCGCCACCGTTTCCACCTCATAGCGCCCCTGCAGCGCGTAGACGACGAGGTTCTTGAGCCGATCCGAAACCGTCGTCGCATAGGGATTGACGATGATGAGCATCCGCTTCTTGGCGGAGCGGCGCGGCTTTCTAGGGCGGATTTTGGCTTGCATGGGGAGGCTGATCAGGCACCGTCGGCGGCGATGCCGATGAGGCGGCGCAGAGCCCGGTGCTCGAAGACGACGCGAGCGTACTCGTTGCTCGCATCGACGACCTCGCTCAGCGCGGCGAGCACCGCCCGCACGTCAGCGTCGGATTCGAGCGTCCCGTTCTTCAGCCCGGCGAGGAGGCGTTCGTGGGCGCGCCCCTCGCGCCGCAGTTCGCCCGGTGCGCTGCAGCCGGCGAGCGAATCCGCCAGCTCTTCGCGCACTCCGTCCCGCGACATCGTGATCAGTTCTTCCAGGAACACCCGGTCAGAAGGGGGGATGTCGACCTGAACCAGCCTGGGCGCCTGAGTAGGATCGCTGCCAGCCATGGGAGGTGGCCTCCTTTTGGTCAGGCCCTCGGCTGGCGGTCGAGCGCCTGCCGGGGGCCGTTTTCATCGCGACGCGGCCACCCCGCCAATCTCCCCGCAAACTAGCGCCTTCCCCGGACGCGTTCCCTCTCCCTACCCCCGTGCCTCATAGCGGACCACCTCGCCGTCCTCGGCTTCGCGCACCCGCCCCTCGTTGACCAGCAGGTCGGCGTGGCCGATCACCTCGGACAGGGTGAGGTAGGCCTGGGTGACGGCGACGTTGCCCCAGATCGCCTGGGCCAGCTCGAAGCCACTGCGCGGCTGCTCGGCGATCAGCTTGTAGATCTTCTCCTTGCGGCGCTCGTGCTTGGCGATGCGGTCGTCGATCAGGGCGACGTGGTCGGTGATCGGCTCGCCGTGGCCGGAGAGGACGATCTCGGCCGGCATCTCGCGCGTCTGGCGCATCGACTCGATGTAGGTGACGAGGGCCTGGGGCCGCCCGGCTGAGCCGTCGAGCGGGCGGCTGATCAGCGGGTTGGAGGAGATGTGGGCGATCAGGTGGTCGGCGGCGATCAGGATCTTGCGCTGCTCGTCCCAGAAGACGGTGTCGGAGGGGCTGTGGCCGGGGCGGTGGATCGCCTGCAGGGTGCGGTCGCGGAAGGGGAGGAGCTGACCGTCCTCGAGCGGGTGGGTCACCTGGACGTGGGAGCCCCAACCGCGGAAGCTGCGCGAGACACTGCGCAGCGCCACGGTCACCTCCTCGGGGATGCCGTTGCGCAGCATCAGCTCGACCGCGAAGTGGTCCTCGGCCTCGGCGTCCTCGTCGAAGTTGGCCAGCCGCTCGGTTGCCGCTCCAAGCGCGGCTACTTTGGCGCCGGAGCGCTGGACGACGATCTCGGCCAGGCCGAGGTGGTCGATGTGCTGGTGGGTGACGATCAGCAGCTCGAGGTCCTCGATCGCGTGGCCGTGCTCGGCCAGCTGGGACTGCAGCTCGTCGAGCGCCTTGCCCGAGTTGGGCCCGGTGTCGATCAGGGTCAGCGGCTCGTCCTCGAGCAGGTAGCAGTTGACCCGCCCGACCGCGAAGGGTGTGGGGATGCGCAGGCAGTGGATCCCGACCAGCGCGGCCTGCTCGAGCGCCTGCTCCGGCGTCAGGGTCATGAGCGGATCAGCCCAAGCACCTCGTCGCGCTTGGCCTCCATGTCCTCGCGTGAGACCAGCGACTCGAGGTTGAGACGCAAGAGCGGCTCGGTGTTGGAGGGCCGCACGTTGAAGTGCCACTCGTCGTAGTCGACCGAGATCCCGTCGAGCGTCGTCTGCCTGCCATCGCTGTAGCGCTCGGTGATCTCGGCGATCTTCGCCGCCGGGTCGGCAACCTCGGAGTTGATCTCGCCGGAGATGAAGTAGCGCGAGCGGAACTCGGCCATCAGCTCGGCCAGCGAGCGACCGTCGACCGAGAGCAGCTCCAGCATCAGCAGGGCCGGGATCGTGCCCGAGTCGGCGTTCCAGAAGTCGCGGAAGTAGTAGTGGCCGGAGACCTCGCCGCCGAAGACGGCGTTCTCCTCGCGCATCCGCGCCTTGAAGAAGGCGTGGCCGACCCGCGAGAGGTCCGAGCGCCCGCCCTCGGCGGCGACCAGGTCGGGCACGGCGCGGCTTGAGCGCGGGTCATAGAGGATCGTCGCGCCGGGGTTCTTGGCCAGCGCCGCGCGGGCGAGCAGGGCGCAGATGAAGTCGCCGTCGCAGAACTCGCCCGTGCCGTCGATGAAGAAGCAGCGGTCGGCGTCGCCGTCCCAGGCGATACCGAGGTCGGCCCCCGAGGCGCGCACGCGGTCGATGATCATCAGCCGGTTCTCCTCCAGCAGCGGGTTGGGCTCGTGGTCGGGGAACTCGCCGTTGGGCTCGAAGTACATCTCCTCCAGCTCCAGCGGCAGCTTCTCCAGGATCGGCCCGACCATCGGCCCGCCCATGCCGTTGCCGCCGTCGACGACGACCTTCATCGGCCTCACCTTGGCCGGGTCGATGAAGGAGAGCGCGTGGGCGCGGAACTCCTCCCAGATGTCGACCTCCTCCAGCGAGCCGCCACCCGGCGCGTGCCCGAGCCCGGCCTCGATCTCGGCCTTGACGTCGCCGATCCCGGCGTCGCCGGAGAGCGGCAGCGCCCCCTCGCGGACCAGCTTCACCCCGGTGTAGGCCTTGGGGTTGTGCGAGGCAGTCACCATCGCGCCGCCGTCGAGCTGGCGCGAGCCGACCAGGTGGTAGAGCATCTCGGTCGCGACCATGCCGGCGTCGACCACGGTGGCGCCCTCGAAGATCAGCCCGTCGCGCAGCTCCGCCGCCATCGCCGGCGCGGTCAGCCGCATGTCGCGGCCGAGCCCGACCCGCAGCTCGCCGGTCGGCTTGCCGCGCAGCTTGCCCAGCACACGGGCGAAGGCGCGCCCGATCGCGTGCGCCGTGGTCTCGTCCATCTGCTCGCCGTAGAGGCCGCGGATGTCGTAGGCCTTGAAGATCCCCGGCGGGGCCAGGGTCGGTTGCTCGCTCAAAACGCTCCCTTCAAAGCCTCGTAGCTCTGCTCCAGCGTCTGTGGCATCACGCGGGTGTCGGCGATCACCGGCATGAAGTTGGTGTCGCCGCCCCAGCGCGGGACGACGTGCATATGGATGTGGTGCTCGACCCCGGCACCGGCGACGCGACCCTGGTTGAAGCCGACGTTGTAGCCGTGCGGGCTGTAGACGTCCTCGAGCCGGTCCATCGCCCGCTGCGCGAAGCCCATCATCTCCGCCACCGCCTCGGCCGGCAGCTCCTGGATGCGGCCGATGTGCGCGTAGGGCGCCACCATCAGGTGACCGTTCGTATATGGGAAGAGGTTGAGGATGACGAAGCTGTGCTCGCCGCGGTGGACGATTAGGTTCTCCTCATCGGCATCCGCCGCCGGCTTGGCGCAGAAGATGCACTCCTCCTCGTTGTCCTTGGCTGCGTCCTTCACGTAAGCGAGGCGCCAGGGCGCCCAGATCCGAAAATTTGCCACGCCGCGGAGGCTATAGCCAGCCGCGCTTGCGGAAGTAGACGACCATGCCGACCAGTAGGGCGAACATCACGCCGGCGATGATCCAGAAGGCGGTCAGGCTCTGCTCGCCCGGCACGCCCGAGTTCATCCCCCAGATGCTGGCGATCAGGGTCAGCGGCAGGACGATGACGCTGATCGAGGTGAGCACGCGGAGGATGTCGTTGACGCGGTGCGAGATCACCGACTCGTTCGTCTCGGCCAGCGAGTCGATCACCTCCTTGTAGTTCTCCAGCATGTCCCAGATCCGCTCGTGGGCGTCGACGATGTCGTCGAAGTAGATCTCGAGGTCGAGGTCGGTGGCGAGGTAGCGTTGCTTGACCTTCTCCAGGTCGCGCAGCACCGGCCGCTGCGGCCGGATCACCTTGCGGAAGTTGATGATCTCCTGCTTGACGTTGGAGATGTCGCGCACGACCTCTTCCGAGCGCCCCTCGAAGATGTCGTCCTCGAGCGCGTCGAGCTTGTTGCCGATCTTGCGCAGCATCGGGAAGCAGTAGTCGAAGCTGTCGTCGACCAGGCGGTAGAGCAGGTAGCCCGAGCCGCGCGAGAAGAGCTGCTCGCGCAGCTCCTCCTTGGCGCGACAGCGCTCGAACAGGTACTCGACCGGTTGCAGCGGCTGGTTGGGGATCGTCACCACGTAGCCGGGGCCGACGAAGAGGTCGAGCTCGCCCGTGCCCAGCCGCCCCGCGGCCGGGTCGAAGATCGGGAAGTGCAGGACGATGAAGAGGTAGTCGTCGTAGACGTCGATCTTCGGCCGCTGGTTGCGCGAGAGCACGTCCTCGAGGTCGAGCGCGTGGAAGTCGAAGTTCTCCTCCAGCCAGGTCCGCTCCAGCGCTCCGGGGCGCTCGATGTTGACCCAGCGCAGGCCTGAGGAGTCGATCTGCTCGACGCGCGGTGCCTGCGGCTCAGCCTGAGCTGCCGCGGGGATGAGCTCGTCGCGCCGGCCGACGCGTCGCAGCCTCGGCTTCGGAAGGTTCGGCATCGTTCGGGCTCATCGTCTCGTCGGGCATGGGTGGACAAGGTTAACCGGCGAGGAATATGCGGGTTAACCAGGCGTGAACTGAACGAAACTTCCCTGCCGTGGCCCCTGGTAGTCTTTCCCCTTACATAAGCGCCACATCTAGAGGGGTGGAGGGACTGGCCCGATGAAACCCCGGCAACCGCCCCGGACCGACAGGTTCGGGGGAGGTGCCAACTCCAGCAGGTTGCGGTTTGAAGGCCTGGAAGATGTGGGGAAAGTCCGATCCGGACCTCTGCCCCACAAAAGGCGGAGGTTTTTTGTTGGCGGTAAGGCAACGAGAGGGAAAGATCGGATGGCCATCGAGAATCTGAAATGCAAGGAGTGCGGGGCGACCTACGACCTCGGCGCGCACTTCGCCTGTGAGAACTGCTTCGGGCCGCTGGAAGTGGCCTACGACCACTCGGCGCTCGACCCTGCCGAGACCAAGCGCAAGATCCAGGCCGGCTCGCAGGGGATCTGGCGCTACGCCGACTTCCTGCCCTTCGAGGGCCGCCCCGGCGACCCGCTCGAGCCCGGCCTGACGCCGCTGGTCAAGGCCGACCGCCTGGCCGAGCGCCTCGGGGTCGAGGCCGAGCTCTGGATCAAGAACGACGCCGCCAACCCGACCCACTCCTTCAAGGACCGCGTCGTCGCCGTCGCCGTGGCGAAGGCGCAGGAGCTCGGCTTCGAGACCGTCGCCTGCGCCTCGACCGGCAACCTCGCCAACGCCGTCGCCGCCCACGCCGCCGCCGCGGGCCTTGCCTCCTACGTCTTCGTCCCCGCCAACCTCGAGGAGCAGAAGCTGCTCGCCACCGGCATCTACGGCACCAACCTTGTCGGCGTGCGCGGCAACTACGACGACGTCAACCGCCTCTGCACCCAGCTCGCCGAAACCCGGCCCTGGGCCTTCGTCAACGTCAACCTGCGTCCCTACTACGCCGAGGGCTCGAAGACGCTCGCCTACGAGACGGCGGAGCAGCTCGGTTGGAAGCTGCCCGACCGCGTCGTCTGCCCGATCGCCTCGGGCTCGCTCTTCACCAAGGTCGGCCGCGGCTTCCAGGAGTGGCTCGACATCGGCCTGGTCGAGGGCAAGCAGCCGGTCTTCAACGGCGCCCAGGCCGAGGGCTGCAGCCCGGTCGCGACCGCCTTCGCCGAAGGCTGGGACGTCTGCAAGCCGCAGCGCCCCGACACGATCGCCAAGAGCCTGGCGATCGGCGACCCCGCCGACGGCCCCTACGCGGTCGAGCAGGCCCGCCGCACCGGCGGCGGCATCGACTCGGTAACCGACGCCGAGATCCGCGACGGGATCAGCCTGCTGGCCGAGACCACCGGCATCTTCACCGAGACGGCAGGCGGCGTCACCGTCGGCGTGCTGAAGAAGCTGGCCGATCGCGGTGAGCTGGCGGCCGGCGAGCGCGTCGTCGTCTACATCACCGGCGAGGGCCTGAAGACGCTCGACGCGACCCGCGATAGGTTCCGCATGCACGAGATCGACCCCCGGCTCGAGAGCTTCGAGTCCGAGTTTGCCCAGGAGGTAAGCGTCTGATGGCAGTCACCGTGAAGATCCCGACCCAGCTGCGCGCCGCCACCGACGGCGAGGCCGAGCTCGAGGTCGCCGGCGGCACCGTCGGCGAGGTGCTCGACGCGGTCTTCGAGGCCCACGGCACCCTGCGCGAGCGGATCACCCAGGACGGCGACCTGCGCCGCTTCGTCAACGTCTACGTCAGCGGCGAGGACATCCGCTTCCAGCAGGGACTGGAGACGCAGATCGACGACGGCGCCGAGGTGACGATTCTCCCTGCAGTTGCGGGTGAGCGCGCTTCGCACTTTTTCCCTCTGGGGTGGGCGCCAAAAAGATGAAGCCACCCGTCGTCATCCTCTGCGGAGGGCGTGGCACCAGGCTGCGGGAGCGGACCGAGTCGGTGCCCAAGGCTCTGGTGGAGATCGGTGCGAAGCCGATCGTTTGGCATGTGATTGGGATCTACGCGGCGCAGGGGTTTAAGCGCTTCCTTCTCGCCACCGGATACCTGGGGGCGATGGTGGAGGAGTTCGTCGCGGCGGAGAGCTGGCCGGGTGGGGTGGAGGTCGAGTGCGTGGACACGGGGCTCGACACGCCGACGGGCGGGCGGATCGCTCGGCTCGGCGGGCGGCTCGAGGGCGGAACGTTCTGCGCCACCTACGCTGACGGCGTCGCCGACATCGACCTGGGCTCGCTTCTCGACTTCCACCGGGAGCAGGGCGCACTTGGCACCGTTACGGTCGTGCAGCCCCACCTGCAATGGGGCGTCGCCGAGCTCGGCGCCGACGACAAGGTCGAGGGCTTCGTCGAGAAGCCCCGCAGCGAGCACTGGATCAACGGTGGCTTCTTCTGCTTCGAGCCCGGCGCGCTGGAGTACGTCGGCGAGGACAGCGTGCTCGAGCGCGAGCCGCTTGAGCGTCTGGCCGCCAACGGCCAGCTCGGCGCCTATCGACACGAGGGCTTCTGGGACTGCATGGACACCTACAAGGACGCGGTCGAGCTCAACGACCTCTGGGCCTCAGGTTCTGCCCCCTGGCCCACCTTCACAGCGAGTGGGGTGCCCCAATGAGCTTCCGGTGCGCCTTTTCCCCTTCATGCAGGGATAAAGCGCACCGGAATGGGGACGGGGCATGAATCGCGCGCTGGTCACGGGTGCCCACGGCTTTGTCGCCTCCCACCTGGTGGCAGCCCTGCTCGAGCGGGGCAACGAGGTGCGGGTGCTCGATCGGCCCGACCCGCGCACAGCCGACGTCGGTGGCCCGCGGCTGTCAGGACTCGACCTGCTCGGACTGCGCGACCAGGTCGAGTTGGCCGAGGGGGACCTGCGCGACGCCGACGCCGTGGCCACAGCGGTGGCCGGCTGCGACGCGGTCTTCCATCTCGCCGCGCAGACGATCGTCGGCGTCGCCCGCCAGTCGCCGCTGGAGACGCTCGAAGTCAACGTGCGCGGGGCCTGGAACGTCTTCGAGGCATGCCGCGAGCACGGCACCTCGCGGGTCGTCTTCGCCTCCTCCGACAAGGCCTACGGCGCCAGCCCCGAGCTGCCCTACCGCGAGGACTTCCCACTGCGCGCCGCCTACCCGTATGACGCCAGCAAGGCAGCCGCCGACATCGTCGCCCGCAGCTATGCCAACGCCTACGGCCTGCCCCTGGCGGTCACCCGCTTCGCCAACATCTACGGCGGCGGCGACCTCAACTTCTCCCGCCTGATCCCGGAGACGACGATCGCCGTGCTCGACGGCCGCCCGCCGCTGATCCGCTCCGACGGCAGCCCCGAGCGCGACTTCCTCCACGTCGACGACGCCGTCGCCGCGTACCTCGCGATCGAGGCCGCGCTCGACCGCGGCGAGACCGGGGGAGAGGCCTTCAACGCCGGCGGCGAGCGCCCGCACTCGGTGCGCGAGGTGGTCGAGGAGATCGCCGCCGCGGCCGGCACCGGGATCGAGCCCGAATACCTCGGCTCGGGCACGCCCGATGGCGAGATCGACCGCCAGTACGTCGACTCGACCAAGCTGCGCGAGCTGACCGGCTGGAGTCCCCAGGTCGAGCTGGCCGACGGTCTGCGCAGCACGCTCGAGTGGTACCGCGAGCGTCCCGAGGCACGTCCCCGATCGGGGGTCAAGTAAGAGTAATACCAGTGCTACTCTTACCTCATGTCCAAGATCACCAGCAAGGGCCAGGTCACGATCCCCAAGGCCATCCGCGACGAATTGGGCCTTCTTCCCGGCGCCGAGGTCGAATTCATCCCCGGCACCAAGGAGGCGCGAATTCGCAAGTCGCGCACGGGCCGCCGCCGTGGAGAGGAGGTCGTTCGCCATCTGCAGGAGTCGGGCAAGGACTTCACGATGACCACCGAGGAGATCATGCGGCTCACCCGGGGAGAGGATTGGGGTCGGGGCGCTTAGAACGTCGTGCCGGCAACCCTGATCGATTCAAACGTCCTGATCGACGTCGTGGTCCGCGACCAACAGTGGGCCGCCTGGTCGATCGAGGCCCTGATCGAGGCCCTCGACGCGGGCCCCGTGTTCGTCGACCAAGTCGTCTTCGCCGAGGTCTCGATCGGCTACCGGACCGCTGAGGCGTGTCAGGAGGCCCTCGCCGTACAGGGCATCGAGCGGGTCCCGATTCCGTGGCCCGCCGCCTTCCTGGCCGGCCGGGCTTTCGCTGCTTACCGGAACCGTGGGGGAAACAAGCTCGCGCCCCTCCCCGACTTCTTCATCGGCGCCCACGCGGCCGTCGCCGGCCTGCGCCTGCTCACCCGCGACGCGAGCCGCTACCGCACCTACTTCCCGACGGTCGAGCTGATCGCTCCGGAATAGCGCTGCCGGCCCGGCTACCCTGGCCGCATGTGCGGACGATTCACGGTCACGGCCAAGGACACGAAGAAGATCGCCGACCACTTCCAGGTCGAGCTGGAGAAGGCGCTGGAGCGGAACTCCGCGGGCAACGCGCCCGCCCCGACCGCGGAGCGCCTGAAGAAGGTCGAAGGCGCGCTCGGCCGCTTCAACGTCGCCCCCACGCAGGAGGTGCTGACGGTGCGCTCCTCGCCCGACCCCGATGAGGCGGCGCGGGGCGAGCGCGAGGCGCGGCTGATGCGCTGGGGCCTGGTGCCGCGCTGGGCCAAGGACCTCAAGGTCGGCTACCGGATGATCAACGCCAAGGCCGAGAACCTGACCTCGAGCCGCGCCTACTCGCCGCTGGTCGGCAAGTTCCGCCACCGCTGCCTGATCGTCGCCGATGGCTTCTATGAGTGGATGAAGGCCGAGGACCCCAAGCAGCCGCGCCAGCCCTGGCGCTTCACCGTCGACGGCGGCGATACCTTCGCCTTCGCCGGCCTCTGCACGCGCAAGGAGTGGGAGGACCCCGACGACCGCGGCTTCGACGACGGCTGGCTCTACAGCTGCACGATCGTCACCACGACCCCGAACGAGCTGGTCGCCAAGGTCCACGACCGGATGCCGGCGATCCTGCCCAACGCCGAGGCCGAGGCCGCCTGGCTGCGCCCCGACCTCGAGCTCGAGGAGGCGGTGGCGATGTGCGGGCCGCTGCCGGCGGCGCGGATGCAGAGCGCCCCCGCCAACCCGAAGCTGAACAAGGTCGGCAAGGGCAGTGAGGAAGGGCCCGAGCTGCTGGTCGCGCCGCCGGGCTAGACCCGATCAGCCGTTTTCCGCTTCGCCCGCTTCGGCTTCGCGTTCTTCGCGTTCTTCCTCTTTTTCTTCTTCGGCTTCTTCGTCGATCGGCGGCGGCAACTTCTTCAGCGTCAGGCCGGTGCGCACGGTCGTCTTGCCGGCGCTGGTGGTGAGCGTGCAGGCGACCTTGGCGCCGGGGGGCGCCGTCGTCCGCCAGACCGTCTCGAAGGGCAACACCAGATCCTGCTTCGGCTTGCCTTCCGGGAGGAAGTATTCGAGGTGCTCGACGCCGGGCTGGTATTCGGGCCATTCGAGCTTGGCGCCCTTCTCGGTGCTCCAGTGCCCGGGCAGCCCGTCCAGTTCGAGCACCGCGAGTTCGGTGCCGTGCGAGCTGAAGTCGAGCAGGATCGCTTCGGGGACTTCCTGGTTGAAGAGCCCGGCGCTGGAGCGCGGATAGGTTGCGCGCAGGCCACCGCCGCTCTGCGCAATTTCCGCCGGGCCGGCGCCGTTGACCGAGCAGAGGATGCGGCCGCCGCCGATCGGGGCGCCGGCGCCGATCCGCAGTCGCGTGGAGACCCGGAACAGCGAGTAGCCGCTGACGTTGAGGCCGGTCGTGCGGATCGAGCCGTCGACCAGCTGCATCGT
The DNA here is from genome assembly GCA_963774405.1 of uncultured Solirubrobacterales bacterium. Lineage (GTDB taxonomy): Bacteria > Actinomycetota > Thermoleophilia > Solirubrobacterales > 70-9 > VRUE01. Next base: position 109,902 of record CAVZEV010000002.1, on the reverse strand, counting down.
CGTCCCGCCCGGCAGCGGCGCGGGCCGCGAGTCGGCCATCGGCACCTTACGCACCCATTCGAGCCGGGCCGCTTCGCCGCTCGCCTTGTCGGTCGCGAGCAGGGCGGCGGCGACGGTCGCGATCAGCCCGATCGCGATCACGATCAGGGCGCCGCGAGGGGGGCGGATCTTGCTTTCGTCGGCCACGGCTTGGCCGCAAGCTACCGTTTAGGTGTGACCAAACGCGCGACGGCGGTCCTACAGACTGAGGTCAGTCCCAAGACGGTGACGCTGCACGGTCGCGAGACCAGCTATCTCGGCGGCGGCGCCGGCCCGGTCCTGCTGCTGATCCACGGCATGGCCGGCACCTGCGAGAACTGGCGCGAGGTGATCGAGCCGCTGGCGCGCCGGCACACGGTGATCGCCCCCGACCTGCCCGGCCACTCGCTTGGAGGCGGCGTTGCGATGCAGTTCCCCGAGCTGGTCGAGCGGCTCGTCCTCGTCTCCAGCGGCGGCCTCGGGCCCGAGGTGAGTCCGGTCCTGCGCGCCGCATCGCCGCAAGGCCTTCCTCGCGACACTGCGCTCGGTGGTCGGAACCGAGGGGCAGCGCGTCGCCGCCTCCGACCGCCTCTACCTGGCCGAGCAGATCCCGATGCTGATCGTCTGGGGCGCCCGCGACCCGATCATCCCGGTAGGCCACGGCGAGGGCGCCCACCGCGCCCTGCCCGGCAGCAGGCTGGAGGTCTTCGACGGCGTCGGCCACCTGCCCCAGATCGAGCAGCCGGCTCGTTTCGTCGCCGTGCTCGAGGACTTCCTCGCCGAGACCGAGCCGCGCGCTTTGACCGCGAGGAGTGGCGGGCTCGCATCAAGGTCGCCTGAGTCGCGGCCGCCGGGCACGGTGAGACGCGCCCGACAGGATTCGAACCTGTGGCCTCCGCCTCCGGAGGGCGGCGCTCTATCCAGCTGAGCTACGGGCGCTCAGGGGCCAGTCTAGCTTCGGGTGGCGAAACGTCCGCGTCGCCTAAGCTCGCAGGCTCGCATGGATCTCTCGGCGATCTTCCTCGGCACCGGCGGCTCGGTGCCCTCGGCGCGGCGCTCGACCGCGAGCGTCATGCTCGTCCGCGGCGGCCGGCGCATGCTGTTCGACTGCGGCGAAGGCACGCAGCGCCAGCTGCAGCGCTCGCTGGGGCTGACCCAGGTCGACGAGATCTTCCTCACCCACTTCCACGCCGACCACATCCTCGGCCTGCCGGGCCTGCTCAAGACCTATGACCTGACCGCCCGCGAGGAGCCGCTGACGATCTACGGGCCGCGCGGCCTGCGCGACCTGTTCAAGACGCTGGGCCGGCTGATCGGCCGCACCGACTACAGCATCGACCTGATCGAAATCGACCCCGGCGAAGCGGTGCGCCACGACGGCGCCGAGGTGCAGGCCTTCGCGGTCGAGCACAGCGTGCGGGCCAACGGCTACGTGTTGATCGAGGAAGAGCGGCCGGGGCGCTTCGACCCGGAGGCGGCGAAGCGGCTCGGCGTCGCCGAAGGGCCCGCCTTCGCGGCGCTGCAGAGGGGGGAGGAGGTCGCGGGAAGCGACGGCTCGGTGCGCCCCGAGCAGGTTTTGGGCGAGGCGCGGCCGGGGCGCATCGTCGCCCTCACCGGCGACACCGCCCCCTGTCACTCGACCGTGGCGGCGGCCGCCGACGCCGACCTGCTGATCCACGACGCCAGCTTCTCCGAGGAGGAGGTGCAGCGCGCCGCCGACACCGGCCACTCCACGGTCGGCCAGGCCGCCGCGGTCGCCCGCGAGGCCCACGTCAAGATGCTCGCCCTGGTCCACATCTCCTCGCGCTACCACGTCGGCACCGTGCTGGAAGAGGCCCGCGACGTCTTCGAGCCCAGCGTCGCGCCCAAAGACTTCGACCTGATCGAGATCCCGTTCCCCGAGCGCGGCGAGCCCGAGCTGATCGCCAACGGCGCCCGCGAGCGCCCCATGCCCGAGCCGGCGCCCTCCTCAGAGGGCTAGCTCGGCGACCGCGCCGGCGATCTCGGCCGCGCGGTCCTCCTGTAGGAAGTGCTTGGCCGCCAGCAGCGTCTCCTCCTCCAGACCGAGGGCCCGTCGCACCGCCGCGCGGCGCTTGGCGCCGAGCATCGTGTCCTTCTCGCCCCAGACGACCTGGGCGGGGTATTGGCGCCTCGCGAGCCCGTCGAAGAAGAAGCGCTCCTTGGCGTCGCTCAGCTCGAAGCCGCGCATGATCTTCAGGAACGCCCGGCCGCGGTCGCCGCGCTTGAGCAGGGCATGGTGGGCGTCGACCTCGGCGCCCGGCACGGCCTTGCGGTCCTCGATCCCGACCAGGTAGTAGATCTGGCGGAAGGCCGGGCGCACCATTGCGGCGAGCCAGGCCTCGCCGACGCCGGGCAGTGAGAACGGGTGCATCGGCCAGGGCCGGCGGAAGCTCGCCACGTCGACCAGCGTGTTGAGCGCGGTCAGCGAGAGCACCCGGTCCGGGTTGCGGATCGCCCACTCGAAGCCGATCGGCCCCCCGATGTCGTGGACGACCAGGTGGCAGCGCTCGATCCCGAGCGCGTCGATTGCCGCCCCGGCCCAGCTCGCCAGCCCGCTCCAGCTGTAGTCGAAGCCGCGCGGCCGCTGGGCCAGGCCGAGGCCGGGAAAGTCGAAGGCGACGCCGCGCAAGCCCCGGGCGGCGAGCTCGGGCAGAACCCTCCGATAGAGAAAGGAGCTGACCGGCACCCCGTGCAGCAGCACCACAGGCGCCCCATCGCCCTGCTCCCTGACGAAGCTCCCAACTCCGGCCGCTTCGAAGCTTCGCCCAGCCGCCTCGTGCTCTGCAATGACCTCTCGAACCCGCGCCATTGGCGGACAGCGTCTCACGAGGGGACGGTCGGGGGCGGTCCCGGGGAGCTCCCGGCGAAGCCGGCCCCGGGACCGCCCCCGACCGTCCCAACCCCCTGCTACGCTGGCCGCGTCCTTTAACCCGGGTCCCGCGAGGCCCAGAAGGAGCAATGTAGGCGGTGAACGAGACGGTCGTGCTCCAGCGCGACGATTTGAGGCGGACGCTGCGGCGGATCGCCCACGAGATCGCCGAGAAGAACCCCGATCCCGCGACGTTGGCGATCGTCGGCATCCACACTCGCGGCGCCCTGCTCGCTCGTCGTCTGCACGCCACGCTCGCCGAGCTGACCGGTGTCGAGCTGCCGATCGGCGATATCGACATCTCCTTCTACCGCGACGACGTCGGCGCCAAGTCCCCCGCCACACAGCCGGTGGTCCACGCCTCCCACATCGACTTCGACCTCGCCGGCCGCACCGTCGTCCTCGTCGACGACGTGCTCTTCACCGGCCGCACCGTGCGGGCAGCGATCGACGCCCTCTTCGACTACGGCCGGCCGCAGCGGGTTCAGCTCGCCGTCCTCTGCGACCGCGGCCACCGCGAGCTGCCGATCCGCCCCGACTACGTCGGCAAGAACCTGCCGACCGGCCGCGAGCAGCGGGTCAACGTCCACCTCGAGGAGCTCGACGGCAGCGACGAGGTCGCGATCGCCGACGCGCAACCGGCGGAGGTCGGCGGATGAGGCACCTGCTCTCGATCGAGCAGCTCTCCAAAGCCGAGATCGAGGCGATCCTCGACCGGGCCGAGAGCTTCGCCGAGGTCGGCCGGCGCGACATCAAGAAGGTGCCGACCCTGCGCGGCCGCACCGTGGTCACCCTCTTCTACGAGGCGAGCACCCGCACAAGCGCCTCCTTCGAGCTCGCCGCCAAGCGCCTCTCCGCCGATCTGGTCTCGGTCAAGGCGGCGGGCTCCTCCGTCGACAAGGGCGAGTCGCTGAAGGACACCGTCGCGACCCTCTCCGCCTATGACCCCGCTGCGATCGTGCTGCGCCATCCCTACGCCGGCGCCGCCCAGCTGGTCGCCGGCTGGGCCGATGCCGCCGTGATCAACGCCGGCGACGGCAAGCACGAGCACCCCAGCCAGGCGCTGCTCGACGTCTACGCCCTGCGCCGCCGCCTCGGCTCACTGGCGGGCAAGCGGGTCTGGATCGTCGGCGACGTGCTGCACAGCCGCGTCGCCCGCTCCAACCTGATCGCCTTCAGGGCGATGGGGGCGGAGGTGACCGTCTGCGGCCCGCCGGCCCTGATTCCGCGCGGGCTCGAGCAGCTCGGCTGCGCGGTCACCCACTCACTCGACGGCATGGCCGAGGCCGACGTCGTCTACGCCCTGCGCCTGCAGCACGAGCGGATGCGGGAGAGCTTCGTCCCCTCGCTGCGCGAGTACGCGGCCCACTTCCAGATCGACTCGCGCCGGCTCGGCCGCAAACAGCTGCTGATGCACCCGGGGCCGGTCAACCGCGGCGTTGAGATCTCCGGCGAGGTGGTCGATTCGCCCCAGTCGCTGATCGCCGAGCAGGTCGCCGCCGGCCTCGTCGTCCGCATGGCGATCCTCTACGAGCTGCTCGCCGCCGGCGACGAAGAGCCGGCGCCGGCACTCGGCAACGGTCACGCGACCCCGATCGGGCAACCGGCGTGAGCCGCACGAGACTCGAGATGCGCGCCGGGGAGAGCGCGAACCTGGTCCTGCGCGGCGCCGCGGTGCTCGACCCGGCGGCCGGGATAGACGCCCCTCACGACGTCGTCGTCCGCGACGGCGCGATCGCCGAGCTGGCCGCTCCCGGCAGCGCCGATGTGGGCGAGCTGGAGGTGGTCGAGGCCGAGGGCCTGCACGCCTTCCCGGCCTTCTTCGACCCGCACGTCCACCTGCGCACGCCCGGCCAGGAGCACAAGGAGGACATCGAGACCGGCGCCCGCTCCGCCGCCGCCGGTGGCTACTGCGGCGTGCTGGCGATGGCCAACACCGAGCCGCCGGTCTCCGAGCCCGCCGACGTCGAGGCGCTGCTGGCCGACGCGAGCGCCGCCGCCGCGGTCAGGGTCGGCTTCCTCGCCACCGTCACCCGCGCGATGGAGGGGGAGGAGCTGACCGAGATGGCCTCGCTGCGCGAGGCCGGCGCGGCTGGCTTCAGCGACGACGGCCTGCCGGTCCGCAGCGCCCTCGTCCTGCGTCGCGCCCTCCAGTACCAGCGCCTCTGTGGCGGCACGATCGCCCTGCACGAGGAGGACCCCGGATCTCTCCGGCAGCGGCGTGATGCACGAGGGCCCGGTCTCGGCCGCGCTCGGTCTCGACGGCGTGCCCTCGATCTCGGAGTCGACGATGATCGCCCGCGACGCCGCGATCGCCGGCTACGAGGACGGTCGCATCCACGTTCAGCACCTCTCCGCCGCCGAGTCGGTAGAGGCCGTCCGCGTCGCCAAGGCCGCCGGGGTGCAGATCACCTGCGAGGCCTCCCCGCACCACCTCTGCCTCACCGACGAGGCGGTGCGCTCGCTCGACCCACACCGCTTCAAGATGAACCCGCCGCTGCGCAGCGAGGCCGATCGCCAGGCCCTGATCGACGGGCTGCGCGACGGCACGGTCGACTGCATCGCAACGGACCACGCTCCGCACGCGCCGGAGGAAAAGGAGGTTCCCTACGAGCAGGCAGCGATGGGCGTGACCGGGCTCGAGACAGCCTTCGCGGCGCTGTACACGGACCTGGTTCTGCCGGGCACGATCGAGCTCGCCCTCCTAATCGAGCGCCTTGCCGGCGGCGCCGCCCCCTTCGAGGTCGAGCGCCCCTCGCTCACCCCGGGCAGCGAGGCCAACATCGCCCTCTGCGACCTCTCGGCCCGCTGGACCGTCGGCGAGGACGGCTACGAGAGCCGCTCCTCCAACTCCTGGTGCGACGGCGAGGAGCTCACCGGCCGCGTCCAAATGACCCTGGCCGGCGGCCAAATCGCCTACCGCCTCCGCACCTTCTCAATGGGAGTAGCGGCATGACCCCCACCCTTCCGGTGCGCTTTATCCCCGATATAGACGGAAAAGGCGCACCGGAACGATGAGCGAGGGCGAGGGGTTCCTGCTGCTGGGGGATGGGGCTCGGTTCGACGGGGTTACCTGTGGGGCTGAGGGGGCGGTCACGGGTGAGGTTGTGTTCAACACGGGGATGACCGGTTACCAGGAGTCGGTCACCGATCCCTCCTACGCCGGGCAGATCATCGTCTTCACCTACCCGCTGATCGGCAACTACGGGGTCTCGGCGGCGGCGATGGAGTCCGACCGCGCCCATGCCCGCGGGGTCGTCATGCGCGACCCCAAGAACGGCGAGGACGTCGCCACCGCCGAGGGCGGCTGGCTCGACTGGCTCGCCGACTGCGGCGTGCCGGCGATCGGCGGCGTCGATACCCGCGCCGTCGTCCGCCACATCCGCGACCGCGGCGCGATGCGCGGCGGCATCTTCCCGGCGGGCACCGCCGAGAGCGAAGCGCGCGAGCGCGTCGCCGCCGAGCCCACGATGGACGGCGCCGACCTCGCCCGCACCGTCACTCCCGCCGAGCCGATCCGCTTCGAGGGCGAGGGCGGCCCGCACGTGGTCGGCATCGACACCGGGATCAAGCTCAACATCGTGCGCCAGCTGCGCGAGCGCGGCTGCAGGCTCACCCTGCTGCCCTGCACCTCGACTCCCGAGCAGGTGCTCGCCGAGGGCCCCGACGTCGTCTTCCTCGCCAACGGCCCCGGCGACCCCGCCGCGCTCGGCTACGTCGTCGACACCGTGCGCGAGCTGGTTGGCCAAAAGCCGCTCTTCGGCATCTGTCTCGGCCACCAGCTGCTCTGCCGCGCCGTCGGTCTGGAGACCTTCAAGCTGCCCTTCGGCCACCGCGGCGCCAACCACCCGGTCAAGGAGCTGGCGACGGGACGGATCGACATCACCTCCCAGAACCACGGCTTCGCCGTGCAGGGGCCCGGCGGCGAGCCGCGGATCGAGGCCGACGAGCCGGTGCGCTGGCAGACCGACTTCGGCGCCGCCGAGCTCTCCCACCTCAACCTCTACGACCGCACGGTCGAGGGCCTGGTGCTGCGGGAGGTCGGCGCGGCGACGGTCCAGTACCACCCCGAGGCCGGCCCCGGCCCACACGACGCCCGCCACCTCTTCGACAGCTTCCTGGAGCTGGCCAATGCCTAAGCGCACCGACATCGAGAAGATCCTCCTGATCGGCTCCGGCCCGATCGTGATCGGCCAGGCGGCCGAGTTCGACTACTCCGGCGTGCAGGCGTGCAAGGTGCTGCTCGAGGAGGGCTACGAGGTCGTCCTCGTCAACTCCAACCCGGCGACGATCATGACCGACCCCGAGTTCGCCACCGCGACCTACATCGAGCCGCTGCTGCCCGGCCCGGTCACCCGGATCATCGAAAAGGAGCGGCCCGACGCGCTGCTGCCCACCCTCGGCGGACAGACCGCGCTCAACCTGGCGATGACCCTGTATGAGGACGGCACGCTCGACAAGCACGGGGTCGAGCTGATTGGCGCCAACAACGAAGCGATCCGCCGCGCCGAGGACCGCGAGGAGTTCCGCCAGACGATGACCGAGGCCGGCCTGCGCATCCCCTGGTCGATGACGGTCGAGACGCTGGGCGAGGTCGAGGCGGCGCTCGCCGACGGTCGCATCACCCTGCCGGCGATCGTCCGCCCGGCCTTCACCATGGGCGGCCAGGGCGGTGGCGTGGGGGAGACCGAGACCGAGCTGCGCCAGGTCGTCTCCGAGGGCCTCGCCGCCAGCCCGATCAACCAGGTACTGGTCGAGGAGTCGGTGATCGGCTGGGGCGAGTACGAGCTCGAGGTGATGCGCGATCACAACGACAACGTCGTGATCATCTGCTCGATCGAGAACGTCGACCCGATGGGCGTCCACACCGGCGACTCGGTCACGGTGGCGCCAGCGCAGACCCTCACCGACGCGCTCTACCAGGACCTGCGCGACCAGGCGATCAAGGTGATCCGCGCCGTCGGGGTCGAGACCGGCGGCTCCAACGTGCAGTTCGCCGTAAATCCAGAGAACGGCGAGATCGCCGTGATCGAGATGAACCCGCGCGTCTCGCGCTCCTCGGCCCTGGCCTCGAAGGCGACCGGCTTCCCGATCGCCAAGATGGCGGCCAAGCTCGCCATCGGCTACGCCCTGGAGGAGATCCCCAACGACATCACCCGGGCGACGCCGGCCAGCTTCGAGCCGACGATCGACTACGTGGTGACCAAGATCCCGCGCTTCGCCTTCGAGAAGTTCCCCGGCGCGGAGGGCAAGCTCTCGACCTACATGCAGAGCGTCGGCGAGGCGATGGCGATCGGCCGCACCTTCCGCGAGTCATTCGCCAAGGCGATGCGCTCGCGCGAGCTCGACTCCCCGGCCGAGTCCCCCGAGAGCGACGAGGATCTGCTCACGGCGCTGGAGAAGCCCTGCGCCGAGCGCTTCGACCTGGTCCTCGCCGCCTTCGAGCGCGGCCTCTCGGTCGAGGCGGTGCACGCGCGCTGCCTGGTCGACCCCTGGTTCCTGCGCGAGCTGCAGGCGCTCGCCACCGAGGGCGACGGCACCGACGGGCTGACCCGCGTCTACAAGTCGGTCGATACCTGCGCCGCCGAGTTCGAGGCTGCCACGCCCTACTACTACTCGGCGCATGAGCGGCCATCGGCCGGCACGGGGGCCTCCGAGGTCCGCCGCGGCGAGCGCCCTTCGGTCGTCATCCTCGGCGCCGGCCCCAACCGGATCGGCCAGGGGATCGAGTTCGACTACTGCTGCGTGCACGCGGCGATGACCGCGCGCGAGCTCGACCGCGACGCGGTGATGATCAACTGCAACCCGGAGACGGTCTCGACCGACTACGACACCTCCGACCGCCTCTACTTCGAGCCGCTGACGGCCGAGGACGTGCTCGCCGTCTGCGAGCAGGAGCGCCCCGAGGGCGTGATCGTCCAGTTCGGCGGCCAGACCCCGCTGAAGCTTGCCCGCGCTCTGGAGGAGGCGGGCGTGCCCCTGCTCGGCACGCCGGTCGACGCGATCGACCTGGCCGAGGACCGCGGCCGTTTCGGCGCCCTGCTGCGCAAGCTCGGTGTCAAGCACCCGCCCTACGGCACCGCGCTCTCGGCCGAGGAGGCGGTGGAGATCGCCAAGGAGGTCGGCTTCCCGCTGCTGGTCCGCCCCTCCTACGTGCTCGGCGGCCGGGCGATGGAGATCTGTTACTCGATCGACGACCTGACCGCCTACCTGGAGGCCAACGTCAAGGCCGACCAGGAGCACCCGCTGCTGCTCGACCGCTTCCTCGAGAACGCGATCGAGGTGGATGTCGACGCGCTGGCCGACGGCAGCGACGCCCACGTCGCCGGGATCATGCAGCACGTCGAGGAGGCCGGGGTGCACTCCGGCGACTCGGCCTGCGTGATCCCGCCGATGAGCCTCGGCGCCGAGATGCTCGACGAGATCCGCGCGACGACCAAGCGGATGGCGCTGGAGCTCGGCGTCGTCGGCCTGATCAACATCCAGTACGCCGTCGCCGGCGGCGAGCTCTACGTGATCGAGGCCAACCCGCGCGCCTCGCGCACGGTCCCCTTCGTCTCCAAGGCGACCGGGGTGCCGCTGGCCAAGGTCGCGGCGCGCCTGATGCTGGGCGAGAAGCTCGCCGACCAGGAGCTGCGCGACCCGCCCGCCGGCCTGGTCAGCGTCAAGGAGGCGGTGCTGCCCTTTGCCCGCTTCTCCGGTGCCGACTCGGTGCTCGGGCCGGAGATGAAGAGCACCGGCGAGGTGATGGGCATCGCCGGCGACTTCCCCACCGCCTTCGGCAAGGCCCAGGCGGCGGCCGGCGTCTCGCTGCCGACCGAGGGCGCGGTCTTCATCACCGTCACCGACACCGACAAGCCGGCGGCGACCCAGATTGCCACCCAGCTCCACGACCTCGGCTTCGAGCTGATCGCCACCGCCGGCACCGCCCAGGCGATCTCGACGATGGGGGTGCCGGTCACCCCGATCAACAAGATCGCCGAGGGCTCGCCGAACGTCGTCGACCTGATCCGCGAGCGCCGCTGCGACCTCGTGATCAACACCCCGACCGGCTCGGGCGCCCGAGCCGACGGCTATGAGATCCGCACCGCCGCGGTCCGCCACAACGTCCCCTGCGTGACCACGATGACCGGCGCCAGCGCCGCCGTGCGCGCGATCGCCGCCAAGATCGAAGGCAGCTCAGACGTCCGCTCCCTCCAAGAGATCCACGCCCTCCCAGGACCGACGGGGCCGACGGGGCCGACGGGCCGACGGGCCGCAAACGTGACATATCGACACGTTTGCGGCCCGTCGGCCCCGAGCAGGCGCGATGACGGCGCCGTTTGGGCGGCGGCTGTGCGAAGTCTCCGAGAGCCGGGCCAGCGGCGGCTACCGCCTCTTCTCCCTGGTCGACGAGGAGGGGCCCGAGCCGCGGCCGGGGCAGTTCTACATGCTTGCCACGGAGAGGCACTGGGAGCAGAGTGGCGGCCGCCCGTTCCTGCCCCGCGCGCTCTCGGTCGCCGAGACCGGCCCGGCAGGCGGCGGCACCCGCCTCGACTTCCTGATCGAGGGCATCGGCCCCGGCACCGACCGCCTCTGCGAGCTCGAGGCGGGGGAGAGCGTCTGGCTCAACGGCCCCCTCGGCAACTCGTTCTCGGCGCCGCGCGAGCTGGCGCCCGGCGTCGCCGGGGCGATCCTGGTCGGCGGCGGCATCGGGATCGCGCCGCTGGCGCTCCTGCGCCGCAGCTTCGCCGCGAAGAACATCCCCACCCGCGTGCTGCTTGGCTTCCGCGACGCAGCCCATTCCGGCGGCCTCGACGAGCTCTTCTCCTGCTGTGAGATCAAACTCGCCAGCGACGATGGCCACGCCGGCCATCACGGCTACGTCACCGACCTGCTCGCGACGATGCTCGAAGGCGACGACGCGGCCAGCGCCGTCGTCTACGCCTGCGGCCCGCCGCAGATGCTCGATGCGGTCGCCGCTGTCTGCACAGCAGCCGATGTCCTCTGTGAGCTCGCGATGGAGTCCCCGATGGCCTGCGGCTATGGCGCCTGCTACGGCTGCGCGGTGCCCAAGCCTGGGGGCGGCTTTATTCGCCTCTGTGTTGATGGGCCCGTGTTGCGTGGGGGGCCGGCGGGTGCTGTCGCCGCAGGGGACCCCCCACTGCCTGCGGTAGCTAAAGCTTCCTCGGCGGCGGGCCCCCCTACGGCGCCACCCCCCGGCAGCCACGAACCAGCGGGCCGGCCCAGGGACGAAGCGGGGCAGTCAGGCATGGTGGAGTTTTGCGGGATCGAGTTGGCACACCCGGTGGTCAACGCGTCGGGAACGTTTGACGCGATTGCCGCGCGGCGTGTCTTTGGCGATGAACTCCTGGCGGAATTCCCGTTCTCGGCGTTTGTCTCGAAGACGATCACTCCGGAGCCAAGAGCGGGCAACGAGCCGCAGCGGATCTGGGAGACGCCGGCGGGGATGATCAACTCGATTGGGTTGCCCAACAAGGGGTTGGCGGGGTTTCTCGTCGAGGATCTGCCTGAGCTCGCACAGCTCCCAGTTCCGCTGATCGTCTCGGTGATGGCGACCGGGCACGATGAGTTCGCGCGACTTGTCAAAGGCGTGGGGGAGAGGGACGAGGTCGCGGCGATCGAGCTCAATGTCTCGTGCCCAAACGTGCACTCGGGCCTGATCGTCGGCGAGCAGCCGAGTGAGACGGAGGCGCTGCTGGAAGCGCTGCGTCCGCTGAGCGAGAAGCCGTTGATCGTGAAGCTGACGCCCAACGTCGCGAACCCTGCCGATGTCGCGGCGGCGGCCGAGCAGGGTGGGGCTGACGCGGTCTCGCTGATCAACACGCTCAAGGCAAGCGCGATCGACCCGGCCACAGGGAAGCCGGGCATCGCCGCCGGACACGGAGGGCTTTCCGGCCCGGCAGTGAGGCCGGTGGCCGTCGCCCAGCTCCGCGCCGTTGCTGCCGCGGTGAGCATTCCGATCGTCGGCATGGGTGGGATCTCGAGCGGTGCCGACGCCGTCGAATTCCTCCAAGCGGGCGCCTCCCTGGTCGCGGTCGGCACCGAGAGCTTTCGCGACCCGCGGGCCGGCAGCCGGGTAGCGGGCGAGATCGCCGGAGCGCTCGAAGCCCGTCGAAGTGGCGCTCGGATCGGCGACCCCGCCTAAACCTCGACTGGAGGTTCAGGTGAATTTCGGCGTTTTCAGGTCTTAGGGCCTTGCACGCCCGCGACCCGCGGCTATACTCGCCGCCCACATGCCTGCCCCGGTCAAGACCTCAGCCGCCGCCCCCGAGCGCTCGCTGGATCAGCGGATGGACGCCCTCAAACGCGCCAACGACATCCGCACCGCGCGGGCCAAGCTGAAGAAGGACCTCAAAGCGGGCAAGGCCAACATCCACGCCCTGCTTCTGGACCCGCCCGAGTACGTGCTCACGGCCAAGGTCTTCGACATGCTCCTCGCCGTGCCCAAGTACGGTCGGGTGAAGACCAACCGGATTCTCAACCAGTGCCGGATCTCGCCCTCGAAGACGATCGGCGGCCTGTCTGAGCGCCAACGAGCAGAGCTCGTCTCGCAGCTCCGCCGATAGCCCCGGTCAGTATTCGCGGCCGCATGGCCAAGGTCTTCGTCATCACCGGCCCCTCGGGAGTTGGCAAGGGAACACTGATCTCGACGCTGCTCGAGCGGGTGCCCGATCTCGAGCTCTCGATCTCGGCGACCACGCGCGAGCCGCGCGAGGGGGAGAACAATGGGCGTGACTACCACTTCCTGACCCCGAGGAATTCGATCAGCGGATCGCGGCGGAAGACTTCCTCGAGTTCGCCACTTACAGCGGTCATCGCTACGGCACGCTGCGGTCTGAGGTGCGCACCGCCTCGACGAGGGTCACTCGGTGGTGCTGGAGATCGAGGTCCAGGGCGCGCGCCAGGTGCGGGCGGCGATGCGCGAGTCGGTGCAGGTCTTCATCGCCCCGCCGGACCCGGCCTCGCTGCGTCGCCGGCTCGAGTCGCGCGGCACCGACAGCCTCGAGGCGATCGACGCCCGGCTCGAGGTCGCCGAGCAGGAGCTGGCCGCCCAGGGCGAGTTCGCCCACACCGTCGTCAACGACGATCTCGACCGCGCCGCCGCCGAGCTGGAGGGGATCGTGCGCGCCGAGCTCGGCATACCTCTAGACTCCGCAGCCGAATGATCAAACCACGCGTTGACAAGCTCCTTGACCACACTGACTCCCACTACGCGGCCGTAGTCGTCGCCGCCAAGCGGGCCCGTCAGATCAACAGCTACTACCACAGCCTCGGCGAGGGCAGCTTCGGCGAGTACCCGCCGCCGATGGTCGATATCCCCGGCGACAGGAACTACCTCTCGGTCGCGCTCGAAGAGGTCGCCCAGGGCAAGCTGAAGTACGAGTACCGCTCCTAAGCGCGCTCCGGCACGGCCGGACCACGAGGAACAGCCATGGCCAGAATCCTGCTCGGCGTAAGCGGAGGGATTGCCGCCTATAAGGCGCTTGAGTTGGCGCGCCTGGCGACGACGGCAGGCCATGGCGTCCGCGTGCTGATGACCGAAGGCGCGACCCGCTTCGTCGGTGCCGCCTCCTTCGAGGGCATCGTCGGCGCGCCCGTGCTGCTCTCCGAGTTCGACCGCGACCCGATGCGGGGTGCCTTTCCCGGCGATCTCGCTCCCTCGCACGACCCGATTGGCCACCTCGAGCTGGCCACCAACTGCGACGCCTACCTGATCGCCCCGGCCTCGGCCAACACGGTCGCCAAGCTCGCCACCGGCGCCGCCGACTCGATGGTCACCACCTCTTTCCTCGCCTGCACGGCACCGCGCCTCCTCGCGCCGGCGATGAACGACCGCATGTACGCAGACGCGGCCACCCAGGCCAACCTGGCGACCCTGCGCGAGCGCGGCGTGACCGTGATCGACCCCGACGAGGGCGCTCTCGCCTCGCGCGGCGAGCACGGCAAGGGTCGCCTCCCCGACCCCGCCAGCCTGCTGGCCCGCGTCGAAGCCGAGCTGCCCACCGGCGAGCGCCCCTGGGACGGCCTGCGAGTCCTCGTCACCGCGGGCGGCACCCGCGAGCCGATCGATTCCGTCCGCTTCCTCGGCAACCGCTCCAGCGGCCGCATGGGCATCGCCCTTGCCGCCGCCGCCGCCCGCCGCGGCGCAGACGTCACCCTGATCGCCGCCAACGTCAGCCTCCCCGAGCCCCCCGGCATCCACCGCATCGACGTCGAGACCACCGCGCAGCTAGCCGACGCGGCCCGAGCCGAGTTCCCCGATTCCCAGGCTCCTCCTAATGGCCGCCGCCCCCGCCGACTTCAAGGCAAGCGACGTTGCACTCGGCAAGCTAACCCGCGACGCCTCCCTCGACCTCCACCTGGAGCCCACCGAAGACATCCTCGCCGGCCTCACGGCAACACGGACCGATGAGCAGACCGTAGTCGCCTTCGCCGCCGAAGCCGGCGACAACGTCAGCCGGGCGAGGGAGAAGCTGCAGCGGAAGAACGCCGACCTAATAGTCCTCAACGACATCTCGAACCCCGCAATCGGCTTCGAGAGCCAAGAAAACGCCGTAACCCTGATCGACTCAGCGAGCGACACGGAGGTCCCGCAAGCTTCGAAGGACGTTGTGGCCGAAAAGATCCTCCAGAGAGTCGACCAGCTTCGAACCCGGGCAGCTCAGCCGAAGACGTAGCTCCAGCGGGTGGCGCCGTAGGCGGCGCCCGCCCCTGAGGAAGCTTTAGCTACCGGAAGGGGTGGGGGTTCCTGCGGCGACAGGCCCGCTGGCCCTACGGCTAGACCGAGCTATACTCGCTTTCAGCTTTTCGTCTCACCGCAGTTCCGGAAGTGGGCCTGGCCCACTTTTTTTACGCCTCAACGCCAATGGCAGACCTCCAGCAAGACATCCAACACCAGCTCAGCGAGCTCGACTCCGAGCTCGACCTGGTCGCGCTCGAGCAGCCGAGCAAAGAAGCGCTGCGCCTCTTCATCGACCATCCCGAGGGCGTCGACCTCGCCCTCTGCGAACGGGTCACCCACCACCTCAACCACCTGCGGGCCGAGTACGCGCTGGAGGTTTCCTCGCCCGGCCCCAAGTACCGCAATCACAAGGAGATCCAGTGAGCAAGGAGATCGTCGAAGCAGTCAAGGCACTGGAGCAGGAGAAGGGGATCTCCGCCGACAAGCTGATGGACGCGCTCGCCGACGCGCTCCTCTCCGCTTACAAGAAGACGCCTGGAGCGGCCAAATACGCCCGCGTCGACCTCGACCACGAAACCGGCGACTTCCTCGTCTTCGAACTGATCCTGCCGCCCGAGCTGGAGGAGAAGCTGCTCGCCGAAGCGGCCGAGGCGCAGGAGGAGGAAGAGCGCGAAGTCGATCCCGAGACGGGCGAGCTGCGCGAGCCCGAGGACCCCGAGCTCGATCCGGAGATGATCGCGCCCTACGAGGACCAGATCGAGACCCGCGACGTCACCCCCGAAGACTTTGGCCGCATCGCCGCCCAGACGGCCAAGCAGGTGATCCTACAGCGGATTCGCGAGGCCGAACGGATGATGATGTTCGAGGAGTACCAGGACCGGGTCGGCGAGCTGATCACCGGGATCATCCAGCAGTCCGACAAGCGCTACACGCTGGTCCAGCTGCGCGAGCGGGTCGAGGCGCTGCTGCCCAAGTCCGAGCAGGTCTACAACGAGCGCTACGACCACGGCATGCGGGTCAAGGCCGTGATCACCGACGTCTCGGACTCGACCAAAGGCCCGGCGATCGTCGTCTCGCGGCGCAGCTCCGAGCTGATCAAGAAGCTCTTCGAAATGGAGGTGCCGGAGATCGCCGACAAGCTGGTCGAGATCGTCGGCGTCGCCCGCGAGCCCGGCTACCGCTCGAAGATCGCGGTTATTTCCCACGCCGATGGCGTCGACCCGGTCGGCGCCTGCGTCGGCCCGCGCGGCTCGCGCGTGCGCATGGTCGTCTCCGAGTTGCGCGGCGAGAAGATCGACATCATCCCCCACAACGACGAGCCGGCCCGCTTCGTCGCCAAGGCGCTCTCGCCGGCCCGCGTGCGCGAGGTGATCGTCGACGACGACGAGCGCCAGGCCACGGTGATCGTCCCCGACGACCAGCTCTCGCTGGCGATCGGCCGCGACGGCCAGAACGCCCGCCTCGCCGCCCGCCTGACCGGCTGGCGCGTCGACATCAAGTCCGAGACCGAGTTCTCCCAGGAGGATCAGGACGTCGAGTACGAGGGCGAAGAAACCTTCGACGGTCGCTGCATGGCGGTGCTCTCCAACGGCCGCCGCTGCCCCAACGCGGCGATCGAGGGCTCGACCTACTGCGGCCTGCCCTCCCACCAGGCGCTGAGCCGCTTCGAGACCAACCAGATCGCCGTCCTCGCCTCGATCCCCGAGGCGGAAATCGAGATCCTCGCCGACCCCGACGCCGATCAGGGCCAGGTCGATGAGATCGTCGCCAAGGCCGAGTCCGAATTCGTCGAGGAGGTTCCGGAGCCCGAAGCTGTCGAGGAGGAGCCGGCAGCCGAGGAGGACGGAGCTTCGGAGCCCGAGCCGGAAGCTGAAGCAGTCGCCGAGGAGGCAGAGCAAGCGTAGTGGCAAAAAAGCGGGTACATGAGATCGCGAAAGCGCAGGGGCTGGAGAGCAAAGAGGTTCTGGCCGCGCTGAAGAGCGCCGGGATCGAGGCGAAAGCCGCTGCCTCCAGCGTTGAGGAGGCCGACGCGCTGAAGGCGATCCAGGCCGCCAAGGGGAACGGTGGCGCTGCTGCCGCCCCGACAGAGGCCAAGAAGCCCGCTCCTTCCGCGCCCGCCAAAGAGGCGCCGGCAAAGCCCGCGCCGGCACAGCCTGCCGCCGCCAAACCTGCTGCCAAGGCCCCCGCGGCCTCCAAAGGCCCGGTTCGGCCCGCCGGCAAACCCGCAAGCGGCGGTGGAGCCGCCGCGAGCGGCAAAAAGCGCCGCGTCGTGATCGATTCGCAGGCCGCTCGCCGCGATCAGATGGGCGGCCCGCCGCCGCAGCGCCCGCCGCGCCGTCGCGGTGGACGCCGCCGCCGGCCGATGCTGGAGGAGCCGCCGCCCAAAGTCGAGGCAGCTGAGCCCGAGGCGACCAAGGTCCCGGCCGGCGCGACCGTGCGCGAGGTCGCCGAGCTGCTCGGCCTGGGCAGCTCCGAGGTGATCAAGAAGCTGATGATGATGGGGGAGATGGCGACGCTGACCCAGACCCTCACCGACGAGTCGATCGCCGCGATCGCCGACGAGTACGACCGCAAGATCGAGATCCTCACCGCCGCCGACGAGGAACCCGAGGAACCCGCCTTCGAGGACTCCGACGAGGAGCTCGCCGACCGGCCGCCCGTGGTCACGATCATGGGCCACGTCGACCACGGCAAGACCTCGCTGCTCGATGCGATCCGCGAGACCGAGGTGGCAGCCGGCGAGGCCGGTGGCATCACCCAGCACATCGGCGCCTACCAGGTCCACCACGACGAGAAGACGATCACCTTCCTCGACACGCCCGGCCACGCCGCCTTCACGGCGATGCGCGCTCGCGGCGCCAAGGTCACCGACATCGCCGTGGTCGTCGTCGCCGCCGACGACGGCGTGATGCCGCAGACCAAAGAGGCGATCGACCACGCCCGCGCCGCCGACGTGCCGATCCTGATCGCGGTCAACAAGATCGACAAGGAGGGCGCCCAGCCCGACCGCGTCCGCAACGAGCTCGCCGCCGATGGGCTCACCCCCGAGGACTGGGGCGGCGACACGGTCTACGTCGACGTCTCGGCCAAGACCCACGAAGGGCTCGACAAGCTGCTCGAGATGATCCTGCTCGTCACCGAGTTGGAGGAACTGGGCGCCAACCCCGACGCGCCCGCCTCGGGCACGGTGGTCGAGTCCCAGCTCGATCCCGGCCGCGGCCCCGTGGTGACGATCCTGGTCCAGCGCGGCACGCTGAAAGTGGGCGACTCGCTCGTCGCCGGGCCGCAGTGGGGCCGGGTGCGGGCGATGCACGACTTCACCGGCACGCGCGTGCAGAGCGCCGGGCCGGGGATGCCGGTCGAGGTGCTCGGCTTCGACGGCGTCGCCGACGCGGGCGAGTTCGTCCACGCGGTCGAGAACGACCGCCGCGCCCGCCAGGAGGCCCAGGAGCGCGCCAACCGGCTCAAGACCGAGCAGCTGGCCCGCCGTCAGGCCCGCAAGGTCAGCCTCGAGGAGGTCTTCTCGCGGGTCCAGGAGGGCGAGATCAAGGAGCTCAACATCGTGCTCAAGGCCGATGTCGCCGGCTCGCTGGAGGCGCTCCAGGACGAGATCGCCAAGGTCCCCCAGGAGCAGGTCGGGATCAACATCATCCACTCCCAGACCGGCGGCATCAACGAGTCCGACGTGATGCTGGCCGCGGCCTCCGAAGCGATCATCATCGGCTTCAACGTCCGCCCGCTGGCCGACGCCCGCCGCGCCGCCGAGCGCGAGGGCGTCGACGTCCGCACCTACTCGGTGATCTACAAAATCACCGAAGACCTGCGCAACGCGATGGAGGGCATGCTGGAGTCGATCGAGGTCGAGGAGACGCTCGGCGAGGCCGAGGTCAAGCAGACCTTCAAGGCCTCCAAGGTCGGCCGCATCGCCGGCTGCATCGTCAACGAGGGCAAGGTCACGCGCACCGCCAGCGTCCGCCTGATCCGCGAAGGCACCGTGATCTGGGACGGCAAACTCGGCTCCCTGCGCCGCTTCAAAGACAACGTGCAGGAAGTCGAGGAGGGCCAGGAGTGCGGCATCGTCCTCGACGGCTACGCTGACGTCAAGGAGGGGGACATGCTCGAGTTCTTCGAGACAAAGCAGGTCGAGCAGACGCTGGAGTAGCATGGCGACTCCTCGCATGCGCCGCATCAACGAGGTGCTGCGCGAGGTGATTGGCGCTGCCATCGCCGAGTTGAGCGACCCGCGCATCGGCTTCGTAACCGTGACCTCCGTGGAGACCAGCCCCGACCTGCGCGCCGCCAAGGTGCACGTCAGCGTGCTCGGCTCCGAGCAGGAGCGGCAAGAGACGATGGCCGGCCTCGCCTCCTCGCACGGCGTGCTGCAGGCGAAGATCGCCGCCGAGACGCGGATGAAGCGCACGCCGACCCTGAGCTTCCGCTACGACGAGACCGTCGAGCAGGGCATGCGGATCACCGAACTGCTCGAGAGGGAGGAAGAAGCGATGAGCGACGGCGGCGTGGCAACCACGGCCGGCATCGAGGACGTCCTCGCCGAGCTGCGCTCGCGCGAGCGCTTCCTGCTCACCGCCCACGAGGGGCCCGACGGCGACGCGCTCGGCTCGCTGCTCGGCATGCACCACCTGCTCGGCCAGCTCGGCAAGGACTCGGTGATGTTCATGGCGGCGAAGGAGTTCCCGCTGCCGATCGAGTACCGCTTCCTGCCGCTGGAGGAGGTCTTCCACGAGCCGCCCGCCGACATGGCCGACCGCACCGTGATCTTCCTCGACTGCGGCAACATCGACCGCATGCCGGTCGAGTTCCTCAGCGAGGGCGACAACTTCCGCATCAACATCGACCACCACCACGACAACACCCGCTTCGGCGACGTCAACCTGGTCGAGGTTGGCGCCTCCTGACGGCGGAGATCGTCTACGAGCTGGCGTCCGCGCTGGGGGCCGAGATCACGCCCGAGATCGCCGCCGCGCTCTACGTCGGCCTGATCACCGACACGGGCAAGTTCATGTACGAGAACACGAACGCCCGCACCCACCGGATCGCCGCCGACCTGATCGACGCCGGGGTCCACGGTCGACGAGACCTACCGCCGCCTCTACGAGCACGTGCCGATCGAGAAGCTGCGCCTGCTCTCGCGCGCGCTGGAGGGCATCAAGCGCTACTGCGGCGAGCGCCTCGTCGTCGCCTACATCACCGACGCCGACTACGAGGCGAGCGGGGCGGGGGAGGAGATGACCGAGGGGATCATCGACCACCTGCGCTCGATCGAGGGCTCCAAGGTGGCGGCGCTGATCCGCGACCAGGGCGACCGCGGGCGCGCCGCGCGCAAGGTCAGCCTGCGCTCCAGCGGCGGCGAGATCGACGTCTCCGCGATGGCCCGCAAGCATGGCGGAGGAGGTCACAAGCGGGCCGCCGGCTTCTCGACCGATCTCGAGCTGAAAGAGCTGGTCAACTTCCTCTGCGGCGAAGTGAAAACCCAGCTCGGCCCCTGAGCGTGGCAGAGGCAGGCGCGGGCTCGGTGCTGCTCTGCGACAAGCCGCCGGGCAAGACCTCGCACGACATCGTGCTCGCCGTGCAGGCGCGAGCGCCGCGGCGAGAAAGTCGGCCACGCCGGCACCCTCGACCCCTTTGCCACCGGCCTGCTCCTGGTCCTGATCGGGCGGGCGACCCGCCTGCAGCGCTTCCTGGTCGAGCTGCCGAAGACCTACGTGGCGCGCGCCCGCCTCGGCTGGCGCTCCAGCACCGGCGACCCCGACGGCGAGCTGCGCGAGACCGGGCGCATCCCCGAGTCCCTGGAGCTGCCGACCGGGACGGTGCGCCAGCGGGTGCCGATGACCTCGGCCGTGCGGGTCGGCGGAGAGCGCCTCTACCGCAAGGCGCACCGCGGCGAGACGGTCGAGACCCCCGAACGCGAGGTCGAGGTCTACCGCGCCGAGCTGCTCGACAGCGACGCTGAGGGCGCCTCCTACGAGGTCGAGTGCTCGGCCGGCACCTACATCCGCACCCTGATCGAGACCCTCGAGGACGCCTACTGCGCCGAGCTGCGCCGCACCGCGATCGGCCCCTTCCGGGTCGAGGACGCCGGCCGCGAGCTCACCTTGGGCGAGGTCGCCGACATGGTCCCCGCGGCCGCCCAGGCCCTACGATGAGCCTTCCGGTGGTCCTTTTCCCTCCTATACGGGGATAAAGCGCACCGGAACGGCCAACTGTGAGCATCCAAGTCACATCCCTGCCCGACGCCGAGCCGCGGCCGCGGCACGTCGCGATCGGCACCTTCGACGGCGTCCACCGCGGGCACCAGGCCGTGATCAAGGGGGCCGACACGGTGCTCACCTTCGATCCCCACCCGCTGGAGGTCATCCACCCGGCGGCGCTGCCGAAGCTGATCATGCCCTTCGGGGTCAAGCGCGACGTGATCGAGGGGCTCGGCGTCGACGAGCTGGTCGTGATCCCCTTCGACCAGGAGTTCGCCCGGCGCAGCGCCGAGGAATTCATCGAGGACGTGCTGATCGCCAAGCTCGGCGCCGAGCGGGTCTCGGTCGGCGAGAACTTCCGCTTTGGCGCCAAGGCCAAGGGCGACCCGGCGATGCTCGCCGCCCGCGAGGAGTTCGAGACGCGGGTCGTACCGCTGGTCGAAACCGACGGCGAGACGATCTCCTCGACCCGCATCCGCGCCCTCGTCGCCGCCGGCGACATGGAGGGCGCCCGCCACTGCCTCGGCGCTCCCTTCATGGTCGAGGGCGAGGTCGTCAGCGGCGACCAGCGCGGCCGCGAGCTCGGCTTCCCGACCGCCAACATCGTCCCCGACGACCGCCTCGCGATTCCCGGCCACGGCGTCTACGCGGCCTTCGCCAACGGCGTCCCGGCGGCGGTCAACGTCGGCGTGCGGCCGACCTTCGAGAGCGGCCGCGGCGTCCTGATCGAGACCTACCTGATCGACTACGAGGGCGATCTCTACGGCAGTCAGCTGCGGGTCGCCTTCGTCGAGCGCTTGCGCGGCGAGAAGCGCTTCGCCGGCGTCGAGGAGCTGATCGCCCAGATGAAGATCGATGTCGAGGACGCGGTGCGCGTCTGTGCTAGCTTCACCGGCGCGCAATGAGCCTCACCAAGGAGAAAAAAGTTGAGTTGATCGGCAAGTTCGGCCGCGCCGATGGCGACACCGGCTCGGCCGAGGTCCAGATCGCCCTGCTCACCGAGCGGATCAACGAACTCACCGAGCATCTGCGCGGCCACGCCAAGGACCACCACTCGCGCCGCGGCCTGCTGATGCTGGTCGGCAAGCGCCGCCGCATGCTGCGCTATCTCGAGCGCCACGACCTCGAGCGCTACCGCGCTCTGGTCGCCGAACTCGGTCTGCGTAGATGATCGCCGCCGGGCAACCGGCGCCTGAGTTCACTCTCCGCGATCAGGACGGCGAGAAGGTCTCGCTCGCCGACTTCCGCGGCCGCAAGCGTCCTGCTGGTCTTCTACCCGCTCGACTTCAGCCCGGTCTGCAGCGACCAGCTCTCGGTCTACCAGGAGGTAAAGCCGGAGATCGAGGCCAAGGGCGTGAGCATGGTCGGGATCAGCGTCGACAGCGGCTTTGCCCACAAGGCCTTCCAGGAGAAGCTCGGCATCGACACCCCGCTGCTCGCCGACTTCGAGCCCAAGGGCGAGGTCGCGCGCGCCTACGGCGCCTACATCGAGGAGGTCGGCCACGCCAACCGCTCGCTCGTCCTCGTCGACGAGGAGGGCACGGTCGAGTGGGTGCACGAGTCGCCGACGCCGCTGGAGATCCCCGGCGCCAACCTGATCTTCGACGCGCTCTCCTGAGCCCCGAGCTGACCAGCGCCGCGGTTCCGCCGGTCGGCCCTGAGGACCACCGGCGCGGCTCCGGCCCCGAGCTGATCGTCTACGCCGACCTCGGCTGCCCGCACTGCGCCTCGGCCTGGCTGGAGATTCGCGAGCGCGAGGCGACCGTGGTCTTCCGCCACTTCCCGGTCGCCAGCAAGCACCCGCGCTCGCCGGCGCTGCACGCCGCCGCCGAGGCCGCCGGCCTACAGGGCCGCTTCTTCGAGCTGGTCGACTCGCTGTACGGGGACCGCGGCCACGTCGACGATCCCCACCTCTGGCAGCGCGCCGAGCGCCTCGGGCTCGATCTCGAGCGCTTCGAGGCCGACCGCCGTTCCAGCACGGTCGCGGCCCGCGTCCGCCGCGACTTCGAGTCGGGCATCCGCGCCGGTGTCACCGCCACGCCGGCCGTCTTCTCATAGCGCCCGCCCTCAAGCCAAACGCGGCTTCTCACCTGTACCCTCTCTCGGGAAAGAGAACGAGAGTTCTGAAAGCAGATGGCCACCATCCGGGTGGCCGGAGGTAGGACAACTAAATGAGCATGTTTGACGTAACCCGCGTCTCGGCGGACATCGGCGACGGCCAGATCTCCTTCGAGACCGGAAAGCTCGCGAAGCAGGCGGGTGGCGCGGTCGTGGTTCAGGCAGGCGACACGATGGTGCTCTGCACCGCAACCGTCGGCAACCTTCGCGACGTGGACTTCCTTCCCCTCACCGTCGACGTCGAGGAGCGGATGTACGCCGCGGGCAAGATCCCGGGCTCGTTCTTCCGTCGCGAGGGACGCTCGGGTGAGAAGGCGACCCTGACCGCCCGCATGATCGACCGGCCGATCCGCCCGCTCTTCCCCAAGGGCTGGCACTACGAGACGCAGCTGGTCGCGATCCCGATGTCGGTCGACCAGGTCAACCCCTACGACATCCTCGCCATGAACGGCGCCTCGGCGGCGCTGGCGATCTCTCCGGTCCCCGTCGCCGCTCACGTCGGCGCGGTGCGGATCGGCAAGCTCGACGGCGACTTCGTCGTCAACCCCTCCGAGGAGGACCACGCCGAGCTCGAGCTCGACCTGATCGTCGCCGGCACCGATGAGGCGATCCTGATGGTCGAGGCCGGCGCCAACGGCGTCACCGAGCAGGAGATCCTCGACGCGCTCGACATCGCCCACGGCGAGATCAAGAAGCTCTGCGCCGCGATGGAGGAGCTGCAGCAGAAGGCCGGCAAGGAGAAGCTCGAGGTCGAGGCCCCCAAGATCGACGAGGGCCTGCTCAGCGACATCCGCTCCTCGCACGGCCAGGCACTGGTCGACGCGATCGCGACCGAGGGCAAGCTCGAGCGCTACGAGGCGATCGACAAGGTCAAGGACGAGGTCGTCGCCAAGTACGCGCCCGAGACCGACGGCGAGACCGACGAGAGCAAGGTCGCCGAGGTCAAGGCCGCCTTCGCCGCGATCGAGAAGGACACGATCCGCAAGGCGATCGCCGTCGACAAGAAGCGCCCCGACGGCCGCGCCCAGGACGAGATCCGGCCGATCGAGTGCGAGGTCGACATATCGCCCCGCGTGCACGGCTCGGCCCTCTTCACCCGCGGCGAGACGCAGATCCTCTCCAACGCCGCGCTCGGCACGACCCGCATGGACATGCGGATCGACACGCTCGGCCTGGAGACCTCGAAGAAGTTCTGGCACCACTACAACTTCCCGCCCTTCTCGGTCGGGGAGGCCGGCTTCATGCGCGGCCCGAAGCGCCGCGACATCGGCCACGGCGCCCTCGCCGAGCGCGCCCTGGTGGCGACGATCCCCAGCGAAGAGGACTTCCCCTACGTGATCCGGGTCGTCTCCGAGACGCTCGAGTCCAACGGCTCCTCCTCGATGGGCTCGGTCTGCGCCTCCTCGATGGCGCTGCAGGCCGCGGGCGTGCCGGTCAGCGCTCCGGTCGCCGGCGTCGCGATGGGCCTGATCAAGGAGGGCGATGACTACATCGTCCTCACCGACATCGCCGGCGTCGAGGACCACCTCGGCGACATGGACTTCAAGGTCGCCGGTACCGCGGACGGGATCACCGCCCTGCAGATGGACATCAAGATCACCGGCGTCACCTTCGAGATCCTCACCGACGCTCTCGAGCAGGCCAACAAGGGCCGCCAGTTCATCCTCGGCAAGATGGCCGAAGCGATCGACGGTCCGCGCGAGCAGCTCTCCCAGCACGCGCCGCGGATCGAGTCGATCAAGATCGATCAGGAGAAGATCGGCGCCGTGATCGGCAAGGGCGGCGAAACCATCCGCGCCCTCTGCGAGGAGTTCGAAGCCGAAATCGACGTCGAAGACGACGGCACGATCCGCATCTACGCCCCGACCGGCACCCTGGTCGAAGCCTGCGTGGCGCGGATCCAGTCGATGACCAAGGAGGCCGAAGTCGGCGATCGCTACGAGACCGCCAAGGTGGTCAAGACGACGACCTTCGGCGCCTTCGTCGAGCTGGTCAAGGGCACCGACGGCCTGCTGCACATCTCCAACGTCAAGCCGGGCGAGCGAGTCGACTCCGTCGACGACGTGCTCACCTCCGGCGAGGAGATCGACGTCACCGTGGTCGAGGTCGACCGCGAGCGCGGCCGCATCGGGCTGCGACTCTCCGACGATCCCTCGGTCGCCGGCAAGACCCCCGAGGAGCTGGCCGCGGTCGGCTCCGGCGGTGGTGGCGGCGGTGGCAGCCGCAACGGTGGCGAGCGCGGTGGCCGCGGCGGCGGGCGCGAGCGGCGTCCGCGTCGCGATCGCGAGCGGCGCGACTAGACGTTGAGCAACGCTGTTCTGAGCAGGCAGGACTCGGGCGCCCGGGTCGTCACCGAGGAGGTTCCCTCGGTGCGATCCGTGGCGCTCGGGCTCTGGGT
The DNA here is from genome assembly GCA_963774405.1 of uncultured Solirubrobacterales bacterium. Lineage (GTDB taxonomy): Bacteria > Actinomycetota > Thermoleophilia > Solirubrobacterales > 70-9 > VRUE01. The sequence goes on along the minus strand of CAVZEV010000002.1, from coordinate 84,583 downwards.
GCGCACCGGCTCGCGCAACGAGACCCCGGCCCAGGCCGGCGTCTCGCACTTCCTCGAGCACCTGCTGTTCAAGGGCACGGCCCGTTACTCGGCGATCGAGATCGCCGAGAAGCTCGACGGCCTCGGCGCCTCGGTCAACGCCGCCACGGGCAAGGAGACCACCCACCTGCACGCCCGCTTCCTCGACGAGCACACCGAGGAGGTCTTCGACCTGCTGGCCGAGATGCTGCTGGCGCCGACCTACCCCGAAGTCGACTCCGAGCGCGAGGTCGTGCTCGAGGAGATCGCGATGTACGAGGACGAGCCGCAGGACCGCGTCCACGACATCCTCGCCGAGGCGGTCTTCGGCGCAGCACCCGCTGGGCCGCCGCGTGCTCGGCGAGGCCGAGGTGATCAGCTCGGTGCCGGTGCCCGAGATCGAGGCCTACCGCAGCTCGCGCTACACGAGCGAGACGATCGTCGTCGGCGCCGCCGGCAACGTCGACCACGCCCGCATCGCCGAGCTCTCCCAGCGCCTCGTGCAGCCGCCGAGCGCCAGCGCCAACGGGCAGCCCGCCTCGGCGCAGACCGACGAGGCCGCCCGCCTCTGCTTCTACGAGAAGGACACCGAGCAGTACCACATCTGCTTCGGCGCGCCCGGCATCACCCGCTCCGACGAGCGGCGCTACGCGCTCGCCGTGCTCGACTCGATCTTCGGCGGCTCGAGCTCATCGCGGCTCTTCCGCGAGGTGCGTGAGAAGCGCGGCCTCGCCTACGCGGTCGGCTCCTACAACGAGCAGTACACCGACTCCGGCCTGATCGCCAGCTACGTCGGCACCCGCGAGGACAACGTCGAGGAGGCCTGCGCGATCATCGGCGCCGAGATGGCCCGCCTGCGCAGCGAGCCGGTCTCCGCCGAGGAGCTCTCGCGGGCGAAGGAGAGCGTCAAGGGCCGCCTCGTGCTCTCCTCCGAGTCGACCGCGGCGCGGATGTCGCGGATCTCGCGCGCCACCCTCTTCGACCTGCCGATCGACAGCCTCGACGAGATGATCGCCAAGGTCGACGCGGTCGAGGTCGACGACCTGACCGCGCTGGCCGCCGAGCTCTACCGGCCCGAGCGGCTCTCCGCCGCCTGCGTCGGCCGCGAGGAGAGCCGCTTCCGCGAGGCGCTCGGGCCGGTCAGCGAGACGCTGGTGGCGGCATGATCAGGGTCGCGGTATCCGGCGCCGCCGGCCGCATGGGCCAGGCGGTCTGCGAGGCGGTCGAAGGGGCCGCCGACACCGAGCTCAGCGGCCGGGCCGACCCGGCCCTCGGCGTCGAGCTGGCCGAGGTGCTGGGCGAGGCCGACGTCGTCGTCGACTTCACCACGCCGGACACTGCCCTGGCCAACGCCGAAGCCTGCCTGGCGGCGGGCGTGCACGTGGTCGTCGGCACCACCGGCTTCGACCTCGAGGCGCTGAAGGCGGCTGCCGAGGCCTCGACGGCGAACTGCTTTGTCGCGCCCAACTTCGCGATCGGCGCCGTGCTGTTGATGGAGGTGGCGCAGAGAATCGCGCCGCACATGCCCGAGTGCGAGATCATCGAGCTGCACCACGATCGCAAGCTTGACGCGCCCTCCGGAACGGCCAAGCTCACCGCCGAGCTGATCTCCGGCGCCGGTGGCAACGTCCACCAGCCAATCCACTCGGTGCGCCTGCCCGGCCTGGTCGCCCACCAGGAAGTCATCTTCGGCGGCGAGGGGCAGACCCTCAGCCTTCGCCACGACTCGATCGATCGCCGCTCCTTCATGCCCGGCGTGCTGCTTGCCGTGCGCAAGGTCGCGGAGCTGCCCGACCGCTTCACGGTCGGTCTGGAAAAGCTACTCTGAGCGCGATGAAGGAGATCCGCGGAATCCTCACTGCGATGGCGACGCCGTTCGACGAGAGCGGTGCGGTCGACGAGGCCGCGGCGCTGAGGCTGGCGACCTACCTGCTCGAGCACGGCTCGCACGGCCTGGTGATCTCCGGCTCGACCGGCGAGGCGCCGACGCTGACCGACGAGGAGGCCCTGGTCCTGCTGCGCGCGGTGCGCAGGGAGGTCGGTGACGATGTGCCGCTGGTCTGCGGCACCGGCACCAACTACACAGATCACTCGATCGAGCTGACCCGGGGCGCCGCCGAGGCCGGCGCCGACGCGGCGCTGATCGTCACGCCCTACTACAACAAGCCCAACCCGGCCGGCATCCAGGCGCACTTCGAGGCGATCGCCGCTGCGGTCCCCGACCTGCCGCTGATCGCCTACAACATCCCCTCGCGGGTGGTCGTCAACGTGCCGCCCGAGGGGCTGGCGGAGCTGGCCAAGATCGAGAGCGTGGTCGCGGTCAAGCAGGCCAACAACGACGAGCTGCAGCCGATCGAGGGCCTCGAGATCCTCGCCGGCAACGACGACATCTTCTGCAGGACGCTGGAGATCGGCGGGGCGGGGGGGATCTGCGTCGCCTCGCACCTGGTCGGCCCGCAGATGCGCGAAGTCTGGGATGCCGCCCAGGCGGGGGACATGGAGCGGGCGGGCGAGATCGACGCCGGCCTGCGCCAGGTCTACGCCGCGATGGGCGTGACCACCAACCCGATCCCGGTCAAGGCAGCGCTGGAGATGATGGGCCTGATCCCATCCGGAACACTTCGACTCCCCCTCGTTCCCGCCGATGCGGAGCAGAGGGCGACCGTGCGGACCGCGCTGGAAGGCGTCGGTCTCACCCCGGTGAATCCCTAGTGCCCGCCGGCAAGCTGCGCGTGCTGCCGCTCGGGGGACTGGGCGAGATCGGCAAGAACATGACCGTGATCGAGTACGACGGCCGCATCGTCGTCGTCGACACCGGCCTGATGTTCCCGACCGCGGAGATGCTCGGCATCGACCTCGTCCTGCCCGACTTCTCCTACCTGCGCGACCGCGCCGAGGACATCGAGGCGATCGTCCTCACCCACGGCCACGAGGACCACGTCGGCGCGCTGCCCTACGTGCTGCGCGAGATCGGCATGCCGCCGGCGATCTACGGCGGTCTGCTGACGATCGGCATGGTCCGCGCCAAGCTCGACGAGCACAAGCTCAAGGAGGCGCCGCTGAAGGAGCTATCGCCCGGGGCGACGGTGCAGGCCGGCCCGTTCGAGCTCGAGATGATCCACCTCTCGCACTCGATTCCCGACGCCCGCGGCGTCCTGCTGACGACCGAGGTCGGCAACGTGCTGATGACCGGTGACTACAAGTTCGACCAGACCCCGGTCGACGGCCGCCCCGCCGACATCTCGCGCCTGGCCGAACTGGGGCGCGACGGCCTCACCCTGCTCTGCGGCGACTCGACCAACGCCGACCGGCCCGGGGTCGCACCCTCGGAGTCGAGCGTCGGGCCGGCGCTGCTGGAGACCTTCGCCGGTTGCGAGGGCCGCATCATCGTCACCTCCTTCGCCTCCAACATCCACCGCGTGCAGCAGGTGATCGACGCCGCCGTGCAGCTCGACCGCCGGGTGGCCCTGGTCGGTCGCTCGATGCGCAAAAACTTCAACATCGCCTCCAACCTCGGCATCGCCAACGCCCCGTCGGGGCTCTTCATCCAGCCGCGCGAGATCGAGAGCTTCCCCGACGAGAAAGTGATCGTGATCTCGACCGGCAGCCAGGGCGAGCCGCTCTCGGCCCTGCGTCGGATGGCCAACAACGACCACCGCGACGTCGAGCTGCACTCCGGCGACACCGTGGTCTTCTCGGCCACCCCGGTGCCCGGCAACGAGCGCGCCGTCAACGAGACGATCGATCGCATCTACGAGATCGGCGCCAAGGTCGTGACCGCCAAGGATGCCCCGATCCACGCCTCCGGCCACGGCTGGCAGGAGGAGCTGAAACTGATGCTCAACCTGACCAAACCGCGCTTCGTGCTGCCGGTGCACGGCGACTATCAGCGGCTGCGCCTGCACGCCGGGCTGGCCGAATCGGTCGGCATCGAGGCCGAGAACATCTTCCAGGGACGCAACGGGCTGCCGCTCGAGGTCGACCGCGACGGCGCCCGCTTCGGCGAGGAGATCCACGCCGGCGTGATCTATGTCGACGGCGTCAACGTCGGCGAGCCCGACGACGTCGCTCTGCGCGACCGTCGCGAGATCTCGGCCGACGGCCTCTTCATCGTCGTCGCCACGATCTCATCCGAGGACGGCCACGTGGTCGCCGACCCCGAGGTGCTCTTTCGTGGCGTCGCCTTCCTCGAGGAGGCCGACGCGCTGGTCGAAGACCTGCGTGACCTGGTCGAGGACTCGCTCGAGGACGCGGCCAAGGCGGGGACGCGGGAGCTGCACTTGGTCCAAGAAGACGTTCATGACGCGGTGGCGGGTCTCGTCTACGAAAAGCTGCGCCGCCGTCCGATGATCGTTCCCGTCGTAGTAGAGGTCTGACGCGGGCGTCCCGGCCCGCCGCGCCAGGAGCTTGTGCACAAAAAAAGGATCCGCCGGAGATGTTGGGGAGAGTCCGGCGGATCCTTGTGTCTCGTCCGCGAGCAAATCTAGGTCGGGTCGCTAAAGCTGAACTAAAAGGTTGTGGCGGGCTGTTCGGAATGTTGCAGGGGGAGGCGGACGCGGAACTGGGCGCCGCCTGAGGCGGATTCGCCTACTTCTACGGTGCCGTTGTGGGAGGTGGCGACGGCGCGGACTATGGCCAGGCCGAGGCCGCTGCCGGGGCCGACGGCGGTGTCGGCCGGGCCGTCACCGCGGACGAAGCGGTCGAAGATCTGTTCGCGCAGGCGCGGGGGGATGCCGGGGCCGTCGTCGGCGACCTCGACCACCGCTTCGTCGCCGACGCGGCGGACGTGGAGTTCGATGCGGGCGCCCGGGGGCGTGTGGCGGGAGGCGTTGTCGAGCAGGTTGAGGATCATGCGGTGCAGCTCGTCGGGGTTGCCCGTGACCGGCAGGGCGTGCTGGTTGTCGATGTCGAGCTCGCGGTCGCCCATCAGGGGTGCCAGCTCGAGGGCGACGTTGCCGGCGATCTCGGCGAGGTCGCAGGGCACGTGCTTGCCGGCGCGGCCGGCGTCGGCGCGGGCCAGCAGCAGCAGGTCACCGACCAGGCGGCTCATCCGCTTGGAGGAGCGCAGGGCGGAGTCGACCATCGCCCGGTCTTCGTCCTGGCTCGGCGCCCGCAGCGAGGCCTGCAGCAGCTCGAGGTTGGCCAGCACGCTGGTCAGCGGCGTGCGCAGCTCGTGCGAGGCGTCGGCGACGAACTCGCGCTGTTTCTTCATCGCCGCCTCGCGCTCGGTGCGGGCTGCGTCGAGGGAGCGCAGCATCTGCTCGAGCGTGCGCGCCAGTTCCCCGACCTCGTCGCTCACCTCGGGGTCGGGCATGTGGCTGGAGGGGTCGCCGGTGCTGGCGATCTGGCGCGCGGTTGCGGTCAGTGCTGAGATCGGCCGCATCGCCCGGCCGGCAATGGCGACGCCGGCGAGGATCGCGAGCAAGGTGCCGCCGAGGACGCCGGCCGCGATGAAGAGCCAGAGGCGCTCGACGGTCGAGTCGAGGTGGGCGATGTTGCGGCCATACTGGATGAACCCGGTGGTGGCGCCGGATTCGCCGCTGATGCGGGTGGTCGCCACTCGCATCTGGCCGAAGTTGGAGAGGCCGAGCGAGGAAGACGAGCCCATCTGCTCCGCGTCGGTGCTTTCCTTGATCAGATGGCCTTCGGCATCGAACACCCGCGCCGAGGCGCCGTCGGGTCGGACGAAGTCATCCAGTTTGGGGCCGCGGTAAAGCGTCGCCAGGCCGGTGCTGAAGACGTGGCTTTCGGCGGCCAGCGTCTGAGCGGCGCCGCTGACCTGTCGGCTGAAGTCGTCGCGAATGCGGCTGGTGGCGACCTGGCCGATCACCGCGCCAAAGATCAGCAGGATTACCAGGGTGAGGCCCGCCGAAACCGCGGCTAGGCGCCACCGAACGGGCCAGGTGCTGGGCCGCATTCGCTGGGACCAGCGGGCAGCCAGCTTGCGAGCCAGTTGGCTCATTACTCCTTGAGCACGTAGCCGGCGCCGCGTTTGGTGTGCAGGAGGCGGGCCTCGCCGCCGGCCTCGAGCTTGCGGCGCAGGTTGGAGATGAAGACGTCGATCGTGTTGGTCGCCGCGGTCGGGTCATAGCCCCAGACGTCGTCGAGCAGGCGCTCGCGCGAGACGACGAGGCGCTCGTTGCGCATCAGGTACTCGAGCAGCTCGAACTCGCGGTTGGTCAGCTCCAGCTCGCGCTCGCCGCGCCTGACCTCGCGCGTATCGGGGTTGAGCGCGAGGTCGCCAACTTCCAGCGAGGCGGCGCCGCGCGGCGGCCGCCGGCGCAGCAGGGCGCGGATCCGCGCCAAGAGCTCCTGGCGCTCAAAGGGCTTGACCAGGTAGTCGTCGGCGCCGCTGTCGAGGCCGCTGACCCGGTCCTCGGTCTCGGCCCGGGCGGTCAGCATCAGGATCGGCACGTCGCCCTCGGCCCGCAGTCGCTTGCAGACCTCGACCCCGTCGAGGCGCGGCAGGCCGAGGTCGAGGACGACGAGGTCGGGGACGAAGCCGGTGGCGACGTCGAGCGCCTCGACCCCGTCGGCGCTCGTCTTCACCTCGTAGCCCTCCTGGCGCAGCGAGCGGCGCAGCACGTCGGCGATCTCGGCATCGTCCTCGACCACCAGCACGCGGCCGGTGGCGGTTTCGGGCTCGGTGGTCAGCATTCACAGCGATGTTAGACGGGCGAGGGACGAACCCGGTGGAGATTTACCTCTCATTTAGCCGCGTGCAAGGGGAATTGGGCGGGCCTTCCACTTAACTTTTTGGTTCTTGCAAATTAAGCGGGGAGGCACAGCATGGTCCCTTCAGCCACATGCTACGAGCACCCGCTCCCGAAAGCTCTCAAAGCTCGGCAGGCCGTAGGCGCGGCGCTTGATCACCTTCACCTTGTTGATCACTCCCTCCGCGTAGCCGTTTGAGGCAGGCTTATCGAAGTAGGCGAGGATCTCCTCGCGCCAAGACCCGATTCCATTGACGTATGCCTCAAAGGGCTGGTGGCCGCTGCGAGTCACAGCGGCGAAGAAGCGGTCGAGCCGCTGCGTGGCCTGGGCACGGTCGGTGGCGGCATAGACCGAGCGCAGCAGCTCCTTCAGCCACCAGGCCTCGGCGATCACCGGATCGTGGGCAAAGAGCTCGCGAAGGCGCCGGCGCTGGGACTCGGTGAGTCGCTCCCTGCCGCGCAAGAGCAAATGGCGGGCGCGGTAAAAGCGCGGGTTCCAAGTGGCGCGCAGGGTCTTCCGACCCTGCTCCTTTGCCCGCAGCCGGCGCTGGCGGATGCGCCGTACGCTGTCAAGCGCCTCCCCGGCGCCGCGCACGATGTGGAAGGGGTCGGCGACGATCTTGGCTTGGGGGAGCTTTGCTCGCACCGCATTTCGGTAGGGGTCATAGGGATCGATGCAGACCACCTCTACGGCATCGCGCTCGGCCTCGCTCAGGGAGCCGAGGTAGCGCTCCACCACTGCCCTTGAGCGCCCGTCGAGCACCTCGTGCACGCGGCGGCGATCGAGGTCTGAGACGACCGTGGCCAGGTTGCCGTAGCCCTTGCGGTGGGCGGCCTCATCGAAGGAGAGCCGTCGCGGCAGCGCCGGGCGGGAGCCGATCGCCTCCCTTGCGGCAACCCTCAACGCGCGGGTGACCTGGTAGCGCGATGTCCCCTCCTCGCGGGCAATCTCTGCGTGGGCGCCGCCCGAGCCGGCCCGCTCGATCAGCCGGGCCCGGAAACGGGATGTGAGCCGCTGACGCGGGCGGCCCTGCTCACAGCTCTCGGTGTGGGTGCGCCGGCATGCCTTGCAGCGGTAGCGGCGCTTGCGCCAGCGCAGGGTGGCCCGGCGACCACACAGCGGCAGGTCCCTGAGGGTGACCACCGGCCGCTCGTGGACCTCCAGCTCCACACCTGAGCAGTGGGGGCACGATGCCGCTCGCGCGACCAGCTCGACCTCGAGGTCGAGCTGGTCGCCCCTCTCGATGACGCCTCTCACCCTGAAGCCGTCCAAGCCGACGAGACGGCTAACTTGATCTTGCATCCGCTGTTCCTCCTTGACTCCGCGTTTTAGAACCACGCAGAGCCTTCTGAGGGCAGCGGATGTCTTCTATCCGGGTCTCATCCCCGCTTGTTTTGCAAGACCCAACTTTTTCGGTGAAGACGCCATAGCTGACGCCGCGAGGGATTGCCGAAAAAGTGCAAGACGTTCCAGGCCCGCCCAATTCCCTGTCCACGGGGCGCAGGGGAGGAAGTCTCCGCGTCGAAGGGGGCGCCCATGTTCGTGCGTAATAAGAAGCGCGGGAAAGCCGCGCGCCGGAAGCCGAAAGCCAAGTCGAAAGCCGCGAAGGGCAGGCTGCACCTGCCGCAAGCCTTGGAGCAGCGTCACCTCGATTTGATCGGACTGTTTCTGATCGCGGCGGGTGTCTACCTCAGTTTCGTGCTCTTCTTCGGCTGGGAAGGCGGCAAGATTGGCTACGGGATCGAAACCGCGCTGGTCTACCTCGTCGGCACGGTTGGGGCGCGCATCGCAACGGTCTTGATGCTGCTTGTCGGCGGTCTGCTGGTTACGGGCACCTCGGTCTCGACCCTGGTCCGCGGCATCGGCCGTGGGCTCCGCCACATCTTCCTCGGTAGTCGTGGGGCGGCCCAGACCGCGATCCAGACCCGGCGCGACCGCCAGGAGGAGAAGACCTTCTCCTTCGAGACCGAGGAGGGGCCGACCGACGTGATGAGCGCCTATCCCGAGGAGGACGACGTCGAGCCCACGGTCGCCTTGGTCGAGGAGCCCGAGCCGGAGCTGGAGGAGCCGGTGACCGAGAGCTTCGATGCCGAGCTGGCGGCGATCGAGGCTGAGGAAGACGCGGCCGCGGTCGATCCGATTCCCGAGCCGGAGCAGGTCGCGTTGACTCCGCAGGGCAACAAGCGCGGCGTGACGATCTCCGAGGGGATCGACTACAAGCCGCCGCCGGCGAAAGCGCTGGAACGAGGCAAAGGCGACAAGGGCGTCGACCCGCGCGATCACGAGATCGTCGGCCGCAAGCTGGTCGAGACGCTTGCTCACTTCAAGGTCGAGGCGAAGATCGTCGGCATCGTCAGCGGCCCGCACGTCTCCCGCTACGAACTGCGCCTCGCCCCGGGCACCAAGGTCAAGAAGGTGACCGAGCTCTCCAACGACCTCGCCTACGCGCTGGCCTCGACCGACATTCGCATCCTGGCGCCGATTCCCGGCAAGCAGGCCGTCGGCGTCGAGGTTCCCAACACGCGCCGGCGCATCGTCCGCCTCGGCGACATCTACTCCGCTCGGCCGGAGAAGACATCGCCGCTGGTCGCCTGGCTCGGCAAGGGCATCGACGGCAACCCGGTCTGGACCGACCTGGCGAAGATGCCGCACGTGCTCGTCGCCGGCACCACCGGCTCGGGCAAGTCGGGCTGCGTCAACGCGATCCTCTCCTCGATCCTGATGCAGGCCTCGCCCAACGACGTGCGCCTGGTCCTCGTTGACCCCAAGCAGGTCGAGCTCAACCACTACGAGAACGTGCCCCACCTCCTGACTCCGGTGGTGACCTCGCCGCGTCTGGCCGCCAACGTGCTGGCCAACCTGATCGGCGAGATGGAGAGCCGCTACGGGATCATGGGACAGGCCCGCTGCCGCAACCTGGCCGAGCTCAACCGCGCCCGGGCCAAGGCCGGCGAACCGCCCTTGCCGCACATCCTCTGCGTGATCGACGAGCTCGCCGACCTGATGATGGTCTCTCCGGCCGAGGTCGAGGACTCGATCATCCGCCTCGCCCAGAAGTCGCGCGCCACCGGCATCCACCTGGTTCTGGCCACGCAGCGGCCCTCGACCGACATCATCACCGGCACGATCAAGGTCAACATCCCGGCCCGGATCGCCTTCGCCGTCTCCTCGCAGACCGACTCGCGGGTCATCCTCGACCAGGGCGGGGCGGAGGCGCTGCTCGGCCAGGGCGACATGCTCTTCCGCGGCGCCGGCACCTCGAAGCTGCAGCGGATCCAGGGCGCCTTCGTCACCGAGGAGGAGACCGCCCGCATCACCGGCCACTGGGCCAGGCAGGGCGAACCCGAGTTCGAAGAGGAGCTGCTCGAGGTGCACGAGGAGAAGGGCGTCGAAGCCGAGGGCGATTTCGACCCCGACAGCGACGACCTGCTCGACGACGCGATCCGGGTCGTGGTCGAGACCGAAACCGCCTCGGTCTCGATGATTCAGCGGCGCCTGCGGGTCGGCTACACCCGGGCGGGACGCCTGATCGACATGCTCGAGCGCCGCGGCGTGATCTCCGGCTACGAAGGCTCCAAACCACGCCAGGTCCTGGTCACCCAGGCCGACCTCGCGCGCTTGACTGGCGGTGGCGAGGCGCAGCCCGCCGAGCCGGAGCCCTCGTCGGTCGCGCCCGAGTAGACCGCGGTAGGACAATGTCCTGATGGACGGCGGTGTCGGCACGATCTTGCGCGAGGCGCGGAATCGCCGCAAGCTGGACCTCTCTGAGGTCGAGGCGGCGACGAGGATTCGCCTGCGCTACCTGCGGGCGATCGAGGACGAAGAATGGGACGTCCTGCCCGGCGGCTTCTACACGCGCGGCTTCATCCGCACCTACGCCTCCTTCCTCGGCCTGGACGGGGACCGTCTGGTCAACGACTATCGCGAGAGCGTCGAACCGTGGCACCGAGCCGACGAGGCGCGGCGCTCTCAGCCGGGAGAGCCGGGAGCCTCGGGTCGGCCCAGGAGCTTCGCGCTGCCGGCGCTTGCCGTGGTCGCGGTGATCCTGGTGGCGGTGATCGCGATAGTCGCCATCCCCGGCGGCGGAGGCAGTGGGGGAAGCGGGGGAAGCGGCGGGGCTCACCACCCTGACGTCGCCCGCAAGGCCAAGCCCCAAGCGAAGCCGGCGCCGCCGCCCGTAAGGACGGGGGTGACCGTTCGGCTGATCGCGAGCGCCGAAGTCTGGACCTGCCTGCTCGACGCCAAGGGCAAGCCGCTGGTCGACGGCCGGATCCTCGAAGCCGGCGCCGAAGCAGGGCCCTTTCGCTCCGGTAGCTTCACGGTCTCATTCGGCAACGGCGAGGTCAAGATGCTGATCGACGACAGGGAAGCGGAAATACCGGCAACGTCCAGCCCGGTCGGCTATGCGGTCGACTCCGCGGGCAAAATGAGCGAACTCGAAGAAGGCGAACGGCCCACCTGCTCATGACCGAGCCGGCCGCCGTGCGGGCGGGCATAGTCGTCACCGGCACCGAGCTGCCTGACCGGGCGGATCGTCGATCGCAACGGTCCCTGGCTCTCCGAACAGCTGGCCGAGCGCGGGGTGGAGGTGGCCCACATCCTCGTCGTCGCCGACCGGCCCGACGACCTCGAGGCGGCGCTGCGCTTCATGGCCGCCGAGGGGATGGACCTGATCGTCACCTCGGGCGGGCTCGGCCCGACCGCCGACGACCTGACGGCGGAGGTGGTCGGCAGGTTCGCCGGCCGCGTCATGGTCCTCGATGAGGAGGTCGAGGAGAAGATCGCCGAGATCCTGCGCGGCTTCGCCACTCGGGCCGGGATCATGCGGTTTGACCCCGAGGCACTGCGCGAGGCCAACCGCAAGCAGGCGATCGTGCCCGAGGGCTCGATCGCGCTCGATCCGATCGGCACGGCACCGGGCCTGGTCGTGCCCGCCGGCGACAGCGTGGTGGTCGTCCTGCCCGGGCCGCCGCGGGAGCTGCAGCCGATGTGGCCGGTCGCCGTGGCGAGCGAGCCGGTCGCGGCGGTGCTGGCGCGGGCGACGCCGCTGCGCGCATACACGCTACGCATGTTCGGCACCCCCGAGTCGGAGATCGCCAAGAGCCTGCGCGAGATCGAGCAGGACGGCGTGGCGCTGCCCGAGGTCGAGATCACGACCTGCCTGCGGCGCGGCGAGATCGAGATCGACGTGCGCTACCGCGACGGCGCTGCCGCAACGGCCGAGGCGGTCAAGCAGGGCCTGCGGGCGCGCCACCCCCACCACCTCTTCAGCCTCGACGGCGAGACGATCGACTCGCAGGTGGCGACGCTCCTGCAGGGCCGGCGCCTCGGCCTGGCCGAGTCCTGCAGCGGCGGCCTGCTCGCCGCCCGCATCACCAACCTCCCCGGCGCCTCCGCCTACATGGCGGGCAGCGTCGTCTCCTACTCCAACGAGGCCAAGGCCGAGCTGTTGGGCGTCGACCCCGATCTGATCGCGGCGAAGGGAGCGGTCTCGCCCGAGGTCGCCGAACAGATGGCGCGCGGTGCGCTGGAGCGCTTCGGCGCCGACGTCGCCGTTTCGATCACCGGCATCGCCGGACCCGACGGCGGCACGGAGGAGAAGCCGGTCGGCTACGTCTGCTTCCACGCCCGTCTCGCCGACGGCACCTCCCTCGCCCGCGACCCGGTGATCCCCGGCGGCCGCGCCGACATCCGCGAACGCTCCGCCCTGGTCGGCATGCACCTGCTGCGCATGCTGCTGGGCGGTGAAGAGCCGCCACCGTGAAGTAACACCTCCTAAATTTGGAGATTCGGTACCTAAAACGGTATGTTTAAGTACCGAAAGTCATGAAGGCTACGAATGGGTATGTAGGTGTTGGGGCTTTGGGCGTTGCCGTCATCCTCTGCCTTGCCTTCTCGGCCGTTCCCGCCCTGGCGTCAAGCGGAGAATTCACCAGGGCTCAGGCAAACGCCGACTGGACACAGGCGAGCATCGCCGGCTCAGTCGCGATGAACGGGTGCTATGCGCCTCGCGAACCAACGGTTGGGTTTTGCGGGATGCTTCCCTACGTCGCCGTGGGCCCGGGTTCGGATCCTGCCGAATGCAACGAAGCCGAACGGCCCTGGCCGGCTCCAAACCGCAAAATCCAAGTCGTTTGGGAAGGCCGCGAACGCTCAACTGCCGGGAACGCGGAATTCGACCTGGCCGGTATTCCGCTTTCGGGCGGAACTGAGCAGTTGGCCTGCCTGGTTCTCCGCGAAACGCTCGAAGCATGGCCCTACTGCCCGGAGCCGGAAACGCTCTGCACGGCCCAGCTCAGAGACGAAGTGAAGGAAGTTGTTCTCGATTCGGCCGTGCTGACGGTGAATTCGGTGCCACCTGAAGGGCCAGAAGGAGGACCGGTACCTCCAGAACCCCCCACGACCGAAGGCCCCAATGAAGAAATCGCCACAGAAGAATCGCCAATCGGGGAAACCTCGGGCAAGGAAGCGCCGCCTGAAACGAGATCGACCGACGATCCTTCCGGCAGTCCGTGGAGCGGAGTTTCGTCCCTGGAGCGACCAGTGTCACCCCCCAAGGTCAAGCGGCGGCGGACCTGCTTGAGACACCGAGCGCGACACAGCAAGAGGCGGGTCGCTTGCGTGCAGCATCACCATCGCCGCTACCGAGGATCGGCGCGGAAATTGCCATGAGCGACCGACGGGGTGTCTTGGCGACCGTGGTCTCGGTTTTTGCCTGCGCGCTTGCCCTGACCTTGCCTGCGTATTCGCTTGCCGCGGGCGGGGAATTCACTCAAGCGGAATCGAATGCCGGCTGGACGCAGGGAAGCCTTGCTGGATCGGTCACCTGGACGGGGTGCGAAAACGCAGTGGCCCCTCCAGTGGAAGGCCCTGAAAACCCAGGGGAAGGGGGCAAATCCACGACGCCCCTTGCGCCCGAATCTCCGTATTGCGGATGGACGCCTTATGTCACTGTCGGCCCGGGGACGGGACCGGCGGAATGTGACTCTGCCGAACGGCAGCTCGGTTCGCTTGGGCCGGAGGTCGGACTCGTCTGGTCGGAAAGGCGAAAGGCAGGACATCGGCTCGGCGAGCTTCGATCTACCGAACGTCGCTCTCGATGGAGTGCCCGGACGGCTCGCCTGTCTCTCCGTGCTCGAAGTCGCACAGACCGGCAAGGAGCTCCCCTGTGTGCCGCCGGGCGAACCGGTGCCGCCCGGCTGGCACTGCCCATACGTGAATGCCGATTACCACCACGTGCTCGCCTCTGCCCTTCTTGCGCCCGTCGAACCATCGACTGTGGCGACTCCCCGCCATCGCGGCTGGTGCAAGGTCAAGCGGGGACGTCACAGGACGCACCGTCGGCCCGGCCGTAGGGCCGGACGCTGTCGGGGCCACCGGCGGCATTGGCGCCACCATCGCCTTCGAAAGCGCCACCCCCACAGGCACGCGACGAAGAAATAGACCTTCCTTGACGATCTAGTCTTGTTGCGTGCGTCGGGACCACCTAGCGTGGGTGGCGATGGCGAAGGAGAGACCGAAGAGCCCGCGGGCCCGCCTTTTCGTGGCGTTGGATTTGCCCACCGACCTGCGCGAGGGGATCGTCGCCTGGGGCCGCCGCGAGCTGCGCGACCCGGCCCTGCGGGTGGTGGCACCGGAGTCCCTGCACGTGACGCTTGCCTTTCTTGGCTATCTGCGCGAGCGGGAGATCGGGCGGCTGGGGGAAATCGTCGCCGGGCTGAGAGCCGTGGCGCCGACGCTGCGCCTGGAGGACCCGGTCGCCAAGCCCTCGCTGCGGCGAGCGCGCCTCTTCGCCCTGCCGGCGAGCGCGCCCGGCGCGGTGTCTTTGCAGCGCGAGCTCGAGCAGAAGCTCGTCGCCGAGCGGCTCTACAAGCCTGAGAAGCGACCGTTCTGGCCGCACGTGACGGTCGCCAGGGTCAGGTCGGCCGGGCGCGGAACGCGCCGCCCGGCGACGGTCGAGCGGCCGCCCGGAGCGCTGCCAAAAGCGCTCTTAGCGCCCGCTCTTTGCGTCCGGGTGACGCTCTACCGTTCTGTACTCCAGCCGCAGGGTTCGCGATACACCCCGCTGGCGCAAGTTGAGCTGTCCCGAGACGGGCGGCAGTGAGGTGAAAGAAGAGATGGCAGACAAGAAGACTCCTTTGAACGATGTCTCGGCGAAGGAAGCCAAGGCGAAGGACGCGGCCCTCGAGGCCGCAGTGACCCAGATCGAGCGCGATTTCGGGGCGGGCTCCTTGATGCGGCTCGGTGCCGACAGCAAGCTGCCGGTTGAAGCGATCCCGACCGGCGCCGTGGCGCTCGACCTGGCGCTCGGCATCGGCGGCGTGCCGCGGGGCAGGATCGTCGAGATCTTCGGCCCGGAGTCCTCCGGAAAGACGACGCTGATCTACCACATCATCGCCGAGGCCCAGGCCAAGGGCGGGGTCTGCGTCTTCATCGACACCGAGCACGCGATGGACCCGATTTACGCGCGGGCGATCGGGGTCGACACCGACGAGCTGCTCGTCTCCCAGCCCGACTACGGCGAGCAGGCGCTGCAGATCGCCGATCGCCTGATCGCCTCCGCCGCCGTCGACGTGGTCGCGATCGACTCGGTCGCGGCGCTGACGCCGAAGGCCGAGCTGGACGGCCAGATCGGCGACACGACCGTCGGCCTGCAGGCGCGGCTGATGTCGCAGGCGATGCGCAAGCTCGCCGGCAACCTCAACCGGACCAACACGGTCTGCATCTTCACCAACCAGATCCGCGAAAAGGTCGGCGTCCAGTTTGGCTCGCCGGAGACCCAGCCGGGTGGCCGGGCGCTGAAGTTCTACTCCTCGCAGCGACTCGACATCCGCCGTATCGAGACCCTCAAGGATGGCACCGAGGCGGTCGGCAACCGGGTCCGGGTCAAAGTCGTCAAGAACAAGTGCGCGGCGCCCTTCCGCCAGGCCGAGTTCGAGATCGAGTACGGCCAGGGGATCTCGCGCGAAGGCGAGCTGCTGGACTTCGGCATCGAGCACGACATC
Organism: uncultured Solirubrobacterales bacterium; assembly: GCA_963774405.1. Classification (GTDB taxonomy): domain Bacteria; phylum Actinomycetota; class Thermoleophilia; order Solirubrobacterales; family 70-9; genus VRUE01. The sequence goes on along the minus strand of CAVZEV010000002.1, from coordinate 68,846 downwards.
GTTCGCAAGTCGGGCGCCTTCTTCTCCTACGGCGAGACCCGCCTCGGCCAGGGCCGCAACAACGCCAAGCAGTACCTCGCCGAGAACCCGGAGGTCGCCGCTGAGATCGAGGCCAAGGTCCGCACGGCGCTGGGAATCGGCGACGAGGTTGCGCCGGGCGAGGCCGCAGCGGAAGCGCCACCGATCGCCGAGGCGCAGGCTGCCTGACGGCGCCTGCGCTGCGTGGATAGGATGCCGCTCGTTCTATGAGCAACGAAACCCTGTTCTACGTCTGCGGGATCGCGCTCGCGGTCTCCGCGGTGGTGGTCAGCTTCATTGGCCTGCGGGTCAAGAGCTTCCCCGGCAAAGCCGGGCCGTTCGTCGCGCTCGCCTTCGCGGTCCTGATCGGTGCCACGACGACCTTCGCCGTGCTGCACGCCCAGGACGAGGAAAAGGCAAAAGCGGCCGAGCTCTCGAAGGCCGACGAAGAAGTCGAAAGAGACGAGTCCTCGCCGGTTGAAGAAAAGAGCAAGAAGGCGCCGGCGCCGAAGCCGCAGGCGTCCGCCGAAGGGCCCGGCGGGACGCTGCAGCTCGCCGCCTCGGAAACCGCTCTCGCCTTCAACAAGACGAGCCTGACCAGCAAGCCGGGCAAGGTCACGATCGACTTCGACAATCCCTCGGCGCTCGAACACAACGTGGCGATCGAGCAGAACGGCAAAGTCCTCGCCGAATCGGAAACGCTCGCCAAAGGCGAAACCTCGGTCAGCGCCGAACTGGCCCCCGGCACCTACACCTACCTCTGCACCGTTCCCGGCCATGCCGAGGCGGGAATGGAAGGAACCCTTGTAGTCAAGTAGGCCCGCCTCTCGCCCCGGTAAGTACCCTCTGGGGCATGGGTAAGCGGTACCACGTCACCACGTTCGGCTGCCAGATGAACGTGCACGACTCCGAGCGGATGCGGGGGATGTTGGACTCGCTTGGCTACGAGGAGGCCGAGTCGAGCGACGACGCCGACCTGATCCTCTTCAACACCTGCTCGATCCGCGAGTCGGCCGACAACCGTTTCATCGCCCGGCTTGGTGAGGCCAAGCGGCTGAAGGGGGAAAACCCCGACCGAATCGTCGGGGTGGGGGGCTGCTGGGCGCAGTCGGTCAAGGACGAGGTCTTCCAGCGCTTTCCCTTCGTCGACGTCGCCTTCGGGCCGGGGCAGATCCACAAGTTGGCCGAGTTCCTCAACTCCGACTCGCTCAGCGCCCAGGGTTACTTCGAGTTCGAGGACTTCTCCGGTCACCTGCCGACCCGCCGCGTGCGCGAGTTCCAGGGCTGGCTGCAGGTCTCCCAGGGCTGCAACTGCAACTGCGCCTACTGCATCGTCCCCTCGACCCGCGGGCGTGAGGTCAGCCGCGACCCGGCGGAGCTCGTCCGCGAGGCCCGGGCTCTGGCCGCTGACGGCGTGCGCGAGGTGACCCTGCTCGGGCAGAACGTCAACAGCTATGGCCGCGATCTGCCCAAGCAGAGCCGGATCGGCTTCGCCGAGCTGCTCGGCCTGATCGATGCGATCGACGGGATCGAGCGCATCCGCTACACCAGCCCGCACCCGAAGGACATGAAGGAGGACGTGATCCGCGCCCACGCCGACCTCGCCGCGGTCTGCGAGCACATCCACCTGCCGCTGCAATCGGGCTCGAGCGCGATCCTCAAGCGCATGCGCCGCACCTACGACCGCCGGCGCTACATGGACCGCGTCTCGCTGATCCGCGAGCACGTTCCCGACTGCGCGATCACCACCGACATCATCGTCGGCTTCCCTGGCGAGACCAAGGCCGACTTCGAGCAGACGCTGGAGGTGGTCGACGAGGTCGGCTACGACAGCGCCTTCACCTTCATCTTCTCGCCGCGCCGCGAGACCGAGGCGGCGGAGTTCGGCGATCAAGTTCCGCACCCGGTCAAGGTCGAGCGGATGGAGCGGCTGGTCGAGCTGGTGCAGCGGCGCGCTGCCGAGCGCGCCCAGCGCTTCGTCGGGCGTCAGGTCGAGGTGATGGTCGAAGGGACGAGTCGCACCGACGAGACCCGCTTGCGCGGGCGCAGCCGCCACAACAAGGCGGTCAACTTCGAGGGCACCGCCGCGCCGGGGGAGCTGGTCGAGGTCGAGATCACCGCCGCAACCTCTCAGACCCTGACGGGCACCGAGAGGCTGTTCAGCCGCGCTCTCTGACGTGCGGGTCATCGCGATCTTCGGCCCCACCGGCGTGGGCAAGACCGGGATTGCGATCGAGCTTGCCGAGCTGCTTCGGGCGCGGGGCGAGGATCCCGTCGCGATCTCCTGCGATGCGTTGCAGGTCTACGAGGGCCTCTCGGTGCTCACCGGCGTCGCCTCGGCCGCGGAGCAGGCACGCCTGGAGCACCGGCTGATCGGCTTCGTGCCGGTCACCGAGCGCTTCAACGTCGGCGACTACATGCCGCTGGCGCACGCAGAGATCGACGCGGCGCTGGCGGCGGGGCGGCGGCCGATCGTGGTCGGGGGGACAGGGCTCTACCTGCGTGCGGCGCTGGCCGAGCTCTCGCTGGTCAAGGCGCCGCCGGAATCGGCGGACTCCGAGCTCTGGTCGCCCGAGACCCGGCGCCCGACCGCGATCTTCGGCCTCAGCATGGAGCGCAAGAAGCTCTACGAGCGGATCGACGCGCGCACCGAGGCGATCTTCGCCGGCGGTGCCCGCGAGGAGGTCGAGCGGGCCGAGGCGCTCGGGCCGTCGCGCACCGCGCGCGTCGCGCTCGGCTTCGAGGAGGTGCTGCGCGGGGACCTGGCCGAGATGCAGAAGCGCTCGCGCAACTACGCCCGCCGCCAGCTCACCTGGATGCGCAAGATCCCCAACCTGCACTGGGTCGAGCGCGGCGAGCTCGACGACGCCGAAGCGGCGAGCCAGATCATTCTCAACCTCCGCTGAGTTCGCCCTTTGGGGTGAATATGCACCACAAAGGGCGAAGTCAGCAGGGGCAATAGGCTGCGAGCGTGCGATTCGAGAAGTGGCAGGCGCTGGGCAACGACTACCTGATCGTCGAGGCGGACGAGCTTCCCTGGGAGCTGACGCCGGCACGGGTGCAGCGGCTTTGCGATCCGCACTTTGGGGTCGGCTCAGATGGCGTTTTGCTGCTCTCGCGCCGCGAGGATCCCGCCTACGTTGCCGAGCTGCGGATCTTCAACCCCGACGGCTCTGAGGCCGAGCTCTCGGGGAACGGGGCGCGTGAGGCGATCCTCTACCTGCGGCGCCATGGCTGGACCGAGGAGGACACCTTCTCGATCCTCACCGCAGCCGGCCCGGTGACGCCGACGATCACCTCGGAGCGCACCTGCTCGGTCGAGATGGGACGGGCGAGCACCACTTCCAAGGACTTCCCGGCAGGTGGCCCGGACGGTCGCGGCTCGCTGAGCAGCGGCGAGCGCGAGTGGGCCTTCCAGCACGTCTCGATCGGCAACCCGCAGTGCGCGATCGTGGTCGAGGAGGGCTTGGAGGAACTCGATCTCGGCGCGATCGGGCCCGGGATCGAAGGCAACGCGCTCTTCCCCAACCGCACCAACGTCTCCTTCCTGCGAGTCGAGGGCAGTCGCGTGCGGGCGCGGATCTTCGAGCGCGGTGTGGGGGAGACGCTCTCCTCGGGCACCGGCGCCAGCGGCGCCGCGGTCACCGCCTTCCTCAATGGGGCACTCAGCCCGATCACCGTTGAGCTCGACGGCGGCGAGCTCGTGGTCGAGATCTCCGAGAATCTCGACGTCACCCTGAGCGGCTGGGCCGAGCAGATCTGCGCCGGGGCGCTCTCGGCCGAGCTGCTGAGCGCACTCGCCGGGCTGGACGGCTAGATTTCCGCGCCGATGGCGATCTCGGACCCGTCCAAGCGGCTGGAGGCGATGCCTCCCTACAAGTTCCAGGAGCTGGAGCGGACGATCGCCGACAAGCGCGCCGCCGGCATCGACGTGATCAGCCTCGGCATCGGCGACCCCGACGAACCGACCTACCCGCACATCGTCGCGGCGATGCAGGAGGCCGTCGCCGAGCCGGGCAACCAGCAGTACCCGAGCAACCGCGGCCGCGAGGAGTTCCGCACCGCCTTCGCCGATTTCTACGACCGCCGCTTCGGGGTCGAGATCGACCCCGAGAGCGAGGTCATCCCGGCGATCGGCGCCAAGGAGTGCATCTACAACCTCTGCTTCGCCTTCCTCGATCCCGGTGACGTGGCGCTCGCCTCCGACCCCGGCTACCCGGTCTACACCGGCGGCCCGATCCTCGCCGGGGCCTCGGCCGAGCTGCTGCCGCTGGTGCCGGAGCTGGGCTTCGCCCCCGACCTCGCCGCGATTCCCGCCGACGTCGCCGCCAAGGCGCGGCTGATGTTCATCAACTTCCCCAACAACCCGACCGGCGCCGTCGTTCCCGAGGGCTTCTTCGAGCGCGTCGTCTCCTTCGCTCGCGAGCACGAGATCCTCGTCGTCCACGACAACGCCTACTCCGAGACGACCTACGACGGCTACGTCGCGCCCAGCTTCCTCGCCACGCCCGGGGCCAAGGAGGTTGGGGTCGAGGTCTTCTCGCTCTCCAAGGGCTTCAACATGACCGGCTGGCGCTGTGCCGCGATCCTCGGCAACGCCGATGCGGTGCAGACCTACTGGCGACTGAAGACCAACGTCGACTCGGGCCTCTTCGAGGCCGTGCAGATGGCCGGCGCCGCCGCCCTGCAGGGGCCGAGCGGGCCGCTGCAGCGGATGAACGAGACCTACACCCGGCGCCGCGACCTCGTCGTCAACGCCCTGCGTGAGATCGGCGTCGAGGTCAGCGCGCCGAAGGGCACGATCTACGTCTGGGCGCCGGTGCCCGAGGGCCACACCTCGACCTCCTTCGCCGAGCTGGTGCTCGAGGACGCCGCCGTGGTCGTCTCGCCGGGCTCGATGTACGGGCCGAGCGGCGAGGGCTTCTTCCGCATCTCACTGACCACGCCCGACGACCGCATCTCCGAGGCCGTCGAGCGGATGCGCAAGTACCTGGCCTGAGGCGCCGCTTTTTCCCGAACGGGAAGAAGAGACACGAAATGGGGTCAAAACCGGCGTAATTTTCCCGAACGGGAAAATATGGCCTCTTTTCAGCCTAAGGCTGGCTATATTTACCCGAACGGGAAAATGAATCGCCGGCCAATACGCAATGCAGTGGACCTCGGACAGCAGATCCGCGCCCGCAGGACCGCGCAGGGCCTCACTCAGACAGAGCTCGCCGACGTATCGGGGGTCACGCTGCGGTTCGTCAGCGAACTCGAGAACGGCAAGGAGACCGCGCAGTTGGCCGGCGTCCAGCGTGTTATCGCCGCCCTGGGCCTCAGTTGGTATCTGGAGCAGCGATGAACGAGGTTCTCGACGTCTTCCTTCACGCCGCTCGCGCGGGGAGGCTGGAACGGCTGGCGGGAGCAAAGGTTCGGTTTCGATACGACGAGGACTGGGTGGAGGCCGGCCAGGCCCCCCTGTCGCTCTCGCTTCCGGTTTGCACCGAGTCATATGAGGATGACGAGTGCCGGCCGTTCTTCTCCGGCCTGCTGCCCGAAGGAGAGTTCCTCAAATCGATCGCCCGCCGCTTCCACGTCTCGGCGGGAAACGTGTTCTCGGTGCTTGCGGAGATAGGCGGAGAGTGCGCCGGGGCAATCTCGCTCGCCGCGGAGGGAGAGTCGCCGCCGTTTCTGGATGCGCCACCTCCGGAATGGCTTGACCAACGCCAGTTGGGCGTGCTGCTGGCCGAACTACCCGAACGCCCCCTTCTGGCAATTCCTGGCGAGGACGACGAAGGCGTTCGGCTCTCGTTGGCCGGCTCGCAGGGCAAGCTGCCCGTCCTCTGGCAAGGGGACAGAGTTGGGATCACCCGGGGAAGGCCGCCCAGCACGCACATCGTCAAGGTGCCCATGTCCTCGGTCGAGGGGATGGTTGCCAACGAGGCATATTGCATGGCCCTGGCCACGACTGCTGGGCTGTCCACCGCCAAGGCGATGCCGATTGCGGCCGGAGAGGCCGAAGGCCTGGTCGTACGTCGCTACGATCGTGTCCGGGTCGACGGTGGCGAAACGGTCCACCGCATCCACCAGGAGGACTTCTGTCAAGCGGCGGGCCGTGATCCAGAAGAGAAGTACCAGGCACACGGCGGTCCCGGTGTCGCCGAGGGCGCGATGCTGATCCGCTCCCGCTCCGGCTCCCCCGGAGTCGATCTATTCGCCTTCCTCGATGCCCTCATCTTCAACCTGCTGATCGGTAACGCAGATGCCCACAGCAAGAACTACTCATTGCTGCTGGAGGGGGATGAATCGCCCCGACTGGCTCCTCTCTACGACCTGCTGTCCACCCGGGCATACGGGCGACGCTTCAGTCGAAAGATGGCGATGAAGTACGGGGGCGAGTACCGCCCGGAAAGGATTCGAGGCCGGCATCTCGATCGCCTGGCTGCCGAGTTGGAAATCTCCCCGCGCGGCGTCCGAAGGCGCATCGGTGAGGTCATCGAGAGGGTCGCGGGTGCCTCGCAGCCGGCACGCGATTGCCTGCCTGCAGCCTGGCAGGACGCGCCGATCATCGATCGGATAGCCGCGGAGGTAGAGGAGGCGGCGGTCGTGTTGCAGCGGGCGGCGGCCGAACCCGCCTGAGCCTACGCCGCTTCGCGCTCGGCGCGCTTTTCCCAGTAGCGGTTGAGGCCGCGCCACTGGTATTGGGGCGGGACGGCTTGGAGCAACTCCTCCGCCGTCTCGGGGGCGAGACTCTCGGCGGCCAGGGCGCGCTGCCGGCGCTCGTAGTCCTGTTCGGAGAGCTCGCGGGCGAGGTCGGCCTCTTCGCGCAGGCGGGCGCGAACGAGCTCGAGGTGCTCGATCGGGTCATCGACCGGGCCGAAGTGGGTGAGGGCGAGGCGCTCGGGGCGCCAGGACTCGACCAGGGCGATCGAGTCGAGCCAAGCCTCGATGTCGATGTCGGGCGGAGGCGTGGGTGGGACGACGAGCTTCGAGGGCGGTATGCGAACCGCGCCGACGTCGCCGACGAAGGCGGTGCCGCTCTCCTCGTGGAAGTAGCTGACGTGGTGGGAGGCGTGCCCAGGCGTATAGGCGACCCGCATGCCGAGCACGTCCTCGCCGCCGGCCAGCGGCCTCACGTTGGCCTCAGGCACCGGCACGATCTCACCCCAGAGGCGCTCCATCTGATCGCCGTAGAGCCGTTCAGCACTGGCCAGCAGCTTCCAGGGGTCGACAAGGTGCCGCGCGCCGCGCTCGTGCACGTAGACCTCCAGGTCCGGCCAGCGCCGCACCAGCGCCCCGGTCGCCGCCGCGTGATCGAGATGGATATGAGTCAGCAGCAAAGCCCGCGGCTGCTCGTCGCCGATTGCCTCCAAGAGCGTCTCCATCGACGATTGAGGCCCCGGATCGACAAGCGCTCCGTCCACCTCCCAGCAGCCAATCACGTGCGGCCGCCCCAAGTGCATTACGTCGATTACGCGCATCAGGTTCGCCTACGGGTGCCCGGGGAGGGTCTCCCGGAGCCTCCCCGCTGTTGCTCCAGCGAGCCCTCCCCCGACACCCTCACGCAACCGGATCGGGAAATCGCTCATCCGCTTCGAGCGTCTGCCGCATCCCCTCGTCCATGCCGCGAGGCTCGTAGCCCAGCTCGCGCCCGGCCTTCTCGTAGCTCGCCCAGAAGGTCACCCCGTCGGCCGAGGAGATCAGCTCGCGGAGGTTCGGGGGTTGGCCCATCAGCTTGCCGACGAGCGGCCCGATCGGGGTCAGCGCCTTCATCAGCGGCGTCGGCAGGTTGCGCTTCGGCGCCTTGCGGCCGCTGACGGCCGCGATCGTCTCGATCGCCTCGCGCATCGTCGTCACCGGGCCGCTGATCACGTAGGTCTCGCCGACCTTGCCCTTGTCGAGCGCAAGCAGGATGCCGGCGGCGATGTCTTCCACATGGGTCAGGCAGATGCCGAGGTCCGGGAAGGGCAGCATGAAGAGGCGTCCGGCGAAGAATTCGCTCAGCAGATCGGCGATCTGCGAGGTATCGCCGGGCCCGTAGACGCCGCCGGGCTGGACGATCACGCCGGGGAGGCCGTCTTCGTCCATCATCCGCTTCGCGATCCGGTGGCCCTCGAGCTTGGTCTCCTCGTAGTAGGAGGTGAACTCCTTGCCGGGGTGCTCGTAGCTCTCGTCGACGACCTTGCCGTGCGTGTTGCCGAAGACGCCGACGGTCGAGACGTAGATGACCTTGCCCACCTTGGCCTCGAGCGCCGCCCGCAGCACGCGCTCGCTGCCGCGCACGTTGGCCTCGTACATCGCCGGGTGCTGCTTGGCCGGGATCCCGACCTCGTACATCGCCGCGGCGTGGACCAGGCCGTCGCAGCCCTCCATGCCGGAGCGCAGGGCCTCGGCGTCACCGAGGTCGCCGCTGACGAGCTCACAGCCGAGCTCGGTCAGCTTGCCGGCTTTCTCCGGGCTGCGAACCAGGCAAACGACCTCGTCGCCGCGGGCGCGCAGTTGGCGCACCACCTCGCCGCCGATGAAGCCGGTTCCTCCCGTGACGAAGACCTTCACGACGGCAAAGACTAGCCGCCTACACTTGGGAAAGATGCAGCGGTCGAGAAACGGGCGACGGGCGGAGACGCGCAACGGCATGGGCGGGGCCGGTGTCTCCAACCCGCGCGCTCGCCAGCGGGCGCTGGCGATCGGGATCACAAGTGGGCAGGAGGAGGGCGATCCGCTCGCCGAGCTGAAGGAGCTGCTGCGCACGGCCGGGGTCGCCACCGCGGGCGAGGCGGTCCAGCAGCGCGAGCAGCCCGACCCCGACCGCTACGTCGGCCGCGGCAAGCTGACCGAGCTGAAGGCCGAGATCGAGGCCTGCGACGCCAACGTGGTCGCCTGCGACGACGAGCTGGCGCCGCGCCAGGAGCGCAACCTCGAGGCCGCGCTCGGGGTGCCGGTGATCGACCGCACCGCGGTGATCCTCGACATCTTCGCCGACCACGCCCACTCGGCCGAGGGCAAGCTGCAGGTCGAGCTGGCCCAGCTCGAGTACAACCTCGCCCGCATGCGCGGGCTCTGGACCCACCTCGAGCGGCTCGGCGGCGGCATCGGCACCAGGGGCCCTGGGGAGAGCCAGATCGAGACCGACCGCCGGCTCGCCCGCGACCGCATCGCGGCGCTGCGCCGCCGGCTCGCCCGGCTCGAACGCAACCGCGGCGTGATGCGCGCCCGCCGCGAACGCTCCTCGCTGCCGCGGGTAGCCCTCGCCGGCTACACCAACGCCGGCAAGTCGACCCTGCTCAACGCCCTCACCGGGGCCGAGGTCGGGGTCGGCGACCGGCTCTTCCACACGCTCGACCCGACCACCCGCAGCCTCGAGCTCTGCGGGCGCGACTACCTCGTCACCGACACGGTCGGCTTCATCGAGAAGCTGCCCCACCAGCTGGTCGAGGCCTTCAAGGCGACGCTGGAGGAGACCGTGCTCGCCGACCTGATCCTGCACGTCGTCGACGCCGCGGCGCCGGAGCAGCGCCAGGCGGCGGACATGCAGGCGGTCGACGAGGTTCTGGAGGAGATCGGCGCCGGCGAGAAGCCCCGCCTGTTGGTGCTCAACAAGGCCGACCTGCTCGACGAGGACGAACGGGCCGAGGTGCTGCTGCGCCACCCCGACGCGGTGCTGGTCTCCGCCCTCGCCGACAGCGGGCTCGACCGCCTGCGCGAGCGCATCGAGACGGCCTTCGAGGACACCCTCGCCGAGGTTGAGCTGCTGATCCCCTACGCCGAGGGCGGGCGCCTGCACGAGCTGCACGAGGTCGCCGGAGACCTCGAGCGAACCGAGCGCGAGGACGGCGTCCTGGTCCGGGCCAAGGCCCCGGTGGCCGAGCTGCACCGGTTCGATGACCTTGCCGTTGTGTGAGGGAGGGGGCACTACTCGCCCGGACAAATGCCGGGCAATGAGCCCGGCATTTTGAGTATCCGCCCGCTCGAGGAGTGCCCCCTCCCTCTCCCAAAGGTAGGGTGAGCGCGGTGAAGCTCCCCGTCGCGAAGCTGAAGCCCGAGGCCGTGCTGCCGAGCAGGGCTCATGAGGGGGATGCCGGCCTCGATCTGTATGCCTGCGAGGCGGCGCATATCGGGCCGGGGGAGCGGTGGAGCGTCGGGACGGGGATCGCGGTGGAGATCCCGGATGGCCACGCCGGCTTGGTGCTGCCGCGCTCGGGCCTGGCCAAGCGCCACGGGATCAGCCTGGTCAACAGCCCGGGCCTGATCGACTCCGGCTACCGCGGTGAGGTCCGCGTCCTGCTGCTCAACACCGACCCGGCCGAGGTCTTCCGGGTCGAGCCGGGTGATCGCATCGCCCAGCTCGTGATCACCCCGATCGCCCTGGCCGAGCCGGTCGAGGCCGAGTCTTTGGCCGAGTCCGCCCGCGGCGACGGCGGCTTCGGCTCCAGCGGCCGCTAGTCCGCGCCGGCGGCTCGGTGCGGTCATCCCCGGGGCAGAAGCCCTTCGGCCACCTCCGCAGCTGAAGGCATCGCTGCGATCTCCGCCGCCAGCATCTCCGCCGCCGCGCGCTCTGCCGAACCCTCCGCGAGGACGGCTGTGACCGCGTCCCGAACGGCCGTGGGGTCAACCTCCTCGGGAGCGAGAACACGGGCGACACCGGCTTCCTCGCAGGCCGAGGCATTCCTGAACTGGTCGGCGCCGTCGGGAACCAGCACCAGGGGCAGACCGGCAGCGAGCGCCGCGAGCGTGGTACCGGTCCCGGCATGGCAGAGGACCGCGTCGCAGCGGGGCAGCAACGGCGCCAGTGGCAGCCATCGCTCGACGCGCACGTTTGGAGGAAGCTCGCCGAGGGCGTCCGGCTCATGCAGCTCGCTGACCGTCACCACGAGCTCGAGGTCGTCCTCGACCAGCTTCTCGAGGATCAGCTGGAAACGGGCCGGCTGGTTGAAGAGGGGAACGGTGCCGAGCGACACATAGACGGTGGGGCGATTGCCGAGCTCCTCTGCCCAGGCGGGAAGCGGGGAGCCTTCGTCACCCGGAATCTCGGGCCTGATCGGCTCGGCAACCGGCTTGGCGGCTCCTCGGTCGATCTGCAACCCCGATGGGCAGGGGTCCAGATACCGGTGCAGGTAGAGGCCGGCGTGGGGGTCTGGATCGAGGCCTGCCGCCGACCACAGCGGCGCCACTCTCTCGGCCATGGCCTCGAGCATGGGTGGCTCGAGCGGGTGCCCGAACCCGTAACAGACCGAAGGCAATCCCCGTTCGGCAGCCAGCAGCGGCGCGGCGAGGTCGATCGGCGGGTGCAGGACGAGGGCCGGCTCGACGCTGTCCGCGAGCTCGCGCAGCACCGGGAGCTTGGCCGGCGCGATCGTCGCGCCGAACATCGCCGCGGGGAACTCCCGGTGTTGATCGGCACCCGGCGCCTGGAGCACCGGGTCCGCCATTGCGGCAAGGGCACCCTCCATCGCGCTCGGCCCCGCGACCACTCCGCTCAGACCCTGCTCGGCAACACGCTGCTGGAGGTCGGGCCCGGTTGCCACGATCACCTCATGGCCCGCATCGACCAGCGCCTTCGCCAGCGGAACGACTGGCCCGAAGGCACCCTCCGTCGGCGGCGTGCTGCAGAGAATTCGCATCGTCTCTCCTCCGTTCGTTCTAGAGTTGCGCTATATACTGACACTATAGGAGGAGGATGAACGCCGCCAGACCCTCAAGCCCGAGCCGCCGCGGCGCTCCGACGCGAGCGCGGATCGAGCGGGCCGCCGCCGAGCTGATAGTCGAACGCGGCTATATCGCCACCAGCGTGCAGGAAATCGCCGATGCGGCCGGAGTGCACGTGCAGACCATCTATCTCGCCTACGGGACCAAGGCGGCGCTGCTGGCGGCGGCCGCGGCGCGTCTGGTCGCCGGCGGTGAGGACCCCGAGACACATCCAAGCCGGCGGCGCTGGGCGAGGCGGATTCAGGCAACCGAGGACCCGCTTGGCAAGATCGAGCTCTATGTCGAATACATGGTGGAGGTAACGCCGCGCGTCGCATCGCTGATCGACGTCCTGCGGGCGACGGCACCGGCGGAGCCCGAGGTCGCGTCCTTTCTGGCCCAGATGGAGCGTGGGCGCCGCGAAGGCCCCCTGCACCTGCTGGGCCCGCTGGCAGAGAGTGGCGAGCTGCGCCCGGGACTCGACCCCGAAGCCGTCGCCGACATCGTCTTCGCGATCGTCTCGCCGGACACCATCCGCGCCCTGACCGCGAACTGCGGCTGGAAAGCGGAGCGTGTGAACAGGCTGCTGACCGATTTGCTCGCCCGCGAGCTGCTCCGCGACGAGCGGCGGACCGCCGGGCGCTAAGGGCCGGGCGGGTACTTCGGGGTTGGTCCGCGCTAGCCGAGCGCCGCGCGGCGGGCCGACTCGTGCGCGGCGCGCTCGAGCTCGTCCTCTAGCGGCTCCAGCTCGGGGCGCTCGCCGTAGCGGCGCTCCAGGGCCAGGGCGATCAGGTGGTCCGCGAGCCAGGCGTTCTTGGGCAGCAGCGGGCCGTGCAGGTAGGTGCCGATCAGGTTGCCGCGGCGCACGCCCTCGAGGCCGTCCTCGCCGTTGTTGCCGAATCCCTTCAGCACCTTGCCCAGCGGCTTCGCCCCGGCGCCGAGGTGGGTGCGGCCGCCGTGGTTCTCGAAGCCGGCCAGGACCCGCGGCCCCTCGCCGAGGTCGACCTCGATCGCGACGTTGCCGATCAGGCGCGGCCCCGGGCTGCGCACCGTCTCCAGATCGACCAGGCCGAGCCCGGGCAGCGTCTCCTCGTCGAGCTGGTAGCTGCTGCCGAGCAGCTGGTAGCCGCCGCAGACGGCGAGCACGACGGCGCCATCGTCGCTCGCCTGCGCCATCGCCGAGCGCTTGCTCTCGACCATGTCGGCCGCGACGGCGCGCTGGTCGCGGTCCTGGCCGCCGCCGAGGTAGATGAAGTCGTGGGCGGCGGGGTCGAACTCCTCGCCCGGGCCGGCGCCGGCGTAGGCGAAGTCGATTCCCCGCCACTCGCAGCGCCGCTGCAGGAAGAGGACGTTGCCGCGGTCGGCGTAGATGTTCATCTGCTCCGGGTAGAGGGCGAGGAAGCGCAGCTCCATCAGGCGTCCTTCTCGAAGAGGACGACGGTGGAGCCGACGTGCGCTTCGGTCGCCGGGATCTCTCGCCGGCCGATCGGCTGGAGGCCGACGGAGCGGCCCTCCGCTTCGAGCGTCTCGGCGGAGATCAGGGCAAGCTCGATCTCGTTCAGCTCCTCGCTCATCTCGCCGTCGGGGTCGACCGTCTGGCGCAGCCGGCGCAGCAGGATCGCCTCCGGCAGGGCGACCGGCTCGAGTGGCAGGCTCGAGTAGATCCAACCTTCGATCTCGCGCACGTCGGGCAGCGGCGGCGCGCTCGTGCCGGGGGGCAGTGGATCGGGCATCGCCTCGACGATCGCGAAGGCGGCGCGGGCGCCCGGCAGCATGCTCTCCATCACGCAGGAGAGGCAGGCGACGCGCTCCTGGCTGTCGCGGAGCAGCTGGATCAGCTGCATCGGCGCGATCACCAGGCTGAAGCGGGTGGCCATCGGTTCGAAGGCGCGGACGTCCTTTTGCTCGGCGTCGGCCGTGGTGTTGAACCCCCTTTCCCAGATCGCCTCGATCAGCTTCCTGTCGTTGTCGAGCCCGATCACGAGCAGGCCGGTCTTCGCCGCCAGGTGCAGCGTCACCCGCCCGGCGCCGCAGCCGAGCTCCATGATCGGCTTGTCGGCCTGCGCCGCGAGCTCCTCCCAGAGGGCGAGGTCGGCGCTGTAGCCGCCGCACTCGACTTCGTGCCAGATCAGTTTGTTCACCGCCAGAACTCCTTGGCGAGCCCGCGCTCGGCGAGCAGCTTGCGCAGCTCGAGCAGGGCGGTGTAGGTGGGCAGGGCGAAGAGGCGATTCGGCGCCGCGGCGAGCGCTCGGTCGAGCGAGCCCTCGACCTCCGGCACGACCTCGATCGCCTCCTGCGGCCAGCCGGCGTACTTCAGGCGCAGCGCCATCTCCGCCGCCCGGGTGCCGGCGCAGACGACGCGCCGCACGCCGCCGGCGAGCAGCTCGAAGTCGGCGTCCCAGACCCAGGAGACGTCGCGCCCGTCGGCGATCCGGTCGTTGAGCCCGATCCAGAGGTCGAGCTTCTCCGCGCCGGCCTCGAGGCTCAGGGTGCGCAGGACCTCGTTGGCGCCGGCGGGGTTCTTGATCAGCAGGATCGAGAGCTCGGTGGGGCCGACGGCGATCGTCTCGACCCGCCCGAAGGCGGCCCGCATGGCCCGCAGCGAGCCGGCGATCGTCTGTGGCGCAACGCCAAGCTCGAGCGCCGCCGTCACCGCGGCGAGCGCGTTGTAGACGTTGTAGAGGCCCGGCAGCGGCAGCTCCAGCTCGATCTCGCCCCGCGGCGTGCGCAGCTCGACCAGCGAGCCCGACATCCCGCGCAGCTCGATCGCCGTCGCGGCGACATCGGGCCGCGGCCGGGTCGCGCCGCAGCCGGGGCACGAGTAGTGGCCGAGGTGGCCGACGAAGGCGCGCTCGTAGGCGTAGGGCCCGCCGCAGCGACGGCAGTGCTTGGCGTCGAAGGCGTGCTGCAACTCGGGCAGAGCCTGGGAGGCGTCCTCGATGCCGAAGTAGACGACGCCCTCGCGGGGATCGCCGCGCTCGTCGCGGCCGAGGTCGGCGATCGCCGGGTCGTCGGCGTTGAGGGCGAAGCGGCTGCGGCCGCTGCGCGCGGCGACGGTCTTGCCCCACTCGCTCGCCAGCGTCTCCATCTCGCCGTAGCGGTCGAGCTGGTCGCGGAAGAGGTTGCCGAGCACCAGCAGCGAGGGGTCGAGCTGGGCCGAGACCCTGGGCAGCCAGGCCTCGTCGACCTCGAACAGGCCCTCGGAGCCGCGCTGCTCGAGCAGCGCCGTGGCGACGCCCCAGGTCATGTTGGAGCCGGCCCGGTTGTGCACGGGGTGGCGGCCATCGGCCTCCAGCGCGGCGGCGATCATCCCCGCGGTCGTCGTCTTGCCGTTGGTGGCGCTGACGATCGTCGCCCGATCGAGGCGCTTGCCGAGGCGGGCGAGCGCCTCGGGGTCGAGCCGCAGCAGCATCCGGCCCGGCAGCGTC
Organism: uncultured Solirubrobacterales bacterium; assembly: GCA_963774405.1. GTDB lineage: Bacteria > Actinomycetota > Thermoleophilia > Solirubrobacterales > 70-9 > VRUE01. The sequence continues at coordinate 53,733 of CAVZEV010000002.1, read as the reverse complement.
GTGCCGCCGCCGCGCCCGCTCGCCCGGCTGGCGGCGCCGACCGCCCGCGCCGCCGTCAGCTTCGCGCCGAACAGCACTCAGGCCTCGGCGGCGGCCGGGGCGAGCACGCTGAGCGCCCGGGGCAGGACTCGAACCGAGACCGGCAGCTCGGTCAGGTGCTCGCCGTCGGCGTAGACGGGGAAGGGGCGGCTGGCGGTGATTTCCACCCGCGAGGCGCGCAGCGTGCGCACCTGCTCGTCGTCGATGTGGGTGCCGCTGAACACCTTGCGCAGGTTAGCCACGAAGCGCAGCTTGCCGACCTCGCCGACCGTGATCACGTCGAGCAGCCCGTCGTCGAGCTGCGCCTGCGGCGCGATCCGCATGCCACCGCCGAAAGTGCTGTTGTTGGCGACCGAGATCGAGTAGCCGCTGGTGCGAATCCGCTCGCTCTCGGTGCGGATCGTGAACCGCGCCGGCTTCCAGCCGAGCAGAGTGCGAAAGAGCGAGTAGACGTAGACCAGGTTGCTGCGAACGATCGTGACTTCGTTGGCCAGGCGGTTGCATTCGGAGTCGAAGCCGACGCTGACGATGCCGAGGAAGCGCTTGCCGTTGGCCTCGCCGACGTCGATCCGGCGGCTCTCACCGGCGGCGAGCACGGCGACCGCGCCGAGCGGGTCATAGGGGATGCCGAGCACGCGGGCCAGATCGTTGCCGCGGCCGCTGGGGATGATCCCGAGCGGCGTCTCCGAGCCGGCCATCGCGCCGCCGATTGCGCCGAGCAGGCCGTCGCCGCTGATCACCACCGGCACCTCGTTCGCCTCGACCGCCCGCAGGGCCCGCTCGACCCCGTCCTCGAGACCGCGGGTGCGCTCGACCCGGAAGGCGATCCGGCGCGCGTCGAGCTCCTGCTCCACCGCGGGCAGCAGCTTCAGGGCCCGCCCGTGCGCCGAGGCAGGGTTGACCAGCAGGGTGAGCGGCATGCCCTCGATCTCCATCCGCTTTGCAGCCTAAATGTCAGCCTGAGGAAGGCGTCTCCGCCAGAGCCGCTGCCTGATGCCGTCCAGCCGGCCGCCGGGTGGGGAGGAGGCGAGGATCAGGCGCGCCTGCGGGCGCATCACCCGCTCGATCTCGGCCGGCGCCGGGCGGCCGGCGAAGACCACGACCAGGTCGAAGAACTGGTCGGGAAAGGGGAGCCGGCTCCGGGTCGACTGCTTGAAGGCGACCCGGCCCTCGGGATCGAGGCCGACCCGGGCGCTCGCCGCGCGAACCCGCTCGGCCGACGGATCGGTGCCGCGCACCCGCGCCGAGGGAAACTCACGGGCGAGGAAGAGAACCGGCTCGCCGTCTCCGCAGCCGCAGACGAGCGCCCGCTCGGGCGCGGGCACGTCGAGCACCGCGGTGGCGAGCCGGGTCAGGGCAGCGTCGGGCACGGCGCGATGATCGCAACTGCCGCAGCCGGGAGACGATCCTCTAGGGTTCCCGCCGATGCCGGACGAGAAGACCGACCACCGCCTGTACATCCTCGCGGGCTTCGCGGTGGTGGCGATCCTGGTCGTCGGCGTGATCCTGATCAGCCGCAGCGGTGGCAGCAGCGACTCCTCGGCCACGGCCGAAGCCGGCGGCTGCAGGGAAGTGGAAGCGCCGGCGCCGAAGAAGGTCAGCTTCAAGGCGCCGCCCCAAACCGTGAAGAAGGGCGAAAAGCTGACCGCCGCCGTGAAGACGAGCTGCGGCGAGTTCGAGATCGCCCTCGACTCGACCAGGGCGCCGAAGACGGTCAACTCGTTCGTCTTCCTCAGCGAAGAAGGCTTCTACAACGACCTCACGTTCCATCGCATCGTGCCCGGCTTCGTGATTCAGGGTGGCGACCCGCTTGGCACCGGGCTCGGCGGCCCTGGCTACACCGTGGTCGAGAAGCCACCGGCCAACCTCGCCTACACCAAGGGGATCGTGGCGATGGCCAAGAGCTCCTCCGATCCGCCGGGCAGCTCCGGCAGCCAGTTCTTCGTAGTCACCGGCGCCGACGCCGGCCTGCCGCCCGAATACGCCCTGGTCGGCAAGGTCGACAAGGGCATGGACGTGGTCGAGCGGATCGGCAAGCAGGGCACGCCGGAAGAAAAACCCAAACAGACGGTGCTGATCGAAAAGATCACCATCGAAAAGGGCTGACTGGACTAGTCTGAGCCGATGGCCAAGGTCGAGGTAGGGGACGCGGCGCCGGACTTCGAGCTGCCAGGCACGGGCGGCAGGACCTACAGGCTCGGCGACTACCGCGGGCGCAAGCTGGTGCTCGCCTTCTACCCCGGCGACTTCACCGCCGTCTGCACCAAGCAGTTCTGCTCCTACCGCGACCAGGGCGAGAAGCTCGACCAGATCGGCGCCGAGGTGCTGGGGATCTCGCCGCAATCGGTCGAGTCGCACGAGCGCTTCACCCAGGAGAAGAGCCTCAACGTGCCGCTGCTCGCCGACGAGGACAAGGCGGTCGCCGGGGCCTACGGCGTGCTCGCCGGGCCGATGGTGCGGCGGGCGATCTTCGTCATCGACGAGCAGGGCATCATTCGCCACCGCAAGGTGACGCTGGTCGGCCTCAGCTTCGAGTCGGTCGACGATCTCGCGCAGGCAGTCGCCGCCGTCGGCTGATGCCGCCGGGCCCGGTCGCCTTCAGCGTCGGCACGGCGCCCGCGATTCGCGGCGAGGCGGCGGGGGAGGGGCCCCCGATCGTGCTCTGCCACGGGATCACCGCGACGCGCCGATCCGTGCTCCACGGCTCGCGCCGGCTCGAGCGCGCCAGCCACACCGTGATCGCCTATGACGCCCGCGGCCACGGCGAGTCGGACCCGGCGCCGCCTGCAACGGGTTATGGATACCCGGAGCTGAGGGGAGACCTGGCGGCGGTGATCGAGGCGCGCGCGGGTGGGGGGCCCGTCCTGCTCGCGGGCCACTCGATGGGCGCCCACACCGCGGTCGGTTTCGCCCTCGAGAACCCGGCCCGCGTCGCCGGACTGGTCGTGATCGGCCCGGCCTACGATGGCGAGATCGGCGAGGATTCACTGCGCTACTGGGACGGGCTCGCCGCCGCGCTCGCGGCTGGCGGCATCGACGGCTTCCTCGGCTACATCGACCGCGTCCAGGGCATCGACGGGCGCTGGCGCGACTCGGTCCTGCGCTTCACCCGCGAACGGATGGAACGACACCGTCACCCTGAGGCCCTGGTCACGGCGCTGCGCGAGGTGCCGCGCTCGCGTCCCTTCGGGGAGATGTCCGAGCTCGAGGAGCTGGCGCTGCCGACCCTGATCGTCGCCAGTCACGACGCCGCCGACCCCGGCCATCCCTACGCGGTCGCGGCGGCCTACGCCGCCCGCATTCCGGGCGCGCGCCTGGTCAGCGAGCCCGAGGGGCAATCGCCGCTGGCCTGGCAGGGTGGGCGTCTCTCGCGCGAGATTGAGGCTTTCTATAGGGAGCTGCAATAGCGTGCCGGGCATGAAGGCACCGGCAGAGGGCACGTTGCGGGGGATCGCCACCTTCCTCGCGACCTTTGGCATCGGCGTGGCGACCTACATCGCGATCGCCGACTCGAGCGGCGGCTCGCCGGTCTGCGTCGCGGGCGGACACGGTTGTCAGACCGTCGCCGAAAGCTCCTACTCGCACCTGGCCGGGGTCAACATCGCGATCTTCGGCCTCGCCGGCTACGTCGTCCTGCTCGGCTGCGCGCTGCTGCGCGGCGACGCCTTTCGCATGACCGCCTTCCTCGTCTCGCTGGTCGGCTTCGGCTACAGCCTCTACCTGACCTACCTCGAGCTCTTCACGATCAACGCGATCTGCCAGTGGTGCGTGACCAGCGCGGTGCTGATGACCCTGCTCTTCGTCACCAATACGGTGCGGATGCTGGCCTATGTCGGAACCGAGACGTGAGCGGCTGATCAAGCTCGCCAGCGCCGCTGCCTTCCTGACCGTGGTCGGGGTGGCGGTTCTGATCGTCATCAGTGGCAGCAACAGCGGCGGCGACGCCGGCAACATCGTCGACGTCGAGGAAGTCGAAGCCGATCTCGCCGGAATTCCCCAGCGGGGGATGGTGCTCGGCAAGCCGAGCGCCAAGGTGACCGTGATCGAGTTCGGCGACCTGCAGTGCCCGTTCTGCAGGGGCTACTCCGAAGAAATCCTGCCCCGGGTGATCGAGAACCGCGTGCGCGGCGGCGAAGCGAAGCTCGATTTCCGCAACTTCACGATCATCGGCCCGCAGTCCAAGCCGGCCGGGGCGGCCGCGATCGCCGCCGGCGCGCAGGGCCGCGGCTGGAACTTCGTCGAGCTCTTCTACCGCAACCAGGGCAGCGAGGACTCCGGCTACGCCGACGACAAGTTCCTCACCGCGATCGCCCGGGCCGCCGGAGTGCCTAACCTCGCCAGGTGGAACCGGGAGCGCAAGAGCCAGGCCGCGATCACCCGGGTCGAGGCAACCAGCGCCGAAGCCGAAGGCCTCGGGTTCAGCGGCACGCCGTCATTTGCCCTCGAAGGGCCGGCGACGAAGGGCGTCAAGTCGATCGGGACGCCCGAATCGCTCGGCGGGCTCGAATCCGCGATCGAAAGCGCGGGAGCGTAGTGGCGGTAAGGAGAGCGACGGCCTGGGCAGCGCTGGTCTCGCTGGCGCTGCTTTGCGCGATGCTGCTCCCGGCCGCCGCCACGGCGATCAGCGGCGCCGAAATCGTCCAGCGGCTGAACGCACAGCGCGAAGCGAACGGGATCCCCGGCGGGGTGGTCGAGCGCCCGGACTGGTCGGCCGACTGCGCCAAGCACAACTACTACGGCGCGCAGAGCGGCGAACTGAGGCACTCCGAGGACCCAGGCAGCCCGTACTACAGCGCCGAAGGCAACTGGGCGGCGGAAAACAGCGTGCTCGCCGGCGGTTCGAGCTGGAGCCATGGCAACCCCTGGGAGGAAGCGCCGATCCACCTGATCCAGCTGCTGGCACCGCAGTTGAGCGAAATGGGCGCGGCCGAAAACAACAACCACAACTGCGCCACGACCTGGCCCGGCTACCAGCGGCCCGAGCCGGTCGGCCTGACTGGCTACAGCTATCCCGGCAACGGCGTCTCCGGCGTGGTGCCGAGCGAGCGGGCGTCCGAGTCGCCGTTCGTGCCGGGCGATCAGGTCGGTCTGCCGGAAGGAACGCTGACCGGTCGCTATCTGCTGGCCTATCTCGCCGGCCTCGATCCCAGCGACGCGCCCGACGTCACCGCGACCGCGACGCTCTCAGGCGCCGAAGGCGCCGTCGACCTGCGCGTCGTCGACTCGACCAACGAAGAAGTCGGCGGCTACATGCCGCAGCCCTCGGCCTTCCTGATCCCGGCGCAGCCGCTGAAGCCGCTGAGCGCCTACCAGGCGGACGTCACCTGGTCGATGGAGGGCGCGGTCCTCTACGAGCAGCGCTTCGGCTTCACGACGGGCGCCGACTCGGCCGAAGGAGTCGTCCCGATCCGCAGGAAGCGCGCCGCTCGCTGCCGCAATTACTCGCGAGCGGCCCACAAGCTGCGCCATCGGGCCGCCAGGGCCCATCGCCGCGGTCACCTGCGACGCTGGCGCCACCTCAAGCGCCTGGCCGGTCATAAGGGCCGGCAGGCAAGGCGCTGTCGGGGCCGAATTCGGCCAAGTTGACATAACCACCATTATCGTGCGTTAGCCCTGCGAAAGTGGGCTGCCCACCCCGGCATCCGGGTCGCTGTTTAAGCGTTGGCGGCGACGGCGCTGCCGTGGACGAGCGGCCGCACGATCGGCGGCGACTTCGGCAGCTGTCCCTGCTCGACCTGCTCCAACTTCAGCGGCGAGGCCTCGATCGTGGCCACGGTGTCGCGGTTGCAGTGACAGCCGTCGCCGATGAAGCGCCAGGGCTTCTCCAGGCGGTCCTGCCAGCGCGCCAGCCCGGCGTCCTCGGCGCGCACGTGCTCGATGAAGAGCAGCTTGCCGTCGGGCTTCAGCACCCGGGCGGCCTCCGCCAGCGCCGCGCGCGGATCGGGGACCGTGCAGAGCACCAGGGTGAAGACGGCGGTGTCGAAGCTGTCCTCGGCGAAGGGCAGCTCCTGCGCGGAGGCCTGCACGACCTCGACCCCCTCCCTGCCCCCGACTTTTGCTCGAAGTTGTTTGAGCATGTGTGGGTCGGGCTCGGCCATGACCAACTCGGTGACCGCCTCGGGGAAGAGATCGAGGTTGACGCCGGTCCCGGCGCCGAGGTCGATCGTGCGGCCGCTCGCCTCCGACAGCACCTGGCGTCGCATCTCCTGCAGGCCGCCTTCCTCGGCGCCCTGTAGGAGGCGGTCATAGGAGGCGGCGAACAGCCGTCCCCAGGTTGCGTCGTAGATCTTGCCCATGCTCGCTGGGCTGTACTACGCAGCCTCGCGCTCGCTGGTTCGATCCGAGGGTTGCTGCCCCCCGTCGCTTCCGGCGACGTCCTCGCGCGCGGCGCGCTCCTCATACGCCTGGCGGGCGCCGTGGTCGACTTCGGTCATCAGCTTGTCGGCTTTCATCAACCGGCTGAGGCCCTCGCGCCAGCTGCGCGGCAGGTTGGCGACGAGCTTGAAGAAGATGCCGTTCTCGCGCGGTACCCAGACGTCGAAGCGCGGCACTTCCAGCGCGTCGACGATCTCGTTGGCGACGTCGGCGGCCTCGACCGGGCGGATCAGCCGCTGCCCCACCCCGGCGGTCAGCTCGGTGTTGACCACGGTCGGCATCACGCAGGCGATCTCGATGCCGCTGCCGCGCAGCTCGGCCCGGGCCGCCTCGCTGATCCCGACCACGGCGTGCTTGGTGCCCGAGTAGGTGGCGATGCCGGGGAAGCCGCCCTTGCCCGCCTGCGAGGCGAGGTTGACGATGTGGCCGCGGCCGCGGGGCTGGAAGCGGGCGATCGCCAGCTGCATGCCGACGATGACGCCGTAGACGTTGATGTCGAGCTGGCGCTTGATCGAGGCGTCGGACTCCTCGGCGAACGGCGTCACCGGCATGATCCCGGCGTTGTTGATGACGACGTCGAGCGGGCCGAGCTCGCGCTCGGCGGCGTCGAGGAAGGCCGCGAAGGAACTGCGGTCGGTGACGTCGAGCGCGAGCGCGACGGTGCCGCCGCCCAGCTCCGCCGCCGTCGCCTCGGCCAGCTCGAGGTCGAGGTCTCCGATCGCGACGCGGCAGCCCTTGCGCACCAGTGCCGTCGCCGTCGCCTTGCCGATCCCGCGCGCACCGCCGGTGATCGCCACGACCTTGCCACTGAGGGACTGCCGCTGCTTTGCCATCGGGACCTCCTCCTCGGCGAGCGCTAAGCCGCCGGCTTGTAGACGGTGACCACGGCGGCGCCGCCGAGGCCGATGTTGTGCTGCAGCGCCAGCTTGGCGCCCTCGACCTGCCGCTTGTCGGCATCGCCGCGCAGCTGCCAGGTCAGTTCCGAGCACTGCGCCAGCCCGGTCGCGCCCAGCGGGTGACCCTTCGAGATCAGCCCGCCGGAGGGGTTGACGACGACCTTGCCGCCGTAGGTGGTCGCCTCTTCCTCGACCAGCTTGTGCGCCTCGCCCTCGGCGGCGAAGCCGAGCGCTTCGTAAGTGATCAGCTCGTTGGCGCTGAAGCAGTCGTGCAGCTCGCAGACGTCGACTTCCTCGGCGGCGACGCCGGCCTCGGCGTAGGCCTCGTTCGCGGCCTGCTTGGACATGTCGGAGCCGACGATCTTCATGCAGTCGGTGTCCTCGGCGAAGGTCGAGCTGAGGTCGGTGACCATCGACTGGCCGGCGATCTCGATCGCCCGGTCGCCGAGCCCGTGCTCTTCGACGTAGCGCTCGGAAGCGACGATCGCGCAGGCCGAGCCGTCGGAGGTTGGCGAGCACTGCAGCTTGGTCAGCGGGTCGTGGATCATCCGCGCGCCCTTGATGTCCTCCAGCGAGTACTCGTCCTGGAACTGGGCGTAGGGGTTGTTGACCGAGTGCTTGTGGTTCTTCCAGCCGATCCAGGCGTAGTGGTCGGGGTTGGAGCCGTACTTCTGCATGTGGTCGCGGCCGGCGTTGCCGAACATCTGCGGCGCCGGCGGGGACTGCTCGGGATCGCGGATCTCGAACATCCGCATCGCGTGCTTGTCGAGCGCGTTGGTGCGGTCGGTGTACTTGACGCCGAGCGAGCCGGGCTCCATCTTCTCGAAGCCGAGCGCCAGGGCGCAGTCGACGAGGCCGCCCTTGACCGCCTGGCGGGCGAGGAAGAGCGCCGAGGAGCCGGTCGAGCAGTTGTTGTTGACGTTGACCACCGGGATCCCGGTCAGGCCGAGCTGGTAGAGCGCCCGCTGGCCGTAGGTCGAGTCGCCGTAGCAGTAGCCGGCGTAGGCCTGCTGCACGTCCTCGTAGGGAATGCCGGCGTCGGCGAGTGCCTTCTCCCCCGCCTCCTTGGCCCAGTCGGGGTAGTCGCCCTCCTTGGTGCCGGGCTTCTCGAACTTGGTCATCCCGACCCCGATCACGAACGTGCGGTTGCTCAAAGTCTGCTCCTGTGTCGCCGCGGGCGCGCGCCGCGGTTTGGCTGGTCAGCCAGGAAATCTAGCGGGCCGGGCGACTCGATGGGAGCGCCTGCGCCGTTTCGCTCCGATTGGGCCAGAGCAGGAAGGAGGCGCCGGCGATCGCGATGCCGATCGCGGTGGCGAGCGCGCGCTGCCCGGCCGCGTGCAGGGCAGCCTCGCCGATCGAGTCCGCGAGCAGCACGGCGTAGGTCGTGATCGCGGCCGTGAAGAGCGCGTACTGGACCGTCAGCAGGCCGTAGGCGAAGGCCGTGGCGACCGTCAGCGCGATCGCGACCAGCACCCCGCTGCCACCGAGCAGCTCGGCCAGCGCCGTGGCGAAGACGAGCCCGACGACGGTGCCGACCGCGCGCAGGACCAGGCGGCGAAAGGTCTCGTCTTTCTCGGGCCGCAGGACGAAGAGGATCGTCAGCGGGATCCAGAAGCCGTGTTCGTGCATCCCGATCAGCCAGTAGACCGAGACGCCGGCGGCGAGCGCCGCGCCGAAGCGCAGGCCGTGGCGGAAGCTGGTCGAGCCGAGACTCAGGTTCGTGCGCAGGGCGCGCAGCGCGGCGGCGCTGTCCCATCCCTGCGCCCCACCCTCCTCGCTGCGGTCGCCGGCGACCCAGACGCAAGTCGAGAAGGCCGCCTGCAGCAGACCGCCCGTCGTGGCGAGGAGGAGGGCCGGGCCGAGGTCGGCCAGGTCCAGCGGCAGGTCCTGGGCGATGACGAGCGCCAGCGCGACCGAGAGGCCGGCGATCGAGAGGCGCAGCGAGACAGAGAAGCAGTAGCCGGCGGCGGCGCCCACCACCGCGATCGCGACTATCGCCGGCAGGGCGCTCGATCCGCTCAGCACCCCGAGCGCCGCGGCGAGGCCGATCAGCGGCGCCGAGGCTGCCTGCCAGGCGGCCCGGATGCGCGCCGGCGCGTCGAGCCCGGGGAAGCCGGCCAGCAGCGCCCCGGTGCCGATCGCGCCCTTGCTGGCGCTGTGCAGGCCCAGCTCGAGCAGCAGCGCCACCCCCACCGGCACGGCAACCAGGGCGCCGCGGCGCAGCGCCGGCCCGGGCTCGCTCGGGCCGATCGCCAGCAGCGGCGAGGCTCTCAGCCGGTCGGCAGTACCTGCAGCGTTGAAGAGTTCCACGCCGCAAGTCTCTCGCCGTCGGCGGCGGCGAGGGCGAAGGCCCGCTTACGTGGAAGGTGCTTGCGGCGATAGCAGGGACAAGGGTTGTCCTCGCAGGCGACGCCGTCGTTGTCCCCGTCGAGGCGGTCGGGGTCGTGCCGCGGGCCGCCGTGCTTGAGGAAGAAGAACTGGGCGGCGCGCTGGCTCTTGAAGTCGGCGCAGTCCTTGTCGGCGGCCGAGGCCGCGGCCGGGACCAGCAACAGGCAGGTGACCATCAGGGCGACGAGGCAGAGGAGCGGCTTGCACAGGGCTAAGCGCACGATCGAACTCCTTTCGTTCCGGGACAGAGACGGCGACGATCTTAAGAGTCACGGCCGCGTGCGGGGCGCCCAAGTACCCTGGTGGGCCGTGCCTTTCGCCGCCCTGAGCACCGATCCGGCTGCCGGAGTCGGGATCTTCGCCGCCCTCGCCGCGGGCGTGGTCTCCTTCCTCTCCCCCTGCGTCCTGCCGCTCGTCCCGGGCTACCTCTCGGCCGTCAGCGGCGTCTCCGCGGCGGAGCTCGAGACGGCCGGCTGGCGTCGCATCCTCGCTCCCAGCCTGCTCTTCGTCGCCAGCTTTTCCGCGATCTTCGTCGCCGAGGGACTGACCGCGACTGCACTCGGCTCGGCCTTCCAGGACCACGAAGAACTGCTCAGCAAGATCGCCGCGGCGCTGATCATCGCCATGGGCGTGCTCTTCGTCGCTCAGCTCTTCGTCACCCGCCTCAACCGCGAGTGGCACGTCGATGGCCTGCTCGAGCGCGCCGGCAGGGGCGGGCCTATCGTCGCCGGCGCCGCCTTCGCGATCGCCTGGACGCCCTGCATCGGGCCGACCCTCGGCGCCATCCTCACCGCCGCCTCGCTCTCCGGCTCGGCCGCCCACGGCGCCCTCTTGCTCGTCGTCTACTCGGCCGGCCTGGCGATCCCCTTCCTGCTCACCGCGATCGCCTTCTCGCGCATGACCACCGCCTTCACCGCGGTCAAGCGCCACTACCAGGCGATCGTCGCCACCGGCGGCGTGATCCTGATCGCGATGGGCGTGCTGATCTGGACCAACGAGCTGACCCAGCTCAACTCCGAAGCCCAGCGCTGGCTCTCCGGCCTCGGCCTCGACTTCTGGAACTCGGTCTAGCGCGTTACGGATTGCGGGCAGCGAATTCTTTTGTCCGAGGGGATCGCTAGCGTGCGATAATCAGGAAGGATGGTCGTGGGGATCCACGCCCGCTGTCCTCGCAGGCAGCATCCGCTGAGATATGCGGTCAAGGCGGCCCCGGTCCATCCTTCTTTTCGGATGCATGCCGCGAGGGAGGATCGCTGGCCTTCCTGCGAACCATCTGCGGATAGGGCCGTCAGCTATTGGTCGGCACGGCGGTCTCGATCTCCTGGCCGATCGCCTCGGTCTCTTCGAGCCCCTCGCCGTCGAGATCGCGGGAGCAGACGATGCGGAACCGGCCGGTGCCGATCTCCGCGTCCGGCACCACCGGTAGCCCCCGAATGTGATCCCAGCCCAGCCGTTCGACCTCGAACGGGTTCATCCGCACCTCGGCCGCCGGGAAGGGGCAATTCGCGTTGTGCTGGTCGATCGCCTTGGAGATCGCCTCGAGGTTCTTCGCCTCAGGGGAAGCCATCGAAGGAAGTCTAAGAGGCCGTCCAGCTACAGGGTGCCGGCGGCGTCGTAGGCCTCGCCTGGCCTGCCGCCGAGCGCGAGCAGGCGGAGACCGTCGGGGCCGGCGAGGATCTTGCGCACCACGCCGGGGCCGACGCGGACGATGTGGTCGGAGTCGATCGGGTACTCCTCGCCGTCGATGACGAGGGTGCCGGAGCCGCGCAGGGCGACGTAGACCTCCTCCTGGCCCAGTTGCTCGGTGCGCTCGCCGAACATCTTGCCGCCCAAGCCCTCCGCGTCGTGGTCGTGCTCGGGGTATTCGTCGGCGCCCGGGCCGAACTCCTCGATCGAGATGCCGAAGGAGCTGACGCCGAGGGCGGCGGCGGCGCGGCGCATCGAGAGGCGGTCGAAGCCTTCGATCGCATCGATCTCGTCGATCCGGACGTGCTCGAGGTCGGCCACGGCTTGGACCTTACCCGGCTCGCCTGGACAGCAATCGCCGTCCCCCCTCCCTCCTACCATCGAGTCGTGGCCTTCGAGCGGACCGTTGCGCACCTCGACATGGACGCGTTCTACGCGTCGGTTGAGCTGCGGCGGCGGCCGGAGCTGCGGGGCAAGCCGGTGATCGTCTGCGGCTCGGGGCCGCGGGCGGTGGTGACGACGGCGAGCTATGAGGCGCGCAGGCTGGCCGGGATCCACTCGGCGATGCCGGCGGCGGTGGCGCGGCGGCGACTGCCCGATGCGGTCTATCTACGCCCCGATTTCAGCGCCTATCGCGAGGCCTCGGCCCAGGTGATGGAAGTGCTGCGCAGCAACGCCGAGACGGTCGAGGTGGTCGGCCTCGACGAGGCCTACATCGACCTCACCGGCCTCTTCTCGCCGAAGTCGACGATGCGGCGGATCGCCAGCGAGATCCGCGAGCAGACCGGGCTGACCTGCTCGGTCGGCATCTCCGAGAGCCGCATGCTGGCCAAGATCACCAGCGAGCTGGGCAAGCCGGCCGGACTGGTCGTGCTCTCGCGGGAGGAAGCCCTGGAGCGCTTCGCCGGCGAGTCGCCGGGGTTGATCCCAGGGATCGGTCCCAAGACCGTGACCAAGCTCGGCGGCATGGGCATCCGCACCCTCGCCGACCTGCGCGCCCAGGACCCCGCGATGCTGGAGCAGGCCTTCGGGCCGCGCCAGGGGCGCTGGCTGCACCGCCGCGCCCAGCTCGAAGACGAGACCCCGGTGACCGTCGTGCGCGAGACCAAGTCGCAATCGGCCGAGACGACCTTCGACGTCGACGTCGGCGACCGGGCCGAGCTCGAGGCCCACCTGGGGCATCTCGCCGAGGAGCTCTGCAAGCGGCTGCGCAAGCGCGAGCTGCGCGGGCGCTCGATCGGGATCAAGGTGCGCCTCGATGATTGGACCAACGTCACCCGCTCGCACAGCGTTGCCGAGCCGACCGACGATCCCGCCGTTGTCGGGCCGATCGCCCTCGACTTGCTGCGCGCCTACGACCCGCCCCGGCCGGTGCGCCTGCTCGGGGTCCGCGTGGCTTCCTTCGAGAGCGAGGCCGAGGAGGCGGCGAAGCCCGACGAAGAACTCGGTCAGCTGCAAATCGTGTGAGAAGATTGCTCGGGTGAGCGCTGACCGACTGACCGGACTCGACTCCTCGTTCCTGCATATGGAGCGTGCCGGTGCCCACATGCACGTTGCCTCGACCAGCATCTTCGAAGGCCCGGCGCCCAGCATCGGCGAGTTCCGCGACCACATCGCCTCGCGCCTGCACCTGGTGCCGCGCTTCCGCCAGAAGCTGCGCTTCGTCCCCTTCGGCCAGGGCCGGCCGGTCTGGATCGACGACCCCCACCTCAACCTCGAGTACCACGTGCGCCAGACCGCGCTGCCGGCGCCGGGCTCCGAGGAGCAGCTGCGCAACCTGGCGGCGCGGATCTTCTCCCAGCAGCTCGACCGCAGCAAGCCGCTTTGGGAGCTCTGGCTGGTCGAGGGACTTGACGGCGAGCGCTTCGCGATCGTCGGCAAGAGCCACCACGCCCTCGTCGACGGCATCTCCGGCGTTGACATCACCACCGTCCTCTTCGACACCGAGAAGGAACCCGACAACCCGCCCGCGCTGCCGCCGAAGTGGGCGCCGCGGCCCGAGCCGACCGATCTCAAACTGCTCGGCGACGCGCTGCGCGAGCGCGCCACCAGCCCGCAGGAGATCGTCCGCGGCGTGCGGGCGGCGCTGCGCGGGCCGCGCCAGGTCCTGCGCGGGGTCGGCGCCACCGGCAAGATGGTCAGCGCCGGGATGGCGGCCCCCTCGACCCCCTTCAACGTCGAGATCGGCCCCCATCGCCGCGTCGCCTTCGTGCGCAGCGACCTCGGCGCGCTGAAGCAGATCAAGAACCAGCACGGCGGCACCGTCAACGACGTCATCCTCTCGGTCGTCGCCGGCGCGATCGGCAACTACCTGCGCGCCCGCGGCCACGACACCGAGGGCCTGGAGATGCGGGCGATGGTGCCGGTCAGCGTCCGCGCCGAGGAGGAGCGCGGCGCGCTCGGCAACCGCATCTCGGCGATGATGGCGCCGCTGCCGATCTGGTGCGAGGACCCGGTGCGGCGACTGCACCTCCTCAGCGAGATCATGGGCGACCTCAAGGGCTCCGGCCAGGCGGTCGGCGCCGAGATCCTCACCCGCATCGTCGACTTCGCCCCGACCACGATCGCTTCGCAGGCCGCCCGCCTGCAGCCCGCGCAGCGCTTCTTCAACCTCGTCGTCACCAACGTCCCCGGCCCCCAGTTCCCGCTCTTCGTGCTGGGGCGCGAAATGGAATCGATCTTCCCGATGGTGCCGCTGGCCCGCCGCCAGGCGCTCTGCGTCGGGATCATGTCCTACAACGGCCAGGTCGACTTCGGCCTGATCGGCGACTACGACGCGATGGCCGACCTTGACAGCTTCGGCCTCGACCTCGAAGGGGCGATCGCCGAGATCGCCGGCGCCGCCGCGACCGGCGCTCAGGGCAGCAGCCGCGCCGAGACGCGGAACGGCGCCCTGTCGGTCAAGTAGGACCAGTCGAGCCGGCGGGCGCTGAAGCCCGCCGCGCTGGCGTCGGCGTTGACCAGGACCGCGGTGAGGCGCTTGAAGCGGCTGGGACGGGCGAGGCGCACCGTCATCGACCCACCGCTCTGCTTGAAGCTGAGGGCGCTGACGACGTGGCCGTGCAGCTCTGAGCCAGTGCGACCGACCAGGGCGAGGCCAGCGGCGAGGCCGCGCGGGGCCACCGCGTTGACGACGACCGCCCGGCCGCGCCCTGCGTGCACGCGCAGCAGCTGGAAGGTGGTGTGGTTGAGCGAGCGGGCGAGGACGCGGCCATCGGTCGGCAGGGTGCCCTGGCGCGAGACGTCGGGGTATGAGTCGCCCTCGGGGAAGACGGTGTCGGTGCGCCACTCGGGCAGGTCGCGGGCGAAGCGGGCGAAGTCGCGGCTGAAGTTGGAGTTGCCGGCGGCCTCGATCGCCGAGTTGTAGGCGCTGACCGAGAAGCCGCCGGGCCTGGTGTGCACGGCGCGCGACCAGGCGCTGCGCACGATCCCGCGGCCGTAGCGGTGGGCCAGCCACTTGTTCCAGACGGCGGAGCCGTACTCCTTGATCGAGTTGGCGGTCAGCGGCGTGTCGTAGCGCTTCACCCAGCGCCGCACGTAGCGCAGGTAGTCGTTGATGCCGTTGTAGACCTCGTCCTCCATCCAGACCGCGCTCGACTCGGCGAACCAGGCGTCCTGGTAGGCGTCGTAGCCGAACTGAAGGATGTGGTTGTACTCGTGGGCGAGCGTCACCTCGAGGTCGTGCTCGGGCGTCGTGCCCGGGAACTCGCTGGGCGCGTAGTTGTTGTCGAGCACCAGGTAGCCGTGCAGGTGGCGCGGCAGACGGTGCCCCTTGGTCGCCTGGCCGCGGTCGGGCGCCGCGTAGCCGAAGAGCGCCCCGCCGATCTCGTCCAGGTAGATGTCGGTCTTGCCGCGGCCGCCGCCCTTGCGGCCGTCGGACTTCGGCTCGCGCCAGCCGAGCTTGCCGTTCTCGATCGAGTGCACGTGTTCGGCCACCGCCTGCACCTGTTCGACGTAGTCGGGCACGCCGTCGCCGTTGCTGTCGCGCAGGCTGGGCGCGTCGATTCCCTCGGCGACCCAGTGCACGCAGAAGTGCGCCGTGCAGGCCGGTGATTGCGGCGCCTCGGGGACGGTGTAGGCGTTGCGGTTGGGGTCCGGATGATCGGTCGGTCGCGCGGCGGGTGCGTGGAAGAACCACTGGCTGCCGGCGCTGGCGCCGGCGGGCACGGCAGCGAGCACGGCGAGGGACGCCAGCGATGCTCCTATCAACCGCCAGCGGGGCCGCACGCGCGGCAATCTACAGGCGCGCCCAGCGTCCGGCGGCGATACTTCAGGCCTGACCCCGACGAGAACACCGACGTGCGCGTAGCCCTGGCCCAGATCGACCCGACCGTCGGCGACATCGACGGCAACGCGGCCAAGGTCGCCGAGTGGATCGGCCGCGCCGAGGCCGAGGGCGCCGAGCTGACGATCTTCCCCGAGCTCTGCATCCCGGGCTACCCGGCCGAGGACCTCTACCTGAAGCGGCACTTCGTCGCCGCCGGCCGCCGCGCGGTCGAGGAGCTCGCCCGCGGCGTCAGCTCCACCACCGCCCTGGTCGGCTTCGCCGAGCCGGTCGCCGGCGGCGGTGACTTCCGCCACGCCCACAACTCGCTCGCCGTGCTCGCCGACGGGGCGGTGCAGGCGGTCTACCGCAAGAACCGGCTGCCCAACTACTCGGTCTTCGACGAGCAGCGCTACTTCCTCCCGGGCGCCGAGCCGGCGACGATCGAGCTCGCCGGCACCCGCATCGGCCTCACCGTCTGCGAGGACGTCTGGGCCCCCGGGCCGCCGGCCCAGAGCGAGGCGGCGGACGGCGCCACGCTGATCGCCAACCCCTCGGGCTCGCCGTATCACCGCGGCAAGGGCAGGGAGCGCGAAGCGATGCTCGCTGAGCGCGCTCGCGCCTACGGCGCCGCCTTCGCCTTCTGCAACCTGGTCGGCGGCCAGGACGAGCTGGTCTTCGACGGCCACAGCTTCCTCATCGACGCCGAGGGAACCGTGCTGACCCGCGCCGCGCAGTTCGAGGAGGAGCTGCTGGTCTGCGAGGTCCCCTCCCCCGCGCCCGGCGACCTGCGCGAGCCGCTCCCCGACCTCGCCGAGGTCTACGCGGCGCTGACCCTCGGCCTGCGCGACTACGTGCGCAAGAACGGCTTCCGCCATGTCGGCGTGGCCCTCTCGGGCGGGATCGACTCCGCCCTGGTGGCACTGCTCGCCGCCGATGCGCTCGGGCCCGAGAACGTCAGCTGCGTGGTCATGCCCTCGCCGCATTCGAGCGATGAAACACAGCAGGACGCGCGAAATATCGGCGCCAACCTCGGCGTCGAGCTGCTCGAGATCCCGATCGAGGCGGCGATGGCCGAGTACGAGCGCGCCCTGTCCGGTCCCTTTGGCGCCGCCAACGGCTCGGGCGCCGCCGAGGAGCCGCTGCCGCGCGATCCGACCAGGCCCTCCGAGCCCGACCTCGCCGCCGAGAACATCCAGGCGCGAATCCGCGGCAACATGATGATGGCGCTCTCCAACAAGCACGGCTGGCTGGTCCTCACCACCGGCAACAAGAGCGAGATGTCGGTCGGCTACGCGACCCTCTACGGCGACATGGCGGGCGGCTTCGCGGCGATCAAGGACGTGCCGAAGACGCTCGTCTACGAATTGGTCCGCCACCGCAACCAGAGCGCCGGGCGGGAGCTGGTCCCGGCCTCGGTGCTGGAGCGGGCGCCCTCTGCCGAGCTGCGCCCCGACCAGCTCGACAGCGACTCCCTCCCGCCCTACGAGCTGCTCGACCGCATCCTCGAGTCCTACGTCGAGCGCGACGAGGGGCGCGAGGAGATGATCGCCGCCGGCCTGCCCGCCGAGGTGGTCGACGAGGTCGTGCGCATGGTCGACCGCTCCGAGTACAAGCGGCGCCAGGCCGCGCCGGGGATCCGCATCACGCCGAAGGCCTTCGGTCGCGACCGCAGGCTGCCGATCACCAACCGCTTCGGCGGTTAGTCGCGCTGCGGGATCGGGCGCACCGCGATCGTCATCTGGGCGAGGGCGCAGAGACGGTCCTCGGCGTCGCGAACCTCGGCTTCCCAGATCCAGGTGGTGCGGCCGCGGTGGCGGGCTTTGGCCTTCACTTCGGCATGGCCCTCGGTTATCGGGCGGATGAAGTTGACGCTGATCGACTGGCCCATCGCCATCATCCCGTTGGGCACGACTGCCAGGGCCGTGGCCCGCGAGCAGATGCTCTCGACCAGGCTCGACATCACGCCGCCGTGCAGGAGGCCGACCGGCTGGCGCAGCTCGTCTCGCATCGGCAGGCGCACGCGGGCGTGGTCGGGGTCGTCGTCCAGCCATTCCGTGCCCAGCAGGGCGTCGAAATGGGAAAGCAGGCCACGGGGGTCGTCGCTCATCGCCGCCAGCTTAACCTCAGGCACGCGCTTGCCGGGAGCCGCTCGCGTAGGCTTCCCGGTCGGTGGGGTTGACCGACGACCAGAAGGCGATGCTTCGCCTGCTCGCGCAGCGCGAGGAGGGCTACGACGACATGGCGGCGCTGATGGGGATCAGCGTCGAGGAGGTGCGCGAGCGCGTCAAGGAGGCCCTGGCCGAGGTCGAGGAGCCGCCGGCCCCCGCGGAGGAGCCCGCCGCCGCCCTCCGCGGAGGAGCCCGCGACGGCGCCGCCTCCGCCTCCCGAGCCGCCGGCAGAGTCTCCGCCGCCGAGCAGCCGCCGGCCGCCGCCCCGGAGCCGACGCCGGTCCCAGAGCCGCCGGCGCCGCCGAAGCCGGCAGCCGAGACGCCTGCCCGAGGGCCGCCGGCCCGTGCCCCAGCCTAAAGCTCCCCAAGGACCGCGGCGCCCTGATCGGCCTCGGCGCCGGCGCTCTCGTGGTCGTTGCGCTGGTGGTCGTGCTGATCGTCGGCGGCAGCGGCGGCTGCGGCACTTCGAGGGACCGAATCCAGCGAAACGATGCGGCGGAAAACGCCAGCGCGGCCGCAGAAGACAAGAGCCTTACTCAGGCCGTCCTCAGCCCCGTCGACGGCAGCGACGCCAGCGGCGGGGCGATCTTCGGGCGCTACAAGAAGAAGGTCCTGCTGCAGGTGACCGGCGAAGGCCTCGAACCGTCCGGCAGCGGCGAGTCCTACACGGTCTGGCTCTACCGCTCGCCAGGCGATGGCCCCGCGGTCGGCACGGTCAGGGTCAAACGCGCGGCAAGCTTGGCGCCCAGTTCGAAGTGCCGCTCGACTGCTCACCTACGTCGCCAACGGCGCCTTCGACCAGATCGACGTCTCCCTGACCCCGACAGCGCCGACTACCAGTGCCGCGTTCGACCAAGGCGCGCAAAGCGAAGAAGGAATCCCGCCTACACCGGCGAATCCCGTCCTCCGCGGCGAGATCACCGGCCCGTCGGCGCCGGTCGAGAAGCGACCGAGGGCAAATAGACGCGGCCAGTCAGGCAGCAGCTTGCCGGGGTTCATGATCCCGGCGGGATCGAGCCGCTCCTTGACCGCGCGCAGCACGCCGAGGCCCAGCGCCCACCTCCGCCTCCATGTAGGGCGCGTGGTCGCGGCCGACCGCGTGGTGGTGGGTGATCGTGCCGCCGTCGGCGACGATCGCCTCGCAGGCCGCCCGCTTCACCGCCGCCACTGCTCGATCTCGTCGCCGCGGCGGGCGCGGGAGATGAAGGTGAAGTAGAGCGAGGCGCCGTCGGCGTAGGCGTGGGAGAGGTGGCAGAAGACGAGCCCGGGCGTGCCCTGGCCCGGCGAGCGAGTCGCGGATCGCGCCGCCGACGCTCGCGTGCAGCTCGCCGAGCCGCGGTCCAGGTATGCGAGGTCTCGAGCGTCTCGACCATCGCCCCCATGCCCATCAGGGTGTCGCGCAGGTAGGGGCCCTGGTAGCGGCCGTGCTCCCAGGAGCGGCCCGCCGCCTGGCCCAGGTAGACGGCGCCGCCGCGCGCAGCTCGCGGACGCTCGAGCGCCCGGCGGCGGGCGACCGACTCCTCCTCGCCCTCGAGGCCGACGATCGAGCAGGGAGCCGCCGCGCCGGCGGCGCAGGCCGAGGTAGCCGCCGAAGAGCGCGCCGGCGAGCCCGCGCGGCCCCGAGAGCGCGAGCGAGACCTCGGTCTCCTCCTCGTCGGAGACGCGGATCACGTCGGGCAGGCCCGGGCCCTGGGCGAGCGCGCGCACGATCTCCGCGCCGGCCTCGAAGCTCTCCGCCATCCAGGCCTCGTAGCGGCGCTGCCGCGGCGCCGGGCGGACCCGCACGGTCACGTCGGGGATCACGCCGAAGGCACCCTCCGAGCCGACCACGAGCTCGCGCAGCGCCGGCCCGGCGGCGGTGTGCGGAGTCTCCAGCGTCTCCAGGTCGCCGGCCGGGGCGATCAGCCGCACCGAGCTGACCAGGGCGTCGAAGCGCCCGTAGCCGCTCGAGGCCTGTCCGGCCGAGCGGGTCGCGGCGAAGCCGCCGATCGTCGCGTACTCGAAGGACTGCGGGAAGTGGCCGAGCACGAGCCCGTGCGGCGCCAGCTCGGCTTCCGCCTCGGGCCCGCGCAGGCCGGCGCCGAGGCGGGCGGTGAGCGAGCGCGCGTCGACCTCGACCTCGCGCAGGCGCGTCGAGGTCGAGGCTGATCAGCGCGCTCGTGAGCGCCGCGCAGCGGCTCGACCCCGCCGACGACGCTGGTCCCGCCGCCGAACGGCACCACTGCAACGCCCTCCGCCGCGCAGAGCTCGAGAACGCGTTTCACCTGCGGTCGGCGTCGGCCGGCAGCAGGACCGCGTCCGGGGCGGCGTCGAGCCTGCCGGAGCGCAGGCGGGCGAGGTCGGCGTAGCCGCAGCCGGTGGCGTGGCGAAGGCGGTCCTCGTTGCCGGTGAAGACGTTCTCCGTCGCCGACCGCCTCGACCAGCGCCGCGCGGCAGCGGCCCGGCCGGCGGCAGGGCGAAGTCCGCGAGCGACGCGGCGGCGGCGACGCCGGGCCCGAGCTCGCCGATCCGCTCGCGCAGGGTCGCCAGCGCCGGCCGCGTCGAGCTCGGGCTCGACCGCGGGGTCGCCCCAGCCCCACCACTTCGAGTCGCGCCGCGGCGCGTCATCGCGTCCTCCGGCGCTTATAGGGGGGAAGGCGCAAGCTCACTCGACTCCGTCCAGGGCTCGCTCGAGCCCGTCCAGCGCTTCGTCGAGCATGGCGCCCTGGCCGCGGCGCATCATCGGCGAGCCGAGCCGCGAGAGGCCCCGCAGCGTCTGCGCGGCGGTCAGCGTCACCGCGTCTCGCCGTCGCCCTCGCTGCAGCGCGATATCGACCTCGTAGCGGCGCAGGTGGCGCTCGAACGGCGTGCCCGGCAGCTGCTGCTCCCAGACCGAAGCGCTCGCCGCTCGGCCGAGTCGGGGCAGCGAAAATCCGCGCGCACGCCCCGTCCCTCCGCGGTCCCCAGCACCTTGGTCCACTGCTGCGTCGGCCCCTCTCCCTCGACGCTCTCCACCCGCATCGTCCGCGGCCACCAGCGCGGCAGGCTGTAAGGATCGGAGACCAGCTCCCAGACCCGCCGAGGCCGGCGCTCCAATCGTCTGCGCTCGGCGCGTCACCCGTGGCATCGCCGCGGCCCCAGGCCTAGTCGCCGGCGAGCCGGCGCAGGTCCCGCACGAGCAGCAGGTGCTTGAGATGGCTGACCGTCGCCGCCAGGCTCTCCAGGCTCTCCAGCGCCTCCTTGCGGCGGTCGGGGTTGCGCGAGCGCAGCGAGGGCCCGAGCAGCGCTTCCAGCAGGTTCGCCTCGCGGTCGGCCGAGGAGCGGAAGACGCGCAGGTTGCGCGCGGCGACGCCGACCCGCGAGAGCTCGTTGGCCGAGCGCGACCACTTCGCGGTCGGTCTCGTCGTAGACCGTCTTGCCCTCGCGTTTCTCGGGCTGGACGATGCCGAAGTTCTCCAGTTCGGCGATCAGCTCCTCGCGGGCGCCGGTCTCCTCGACCACCTCCTCGAGCGTCAGGTAGGCGCGCGAGGTGTTGACCAGGATCGCCCGCCGCACGGCGCCGCTGGAGGGGCGTTTCTCGGCGCCGCCGCCGGCCGGAACGAAGTCGCCGCCGGCGGCCAGCTCCTGGCGGATCACCCGCAGCGGCAGGAACTCGTCGCGCTGCAGGCGCAGGATCGTGCGCAGCCGTTCCACGTCGGACTGGCTGTAGAGGCGGTAGCCGCCGGCGGTGCGCCGTGGCGTCAAGAGCTTCTGGTCCTCGAGGTAGCGGATCTTGGAGATCGAGACGTCGTCGAACTCGCTCTGCAGGATCTTGCAGACGGCGCCGATCGTCAGCGCCTTGCGCGGGCGCGAGTCGCGCTGGCGGGCCTGGGCCTGATGCTCGGAGACGGCCATCGCCTACTTCTCCAGGTAGCTCAGCTTGTACTTGCCGACCTGGATCTCGTCGCCGTCGGCAAGGCGGTGGGACTCGATCCGGCGGCGATTGACGTAGGTGCCGTTGAGCGAGCCGAGGTCGTCGATGTAGAGGCCGTCGCGGCGGCGGACCAGCAGCGCGTGGTTGCGGGAGACCGTGACGTCGTCGAGGAAGACGCCGGCGTCGGGGCTGCGGCCGATGCTGACCCGGTCCTCGCTCGAGCGGAAAGCTCTCGCCCGCGCGGCCGCCGCCGGCGCGGATCACCAGCGCCGCGCCGCTGCGCTCGACCGTCTCGTCGATGTCGACCGGCTGCATCTCACCGGTGTCGTCGACGGTGTAGGTCATCGTCGTCGGTTCGTCCCCCGCGCCGCTGTCACCCTCGGCCGGGCCGCCGACGTAGGCCCCGCACTTCTGGCAGTAGTTGGCGCCCTCGGGGTTGACGAACCCGCATTCGGGACAGTGGACGGCCATCGTCTCGCTCCGCTCAGGCGGCGGAATCGCCCTCTGAGGACGGCTGTTTTCCGGCCAGGATCTCGGTCAGCTGCGCGACGTCGTCGCCGGAGAAGAGCGACTCGCCCTGCTCGCGCTTCTGCCGCAGCCGGTTGACCAGCTCCGCCCGCAGGATGTCGATCTTGCCATGTAGGACGCGACGCTTGTAGGAGATCTCGTTCTCCTCCTCGGTGAGCTTGTCGATCAGGTCCTTCAGCTCTTTATCGCTGAGGGAACCGAGATCGGGAAAGGTGTCCTCCATCTCGCTCCTTGGTTGCGGGTCTTGACCCCTGCTGAGGTCGCGCGAACGATTATAGGTCGCTACGCCCAAGGTTCAACTGAAGGTTGAAGGTTTATCCAAATGAGCGCCCCCTTGCACCGGCGTTTTTTTTTATCCGCGCATGGCGCGGAGAACCGGTGCCGGTTTGGGCGTAGAGGGCGGTGGCGACTATTGCGAGGGCCAGGCCGACGATCAGCAGGGCTGAGGGGAACCAACCGGCGAAGACCAGGGCGAAGAAGATGCCGCCCATGATCGGGAAGACCGAGATCCGGCCCGGCCAGTTGACCCGGACCTCGACCCCGTGGCGCAGCGCGTACTGGCCGAGCACGAGCATCGCCACCTCGCGCAGCGCCAACAGCGCCAGCGCCCAGCGCGGCAGCAGCTCGAAGTGCCAGCAGACGACGGCGCCGGAGAGGATCGTGAGGCGGTCGACGACCGGATCGAGGATCGAGCCGAGCCGGCTGTACTGGCCGGTGACCCGGGCGAGGAAGCCGTCGAGGTAGTCGCCGGCGGCGATCAGCCAGAAGACGATCGCGGCCGGGGCGCTGCGACCGTCACCCGATTCGAAGGCGAGCCAGAGGAAGAGCGGCAGGGCGGCCAGCCGCAGATAGCCGATCGCGTTGGGGATCGTCCAGGGGTTGAGCGGCTCGCCCTTGCCCACCTGGCGCGGCGGCGGGCCGCTGCGGTCGAGGCCGAAGAGGCGGCGGACGCGACCGCGGCCGAAGGGCGCCGTGTCAGCCATCGCAAGCCGCCGGCGCCCGCGTCGCTAGTAGGCCTTGCCGAAGACCGCTTCGACGACCGCCGGCTTGCCGGTGAGGACGCAGGTGCTGCCGGGCGCGAGTCGCTGGTCGAAGGGGATGCACCGAACCGAGACCTTAAGCTCTTCGAGGATCGACGCCGACTCCGCCGCTTCGCTCCAGGGCGCCCTGACGAAGCCGCTCGCCGCAGCGTCCTCCCCCTCGCCCGCGAACCACTCGCGGAACTCCTCCAGGCCGCCGATCTCCGCCGCCGTCCTCGCCGCCAGGCGCTCCGCCGCCGCCGCGAAGTAACCGGCCTGGATCTGCTCGAGCATCGGCCCGACCCTGGCGCCGATCTCGGCTCGCGGCACGCTCTCCATGCCGAGCTCGGGGTCGTCGCGGCGGCGCACCGCAACGGCCTCCTGGTCGAGGTCGCGGGGGCCGATTTCGATGATGACCGGGACCCCTTCCGGGTCCACTCCCAGCGCTTCGCCTGCCCCTCCCGATCACGAAGGTCGGCCAGCACGCGCACCGGCTTACCCCCGAAGGACTGCTCGCGGAGCTCGGCCGCGAGACCGTCGACCGCGGCGCGCACGGCGTCGTCGTCCTTGCCCCGCAGCACCGGGATCACGACCACCTGCTGCGGTGCCACGGTCGGCGGCAGGCGCAGGCCGACATCGTCGCCGTGGGACATGATCAGGGCGCCGAGCAGGCGGGTGGAGACGCCCCAGGAAGAGGTGTGGACGAGCCGCCGCTCTCCGTCTTTGTCGAGGAAGTCGATCTCGGCCGCCTCGGCGAAGCTTGGCCGAGGTAGTGCGAGGTGCCGGCCTGCAGCGCCTTGCCGTCCTGCATCATCGCCTCGATCGAGAGGCTCATCACGGCGCCGGGAAAGCGCTCTTCCTCGGGCTTCTCGCCGGTGATCACGGGCATCGCCAGGAACGACTCGGCGAAGCGGCGGTAGACCTCGAGCATCTGCTCGGTCTCGCGCCGCGCCTCCTCCTCGCTGGCGTGCGCGGTGTGGCCCTCCTGCCAGAGGAACTCGGTGGTGCGCAGCAGCACCCGTGGGCGCATCTCCCAGCGCACCACGTTGGCCCACTGGTTGACCATCAGCGGCAGGTCGCGGTAGGAGTTGATCCACTTGGCGAACGACTTGCCGATGATCGTCTCCGAGGTCGGCCGCACGATCAGCGGCTCGGCCAGCTTGCCGGCGGGCCGCAGCTTGCCCGGATTGGCGGGGCCGTCTTCGAGCCGGTGATGGGTGACCACGGCCATCTCCTTGGCGAAGCCCTCGACGTGCTCGGCCTCCTCTTCGAAGTAGCTGAGCGGGATGAAGAGCGGGAAGTAGGCGTTCTGGGCGCCGCTCGCCTTGATTTCGCGGTCGAGCTCGGCCTGCATCAGCTCCCAGATCGCGTAGCCCCAGGGGCGAATAACCATCGAGCCGCGGACGTGGGCGAGTTCGGCGACCTCGGCCTCGCGCACGACGCTCTGAAACCAGGCGGGAAAATCCTCCTCGCGGGTCGGCGAGATTCCTTTCGAGGCCATGCGGGCGAGTCTATTTCTCAGGCGCGGGTGAAGCGGCGTCCGGCAGTCGGTGACGCCTCCTCGTCGAGCAGGGCCTTGTCGGACTCGCCCTTTTCGGCCGCTTCGTGCTCCATGCGGGCGATCTTCTCCGGGGTCAGGTCGCCGGCGTTCTCGGCCTCGATCTTGGCCAGCCAGGCGGCGCCCTCGCGCGACTCGTTCTCGTCGAACTCGACCGCGCCGCGATCCAGCGACTTGTCGATCTCCTCGAAGAGCGTGTCGACGAGCTCTGCCTGGGGGACCTTGCGCAGCGGCTTGCCGCCGGCGTAGATCAGGCCCTCGTTCTTGGCGCCGGCGATGCCGAAGTCCGCGTGCGAGGCCTCGCCGATGCCGTTCACGGCACAGCCGAGCACGGCGACCTCGATCGGCTCGGCGTAGCCTTCGAGGCGCTGCTCGATTTCGGCAACGACAGAGTCCATGTCGAACTGCAGGCGGCCGCAGGTCGGGCAGGCGATCAGGACCGGGCCGCGCTCGCGCAGCTGCAGCGCCTTGAGGATCTCCCAGGCGACCTTGACCTCCTCCTCGGCGTGGAAGGTCGAGAGGCTGATCCGGATCGTGTCCCCCACCCCGTCGGCGAGCAGCGTGCCGAGGCCGACCGCCGACTTGAGCGAGCCCGACCACTTGGTGCCGGCCTCGGTGATGCCGAGGTGCAGCGGGTAGGGGATCTTCTCCGAGAGCAGGCGGTTGGCGGCGATCGTGTTGGGCACGTTGGTCGACTTGATCGAGACCTTGAAGTTCTCGAATTCGAGACTCTCCATCAGCTCGACGAACTCGACCGCGGCGGCGACCAGCGCCTCGACCGGGCTCTCGCGCTCGAGCGCGTGCAGGTGCTTGGGCAGCGAGCCCGAGTTGACCCCGATCCGCATCGGCACATTTGCCACGTTGGCCCGCTCCGCCACCTCGGCGACCTTGTCGCGGCCGCCGATGTTGCCCGGGTTGAGCCTGATGCAGTGGGCGCCGGCGTCGATCGCCTTCAGCGCCAGGGTGTGGTTGAAGTGGATGTCGGCGATCACCGGGATCGGCGACTCGGTGACGATCGTCTTCAGCGCCTCCACGTCCTCGTCGCGCGGCACCGCGCAGCGCACGATGTCGGCGCCGGCATCGGTGACCTTGCGGATCTGCTCCATCGTCGCCGCCAGGTTGGCGGTCTCGGTCTTGGTCATCGTCTGCACGGCGACCGGCGCGCCGCCGCCGATCGGTACGCCGCCGACAAAGATCTGCCGCTTCGAGGCCATGGCTCAAGCCTAGCGAGAGCGCTTTGCAAAGCGGATTGAACCCTGGCAGCGGGTGACGCGTATGCAGGGTGTGGAAAGCGTGGGCGGCGACTTTGGCGTATATATTTAGGAATGCACGGGATTTTTAGATCTAATCGCGACCGCGGGCGCTCCCGGCCTGCACGCTTGCTCAGCGGGGCCCTGCTCACGATCCTCGCGCTCCTGGCCTCGGCCCAGGCCGCCCACGCGACCTTCCACGAAGTGCTGATCAGGCAGCTCTACCCCGGCTCGGCCGCGGCGCCGCAGTCGAGCTTCCTCGAGTTGCAGATGTACTCACCCGGCCAGAACTTCGTCGGCGGCCACACGATCACCTTTTACGCCGCCAACGGCACGGCGATCGAAACCTTCGCCTTTCCCGCCGACCTGCCCGGCGACGGGGTCGACCAGCAGACGATGCTGGTCGGCGACAGCGGCGTCGCCGAAGCCTTCGGAGTCACGCCCGACCTGGTCAACGCCAACTTCAACCTCCCGGCCGCCGGCGGCGCCGCCTGTTGGGACGGCCTCGACTGCGTCTCCTGGGGCAACTTCAGCGGCACCACCGCTCCCGCTGCCGGCGTCCCGATCGACCAAGCCGGAATTCCCGACGGCGAAGCGATCGAACGGCGCATCTCCGGCGGCGCCTGCAGCAACCGGCTCGAGCCCGGCGACGACACCAACGACAGCGACAGCGACTTCTTCGACGCCACGCCTGCCCCGGTGAGCTATGCGACGGTGCCCTCGCCGCCTCAGTGCATCGCGCCGCCGCCGACCCCGACGACGCTGATCGACAGCAAGCCGGCGAGCTTCACCAGCCTGACCGAAGCCGCCTTTGCCTTCCACGCGAGCTCACCGGCGATCGGCTTCGAATGCCGGCTCGACCTCGGCAACTACAAGGACTGCAGCGCCGGCTCGATCAGCTATCCCGGGCCGCTGAGCGAGGGCCTCCACAGCTTTCGGGTCAGGGCGTCCAACGCCAACGGCACCGGCAGCCCGGCGAGTTACAGCTGGACCGTGGACCTCACTCCGCCAACCGCGAAAGTGACCAGCCACCCGGCCGATCCAAGCCCGGGCAACTCGGCCTCCTTCCGCTACAGCTCCAGCGACGGCGGCTCCAAATTCGAATGCCGGCTGAGTCCTCTGGAGACGTCGTTCGTCGCCTGTGACACCCAGCCCAAGGTCTACACAGGCCTCGCCGACGGCGCCTACGAATTCGAAGTGCGCGCGATCGACAACGCGGGCAACGTCCAAACCTCGCCGACCGCCTTCGCCTGGACCGTCGACAACTCGCTGCTCGACGAAACGCCTCCGGAGACCGCGATCCTCTCCCACCCCTCGGACCCAAGCACGAGCCCGGTCGCCGGCTTCACCTACAGCTCCAACGAGCCCGGCTCGACCTTTCAGTGCAAGCTCGACAACGGCAGCTTCAGCGGTTGCCCCGCCGGCGGCATCAGCTACAGCGGCCTCACCGAAGGTCCCCACACCTTCCAGGTGCGGGCCGTCGATGCCGCCCACAACATCGACCCGACGCCCGCGGGGTTCAGCTTCACGGTGGTCCTCACGGCCTCGCCGCCGGCGATCGTGGGCGGAATCGGCGGCGGCGGCGCGCCGGGTAAGCGAAAGCCGAGGGCGGCGCCCAACACGAACATCGCCAAGGCGACAAAGCGAACCCACGACCGCACCCCGACCTTTCGTTTCTCCTCCAACCGGCGCGGCGCGGCCTTCCAGTGCAAGCTCGACCGCGGGCCGTTCCGCCGTTGCAAGTCCCCTTTCACGACCAAGAAGCTCCGCTTCGGCCCCCACACGCTGCAGGTGCGCGCGGTGAGCAGGGGCGCCACCGACCCGACTCCAGCCAGGCTCAGGTTCAAGATCGTGAAGGGCTGAGGCATGCGCCGGCGAGCCATCCTGATCGCGGTCCTCAGCGCCCTGGCGCTGCTGACGTCCTCGTCCGCGGCGCTGGCCACCTTTCACGAGATGTCGATCCGCGAGGTCTACGCCGGCTCTCCCGAATCCCAGTACGTAGAGCTGCAGATGTGGGCCGCGGGCCAGAACTTCGTCGCCGGTCATGTGCTGAAGACCTACAGCGCGGCGGGCACGACGACCAGCACCTTCGCCGGCGACGTGCCCAACGGGGCGAACCAGAGCACGATCCTGCTCGCCACTCCGGGGGCCGAAGCTGAATTCGGCGTCAGTGCCGACACCGCCCTCGCCGCAGGCAGCCTCGACCCGAACGGTGGCGCCGTCTGCTGGGAAACCCTCGATTGCGTCTCCTGGGGCAGCTTCGGCGGCTTCGCCGGCCCGGCGCCGAGCCCGACGGGAACGCCCGCGCCGGCGATCCCGGCCGGCATGGCCCTGCGGCGGACGATCGCCCCGGGCTGCGCCACCCTGCTCGAATCGAGTGACGATCACGACAACAGCGCCGCCGACTTCGCCCTCGTCTTCCCGGCGCCCCGCCCGAACTCGGTCCCGCCCAGCGAGCGCAGCTGCCCCGGCGGTGGCGGCTTCTTCGGTGGCGGTGGCGGCGCGGGCAGCAACGGCCGCAAGAGCGGCCCGCAGACGACCCTGCGGCGCAAGCCCGGCAAGCGGACGCACGATCGCACCCCGACCTTCCGCTTCAGCTCCAGCGAGCCCGGTTCGAGCTTCCAGTGCAAGCTCGACGGCAGGCGCTTCCGCTCCTGTCGCTCGCCCTTCACGAGCAAGCCGCTGAGGCTCGGCCGTCACGTCTTCAAGGTTCGCGCCCGCGACGACTCAGGCAAGCTCGACAAGAGCCCGGCCCGCTGCCGCTTCAGGATCGTCGCGAAGAAGTAGGCCGGGCTCAGCGGGTGTTGAAGCCTTCGCCGGTGATGCGGCCGATGTCGTTGCTGAGGCCGATGAACATCAGCACCGCGACCAGGGCGAAGCCGACCACGGTCGCGCGCTCGATCACCCGCATCGAGGCGGGCTTGCCGCGGACCTTCTCGACCAGACTCCAGAAGATGTGACCGCCGTCCAGGGGCAGGATCGGCAGCAGGTTGATCAGGCCGAGCGAGAGGCTGACCAGGGCGAGCAGGATCAGCGAGCGTTCGGTGCTGGTTTCGACGGTCTGGTGGGCGACGTCGCTGATCCCGACCACGCTGGAGATTTCCTTGCGCTGGCTCGATTCGAAGATCCGCGAGAAGACCGACGCGGTCTTGCTGGTGACCAGCCAGACCGCGTTGCCCGCCCGGCTCAGCGCCGTGCCGACGCCGATCGTCGTCGCTTCGCCGCCGAAGCCGAAGCCGACCAGCATGTGGCCGCTCGCCTTGTCGAACCTGGGCCGCACGGCAATGGTCTGCGACCGCCCGTTGCGTTCGACTCGCAGGACGACGGGCTGGGCCCCCTTGCAGCCATTGACCTGGGCGCCCGGGCAGCGGTCGGCCCTGATCTCTTCGATGAAGCCTTCGCTGCGCCCGACCGTGGAGCGGTTCCGGTAGGACGATCCGTCGACGGCGAGGATCCTGTCACCGGGGCGCAGGACGCCCGCCGCGGCGCTGCCCTTGACCACCTGGTCGATCACCTGCGTCGGCTTCTGCGCGTAGGTGAGGTTGACGAAGAAGAAGATCGCGAAGGCCAGGGCGATGTTGACCGCGGGCCCGGCGGCGGTGACCACGATCCGCTTCCAGACCGGCTGGCGGTAGTAGGCGCGCGGCTCGACCTCGGCAGGGAGCTCTTCCTCCGGGTTCATGCCGCTGATCTTCACGTAGCCCCCGAGCGGGATCGAGGCGATCCCGTACTCGGTCTCACCCCGTTTGAAAGAGACCAGCTTCGGCCCGAAGAAGAGGAAGAATTTCTCCGCCCGCATCCCGGTCGCCTTGGCGGCGAAGAAGTGCCCGGCCTCGTGCAGGACGATCAGCAGCGAGAAGCCGAGGAAGACGATGAACCAGCTCATACCCGTGCCAACCCGCCAACCTCGGCTTCGCTGCGGCGCCGGGCCTCGGCGTCGACGGCGAAGAGTCCTCGAAATGCGTCGGTTGCACCGCCGGAATCGCCGCCAGCACCCGCTCGATCAGGGCCGGGATCGCGGTGAACTCGATCCTGCCGGCAAGGAAGGCGGCGACGGCGACCTCGTCGGCGGCGTTGAGCACGCACGGCGCGGTCCCCCCTGCCCTGCCGGCCTCCAGGGCCAGTCGCA
Source organism: uncultured Solirubrobacterales bacterium (assembly GCA_963774405.1). Classification (GTDB taxonomy): domain Bacteria; phylum Actinomycetota; class Thermoleophilia; order Solirubrobacterales; family 70-9; genus VRUE01. Next base: position 23,538 of record CAVZEV010000002.1, on the reverse strand, counting down.
GGCAGGCGAAGGTCTCCAGGTCCGGTGGCTCAAAGCTGAGCTGCCCGACCGTGGCCAGGTCGAGTCGGGGCACCGCGACGTCGGCCCGCTCCGGGTAGTGCAGCGCGTAGGAGATCGGCACCCGCATGTCCGGGTGGCCGAGGTGGGCCAGGGTCGCGCCGTCGTTGAGGTCGATCAGCGAGTGGACGATCGACTGCGGGTGGACGACCACCTCGATCTGCTCGAAGGGGACGCCGAAGAGGTGGTGCGCCTCGATCGCCTCGAAGCCCTTGTTCATCAGCGTCGCCGAGTCGATCGTGATCCGCCCGCCCATCGCCCAGGTCGGGTGGGCAAGTGCGTCCTCGACGCTGACGCCGTCCAGATCGGTGCGTCCGCGGAAGGGTCCGCCGGAGGCCGTCAGCACGAGGCGGTCGATCGTCCCCGGCGTCGGCTCGGCCGCGATCAGCTGAAAGAGCGCCGAGTGCTCGGAGTCGACCGGCAGCAGGCGGGCGCCGGTTGCCTCGGCCAGGGCCATGGTCAGCTCGCCGCCGATCACCAGGCTCTCCTTGTTGGCGAGGGCGACGTCGATCCCCTCGCCGAGCGCGACGATCGTCGGCGCCAGGCCGGCGGCGCCGACGATGCCGTTGAGTACAAGGTCGGGCTCGCTGGAGAGGATCAGCTCTCCGATGCCGTCCTCGCCGGCCAGCACCTGTCCGTCCCAGGCGCCGCGCGCCGCCCGGGCCGACTCGGCGTCGGCGAAGGCGACCGACCGCACCCCGTGCTCGCCCGCTTGGGCCAGCACGCGCTCCCAGCTCGAGCCGGCGGCCAGGGCGACGACCTCGAGCTGCTCCGAGGCGGCGACGATCTCCAGCGCCTGGGTGCCGATCGAGCCGGTGCTGCCGAGGATTGCGAGCTTCTTCATCCAGTCCAGTGTAGGAAGCTCAGTAGATCAGCCCGACGGCGAGGTAGTAGCCGACGACGACGGTGAAGAGGACCGCGTCGAGGCGGTCGAGGATGCCGCCGTGCGGGCCGAAGAGCGTGCCGGTGTCCTTGGTGCCGAGATCGCGCTTCAGCATCGACTCGAAGAGGTCGCCGACCGGCGCGATCGCCGCCACCGCGGCGCCGATTACCAGCGCGTCGAATCCGCTCAGCCAGTCCTGGTAGAGGCCGGCGAACCAGAAGGCCATCGTGCCAATCAGAAAGCCGCCCAGCAGCCCCTCCAGGGTCTTGTTCGGCGAGAGGCTGGGAGCGATCTTGTGCGAGCCGAACATGCGCCCGGTCGCGTAGGCACCCGTGTCCGCGGCGAAGGTGCCGACGAGGATGTCGATCAGCAGCGCCGCGCCGTGGTTGGGCAGGTCGCGCAGCAGCACGGCGTGAGCCAGGGGGATGCCGATCCAGACGATGCCGAGCAGGGTCACCCCCATCGAGACGGTGATGCCTTCGCGGTGCTCGTGGTCGGCGCCGAAGAGGAAGAGCACCGGGAAGGAGGCGGCGAGGACCAGCAGCACGTTGAAAGCGGTGCCGAAGTGGGCGGCGAGGACCAGCGCCGTCACCGCGATGTAGGCGGCACGGGAGATCGGCCGGGCCGCAGCGGTCATCGCCAGGTACTCGCGCAGGCAGAGCACGCCGACGGCGATCATCGCGACGGCGAAGACCAGTCCGCCGGCGACCGTGATCGCGATCGCGAAGACGATCGCCGGGATCGCGAAGAGGATGCGTCTGGCCGTCTCGCCGCCGGCGCGTTTGCGCCGCGGGCGGCGCGGTGGCCGCGGTTTCGGCTTGGGCGCCGGCTCGGCGCCGAGCAGCTCGTCGTCGAAGAGGTCCTGCATCAGGTCCGCGCCCCGAAACGGCGCCGGCGCGCCTCGAACTCGCGCAGGCACTCCTCCAGCGCGGCGCGATCGAAGTCGGGCCAGAGCTCCTCGCGGAAGACAAGCTCGGAGTAGGCGCACTGCCAGAGCAGGTAGTTGGAGATCCGCTGCTCGCCGCTGGTGCGGATCAGCAGGTCTGGATCGTGCATCTCCGGGGCGTAGAGGAGGCGCTGGAACTCCTCCTCGGAGTCGCCCTCGAAGTGCCGCGCGGCGTCGATGATCTCGGCCCGGCCGCCGTAGTTGAAGGCGACGAAGAGGGTGATCCGCTCGTTGTCCTCAGTCGTCTCTTCGGCCCAGTCCATGCGCCGGGCGAGCTCCTCGGAGACGCCGTCGCGGCGGCCGATGAAGCGCATCCGCACGCCCTCCTCGCCCAGCTCGGGCGTTTCGGACTGGATTCGTTCGCCGAACATCGTCATCAGGCCCTCGACCTCGGCCGCCGGTCGTGACCAGTTCTCGGTCGAGAACGAGTACACCGTCAGCTCCTCGATCCCCAGCTCGACCGCGTCGCGCAACCGCGCCTTGACCGTGTCGGCTCCCGCCCGGTGCCCCTCCACGACCGGCAGGCCCCGGCTCTGGGCCCAGCGCCCGTTGCCGTCGGTGATGATCGCCACGTACCGCGCGGAGGCACTCACACCTCCAGGATCTCCTCTTCCTTCCCCTTCAGGAGTGAGTCGATCTCGGCGATCGAGTCGTCTGTCTGCTTCTGCAGCGCGGTCTCGGCGCGGCGCTCGTCGTCCTCGCCCGCTTCGCCCTCTTTCTTCAGCTCGCGCAGGTCCCCCATCACGTCGCGGCGGATGTTGCGGATCGCGACCCGGCCCTCCTCGGCGACGCCGTGCACCACCTTGACCATCTCGCGGCGGCGCTCCTCGGTCAGCTCGGGGATCTGCAGGCGGACGACGTTGCCGTCGTTGCTCGGCGTCAGGCCGATGTCGGACTCCTGGATCGCCTTCTCGATCGCCCCGATCGAGCCCTTGTCGAAGGGCGTCACGGTGAGCAGGCGGGCGTCGGAGGTGGCCACGTTGGCGAGCTGCTTGAGCGGGGTCTGGGCGCCGTAGTAGTCGACCATGATGCGGTCGAGCAGGTGCGGCGAGGCGCGCCCCGTGCGCACCGTCGCCAGCTCGCCACGACTGGATTCGACCGACTTCTCCATCCGGCCTTCGGCGTCCTTGAGCAGTTCGTCGATCAGCTCCACTGGGCCCCCGTTCTCGTTACCCGGTGGGCGCACTGGAGACCAGCGTTCCCACCCTCTCGCCGCTGACGATCCTATCTATGTTGCCGGCGTCCCCCATGTTGAAGACGTAGATCGGCAGGTCGTTGTCCATGCAGAGCGAGAGCGCGGTCGAGTCCATCACCCGCAGGTCGCGCTCGATCGCCTCGCGGTGGCCGATCGCGGCGATGAACTTGGCCTCGGGATTGGTCGCGGGATCGGAGTCGTAGACGCCCTCGACCCCGTTCTTGGCCATCAGGATCGCTTCGGCGTGGATCTCCAGCGCGCGCAGCGCCGCCGCGGTGTCGGTGGTGAAGAACGGGTTGCCGGTGCCGGCGGCGAAGATCACCACGCGGCCCTTCTCGAGGTGGCGCATGGCGCGGCGGCGGATGTAGGGCTCGGCCACCTCCTTGACGTCGATCGCCGAGAGCACCCGCGTGTGCTCACCGGTCTTCTCCAGAGCGTCCTGCAGGGTCAGCGCGTTCAGCACCGTCGCCAGCATGCCCATGTAGTCGCCGGTGGCGCGGTCCATGCCCTCGGCCGCGGCGGAGAGGCCGCGGTAGATGTTGCCGGCGCCGACCACGATCGCCACCTCGACCCCGCGGCCGCGGATCGCCGAGACCTGTTCGGCGATCCGCCGCACCTCACCGGCGTCGGTGCCGTGGGAGAGCTCGCCCATCAGCGCCTCGCCCGAGAGCTTGAGCAGGATGCGTTTGAACTGCGGGTCGTTGGCCATTAGGTGGTTGATTTCTCGGCCGCGTGCGACCGGGGGCGTGCGTGGTCGAGCAGATCGAGGACGCAGGGCGCAGCCTTTGGTGGTGCCAAAGGCAAGCCCGAGGACGCTGAGATGCGAAGCGCCACGCGCGTCATCCGGGTGTGCGGGGTCGTGGAATCAACCACCTGGGCCCGCGAGCCTATTCGTCGCCGACGCGGAAGTAGGCGAAGCGGGCGATCCGCACGTTCTCGCCGGTCTTGGCGGCGAGCTCCTGGCGCAGCTCCTCGATCGACTTCGAGTCGTGCTTCTCGGCGTTGACGTGCGACTGGTCGAGCAGGGCGACTTCCTGGCCCCACTTGGCCAGCTGGCCCTCGACGATCTTCTCGACCACGTTGTCGGGCTTGCCTTCTTCGCGCGCCTTCTCTTCGAAGACCCGCTTTTCGGCCTCGCGCTCCTCGGCGGAGATTTCGTCCGTCGTCACGTACTGCGGCGCGGTCGCGGCGACGTGCAGCGCGACCTCGTAGGCAAACGCCTTGAAGTCCTCGTTGCGAGCGACGAAGTCGGTCTCGCACTGCACTTCCACCATCGCCCCGACCTTGTCGTTGGCGTGGATGTAGGAGGCGACAACCCCCTCATTCGTCCCCCGCCCCGCCCGCTTGGCAGCGGAGGCCTGCCCCTTGACCCGCAGAATCTCCACCGCCCGCTCGACGTCCCCCTCAGACTCGGTCAGCGCCGCCTTGCAATCCATCATCGCCGCCCCGGTCTGATCCCGCAGCGCCTTCACGTCAGCAGCCGTAACGCTCACGACTCCCCTCCCTCTTTCGCAGCCTCGTCTTTCTCAGCGGGTGCCGCCTCAGCCGGAGCCTTCTCCTCAGCAGCAGGCTCCGCTGCTTTCTCCTCCGCTACGGGCTCCGCAGGAGCTTTCTCCGCGGCAGCGGCCTCAGCCGGTTTCTCAGCGGAAACCGGAGCCGGTGCTTTCTCCTTGGGCTCAGCCGCTTTCGCCGGGGCCGGCGCTTTAGGCGCTCCGTCTGCGGGTGGCGGTGTAGGGGGTACCGCCCCCGAGGACGCTTTAGCGACCGCAGGGGGTGGTGGTCCCCTGCACCGACGGGCCCGCAGCCTGAGCGCCTGAACCCTGAGCCGGAGTGCCTTGCGCTTGACCCTGAGCCGGGGCTGCCTGTTGCGCTTGACCCTGAGCCGGAGCCCCCTGCTGCGCCTGAGCCTGCTGCTGAGCCGCCTGAGCCTGCTTAGCAACCTCCGCTTCAGCGGCAGCCTTCTTAGCCGCCTCCTCCGCAGCAACCCGCTCCTTCTCTTCCTCCTCGCGCTTCTTGCGCTCTTCCTCTTCCTTCTTGCGCCGTTCCATTTCGACCGCGATGCGCTTCTCCTCCTGCACCCGCCAGGCGCCGGCGCCCTCCTCGACCGCGCCGCCGATCGTGCCGATCACCAGCGCGCAAGAGCGGATCGCGTCGTCGTTGCCAGGGATCACGTAGTCGATCGGGGTCGGGTCGCAGTTGGTGTCGACCAGGGCGATGATCGGGATGCGCAGGCGGGCCGCCTCGCGCACAGCGATCTCCTCGGTTTTGAGATCGGTGACGAAGACCGCGTCGGGCAGGCGGTCCATGTCGCGGACGCCGCCGAGGTTGAACTCGAGCTTGGCCAGTTCGGCCAGCATCCCCATCCGCTCCTTGGTCGGCAGCAGCTCGAGCTTGCCCTCGTCGCGCCAGCCGGTCAGCTCGTGCAGGCGGGCGATCCGCGCCGACATCGTGTTGAAGTTGGTCAGCAGGCCGCCGAGCCAACGCTGGTTGACGTAGGGCATCTTGCAGCGGTTGGCCCACTCTTCGACCGGGCCGCGAGCCTGCTTCTTGGTGCCGACGAAGAGCACCGTGCCGCCGCCGCTGGCCAGCTCGCCGGCGAAGCGGCGCGCGTTCTCCAGCAGCGCCTCGGTCTGGACCAGGTCGATGATGTGGATCCCGTCCAGCTCGCCGAAGATGTAGCGGCGCATGTTCGGGTTCCAGCGTCGGGTCTGGTGGCCGAAGTGGACTCCGGCCTCCAGCAGCTCTTTGAGGCCTGCCTCAGGCATGGGTGAAGCTCCTTGATTTGGGACTGTGTTCCCCGCCGCCCTCGCCGGGATCCGGCGCGATGCCGGTCAGGATCCGGGTCGGTACCGACGGGGGTCGGTTTCCGAGCAGACGATTCTAGAGGGGTCGAGCCGAATCAAGCGGTGCGGGCCGCCTGCAGAGCCGCGGCCAGGTCGTCCGGCAGCTCGGAGCGAAAGCTCATCCGCTCGCCGCTGCGCGGGTGCGCGAAGGCGAGCCGGTGGGCGTGGAGGAACTGGCGCTCGAGGCCGTACTTGCGCTCACCCCCGTAGCTCGAGTCGCCGAGGAGCGGGTGGCCGATCGCGGCGAAGTGGGCGCGGATCTGGTGCGTGCGCCCGGTCTCCAGGCGCGCCTCGAGGTAGGTCTCGGCCGGGAGCAGCTCGATCACCTCGAAGTGGGTGCGCGCCTCGCGCGAGGCGGCCCCGGAGACCGCCATGCGATGGCGCTGGCGCGAGGCGCGGCCGATCGGGGCGTCGATCGTGCCGGTACGCGAGGCGAGGTGCCCGCGCGCCAGGGCGAGGTAGATCCGCTCGACCTCGCGCCGCTGGACGGCCGCCTGCAGGGCGGCGTGGGTCTCGTCGTTGCGGGCGACGACGAGCAGGCCGCTGGTGCCCTTGTCGAGCCGGTGGACGATCCCGGGCCGCTCGGCCTCCTCCCCCCCGCCCAGCAGGTCGCCGAGCTCGCTGACCAGGGTCGGCCCGCTGTGCGACGGCGCCGGGTGAACGACCAGCCCGGCGGGCTTCTCGACCACCGCCAGATCGTCGTCCACATGCACGATCCGCAGCTCCACCCTCAACCCCCTCCGTTCCGGTGCGCTTTATGCGGGCATGGACCGTAAAAGGCGCACCGGAAGGTCATTGGGGCTCCCGGGCGTAGGCGTAGGCGAGGAGGAGGACGCCGAGGGTGACCGCCACGTCGGCGAGGTTGAAGGCGGGCCAGCTGCCGATCGCGATGTAGTCGGTGACCGCGTCGACGCGGATTCGGTCGGCGAGGTTGCCGATTGCACCACCCGCCAGCAGCCCCGCCGCCACCCACATCCCCGGTCGGGCCGGGTCGCGCGAGAAGAGGTAGCCGACGACTGCCAGGGCCAGGGCGGTGACCAGGACGAGGCGGAAGCCGCCGCCGGCGGCGAGGCCGAAGGCGACGCCGCTGTTGTGCGAAAGCGTCAGGCCGATCGGGCCGAGCACCTCAACGTCCTGGCCCGGGTAGAGGTTCGCCTCGACCAGGGCCTTCGCCGCCTGGTCGAGGATGACGACGAGGCCGCAGAGCGCTCCGGCAAGACGCCAGGCGCGGCCGTTGCTCACCTTTCGATCAGGCCGACGACGACGGCGCGGACGATGAAGAGCAGGATCACGCCGAGGATCGGGCTGAGGTCAAGGGCGAAGCCGCCGCCACCGAGCGGTGGCAGGAAGCGCCGGAAGAAGTTGAGGTAGGGGTCGGTGGTCTCTTTGACGAAGTCGAGCGTCGCCCGCAGCGCCCGGTTGTAGGGCATGCGCGGGATCCAGGAGCTGAGCACGTTGAGGAAGATCAGGATGATGTAGACGAGGAAGAGGGCGCTGACGTAGTCGGCGACGTCATAGCGGGTGATCGCCAGCAGCAGCGTCATCCCCGCATCCTCTCCAGCGAGGCCCGCACGGCGGCTTCGAATGTCTCCCGGGCGCCCTCGCGGTCCAGCGCCTCCAGCCCCGCCTCGGTGCTGCCGCCAGGCGAGGCGACGGCCCGGCGCAGGTCGGCAGGCCGATGGGTCCGCAGCAGCTCCGCAGTTCCCACCGCCGTCTCGACAACCAGCTCACGAGCGAGCGCCGGATCGAGCCCGTCGGCGGCCCCGGCGTCGGCGATCGCCTCCACGGCCAGCGCCAGGTAGGCCGGGGAACAGCCCATCACCGCGGTTGCGGCATCGAACTGGGCGTCGGGCAGCTCCACCACGTTCCCGAGGCCGTCCAGCAGCTGCCTCACGCCCGAAGCGGCGTCGCCGGCAACGCAGAGCACGCCCTTGCGAACCTCCACCCCCACGTTCGGCATCACGCGGACCACCTCGGCCCCGGGAAAAGCCCCCCGGAGAGCCTCCAGCGAGGTCGCTCCGAGCAGCGAGACCACCACCTTCGCTCGCTCCAGCTGCGCCGCCGCCTCGGCCAGCTTCGCCGGCTTGACCGCCAGCACGACCACATCCGCCCGCTCGGCGAGCTCGCGATTGGAAGTCACGGTCTCTCCCCCGAGCTCAGCCGCTAGCTCCTTCGCCCGGCCCGAGCCGGAATCGGTGAAGAGCATGCCCTCGACGGCGCCGCGCAGCCCGCGGGCCATCGCGGCAGCCATGTTTCCCGAGCCGACGAATCCGACGATCATCGCCCGGCAGACTAAACGCAGCTAGGACTGGTTGAAGAAGCCTTTGTCGAGCAGCCGCGCCTTCTCCTCGGCGGAGACCTCGACGTTGCGCGGTGTCAGCAGGAAGATCTTCTCGGCGATCCGCTGCATGCCGCCGTCCAGCGAGTAGGTCAGACCGGAGCAGAAGTCGATCATCCGCTTCGAGAGCTCGTGGTCGGTCGTCTGCAGGTTGAGGATGACCGGGACCTTGCGCTTGAACTGGTCGGCGACCTGCTGGGCGTCGTTGAAGTTGCGCGGGATGACGAGGTGGACCTGGACGTCGGAGTCGCCGTTGCCGACCGGGCGCAGCGTGCGTGTGCGCGAGGCCGAGATCGGCTCGTCGTCGGCGAAGATGTCGTCGATCTCGTCACGGCGGGCGCGGCGGGCGCTCGGCAGTCGGCGCACGGTGGCCGACTCGCGCTTGCCCTCGTAGGCCTCTTCGGAGCCCGTCTCCGGCTCGAACTCTTCCTCGTACTCGGGACCGTAGTCGTGATCCTCGGCCAAGCCGAAGTAGACCAGCGCTCGATGCCATGTATCGCGTAGGGCCATGATTAATCGCGTGATTCGGCCTTGGTCGGCCGACTCCTTTACGGAATTATGACCAGCTGTGCGGATCTACACATAGAGGGCGGTGCCGAGCCGGACGATCGTCGCTCCCTCCTCGATCGCTATCCGCCAATCCTGCGAGGTTCCCATTGAGAGACGGCCCAAGCCGTGCTCTGCCGCGAGCTCGGCGAGCCGGGCGAAGTGGGGGCGCGAGTCCTCGGGGCCTGGCTGAAGGGCGGCATCGTCATCAGCCCGCCGACCTTGACCGGGCAGCTCTCGAGGAATGGGCCCAGGTCGGCCGGGGCCACTCCCCCCTTGCCCTGCTCGCCGGCGACGTTGACCTCGACCAGGACTTCGGTCCCCGCCCCGGCGTGGCGACCGAGCTGCGCGAGCGCCGACTCGCTGGCGACCGAGTGGATCAGCCGGCAGATCGGCAGCAGCTGCTTGACCTTGCGGCTCTGCAGGTTGCCGATGAAGTCCCACTCGAAGGCATCGCCCCAGCGCTCGTGCTTGGCCACCAGATCCTGCTGGCGGTTCTCGCCGACCAGGCGGACGCCGGCCTCGGCCAGCGCTCCCATCTCCTCCAGGGGCACGTACTTGGTCGCGGCGAGGATCTCGACGTCCGGCCCGGCCAGCTCACGTGCCTCGGCGAGGTTGGCGGCGATCTTCTCCGGCTCGAGGCCGTGGATCAGCCCGGGCATCTCAGCCCTCCTCCCGATCGAGCCAGACGAGCCCCGCCTGGCGTCGCGGGTCGCCGTCACGGCGATGCGAGAAGAAGAGCTCCACCTCACAGCAGGTGCAGAGGTCGGCGGACTGGATCTCCACCACGCCCGCCTCGCGTAGCTGCCGGCGGGCCTCGCTCCAGAGGTCGACCTCGTAGCAGCAGGGACCGATGCCGGGGCCGATCGCGGCGGCCGTCGCGCCGACCGCAGTCGCTCCGCGGAACGCGATCCCCTGCTCCAGGCCGCGGCGGCCGCCGTGCACGATCACGGCGCCGCCGGGGCCGATCGCGGCGATCGGCAGGCAATCGGCGCCGAAGACGAGACCAACGGTCCCGGGCTCGGGAATCACATGGCCGTCGGCCTCCTCCGGCGCAGCGCGACCGTCGTGGACGGCGAGCTCGGTGCCGTGCACCTGCCAGGCGCTGACGACCGCCTCCGGGTCGACGCCCAGGGCCGCCAGCGGGGCAAAGCTCTGCCGCGCCGAGCCGAAGGCGCGGGTCGTGAAGGCGGCCGTCGCTCCGGGAAGCGACGCCTCGAGCCAACGCATGCCGTCGCGCTCACGCCACTCCATCCTCGCCCCCCCTCGCAGCCCCCAGGGCAGCGGCCAACTCCTCGTCGCGCCCGGCGATCTCGCCGTCGAGCTTGCGCCGCAGCGCCTGCGCCAGACCACGACCCAGTGCCGGGCCCTGGCCGAGGCCCGCCTCGATCAGGTCCGATCCGTCGATCTCTAGCGTCACGTCGCGCCACTCCCCCACGTAGCGATCGAGCCACTCGGCGCCGAGGGCGCGGGCGAGGACCAGTTCGATGCCGTCGTGAGAGGCGGCCTGCGCGACCCCTGTCGAGGGACGGTCCGGGTCCGCGGCGGCCAGGCCCGCCTCGCTCCGCGGCGGGCCGAGCGCGGCAGCCAAAAGGGCGCGATCGCGCGGCGCCACCTCGTGCCAGAGGTCGCCGTCGAGCAGCTTGGCGACCCCCTCCAGCAGCCCGATCCCCTCCGCTCGCAGCCGCAGCAACCCCCACTCGGCGAGCAGCGCGAAGCCACTCGCGGCGTTTGCTTCGGCGGCGAGGCGCAGCAGCTCGGCCTCGCGGCGGTCGGCCGAGACCGTGTTGAGGTCGGTCGCCCGGATCAGCTCCGCGGTGCCCTTCTCCAGCCCGAACTCGAAGCGGGATGCGTAGCGCGCCGCGCGCAGCGCCCGGGTCGGGTCGTCGACGAAGGAGTCGTCGTGCAGGACGCGCAGCTGCCGGGTCGCCAGGTCCGCCTCGCCGCCGTGGGGATCGATCAGGCGCGGCGCCCCCCGCAGCGGGATCGCCATCGCGTTGATCGTGAAGTCGCGGCGGGCTAGGTCGGCGGCGAGGTCGGCGCCCGGCTCGACCACCGGCAGGGCGCCTGGGTGCGGATAGCGCTCCGAGCGGGCGCCGGCGATGTCGACCTCGTGACCGTCGAGCCTCACCTTGGCGGTGCCAAAACGCTCGTGCGCGGTCACCTCGGCACCCAGGCGCTCGGCCAGCGCCGCGGCGTCGCCCTCGACGACGAGATCGATGTCGGCGCGCCCGCGTCCGAGCAGCAGATCGCGCACCGCGCCGCCGACGAGGTAGACCGGGTCGCTGCCGGCCTCGCGCACAGGAGCCAGCTCGGGGTGCATGTGCTCGAGCGCCTCGGCGATGCTCTCGCTGTGGTCATGGGGGGCCTGCATAAGCGGGTTGCCTACCATGATCGCGTGCGCTGGAGACGAGCAGGGGCCGTGATCGCTGTCGTGGTGGCCGCGGTCGCCCTGGGAATAGTCCTCGGATCGAGCCTGAGCGGCTCCTCCGGTTCGCCCTCAAAGCCGCCAAAGACCGGCACGAAGGAAGCGAGCGCCGCCGCCAAGAGCTCGACGGACCTGGTCCGCAACGCCACCCCACAGCCTGACTGGAAGCCGCACACCGGCCCGGTTCCGATCCTCGAGTACCACGTGCTCGGTGCCGCGCCGCCCGAAGCCCCATACCCGGAGCTGTACGTGACCCGGACGGACTTCCACCAGCAGATGGACTGGTTGGAAGAACACGGCTACGAAGCGGTGACGCTCGAAATGGTCGAGCGCGCCTGGTACCACGGTGGAACCCTCCCCGCCAAGCCGGTCGTCCTCTCCTTCGACGACGGCTACCGCCCCCAGTTCACCTACGCCCTGCCGGAGCTGCGCAGCCACGGCTGGCCCGGTGTGCTGAACCTGAAGGCGGAAGGGTCGGATCTCTACGAAAGCAACGTCAAGGCGATGATCGACGCGGGTTGGGAGCTGGCGGCCCACACGATCAATCACCGGGACCTGACCACCCTCGGGGCCCCCGAACTAAGGGAAGAAGTCGCAGGATCGCGCGCCATCCTGCGACGCGACTACGGCGTCCCCGTAGCTAACTTCTGCTACCCGGCGGGGCGCTTTGACGACACGGTGATCGCTGCGGTTGAAGCCGCTGGCTACACCGGTGCGACAACGGAGATACCCGGCGAGGCTACGCGCGGGGCCCCGTACGAACTCGCCCGCTTCGAGATCCTCGGCTCCTCCGGGGTCACGGGGCTTGCCGAAGACCTTGGGGGGCGAGTAGCACGGGCACCCTCCCCCGGAGACCGTTGCGCAGCAGGTCGTTTGTGGTGCTTCAAGGCGTTGCGCCGAAGCCTCCGGGGGAGGGTGCCCGTGCTACCGAACGCCTCAGTTTCTTACGGGAATGCCCGCGGCCGCCATCTGCTCCTTGGCTTCTTGGACGGTGAAGGTGCCGTAGTGGAAGATCGAGGCGCAGAGAACTGCGTCGGCACTGCCGTCCACGATTGCCTCTGCAAGATGCTCAAGCGTGCCGGCGCCCCCGGAAGCGATCACGGGTACTGATACCGCGTCGGCTACCGCCCGAGTCAGCTCGATGTCGTAGCCGTCGTTCGTGCCGTCGCGGTCCATGCTGGTAAGCAGGATCTCCCCTGCCCCGCGTTCGACGGCCTCGCGAGCCCAGGCGACGGCCTCGCGGCCTTCGACTCGCTTGCGACCGCCGTTGACATAGACACCCCAGCCATCGTCTTCGCGTTTGGCGTCGATTGCGATCACCACGCACTGAGCACCGAAGTGGTCAGCTAGCTCCGTCAGCAGCTCGGGCCGGGCCAGCGCAGATGAGTTGACCGAGACCTTGTCGGCACCCGCATCAAGCACCGCCTGGGCATCCTCAACGGAGCGAATGCCGCCGCCGATCGTGAAGGGGATGAAGACGTTGTCCGCCGTCCTCCTGGCCAGCTCAACGATCGTGTCGCGCTTTTCGTGAGATGCCGTGATGTCGAGAAACACCAGCTCGTCCGCTCCCTCGGCGTCGTAGCGTTCCGCCAGCTCTACGGGATCGCCCGCATCGCGCAGCCCAACGAAGTTGGTGCCCTTGACGACGCGCCCCGAATCCACGTCGAGGCAGGGGATTACGCGCTTCAGGACCATGGGCTTCTAAGCGTAGGGAGGTGGGTGATCCGGGTGCCCTCCCCCGAAGGCTTCGGCGCCCACTGCCCGAACGATTCCCCACGACCTGCTGCGCAACGGTCTTCGGGGGAGGGCACCCGGATCACCTAGCGGCCCAATGCTTCGATCGCCTCAGCGACCGTGAAGCGATTCTCGTACAGCGCTCGGCCGACGATGGCGCCCTCGAGGTTCGGCGCCTCCATGGCGGCGAGCGCTTCGAGGTCCGGGAGAACACCGACCCCGCCCGAGGCGATGACCTGAGCCTGCGTCGCCGCGGATATGCGGGCGAGCTCGTCGATCGCCGGTCCCTCCATCGTGCCGTCGACCTCGATCGCGGTGCAGAGAAAGCGGGGGACGCCGCGTTCGCCAAGCTCGCCGACTGCCGCAGCGACGTCGACGTCACTGGTCTCGGTCCACCCCGACAGCGCCACCTTGCCGTCGCGGGCGTCGACCGAGACGACCACGCGGTCTCCGTGCGCCTCGAGTACGCGCTCGAGAAAAGCAGGGTCACGCAGCGCCGCTGTGCCGATCACGACCCGCGCCGCACCCGCATCGAGCACTGCCGCAACCGAGCCCTCGTCGCGCAAACCGCCGCCGACCTGGATCGGGCACTCGACCGCCGTGGCGATCCGCCGCACCGACTCAAGGTTTTTCGGCTCGCCCGCCTTCGCCCCGTCGAGGTCGACCACGTGCAGGTACTCGGCCCCTTCATCGGCCCAGCGCTTCGCCGCGTCGACCGGGTCGGCGTCGTAGGTGGTCTCACGGGCGTAGTCGCCCTGCAGCAGCCGCACCGCCTTGCCGCCGCGAATGTCGATCGCGGGATAGAGGATCACGCCGCGGTCACGCCGGGACGGAGGCGCAGATGCCGGCGAAGTTGGCGAGCAGGCGCAGGCCGGCCGCACTCGACTTCTCGGGGTGGAACTGGACACCGAAGACGTTGTCGCGCTCCGCGGCGCAGGCGAAGCGGGCGCCGTAGGCCGCCGTGCCGAGCAGCTCGGACTGCTCGGGCCGCGGCGCGAAGGAGTGGACGAAGTAGAAGGGGGTCTCGAGGAGATCCCCTCGGTGAGGCGCGACTCGCGCTCCCAGCGCACCGGCGACCAACCGATGTGCGGCACCTTCAGGCCGGGCGCATCGAGATCGGTCACCCCGCCGGTCAGCAGGCCGAGACCCTCGGCCCCACCGAGCTCCGTGGTCGAGTCGAAGAGCAGCTGCAGGCCGAGGCAGATGCCGAGCACCGGCACTCCCTCGGCGCGGCGCTCCTCGATCAGCGCGTCGAGGCCGAGCGCGCGGATGTTTGCCATCGCCTTGGGAAAGGCGCCGACGCCGGGCAGGATCAGCCCGTCCGCGGCACGGATCGCGGCAGCCTCGCTCGTGATCGTCGCCGTCGCCCCGATGTGCTCGAGCGCCTTCTCGACCGAGCGCAGGTTGCCCATCCCGTAGTCGAGGATGCAGATGCGGGTCGCGTTACTCACTGAGCGTCCCCTTGGTCGAGGGCACGCCGCTCTCCTCGGGGTCGATCGAGACGGCGACGCGCAGGGCGCGGGCGAAGGCCTTGAAGCAGCCCTCGATCATGTGGTGGGCGTTGCTGCCGTAGCGGACGTTGACGTGCAGGGTCAGCTTGGCGCTGTTGGCGACGGCGCGGAAGAACTCCTCGGCCAGCTCGGTGTCGAAGCCGGCGATCGTGGTCGGCGGCAGCTCGGCGCTGAAGACGCACAGGGGCCGACCCGAGATGTCGATCGCGCACTCGGCCAGCGACTCGTCCATCGGCACCAGGGCCGAGCCGTAGCGCCTGATCCCGGCCCGGTCGCCCAGCGCCTCGTCGAGCGCCTGGCCGAGCACGATGCCGACGTCCTCCACCGTGTGGTGGGCGCCGGTCTCCAGGTCGCCCTTGGCCTCGACCCGCAGCCCGAGCCGCCCGTGCCGGGCCAGCAGGTCCAGCATGTGGTCGAGGAAGCCGACGCCGGTCTGCGCGCTCGACTCGCCCCCGTCGAGGTCGAGCGAGAGCCTGATCTGCGTCTCGGCCGTGCTGCGCTCTCTTGTTGCCGTGCGATTCATGATCTGGTCCTAATCATCGCTGACTCGCCGTGAACCGGGAAGCCCTCGGCCCGGGCGATCCGATCGACGTGCGGTGCAAGCTTCGCCGCCGCTTCGGCGGGTACCTCCACCGTTGAGATCTTGCGACGGAAGACATGGGGACCGAGTGGGCCAGAGAAGCGTCCAGCCCCAAGCGTTGGAAGGACGTGATTCGAGCCCGCAACGTAGTCGCCGAAGGCCGTGGCGCCGTGGCGGCCGGCAAAGACGCAGCCAGCCGTTGTCACTCGCTCGGCAAGCGCCCTGGCGTCGGCGGTAAGGAGCTCAAGGTGCTCTGGAGCGAAAGCGTTGGCCAAATCGATGGCCTCTGAAACACCGGGCACCTGAACGAGTCCAAGGGGCGAGTCACCAATACCGGGAAGGCTTGTCGCTGCCTTCTTCGTTGCGGACGCGATCTCTTCGAGGGTTGCCCGATCGGCAGATGCGACCAACAGTGGGCTGCTTTCACCGTGCTCCGCTTGCGCGCACAGGTCCAGTGCCGCCCATTCGGCATTCACATCTGGGCCGGTCACGATCATCAACTCCGACGGGCCGGCGTACGAATCGAGGCCAATCCAGCCGAACATCCTTCGCTTTGCCTCCTGCACCCATGTGTTGCCCGGACCAGCGATGACGTTGACTCTCTCGATCGTCTCCGTGCCGAGCGCCAAGGCGAAGATCGCCTGCGCGCCCCCCACCGCGTAAATCTCGTCCACTTCACACAGCGCTGCGGCGGCCAGGATCGACGGGCTCAATGTCCCATTGGGCCGCGGTGGTGATGCCAGGACCAGGCGCTCAACCCCAGCCACCCGAGCGGGAACCGCGCACATCAGCACGCTCGACGGATAGGCAGCATGGCCACCCGGGGCGTAGAGCCCGGCAGCCGAAACCGGAACCTCGCGCACCGTAACGCTCTGCCCTTGCGGTAGTCGCACAACACGCTGCGCCCCATCGACTTGGGCCTCCGCAACCACGCGGATGTTGTGGGCGGCGAGCTCGAGCGACGCGCGAAGATCGGCGTCCAACGATGCCAGGGCATCAACGGCCGCACCCACGTCCACCCTCATCGAGTCGAGCGGGCCATTGGTGGCATCGAACTGTTCAGTGAGTTCCTTCACCGCCTTGTCACCATCCCGGCGGACTCGTTTTTCGATCTCGAACACCTCGTTGGTGACTGATTCGAGCGACTCTTCTTCCATCCAGCCGCGGGCCGCTATGGCGGTGTCCGCCGCACCCTTCCAGTCGATCCACTCGACTTTCATCCAACCGCCTCCCGCAGTTTCGCCGCCAGCCCGTCGACCTCCCTTGCCCGCAGCTTGTGGGCGACGCGGTTGGCGACGAAGCGGGCCGTGCACTCGACGATCTCCTCGCGCACCTCGAGGTCGTTCTCTTCCAGGGTGCGGCCGGTGGCGACCAGGTCGACTATGCCGTCGGCGAGGCCGATCAGCGGCGCCAGCTCGACCGAGCCCTTGACCTCGATCACTTCGACCTGACGGCCGGTGCGCTCGAAGTAGCGCTCGGCGATGCGCGGGTACTTGGTCGCGATCCGCATCATGCCCAGCCGCCGCTCGGACTCGCCCAGCCGCTCGTCGCCCTTGCGCCCCGCCAGCACCATGCGGCAGCGGCCGAAGCCGAGGTCGAGCAGCTCGTAGACGACCCGGTCGGATTGCTCGAGCAGCACGTCCTTGCCGGTGATGCCGACGTCGGCGGCGCCGGCCTCGACGTAGGTCGGCACGTCGGAGGGGCGCATCGTGACCAGGCTGATGCTCTGGCCGGGGAAGATCAGCGAACGCGACTCGCCGCGCACCTCGCTCGTATCGATGCCCGCCGCGTCGAGCGCGTCGAGCGTCTCACCGAGCAGAGCGCCGCGCGGCACCGCCAGCTTCAGCGGCCCGTCGGCCTTGGCCCGGCTCATGCCGGCGACTTCGGCGCTCATGAGGCCTCACCCCCGCGCGACTCCTCCTCCATCTGGGCAACGTGGACCCGCTCCATGTAGAGAGCGAATCCTGCCGCCGGCAGGTCGACGCCGAAGCGCTTGAGCAGGCCGTCGTAGCGGCCGCCGCCGCCGAGCACGTGACCGAGCGCCGGGTCGTAGACCTCGAGGATCGCGCCGCTGTAATAGCCGAGGTCGCGCAGCAGGCCGAGGTCGATCTGGACCCGGTCGGCAACCCCGCGTGCCTCCAGCGCCTCCACGGTCTCACCGAGCCGCGCGGTGGCGCGCTCGACCGCGGCGCCCCCCAGCGCCCGCGCTTCCGCCAGCACCTCCTTGCCGCCGCGCAGCTGCGAGAGGGCGACGCAGGTCGCGACCTGGTCGTCGCTGACCCCCTGCAGCCCGGAGAGCTCGGTCTCGAGGCCGACCAGGTCGTGGGCGGCGAGGCGGGCGAGGATCGAGTTGCGGGCCTCGCCGTCGACCCCGAACTCGGCCAGCAGCTGGCGGTAGAGGTCGGCGTCGCCGAGTCCGATCACCGCCCGCCCCAGCCCGGCCGCGTCGAGCGCGGCCTCGAGCACCTCGATCACCTCGACCGTGCCGTCGGGAGCGGGCGCGCCGATCAGCTCGACGCCCGCCTGGGCGAACTCGCGCATCTGGCCGCGCTGAGGGCGCACCGCGCGGTAGGCGTTTGCCAGGTAACAGAGCCGCACCGGCATCTCGGCCTTGGCGTAGCGCGTCGCGATCAGGCGCGCGATCGGCACGGTCATGTCCGAGCGCAGCGCCAGCAGGTCGCCGCTGCCGTCGAAGAAGCGATATGCGGTGTCGGCGGTGCGGCCGTCGCCGCGGGCCAGGACCTCGTCGTACTCGATCGCCGGCGTCGCCACCTCGCCGTAGCCGCGCTCTTCGAAGACCCCGATCAGGGCCAGGTGCAGGCGCCGCAGCTCCCGCATCTCGTCGGGCAGCACGTCGCGCGTGCCAGGTGGAATGGGATGAATCATCCGCCGGACCTTACGAGAGTGAGCCGGAAAGCCCTACTAGGCCGGGACCTCTGACGAGACCCGTTCAATCTGCGCGCCGAGGCCGCGCAGGCGCTCGTCGATCTGCTCGTAGCCGCGATCGATCTGGCGGATGTTGCCGATCTCCGAGGTGCCCTCGGCCGCCAGGGCGGCGATGAGCATCGCCATGCCGGCGCGGATGTCGGGGCTCTCGACCCGTTCGCCGTGAAGCCGGCTCGGACCGCTGACGATCGCCCTGTGGGGATCGCACAGCGTGATCCGAGCGCCCATCGCGACCAGCTTGTCGACGAAGAAGAGGCGGTTCTCGAACATCTTCTCGAAGATCAGAATCTCGCCGTCGGCCTGGGTGGCCATGGCCAGCGCGATCGAGGTCAGGTCGGCCGGGAAGGCGGGCCAGGGGCCGTCCTCGATCTTGGGGATCGCGTCGCCGAGGTCGGACTGGATCCGCAGCTTCTGCCCGGGGGGAACGAGCATGTCGCGGCCGTCCATCTCCGAGTGCAGGCCGAGGCGGCGGAACTGGCGCCGCACCATCAAGAGGTCGAGCGGCTCGACGTCGCGGATGCGCAGCTCCCCCCGGTCGCCGCGGCCAGCGCCATGAAGCTGCCGACCTCGATGTGATCGGCGGAGATCGTGTGCTCGGCACCGCCCAGGCGGTCGCGCCCGTGCACGGTCATCACGTTGGAGCCGATCCCATCGACCTGCGCCCCCATCGCGCAGAGCAGCCGCGCCAGGTCCTGCACGTGGGGCTCGCTGGCGGCGTTGGAGATCGTCGTCGGGCCGGTGGTCAGCGCGGCCGCCATCAGCGCGTTCTCGGTGCCCATCACCGAGGGCTCGTCCATGAAGATGCGGCAGGCGCAGAGGCCCTCGGGGGGTGCGCTGAGCTCGATCCAACGATCGCCGTCGACCCGGGCGCCGAGGTCCTTGAAGGCGTCGAGGTGGGCGTCGAGCCGGCGCCGGCCGATGAAGTCGCCGCCCGGCGGCGGCATCCTCGCCTCGCCGAAGCGGGCCAGCAGCGGCCCGGCCAGCAGGAAGGAGGCGCGGATCTGCTTGGAGAGCTCCTCGTCGACCGAGACGTCGGCGACGCCCTTGGCGCAGAGCCGCACGCTGTTGTCGGCGACCCAGGCGACCTCGACGCCGAGGCGCTCGAGCAGGGCGAGCTGGGCTTCGGTGTCGCGGATGCGCGGCACCCGGTGCAGCAGCAGCTCCTCCTCGGTCAGCAGGCAGGCGGCGAGGATCGGCAGCGCCGCGTTCTTGTTGCCGGCGACGGTGACCTCGCCGGAGAGCGGCACGCCGCCCTGGATGATGAATTTCTCCATGGGTTCCGGCTAGGGTAACGCGCGATGCGGAGAGGCTGGAAGATCGTGATCGCCGTGGTGGCCGCGCTGATCCTCGTGCTTGGCCTCAACGCCCTCAGCGTCGACCACGAAACCAAGGCCGCGGGGGTGACAGAACCCGGCGGCAAGATCGTCGACCTCCCCGGCGGCGACCTCGAGGTGGTCGTAGCAGGGCCGCGCAACGGCAGCCCGATCGTGCTGATCCACTGCTTCACCTGCGCGATCAACTACTGGAACAAGATGATCCCCGCGCTCGCCCGCCGGCACCGCGTCGTCGCGATCGACCTGCTCGGTCACGGCGGCTCGGAAAAGCCCAGGTCGGGCTACTCGGTCTCCAACCAGGCCGATTTGGTCGCACAGGCCCTGGCCAAGCTGGGTGTCAGCGACGCCGAGGTGGTTGGCCACTCGCTCGGCGGCGCCGTCGCCGTGGCGCTCGCACAGCAATCGCCGGCGCTGGTCAACCGGGTCTTCATCGTCGACACGCCGCCGAGCCACGAAGACAGCAGCCTCGGCCTGATCGCCAAGCTCGGCTTCGCTCCCGTGATCGGCGAGGCCTTCTGGCGGATCAAGCCCGACTTCGCCGTGCGCAAGGGCCTCGAGATCGCCTTCGCTCCCGGCTTCAAGGTCCCGGACGAATTCGTCGAAGACGTCAAGCGGATGACCTTCAGCGCCTACGACGACTCGGCCTCGGGCTTTGACGACTACGTCAAGGAAGAGCCGCTCGATCGGCGCATGGCCGAAACGGGTAAGCCACTGATGGTGATCATGGGTGCCGAAGAGCAGATAATCGACCAACCGGCGAAGCGATTGGCCGAATACCGGGCGGCCGTTCCGGGCACCGAGACCAAGCTCATCAGCGGCGCCGGACACTCGCCAAACGTCGAGAAACCGGCCCAGACGGCGGCCCTGGTCCTCGGCTTCGCTCCGGCCGCAAAGCCAGTCGCCAAGCCAAACCACCACCCCACCGTGCAAAAGCGCGTGCAGAAACAGCCTGCCGTCCGCAGGCACCCCTAGAGTCGAACCTATGTTCGATACGAAGACAAATCTCACTCAGCGCCTCGCCAACGCGGTCGACCTCGTGATCGACTTCGCGACCCTCGGCGAGTACGGCCTGGAGCCGGCCGCCGGGCCCGCCCCGGCCTGTGAGTCGCGCCGCCGCCCGCACCCCTCCCAAGCCGGGACGAGGCGCTCCGCGGTCGGCGAGCTCACCCGTTCGTAGCCGGTCGACCATCGGCGCAATACCCTTGCGCCGATGGAGGGCGCCACGGCCGAGCCGAGGGAGAGAGACGAGACGGCACCGCGACGTCGCCGGCGCCGCTGGTGGATCGCAGGCGGAGCGCTCGCACTGCTCATCGCCCTGGCCGCTGCGGTGGCCGTCACCTGGAGCTTCTCCTCGATCGTGCTCGTGCCCGACCATTCCGACTGGCCGCAGGACGTCAGGGTCGAAGCGGTGAAGCCGGGCCGCATCGTGCTCTCCAGCGGCCACGACAGCGAACAGCCGGGCGTCTATGGGCTCGATTGGCAGACCGGCCACGCGATCGTCGGCCCGGTCCTCTCAGAAGGCGCCGGCACGGTCACGCGGCGGCTCAGCGACGTTCGCGGCTACCTCGTGCCCGGCATCCACGTCGGCCTCGACAGCCACGTCTACTCGGGCGACCCCCGCCAGGCCTTGGATCTCCCCTTCCGCACCATCGGCGTGCCCGACCCGCTTGGCCCAATGCCGGCCTGGTTGGTCCCGGCCCCGCCCGGTGCTCCCACGGCAACCCGCAAAACCTGGGCCATCGTCGTCCACGGGCACAACGACAACCGCCAGAACGACCTGAGAATCGCCCCCACGCTGCGGCGATCCGGGCTCACCTCGCTGCTGATCTCCTACCGCAACGACCTCGGTGCCCCAAGCAGCCCCGGCGGCCTCTACCACCTCGGAGAAACCGAGTGGCTGGATCTGCAGGCCGCCGTCCGCTACGCGCTCGCGCACGGCGCCCAGAAGGTCATCCTCGTCGGCTACTCGATGGGCGGCGCTCTCGTCGCCCAGTTCATGGAGCGATCGCGCCTCTCGAGCGACATCGCGGCGCTGGTCCTCGACGCCCCGGTGCTCGACTGGCGCGCGCTGATCGAATTCAACGCCGAACAGATCGGCCTGCCGGGCTTCCTCGGCCTGCCCGTGGAGTGGATGATCGACGCCCGGGCCAACCCCGACTGGGACAGCCTCGACGCCCTCGAGCACCCCGAGGACTTTCAGCTCCCGATCCTGCTCTTCCACAGCACCGAGGACAAGCTCGTGCCGATCTCGACCAGCGACGAGTTCGCCGCCGAGCTGCCCCGCTGGGTCACCTACCACCGGGTTCCCCGCGTCGGCCACACCGAAAGCTGGAATTTCGATCCGCGCCTGTACGACCGGCGTTTGCAGGCATTTCTCGCCAGAAACGGCTCGAGCCCGACCTTGCGATCGGGCTCGAGGAAATAAAAACCGGCGGCGACCTACTCTCCCAGGGGGTTGCCCCCCAAGTACCATCGGCGCTGAAAGGCTTAACTGCTCTGTTCGGAATGGGAAGAGGTGTTTCCCTTTCGCTATGCACCACCGGAAATTTGCGAGACAACCGCCCCGGTGGAGCTTGAAAACCGCACAAGACCTACAGGTAAAGCAATAAATATCCGTCAAGCCCTCGACCCATTAGTACCGGTCGGCTGAGCACATCGCTGCGCTTGCACCGCCGGCCTATCAACCTGGTGGTCTACCAGGGGTCTTACTCCCTTAAAGGGATGGGAGAGCTCATCTCGAGGACGGCTTCCCGCTTAGATGCCTTCAGCGGTTATCCGTTCCGTGCGTAGCTAACCTGCGGTGCCCTTGGCAGGACAACAGATACACCAGCGGCACGTTCATCCCGGTCCTCTCGTACTAGGGATGACTCCTCTCAACTCTCCAACGCCCACAGCAGATAGGGACCGAACTGTCTCACGACGTTCTGAACCCAGCTCGCGTACCGCTTTAATGGGCGAACAGCCCAACCCTTGGGACCTACTCCAGCCCCAGGATGCGACGAGCCGACATCGAGGTGCCAAACCGTTTCGTCGATGTGGACTCTTGGAAACGATAAGCCTGTTATCCCCGGAGTACCTTTTATCCGTTGAGCGACGGCGCTTCCACTTGCTACCGCCGGATCACTAAGCCCAACTTTCGTTCCTGCTCGACCCGTCGGTCTCGCAGTCAAGCTCCCTTGTTGCCTTTACACTCTACGCACGATTTCCAACCGTGCTGAGGGAACCTTTGGGCGCCTCCGTTACATTTTAGGAGGCGACCGCCCCAGTCAAACTGCCCACCTGACACTGTTCACCACCCGGATCACGGCATGGTGTTAGAAGCCCAGAGCACCAAGGGTGGTATCTCAAGGGTGACTCCCCAGCAGCCAAAGCCGCTGGTTCACTGTCTCCCACCTATCCTGAGCGAGATACCCCAGACTCCAATATCAAGTTGCAGTAAAGGTTCACGGGGTCTTTCCGTCTAGCTGCGGGTACTCGGCATCTTCACCGAGACTTTAATTTCACCGAGCCTCTCGTTGAGACAGCGTCCAACTCGTTACGCCATTCGTGCAGGTCGGAACTTACCCGACAAGGAATTTCGCTACCTTAGGACCGTTATAGTTACGGCCGCCGTTTACCGGGGCTTAGCTTCATTGCTTCGCGCCGAAGCGCTAACAAGTCCGCGTAACCTTCCGGCACCGGGCAGGCGTCAGCCCCTATACGTCGTCTTGCGACTTAGCAGAGGCCTGTGTTTTTGGTAAACAGTCGGTTGGACCAATTCACTGCGGCCCCCTCAGGCTCCCTCCGTATGGAGTTCACCCTAACGGGGCGTCCCTTCTCCCGAAGTTACGGGACGATTTTGCCGAGTTCCTTAACGAGAGTTAGCTCGCTCACCTCAGTATGTTCTACTTGTCCACCTGTGTCGGTTATCGGTACGGGCACGCGAATCCTGCCTAGAGGATTTTCTCGGAGGCATGGGATCGGGGACTCGCCGGCGGTCAAGCCAGCTGGCATCGCACCTCGCGTCAAAACGCCACTGCGGATTTTCCTACAGCGACTGGCTACGTGCTTGCCCCAGGACAACCATCGCCTGGGTTCCCTTACCCTTCCCCGTCCCCCCATCGGTCATAACGGAATCGACGTGGTACAGGAATATCAACCTGTTGGCCATCGGCTACGCCTTTCGGCCTCGCCTTAGGCCCGACTAACCCTGAGCAG
>CAVZEV010000001.1:0-58909 GCA_963774405.1 uncultured Solirubrobacterales bacterium | reverse complement strand
TCGCACCTGGGACGAGATGCCAACGCGTCAGGTTGCTTTGGCGGCCGCCTAGGCTTTGCTGGCTGGCTGGCAATCTTTGAGTTGACGGACGCCGGAATCGATTTCACGAATTTCGCAGCGTGCTCGGTCGAACTCGACCCGAAACTCGGGATTCTTGAGTCTTCTACGCAGGCGCCTGTCGTGATAGGTCGTGTTGAGGCCTGCCATTGCTCTTGATCGAGAAGTTCCCATTGCGTAGTACAGAGGCTAGGTCATTCAAGAAAACGCTGGGTAACTGGCCTGCTTGCGAGCCTTGACAACGGCCCTGCCGAGCTTCCAGTAGTCGCGTCGCTCCTGCAAGCGACGTGCCCGGAGATTTAGCCATCTCTCGACACGGGATCGCGGAGTCTGGGCATGCTTCCAGGCAATGCGCCGAGCGAACTCACATTGCTGTCCCGCGTCGTACAGGCCGTCGAAGACTTCCTCGCGGAGATCGCCGCCAAGCGCCTCGTTCTCTTGGAGGGTCGAGAGTGCCGCGAAGGCTTGTTCAATTACATCGAGCTCATCGGGTGGCATGCTGTGGGCGAGCGCCCGTCGCTCTGCCTCCCAAACGCCTGCGTAAGAAGCAAACGGAATCACGACGGTGCGAAATGGGTGCAACTGCGTGGAGTGCGTTTTCACCAACGCATCACGCAGGGCGCCCAAGATCAGCGTTGCGGCTGTTCGACGCTCGCGGCGACGAGCAACAACTCTCCAAGCCGCATGAAGGATGGGAGTTAGAAGCGCACGGCACAACTCGACGATGATCGTGAAGTCCACCGGGGAATCATTGCTCAGGAGCCGGATGGCGGCAACGCGCTCATTCACCCTGCGGCCAGCGCGGCTTCTCGGGGGCCGAGGCAGGGAACGGGCTGCCTGTGACAGCCCGCATCCCTCCCTGTGGCCTTCGCCTCGACCCCCGAAAAGCCGCGCTGGCTCGGCGGGTGGTCAGCTCCTCGGGTCGAGGTCGGCCAGCAGTTCCTCGCAGGCGTCGTAGCCGAGGCGGAAGCGCTCGTTGGTTGCGGCGTCTTCCTCCCTTGACTCTCGCTCGGTGATGGATTCGAGCAGGACGCGCTCGGCTTCGCCGTGGAGGCGCTGGAGGAGTTCCATCAAGTCGTGGGCCGGCATCGTGAGGTCGAAGGAGCCGCGGTCGCTTTCACTGCTCCAGCCGATGTCCTCGAGCAGGCGGAGGTCTTCGCCGAACTCGATGCCGAGGCGTTCGGCGGCGGCGAAGTCCTCGGTGTCCTCCAGGGCGATCCAGATGTCGCCCACGGCGCCGAGGTGGTTGCGGACCAGCTCGTAGAGACTGTCTCGCTGGTCCCGGTCGATCTTGGCGGTGGTGCTGGGCATGGTGCCCTCCCTTTGGGTAGGGCACCGGAGAGCTGCCGGTGATGCCGCCCTGCGCGGGCATGGCGAGTACCGTCTCGCTTGCATCGAAGGCTCTGTCTTCGGTGCCAGGCCCCGGGGCGTTCGAGCGCCGCCGGGGCCATCTCTTATGTCTTGCGAGCCGGCGAAGGTAGCGCCGTCGGCCGCGATTTCAAGTCGGGTTCTCGCGGCGCCTCCGGCTGCCGATTTCAGCCGGTCCTACCGCACCCTCCGCTTTCCCTTCTGTGGAGCCAAATCCAGCGCCGCTTCAACCGGCACGACGATCTCTCCGTTAGGAACGGGACGCTGTAGCGGTACTTGGGCGACGGGTCGTAACGGTGGTCGAACCACGGTGGAGACGAGCGCAGCCCGTCAGGCGGCAGGCCGGGGTGGCGGATTTCGCTGGATGGCGGGGGGCGGAAGCGGCTTCGCGCCGTCGACCTTCTGGCGTTCGCGGAAGAGACAGAGGATCTCGCCGCTTCCCGGTCTCGCTGCGCTGACAGCTCGCACGCCGTTCCATCCCTCGGCGTGGAGCTGCTCGCCGACGTCCTGGAAGGCTGACCACCCATGGCGGCGGGGCAGCGGTACGGCAAGCCCGACCCGCACAAGCTGGGACTCGCTTCGCAAATCGGCGATTTGATCCACTTCCACCTTGAAGCGCCACAGGTCTCGGGGCAGCTCGTCGGTTGGCCGCAGCGCCAGCTCGTCGATCTGCCGGTGCCACTCGGCCCAAGCTGTCTCGCGGGAGTCGGCGAGGTAGAAGCCGGCGACCGTGGCGCCGCGCTGCCAGCGCCCGTCCGGGGGTGGCTCCGAACGCCACCAGACCGAGCCGCGGTGGGGGAGATGGCGGTACCAGACGCCATCGACGCCGATGCGGTCGACGTCGAGCGCCAAGGCTCAGGTCGCGACCGGTTCCTCGAGCGCGGAGACGATCCGCGCCACGCGCAGGTATTCGCCGCCGGAGATCAGCTCGATCGGCTTCCTGTCGTCGAGCGCCGGGACCGGCTTGTTCATCCAGACCGGGATGTACTCCGGGTCCATCACCCGCAGCAGTCGCTCGCTGATCGAGGAGAGCTCGGCGATGCGCTGCGCGCGGGTTCCCGAGGGGATGCGCTTCAGCGCCACCCAGGCCCGTGCGGTGCTCGGCGCGGCGCCAGTGGCCGCGGCGATGTCCTCCGAGCTGAGATGGGCCTCGTCGTGGACGAAGGCCGCCTCTTTGGCGAATGCGGGGGAAGACACGAGCGCAATTGTAGCGCGTTTGTGCCGCACCTCAAAAAGACACGTCGCCAGAGCGCTACCACCCGAGGTAGTAGTCGGTTGGCAGCCACTCAGGCCAGTCCAGCGCGAAATGTTCCTGCAGCATGTGCTCAGCCACGCAGAAGGCGCCCTCGATCCAGCCCTGAAGGTCCGAATATGCCTCGCCGCAGATGTGAATGGACTCGCCGGAGAGCGGTTGGCGCATGTAGGGCACGGTGTCCTTGACCGAGGCTCCCGTGGCCCACGCGTGGTAGCCGCCGCCGAAGCGTGCCCTCGCCCCAGTCTTTGTAGTAGGTGATGTAGGGAGCCGGGATGTTGCTGATCCCATGCATCTCGCGGATCTGACACATGGCCTCGTCGACCATTACCTGCGGAGCCTGCATGTCGGCAAGGGCCCTCACCGCGTTTGCGTCGGCGAGCTTCGTGGGCCGGGGCTTAAACAGCTCGCCGCCCGCCATCTGGAGAGCAGACCAAAACGTCACCGTGTCCATGTCGTTGTAGCTGCCCAGGAACAGCGAGTGCGAGTTCTTCGGATCCGTGCCGAAGTAGTAGCACTGGCGCATCGGCAGGTCGGTGATCGACTCGCCCGAGGTGGCGCCGGTGTCGTGCTTCCACCACGGTTCTTCGAATCCCATCAGGAGCTTGAACGAAGGCTGCAGCAAGACCGAGGGCACCGTTTCGGCCAGCTGCGTGCGAGTCTCGCCGCCGTCGTTGCTGAACAAGAAGCAGTCCTGGTCCAGAAGTTCCAATGATCGGCGAGGGAGGGCGAGCACGACCGCGTCGGTGAGCACCTGAATCGGTATCCCGTTCGCTTGGTCGAAGATGGTCAGCGCGTACTTGCGGCCGCCGTTAGCTTCCCGGTCAACGCGCATCAGGCGCATTCCGGTCCAGACCATCGCCTGCGGCGCCTGCGCCAGGTGCTTGGCAAGCGAGCCGGCGATCTTGTCGTAGCCGCCGATGATCGTCCGGTAGGCAACGTCTGGGCCGGTGAAGTCGCCGACCATGTTCTCGAAGGCCTCGGCCGCGTTCCAGTTGATTGTGTTGGAGTAGTAACCGCCGCCGTCGGCGAGGAAGTCATAGCCCTCCTGAGAGCACTGGTCCTTGAGGAGGTTCCAGAAGCCCATCTCATTGACGAGCATCCCGTCGTAGGGGCTGCCCGGAAAGGTGTAGACGGCCTTTGGCTTGATTGCGTCCCAGTCCTGGCTGGTCAGTGTGAATTCGTATTCCCAGTCCCCTACCTTCTTCATCTTGGGGCCAAATTCCCGCTTGATCGAGGGGTCGGCCATGAGCACGTCGTAGACGACCTTGTTGAACAGCTGGTCGGGGCTGAACCCGACGTCGCTGGCGTTCAGCTGGTAATTGGTGAGGAACGGTTCGGCGCCCGGCTGCTGGCCGAGTGCCCAGCTGTTGGCTGGAAAGAGCTGCTTGCGCAGATAGAACCGCAGTGTCGCCGGTTTTCCCATCGGGAAGTCCACGTGCGCGAGCTCCGCCGCGAAAACCTTCTCGATCAGGGCGGTGGCAATCGCCTGTGAGGTCATGTAGCGCATGCCGCCGAGCTCGCCGGCGATTTCCATACCGGGCAAGATCACCGACTCCAGCCGGCCGCCGAGGCGTTCGCTGCACTCGAAGAGCCCGATGCTCTCCGGGCCGCCGCCGCCGAAGGTGCCGGTGCAGAGCCGATAGCCGGTGTAGAGGCCGGATACGCCGCCGCCCACGATCGCGACGTCAAGTTCGAGGCCGTCGGTGAGTGGGGTAGTGGGGACCGTCGACGAGTTGGTCATCTGAGCACTCCTGGTCGCGTGATCTTGAACTGCGAGATGTCGTACGACGTCTCGCCGGTGCGGGCGAGTTCGCTGAGGGCGCGGCCGAGCAGCGGCGCAAGCTTGAACGCCCACCCGGCGGTGAAGACGAGCACATTGCCCGCGCCTGGTCCCACGGACGGTGGCAGGAAGTCGAGGACGTACATGTCATCCGGGACGTTCCCCTGTAGGCATGTGCCGCAGTAGTTGGGGCGATCGTCGATGCTGACGCAGTGGCGGGATACGAAGTCGGCGGTGATCGAGAGATCGTTGGCGGCCGGAGCGATCGAGCGCTGCGCTGGGTCGGTGATCACGTTGACCGCGTTGTCGACCGCGATTCGGCATAGGTTCGGAGGCCCCCAGGGGACGTTGGGGAAGCCGTAGAACAGGTTCGACTTGGCGGGATCGCCGTCGGTGGGATCGAGGAACTGGAACCACATGCTGGGGAAGAAGGTGCCCTGCGGCCCCGGGTTGACGGCGTAGTACTCGTAGACCATCTCCCAGATACTCAGGTTGACTTGAAGCCCGAGCTGGTCGAGCAGTTGGTTGACGTAGGCGCCGCACGCCAGCACGCATCGATCGGCCGTAAAAGTCTCCGGCTCGCCCAGGTCGACTTCGACGGAAACCCGATCGGCGGCAAGATCGAGACCGCATACAGGCGCATTTGAGAGAAGCGTCGCGCCGTACGCGCCAGCCAGCCGGTGCAGGGTGCGCAACACCAGCGGCACGTTGATGCAGCCGTTGTCGGGTGCAAACACTCCCTCGAAGTTGCCGGGCAGTCCGGTGAACGGGTATTCCGCTTCGATTTCAGTCGCCGTGAGCATGCGATAGGCCATGCCCAGGCGTTCGAGGTTCTTGATCGGCGCCGTCAGGTTTCCCTCCGGCCCGCTGGAGTAGCTGGGGTCACCAAAGTTCAGCAGGCCGCTCATCAGGATCAGTTGCTCGGCCGAGTCCCGCTCCAGTTCCTCCCAGACCCCGATCGACTCCCTGGCTAGATCGGCCATGAAGTCCTCCGTGTACATGGTGCGGAACATGCGGACAAGGTCGTTGGAGCTGCCCGACTGATTGAAAAAATTGAACTTCTCAAGGAGGAGGACCGCCTTTCCGGCACGGGCGCAGTCGTAGGCTGTCGCAAGGCCGATCGGTCCCCCGCCGACCACGATCACGTCGTAGTGCTGGGCGGGCGTCGGGTTCACGGCGTCCTCTCTAAGTCTAAATCCTCCATTTTGTCAGGGTAGTCTTAGCAAATACAGGTCTCTCGGCTGCCGTCGGTAGCGTGGATCAGAGGGGCATGCTCACCAAACTCGGGCTGGAGCAGCGAGTCGTTCACATCGCGGGTCAGATGGCCACTACGGTGAGGCCGGGGACTCGCTCGAACTCGGTCGCGTTGGCGGTCGCGATTTCCATGCCATGACTTACCGCGGTCGCCGCGATCCACATGTCGTGGGCGCCGATCGGTTCACCGTCTCGCTCCAGGCTGGCCCAGATTTCGGCGTGGCTCCTGGCTATTGAGGTTGTGATCGGCAGTGGCTCGATCGAAGAGATCATGTACTCGACAAAGGCCTGCCGCCGGGCGCGAACGTGGCCGTCCGTAGCGCGGTGAACACCATGCAGCAGCTCGCTGGCCGTGATCACGCTGATTGCGCGCTCCCGTTCGCCAAGGGCATCCTCGAGCGACCCGCCACGCCGCTCCGCATTGATCAGGACGGAGGTGTCGATCAGGACGGCCACGCCGCGCTTGGTGGGCCGATCTGCTCGCGACCCGCTTCGACGTCGCTCTCGAAGTTCACGTCAACCGCTGGCGCGCCCTCCATCAGCTCGCGCCAGCGCTCCGCGGATACGACCTGGCGACCCCTGGCGGGGCGCATCTGCACGATGGGAACGCCGTTGCGAACGACCTCGACCTCCTCGCCGGCGCCCACCCTGCTGACGACCTGCGAGAACTTCCTAGCGACCTCCGTGGCAGTCAGTCGAGTCATGAACGGAGGATATCGGATAAATCTGATTTAGCTCGGGGCTCACGACGCTAACCCCAGAAGATGCCGGTGGGATCACCGTCGAGGTCGCGGATCAGGGGCGCCAGGTCCGGCGCGGGCTCGATGAAGGGGTACTCCAGTCGACAGTCGTTTCGGTCGCGTGCGTAGAGCGTCCAGAGGTAGGTCGCTGGATCCCACTCGAAAGTGCAGACCCGCATCCTGGTCCAGTCTGGGCCAAGCTCTTTCCGCCAGGGCGGGCGGCACTCGTAGAGCGTGATCGTGTTTCCACGAACCTTGTACTCGATTCTCAGCTTGTCGTCGTGTTCGGCGGGAACCTTTGTCGCGCAGTAGGTCGCGATGAGCGAAATCGCGGGGTCCGATACTTCGGTGGGCAGCGCCATCGGTCTTGAGCCTAACGGGGCGCTTGGGCCCGAACGTCACCTGGTCGCCAGGCTTGATCGGTCATGCTCCGGGTATGACTCACAGGGAGGTGAACGGATCCGAGGTCCGGGTACGGCGAGTCAACGACGATCCCGAGCATCGCGCCGACAGGATTCGCGCTCTGCGCGGTATCTGGGCCGAGAGCGGGGGTGGCACCAAGGAGTTGCTGGAGGAGAGGCGGCGTGAACGCGACGCCGAGGAACGTAAGGCCCCGGGATGACCGTCGTCTTGGCGGCGCTTCACGGTGGTTTGCCCGAGCCGAAGAGGGCGATGGGGACTCTCCGCTCGCAGAGGACGGAGAGTTCGTCAGTTATCGACTAATTTTTAGAGATGGAGAACGGGGAGGGAGTTGGCACTGGCGCCGGCCTCGGGCAGAAGCGGGCGCGCGGGTGGGTTGCGGCCGGTCTGATGGTGGCGATCATTGTCCTGATTGTCTTTGCCCTGGGGCAAGCGGGCGGGGGCGGCAGCGGCCCGCTGGACGCAATTGCCAAGGCGGCAGAAGCGACGCAACATGAAGCGGGAGGGCACGCATTGGTTCACGCCACCGTCACCGCGTCGGACTCGCCTCAAGGAGTAACTGAGACTGGATCGATGGTCTTCGAAAACGGTGGCCGCGCCGAGGGCACGTTTGTCGTCCGAGGTCACACTACGGGCCGACGAGCAAAGATCCAGGTGATCGCCGACGGCACCACGTCCTACACGAGCTCCGATCAGCTCAGCACGCTGTCGGAGGGGCGTAAATGGGTCAAGCTCGATTTCTCCTCGGCGAGCCCGAGCCCGTCACTGCCGGCCGATGGCGGCCCAACGGAAGGGCTGAAGCTGCTCGAACAGATGAACGGGGCAGAAGAGATCGGCAAACAAGATGTCCGCGGAGTGCCCACCACGCGCTACCGCGGCACCCTGCCAGTCGCCGGGAGCGAAGTATTCGGGGTCGAAGTCCGGGTGTCGCCTCCCCAGGTCGAGGTCTGGATCGACGCTCAGAACCGGGTGCGGAGGATGAAGGTCGTCGTCTCCGGTTCCGTGAAGGGGGAGGAAGGATCGACCACCACCGATATGACCGTCGATTTTCTCGGCTTTGGTCCGGTGCCGAAGATCCAGCTCCCGGACCAGGACGAAACCTACGACGTAACCGGACAGGTCGAATCTAAACTGAAGTCTGCGGCCGAAGGCCCCTGAGGGCGCGGTGGCTGAATGCCGCCCGCGCATCTGACTGTTCGTATATGGTCGAGCGGTGAGCAGGTGGGGGAGAGTTCTGGGTGTTCTGTCGGCGGCTTTCGTGCTCGCGCCGATCTTCGCTACGGCATCGGCCCAGGGCAGTTATCCGGCTGCCGTCCAGAGGCTGATCTCGCCGCCTGATCTGCTCGAGGCAAATCCGCTGGCGCCCTTGCCTGCTCCTGGCGCATTCAAGGTAAGGGCAAGCAACGGTTACTCGTTGCTCGTCGTTGGTGCAGCCGCCCACAAGGGCCGGCCGGCGAGCGTCGCGATCTTTGCTCTGGGCAGGCACGGTGGCGCTATCTACAACGCTCCGGGTGTCGTGACCAAGACCTCGATCCAGGCGAGCTTCGGTGCGGTCGGTGAAATCGCCGTCATCTTTCACCCCTCCGGCAGGGCGAAACGGGTCCGGCCGAGCTGCGGAGGCAGGTCGGTCGCATATGACTCCGGCTCTTACGAAGGGACGATTCGCTTCAACGGCGAGGAAGGGTTCACCTCGGCGGAAGCCACGAGTGCGAAAGGGGATCTCGGATTCCTCATCGACATCCTCTGTCCTGGCAGCTCGGGTGAAGGTAGAGGGCCTGGTCGCTCGCCGGGCGCCGAATTGACTGCCTGGGCCGGCAGGTCACGCCGCAGCGCTCGGGTGGAAGTGACCAAGGACCACCCGTCGGCGAAGGCGCACTACGAAGCCGGTGCCTCCGAAGTAAAGGAAGGGATCTCAATCGGCAGGTTCGTCAACGCGATCGAGCCCGCCGGAACCTTTGTCTATGACTCGAAGGTGCAGACGGCGACCTTGCGCCCCGCGGCGCCCTTCTCGGGCACCGGCAGGTTCAACCGGGCAGCGTCAGCGGCAAATCGCTGGTCGGGCAACTTGACCGTTGATCTGCCCGGGCGCGCTGGGGTCAAGCTGACGGGCAGCGGCGATCGAGCCGGCCTTCGCCGTCGCTGAACTGCGAGCTCAGTCAGGCAGCCCGATCCGCTCCGCCACCGCATCGCGCCGGTAGTCGAAGATCCGCTCCAGGTCTCGTCGCACAAACAGCCGGTGGGCGAGCGAGCCGAGTGGTCCGAAGGGGATCGCGTAGCGGACCTGGTCGCGGATGATCGTCGCGGAATCGCCGTCGGGCTCGAAGGTGTGGGTGTGCTCCCACAGTGAGTAGGGGCCCTTCTCCTGGAAGTCGGTGAAGCGGGTGGGGGGCTCCCAGGCGTCGATCCGGGTGCGCCAGCGGATCGGCACGCCGTGCAGCCGCAGCCGGTACTCGAGCAGGGTGCCGGCCGCCATCGCGATCGGGCGCGGCGTCGTCACCTCGAAGTGCAGCCAGGGCGGGGTCAGCGGCTCGAGGTTGCGCTCGTCGCCGTAGAAGGCGAAGGCGCGGTCGATCGGCACGTCGACCCGCTGGCTTCGCTCGAGGAGGTGGACGCGCACCGGCCTAGTCTGACCCATCGGGCCGACCGCGCACGCGGGGTCGATGCGGGGGTCCGTCGCCGGGCGGATACTGATGTGATGGATCGCGACCTTGGTGCCGGCAGCTGGCTGATCGGCCACCGCGCCCGGCTCCTCGCCGCCCTTGCGCTCGGCGCGATCGTGGTCGGCGGCGGGCTCCACATCGCCGGCAACGCGGCCGCGGGCAACGCGGTCTGGCGGGTGGTCCTGGCGCTGCTCGCCGCGGAGCTCGCGGTCGAGGTCGGCCGCACGGTGCTGCTCGAACGCCACATGGGGGTCGACACGATCGCCCTGGTCGCGATGGTCGGCGCCCTGGCCCTGGGCGAACTGCTGGCCGGCGTGGTCATCGGCCTGATGTTCTCCGGCGGCCTGGCGCTGGAGGAAATCGCCTCGACCCGCGCCCGCCGCGAGCTGACCGCGCTGGTCGAGCGGGCGCCGAAGACCGCCCGGCTGCGGGTGGCGGAGGGCTTCCGCGACGCGCCGGTGGAGCAGGTCCGGGTCGGCGACGTCGCTCTGGTCCGCGGCGGCGAGGTGATCCCGGTCGACGGGACCGTCCTCAGCCCGGAGGCGGTCATCGACACCAGCGCGCTCAGCGGCGAGCCGCTGCCCGTGACCCTCAAGCAGGGCCAGGCAGTGCTCAGCGGCACCGCCAACGCCGGATCGCCGTTCGAGGTGCGGGCCGACCGGCCGGCGGCCGAGAGCGCCTACGCCGCCCTGGTCAGGCTGGTCGAGCAGGCCGAGACCGAGCGGGCGCCCCTGGTTCGCATCGCCGACCGCTACGCCGGCTTCTTCCTGCCGGTGACGATGCTGGTCGCCGGCCTTGCCTGGGCGCTCAGCGGCGATCCCGTGCGCGGCCTCGCGGTCGTCGTCGTCGCGACCCCGTGCCCGCTGATCCTGGCGGCACCGATCGCGCTGATCTCGGGCCTCTCGCGCGCCGCGCGGGCGGGCGTTGTGGTCAAGGGCACCGGGGCGATCGAGACCCTCGGCCAGGTACGCACGATCCTCTTCGACAAGACCGGGACGCTGACGGTCGGCAGTCCCGAGGTGCGCGAGATCGCCACCCGCTCCGGCGTCGAGGAGGCCGAGCTGCTCCGCCTCGCCGCCTCGGTGGACCGGATGTCGGCCCACGTGCTCGGCGAGGCGCTCGTCCGCGCCGCCCGGGAGGCCGAGCTCGAGCTCACGATCCCGACCGCGATCGAGGAAGACCCGGGCCAGGGCATCGCGGGCTCGATCGACGGTCATCGCGTCGCCGTCGGCAGCCGCTCGTTCCTGGAGGGGGAGGGGCTGCGGCCGGAGGAGATCGCCCCGGCGGCGATCGTCAGCGGCCGCGGCTCGGGGGAGGCGCGAGTGCACGTGGCGATCGACGGCAGGGTGGCCGGGGTGATCGCGATGGCCGACGAGCTGCGCCCCGACGCCCGCGGGATCGT
Source organism: uncultured Solirubrobacterales bacterium (assembly GCA_963774405.1). GTDB lineage: Bacteria > Actinomycetota > Thermoleophilia > Solirubrobacterales > 70-9 > VRUE01. Next base: position 47,973 of record CAVZEV010000001.1, on the reverse strand, counting down.
CGAGCGGCTGCGCGCAGAAGGCGTCAGGCAGGTCGCGATGGTCACCGGCGACCGCCGCTCGGTGGCCGAGAGGATCGGCCGCGAAATCGGGGTCGATCGGGTCTACTCCGAGCAGTCGCCCGAGGACAAGCTCGAGGTCGTGCGGCGGCTGCACGAAGATCCCGAGCTCGCCCCGGTGATGATGGTCGGCGACGGTGTCAACGACGCGCCCGCCCTGGCCCTGGCGGACCTTGGCATCGCGATGGGCGTCGCCGGCGCGACCGTCTCCTCGGAGACCGCCGACGCGGTGATCACGGTGGACCGCATCGACCGGGTCGCCGACGCCGTGCACGCCGGCCGCCGGGCGCTGGCCATCGCCCGCCAGAGCGTCCTCGTCGGCATGGGGCTCAGCCTGACGGCGATGGGCGTCGCCGCCTTCGGCTACCTCCCTCCGGTCGCCGGCGCCCTGCTGCAGGAGGGCATCGACCTGGCGGTGATCCTCAACGCCCTGCGGGCATTGCGGGGCTGAACCGCACCGGCGCAGCTTCGCGGCCGGGTAGCTTGGGTGGATCGCAAAACGCGTCCTCATCGCGGGAGCAACCGGTTTCGTCGGCGGCAGGCTGGCGACGGCCCTTGCCGGCTCCGGCGCCGCGGTCCGCTGCCTGGTCCGCGATCGCGCCCGGGGGCGGCACCTGGAGGCGGCCGGGATGGAGCTGCACGAGGGCGACATCACCGACGCGGCCGGCCTCGCCGGCGCGGGCGAGGGCGTCGGGGTCGCCTACTACCTCGTCCACGCGATGGGCGGGGGAGGGGGCTACGCCGAGCGCGAGCTGCTCGGCGCGACCAACTTCGGGCGGATGGCGAAACGCGAGGGTGTCGAGCGGGTCATCTACCTTGGCGGCCTCGGCGGCGACGACGCCTCCGAGCACCTGCAGAGCCGCCACCAGACCGCGCAGGCGCTGATCGCCGAGGGGCCGCCGCTGACCTACTTCCGGGCCGCGATGGTGGTCGGCGCCGGCAGCGAGTCCTACAAGACGCTGCGCTACCTGGTCGGCCGCCTGCCGGTGATGATCACCCCCAACTGGCTGCGCACCGACACCCAGCCGATCGGGATCGACGCCACGATCGAGTACCTGCGGCGTGCCCCCGAGGTGCCCGAGTCGACGGGTCGCGAGGTCCAGATCGGCGGCCCCGACATCCTCAGCTACGCCGACATGCTCGACCGCATGGCGATCGCGATGGGCAAGGCGCCGCGCCGCCAGATCCCGGTTCCGCTGATCACCCCGTGGCTCTCCTCGCTCTGGCTCGGCCTGGTGACGCCGGTCGACACCAACGTCGCCCGCCCCCTGATCGAGGGCCTGACCAGCGCCACCGTCGTCACCGATCCCAGCGGCGCCGAGCCGTTCGGGATCACGCCCGAGTCCTTCGACGAGGCCCTGCGCCGCGCCTTCGTCGAGGAAGGCGGCTGAGCTCCGGCCGAGAGCATCTTCGCGCCCCGGCGAGTGTTCTAAGGGTGAGATGAGAGACAGCGAACGTCGGACCGATATCGCCCTGGCCCTGCTGGCCACCGCGTCGATCGCCGGGATCATGCTGATCGGCCGCAACGGCTGAGCCAAGCGCAAGTGTCCCAGCCCCGACGACGCGCCTTGTAGCGGGCCGGCCCCAGCCCTCTGCCACGGCGTCCGGGGCCGGCCCTGATCGCCTACTTCTGCTTGTAAATCTGCAAAAGCGGGGCGACCGGACTGACCGGCTTGACCGTCATGCCTATGCACCTCCCTCCCCGTGTCGTCACCCCGGCTCTGCCACCGGGACGGGAAGGGAGAGCGTAGGAAGAAAGTCATGACAACTCAGGTTTTCGTTTCAATGCCTGGATATGCTCAGAGGCAACTGAGTGAGCCAAGCAACCTTGATCGGAGGCCAAAGTGAGTCAGCCCACAGCGGAAGTCGGCCGGAAGGCGATCAAGGAACGCACGAAACTGCCCGACGATGCACTGCCCCGCTCGGTCATGCACTGGATCAAGGTCGAATCGCTGGCGATCTTGAACGAGGGGGAATTCAGTGCGGGGGAGGTCGCAATCATGCTCGGCGAGGACGTCAAGAACGTCCGTAACCACCTCCGCGAACTCTATGAAGCCGGCTCAATCGAACTGGCAGGCTCCAAAAATGTAGGCGGCTACGTGAGGGCGATCTACCGAGCCATTGAGCTCCCCGTGATCGAGGACGAAGACGCTCGAAAGATGACCGTGGAGGAGCGCCACGACGTGAGCGGCGCAATCAGTCAGGGCATCTTGGCCGAGACCGTCTCCGCGTACAGGAACGGGAAGCTGGACGAAGACCCAGTTTGCTTGATGTGGGATGCGCCAATTCTCGATGGCTTAGGTGAGAAGAAGATGCACAAGCTCTTTCTCGACACCTGGGCGCAGGCTCAGAAGATCGAGGCCGAGTCCATCAACCGCTTGACTGAATCGGGGAAGTCCGGACGGATCAGCGTGGTCGGCTTGCTCGCCTTCGAGCGCGGCCGGACAGGACGTCCTGTCAAAGGTGGCTACTTCAAGACAGGAAAAAATGACTGGTAGCGAAGTTCGGGTTGTCTCGCCCGTACCGATCTGAAACTGTCAATCGCTCGAACGGATAGGAGCGATAGGCCCCAGTCTTCCCAATTCGCGGCGAGCGGCCGCAAGGACCTCGTCGGGGCGCGCGACCAATGGCACGCCACGCGAATCACATCCCAAGCTTCTCCCGAGACTGGCGGGAGTGGTCGTGATGAGGGACGAGCCGGTGGATTGGGGCAGGCTCGTCCCTCACACGGTCCATCCGGTCAGGGTTGCCGCCGTCGAAGCGATGCTCTGGATCGGAGAGCCCTTCTCGGCTGCGGACCTCGATCAGATGTACGAGGAATCCCCCGGTCTGCCCGTGATCGCCTATCACCTGCGGGTGCTGGCGTTCGGGCTCCCCGTACTGTGCCTCTATCGCGTGGAAGAGGTCAGGGGCACCCACCGAAGCCTCTACTTCTTTCGCGACCGAACCCCGGTCTCGAGTCGACGAAGGCGGGCCGCGTAGGGCCAGGCGTCAGAGCCGCGGCGGGGGTCGGTCGTCGTCGTGGCGGTGGCGGATCGCCCAGACCTCGAAGGCGATCAGGCCGATCAGCAGCGAGCCGAAGGCGATGAAGGGCGGCAGCCAGCCGTGCCGGCGCGAGATCAGAAGGGCGGCTACGACGAAGGCGTCGGCGGCGAGCAGGAAGCCGGCGAGGACCGGCCGGATGGCGGACCAGCCGGTCAGCCGCGCTCCGCCCGGCGCTTGATCGCGGTGAGCAGGCGGCGGGCGACGAGGACGTGCACGCGGGTGCCGATCACGAGCGCCCGGTAGGCGCTGCCCTTGAGGCCCGGGAAAGCGGCGCGCGTTTCGGCGACGAGCCGGGTGCGCCCGGCGCCGGCTTCCTCGAGGCGAAAGCTCAGCAGGTAGGTGGAGAAGCGGTGGCGCCCGGCGAGCGTGAGCTCGCGCTCGGGCTCGGCCGCCTCGACGTGGAAGCCGGGAAAGGCCGAGCCGACGGCGAGCGGTCGCGGCCCCGAGGGCGCGGTGTCTTCGCAGCCGAGCAGGCCGGCAGGGCCCCCGGCCGCGGGCCGAGGCGAACGAGCGCTCGAGCACCGAGAGCAGCGCCGCCCAGGTCGCCTCGCGGTCCGCCTCGATCTCGATTGGCAGCTCGTCGACATAGGGGAGACTCGATTTGGGTGCCATTGCTCAGCATCCTATTGAGGGGTCGCTTGCGACCCTGAGTTGGCTTGTTGGAGCCAAATGGTGTCCTTCGACTACACCGATCGCTGCAATCGAAACCGCTCTGCGGGTTTTCCCCCTTGAAGCCGACGGGTAGAGGTAGCTACCGTAGAGGCGCGGAGAGATTTAGCGCCATACGCAGGGACGCAATGGGAATCGTCAATGCGACCAGAGGAGAGACGAATGGCTAGGCGCTTGATCGCTTGCGCGGTGATGGCCCTGTGGCTTGTAGCTGCGGTGCCGGTCGCTCAGGCCGACACCGGGAACATCATCGGACCCCAACACGAACCACCGACGGCTGCCGATGGTTGGCAGGCCGCAACGTGCACGACGGATACGCCGAAGTGTTCGCCGAACGAACCTAACTACTTCATCCAGGCCGGCGGTCACCCGCAGGTTGGCTTCACGAACTACATCATCCAGCACGAAGAATCGACCGGCAAAGTCGAACCCGCCGGGATCACGATTCCGACCTCCCCGCTCGTGGAACCGGAGCTCAACCGGGATATCAAAACGCTCCGTGTCGATCTGCCGCCGGGGCTGACGGTCAACCCCGAGGCGACACCGCGCTGCTCGATCGAAGACTTCGAAAATGAAGTGGCACCCGAAACGTTCGTTCCCGCCTGTGCCAAAGGCTCGCGAGTCGGCACCGAGGAAATAACGCTGGTGACCACAGTTGGCGGCGTTGTTCCCGCGCCTTCTCCTCCATTCCCCGCTGCCAACACCCTGCCAAAGGGCGCAGTCGTGCCTCCCAGCTCGGAACTCGGGACCAAAATCCCCGTCTACAACCTCGAGCCGAACCCGGGCGAACCGGCCCTCTTCGGCTTCGTCGCCGCGGGCAAAGAGATCGTTTACCTGAAAACCGACGTCAGCTGGGAAACGGACTACCACGAGTCCTTTACGATCGAACTGCCCGAGTCCGAGCCGCCCTTCGCGACGCTGCAGAGCAGGCTCGTCAACTTCGGCCAGGAAGCGGGCAACATCGAAGCCTCAGAAGGCAACGGCACCTACATCAACACGCCGACCACCTGCTTCGATCCTCACGAATGGTCGACGCTCTACCCGACCTGGTTCCGGGCCGAGTCCCACGGGGAACCGAACCCAACCTTCCCAGTCGGCTCGACGCCGTTCCAGGCCAACGTCGAGGACTCGACCGGGTTCCTCTACCAGCAGGAAGAATGCGGCACGGTTCCGTTCGATCCGACCATCGGCGTGAATCCGGGGACAAACTCAGTTGACTCCCCGGCGCCCGCGGTCGTGAATACCGAAGTCCCATTCGAACTACCGAATGAACCCGAAAAAAGCGAACAGTCGCAGTCGCACCTGCGCAGCGCCAAGGTGACGCTGCCGGCCGGCATGGGCCTCAACCCCGCCGGCTCAAACGGACTCGTCGCCTGCTCCGACGCCCAGTTCAAGAAGAACCAGCGGGTCAACGACAACAGCTGTCCGGCCGGGTCGAAGATAGGCACGGCTGAAATCGACACGCCACCGATTCCGGAAACGCTTAAAGGCGACATTTACGTTGGCGAACAGATGAGCTCGAATCCCGAATCGGGTGATGAGTTCAGAGTGCTGGTCGAAGCGAAGTCGGAAAAATACGGCGTCGTCGTCCGCGTCGTCGGCAACACCGCCGCCAACGCGAAAACCGGCCAGCTGACCACTACGTTCGACGAAAAGGAAGTCAAAGGAGCGCTCGCCGGCTTGGAGCCGAACGGGCTCCCGCAGGCTCCATTCGAATCGGTCAGGCTCCGCTTCGACGGGCCGCATTTGGTCCTGACCAGCCCGCCGACATGCTCGGCGGCTGATTCAAGCGGTCAGATGGAACCGTGGGCGCGTCCGGGCGAACAGGTCCCGGTCAGCAGCTCGTTCACCCTCTCCAGCGTCCCGGGCGGCGGAACCTGCCCGACGACCCTGGCGGCGCGGAAGTTCGCGCCGGGCTACGCGGCCGTGACCCAGAACAGCGTCGCGGGAGCGAATACCGCGTTCCACTTCCACATCGGTCGTGTGGACGGGGAACAGGAGGTCAAGGGTGTCAACGTGACCCTCCCCGAGGGTCTGATCGGCAGCCTCGCCGGGCTCCTCTACTGCCCCGATAACAACCTCGAAATCGCGGCCCAGAAGAGCGGCTATCAGGAGCAGGTCAACCCGAGCTGCCCGGACACGAGCCACATCGGCTCGGCGACCACCGTCTCCGGCTCCGGCCCGGGGCCGGTCTCGCTGCACGGCGAGGCCTACCTGGCCGGCCCGTACAAGGGTGCGCCGCTCTCGATGGCGGTGATCACACCGGCGCGCTCCGGCCCGTTCGACCTCGGCACGGTCGTCGTCCGGGTGGCGCTGTTCGTCAACCCGAGAACGACCGAAGTGAATGCCGTCTCGGACCCGATTCCGGACGTGTTCGGAGGGGTCAAGCTGGATCTGCGTTCGATCAACGTCGATCTCAATCGCTCCAAATTCATCCGCAACGGGACCGACTGCAGCGAAGAGTTGGCGACCCGCGGCTCGCTTCTGGGCGGCGGCGCGAACCCGGCCGATCCGGCCGCGTTCAGCTCCTACGCGGTCTCGGCCAGGTACCGGCCGGCCGAATGCGGGAAGCTCGGCTTCAAGCCGAAGCTGTTCACCCGCCTGCTCGGTGGCAAGAACACGACCACGCGGGCCAAGCACCCGGTGCTGCGGGCGATTCTCGAAGCGCGGGAAGGCGACGCCAACATCGAACGCACGGCGCTGACCCTGCCACACGCTCTGTTCCTCGATCAGGGCAACATCAGGACCGTGTGCACCAGGGTGCAGCTGGCCGCCAACGCCTGTCCGAAGGCGGCGATCTACGGTCACGCCAAGGCCCGCACGCCGCTGCTTGACGGCGTGCTCCGGGGCCCGGTCTACCTGGTCTCCTCCAATCACAAGCTGCCGGACCTGGTGCCGGACCTGCGTGGCCAGGTGAACGTGCAGCTCTACGGGGTGATCAGCTCACCGCGCGGAGGCATCAAGACCGTGTTCAACGGCACGCCCGACGTGCCGGTGAGCAAGCTCATCCTGAAGATGGAAGGCGGCAAGAAGAAGGGCCTCCTGGTCAACTCCAGGAACCTCTGCAAGAACAAGCTGTCTTCCTACCTCAACATCAAAGCGCACAACAGCAGGAGGATGAAGGACAAGCACTTGCCGCTGAAGGTGAGCGGCTGCTGAGCGGGCGGCGGTAGAGGACGCCTGGTACGGCGCGGCGGGCCTGCGGGCCCGTCGCGCCGTTTGCTTTGGCCGTTTGGCTAGCGGCGGCTGATCGCCCGACGCTTTGCCCGTGCCTCCTCGGAGGTGGGCGGCGGGTCGGGAAGCTCGAGCCGGCGACGGGCGCGGGTGACCGCGGAGACCGAGGTGCGGCAGGCGCGGGCAATGATCCCGTCGGTGTGCTCGGGCGTGCGGCTGACCTCGAACTCGATCAGCGCCGCGCGCCGCGCCTTGGCCCGCTCGGCGATCGGGCTGTCGCTGGGCACCGCCTCGAGCGCTGCCTCGGCGGCGCGTTCGCGGCGGCAGACCAGGCAGTAGGTGCCCTCGGCGGAGCTGGCCCAGACGCTCGGCATCGGCACCGGCTTGCCGTCGATGCCGGCGGCGCTGACGCCGCAGCCATCGCAGGTCCACTTCTTCGCCGCTCTCGCGGCGGTCGTGGAGCTCATGCGGACACCTTGGGACGGCGGTTGCGCCGGCGCCGCCGCGAGCGCTGGCCGGAGCCGGGCTTCTGGCCCGGGGCCGGCTTGCCGTTTGAGGCGCGCTCGGATCGCGCGACGTGGCCGAGGTTGCGCTCGAACTCCTCGCTGAGGCCGAGGTCGCGGGCAATGCGCCGCATCTCGGCCGCCTGGTCGGTGAGGACGAAGCTGGTGCCGGCGCCGCGGGCGCCGGCGCGGCCGGTGCGGCCGACCCGGTGCACGTAGGAGTCGCGGTCGCCGGGGGCGTCGAAGTTGATCACGTGGGCGATGTCGGCGACGTCGATCCCGCGCGCGGCCACGTCGGTGGCGACCAGGACTTCGACATCGCCGCGCTCGAAGCGGGCGAGGGCGCGTTCGCGCTGTCCCTGGCTCTTGTCGCCGTGCATCGCGACCGCCTCCAGTTCACGCGTGCGCAGGCGCTTGACCAGGCGGTCGGCGCCGCGCTTGGTGCGGACGAAGACCAGCGTGCGGCCGCCGTCGGGCCCGCCCAGCTCGCCGGCCAGGTGGTCGAGCTTGGCCGCCTGGGAGTCGACGTGGACGAAGCGGTGTTCGATCTCGGCCTCGTGGTCCTCGGGCGCGGCGTGGGTGTGATGGCGCGGGTCGCGGGTGTAGGCGGCGGCGAGCTTGCCGGTCGCCCCCTCCAGCGTGGCCGAGAAGAAGAGCGTCTGGCGGTCGGGCGGGGTCTGGCCGACGATGCGGTTGACCGCGGGCTTGAAGCCCATGTCGAGCATGCGGTCGGCCTCGTCGAGGACGAGCACCTTGACGTTGCGCAGGCTGATCGCGCCGCGGGCGATCAGGTCCTCGAGCCGTCCCGGGGTGGCGACGACGATGTTGGCGCGCTGGGCGGCCTTGACCTGGGGGCCGAAGCCGACGCCGCCGTAGACGGCGGCGACGCGCAGGTCGCGGGCACGGGCGATCCCGTCGAGCTCGTCGACGATCTGGCCCGCGAGCTCGCGGGTCGGCGCCAGGACCAGGGCGGCGGGGCGCTTGGCGCCCGCGTCGAGGAGGTCGACCAGCGGGATGCCGAAGGCGAGCGTCTTGCCCGACCCGGTCGGCGACTGGACCAGCAGGTCGTGACCGGCGAGCGCGTCGCGGATCACCAGCTGCTGGACGGGGAAAGGTTGGGTGATGTCGCGCTCGGCGAGCGCGCGCACCACGGCTTTGGATATGCCGAGGTCGGCAAAAGACACGATGTAAATGACTCCTTATGTTGCGATTCAGGGAGATCCAGCGACCCCTAAATGCAAAGCAGAGCACGGAGGGAACGGAACCTCTCGGGTGGCGGTTTGGCCAAACCCGACCGATCAACCGTAGCAGCCGGTTAAGAAATCACCCGCAATCGGCCATTTCGGGCGTACACTCGCCGGGGGCGTTTGGCTGTCTACGGAAGGAGCGGTTGATGCATGACTACGTGATCGTCGGCGCCGGCTCGGCCGGCTGCGTCCTCGCGGCGCGGCTCTCGGAGGACCCGGATACCAGCGTCCTGCTGCTCGAGGCGGGGCCGCCGGACACCAACCAGAACATCCACGTGCCCCTGGGCTACCTGCAGCTCGCCCGCACCGAGGTCGACTGGGATTTCGCTTCCGCACCGGAGCCCAACTGCAACGGCCGCCGTGTCTCGCTGCCGCGTGGCCGCGTGCTCGGCGGCTCCTCCTCGATCAACGCGATGGTCTACATCCGCGGCAACCGCCGCGACTACGACGAGTGGGGCGTCCCCGGCTGGGGCTGGGACGCCTCTTCCCCTACTTCCTCAAGGCCGAGGACAACGAGCGCGGCGCCTCGCAGTGGCACGCGGTCGGCGGCCCGCTGGCGGTCTCCGACCAGCGTTCCGGCAACAAGATCACGCCCGCCTTCGTCGAGGCGGGGGTCGAGGCGGGGCTGAGCCGCAACGAGGACTTCAACGGCGCCGAGCAGGACGGCGTCGGCATGTACCAGGTGACCCAGCGCGGCGGCATGCGCGCCAGCGCCGCCGTCTCCTACCTGCACCCGGTGAGCGAGCGTCCCAACCTGACCGTGATGCCCTACACGCAGGTCAGCCGCGTGCTCTTCGAGGGCAAGCGGGCGGTCGGGGTCGAGGCGAGCCGGATGGGCGAGGCGCAGGAGCTGCGCGCCGAGCGCGAGGTGATTCTCTGCGGCGGCGCCTACAACTCGCCGCAGCTGCTGATGCTCTCCGGCGTCGGCCCCGCCGAGCACCTGGCGCTGCGCGAAATCGAGCCGCTGCTCGACCAGCCCGCGGTGGGCGAGAACCTCGGCGACCACCCCGCCACCTTCACCGTCTTCACCACACCCGAGCCGGAGAGCCTGCTGGCGGCGCTGGAGCCGGCGGCGATGGCCGAGTTCGAGGCCTCGCAGACCGGGCCCTTCGCCTCCAACCTGGCCGAATCCGGCGGCTTCGTTCGGGTCGGCGAGGGCGCCGAGGCGCCCGATGCGCAGTTCCACGTCGCTCCGGTGCAGATCGTCGACGAGGGGATGGCCGACCCGCAGGCGCACGGCGTCTGGGTCTCGCCCTGCCTGCTGACGGCGGAGAGCCGCGGCTCGGTCCGCCTCGCCTCGGCCGACCCGACCGCGAAGCCGATCATCCGCAACAACTTCTACGAGGCCGAGGCGGACATGCCGCGGATGATGGCGGCGGTGCGCCTGGCGGCGGAGATCTGCGCCCAACCGTCCTTCCAGCCCTACGCGGCTGAGCTCTTCACCGGCCCGGCGGACGACAGCGACGACGCCCTGCGCGCCCATATCGCCGCGACCACGTATGAGGTCTACCACCCGGTCGGCACCTGCGCGATCGGCTCGGTCGTCGACGCCGAGCTGCGGGTCGAGGGCGTCGAGGCCCTGCGCGTCGTCGACGCCTCGGTGATGCCGACCGTGCCGCGTGGCAACACCAACGCCCCGACGATCGCCATCGCCGAGCGCGCCGCCGACCTGATCCGCCACGGCAAGGCGGTGGCGGCCGAAGCCGATCCCGCGACGGCGCAGGCATAGATGAAGAGCCGCGAGGTTTATCTGGCCGGTACGCGGCTCTACGCCGCGAGCATCGTCGCCCGGCTCTGCGCCGTGGGCCTCTTCATCGGCGTGCTCGGCGCCGCCTTCACCTGGGACAAGCACTCGGCCCTCTTCGATCTCGCCAACAGCCCGCACGGGATCGCCAAGGCCGAGCTCGGCTACTTCTTCGGCCCGGCCCTGATCCTGCTCCTGCTGCCCCTGGTCCGCCGCCGCGAGCCCCACGTCGCCTACACCAGTCATTACCGGGCGAGGCTCGCCGCCGCCGCCCTGCTCTGGGTCATCGGCCTCGCCCTCTTGCTCAACCACCTCGCCGGCCTGAGCAGCGAATACACCCTGCAGGCGGGCGCCTACGTGGCGACGGCGCTGATCGCGATCGGCCTGCTGGCGACCCTGGCGATGTGGCCGGCGAACCTCCGCACCGGCCGCTTCGACCGCCGCGGCGGCGTCGTCGAGAGCGGTTAGCCCGGGTCGGCGACCGGGATGGGGATTGTGCTCGCCGTCCTCGGGGAAGACGAGGATCGCGCCCTCGCCGGTGGCGTAGGCCTCCTCGCCGTGCTGGACGACGTCCATGCCGAGCGCCTCCTCGTGCTCGCTGGCGCGCAGCGGCATCACCGCGCCGATCAGCTTGCAGCAGCACGAAGGTCGCGGCGAACGCGTAGGCCGGGCCGCGAGCGCGGCGAGCGCCTGGTAGCCGAGCTGGGCGGCGTTGCCGTAGAGCAGGCCGTCGGAGACGCCGTTCCAGGCGACCTGCGCGAAGAAGCCGATGAAGAGGATGCCGACGAAGCCGGCGATGCCGTGGGCGGCGAGCACGTCGAGCGTCTCGTCGACCCGGGTGCGCGGGCGCCAGACGATGATCGCGTAGCTCGGCAGCGCGGCCAGCGCGCCGAGCACCATCGCCCAGCCGGGGCTGATGAAGCCGCCGGCGGGGGTGATCCCGACGCAGCCGACGATGATCGCGGTGGCGGCGCCGATCGCGGTCACCTTGCGGCCGCGGATCAGGTCGAGCAGAACCAGACGACCAGCGTGCAGGCCGGGGTCAGCAGCGTGTTCGTGAACGCGAGCACGCTCGGGTTGCCGGTCGAGAAGCCGCTGCCGCCGTTGAAGCCGAACCAGCCGAACCAGAGCAGGCCGGCGCCGAGCAGGACGTAGACCGCGTTGTGGGGCAGCAGCGCCTGGCGGCCGTAGTCCTTGCGGGCGCCGACGACCAGCGCCGCCGCCAGCGCCGAGAAGCCCGAGCCCATCTCGACCGGCACGCCGCCGGCGAAGTCGAGCGTGCCGTTCGCCTGCAGCCAGCCGCCGCCGAAGACCCAGTGGGCGAGCACGGCGTAGACGAGCACCGACCAGAGCGCGGCGAAGACGAGGAAGGCGCCGAAGCGCATCCGCTCGACCACCGCGCCGGAGACCAGCGCGACGGTGATGATGCAGAAGGTCGCCTGGAAGGCCATGAACAGGAGGTGCGGGATCGTCGTCCCTTCGCGCGGCGCGAAGCCGACGCCGTGCAGGCCGAGCGTAGCCGAGGCCGCCGATCAGGGCGCCGTCGCCGTCGAAGGCGAGCGAGTAGCCGACCAGCGCCCAGGTGACCGTCGCGACGGCGATCGCGCCGACGCACATCATGAAGGTGTTGAGCGTGTTCTTCGAGCGCACGAGGCCGGCGTAGAAGAGGCCGAGCGCCGGGGTCATCATCAGCACCAGCGCCGTCGCGACGAGCATCCAGGCGGTGTCGCCGCTGTCGATCCCCGGCACGGCGCCGAGTAGCGGCGCGAGCGCGCTCACTTGTCCACCGGCGTCACGGCGCCGTGGTCGGTCTCGCCGGTGCGGATGCGCACCGCCCGCTCGAGCGGCACGACGAAGATCTTGCCGTCGCCGACCTCGCCGGTCCGCGCGCCCTCGCAGAGCGCATCGATCGGTCGGCCTCGACGAACTCGTCGGAGACGGCGATCTCGAAGCGGACCTTCTCCGCCAGCCCCATCTTCACGGTCGTGCCGCGGTAGGTCTCGACCCGCTCGAGCTCGCCGCCGTGCCCCTGCACGCGGCTCATCGAGACGCCGCGCACCTCGCGCCGGTAGAGCGCCTCGAGTACGTCGTTGGCCTTCTCGGGCCGCACGATGCCGATCACGAGTTTCACTGCTCGCCGATTCCCATCCCGACGCCGACCATATGAGCGGGCCCGGACGGTTTTGGCCGGGCCGACCCGCCTCCTACACTTGAGCGGTGCCCGCCGGGTCGAAATCCGACTCCACCTTCACCCTTTACCGCCGCGGCATCGAGCTGCTCGAGGAGGAGGACTTCGCCGAGGCCGCGGAGCCGCTCGAGGAGGCAGCCCGCCGGGCGCCGGAGAAGTCCTCGGTGCGCGAGGCGCTCGGCCGCGCCTACTTTCGCTCCGGCCGCTTCGCCGCCGCCGCGGTCGAGTTCAGGGCGGTGGTCGAGCGCCACCAGGTCAACGACTACGCCCACTTCTGCCTCGGCCGGGCGCTGGCCAAGACCGGCGAGACCGAGCGCGCCCGCCACCACCTGGCACTGGCCTGCAACCTGCGGCCGGATCGGCGCGACTACAGCTTCTACCGGGCGATGCTCGGCGCCTGAGCCTCAGGCGGCCTCGGCGGCGCTCTCGCCGCGGTGGGTCGCCGGGATCGTGGCGACGATCGTCGTGCCCGCCCCGGGGGCGCTGCGCAGCTCCAGCGCGCCGCCCGCGAGCTCGGCCCGTTCGCGCATGCCGATCAGGCCGAAGCCGTCGCTCCTCACCGAGGGGTCGAAGCCCCTGCCGTCGTCGGCGACGCGCATTCGCAGCACGCCGTCGCCCTCGCTGACCTCGACCGTGACGTGCCCTGCCTCGCCGTGGTGGACCGCGTTGTTGAGCGCCTCCTGGACCAGCCTGTAGGTGGTGTCCTCGACCTCGGCGAGCAGCCGCGTCTCGGCCCGGCCCGCCTCCCAGGCGAGGTCGAGGTGCGTCTCGAGCGCGATCGAGTGGCCGCCGGCGGTGCGTTCGCCGAGGGCCTCGAGGGCGGCGCTGAGGCCGAGTTCGTCCAGGGTGCTGGGGCGCAGGTCGGCGATCAGCCGCCGCATCTCGGCGATCGCCGAGTCGACCTGCTCGATGCCGTTGACGAGCAGCTCGTCGAGCTCGCCCGGCTCGCTGCGCCGCGCCGTCGAGAGCAGCACCCGCAGCCCGGCCAGGCTCTGCAGCGACTCGTCGTGCAGCTCGCGGGCCCAGCGGCCGCGCTCGCGCTCGGTCGCGGCGATCGTTTCGCGGGTGCGGTCTTCGGCGACCGATTGCGCCGTGGCGACCGCGGTGGCGGCGCTGGCGGCGAAGGAGAGCAGCACGTCCTCGTCTTCCTCGCTGAAGCCGGCGTCGCGGCCGAGCGGGTCGAGCGCGACCAGCACCCCGAGTCCGCGGCCGCGGAAGAGGAGCGGCACGAGCAGGGCGGTGACGCCGGCGCCCTGGTCGCCGGGGCGCGCCATCAGGCTGGGGTGGAGGTCGTGGACGCGGCGCGGCAGGCGCTCTTCCAGCACCCGGCCGGGAATCGAGCCGGCGATCGGGATGCGCGCCCTCGCCGCCTCGCGCCGGCGATCGCCGGCGATCGAGGCGGTGTGGAGCTCCTCGCCGGCGGCGAGCAGGATCAGCAGCGAGCGTGCCTCGACCAGGGCGCGGCCGCGCTTGACGACGATCTCGAGGATGCGGTCGAGGTCGGTCTCGCCGCCGACCGCGCGGGCGATCTCGGTCGTCGCTTCGAGCCGGTGCACGGCGCGCTCCATCTCGTCGTTGCGGCCGCGCACGCTGCGGTAGAGGCGGGCGTTCTCGACCGCGATCGCCGCCCACTCGGCGAGGATCATCGCCGACTGTTCGTCGGCCAGGTCGAACTCGCCGTCCTTCTCGGTCAGGTAGAGGTTGCCCCAGGCGTGACCGCGGATCATCACCGGCACGCCGAGGAAGCTGCTCATCGGCGGGTGGCCCGGCGGGAAGCCGTAGGAGCGGGGGTGGCGGCCGACATCGTCGAGGCGCAGCGGTCGCGGCTGCTCGATCAGCAGGCCGAGCACGCCGCGCCCGCGCGGCAGGTTGCCGATCGCCCGTCGCGTCTCCTCGTCGATCCCGTGGGTGATGAAGCGCTCGAGCTCGTGGCGGTCCTCGTCGAGCACGCCGAGGGCGGCGTAGCGGGCCCCGGTCAGCTCGCAGGCGACCTCGAGCACCTGGCGGAAGATCACCTCCGGGTCGAGCTCGGCGACGAGGCTGCGCCCGACATCGATCAGCTCCCGCAGGCGGCGCTCGTCGAGGGCGCCGCTGTCAGACCCCTGTTTCATCCCGGCGCTGCTCCATCTCTCCTGACCACGAGATTGTGGACTCACGAATCCTATCTGGACACCGAGCCAGTATTCAAAGTACGCTGAGCGCCGATGGCTGCGGGCGGACCCGGCGAGGAGGGCGAGGCGATCACGATCGTCCTCGCCGACGACCACACGGTTGTGCGCAACGCCCTGCGCCTGCTGCTCGACGCCGAGCCGGGCTTCGAGGTGGTCGCCGAGGCGGGCGACGTCGATGCCGCCGTGCGTTACCTGCGCGGCCACAAACCCACCGTGTTGATCCTCGACCTCAACATGCCGGGGCGCGCCAGCCTCGATGCCGTGCCGGACCTCCGCGCCGCCTCGCCGCAGACGGAGATCGTCGTGCTGACGATGCAGAACGAGCCCGCCTTCGCCCGCCGCGCTCTGCAGGCGGGGGTGCGCGGCTACGTGCTCAAGGAGGCCGCCGACGCCGAGCTGGTGCAGGCGGTGCGCCGAGCGGCGGCCGGCGACACCTACCTGCAGCCGGCCCTGGGCGCCCGCCTCGCCGCCGGTGACGGCGGCGACGATCGCGACGAGCTGAGCGAGCGCGAGCGCGACGTGCTGCGGCTGATCGCGCTCGGGCACACCAACGCCGAGGTCGCCGAGCAGCTCTATATCTCGATCCGCACGGTGGAGAGCCACCGGGCTCATATTCAGCAGAAGCTGAGCGTTTCTAGTCGGGCTGAGTTGGTTCGGTATGCGTTGGATCGTGGGTTGATCGAGACTTGATCGAACCCGATCGAACTTGAGCGGAGCCTGGGCTACCTGAGCTCGTGCGTCGGCGGGAGGTTCCGGGCACCCCTCTCAAAACGCTCGGCGGGAGCCTCGCTGGAGTGTTTTGAGAGGGGTGCCCGGACCTCTCAGCGGAGCAGGGGGGTCATGCAGCGGTACTTGTGTGAGCTAGTCGAAACGGTGAAGTCGACAACGCCAGCTGGGGACACAGTCACGACGGCGTATTCATCCGGCCCCGTCATATTTGTGAGGTCACTGGTCCACTCATCTCCGCTGTCCAAAACCACACCAGGCTGTTGAGAGAAAGCTCCCAGTTGCAATGCCTCGGGGAGTTCGGCGCCTTGGACTGCGCAGGCGTTGGCTGCGGCCGGGGCGCTTACTGCGGTTTCGCTGGGGGCGGTCTGCCAGCAGGCGCCGGCGAACTGGCGGGTGCCGGGCAGGCAGCCGGCTTCGTGGCCGTTGACGCTCTGCGCGGTGATCGCGTTGACGGCGTTGACCGCCGTCTGGGCGTCGACCGCGCTCTGGGCGGTATCGGCGCTGAGCGCGTGCGCCGCCTCCGGCACCTGGCCCAGGGTCAGCTCGTCGATTTCGGCGCCGGTGATCGGCCCCGACTGTGCCGCCAGCACGCCCTTGAGCACGCTCGGCTTGAGCCGGTTGGCCGGGATCGAGCGCAGCTTCAGCCGGTTTCCCGGCAGTGACTTCACCTTCACCGCCCTGCCGTTGATCCGCGCCTTCTTGGCCGCGTAGACGGTCCCGCCGAGTGCCACGAACAGCGCTAAAACCGAGACCACCAAAGCCGGCGACGGCAACCGAAACCCCTGCCTCATCTTTCCCTCCCCAAGTCCGACGATAAGAGTCGCCGACCCTAGCCGACACCATGCAAAAACCAAGAGCATTGGACGGATAGACACTATGAATGGAAAAGTCCTTCGCTTTCATGAATCCCGAGACCAGACTTTCTCCTGTCGGCGTGACATCAGCGATGCGACGTTCGGTCTGTTATTCGGTACGTTTTGATCTCTAAGCACCAGTTGATCACGTCCGGACAATCTTTTTGGGGAGGCGGTTGTGAAGGGTCACGTCGCGAATTTGAGGGAGAGTAGGCGGCGGAATCTGAGCCGAAAGCGGGACGAAGTCGGCAGGGGGAGGCTCCTCGTTCTTGTGGTTGCGTCGGTGCTTGTCGGCCTCGTCTTCGTCGTGGCGATGGTGTCCGCAGCGCCCACCCCAAGCTATTTCAGCTCGCTCGGCGGCGCCGGCTCGGGCGCCGGCAACCTCTCGTCCCCCTCCGACGTCGCCGCCGACTCCTCGGGCAACGTCTGGGTCGCCGACGCAGGCCACGACCGCGTGCAGGAGTTCGACTCCTCGGGCGAATTCGTCCGCCAGTTCGGCGCCACGGGCTCGGGCAACGGCCAGTTCTCCAACCCGAGCGGCATTGCCGTCACCGCCGCCGGCAACGTCTACGTCGCCGACACCGGCAACAACCGCGTGCAGGAGTTCGACTCCAAAGGCGAATTCGTCCGCAAGTGGGGCAGTCTCGGAGGCGAACCCGGCCAGTTCCGCTCGCTGCAGAGCATCGCGGTCGATCCCGAAGGCCACATCTGGACGGTCGGCTCCAGCACCAAATCGGCGATCCCCGTGCAGGAGTTCAGCGCCACGGGTGAATACCTGGGCCAGCTCGGCGCCAAAGGCAGCGAAGCCGGCCAGCTCACCACGCCCCAGGCGATTGCCGTTGATGCCTCCGGGCGCATCTGGGTCGCCGACGCCGGCAACGACCGGGTGTCGGAGTTCAAAGCCTCCGGCGAATTCATCCGCGCCTTCGGCTGGGGGGTCTCCACCGGTGCCGAAGAACTCCAGGTCTGCAGCGCCTCCTGCCAGGCGGGAGCCGCCGGCACAGGTGAAGGCCAACTCTCCGATCCTCAGGGCCTCGCCGCCGATGCCGAAGGCAACGTCTGGGTGAGCGACGCCGGCACCGACCGCGTGCAGGAGTTCAGCTCCGAAGGCGCCTACCTCTCCCAGTTCGGCACCGCCGGCAACGGCGACGGCCAGTTCTCCGCACCCCAGGGCGTCGCGCTCGACGAAGAAGGCAACGTCTGGGTCGCCGACACGGCGAACGACCGGGTGCAGGAGTCCACGGCGACCGAATTCGTCCGCAACTTCGGCGGCGCCGGCTCGGGCGCCGGCAACCTCTCGTCCCCCTCCGACGTCGCCGCCGACTCCTCGGGCAACGTCTGGGTCGCCGACGCAGGCCACGACCGCGTGCAGGAGTTCGACTCCTCGGGCGAATTCGTCCGCCAGTTCGGCGCCACGGGCTCGGGCAACGGCCAGTTCTCCAACCCGAGCGGCATTGCCGTCACCGCCGCCGGCAACGTCTACGTCGCCGACACCGGCAACAACCGCGTGCAGGAGTTCGACTCCAAAGGCGAATTCGTCCGCAAGTGGGGCAGTCTCGGAGGCGAACCCGGCCAGTTCCGCTCGCTGCAGAGCATCGCGGTCGATCCCGAAGGCCACATCTGGACGGTCGGCTCCAGCACCAAATCGGCGATCCCCGTGCAGGAGTTCAGCGCCACGGGTGAATACCTGGGCCAGCTCGGCGCCAAAGGCAGCGAAGCCGGCCAGCTCACCACGCCCCAGGCGATTGCCGTTGATGCCTCCGGGCGCATCTGGGTCGCCGACGCCGGCAACGACCGGGTGTCGGAGTTCAAAGCCTCCGGCGAATTCATCCGCGCCTTCGGCTGGGGGGTCTCCACCGGTGCCGAAGAACTCCAGGTCTGCAGCGCCTCCTGCCAGGCGGGAGCCGCCGGCACAGGTGAAGGCCAACTCTCCGATCCTCAGGGCCTCGCCGCCGATGCCGAAGGCAACGTCTGGGTGAGCGACGCCGGCACCGACCGCGTGCAGGAGTTCAGCTCCGAAGGCGCCTACCTCTCCCAGTTCGGCACCGCCGGCAACGGCGACGGCCAGTTCTCCGCACCCCAGGGCGTCGCGCTCGACGAAGAAGGCAACGTCTGGGTCGCCGACACGGCGAACGACCGGGTGCAGGAGTCCACGGCGACCGAATTCGTCCGCAACTTCGGCGGCGCCGGCTCGGGCGCCGGCAACCTCTCGTCCCCCTCCGACGTCGCCGCCGACTCCTCGGGCAACGTCTGGGTCGCCGACGCAGGCCACGACCGCGTGCAGGAGTTCGACTCCTCGGGCGAATTCGTCCGCCAGTTCGGCGCCACGGGCTCGGGCAACGGCCAGTTCTCCAACCCGAGCGGCATTGCCGTCACCGCCGCCGGCAACGTCTACGTCGCCGACACCGGCAACAACCGCGTGCAGGAGTTCGACTCCAAAGGCGAATTCGTCCGCAAGTGGGGCAGTCTCGGAGGCGAACCCGGCCAGTTCCGCTCGCTGCAGAGCATCGCGGTCGATCCCGAAGGCCACATCTGGACGGTCGGCTCCAGCACCAAATCGGCGATCCCCGTGCAGGAGTTCAGCGCCACGGGTGAATACCTGGGCCAGCTCGGCGCCAAAGGCAGCGAAGCCGGCCAGCTCACCACGCCCCAGGCGATTGCCGTTGATGCCTCCGGGCGCATCTGGGTCGCCGACGCCGGCAACGACCGGGTGTCGGAGTTCAAAGCCTCCGGCGAATTCATCCGCGCCTTCGGCTGGGGGGTCTCCACCGGTGCCGAAGAACTCCAGGTCTGCAGCGCCTCCTGCCAGGCGGGAGCCGCCGGCACAGGTGAAGGCCAACTCTCCGATCCTCAGGGCCTCGCCGCCGATGCCGAAGGCAACGTCTGGGTGAGCGACGCCGGCACCGACCGCGTGCAGGAGTTCAGCTCCGAAGGCGCCTACCTCTCCCAGTTCGGCACCGCCGGCAACGGCGACGGCCAGTTCTCCGCACCCCAGGGCGTCGCGCTCGACGAAGAAGGCAACGTCTGGGTCGCCGACACGGCGAACGACCGGGTGCAGGAGTGGTTGACTGGAGATGCACCGCCGGTTGTCGTTACGGAACACGCGGTCGAGCTTGCGCCGTACGAAGCGACCCTCACTGGCAGCGTCAACCCGGAGGGCCTCAAATCCGCCTATCAGTTCGAATACACATCATCGACCGATTTCGCCGAAAACGGCTACGCCAACGCGATAACTATTCCTATATCTCCTAAAAATATCGGCTTTGCTGATGAAACGATTGAGGTCAGCGACGCTGTCGCCGGCCTCGAACCGGATACCACGTACCACTTCCGGGTCATCGCCGAAAACCTTCTCGGCCACAGCGAAGGCGAAGACGAAACTTTTACGACGCCCGAAGCTCCGCTCAAGACGCCGATTGCCGCATATTCCTTTGATGGCGAATTCGAATTTGAAGGCAAAGAAGTCTATGACGACATCGGAAATCATGACGGCACGATTGAAGGCGCCGAATGGAGTCAGGGCCGAGGCAGCACCGGCCTGCGCTTCGATGGGGAAGATGATGTCCTGACCATTCCCGACAGCCCGGCCCTTGACCTAACCGAAGGCTTTACGCTGGAGGCATGGGTCGATCCAGGCGGCTCTCAGCACTGGAGCCCGGTCATCGCGAAGAACGATTCGGACGAAGAATTTCCCTCCGGTTACGTCGTCTACGCCCAAGGAGGTGGCGAAGGTCCGGCTGGCTCTGTCTCTGACGACGAAAGCTCGGAAGAGTCGGTAAGCGGAGGCCCAGCGCTCCCTGAAGAAGAATGGACCCAACTGGCGTTGACGTCGGACGGGACCGTCCTGCGCCTGTATGTCAACGGGGAACTTGAGGGCGCGGCAAGTTCAATTCCGGCCAAATCCAGCGACGGCGCCCTTCAGATTGGCGGGAGCACGGCCCTTGGCCAATATTTTGCCGGCCGCATCGATGATGTGCGCATTTACAACGAATGGATGAGCGGCAAGGAGATCAAGAACAGTCTTGACATCACGCCGCCTCAAGTCGAACTCTCCGGCCCGCTCCTCGAATCTGCTGGTGGGCCGCTTGGGGTGGAAAAAGCTACTCTGGGTATCAGCGTCGGCGATGGCGAAGGCAATGCTGCTGCCTCGGGACTTAAAGATGTCACCGTCGAAGTCGACGGCAAAGCAGCCGAAAGCGTCGACTGTGGATGCGAAGAACCGCTTGCGTTCACCTACGACACTGCGGTATGGGGTCCGGGCGCAAATAGGATCGCTGTTACTGCCATTGACAAGGCTGGCAACCATACGACCCGCGAACTTGTCGTCGACAAGCCGGATGGGCCCAGCATAGCCCTAGACGGCCCTCTGTATGAACGGCGCAATTCGACCGTTGGCGTCAAAGCCCATAAACTTGTGATCCGAGCGAGCCAAACCGACCTGAGCGACGCGGCTCCTAGGCCGGGAGTCGCGAGCATCGAAGTCAAGGTTGACGAAACGACCATCGGCGAACCGAAAACCACACCGTGCCCCGAAGGTAACTGTTCAATGGAAACGGAATGGCTCTTGGAGCCAACCGAATATAGCGAAGGCAGTCATACGATCTCGGTAGTTGCGAGTGACGAAGCAGGCGATACAACGACGCGTACCTTTAACGTAATAATCGACCCCAGCGACCCGTGTGCTGATAGCGCAGAAGAACCTGTAGAAGGTTGTAGCGCTTCGGCATATGAAATTCAGCACGCGACCGAGTACTCGGTCGATTCAGCTGGAGAGCGCGAATTCATGGCTGAGGAATGGATCCAGCCCGGCACACCAAATGCCCGTCGGAAAACAGCGAATGAATTCGTGTGGACGCGAGGCAGTGGCCCTTGTCTCGAAGACCCGGAAGCAGAATGCGGCGAAGTACGTGGCGTGGGACCGGGAAATGGCTTCTATCCGGACTTTTTTGACGTATATAGCGAAGACTCCAATGACGCAAATCTAGAGCCTGTTGCAGATCTCAACGAATTCGATGCAAGTGAAATGGGAGAACCCGTTGCCAGTGGCAAAATCTCGGAGGCTCTCGCCTCGTGGCAACATGCCCCCCCAGATCATGGTGAAGCCTACGATATCTATGAGTCGTCGGAAGATATACCCGAAGTTGCCCACATTGACTCTGAAGTGGTGGATTGATAGAGCTACAGGTCTTCCACTACGGCGCGTCGTGATTGATGAACAAGTCTATGGCGAAATGGACCCAACCGTAGAACGTCGATACTTTGACTTCGACCAGACAGTACTTACTTCCAAATCGGTGGCCGCTGACTTCTTTGTACAGGAACCTCCAAAATACGTATCGACCTATTTCGTACGGTCGGTAGAAGAGGAAGAAGGAGAATATGAAATCGGCGAAGAAGAAGCGGAATAGTGATCAAAGGCAGCCACACTCGCGGCATGATTGACCGATTTTGCGCTGGCACGCTCCTCGGTCGTAGGCGCAAATGCGTGCAAGACTGATAGCAACCGGGGTTATTGGGACCGTCGTTATTGTGGCGATTGTGGTGTGGGCTACTGCTGGTCCTGATCGATCTGGTCAAGGAGCTCCTCCGCCACCGCGGAGCGTCTCACGACTCAATCGAGCCCAGGAACTTAAGCTGAAAGAGGCTGCGCTGCGCAGTCCTGTTGTCCGAGGCCTAACAAAGGGGCATAAGACGTCGGTGATCGACGTCGTGCCCTGGATCAATGAAGCGACTGGGCAGTCGCCCGACAGGCTTCTGGGCGGCGACGTCAAGATCGACGTTAGCCCGGCGATTGAGTTGAAGAATGAGGTAGTGCCCGTCTACATAATCCCAGGGCGGTCCGCGCCACCGCGAACACCCGCTCTAAATCGGTACGCGCGCTACTCGGCGACCCACGTGTCGCAGCTCAGGACCCTCGTGAATCTTGAAACTGCCAAAGTCATGGAAGTCGCGTTTTCAGGCGATCGTCTCAAAATCATGGAACTGAAATTGTTGGGCCCAGATCCGGGTCCAGCGTACCGCGGAGATCCAGGAGAGTAACCATTGAAGAAGCGAACTTTTAAGCGAGCCAAGCTTGTGCTTGGGCTGGGCACCGTGGGCGTGCTCGGACTGGCGTGGTTGCTGTCCCCCACAAGCGAAGTACGAGGAGCCACGGCCCATCATCTCGTACAAATTCACTCTGAAGAAGATTCGTTCTTGAACTACGACTTCGAATCGGAAAATCACTCAAGGCACAACGTAGACTGGGCGATTGACCTGTTGTTCTGGAATGACTCGAGTGTTAATACCGTGAAGAGGATCCTCGAAGGGCCGTTTCCTTCGCTCGGAGGTCCAATGTACGCGTACTTTGACAACGGCGGAGGCTGGAAATGGGATACCGACAAGGGTGCCAAGGAACAGCTGTTCAGCAATTTTGGAGACGTCACCCATTTTCGCATATACGGACCGCCAGGGCATGATCACTTTTTTAACGTTCACTGGGGGTTCTACAATATCGCCAGTGCTCACATAGATCACAACGAGGTAAATGTCATCGACAAGTGGAGTGGTGAGAGTGAGAAGGCCGAGCATATAATCGACAGTGATTGGCGCTACCTGCTCGGTCGTCGCTCGGTGTTCGAGGACCATAACAACTTTGAAAACTTCCAAAGCGAAAGCGAGTCAACCGGCGGCCACCACTGGGAAAACAATGCCTATGCGTCGAAATTGCGAGTGCCGGAATTGCTTGATCGGAGCAATGCGACTTAACAATTGAGACTGGGATGGGGTCGAAAGTCCTATGGCGAAGTCCATAATGTCTTGGCGGAGGACCGCAGGGGTTGGGGTGGCTGCAGCTGCGGTGTGCATGTACGTGCTCGACAGCGGCGTGTCAGTCGCGCACGGGATGGCCCGCAGAGACGAGGTGGTCTATGAACTGAAAAAGGCCGCGCGCTTGAGCCAGCTATCGGATGGCATCTACCGGATAACTAGGAAAGTGACTTTCGGTGCGAATGCGCATGATGGAGATCCGTGGTGGTACTTGGTTCGACTCCGGCTAAGGGTTGAAATTGGTGGAGCTCCACGGCGAAGCCCTGTAGAACTGACGGCATCGGTCAATGATTTGACAGAGAATCAAATTGAGCTCGAACGAAGGAGGCTGACTGGCTGCCAAGGTGTCGGAGTGAGCTGGAAGTCAATAGATTTGCTTAGGGGCTACGTGGATCGGGTGTCGTGTGATCCCGGCGTGACGCTGAAGTCAGAGAATTTCACGCAGTTGCGCGCGATTCGTCGCGGTGAGAGTACTTTTGCGGTACAGGCGAAGGGCAGGCTTGGCGAGAACGGCTCGGTAACGGTGCTGCCCGGCTCTGGCATACTTCGGTCGCGAAGGGGGCCGGCAAGGTTGGTATTCGCTCCTATTCACTCGAACGCCGATTTCCCAGTGGGGTCGTGGAGGGAGGTGCCATGTGAGCTCGTGAATCGCGGTGACCGTGTGGCTGAGCACGTTCATGTTCAGGTTGATACGGATTCGGGACTGGCGTGGCGCTGGAGCTCCGACAAGGTCCCGATGAGGGTCGGTCCTCACCGCAGAGTCTCGGGCAGTTTGTGGGTAAAGCCGATGAGGCCGGGACAATTTGCGCTACGGCTGTTCGCTACCAGCACGGCCAATCATCCGGGTGTGGAAGTACTGGTCCGAACTGGGACGGAGACGAACAGTTCAAGCGGACGCACAAGGGGTACAGCTGCGATCGTCGCGATTGGTGGACTTCTTACGCTGGTGTTGTTGTGGCGGAATGGCAGAGTTGGAGACGGCACAGGGCGGCGAGGCTTTGGGCGGGCTCCGTGAAGTGGGGTCAGTGGGTCGATTGACGCTGCAAGTTCGGCTAGCAGTGATGGGGCTCGCTGCGCTCGCCTGCGGGGTGCTCCAGGTCTGGGTGCAGGAAGGGGCCGGCGGTGGGTTGTTCTTGGTATTGCTGCTGATTCTTTCGGGAGCCGCGATAGGGCGTTGGTGGGCCGTATTTGTTGCTGTCGGACCGCTCTTGGCTCTCACGTACCTGGAAATGGTGGGCTATGTGGCACCGGATGGGGATTACGCTGATCGGCCGCTTCTCTCGCCAGTTGCTTTTGGGGACACGCTGTTGTTCGTGTCGCTCCTCTTGGTCGGCGTAGGCGTTGGAGAAGTGGGTGGCTGGTTGGTGGAGGGGCTCAGGAGATGGCAAGGCAAGAACCGGTAGACTCGGCCGCGTAATCGGTCGGTGGTCAAGGGAAGTCCGGTGAGAAACCGGCGCGGTCCCGCCACTGTGACCGGGTCAACGAAGTCGCAGGCGCGAGAGCGCCGGCCACTGGGGAGGACACAGATTCCCCGGGAAGGCGCGGCGGAGGAACCCCGGAAGCCAGGAGACCTGTCCCCGGCCAGCCATGACAACCCTCGAGGAAAGGGTGGCTTAAATGCCAAGACTCGTTCCGTTCCGGCTGGGCGCCGCGTGCGCACTGGCCCTCCTGTTGTTGCTCTCGACCACGGCGCTGGCCGCGGGGAAGGGGACCAAGGTCAGCCTGCGCGTCGTCGGCAGTGGCGGCAGGGCGCTGGCCGAAGAGTTCGTCAACGCCAAGACCACGTCGATCAAGACCAGTCCCAAGGCGACCTGTCTCGGCGGCGGCACCGGCGGCAGCGGCAAGTCGGTGAAGGTGAAGGGCCCGACCGCGCTGGGCGCGCTGAGCCAGGCCTCGAAGCTGACCCCGTCGCTGCGCCCGCTGCTGCTGACCGACCACTTCCTCTCCGAATTCGGCCTCGGGCTGTGCGGAGTGGGCAAGTCGAAGACGACCAGGAAGCTCTCCTGGTACCTCAAGGTCAACCACAAGAACCCCAACAGGGGCGGCGAAAAGGTGAAGCTGCACAGGGGGGACGAAGTGCTCTGGGCGCTGGAGCCCTACCCGTACCCCGACGAGCTCGCGCTGCTCGCGCCGCACGAAGCCGAAGCGGGCAAGCCGTTCACGGTGACGGTCTTCTCCTATGACGACAAGGGCAAGAAGACCCCGGCCGTCGGCGCGACGGTGACCGGTGCCGCCGCGCCCACGGGCGCCGACGGCACGACCCAGGTGACGCTCTCCGCGCCGGGCGTGCTGAGGGCCAAGCAGGGCAAGGACATCCCGTCCAACCAGGTCGCGGTCTGCCTCAACGGGGCCTGCTCCGGAGGCTGATCGTGAGGGGCCCCGGCACGGCGGTCGCGCTTGCGCTGCTCCTCGTGGCGCTCGCGGCCGCCGGCTGCGGCCTCGGCCCCGGCAACGGGGTGGGGGACGCCGAGCTGACGGTGACGCGGGACTACGGGACCGTGCCCGTGCTGCACCGCCGGCTCGGCGACCTGACCGAATCCGACACGGTGATGCGGGCGCTCGAACGCAACGCCCGGATCACCACCAGCTACGGCGGCGACTTCGTCCAGTCGATCGACGGCGTCGAAGGCGAGAGCCGCTCCGGCGAGCGCTTCGACTGGCTCTTCTACGTCAACGGGGTCGAGTCGACGGTCGGCGCCGGCGCCTACAGCCTGCGCGGTGGCGAGTCGGTCTGGTGGGACTACCGCGACTGGGACGCCGCCCTGCGAGTGCCGGCCGTGGTCGGCTCCTGGCCGCAGCCCTTTCTCGACGGCTATGACGGCAAGCGGCGGCCGGTGGCGGTCGAGTGCCGTGGCGGGGGCGGCGCCTGCGGCGAGGTCGGCGAACGCCTGCAAGCCGAAGGCGTCAAGGTTGCCGCGGGGGCGCCGCGCGGCGCGATCCGCGTCCTCGTCGGGCCCTGGGCGCGGCTGCGCAGCGACCCCGCCGCGGCCCAGATCGAGCGCGGCCCGCAGACGAGCGGGGTCTTCGCCGAGTTTCACCGCGAAGCGGGCGCCTACCGCCTCAGCGGCCTGGACGAAGCGGGCGGGCCCGCGACCGAGTTCGGCCCCGAAGCCGGCCTCGTCGCCGCCACCCGCCGCTACGAAGAAGCGCCGGTCTGGGTGGTGACGGGCACGGGCGCGGCGGGGGTGCGCGCCGCCGCCGGCCTGCTCGACCCCGCCGACCTGCGCGACCGCTACGCGGTCGCCGTCGAGGGGGGCAGGGAGACCCCGCTGCCGTTGCCGCTGCGATGAGGTCGCCGTTTGCCTACCTGCCGCGAGCGCGGCCGCTGCAACTGGCCTCGCCGGGCGCCGCCGTCGCCTACCTCGGCTCGCTCGTCGCCGTCGCCTTCCTCTACTCGAACCCGATCGTGCTGCTCGCGGTCGGCGTCGCCTTCGTCCTCGCCGGGCGACTAGCCGGGGCGCACGCCGCGGTGCGCGCGGCGCTCTGGATGGGCCTCAGCCTGGCGGCGCTGATCGTCACCGTCAACGCCCTCGTCGTCAGCCGCGGCGACACCGTCCTCGCCCGTCTCGGCGAGTGGCCGCTGCTCGGCCAGGTCGACGTGACCCTGGAGGCGATCCTCGCCGGCCTCGTCCTCGGCCTGCGCGCGGCGGTGGTGATGGTCGGCTTCGCTGTCTACTCGGCCTGCGTCGACCCCGACCGGGTGCTGCGCGCGCTGCGCCCGCTCGCCCGCCGCTCGGCCCTGACCGCGACCCTGGTCTCGCGCCTGGTCCCGGTCGCCGCCGCCGACGCCGCCCGCCTGCGTGACGCCGCCCGCCTGCGCGGCCCCGCCGCCGCCCCGGTCGGCCGCGCCCCGCTGGCCCGCCGCCTCCTCGCCGGCTCACTCGACCGCGCCGTCGACGTCGCCGCGACCCTGGAGCTGCGCGGCTACTCGCTGGACCCCCCGCGCACGGCATCAGGTGCAACGTTTTCCGGCGCCCAGAGGACCGAAAAACGTTTCACCCGATCGAGGCGTCGACGCGGGCCGCAGGCCATCCACGGAAGACGATCGCGCCATGACCGTCGCTTCTACGCCGTTGGCCTTGCCGTCCTCGCCGTAGCGATCGTCGGCAAGGCGATGGGTGCTGACAGCTTCAGTGAATACCCAGCGACAGAGATCGGCACTGGCCCCGCAACCCTCGCCGTCGCGGCCCTCGTTGCCCTAAGCGGCCTCGCACCACTGCGCCGCTCGCTCCGACGCATCCGCTCCGTCCCACTTGAGCGCCGAGCTGCATCGAAGTCACTACCTGCCGGAGGGGGAATTTGATGCAGTTCGCGGGCCCCGCTTGCATTCGCGCCTCGGAGGCAGTCGATGCCTGATCTGGCAACGCCGAGTCGCGCCACCGGACCCGCCCTCAACCTGGAGCGCGTCACCTACTCCTATCCACCCGCCGGTACCTCGGCCCTGCGCGACGTCTCGCTCAATTTGTCCACTGGCGAGTTCATCCTCCTCGCCGGCCGCTCCGCCTCAGGCAAGTCGACTCTCCTCCGCGCCGCCTGCGGCCTCGTCCCTCACTTCCACGGCGGCGAGATCGAGGGGCGGATCGAGGTCGCCGGTATCGATGCGATCTCCGCGGGCCCGGGGGAGTTGGCGGCCGTGGTCGGCTACGTCGCCCAGGACCCCGAGACCCAGGTTGTCTCGACCACGGTCGCGGCCGAGATCGAGCTGCCGCTGGAGATGCGCGGCGACCCCCCGGCGTCTCGCGCACGGGCGGTGGAGGAGGTGGCTCTGGCCCTCGCTATTCCACACCTGCTGGACCGGGCGGTTGACACCCTGTCCGGCGGAGAGCTTCAACGTGTGGCGCTCGCCGCTGCCCTCGTAACTCGTCCGCGCCTCGTCCTTCTGGATGAGCCGACCTCCCAGCTTGACCCTGTTGCGGGCGACGAGCTGATCTGGCTCCTCCGTCGCCTAAACGAGGAGTGGGGAGTAACCGTCCTCCTGGCGGAGCACCGCCTAGAGCGCTGCCTCGCGGCTGCTGATCGGGTCATCGCGATGAGCGCTGGTGCAATTGCCTTCGACGGTTCCCCCGGCAACTTTCTGGCCTGGGCGCAGGGCACTGACCCAGCTCTGGAGACCCCCGCCGCCAAGCTGTTCTCCCTCGCCGGCATCGACCCTCTCCCCACTGGAGTAAGAGATGCGCGCCGAACACTGGCATCGACCGCCGCCATCGACGGAGGGGAGGCGGACCCCCTCCGAACGATCTTTCCTTTTTCGGCGCCCACCTCGCGGCGACAGCAGCCCCACGCCCCACCGAAAAAGGCCAGAGAGGAGGGGGTCCGCCTCCCCTCAACCACAGCCGTTCGCGCCAAGGACCTCTGGGTGGAGTTGAGTCAAGGGGAAGCCCTTCGCGATGTCCTGCGAGGAATCGACCTGACCGTCAACGGCGGCGAACAGGTAGCCCTGATGGGCCGCAACGGCGCGGGAAAGAGCACCTTGCTCCGGACGCTGGCTGGATTGACGGACGCGGTCCGCGGCAAGACCGAGACCCCCGGCGATATCGCCCTGCTGACCCAGAACCCGGGCGATTACCTGGTCCGCGAGCGCGTCGGCGACGAGCTGCCAGGTGAGGGGGGTCGCGCCGCCCTGGAGATCGTCGGCATGGCGCACGCGGTGGAGGCCGACCCGCGCGACCTCTCCGGCGGCGAGCGCCAGCGCCTCGCCCTGGCGATCGCGCTTGCAGGCCGCATGGACGGCGACGCCCTGCCGGGTCTGGTCGCCCTCGACGAGCCCACCCGCGGCATGGATCGCGCCCGCAAGGACGACCTCGTCGGCTTGATCGGCGACCTCGCCGGGCGCGGCGCCGGCCTGCTCGTCGCCACCCACGACGTCGAGTTCGCCGCCGCCTTCGCCGAGCGCGTCGTCCTGCTCGGCGACGGGGTGGTGATCGCCGACGGTCCCGCCGCCGAGATCCTCTCCGGCGGCTGGTACTTCGCCACCGAGGTCGCCCGTGTGCTCGATCTGCCCGGCGTGATCACGCCCGAGCAGGGGGCGGCTGTCCTGCGCGAAGCGACGGAGGACGGCTGA
Organism: uncultured Solirubrobacterales bacterium; assembly: GCA_963774405.1. GTDB lineage: Bacteria > Actinomycetota > Thermoleophilia > Solirubrobacterales > 70-9 > VRUE01. Next base: position 18,724 of record CAVZEV010000001.1, on the reverse strand, counting down.
TGTCCTGGCAGCTCGCCAGCTTCCTCATCCTTGGCGTCGTCCTGCTTGGCGGCTTTGCCTGGTATGAGCGCTCGCGGCCGCCCTCGCAGGTCGTCGCCCTGGTCGCCGCCCTCGCCGCTCTGGCTATCGCCGGGCGGATCGCCTTCGCCGCCTTCCCCAACGTCAAGCCGACCACCGACATCGTCGTCTTCGCCGGCTACGCGCTCGGCCCGGCGCCGGGCTTCGCGGTCGGCGCCCTCGCCGGCCTCGTCTCCAACTTCTGGTTCGGCCAGGGGCCGTGGACCCCGTGGCAGATGGCGGGCTGGGGGATGTGCGGCCTGATGGGCGCCGGGCTGGCCGTCTTCAGCGCTCGCAACGCGAGTCGCTACACCCTGGCAGCGCTTTGCGGCTTCGCCGCCATCGCGTACGGTGCGCTGCAGAACTTCTCGCTGATGGCGACCTACGGCCAAGACCTCTCGCTGCAGTACTTCCTCACCCTGGAGGTGCGCGCGATTCCCTTCGAAGTGGCGCACTTCGCCGGCAACGTCGCCTTCGCTCTGCTCGCCGGCCCGGCGATGGTGCGGATGCTGACCCGCTTCCGCCGGCGCTTCCAGTGGCGCACGCCCGCGCTGGCGACGGCGATCCTCGCGATCCTGCTGCTCCCCGGCCTCCTGCCGGGCACGGCCAGAGCCGCCGGCACCGATAGCGCGGCCAACTGGTTGGAAGGGGCGCAGAACCCCAACGGCGGCTTCGGCTCCTCACCCTCCTCGGACTCGAGCGCGGCGCTGACCAGCTGGACGATGCTCGGCCTCGAGGCCGCCGGGCGCAACCCCTACGACGTCAGCAGCGCCGCCGGCAAGAGCCCGATCGACTTCCTCCGCGGGCACCTCGACGAAGTCAGCAGTCCCGGCGATCTCGCTCGCACGATCGTCGCCCTGGAGGGGGCCGGCGCCGACCCGCGCTCCTTCGCCGGCAAGGACCTGGTCGGCGCCCTGCTCAAGCGGCGCGCCGCCAACGGCTCCTACGCCGGCTGGCCGGGAACCACCTCGTTCGCCGTGATCGCCCTGCGCACCGCGGGCGCCGGGGAAGGCCTCGAATCCTCCGTCTCCTGGCTGGCCAAAGTGCAGAACGAGGACGGCGGCTGGGGGGACGTGCCGGGCCAGCCGAGCAACGCCGACGTCACCGGCTCGGTGATGCAGGCGCTGCCCGCGACGAAAGCGGCCCAGGCCGGCATCTCCTACCTGCGCAAGCACCAGCGCTCCAACGGCGGCTTCGCCCTCGGCGCGGGCGGCGTCGTCAACTCGCAGTCGACGGCCTGGGCGGTGCAGGGGCTGATCGCCGCCGGCGCCGACCCGGCCAAGGGCGCCGCCGGCGGCAAGAGCGCGCTCGAATACCTCGCCGCCCGCCAGGCCGCCGACGGCCACTACCGCTACTCCGATTCGAGCGACCAGACCCCGGTCTGGGTGACCGGCCAGGTGCTGGTCGCGGTCGCCGGCGACTCGCTGCCGCTCGAAGTGCCGCCGCGCCGGCCGGCGCCCTCGAGCGCGTCGCCGTCGAAGGACTCGCCGGCGCCGCCGCCCGCCGCCGGCACCGCTGCGCCGCCGGGGCTCGAATCGGCGCCCCCGGCCTCCTCGGGCGTGCCCGGCACCGGCGGCAGCGTCGCCCCGACCGCGCCGCCCGGCGGTTCGGGCAGCGTCCCCGCCTCGCCGCCGACGCTCGGGACGCCGGGAGAAGGCGAAGCCGAAACCACGCAACCGGCCCCGGCCCCCGCGCCCCAACCCGTCACCGCCTCCGGGTCCACTCCCTCGCCGTGGCCGCCGATCGGCGTCGGCCTCGCCGCCGGCGCGCTGGCCATCGGCCTGCCCTGGTGGCTCGGCCGTCGCTACGCCTGGTAGCCGGAAGCGCCCCCCTTTGACTACCTCTGAGGTAGTAAAGGGAGGGAACATTGGTCCCGGCGGCTATGTTGCAAGCGTGGACGTGGAGACAGCGATCCGGACGCGGCGCACGCACAAGGCCTTCGGCCCCGAGCCGCTCGGGCGGGAGGAGATCCTCGACCTGCTCGAGCTCGCCCGCTGGGCGCCGAACCACCACCTGACCGCGCCCTGGCGCTTCCGCGTCCTCGGCCCCGAGACGCTGGCGCGGCTGAAGGAGACGGCGGGACCGGAGGGCGCCGCGAAGCTCGACCGCGCTCCGACCCTGATCGTCGTCTCCTGCACCCTCGGCCCCGACCCGATCCAGAACGAGGAGGACCTGCACGCGACCGCGGTCGCCTCCTACATCGTCCTGCTCGCCGCCCACGCTCGCGGTCTCGCCGGCTACTGGCGCACGCCCGGCCTGCTGCGCGACGCCGGCGGCCGCCGCGCTGTCGGCCTCCCCGGCGAGGAGCGCTTCGTCGGCCTCCTGCACCTCGGCCGGCCGCGCCAGCGCAAGGAGGCGCCCGAGCGGCCGCCGATCGAGCAATCGACCGAGTTCCTCGCCTGATGCTCCCGCGTTCCGCAGCGCTCGAGGCGATTGCCGGCGAACACTTCGAGGTCGTCGTGATCGGCGGCGGCATCACCGGCGCCGGGGTCGCCCTCGACGCCGCCTCGCGCGGCCACTCGGTGGCCCTGCTGGAGCGCGGCGACTACGCCGAAGGCACCTCGAGCCGCTCCTCGAAGATGGTCCACGGCGGCCTGCGCTACCTGCAGAACCTCGACCTCGGCCTGGTCCGCGAGGCGCTGCTCGAGCGCCAGCTGATGGTGCAGCTGGCGCCGCACCTGGTCTACCCGACGCCCTTCGTGGTCCCGGCCTTCCCCGACGAGCGCCGCCAGCGCGGCCTCGGGATCGGGCTCAACATGTACGACGTGATGGCGACGACGCGGGTCGGCCGCAGCCGCCGCGAGATGCGCTCCGCCAAGGAGGCCGACGAGGACTACTACTGGTCGCCCGACCGCCACCGCACGATCGACCGCGACGAGCTGCCTGCAGCTGGTGCCGGCGCTGGCGCCGCGCGACCCCAAGAACGCCTACCTCTTCTACGACTGCCAGACCGACGACGTCCGCCTCACCCTGACCATCCTGGGCGAGGCCGAGCGCTTCGGCGCGGTGATGCTGAACGGTGCCGAGGTGACCGAGGTGCTGGAGCGCGACGGCCGCGCCGCCGGGGTCGCCTTCAGCGAGGCCGGCTCGGGCGAGCGGATCGAGCTCAGCGCCGACAACGTCGTCAACGCCACCGGCGTCTTCGCCGACCGGATCCGGCCCGAGGAGACGATCGAGGAGGAGGACGTGCCGCGGATCTCGCCCAGTCGCGGTACCCACGTCCTGGTCGACCGCGAGCGGCTCTCGACCGGCTCGGCCGCCTGCATCGTCCCGGCCGGCGAAGGGCGGGCGATCTTCGCCCTGCCCTGGTACGGGCGCACCCTGATCGGCACCACCGACAACGACTTCGAGGGCGACATCGACCACCCGCGGCCCGGCAGCGAGGACATCGCCTATCTGCTCGACGCGGTCAACGAGTTCTTCGGCGTCTCGCTCGGCGCCGCCGACCTGGTCGGCGCCTACGCCGGGGTGCGGCCGTTGATCGCCACCGGCGACCCGAAGAAGTCGGTCGACATCTCGCGCAGGGCGGAGCTGTATGAGACCTCCTCGGGGATGCTGACGATCACCGGCGGCAAGCTGACCACCTGGCGGCGCATGGCCAAGCAGACGGTCGACCGCCTGGTCGAGCGCGAGGGCCGCGAGGCGCCCTGCCACACGGCCGAGATCCCGCTCGGCATGGAGGCCCGCCTCGAAGACCTGGAGGCGCCGGACGGGGTGGGGGAGGAGGCACTGGAGCAGCTCGCCTTCCGCTACGGCCACGCCGCGGGCAAAGTCCTCGCCCTGGCCCGCGAGGACGCCAAGCTCGCCGAGCCGATCGTGCCCGGCCGCGCCGACCTGCTGGCCGAGGCCGTTATCGCGGCCCGCCACGAGCAGGCGCGCACGGTCGCCGACGTGCTGCTGCGGCGGACTCGCCTCGGCCTGCTCGCGGCGCCGCAACTGCGCGACCTCGCCCCGGCGCGCGCCGTGGCGGCGGCGCTGGGCGGCGAGCTCGGCTGGTCGCGGCGCGAGGTCAAGCGCGCCGCCGAGGCCTGGCCCGCGGCGGCGGCGGAGGCCGGCATCGACCCCGCCGGCTCGCCCGTCGAGTCGCTGCAATAACCTGCCGCACCGATGAACACACGGAGACTTCATGAATAAGACGGAACTCGAGTCCAAGCACCTGGCCGAGCTGCACTCGCTCGCCGCCGAGGCCGACGTGCCGCGCTACCGCATGCTGCGCCGCGAGGAGCTGATCGCGAAGCTGAGCGACGGCGGGGGCGAGGCCAAGGCCGAGAAGAGCGAGAAGCCGCGTGGCGAGCGCCCGCCGCGTCGGGAGCGCCCGCCGCGCCGGCGCCGCGAGCGCTCCGGCGGAGGCGAGGGCGGCGGGCGCGAGCGCTCAGAGCGCCCGGCCCGCAAGGAGCCCGCGGCCGAGCCCGCGAGCACGCCCGAGGCACCGCCCGAGCCGGCCAAGGCAACCGCGCCGGCCGCTTCCGCCGAGCCGTCGCGCCCCAAGCGCAAACGCCGCCGCCGTCGCTTTGGCCGCAAGAGCAAGGGCCTGCGGGTTCCCGACCTCCTGCTGCCGCCGCCCGGTCGCCAGGCCCTGGTCTACGGCGAGAGCCGCGCCGCCTGCACGTCGCTGCTGCGCGAGATCGCCGGCGAGCTCTCCGGCGCCTCCGACGGCCCCGACCCGATCGCCCTGCTGATCGACCCCAGCCCCGAGGAGCTGGCCGAGTGGAAGCGCGAGGCCCCCGACGCCGAGCTGGTCGTCGCCGCCCAGGCCCGCCACGCCGGCGACGCCCTCGCCCAGGCCGTCCGCCGCGCCGGGGAGGGCGAAGACGTCATCCTCCTGGTCGACTCGCTGACCCGGCTCGAGGACGCCGAGACGGCGAAAGAGATCTTCGACGGCGGGCTGGGACTCTCCAGCTCTGGCTCCTTGACCGTCGTGGCGGCCCTGGAGCGCTCCGCCTAGCGCGGTCCGACTCGCGGGTTGCAACCGCTTCCGGTCTGGTGAGACACTGGACCGGCCTCATCCCCATATCCCAGCTCCCACGGAGGATCAATGAAATTTCGACCTCGGCTCAGCTATGCAAACGTCGTCTCGTCGCTCTGCCTCTTCCTGCTGCTGGGAGGCGTCGCCTACGCCGCGAGCGCTCTCCCCAAGAACAGCGTCGGCACCAAGCAGCTGCGAAAGAACGCGGTGACCGGAGCGAAGGTGAAGAATCACTCCCTCAGCCTCGCCGACTTCAAGAACGGTCAGATCCCGGCCGGGGCGCAGGGCCCCGAAGGCAAACAGGGAACCGAAGGCAAACAGGGACCGATCGGGCCGAGCGACCTCTACTCGGTCACCGGCGCGTTCAAGAGCCTGGCCACCGGCGAAGCTAAATATGCGCTGGCGTCGCTGACGCTCCCCGCCGGCCAGTACCAGGTGATCGCATCGCAGACGGCGCAGCCATCGGGTGGCGGGGCCGAGCTCGACTGCTACATCTACGCCGGCGCCGGCCAGCAGGCAAGCTTCTACACGAAGCTTCCCGCCGGCGCGGACGCGGTCGTCACGGGCATCGCAACGCTCGTCCTCACCGAATCGACGGTGGTGAGCGACAGGTGCACCGCCTTCGAAAACACGGTGATCGTCCCTGAACCGAAGCTGGTCGCCCTGAAGGTGGGGGCGGTCCACTAGGCGGTCGGCTCCGAACGGCGGCGATTCGCCCGCCGGTGAGATGACGCGGCGGTGCCTTTGGCGCCGTCGCGTCTATCGATCCGGGCCTGCCTCTATCGCCGGTAGGCGATGCGGCGCCAGCTCGGCTCTTTGGAGAGCTCGATCAGCTCGGAGCTGCGGTCCGGCTGGACGTAGCCGAAGGTCTGGGTGCGCTCGTCGAAGACGATGTCGAGCTCACCCTCCTTGACCCGCTGGTCGAGCCAGGCGCCGCGGAAGACGAGGCGGCGCAGCCAGTGGACGAGGCTGCGGTTGGCGGGGCCGACGAGGTCGTCCCAGTTCTCGTTGATGTGCTCGCCGAGGCGTGAGCTGGGCTCGGCGATCTCGCCGCTGACGGCGAGATCGAGCAGGTCGTCGAGCTCCTCCTGGCTCAGCCCCTGGTGGACGAAGCCGAGTTTGACCGCTGCCTGCTCGACCCGCTGGCCGAAGTCGCCCTCGTTGAAGGCGAAGCGAAGCTCCCCGTACTCGAGCACGTAATCGGAGCCAGACTCGTAGTTCCCTCGGCGGGTCGTTTTCTTATCCATGAGTTGAAGCCAACTGCTCGCGCCAGCCCAGCGGGAGCAGGTGCTGGATCATGCCGATCATCGTAGCCCGGTGCCCGCGCCGGGCCCTGCCTGAAAGGCTGTTTGCAGCGATGGTCGATCTGCACTGCCACATCCTCCCCGGAGTCGACGACGGCGCGCTCGACATCGTCGACAGCCTGGGGCTGGCGCGACAGGCGGTCAACGACGGGATCGAGCGGGTCTGCGCGACGCCGCACATCCGCCACGACCACGACGTGCGGATCGAGCAGCTGGCGGGGCGGGTGGAGGAGCTCAACCGGGCGCTGGGCGAGGAGGGGCTGCCGCTGGAGGTCCTGCAGGGCGGCGAGGTTGCGGAGACCGCGGTCGAGTGCCTGAGCGAGGAGGAGCTGGGCGCGTGGCGCTGGGCGGCGGTCGCTGGATCCTGCTCGAGCCGGCGCCGGGGCCGCTCAGCGACACCCTGATCGCCCGCGTCGGCCACCTCGCCGAGCGCGGCCACCGGGCGCTGATCGCCCACCCCGAGCGCCACCTCTCGGCCGACATGTACGAGCGGATCGCGGCGCTGATCGTCGCGGGTGCCCTGGTCCAGGCGACCGCCGACTTCTTCCTCCGCGAGCGCTTCGCCGACGGCATGCGGATGCTGGCCGAACAGGGCCTCGTCCACGTCCTCAGCAGCGACGCCCACTCCTCGCATGGGGGTCGGCCCCTGCACCTGCGCGAGGCGTTCGAGAGCCTCGCGGGGATCGAGTCGGTCGCGCCGCACCTGGAGTGGATGCGCGACACGGCGCCGCGGGCCATAGTCGAGGGAGCCGAGCTGGAGCTTCCCTTCTGGGCCGACCGTTTAGAGCGGTCGCAGCTCGACCTTGCGAGACAGATCCTCGACCACCGCCCGCGAGCCGCTGCCGAGGCCGTGGCGGAGGAAGTTGGCAGCGCCGGCGGCGGCACCGATGCGCAAGGTCTCCTCCCAATCGAGGCCGGCCGCCATGCAGGCCGCCAGGCCGCCCATCATCGAATCTCCGCAGCCCTCGCGGGAGCCGCGTTCGAAGCGGGGTGGGATCAGCTCCCAGGCTTGGTCGCCGCGAACGACCATCGCCGGCTCCTCGGCGCGGGTGATGATCACGGCGCCGGCGCCGGCGCCGAGCAGCTTCTGCACGGCAGCGCGCATCCGATCGGTGGTGTCGACCGGGCCCTCGATGTAGCCGGCCAGCTCCCAGTCGTTGATCTTGACCAGGTCGGGCCCGCCCTCCAGGGCGCTGTCGAGTCGCGGCGGCGAGAGGTCGACCAGGACCGGGGTGCCGTTGGCCTTGACGTCGGCGACGAGGTTGCCGTAGACCTCCAGCGGCAGCGCCTCGCCCGGATAGGGGCCGCAGAGGGCGAGCACGTCGGAGTCGAGCGCGGCGGCGACCGTGGTCGAGAAGAGCTCGTCGATCTCGTGGCGCGAGGGCGGCATCGAGGCGCTCTGGGCGACCGGCACGCGCTCGCCGCTGCGGCGGTCGTGCACGTAGGCGCCGCTGCCCTCGGCGGTCTCGACCAGGCGCAGCTCGACCTCCATCCGCTCCAGCAGCGGCCGCAGCACGGCGCCGCTCTCGCCGCCGATGAAGCCGCAGAGGATCGGCTCGGCGCCGAGCTCGGCGGCCATTCGCGCCACCCAGACGCCCTGCCCGGCGGCGTGCAGGTGGATGTCGTCGCCGCCCTCGCTGGTCAGCGCCTCGACCGTGATCGCGAGCATCGGGTGCGGCCCGAAGACGGTGACTTTTCCGCCGGCTGGCATTAGCAGAGGCTAGATGCCCGAGCCGCTGCACGCCGAACGTCTTCGCCGCCTGCCGCGGACGGTGGTGCTCGGCCGCGAGGCTCCGTCCTCGTCGCCAGGGGACGGCGGGCGCGGCTGCTCGGCCTGGCCCACCTCGACCGCGCCGTGGCCGGCCCCGGCCTGCTGATCCCGCGCTGCACGAGCGTCCACACTTTCGGCATGCGCTTCGCGCTCGACCTCTTCTTTCTTGGTGCCGACGGCGAGGTGGTCGCGGTGCGCCGCGCCGTGCCGCCCCGGCGCCTCGCAATTTGCGGGCGCGCGGAGCGGTTCTGGAGCTTCCGGCGGCGCAGGGGGGAGAGATCGGCGCGGCGAGGTCTTAGTGCGGCCAATGCTTCCCCAACGCCGCGAGATCGCCAACCTGGTCGTCTGCGAGGACGACGCGCAGACCCTCGAGCTGCTCTGCGACAACCTCGTCGCCGATCGCTTTGGCGTCCTGCCGGCTCCCAACGCTGCCGACGCGCTGCGGCTCTGTCGTTACAACCACCCCGATCTGCTGCTGCTCGACCTTTCCCTGCCCGATGCCTCCGGGCTCGACGTGCTGCGCGAGATCCGCGCGGCCGACGGGGTCACCTCGCGCTTCGATCCCGACCTGCCGGTGATCGTCCTCACCGGCCGCGGCTCGGAGGAGGACCGCGTGCGCGGGCTCGAGATCGGCGCTGACGATTACATGGTGAAGCCGCTCTCCTACGGGGAGCTCCGCGCCCGCATCGGCGCCGTCCTGCGGCGCGGCTCGGGCGACCGCCGTGGGACGCTGCGGGTCGGCGAGATCGTCGTCGACCCGGTGCGGCGCAAGGTCTGGGTGGGGGAAAGCGAGGTGACGCTCTCCAACAAGGAGTTCGGCCTGCTGCGGGTGCTCGCCGGCGAGCCCTCGCGGGTCTTCACCAAGCGCGAGCTGCTCGAGGCGGTCTGGGGCTACGGCAGCCCGGCGCGGACCAGGACGCTCGATTCGCACGCCAGCCGGCTGCGGCGCAAGCTCGATCCGGAGGGCGGGCGCTACGTGGTCAACTGCTGGGGCTACGGCTACCGCCTGATCGACGGATGACCGACCTGGCTCAGATCGTCGCCGGCTGGCCCGTCGTCCTCTCGATGGCCGGCGCCGTGGCTGTGCAGGGCCTGCGCGCGGGGCGGCGGCGCAGCGCCCTCAACCAGGCCCTGCACGAGCTGCGCCGGCCACTGCAGGCGGTGGCGCTGGCGGTCGGCCCGCAGTTCGGCGGCCCGGCCGGCGCCGGTGAGCCGATCGAGCTCGCCGCGGCGGCGCTCGAACGCCTCGACCGCGAGATCAACGGCGGCCCGCCGGCGCCCGCCCTGGGCTTGGTCGACGCCGCCGCGCTGGCGCGCTCGGCGGTTGCCCGCTGGCAGGCGCGGGTGCGGATCGCCGGGGCCTCGCTGGAGCTGCGCTGGAACGCCGGCGAGGTGCTGCTCAGCGGCGAGCGCAGCGCCCTCGCCCAGGCGCTCGACAACCTGATCGTCAACGCGATCGAGCACGGCGGGCCGACGATCGTCGTCGCCGGCCGGTTGCGCGCGGGCCGGCTGCGGATCGCCGTCGTCGACTCGGGCCGCAAGACCCGCCCGCGCTCGCGTCGCAACAACCCGGCCGAGGCGATCGCCCGGCTCTCGGGCCGCCACCACCGCGGCCACGGCCTCGGTGTCGTCCGCCGGGTGGCGGCCGACCACGGCGGTCGCTTCACCCTGCGTCACTCCGAGCGGGGGTCGCTGGCGGCGCTGGAGCTGCCGCTGGCCGAGGCCGAGGACGGGCGGGCGGCGTGAGCCGGCGCGCTCGGGCATTCGCCTTTCTCGGGCTCGCCCTGGTGACCGCTGCGCTGGCGGCGGGAATCGCCGACAGCTACGGCTCGCGGGTGGCCAGCGGCTACGGGCCCTTGCGCCGGGTCGTCGTCGCGACGAAGCGGCTCGGGGCCGATCGCGCCCTGGCGCCCGCCGACATCGCGGCTGGGCTGGAGACGCGGCGGGTGCCGGCTCGATTCGTCCCGGCCGGAGCGCTGGGCGACCCGCGGCAGGCGCTGGGCCTCTCGCCGACGGTCGCGCTCGAGCCGGGCTCCTACCTGGTCGCGAGCCAGCTGCGGGCGCCGCAGCCGAGGAACGATTCGAGCCGGGCGCTCGGCTCGGGCCGGCGCCCGGTCGAGATCGCCGTCAGCGGCGCCGAAGCGCTGCTGGCCGGGGGAGGGGGCGCGGCCGGCCGCAAGGTGGACGTCGTCGTCACCACCGAGCCGAGCGGCAGCGGCCCGGGCCGCACCTACGTGGCGGCGGCCGCGGTGCCGCTCCTGGCCCTTGGCCCGGGGGCCGACGGCCCCGGGCCCGGCGGCACCGCGGCGGCGACCCTGGCCCTGACCAAACGCCAGGCCCTGCGCCTGATCGCCGCCGAAAGCTTCGCCCGCAAGCTGACCCTGCTGCCGGAGGGGTGAGGTGGCGACGCGAGAGCACCACCTCGCCGGCCTCGCCGACGAGCTGCGCTTCCGGCTGATCGAGCGGCGCCGGGTCGCGGCCGCGGGTGGCGATCCCGGCGCGGTCGATCTGCCCGAGGAGGTGCACGACCTGGTCGAGCAGGAGGCGGCCCTGCTGGGCCGGGCGACGCGGGAGGAGCTGGCAGCCCGGATCGTCCGCGACACCGTCGGCCTCGGCCCGCTCGAGGACCTGCTCGCCGATCCCGCGGTCGAGGAGGTGATGGTCAACGGCCCCGCCGAGGTCTACGTCGAGCGCGGCGGCCGGATCGAGGCGGTAGACGTCCGCTTCCCCGACGAGGAGGAGCTGCGCAACGCGATCGAGCGCATCCTGGCGCCGCTGGGGCGGCGGATCGACGAGCTCAGTCCGATGGTCGATGCCCGTCTCGCCGACGGCTCGCGGGTCAACGTCGTGATCCCGCCGCTGGCGGTCGACGGGCCGACGCTCTCGATCAGGCGCTTCGGGGCATCGCGCCCGGGCGCGCGCGAGCTGGTCGAGCGGGGGAGCCTCGGCGCCGCCCAGTGCGAGCTGCTCGAGCAGGCGGTGGGAGACCGGCGCAGCATCCTCGTCAGCGGCGGCACCGGCGCCGGCAAGACGACCCTGCTCAACGCGCTCTCGGGCTTCATCGACGCGGGCGAGCGGATCGTCACGATCGAGGACGCGGCCGAGCTGCGCCTGCAGCAGCGCCACGTGGTGCGGCTGGAGAGCCGGCCGGCCAGCGTCGAGGGCAAGGGCGAGGTGACGGTCCGCGACCTGCTGCGAAACGCCCTGCGGATGCGGCCCGACCGGATCGTGATCGGCGAGGTGCGAGGGCCCGAGGCGCTCGACCTGCTGACCGCGCTCAACACCGGTCACGAGGGGGCGCTCTCGACCCTGCACGCCAACTCGGCCGCCGACGCGCTCAGCCGGCTGGAGACGTTGGCGCTGATGGCGGGGGTGGGCCTGCCGCACGAGGCGATCGCCGAGCAGGTGCAGCGCGGGGTCGACCTCGTCGTCCACGTCGAGCGCCGGCCCGACGGCGCGCGCCGGGTCGCCGAGATAGCCGAGGTGGTCCGGGTCGCCGGCACCACCGGGGTTCGCGCCCTTGCCGTCCGGAGTGAGGCGTGAGCGAGGGCTCCGGCCTGCTGGTGCCGCTGGCGGGCGCCGCCGCCGGCGGGCTGCTCGCGGTCTCCGCCCGCGAGGCGGTGCTGGCCAGCCCGGCCCTCGTCGCCTGGGTGCGGCGAGCCCTGGAGCCGCTGCAGCGGGCCGGTCGCGAGGGCTACTCGCCGTCGAGCCCCGAGCGCCGCCGCCTCGCCGTGCTCGGCAGCGCCGCGGCGGTCGCCGGCGGCTGGTTCATCGGCGGTGTCACCTTGGCCCTGCCGCTCGCGGTGGCCGGCCCGGCCCTGGCCGCCTGGGCCCTCTCGGCGCGGCGACGGCGCTACCGGCGCGCGGTCGAGCGGGCGCTGCCCGACGTCGCCCTCGCCGTCGCCGACTCGTTGACGGCGGGGCGCTCGCTGCGGGCCTCGCTGCCGGCGGCGGCGGGCTCGCTCGACGGAGCGGCCTCGGTCGAGCTGGCGCGGCTCGGGGCGGAGCTGGAGCTCGGCGCCGCGACCGGCGAGGCGGTCGCGGCCTGGCGCCGGCGGATGCGCTCGGCGAGGGTCGACGCGCTCGCCGCGGCCTTGCTCAGCCAGCAGCTCGCCGGCGGCGACCTGGCCGGCCTGCTGCGTCGCTTCGCCGAGGGAGCGGCGGAGCGTGACCGGGTCGCCGAAGACGCCAAGGCGGCGACCTCGCAGGCGCGCTTCACCGGCCTGCTCGTGGTCGCGATGCCGAGCGGCGGCGCCCTCTTCGCCGAGCTGCTGCAGCCCGGCTTCCTCGCCAAGGTGCTGGGTTCGCCCGCCTCGGCGCTGCTGCTGGTGCTCGCCGCCGCGCTCCAGCTCGCCGGCTTCTTCGCGATCCGGCGCCTCTCCCGGGTGGTCGAGTGATCCGGGCCCGGACCGCGGTGTGAGCGCCGCCGGCCTGCTGGTCGCGGTGGCGGTCCTGCTCGGCTGGGCGGGACTGCGCGAGCTCGGCGCGGGCGGCACGACCGTCGGCTCGCGCCTCGCCCGCGGCGGTGGCCGCCTGGCGCGGGCCGCGCTCCGCCTCGGCCTGTCGGCGCGGATCGCCCGCTCGGGCCTCGAGCCGCGGCTGCCGCTGGCGGCCGTGCTGCTCGGCAAGCTGGCCGGTGCCGCCGCCGGGGCCCTCCTTGCCCTGGCGGCCGCACCGGCGGCGCCTGGCCGCATCTCGTTGCTCGTCGCCGCCGGGCTGCCCGCGGCCGGCTTCCTCGCGCCCGACGCGCTGCTCGAGCGCCGGGCGCGGCTGCGCCGGCGCCGCCTGGTCGGCGCCCTGCCCGACGCCTGTGACCTGCTCGCGGTCGCCGCCGCGGCAGGGCGCGGTCCGGCTTCGGGCTTTGCCGAGCTCGCCCGCAGCAGCGAGGGGCCGCTTGCCGACGAGCTGCGGATGACCGTCGCCGAGCTCTCCTGCGGGCGGCCGCTGCCGGCGGCGCTGCGGGCGCTGCGCGAGCGCGTCCCGGGCAGCGAGCTGGCCACGCTCTGCGCGGCGATCGAGCGCTCGCGCCGCTACGGCTCGCCGCTGGCCGAGCAGCTGCGCCGCCAGTCCAGCTCCCTGCGCAGCGACCAGCGCCGCGCGGTCGAGGAGCGCGCCGCCCGCGCCGCGCCGAAGATCCAGCTCGTCGTCGCCCTGATCCTCGTCCCCTCGGTCCTGCTGATGATCACCGCCGCCCTGATCGCCAACGCCGACGTCCTCCTCAGCGGCTTCTGAGCTTCCGGTGCGCCTTATGCACTCCGGGCGTGCATAAGGCGCACCGGAACAAGAGCGCCGGGTTGCAAATGGGCTTGCATTGGGTCGTCGTGTTGCAAAGTGGGGGGAAGTGGGGTACTGTGCCGCTCGAGTTGAAGCCCAGGACCGGGGTGGTGAGGCTCCTCCCACCTCATCACTCCGGTCCTAACTCGTTTCCCAGGTCCACTCGACAGCTCGCACCAGAAAGGAACCGGCGGTGGCATTTCGGGGCCTCTACGAGCACAGTCTCGATTCCAAGGATCGCCTCACGGTTCCGTCGCGGTTCAGGGCCGCCCTCTCCGACGGCATCGTTCTCTCCAAGGGCTTCGACCCCTGCGTCTGGATGCACACGACCGCCGAGTTCGAGCAGCTCTCCGATCGCTTCCTCTCGCCGCACAGCCCCTTCGGCGCCGACGCGCGCCAGTTGCGCCGCCGCTTCCACGGCGGCTCCTTCGACGAGAAGCTCGACTCGGCCGGGCGCATCCGCGTGCCCAAGCCGCTGATCGAGCACGCCGGGCTGAACGGGCCCTGCGTCGTCGTCGGCACCGGGGAGTATCTGGAGATCTGGAACGCCGAGGCCTGGGCCAAGCAGGAGGCCGAGCTCGACGCCTCGGCGCCGGCGATCGCCGAGGGCCTCGCCGCAAGCGGAGCGCCTGAGTGAGATGGCGAGCCGTGCCTGGTCAACCCCGAGCCTGCCGAGCCGAGAGTTAGCTCGCGCAAACCTTGTCTATATGCCAACCGAGCACCAACCCGTCCTCGCCGCCGAGCTGCTCGACCTGCTGGCGCCGCGGCCCGGCGAGACCGCGATCGACTGCACCTTCGGCGCCGGCGGCCACGCCCGCCTCGTCGCCGAGGCCCTGGGGCCCGAGGGAACGCTGATCTGCATCGATCGCGACCCCGGCGCCCTGGCCCGCTACGAAGCCTTCGCCGCCGAGGTGCCCTGCTCGACCCGCTTCATCTCCAGCGACTTCGCGGCAGGGCTTCGGGCCATGCGTGGCGAAGGCCTACGCCCAGAGATGGTCTACATGGACCTCGGAATGTCCTCGATGCAGATCGACGCCTGGGAGCGGGGCTTCTCCTACTCCTACGACGCACCCCTCGACATGCGCATGGACACCCGCCAGCAGCTGAGTGCCGCCGAGATCGTCAACGAGTGGCCGGAGGCCCGCCTGGCCCAGGCGCTGCGGCACTTCGGCGAGGAGCGCTACGCCGGCGGGATCGCCCGTGAGATCAGCCGCCGCAGGCCGCTCTCGACGACCTCCGAGCTGGTCGACGCGATCAAAGCCGGGATGCCGGCCTCGGCCCGCTTCGGCGGCGGCCACCCGGCCAAGCGCAGCTTCCAGGCGATCCGCATCGCCGTCAACGGCGAGCTCGACTCGCTCGAGGACGCCCTGCCGACGGCCTGGGGCATGCTGCCGGTCGGCGGCCGCCTCGGCGCGATCTCCTTCCACTCGCTCGAGGACCGCCGCGTCAAGCAGTTCCTCGCCGAGCGCGCCAAGGGCTGCGTCTGCCCGCCCGAGCTGCCGGTCTGCGTCTGCGGCCGCGAGCCCGAAGCCGAGCCGCTGACCCGCCGCGCCGTCGCGCCCGGCCCGGAGGAGGTCGCGACCAACCCGCGCTCCCGCTCCGCTCACCTGCGCGTCTCGCTCAAGATCGCCGAGCCTGCAGGGGAGGTGTCCTGATGGAGGCGGCGACAGTTCGCCGGGCTCCCGCGGCCGCTCCGCCGCGCCGCAAACCGCGCCCGCTCAAGGCGGCCGCCACCGCGGCGCCGGCGCGTAGAGCGCCTGCCCGCAAGGCGCCGGCCCGCCGCAAGGCGCCCAGCCGCCGTCCCGGCGGCCAGCTGATCCCGATCGCGGCTGGCGCCGCAACCGCGGTGCGCCAGCTGCCCGACTCGAGCCTGATGGTGCGGATGACCCGCGGCCGCGCCTGGATCGCCGTGCTCGGCGTGCTGCTGGTCGGCATCGTCGCGATCAACGTGGTCACCCTCAGCCTCTCCGCCGGGGCCGGCCGGATCGAGCGCAACATCACCGCGCTGGAGGAGGAAAACCCGCTGCTCAACGGGCGGGTATCGCGCCTCTACGGCTCGTCCCGCATCCGCCACGAAGCGGCGGCCTTCGGCCTTGGCACCGCATCGACCGACCAGGTCGGCTACGTGCAGGCCTCGCCCAAAGACGCCGCGATCGCCGCCCAGCGACTCGCCGCCGCCGGCTCGGGCTACTAGGGGCCGCTTCGATGCGGGTGATCGAGCGAAGGATCGGCCTCCTCTTCGCCGGCTTCCTCCTCTGCTTCTGCGTGATCGGCGCCCGCGCCTTCTGGCTGCAGGGAGTGCAGGGGTCCAAGCTCGCCTCCGAGGCGGTCAGCCAGCAGACCGAAGCGATCGCCCTGCCCAGCCTGCGCGGCAGCCTGCTCGACCGCCGCGGCAACGCCCTCGCCGCCTCCGAAGACGCGGCGACGATCTTCGCCGTGCCGCCGGAAGTCAACAAGCCCGCCCTGGCGGCGGAAAAGCTGGCGCCGATCCTCGGCCTCGACCAGCGCAAGGTGCTCGCCGCCGTGACCGCGGAAACGACCTACTCGGTGCTCGCCAAAGAAGTCGACCTGCCGACCGCGAAGCGGATCGAACGGCTGCACCTGCAGGGCATCGGCCAGGATCCCGGCAGTCGCCGCACCTACCCGCAGGGTGACCTGGCGGCGCAGGTGATCGGCGTCGTCGGCTCCGAAAACCAGGGCCTCACCGGGCTCGAGGAAAGCGAGGAATCGGTGCTGCACGGGAGCGACGGCGAACGCCGCATCGTCACCGACGCGACCGGCGAACCGATCCGGGTCGAAACGGCGCACGAACCCGAAGACGGCGAAAGCATCCAGCTGACGCTCGATCCGGCGATCGAGCAGAAGACCGAGGAAGTGCTGGGCGAAGTCGGCGAAACCTACGCGCCGAAGGGCGCGACCGCGATCGTCATGGACCCGCGCAACTCGCAGATCCTGGCGATGGCGAACTGGCCGCCGGTCGACCCCTCCGACCTCTCCTCGGCCAGTCCCGAAGACCTGATGAACCGGGCGACCGGGTTCAACTACGAGCCGGGCTCGACCTTCAAGGCGTTCACCGTCGCCGCCGCGCTCGAAGAAGGCGTGGTGACGCCGGAATCCTCCTTCTACCTGCCCTCGCAGTTGCACGTCGCCGACCGCGTGATCGAAGACGCCGAGCAGCGGCCGCCGATCACGCTGACGGTGGGCCAGATCCTCGCCCAGTCCTCCAACGTCGGCGCGGTGACGATCGGGCTGAAACTGGGCGCCGAGCGCTTCAGCAAGTGGATCGACCGCTTCGGCTTCGGCCGCCGCACGGGGGTCCAGTACCCCGACGAGGAAATCGGCCTGGTGCCGAAGCTGAGCGAATACTCGGGCTCGACGATGGGCAACCTGCCGATGGGCCAGGGCCTCTCGGTGACGCCGATGCAGATGATGGCCGGCTACCAGGCGATCGCCGACGGCGGCATCCTCAAGCGGCCGCAGCTGCTCGAGAAGATCGGCGAAGAAAAGGTGCCCGAGCCGAAGGGGCACCGGGTGGTCAGCGCCGCGGTGGCGGCGCAGGTGCGCGAAATGCTCGAGGGGGTGCTGGAAGCCGGCGGTACCGCCTCGGCGGTGAGCGTGCCGGGGTACAAGCTGGCGGGCAAGACCGGGACGGCGCAGGTGGCCGAAAACGGGACTTACTCCGAAACGAAGTACGTGGCCTCGTTCATCGGGTTTGCGCCGGCGCAGGATCCGCAGCTGCTGGTTTCGGTGATCGTCGATCAGCCGCAGGGGGAAATCTACGGTGCGTCGGTGGCGGCTCCGGCTTTCGGCAAAATCGCGGGGTTTGCGCTTCCTTATCTCGGGGTGCCGACGGAATAGAGCGTGGGGGCGTCGGGCACCCCTCCCCAAAACGCTCGGCAGGAGCCTCGCTGATGCTTCTATGTTTGTCAAGTCCCGCTCGTAGCGAAGATCGAACGGGAGATCCTCAGGCCATCTTCGCCTCTGCCTCCAGCAGCCGGAACAGCTGCCGGGCCACGTACCTCTTCAGGCAACGCCTGATCTCCCGCGGCGTCTTCCCTTCCTCCCGGCGTTTCTGCGCGTATGCACGGGTGCGGGCGTCGTGCCGCAGGCGCGATGTCGTGATCGTGTGCAGGGCGCGGTTGAGCTGCCGATCACCACAGCGATTGAGCCGGTGACGGACGGTTTGCCCGGAGGAGGCGGGGATCGGCGCGGCGCCGGCGAGCATCGCGAAGGCGGCCTCGGAGCGAATCCGCCCCGGGTGAGACCACGCGTTGACCAGCTCCGCGGCCGAGATGGTCCCCACGCCCGGCTCGGCGAGCAGCTGGGGGCAGAGCGCCTCCAAGACGGGCCTGAGCTCGGCCTCGAGCTCCGCGGCCTCGGCTTCCAATGCCAGGGCGCGACGAGCCGTCGAGCGCAGCGCCCGGACCGTCATCCGGTGCTCCACCGATTGCGAGGAGCAGATGCGAAGCCGCGCGCAGCACCCGGCGAGGTCACTTGTCGCTTCTTCGCCGCAGCGAGGAGCGCAGGCTCTCCGGGGCTGTGACGATCAACGACTTCAGCTGTCCGATCGCGATCACGCGCGCCCGGACGGCCCCCTGGCGAGTCCGCAAGACGACGCGAATCGCCTCTCGTTCGCCGCGGCGGCGCGGCTCGGCCAGGTGCCTGCGCCCCAGGGCCTCTCGCGCAGCGCGAAGTGCATCGAGCTCATCGGACTTCGCTCCATTGCGCCTCGCCGGTCGCTTCGGCCGGTCGATCTCGACCACCCGCTCCCCGTGCTCGTGCAGGTAGGCGGTGAGGCCGGCCCCGTAGCTGCCGGTCGACTCGATCGCCCAAACCCGGCTGCCGGGTGTGTGCTCGTCCGCGAAGGCGAGCATGCGCCGGTAGCCGGGCGAGTCGGCACCGGTGGTCGTATGGGCGCCGATCGCGCCGGTCTTGGCGGCCACTGCCTGGGCGGTGTTGGTATCACGGTGGGTGTCGACCCCGATCACGTTGTCGACTTCGTCTGCGAGCATCTTGCGGAGACCTCCTTCGACGGGGGTTGGCTGTCGGTCGCCGGCCCGGGTGAGAATCCGCTCGGCAAGGCTGTGATGAGTCACGCCCCGAGGGGCGGACGGGCTTCTGATCAGGCCAGTGGCGGTGGCCGGGCCGGCACCGGCGGCGAGCGGCAGACAAATCCAATGCAGGACGCCCCTCGGTGAGGGGGTCAGAGTGTTTTCGAGTCATGCCGTCACCGCCGGCGCCCACCCTGGCCGCGACGCCAGACGCCAACCCCGCGGGGTTGGCGTCTGCGTCAGCTACTCAGGTGGGTGGCGGCACCTTCCATGTCGGCGCTGAGCCTCACAGAGTGTTTTG